>CAVRVX010000019.1:0-172933 GCA_963724735.1 uncultured Alphaproteobacteria bacterium
TGGCGGAATGGAGAGCCGTATTCCATTAGCTGTGAACTCTCAGGAGGTTGTCCATTCGGTCCTGGCCGGGAACGCTGATGTCGCCAGACACAACGATTTACGGGGGACCAAATGGACAGCCGCAAGAATGCTCGCCTGACGCCGAAAGGTCGAAAGGCGATGGTCCGCGCGGTGATGGATAGCGGGCTCAGCCAAGCTGTTGCCGCGCGCCACACATCGACATCAAGAAGCTCGGTTGGTTCAACAGGGTCGGCCATCGCATCACCGGTGATCCTAGGGGCAGAACAACAGCCGGGGCTCGGCTGGGACTTCGTTCACGTCGCGGTCGACGATCACACCTGGCGCACCCGGCATACGTCGAGATGCGCTTCGGCGACCTGTCCGGCAAGTCCCTCGATTTCAGCATGAGCGTTCGGCCCCACAATTTCGCGGGCAAGGGCCTCGATCTCGGCTGAAAATTCTAGAAGAACCGAATGTGTAGGGTAAGGCCGTGCTTAAAAGCGTTCTGAGCCGAGCGAGCACGCCCATTCGCAGTCTTTGGGCCGGTGCTGGCTCGGGCATTCGTACGGTTTGCTTTGATCCTGGCGTCGGTGGCCACCTGGGGTTAGTCCTTCGGTCGTTTGGTATTGACGACCTTATAGTCCGCATCCTCTATCTGCTCGAGGTTCTGCCGTAAACGCCTGGCTAAGGATTCTCGATGGCGATCGATTTCGCGCAGGATGGAGTTTCGGCGGTTTTCCAAACCAGCGATTATAAGATCGACACGCTCAAGCATATCAATGTTGTTAGAAAGCGTGCAAGCGTTTACCGCCTCCATAGTGAGATTGGCTTGCGTCAGAAGCGTATTGACTTTTTTTACCGCCGCGGGTATCCGCCTTGCCCAGTTTTTCACCAAATAGTTATTCCCGATCGCCTCTTCGCTTTCCTTCTGTCCTTCAATCTCTTCGCCATCGACTTGTTCGTCATCATCGATCAACGGCCTGAGGATGACCGTCAAACTCTCATGCGCATTCGCGCTAAAGAAAGCAGCTTTCATGCGCCTTAGTCGCAATGTTTCCCATACTAAATCTACGATGTCACGAACCCAGATTTCCTCAAGAATGTCGTTTGGCTGCACGCCTTCGGAAACACGGGCAAGGAGCTCGTCATAGGCTGCGACATCCTCGCCCTCAAGGAGCGGCGGCGGACCAAACGGTACTGATCGCTTTACTTGCGTCGCGGCGGAGTTCGAAGAATTTTCCGTCCTCCTGACTGAGCGGATCCTCTGATTCTCGCGATCATGTTGTGTCCCTTCACCCACGGCTCACGCCGTACCTGAGCGCCCGCTTCTTTGGTTATGCACTCTCCAGCTTTTTCACAGCCCCAGCGGGCGGCCGCGTAGCCAACCAGGCAATAACTTCGGTGATCACCCACGCCCTTGTATTGGGGGCGAGCATGATGCCGGGCGGCAAGCCCTCGGTCTCGACGATGCGCTTAAGCTGCGTCCAGTTGTCGACGATGCGAGCCGCCTTTAAATCGACGAAGCGTACGAATTTCGGGAGCGGGACAACCCCGTCATCTCCTTCGCCTCCATCGCCGTCGGCGCGGTGGGCAGGAAGTTCAACGCAAATCCGCGCACTGCGCGCAATGCGCGCTGCGTGGTCGAACCGGGCACGCTTCTCGGGAGGAATAAAAGGCATCCGCCGTCGTCTCTCGTTTGTTATCGTGAGACGACCTACACCACCTCAGTTATGCCATCTGAGACCACTTCGCGTGAAAAAGTTCCCCCAGTTAGCCGACTGGGAAACATAGATGTGGCACCGGGTCTCAACCGCCCTGCCTGTGGCGGCGTCGACGGGTCACCAGTCGGCGCAGATCGGGCGGCAGGCTCCGCTCGATTTTTTGATAGCTCTTCTTAACTGTGTCGGCTGCACCACGAGCATCTGTCTTTTGGAGCTGCTCGCTAACGTATTCGTAGGCCTGCTCCCAAGTGAGCCGCAGCTCCGGGTGATCGAGCGCCTGGCGTACCATCAGCCAACGCACCTCGTCCACAGAAGGTCCACGCATACTTTTCTCAACCACCCGGCGCAGTCCGGTGAACAGCCACGGCGGTAATTGGGCTTGCAGGAGAAATAACGCGCCGTGCAACGCGCCGAGATCGGTCTGCCTGGACTTCTCCCACCTCCGCTCGTACGTGGCGAGGTGGGCAGCAGCCATCTTCGCGATCTTGTGGGCTTTCTCGCGCGCTTCCTCTTCGGTGAGCCGACGAACGCGAAATGGTTGCTCTTTTTCTTTTTCGCTCATGACTGCGCCGCCTGCGGGAAGTCGAGCACCTTGCCGCTTTCGGCCGGATGGACGATGCGCTCGATCAAAGCCGCAGAGTCTGGCAAGCGCATCTGCCTTCTCCTCGTCATACGCATGCACGTCGTAAGTTGCCTCAATCTTCGGGCGGGCATGCCCCAACACCCGCTCGGCAATCTCGGTCTGCACTTTGGCTCTGCTCATGAGGCTGCGCGCCGTTCGACGCAGATCATGCAAGGTGTAGCCGCTGACGCCGGAAGCCTTGTCGAGCTGCGCCTTGTGCCTGGCGAAGACGTTGAGCGGACGCTTGCCGCGTGGGGCAGGAAATACATAGGGAACCCTGGTGAGGCGCGGCTGCTCGGCTATGATGTCCAAGGCGACTTGCGGCAGCTTCAGCGAACCGGCATTGCCCTTCTCACCCCTCTCCGTTGCGATCGTCCATGTGCCATCTGGGGAGATGTCGGACCATTTCATGGTGGCGACTTTGTCTCTGCGCTGGGCGGTGAGCAAGAGCAGCCGCACCAGCGCGCCGAACACGCCAGCCTTCCCTGAGGCCTGCCAGATGGCGCGCAGCTCGTCGTCGGTCAGGATGCGATCACGTCGGCGGTCCTCCCTCTTGACCCTTGCCATTTTGCCAACGAAGGGAGGTCTGTAGGTGTCGTGCCGCGTAACGTACCAGCCCGCTACACTTCGCAATGCGGCCAGCACACTGTCGGCGACCCAAGGACCATGATTGTCTTCAACGGCGTCAAGCAAATTGGAGATATCGCTGCGACCGATTTCGACGAAGGGACGGTCACCCCACACTGGGAGCACATGCCGCTTCAACACGCGGCCGACCTCGTCGCCACTGCGTAGGCCGCTCGCATGCCTTACCAGCCAGTCGTTGACCACGTCCTCGACCGAGTCAGGCTTGACCGGCGGCGGTTCAAAGGCTGACTTGCCCTTCTTGATGCGCTCGATCACCTCGCGCGCCTGGTCACGCGCCTTCTCGATCTTTAGCTCGGCGGTGTTGCCCAGCTTGATCCAACGCTGCTTTTTCCACGGATCGCGGATGACGACGTAGAACGACTTCTGCCCGTTGGGCAGGACGCGAACGCCGTGGCAGGGCAGCTCCGGGTCGGGATGGAAGTAGCGCTTTCGCTTGTTGGGCTTCAGCTCCGCAACCATGAGGTCGGTCAATTTTTTGCGGCGTTGGCGGCGTGTGCCTGCCACCGGCGCCGGGAGGGTCTCATGCTCATCCATCAAGGGGGTCTCGGCTAACCATAGGCTAATAGTAGAGCCAATATCACGTCGGCTAACGTCAACTACGGTTGGCTCACATTTATGCTGCTATTTAAGGTATTCACACTGCTGTCCGGTTGACGCCGAGGTGGGTTCTGGAAAGGAACGATCTGGCAGGAGCTTGTTGTCGAAAATGGGTGGTGTCGATTTGAACTTGGTCGGGCGCTATTCGGAGTTTTTCCGAGGAGTTGCCCGTGAACATCGGCAAAACGCTTTTCGCCCAGCTGATGGATTTTCTGCCTTGGAGCACTTTTGCGCGGATTGTTGCCGGCTACGGTGGCGACGCCCGGGTCCGAACGCTGTGCTGTGCCGAGCAATACCGCGCGATGGCGTTCGCGCAACTGACCTATCGAGAGAGCCTGCGCGATATCGAAGTTTGCCTGTCGGCGCGCGCGTCGAAACTCTATCACATGGGTTTTCGTGAGCCGGTCCGACGATCGACTCTGGCCGACGCCAACGAGACGCGCGACTGGCGCATTTACGCGGAGTTCGTTCACCATCTGATTGCCCAAGCGAGGAAGGTCTATGCCAACGAAAGCCTGGGTATGGAGCTGGCCAACACGGTCTATGCTCTGGATTCCACGACCATCGATCTGTGCCTGTCGCTATTTCCATGGGCGCACTTTCGCTCCACCAAGGCCGCGGTGAAGATGCACACGTTGCTCGATCTGCGCGGCATTATCCCGAGCTTCGTTCACATCTCGAACGGCAAGCTGCACGACGTTCACGCTCTCGATTTGCTGATCCCCGAAGCAGGCGCCATCTACGTCATGGATCGCGGCTACGTCGACTTCGCGCACCTTTACGTCTTGCATCAGGCTGGCGCCTTCTTCGTTACCCGCGCCAAGTCGAACCTGGATGCGCACCGCGTCTACTCGGCGCCGACGGATCGGGCGACCGGTATCATTGCCGACCAGACTATCGCATTGGATGGCTATTCTACCAGCAAGGACTATCCCGTTCATCTGCGCCGCGTCCGATTCAAGGATGCCGCATCGGGAAAAAGGCTGGTGTTTCTGACCAACCATTTTGCCCTGCCGGCGGCATTGATCTGCGGCCTATACAAGAGCCGCTGGCAGGTCGAACTGTTTTTCAAATGGATAAAGCAGCATCTTCGGATCAAGCAGTTTTGCGGCACGTCGGACAACGCGGTGAGGACGCAAATATGGATCGCGGTTTCCGTCTACGTCCTGGTTGCCATCGTCAAGAAGCGCCTCGGCTTGGAGGCCTCCCTCTACACTTTGCTCCAGGTTTTCTCGGTTACCCTCTTCGAGAAAATACCGATGTCCCAGGCATTTTCCGAAAGCACGACCACTTTCGAAGACGGCGAACTCAGCAACCAGTTGAATTTATTCCGTTCTTAACCGGACAGTAGTGGTACTTCCAATGAAGTGCAAACTAAAATGTGCGTCAAATTGAGCTGGAGTTAGGGGCATGACCCTCTGGAAGCAAGAGGGTGCGTAATCGTGAGCAGATCGGCGAATTAGCGCGTAGCATTCGCCCGAAGATCAAGGTCATTTCGGCGCGAACATCCAGGCGCCATACCCCACAACCCGGTCCCGCGAACCGGCGGAATAACTCGTTGCGGACAGTTGAGCCGATGAATGAGACGGTGTCCTTCCCGAAAATTATATCCGCGCGTAGCAATGATGCAGTCCTGACAAAATCGGCACAGTGATGATGGTTCCATGTCGCTGGATCGCTCGGCCTAGCGGAGCATCCTTGTCCAACGATAGGTGCGTTCGCGTCTGATTGTAGTAGTGAGTATATGCGGTCAGGATCCGCTGGAGATGCCCTGCGCCAAAGACAAGAACGTGATCCAGACAGTCGCGCCGCAGCGTTCCAATAAGCCGTTCGGCATATGGGTTCTGCCACGGCGAGCGCAGTGAGATTGGTCGGTCTCGGATCCCCATCGCCCGAACCCGGCGCGTGAAGACCGGGCCGTATGCGCCGTCATTGTCGCGCACCAGATAGGTCGGCGCCATCTCCCACGGAAAGGCCTCGACAATCTGCTGTGCCAGCCACTCTGCGGTCGGATGCCGGGTCACTGCAAACCACACGAGCTGACGCCGTCCGTGGCCGATAATGATGAAGGCAAACAGGCGCTGGAAGTGAACGGTCGGAACTACGCACAGGTCAGCGCTGCCGATCGTCGATGCGATTTCCGTTGCACTCGTTGAGGCCGCTCTGGGCGCAGAAGCGCCAAATGGCAAGCTGAACAAACCGCGGGAAGACGGTTGGGAACTCGCGATTGAACGCCTGGGCGTCGATCTGCTCGGCGATAATGGCGAGAATAGCCGCGCAGCCGTTGGGGGTGTAACAACGCGGCCCGTAGACATGAGAACATGATCCCGGTCGATGATCGCAATTGCCTTTCTATTCGTCAGCATGCTGGGCGACTGCTTCAAGTCGCGCCGGCAGCTCGAAGCTGAAATCCTGGTCCTCCAGCATCAACTCAATGTTTTGCAACAGCGCGCGCCACGCCGGGTGCATCTGCACTGGCCAGTCGGGCGCTCGTTCGATTTGGCTCTATCGTTGCTGTCCGCGCATTCTTGACGCCATAACCATTGTCAGACCCAAGACCGTCGTGCGCTGGCATCGAATGGGTTTTGCCGCCTACTTACAAACTGCATACGACGATTGTGGTGATGGCGATCAATCATGCGTCAGATTGCGTCTGGGTACGACCGGCCAGATTGTGTGATCTGCTCGGCGGGCTGATCGGATTATTCTGCCGTGGCGTTAGTGAAGCGCGTGCAGGCGTGCTCGTTTAGCCGGTATCGCGCGCCGTCGGAGCGATTGGTTTGAACGCCCATAGCGCGCGCAGCCCACCGCGGCTTCGTTCAACCCGGCTTCAAATAGGTCAGGTTCAATCATCGCGCCAACGCTGCCGCTCGGGACCTATTTGAACCCTCTGCATTCCGACAAACGGCTCAGCTGCTATTACGCGGAGGTAGAAAGGCGATGCGAAACAATCGAATCTGAGGAGAAGGAACGCAAGAATAGAATCGGGATATTGATACACCCGACTGAAGCTTTCGATATCTTGTGTCGATGATTGATGTCGAAGCGCTTCGGACACGCTATCGCAGGATCGCCGGTTTTCTGGACGAGCGGGGACGTCGACTGTTTGCGGCCAACGAGGCGCTGGCGCTGGGCCGTGGCGGGGTGACGGCGGTTTCTGCGGCGTCGGGAATCGCGCGCAGCACGATCAATCGCGGCATTGCCGAGCTGAAGGCTGGCAGCAATGAGCTGGGCGAGGGTGTCCGGCGGCGCGGCGGTGGCCGCAAGAGCGCGATCGAACTTCAACCTGGCCTGCTGTCGGCGCTCGAAGAGCTGATCGAGGGCGCGATCCGCGGCGATCCGCAGTCGCCGCTGCGCTGGGTCAGCCGCAGCCAACGCAACATCGCCACGGCGCTGCGCCAGCAAGGCTTCGCGGTGAGCCAAAAGCTGGTCGGTCTGTTACTGCGCGAGCTGGACTATAGCTGTCAGGCCAACCGCAAGACCCGCGAAGGCACGCAACATCCCGACCGCAATGCGCAGTTCGAGTACATCAATGCCAGGGTGAAGGCCGCACTCGCCGCCGGCCAACCGGCGATCTCGGTCGACACGAAGAAAAAGGAACTGGTGGGCGACTTCAAGAACGGCGGTCGAGAGCTGCGCCGCAAGGGCGAGCCTGAGCCGGTCCGGGTCCACGACTTCGAAATCAAGGGATTGGGGAAGGTCGCACCCTATGGGGTCTACGACATCGCCGCCAACCAGGGTTGGGTCAGTGTCGGAATCGACGCCGATACGGCGGCATTCGCCGTCGAGAGCATCCATCGCTGGTGGCAGCGGCTCGGCAAGGCCCGCTATCCCCATGCGGCTCGTCTCCTGATCACGGCCGATTGCGGCGGCAGCAACGGCGCCCGCGTTCATCTGTGGAAACGCGAGCTGCAACGCTTCGCCAACCAAACGGGCCTCGCCGTGACCGTCGTCCATTTGCCTCCCGGCACCAGCAAGTGGAACCGCATCGAGCACCGATTGTTCGCCTACATCACCCAGAACTGGCGCGGCAAGCCGCTCGTCAGCCATAAGGTCATCATCCAGCTGATCGCCGCCACCTCGACCGGCAAAGGACTCACCGTTACCTGCGACCTCGATCGCTCGCGCTATCCACGCGGTATCAAAATCTCCAAAACCGAATTGGCCGCTATCAACATCGAGCGCCACTCCTTCCACGGCGAGTGGAACTATACAATCAAACCAAACAAGAAACCTCATTAAAGCGATTATTACGCGTCAGACCCTAAGCCTTGCGCGTGAGATGGATCGCTGCCACGCGATCAAAACGGAAACCGCCAGTGGTGCTATTAGACTAGCGTCCTTCAAACTTTGGCGGCCGTTTGCCGCGGAATGCGGCTATCCCCTCGGCCGCGTCTGCGCTGACTGTGACCGTATCGACCTCGCGGCGCGCGAGGCCGGCGAATTCAGACGGTCCCTTTGGAGTCGTGCGGTCCACAAAGCGTTTGAGCAGCTGGACGACCAGGGGCGCGTTGGCCGCGATCTTGTGGGCATAATCGAACGCACCCTGCCGCTGCTGGCCGACCGGCACGATCTTGTTGACAAAGCCGATCTCGTAGGCGCGCTGCACGGAGAGCGCCTCTCCGATCAGCAGCATTTCCATGGCGACCTTATGCGGGATGCGGACGGCGAGCGACGCTATGAGACCGCCGGAAAAGCCGACCTTGGCTTCTGGATAGAGGAACGTCGTATTGTCCGCCGCCACCAACAAGTCGCACTGATTGGCGAGCACGAGCCCTCCGCCGACGACCCAGCCGGCGACGGCGCCGACGATCGGCTTGTCGATCTCGACGCCGATCCCGGGCACGCCCCGCCACAGATCGTGGGGGATGTCGTTCAGGTCGGCGCCGACCGTGAAGACCTTATCGCCGGTCGCCGTCAGCACCGCGACGCGATCGGAGCTCGCGGCAAAGCGGCGCCACACCTCCGCCAGCTCGTTTACGACTTCCCGGCTGAGCGCGTTGCGTTTTTCCGGCTGGTCGATCGTGACGACGGCGACGTGGTCCAGCAATTCGTAGGTTACCGCGTTCATAAGAAATCTCCTCACGTTTCGACGAGGCGGGCGCGGACGTCGACCGCGACCACGCCCTGTCCTTCGACGCGCAGGATCAGAGGGTTGATGTCCAATTCCGCCAGCCGGGGACCAAGCTCCGCCGCAAGCCAACCGATGGCGACAACCGCGTCGATCGCAGCCTTTATGTCTGCCTTCGCGCGGCCTCGCGCCCCTTGTAGGATCGGCCAGATTTTGAGACCTGCGAGCAGGGCAGCTGCGCCTTCGGGTGTAACTGGCGCGGGAGCGAGGCCTGCGTCATCGAATAATTCTGCGAAAATCCCACCCGATCCGACGAGAACGAAGGGACCGAAACCGGCGTCCCACACCGTGCCGAGAATAAGTTCCGCCGTTCCGGTCGCTTGCGCCTGAATGAGCACGCCTTCCATGTGTTCGCCGAACCGGCCTGTCATATCGCGAAAGGCCGCCCGCAGGCCCGCTTCGTCGGCGAGACCGAGCCGTACGCCGCCGCGATCGCTCTTGTGGACGATCGTCCTTCCCACCGCCTTCGCCACGACCGGATAGCCGATCGTGGCAGCGGCTGCGATAGCAGTCTCCTCGCTGGAACACGACGCGCCTCCGATGACGGGCACGCCCGCCGCCATGACCAGTCGCAGCGCATCGTCCGCATTCAGGACACCGGCGGGAAGGCGAAGGCCTGCGACCGCCTCCATCGCACTGGGGCGGCGAAAAACCTCCGGTCGCGACGGCGGCGCCTCCGCATAATCGGCGAGCCCGCGCAGCACCCGGAGCGCATCATCGAGGCGGTCGCAGAATGATGACCCCGATTCCCGCAGGGTCTGCCGGACCGGATCGGCCACGCGGCCGGCGGAGAGGACCAGGAGGGCAGGCTTGCCCGATGATCGGCCGAGCGCCGCGACCTCCGCCGCTATTTGCGCCATTTGCGGCTGCGTCGTCATCAAATAGACAAGCGCGCCTACGCCTTCGTCCGAAACAAGGGTCGAAAGCGCCCCCATTACGGCGGACGCAACGAAGCCGCCGCGCAGCGCGCCAGCGTCGAGCGGCAAGATCGGTTGGTCAGCCGGAAGCTCCTCGCTCAGCCTGCCGCACGTCGCCTTGCTCGGCTCAGCAAGCGGCAGCCCGACATCGGACAGCCGGTCCGCGACGATCGCGGCGCCGCCTCCTGATCCCGAGCACGGGGCGACGCCGCGTCCGCGCGGAAGCCCGGCCGGCCACCGCAACAGAGCGTCGGCGATCAGGATGGCTGCTTCCGGCTCTTCGGTGAGCACAATGCCGCGGCTGCGCCCCGCCGAAGCGAACAGCTTGAATGGACCCGCCAAGCTTGCGGTATGCGAGAAGGTCGCGCGACGTCCTGCCTCGCTGCGACCGGCCTTCACGGCGATCACCGGCTTGCCGGCCGCGCGCGCCTGCTCGGCGAGCGCTAGCAAACGGGCTCCGTCGCTGACCCCCTCGAGGTAAAGCACGATAGCGCGGGTCGCCTGGTCGGAAATCAAGTGCTCAAACACCTCGTTCTCGGTGACGTCCGCCTGGTTGCCGACCGACACCAGCACGCTGAACCCGATCCCGAGATCGTAGCCGCGGCTGAACATCGTTGCCATCAGCGCGCCGCTCTGGCTGACGACTCCGATCGATCCGACCGGCAGCCGCTCGACCCCCATCGCGAACGAGGCGGTGAGCGCGAGGCCCGCGCGTGTGTTGACAAGCCCGAGGCAATTCGGGCCGAGAATGCGCATCGCGCCAGCGCGCGCAATTTCGACGATGCGTTGCTCGCGCGCCGCTCCTTCTCCGCCCACCTCACGCATTTGAGCGGTGATGATCACTGCCGCTCGTACCCCGGCCGCCACGCAATCCTCAATGCAGGGCAGGAGTTGCTCCGCTGGGAGTGCGATCACCGCCACGTCAACCGGCCCGACTTGGGCTATTGTGCGCGCCGTGTTGAGGCCGAACAGGTCCGCCCGGGTTGGATTGACGGGAACGATCCGGCCTTGGAAGCGATGCTTGATCAGGTGATGAAGCACACGCCCGCCGAACTTTCCCAAGTCCTCGGACGCGCCGATGACAGCGACGGAACGCGGCGCAATGATGTTTTCGAGCCCCGCGGCGCTGGTTCTTCCAACTGCGTCCATCAATCGACTCGGATTTTCGCGGTCCTGACGAGGGCGGCAAAAAACGCCGACTCCTCCCGCACCATTTTCTGGATCTCGTCAGGCGTGAGGCGGCGAGGCTCGATGTTGAGATCGCGGAGCTGCGCAAGCGTCTTTGGCTCTGCGAGGATCGCGTTGATTGTTTCGTTGAGGAAGGCGACAATCTGCGGAGGGGTCTTGGCGGGAACGACGACCCCGAACCACAGTCGGGCTTTCCAGTCGCGAACGCCTGCTTCTTCAATCGTTGGCAGGTCCGGCAAGGCCGGCGAGCGGCGCTCATTCAGCGTCGCAAGTCCGCGCAATTTGCCGGCCTGAATGTAGGGCAGCGTGGCGGGATCGAGGATGACCTGAAGCCGCCCGGCAACCACATCAAGGATCGCCGCCGCGCTGCCGCGATACGGCACGTGGACAATATCAATTCCGGCCTTGAGCTTTAGGAGCTCGCCGTACAGATGCCCGAGCGAGCCGTTTCCCGCGGAGCCGAAATTGAGCTTGCCGGGATTGGCTTTTGCATGCGCGACAAACTGTGCAAAATCGCTGATCGGGAGGTCCGGATTGACGGCGAGATAACTGTAGAGATCGCCCGTGAGCGCCACCGGCGTGAACGCGGTCTCGGCGTCGTAGCCGAGCTTCATTAAATGCGGGATGGCCGCCAAGGTCGCATTGGTTACATTGAACAGCGTGTAGCCGTCGGGCTCGGCCCGGGCGATCATATCGGCCGCCAGCGCCGTGCCGGCACCGGGCTTGTTCTCCACCACGACGGTCTGCCCCAAGACCTCGGACAGCCGGTGAGCGATGACGCGTCCGACGCTGTCGCTGGTCGCCCCCGGTGGGAATGGGACGACGTAGCGGATCATTCGGGTTGGGTATGGTTCCGTCAACTCCGCATTCGCTGCTAATGGAGCAAAACAGAGCAAGCAGGCGCCAACCACTGCAATCTTGAACAATGACATGGTCCGTCCCAAAGGAGCCCGTTGCCAACTCCCCGCTGTGTCGGAGCGAGGTGCCCTGATGTCACACTCGTCAGCGGTGTGTTTGCGAGCGTCACAGCCGCCACAAGGCACCCTGCCTGACCAGACGGCGCCACGGAAACGGCTGGCTCGCCGATAGGCGCACGCGCTGGCGCAAACCAATCGCCATCACGAGTGCGATGAGCGCCAATATCGGAAGCGCGAGCCCAGCCAGGGCCACGAGCGAAAACAAGAGGTCCAAAAGCGTTCGCCCCGCGAGACCGACTATCGATACATTAATCCAGGCGAGAAGCGAACGAAGCGCCCGGAAAATTCACTGTTCTTTGCCGAAAATTCCCTGTTATGGCTCTAAAAATTCCCTGTTTCGTTGCGTAGGGAATTTCTCCGCAAGGCATTGAATTTGCTGCGTGAGCTGGGGCGAAAAATTGCCCCGTGAGGCCGGATTTTGCAAAATTCCCTGTTAATTTCCCTGTTAGCAGGGAATTGCGGCTGGAGACGGGTTCGATGGCGACTGCGTCCGCCACCACGCATTCCCGCCCTACGGGAGATTTCCCGGTTTTTCGCGGAAAGCGCCCAATTGGCGGGGTTCCGGCGCAGTCCCGGGACCCCGGAGACGGTTCACCTGAAGTCGCGCGGCCACTTTGGCGGTTTGTCTCTGGGGCGCAAAATCCCGTTTCCCCGGAAACGGAGACGGCCATGACAGAGACTCGGTTCGAATGTGGCGCTTACGGCGAAGGAAGGCCGAGTATCCGGTGTTGCCGAGACCACTCCGCCGGCAAATCGGCGAGGCGCGCAACCCCCATGCCGTGAGGGAGTCGGCCGTCGATAGCCGCTTTGACCAGATTGGGTGCGAGAAAGGCGAGCGAGATCGTCATATTCACCTTGCGGACGCTGCAGCCCTCGCGTTCCGCGATGCTTTGTGCAGTTGCAGTTACGTCAGAGGTAAGTTCCTCGAGCCAACGGCAGGTGCTGCGCTATCTCTCCCGTTACACGCATCGTGTCGCCATCTCGAACCGCCGCCTCGTTGCAGCCGACGACGCCGGCATCGCGTTCCGCTGGAAGGACTACCGCATCAACGGCCCGGGTCGCTGGAGAACGATGCGGATCAACGTTTCAGCGCTACCCCTTGCACATGTCTGTTGGATCGGATGCTTTGCGGCGCTCATAGCTCGTACCCGCGATCCACCCAGTAGAGCCAATCACCGACGGCTTCCTGGGTCTCTTGATCTTTCGACAATGGTTGCAATTGTGCCAACGGGACAGCAATTCGCTCGCCGGCCCGCCCAACCCAGACAAACATCTCGCTGTCGCACTCCTCTTCCGGTGCCATGCCGAGGACTTCCACTTCTTCTTTAACCTTCAAAACGGAGATGGGCCGAGCGAACCTGCAGCGCGCCTTGAATGGAACCTTCATCTTGCCATCGAGGTAGTAATACCAACCCATCGCGCGTTCGCCGGAATCGTAAGCATCGACGACAGCCTCCATGATAATTCGTTGCTCGCGTATTTCATCTTTCGCGCGTGCCATTGTTCCTCCGTCCAGGAGCTAGAGCTAGACCCGTGCATGCATCCTTGCAGAGCGCTGTTCCGACTCTTCGCTTTGGGCCTTCGACGGGGCTGGCTTCAAAGCGTCCCAATGCGTCCCGAACCTTGCGCGATGCGTCGTCGAGGCTACAGCCGGAGATGTCAACGTACACATCCGCTCTGCGGAAAGAGCGGTTGAAGTAAGCGATGTCCCGTTTGATTTCCCGAAGGTATAGGCCCTTCTCATTATCCGTCAGATTCCTTTGTACCGGGCGGGATTCGATGTCGTAAAAAGTGATTCTCCTGACAATATTCTCCGGCGTATCCCAAAGCACGATCGTGGCGGCGTCTCGCGTTTCGCTGACAACTTTCCAGAGGGGCACCCAGTAGCCCTCGGCGGTAACCGCTTGATTGACCGGCGAAGATGGCGGTAAAGTCGCCCACTCGCTCAAGCACTAGCAACGCGTGGAGCTCACCTTGCAAGGCGGACGATCAATAGCTTGGAACGCAATATTCAGTCCGCTTGAACCGAGGAGGTGGCCATGGGTCTAATGGATATTCTCAACGGCATGCAGCACGGGCCGCGCGGGCAGCGGCAGTCTACCAGCGGCAGCAGCAGCGGCGGAATGTCGCCGCTCACGATGGCCCTGATTGGGCTCTTGGCGTACAAGGCACTCAAGCACTTCGGTGGAAACCAGCAGCAAGGAACGACCAGCCGCACCGCCGGGCCCACATCGCTTCCGGGTGGCAATCCGGACGCCAGTAATCTCAGCGATTTGTTGAAGGGGGGATTGGGCGGGCTGCTAGCGGGGGGCGCAGCCGGAAGCGTACTCAGCGGCGGCCTCACTGACCTCCTCAAGCAATTCGAGCAGGCGGGCCAAGGGGACGTAGCGAAATCGTGGGTTGGCACCGGACCGAACAAACAGATCTCGCCCGATGACATTGAAAGGGCGCTCGGGCAGGAAAGGGTGAATGCACTCGCGGAACAAGCCGGGTTGTCGCGGGTCGCATTGCTGTCAGGCCTGAGCGAACAACTGCCCGAGATGGTCGATCAGCTCACGCCGCACGGCCGCCTGCCGACTGAAGAGGAAGCGTCGAGCTGGGTCTAGGCCGAGACACGCTACGCGGACGCGTAGCTTCGCGTTCGCGCTGGTCATTGCAAGACCGCCTTCTCACCTCGCGCGAAAACGGGCTGACTTCCATGGGTGGAATTCTCTACATTATCATCGTCGGGTTCGTGGCGGGCCTCGTTGCACGCTGGCTCGCGCCGGGCCCGAATACTCCTTCGGGCTTCATCCTGACTACCGTACTTGGCATCGTGGGGGCCTTCCTCGCCACTGGGGTCGGGCAGTGGATCGGCTGGTATCGGCCCGATCAAGGCGCAGGCTTCATCGCGGCGATCGTCGGTTCAGTGGTAGTGCTGTTCATCTGGAATCGGCTCGTCGCCGCCCACGTGATCTCCGACCCGGGCGCCGGACCACGGAGTTAGACCGTTATAGTGGCGGTAGTGGGGATTTTGTTCTCGTTTGGCAGCGTTCTCATGCGGCTTTGAGGCCGACCGCGCGGACGAGAGTGTCGAGGTCATCGACGACGCGCTGATAGTGACGGTCGAGGTGAGATCGCTTTTGCATAGAGCGCCGCGATGCGCTCGAGATGCAGACGCTGCACCGGTCGCCCGATCGGTTGGTGGGCGAACGAACGGCGCTGATCAACCAATTGCGTGCGATCCTGCTGGAGCGCGGACTGATCGTTCCGCAACGCAAGCACAAGCTTGAGCAATACCTCGTCGCCCTGATGGAAGAGCATGAGGGCCGCGGTCTCAGCCCGCGGATGCGGACATTGGTCGCCGACATGCGCAACCACGCAACAAAAAATGAGTCCAAAAGGCTCTGTTCCGGCCGATCTCTGAAAGCGTTCGCATCTTCCCATAGTCTTCCCAACCGCAATTTTTGGGAAGACTTTGAGTGTAGTCGATGAAAGCCCGGAAGTGACGCCAGTACCGCTCCAATAGCGGTCGAATGCAAGTCATTTCTGGATAATCGTGTTGCTCAGTTTTGGGCGGCACGATCGTGGGATTATCTGGGGTGTTGGCCAAAGTTGCCGCTCAAGTAGCGCTGTCCTGACCTGCAGGCGCCACTCGCTACGACGAATATACCGGAAATTCAGGCCGCCATGGCGAGTGGTCCCTTGCAAGCCATTGCATTGAGCCAGGACGACAAGACGCAGCTCGACGTTGGCAAGCTGGTGGCGCTGATGACTTCAGCCGCGCGGTGACCGGAACCCTATTCTTCGTTTTGCGTGGATCGCTTTGCACAGGGCAAGTCTGGCTGATTGGTCCGATGACGTTTTTCCGCCGATTCGGCGAAAGCCGTATCGCGATTGGTGCCGGCGATCGGGCGCTGTTGAGATGGCGCAATATAGATCGCTTGCGTCGATCGTCAGGATCCTCTCTCCTTCTCAAGCGAGTGCGCATGCGGCGGCGCATTGGCAAGGTTCGAAGACGGATCGGACGGCGGCGGAGGGGCTATGGGCACAGCGCGATTCTTCTGGTTTGGAGGCGGAGCGACAACGCCTGAACGAGGCGAATGCCGGCGCCAAGGACTGGCGCCGCTGGGGGCCCTAGGTCAGCGAGTGCCAGTGGGCGCCGGTATCGTGGACGGAATCGTCTTGTCCGGCGTCAGCATTCCGATCAGCTCAGGAATGACATAGCCGAGGGCCGGGGTGATAAAGCTCCCGCCGAGGCCGCGCTTACCTGCAATCATGTTGATGATGCTGGTCCCGAGGCACTGCTCGACCTGTTGGTTCGACATCGGACAGTCCCTCGGACTTGCCCGGCCCGCCAAAGATGACGAGAATGTTCGGCCTCGTCCGCGCCTCGACCGGGCCGGCTAACCATGCGAGCGCCGATGCCAAATTCGGAGCCGTCGATATGGGAAACTGAGGCGAACCGTTATACGCCCTTCGCCTGTTGCCGACGGAATTGCCGCTCGAGTTTATCGGCCAACGGCGCTGCGGCAGGTGCTGGAGCTCCGGCTGCGGGGCGCTCGTGATCCTGGAGCGGGTCGCGGTGCGCGAGGCGGGAAACGGGTTCAACAAGACAAGCGGATTGCGTGGTTCCGTCGCTGCGCGACGAAGAAACTGCGACGCGGGTCGATCCTGCGGGCGCGATTCGACGCGCGCGTCGTCGGATGATCGGTCGGCCGATGCCCTGGAATGCGGTCGGGCGGCCAGCGCCTGCAGCAAATATTTGCGTCATCTAACGGTCGTGACATCGCAATAGCGGCTGCAACGGTGGCTTTCCGCGTTGCATGGAGGTCACACGTCAACCAGAAACTAACACGGGCCGCGGTCTTTTTCATCGCGAATCGACAGTTATATCGGCAAGATCATAGCCAAAAGAAAAAATTCAGGACCCAGGGAGAAACGCTATGCCGGCGAATGCATATAGCCTTTTTTACGAGGCGAACATAAACAGAGCGGTCGTCGATCTGGTACTCCGATCTCATTCCGAAAATCCCTGCCGTGATCATCTTCATCGACTTGAACGTGGGACGTACGAGTGGGTCGCGATTATTTTGGAATGGCGGATGACCCGAATTGGGGATTCTGGGCTGCTAGATGCGGCTATTGTCACGCTGCGCGAAACAGCCGAAAAGCTTCGTCAGGCACTTCAGACCTGAAGGGGACGTGTCGCCTTGAGACTCTAGCTAGGGAGTCCGCCCGTGCGCTTTCCCGGATCGGGGCAGAGGGGGCGGTAGCCCCCTCAGTTCAAACACGGCCACGGGCCTTCTTAGCGCCTCGCGCTTGGCTTCGCGCCCATCGCCAACAGCGCCGCTCAATCTCGGCCATGGTCAAGCGGACCATACGCTTGGCGGTGTGCGCCCCCGCGTCCGCGGCGATGGCGGACATCGCCGCGACGTGCTCGGCCTTCGGTCCGAGGCTTTCTGGGCGGCCCCTGCCACATCACGCCCATGGTGAGTCACGGCGGTGCACCGCCGCATTGCTGTGCCAACTCATTATCAAAATTGCTAACGCAGGTGGTGATGCCGAGGCGCTCAGCCGAGCGCAAACCGTTGGGAAGTGGGGCTCAATGTGCTTCACGATCTACGTGACATGGCTCGATCGACGCCTCTGGTCCTCTTGGTGCTGGCGCTCACTCTCTTCGGGATCGCCTACACCAGCTTTTCCCGATCACCGATGACGACCTATTGGATCGTTATCGCGCCGTTGATCGGAATTATTTGCGTCCTCACGCGATGGCCTCGACTACCAGGGCGCTGAACTACCATGGTAAACGTGTCGCGTGGACGGGGGCCGCCCATGAGCACCAAAACGGATAAACACCCCCCGCGCCCGTCGCCAAAGATGGCCAAGAGGCCGTCGAGGCGACGATTGGGTCGGGATTGGGTGGTGGAGAACGTGAGGATGAGATTTCTTGAGACTACGGACGGAACCCTTATCGCTGGCGACATGATCAAGTCCGTGCATTGGACGGATGTGGATGATTGTCGGAGAATCGTAACCAAAGACGACAACGCGTATACCGTAAGCAACTTTCGTTGGGCCTTGTTCCAAAACGATGAACTGCCGGTTATTCCGGCCCAGCCAGGATGGTTCTTGGTTGGGGTTTGGCACGAGGCCGCAAGCGTCGGTGATCATACGCTAGTGTTGTGATTTAACGTTTTGCTGGGGATTTTGAGATTTGGGATTGTAGTGAGGTTGGGATGGCATGTGGTTCTAGGTATTCATGATTGATTTGAGCTGGGAGTTTGAAGGGCGCTGGGGTGCGGCACGGATAATGAGATACTGGCTGAGGTAAATTGAACTCAACCGGAGTGTTACATATGACGAATGATGACGGTCGCAAGCGAAGGGGCGCGGAGCGCTCCAAAGCTGGCGTGGGCGGTTCGGGGGGAAGGGAATGGCCCCAAGCGTTTTCTGTTCAGCGCAAGATGGCGATTGTCGCGCGACGTTGCGCGGCGAGCGCTGGAACTGGTGGCGCGGGAGACGACTGTCTCGATCGCCAGGCTCAGCGAGTGGCGCGAGCGGCGCTGCAGGCGCGGCTACAGCTGAAAGAACGCGAACGCGATGACGCGACGACGAGATCGCGTTGAAATCAAGGTGGGCGAGATCACATGGACAACGAAGTTCTCTACGCAAGATCGAGGCGCTGGAGGGTAAACGCTTGGCAAGGAGGTGAGACGATGAGCCAGACACTCTGCCTCTTGGCTGCTGTTATGGCATGGCGCGCGTGCGCGGGTGTGGAAGATCTCGCGCGCCAGCGTTATGCTCTCTCAAGGAGAGCGCGAACACGATGCGTGCTGGTCGGTGGCGCATGCTGGACGCGGAACTGGCAGAGCATATCCGCCAGCACATAGCGCCTGCTTCACGGCGAGGGCTACGCAAGTTATGGGCGCGGTTGCGCTTTGCTGGCGTTGCGCGAGCGTGTGTGGACGGGTGATGCGCGAGAACGGCCTGCTTGCGCGCACGCGTTGGACGCACCGAGACCAAGCCACACGATGGGACGATCATCACGACAAGGTCAATGAAATGTGGGGAACAGATATGACGCAGACGATCACATCGGGAAGGTCGAGCTAATGTCTTCGTGCGTGGAACACGCCAACTCGGAAGTGTTGGCATTCATGTATCGCGGTCGGCCAATCGCTTCGAGGCCTTGGAGCCGGTGCGCAGGGGGTGCATCGCTGCTTCGGAGCTATCGCGCGGGGTGGCGTGTGGATTGAAGCTGCGTCACGATCATGGCTCCAACTACATGTCCGGCGATTTCCAGGACGAGATAGAATGTCTGGGGATAGAGCTTGCCTCTTCGTGCGACAGCAGAGGGCAACGGTGTGCAGAGCGCTTCATCGAATTTGATAGAGAATTGCTGTGGGTGAGAACCTTCGACACTATCGAAGAGCTGCGAGCGCACTCGTCGAGTTCGCGGCTCGCTACAACGAAACTTGGCTCGTCGCTCGGCACGGCTATCGTACCCCAGCCCAGGTGCGAGCCGATCAATGCAGGCTTGTTGAACACAACGGCCGATTTAAAGTTGGCCGCCTGAGTAGGGGCGCTAGAGTGCACTTCAGCCGCTCCTGGCTGTCGAATTCTTGGTGGTAAACCATGGTTGGGTGGCAGGTCCTGTCAAGGCCGTCAGCCGCGAAGGCGGGGGCCGCAGGACCGCCTTTACAGGACCTGCCATCCAGCCATACTCGGCCACCGAGGTCGACGGCTGGCAACATGAGCTCAGCCGGGTGCAAAACCGGGCCGCAGTACACTTGAAGGCGCCGCGGCGGATGAGTTTTCGGGTGATCTCGGCGAAGAGCCGCTCAACCATGTTGAGCCAGGACGCCGAGGTCGGCGTGAAGTGCAATTGGAAGCGAGGATGCAATTTGATCCAGCGCTTCACGGCTGGCGTCTTGTGAGTAGCGTAGTTGTCAACGATGAGATGGAGATCGAGACCGGCAGGGGTCTGTTGGTCGATCAGTTTGAGAAAGCGCAGGAACTCGCGGTGTCGATGCCGAGGTATGCCGGCCCCGATGACGGTGCCGTCCAGCATGTTCAGAGCCGCGAACAGGGTGGTGGTGCCGTTGCGCTTGTAGTCGTGGGTCATGGTGCCGGCACGCCCCTTCTTCATGGGCAATCCGGTTGAGTGCGGTCGAGGGCTTAGATTTGGCTCTTTTCGTCGACGCACAGGACCAGCGCCTTGTCGGGTGGATAGAGATAGAGCCCGACCACGTCCTCCACTTTGGCGGCGAAGTTTTTGTCACGCGAGACCTTGAACGTTTCGATCAGGTGCGACTTGAGGCCGTAGGCACGCCAGATCCGCTGGCTCCAGTGAGTCGCATTCGGCGACTTCTCGTGCAGCGTCATGTGCACCACCTGCTTGATCTTATCGGGCGACAGCGACTTGACGCGCGACGAGCGAGTTGCGTCCCTTCAACAGCCCGTCCACTCCCTTCGCCACATAGCGGCGCGCCAGCGACAAACGATGAGCACACTTTAGCCCACTGTCGCCGCGATCGCCTCCGCCCTCACCCCGTCACTGACCAGCAACACGATCCGCGCCCGCCAAACCACCATCAGCGGCGAGACCGGTCCAACACAAGCAGAACCAACAGATCGCGGACAGCGAAGCAGATAGAAATCAGCCAGATAAACAACAAAGGAGAAGAAAGAAGGAAAGAGAAGAAAAGAGAAAAGAAGAGAAGAACTAGTCCCGATCGTCGGTTGGAGGATTGACGGTACGATGGCGACGCCTATCGCGACTGAGCCCGTTGAGAGCGATTACGCGATGCTGGCTCCGAACGGTACGGTATATGGGGCGCATGAAGTGTATTGGAGCGACATTGACGAGTTTATGCGGGAGAAGCTCGGGAAGCCCGAGGCAGCGGAGTGATGGGGATGAGTGAGAAGTTTGACGACATTATTTGTAATCCGATGACCACGCACACCGCGGCAGGCGTCTGCTCGCTGATCTGCGATCAGTACCGTTGAGCTTCAATCACCGTCGACACAAGGCAGCGCATGAAATCGAGCTCATCTTTGAGCTCGCGGATGCGCTCGTCCCGGAAGCGCAATTCGCGCTCAAGGTCGGCAATCCGTTCCTCGGGGGCCGGCTTCTTCGGCTTGGTCATGGCTCCATAGTTCACTATTTTAGCGTCAATGCAGCAAAATCGGGCACTTCTGCAATTCACTGCCTCCAGAAACAGGCGGTTTGGGGGCGGGCTTCGCCGCCGGTACGCATCCGCCCTAATTGCCGCCTACAATTTCGCCAAGCGCCTTAAAACCCTCAGCGACTTAATATTAACCCCTCACGAATACGTCTGCAAAATCTGGACGGAAGAACCCAGCCGCTTCAAATTCGACCCAACCCACCTCACCTCGGGACTGTACATCTTAGCCCGATAGCCGTGTCTCTCAGACCGCGGACGTACCTCCGGCGGGGCCGAAGCTCGGCTGCCAGTCGGTCGTGGTTGTTCAACGCTGACGGCTCGCCCGCGCTCACCCGCGCTGAGCTTGCCGATCGGCTGGTCGAGGTCGCTGACCAGGATGACGATGGAAACCCAAGACCGGCCGGCGCTTCTACTACACTCTCGCATGCTACGTGCAGCCGGACATGAGCGCCACGGAGCCCGCCGGTCGCGCGGCCGCCTACAAGCGCGTGGCGGACCTGCTCGGCGTTCTGCGCAAGTCCGGCAACCCCCCCTGGAGCGCCGCGCTCGATCTGACACGAGCGCTCGACGAATGGCAGACCTACGCCTCACCGCGGGAGGGTTGGACAAGGATGCTCCGCTCGGTCGATCAATCCAGCGACAGGGAGCGATCGTTGCTGTACCGGTTCTCTCAGGACTGCATCATTGCTATTCGCGGATATGATTTTCAGGAGGGACGGGTGCAATAAACAGCCCGCCGCAGGACAGGCGTATCGAGCATCTGCGCAGTTCATAAAAGCGTCGAGTTGACCGGCTTCATCAAGCCGATCTACTCTGAGAGAGGACGGACAGCGCAGCGCTCCATCGAAGCCAGAGGCCATCTGGGGAATGTCGATTCAGAAGAAAAGTGGTCACAAATGGCTGTTTTTTACTATCGCGGTAGCTTTATTTTTTTGGACGACTGCTGTGCAAACTCGAGTGATGACGGAAGTTGAAGATGATGTGTTCCGGCAAGCAATCAATTATATTTTTACTGGTCAAATAGATCCAGATGTTCACCCGGAAATTGTGGATCGAAAAGCATGTATCGTTGTGATCCCGCAGCCTAATTTCAACGGATATGCGAGATATTATTTGAAGCGCTTCAAGATGGACGTTTCCCGGATCAGCAAAAAATACGCTGGTAGGCGAGTCTTTTACGAACTTGAGGTCGAAGGTGATAACATCATTTTTCAATCTCTGAAGGCTGATAAGAGGACGGTGGAGTTCGGTTTAAGATCTGCTCACATTTCTCTGCCTGGGGATATCGACCAAACCGAAAAGGCGCTTAAGCTGGTTTTTTCTGAGCACTGTAAACCCGACAAACCGTTGTCTCCTTTCTAACCCTTTAACTGATCGGCGTCTTGCGGTTCGATCGCGGTGGAATGACGGGTTCAATGCCGCGGTCGGTCAGACCGTCGCGAATCTCATCGCTATCGTAACCCTTGTCGCCGAGAAGCCTGTCGGGATCGACAACGTGAAGCTCCATAAGCGCATCGTAGCCTTTGAACGGCCGAAGGTAGTGCGGTGATCCTCCGACGCTGGGCCATGCCGCGCACCAAAGGCCGCGCCCGTCAATCCTGGAAGATCGCGACGGCACGCGTCCAGCCGGCTGACCCGCCGCGCACTTTGACGGGGAAACAGGCGACCGTGAACCCGCTTGGCGGAAGCGTTTCGAGGTTGTGAAGCTTTTCAAGGTGGCAATAGCCGATCTCGCAGCCAGCTTTGTGTCCTTCCCAGATCAGGCTCGCGTCGCCGGTCTCCGCGTAGCGGCGCCGCGTATAGACGAACGGCGCATCCCAGCTCCAGGCGTCGGTGCCGGTCACCCGTACGCCCCGTTCAAGCAACCAGAGCGTCGCTTCGCGTCCCATGCCGCAGCCGGAGTTGACATAAGCCGGCGCACCATACATCGCCCCAGCGCGCGTATTGATAAGCACGATGTCGAGCGGCGCAAGCTGATGCCCGATGCGGGCGAGTTCCGCCTCCACCTCGGCGGCGGCGACGACATGGCCGTCGGGAAAGCGGCGGAAATCGAGCTTCACGCCGGGCTTGAAACACCAATCTAGGGGCACTTCGTCGATTGTGATGGCGCGCCGCGGTCCGCCGCGGCGGGCGTCCATGGTGGGATGATAGTGATAGGGCGCATCGAGATGCGTGCCGCTGTGCGTCGTGATCTCGGCTCTCTCAATCGCCCACCCCGCGCCGTCCGGCAGATCTTCGCGCCGGAGGCCTGGGAAGAAATCGCGAATCTGGTCGACCGTCTGCGCGTGATCGAAATAGGTTATATGCGGCCGGGTCACCGGCGGATCGCTCGGCACGTCGTTTTCGAGCGGCATGGAAATGTCGACGATCCGCGCCATGCGTCAGCTCCCTATCCGACGGGCCCGCACCCCTGGCACTCGCGACCGCGCCGTTTCACTTCGCGATCGCCGGACAGGCGCTCTCCGCAAGCGGCTTGAAGGCGTCGTCCCCCTTGATCGTTGCGACGACATTGTAGATGTCGTCAGGACTCTTCAACTCTTCCGGCGTCTTCACGCGCATCAGACAAAAAATCGTGCACCATCCGGCCGTCCTTGCGCAGACGAGGATTGCGCATAATCGCATCCTTGATCGGCAGCTCATGCATGGTCTTGATGACGGCCTTTGCGCGACAATGACGGCGCATATGGCCCGGTCTTAACGCGCCGGGTTCGGACAATGGGGATCCGAGACCGACCAATCTCATCGCGCTCGCCGTGGCAGAACCCATATGCGGAACGCCTGATCGGAACGCTGCGGCGCGACTGTCTGGATCACGTTCTCGTCTTCGGCGCACGGCATCTTCAGCGGATCCTGACCGCATATACGCACCTGTCGTTGGACACCGATGCGCCATCCGGTCGCGCGATCCATCGACACGGCCGTTATTCTCGCCGTGCCGATTTTGTCAGGACTGCATCATTGCTACGCGCAAATATAATTCTCGGGAGGGACAGGACCTTGATTGTCGAGAGCTTCTTCTCCAAGCTCGCCCGGAGGCAGGAGCTCAAGGAGCGCCTCATGCGCGCCGTAGACTACCCTCAACGACGATCCTATCGTTCACACCTGGACCTACAAGCTCGGCAGGGCTGCCTGATATGATTCGAAATTTCGGAAACACTGCTCTAGCGCGCGACCTTGGGGCGCGAGTTCGATGCACCCATTCTCGATCGAGGATCGCATTTGAGGGCGATATGAGAACCTTTTCGATTCGTTTCGTGGTCGCGATGACGGCGATGCTCGGTTTGCTCGCGCCGAGTGTGGCCGCCGAACCGAACTGGCCGGATCATATGACGATCGGCACTGCGTCGCCGGGCGGCACCTATTACGTCTATGGCGCGGCGCTTGCGGAGATTCTGATGCACACCCTCCATATTCCCGTGGCGCGGCAGGCGACGGAAGGACCGGTTCAGAATATCGAGCTCCTGGAGGCTGGCGACGTCCAGCTTGCCTTCGTCACCACCGGCGTCGCGCTCCAGGCGTGGAACGCGACCGGGGTGTGGGCGGGCCGACTCCCAGCTCGCTCCATCCGGGCGCTTTTCCCGATGTATGACACTCCGTTCGTTTTCCTGGTCTTGCAGAATTCTGGAATCACATCGATCTCCGGAATTGGCGGCAAACGCGTCGGCGTCGGTCCGCAACGCGGCACGTCAGCGAGCTATGCGCTGGAGTTCCTCGGAACGCTGAACGTCGAAGCCGAACTCGTGTTTGGCGACTATGCCGATCTCGCCACTCAACTCCGCGAGGGGAAGATCGACGCCTTCTTTGCTGCCGCTGGTGCCCCATTTCCCGCTTTCGTCGAACTTGAGGCCAAGACGAAAGTCCGTTACCTGGCGCTTTCGGCAGAGCAAATAAAGAAGCTTCGCCTCGCAATGCCGGAGCTCACGCCCACGCGCGTCCCCGCGGGAACCTATCCCTCGCTGCTGCGGCATTATGAGACCGTCGGCCTGTATAATTTCGCGGTGGTGAGGGCCGACTTCAACACGGACCTCGCCTATCAAATCGTGAAGGCGACGTTCGATAATCAACAAACGCTTATGGAGGCGCATCCTGCGGCCTCGGCGACCATTCCGGCCAATATCGATCACAATTCATTTCTGCCGCTGCATCCCGGCGCGATCCGTTACTACCAGCTGATTGGCAAAGCCGGTCTGTCAGACTGAACAAGGTTATTTTCTCGCACGGGAGACTGGCCATCGTTGGTGCAATTCCGATGCGTGACGACGGCGAGACAACGATGCTGCCGTTCAGAACTGAAGGAGAGATCGCTGATAAGAAATCACGAATTTACGCGCTGCGAGCTGAATGCGACGCCCAAGGCCGTCTCAAGGCGTTATCCAACTATTGAGTCAGAGCCGACGCGGCCGCTTCAAGAAGGTTGCCATTTTGACCGGATCATCCGTCTCTGCTCGTATGTGGCTTACCCGTTGAGCAAGAAGCGACATTAGCGGGCGGATAGTGACGGATGGGTCGTTTGCGCGAGTCGAGCCTGCGACTCGTTTTGCGTGCCGCAGAAATGCCGACCCCCACCCTATGATGGACAGGCCCCGTGCTGAGAGTGTCTGAACCCTCTCACCTGCCCGGGAGAAATGTCGACCCCCGCCCCAGATGGACGAGCCCCGTACTGAGAGCACACTCTCTAAGCCGAAGCACTGCCACCGTGCGTGAAATTTTGATCAGATATGTTGGAACGGTGCTCGTGTCGCGCATCTCGGCAGTTGTCGCTTCCGAAAATTTCATCCGCCCCAGTAAGCGGCCACTTTTGATTGTCGCGGCCATCGCCGTTGCTGCTCAGACGAGAAAATTCTCTGTTCTTTGCCGAAAATTCCCTGTTATGGCTCCCGAAATTCCCTGTTCCGTTGAGGCCGGATTTTGCGCGTTCGCGTTCTTTCAACGCCGTAGCCGCGCCTGCAAGCGCACGATCGCGCCATTCGATCAGCTTGGCGACCAAGACAGTCGTTTGTCGGGCCACCAGATCCAGCGGCTCGCCGCGCAACAGTCGCGCGACGATCGCCATCTTGCGCTGAACGGAAAAGCGCTTCGGACCATTCCCGTCGACGCCCGAAGGGGCGCCTACGCCAGCTTTGGGGGAGCGCTCCGGCGCCCCTTCGGGCTTGAGCCCTTCATCACTCGTCATCTGTAACACTCCGGTTGAGGTTCAATTTACCTCAGCCGGGTGTCTCAATTATCCGTGCCGCACCCCAGTAAGTTCCTCGAGCCAACGGCGCCCCCGCGCAATTGACGCGACCAACCTGATGCGCGTTTCCGAGCGGATCGGACGCGCGTGTTGCGGCGGTATTCCATCCGGCACAAGAATTTCACGACGCCGTCTTGCTATCGGCTTTTGCCAAGGAATCTGGACAGCACATTCGCGATGGACCGCATCCGCTCCAGCAAGATCGACAACCAACCGTTCTCGGTGAACCTCAACGCGCGCGACATGACGCTCGACGATGGCCCGCTCATCCATTGGCTCGGACAATGCGAGACGGTCTCGAACTGATCTTACTACCAGCGCGTCGATCTGAGCTGCCGGCACTCGACGCACTGACCCGGCGCGCTCGGCTGCGCCCTGCAACAGGGCGGACGACAGATAATATCGATATTTGACGCTGCCTTTGCGCGCATGGGTCGGGCTCATGCGATTGCCGCGGTCATCAATGATGCGGCCGGTCAGCAGCGTCTCGGATTGCATCCGGGCTCGCAGTGATGTTGCCGATCGAGACGGGCGTGACCATGAGCATCGTGCTGTCGCTGCTGCACAGCATCTACATCATTGCCCGGCCGTATTGCACCGAGCTGGCACGAGTGCCGGGCACGACCATTTGGTGGACCCTGGGGAAGGGCGAGGCCGGCGAGCATGAACCGGGCGTTCTGGTGTTTGCGCTCGGGGCACCGATCAACTTTATCAACGCCAACTACTTGCGCAACAAACTGATGGATGCAGTGACCGAGAAGGGGCATCAGTGCCGGCTCGTCGTCATCGAGGCCAACGGGGTGATCGATGTCGATTTCACTGGATCCCAGATTATGCAGCAGGCGGTCGACGAGCTGCATCGGCGCAATGTCGACGTCGCAATGGCGCGGCTGGAGTCCGAACGCGCAAAGGAGGCTGCTGCCCGGACCGGTCTGATCAACACCCTCGGCGCCAACCGTGTGTTCTTGTCCGTTGACGAGGCCATCCGCGGCTGTAGATTTCCGACGGCCCGCGCCGCCGATCGACCGCGGGTGCCCCGCTGATCGGCGTCCAAAACCTGCTCCGAATGAATTGTCAGCAATCGAGTCTCGCACGAATACGGCGAGACGTTTCGTTACGCGCGGAGAGCTTCAGATTCATGCGTTTTTCGGGGGTTGGCCGACGATCCAGCTGACGTCCAGTAGGGAGCGAGCACGAAGTCGCGATTGACAATGACGTGCCGGAAATCCCGGCCGAATTTGAGGAATTTCGACCGGACGCAACGGGTTTTTGATCGTCCTCAATGGCCGGGCGTCGTGCCGGCCTAACACTTGATGGGGGCGAAAGGAGAAGTGCCATGGCTGAAGCCAAGAGCAACATCGCACTTAAAAAGGAAGGGTCTTCGGGAAGTCGTGTGGGTGATTTGATGGGGTGGACATGGCAGAAAGCGCTGTGGATATTGGCTTTCAGGCATTTCGCAGGGTGTTGGAGTTTGGCATCCGGAGTGGATGGCGGATTCATCGAAGCGACAGCGGCGTCTGTCGGATGGATATTCATTCGCAGGCTTTCGGGCGCAAGCAGCGGTACGCGGGGTGTTTGGTGCGCCGGACGTTGTGATCGTGCGCCTTGATCGGCGCTGAAAAAAAACGGTTTGCGGGTGCTGTGGGCTGGCGCAGAAGGGCTGGTACGACCGGCGCTTGCGGCAGGTTCGCGACCTGCCGAGTGCGGGGTCTCGGGTTGTCCTGGAACTGGAGGTGCGGCGCGTCGACTGCCGTCGTTGTGGCAGCGTGAAACGCGAGCGCCTGGATTTTCTGGCGGACAACGCGCATTTCACCAAGCGCTTTGCGTACTATGTCGGCCGCCGCTGCCAGCAGGCATCGATCCGCGATGTCGCCCGCGACCTCAAGCTTGACTGGGACACGGTCAAGACGCTGGAGCAACAATACATGCGGGCCCAGCTCAGACGTGCCGGCACGCCCGCCCCGCAAGCGATCGGCATCGACGAGATCGCGGTCCGCAAAGGCCACAGCTACCGCATCGTGGTCAGCGACCTCGTTCGCAAGCGGCCGATCTGGTTCGGCGGCACGGATCGCTCCGAGGCCAGCATGGCGGCGTTCTATAACTGGCTGGGGCGCAAGAAGAGCCGCAAAATCAGGCTCGCCGTGATGGACATGTGGAGGCCGTTCCGCACCGTTGCGCAAGCGCGAGTACCGCAAGCGGCGATCCTGTTCGACAAGTTCCACGTCATGCGCCACCTGGGCGAGGCGCTCGATGCCGTGCGCAAGAGCGAATATGCCCGGCTCTCCGGCAAGGACCGCCGTTACATCAAGGGCCAGAAGTACACGCTGCTCTCGCGCCGGGAGAACCTGACGCTCGAAGGCCGCCAGGCCCTGAAGACGCTGCTGCGCGCCAACAAACGATTGAACACCGCCTACCTGCTCAAGGAGTCCTTCGGACAGTTGTGGGGCTACCAACGCGAGGGCTTCGCGCGGCGCTTCTTCGAGAACTGGCGCGCGGCGCTCAAATGGCAGCGCTTGCAGCCCTACGAGAAGTTCGCCGACATGATCGACCGCCACTGGGATGGCATCGCCGCCTACTGCAAACCGGAAAACAAGGTCTCGCTCGGCTTCGTCGAAGGACTCAACAACAAAATCCGCGTCTTCCAGCGACGCGCCTACGGCCTGCGCGACCAAGAATATCTTCGCCTCAAGGTTCTCACCTGCATGCTGCCGCCGCTCTGACCGACGTTCTGCCGCTATGATCCCGCAAAATCACCCACTCGATTCCCTGAAGACCCAAAAGGAAGAGCAGGTCCCGGAGCGGAGAGTGCCGCGCGAATGGGAGCCGTTCGAGTTCCTGCGCCGGCAGGTTGACCGGATGTTCGAGGATTTCGGCCGCGGATTTGGCCTGTGGCGTCCGTTCGGCCGGTCGCTGCTCGACGTTCGTCCGTCTTGGCCGTTCGAGGAGGGCTGGGGGAAGGCACCGGCGGTCGATGTCTGTGAGCGGGAGAAGGAGTACGAAATCACCGCCGAATTGCCGGGCATGGATACGAGTAATATCGACGTGAAACTTGCGAATGGCGTGCTCACCATTAAGGGCGAGAAGAAGGAAGAGAAGGAGGAGAAGGAAAAAGATTACTATCTGTCGGAGCGGCGGTTCGGCTCGTTCCAGCCTTCGTTCCAACTGCCCGAGGGAATCGACGAGGACAAGATTCAGGCGAGTTTCGAAAAGGGCGTATTGACGATCAAGCTGCCGAAAGGGGCCGAGGCGCAGAAGCCGGAAAAGAAGATATCCATCGGCACGAAATAGGCCCGGCAGGCTGGATGCCCCGCTCGTCCCTTGGCGGGGAGGCGAGCGGGGCCTGTTCGTCTGTGACCCATCTGCGCGACAGTCCGCCTTGCCTGGAAGGGCACTGGAGTACGAACCGAGTGAGAATGGATCGGCACCCCAAAGGTGGAGATGAAGGAGTTTCACCCGGCGCACGAAATTGCTTCCGAGCAATCCCACTAATTCACCGATTGCGAACTCAAGGAACGCGGATGCGCCGCCAGCTTCCAGCTCCGCCGCCAGGCGTCCGCCGAAATACGCTTCGATCTGCGGCCGACCAAACGGTCTGAAGTGATAAACCCCTGTCCCACTCCGATCGGTGCGGCCGAACAGGCGGCTATCTTTCTCAAACTCGTTGGCATTCGACAGAGACAGGAAGAGCTTGTCGGCGAGCCCCAGAGGGAGCCCCACCGCCGCTTCGATCTTTTCCGGCAACTCTGCAGCGAAAAGAAGCTTCTCTTCGGCCATTAGACTGCTCGGGACAGTGATGATGGCGGCGTCCGATGTTATAGTGCCGTTCTTTGTCTCCAACCTCAGCGGCCGCGCCCGGTGATCAATCAGCCGCACGGGGCAATCAAGCACGACTGGCAAGTCTGAACCATGCGCAGCGATCATCGCACCATAGCCTTCGACCACGCGCCAGTTCACGCCACTATCGTTGTAGCGAGCCAAATCCCGGCTCGAGACTCGGTCGAGTTCCGTGCCGCTCACATAGGTGCTGACGGCATTGATCAAGCCATTCCAACGTCCCAAGGGGTCGAGACAAGCTGCGGCAGCAATGTCCCGCTCGCCTTCCGAAAGGACATCAAGTCGTTTGTAGAATTCTTTGAGGGCGTCGGAAAAGCTCTTCTGCTGCGAAATCGGAAACCCGGTCTGGGACGACCGGCGTGTCCAGGGTGGCGGCGTCCTGTCAATCGAGCAGCCCTGGGCCTCCGCAATCCTCGTCCAAGAATTGCGGTCGGCCGAATGCAGCCATCCGCAGCCAAGATCGATCGGGGATACCGGGTCATCATTATTCGTCCATGCCCGCCCTCCAAGCCGGGGTCGGGCTTCGAGAATGAGACAATCGACAAGCGCGTTCCTGAGCCGCCGCGCTGCAGCGATTCCGGCGGCGCCACCGCCGATGATTGCGACCTCCGTATCGCCGCTCTGCATTCCGGCTCCTTGCGATGGCTGGTGGTGATGCACACTCCTTATGCCGTATCATGTTGGCGACGCACTCGCACAGGCAACGCTGCAGTCCAGTATCCGAGTGAAACTCGGTTGGCGAAAGAGCGATTGCATTAGATTTTGCGCATCCCGTATCCTTATCGCCTTGCGTGGGACACATAACAGCTCCGCCAAAAGGCTTATTGAAAATTATGGATAACGTTTGTATGCAAACACACTTTATGGTTCGCGCGGATCGGTATATCGCGTATGTGACGTGAGGGGCGATCAGGAGAATAGGATGTACGGCGTTAATCTGAAGAACATGGACGTAGACGCGCTGCTGGAGTTGCGCGGAGAGGTAGACAGACGGCTTACCGAACGACAACGCGATCTGCAAAGACAGCTCGGATTACTGGGCAAAGGGATTAGGCAGGTTGGTTGGCCTGTTGCCAGAGCGGGCCGCGTAAGTTTGCTAAGAGGCGTAAAGGTGCCCCCCAAGTACCGTGGGCCCGAGGGCGAGACATGGGCTGGTCGAGGCGCGACGCCAAGGTGGCTAACGGCGTTGCTTAAGCAGGGTCATTCGATCGAGGATTTTGCGATCGCGGCAAAGGGCGGCAAAGCTGCCAAGGCGGGTGTAAGGAGAAAGCGCAGGGCAAGGAAGGGCTAAGCGATCTGCCGATCGGTATCCGGGCTGCTCGTCTGAGAGCCCGCGTCGCAGATCCATGCATTCCGTGCGAACCACTCGTGCGAGGTGCCGCACGATGGGCAAAAGGAGCTGCTGAAGAACACCGGCATCGCGCCGAGTTTCTCGCGCCCGATGTATATGCCCGTGGAGACTGGTTTCCCGGTCTTCGGGCAACTGATCATGAGCTCGCCCATCGCCCTCTCCGCATTTCTGCGGTCATTAAAGTATAGGGGGGAGATGAAGGCCGTGTGAAGCCGCCTTTCTCGCAGTGCGAGACTCCGCTGCGCAGTGCAAAAAGTCGCTGCGCTACAGTCTGGGTCATTGTGATCAGGCGAAGTGTGCATGACGACCTCCCGCCTCAACGACAACGACACCCGAAATCTCGCGCGCTACTGAGTTTCCGGCACACACAGGCAAAGCCGAGTGCGGCGATGTCGGGCTGTCGTTGTTGTCATCGAAGGCCTTTGCCCGGAGGCGGCCCTTGCTTAATACCGGCGCGGCCGTGGTTGCTGGCGTCAGTTCCTGCGCCGCGCCCTTCCGTGCTTTTGCACTTCAGTCGCCCGGTGGATCGATCGGCAGAACACCAAATGTTTGAGGCTCCGGCGCCATCGCGCGGTCTATGGCTTCGAGAAGAGCGCCAGCACGATCGCGCGGTAACTCAATGTAAAACTTTTCGCCGGTGGCACAAACGAGGCGCAGACGCAGCCCGCCCCGCAGCGGTTCAACTATAGGGCACCTCGAACAATGACGGTTTCTCGATGTGATCGGCGGCTGGCGCGGATTTCATAGATGATCCAAGGCTGGCGCGGGGCGCTGCATTGTGTCGCTGGTCGTTTTGTCCGCCTGTCGCTTGGTTTTCGCCGCGGCGGGCGGATTTCGCCCTCAAGCGGCAGCCATTCGGCTCGCCAAGTTGAACGAAGCGTGGGACCTCCTGCGTTCAAGCGTCGCCAGCCGGCGGATGTTGTAGGCGAGGTTTTGTAGGCCGATCTTGATCCGCGCCCGCACGATGCCGATGGTGCGCACGATGCGGCCGCCCGGCGCGGTCTCCTGCGCCCCGAACACATGCTCGATGCGCGCGCGGATGCGGCTCTTCGCCCGGTTCGCCGCCGCTTTGGCTTTCGACAGCGGGTGGTCTCGATATCGCGAAGTCGGTGTTTCAGGTTCACGGGGTCGAGGTGTCCTGTTCCCCACGGCGAATCGCAAGCCGAGGCGGGGCGCGGAGCGGTCGGGGTGGCGAAGCGCCCCGCCTCGGCGCATTGGAGGACACCATGACGACCGACCAGAAGATCATCGGCGCCAAGGTTGGATTTGTTGGAGCTTGCCAAGCAGCTCGGCAGTGGCCAGCAAGACCGATTGCGACGGATGTTCCTTAAAGTCCCGCTGCTGTCCGAAGGAACCGGCGCGAAAGGTTCCGCGATCAATCTACGAAGGCGCTCGTGATATGGCGCGCGTGATCGCAAAGTCTTGGGAAGGACGGATGTCTCGACGGCTGCGCAAAAAGGTCGAGATGCTGTTCGCCCACCTCAAGCGCATCCTCAAACTGGACCGGCTTCGACTACGCGGACCGACTGGCGCCCGCGATGAGTTCCTCCTCGCTGCAACCGCCCAGACCTCCGAAAGCTGGCAAAACTCATACCGACGCCGAATCTCAAGACAGCCTGAGAGCCGTTCAGCCGGCCATCTATCGCGCCGCCGGTCCGACAGCTTCGTGCAGTTCGATCCGAGGACAGACTTCTTCAACAAAATCGACCCCAAGTCGACAAGCGTTCGGACCGCAAACGGTCCATCAATGGGAGAAGGGCGGGCCACTCGATCGCCATCAGCGGGAGACGCCCAGCTCGTTCTCGATGTCGGCCATCATCGGGTGCGTCAACCCCGCCTTGCGGAGTTTTGCGAAATCATCGCCGATGACGCGCTCCCATAGGCTACTATCCTGCTCCGAGATAGGCTTGCCCTTGTGGGCAAGATAGAGCGCCCGAGCTTCTTCGCTGCGTTCCACGAACATGAGTGCGTGCGCCCGGTTGATTTCAATGCCGAGGTCGTCCGGAAGAAGCGCGTGGGCGCGGTCCGCGTCGATCGCTTCTGAATAGGGCGTGATGAATGATACTCCCGGCCGGCGGAACGCGTGTCGCTCCAGTGACGGCGACGAGATCGCCAAAGCTCTGTGACCGGCGAATGACCCTGCCATCGGCGGTGGTGTCGGCGAGGGCGCGAAACAGCTCTTCGACGATTTTTTCGTCGGCCGGGCCTCCCGCGGCGGCCTTCATGCGGATCGCCCGTCCTTCCTTGTCGAGCTCGGACAGAGCGTTCAGAATTTCATCCGCATGCCGCGACAGCGCATCGGCGAAGCCGCCGATGATGCGGTAGTGATCGAGCGCCAGATGTCGTGCCGCGCCCGCCTCGACATCGGCGGCCAGTGGAACTGGCGCACCTGAATGGACGGCGTTGCTGATCGTCTGGGGGGGCACGCCCCCCGCCTCTTCCCAGAGCCGTAAAGGCAATGCTGCAGCACGGGTAATTGATCCGGTTCGTTGCTACAATCGTTTAAGAGCCGTTCGACCAATTCCGGCTCGATCGTTGCGCCCGCTTTCTCTACGGGTTTGCAAATCACCTCCTCGAGCTGATCGCGTGTCAGCGCTGGGACCAGAAACTGGGTGGCGCTGACGGCTTCGGGGAGGCTATAGAATCGGGCGCACTCTCCGATGAAGTCCGAGCGCATGGTGAGCAGCACATGCACCTTGTGCGCTCGGGCGCGGCTCGCTTCTAGAAGAAGCTGCACGAATTGCGTCGCCTCGTCGCGTGCCTTTGCTTGCTCCCCGGTGCCGCGGGGATTGCCGGTCGCGTAGCGAAACACTTCTTCGAACTGATCGATGACCAGCATGATCGACAGCTCGCCAAGCCCACCGATCTCATTGAGGGCCTCCGCCACCCCGAAGCTCGAACCTCGCAGATGCGTGGCGATACGCTCGCGACGAGCAGACGAGATGATCGGGTCGTCGTCGGTGGAAAGGCTTGCCAAGAGTGTCGTCAACCGTCGCAACGGCGCGTCTCCGGGTCGCATCTCGCGGCACACCCATGTTTGGCCGCCGGCTCCGCGCGTCTCTTCATCGAGCAGCGGCAGCAGTCCGGCCCGCACGAGGGACGACTTCCCGCTGCCGGAACTCCCGACGATGGCGATGAATAGGTTGCGGTCGATAAGCCGATATAGCGCGTAAGTCTGCTCCTCGCGGCCGAAAAAGAAGTTGTGGTCCTCATAGACGAACGGTCGCAACCCGGCGAACGGCCGCTCCGGCGAGACAAACGATTGTCGTGGCCCACTCATGCGGCGCTCGCGCGCGCGGCGGGGACAAGTAAATCGAGCAACTCGGGTGCCGGCGCGCCCTTCTCGGAAAGGTCGACGATCACATCGATCTCGCTGCGGCGAAACAACAGCTTGATTGCCTTCTTTCGGACACCGGGTGGCGGCGCCGCGACCACCGCGCGATAGGCGAATTGCTGCGTGCGACCGAGTGCATGCCAGTCGCGCAACATGCTCGCCTGCGCGCGAACCCAAACTTCCGAGGCGGAGGCCCAGCACAGTGCAACGGCGTCGCATTCGGACAACGTCTTCGTATGGAATTTTCTGATTTCCGCATCGGGCCCCTCAAATGCGGGAAGCACCGTTTCCAAGTGCCGGCGCTGCAAGGCTTCGGCAAGGTGCAGCACATAGTCGGTATCCTCCGGCGAGTGATACAAGTATAGCCGCGTATCGCCTGCGCTGCTTGAGAGCCAATCAATAACAGCACGCGACGACGCGATGACGACAAGATGCTGGTTCACGAAATCGACGAATTTGCTCAGGCTGTCCGCTTCAATCTTGTCGGTTGGCCGCTGGGAGTCGAACTTCGCAAGAACATCGATCGGATTTCGAGCGGCCGCCACCACCGAATTGTTGGCGCCGCCAGCCATTTCTACACATCCCTCCAGAACTTTGGGCGCCCAGATGATCCGATGAAAACCTGGTACCGCCTTATCGGCCCCAGCTAGCTTTGCCGCCGCACGCTCGAGCTGTAGTTTGACGATCGGTTGTTTGTGATCCCCGGGCGTTGGCCCTGATTTCTCGCCCAACAGATGGGCTGAAATCTCCGCGTCTTTCAGAGCCGTGTCGATGAAATTGGTTGCAGATGAATCGAGTGGGATCTCTTGCGAGGGGTCGGGAACGACAGCATGCCCGTTACCGGTCAATTCCCGAACAAGGCGATCATAGGCCGGGCGCATGTCGGAGGCGGGCTTGGCCAAGTAAATTGTTCGGCCGCTCGCTTTGCACGCCGGTTCAGCAGGCTGCCGATTCCGGCGATCGGGGCGCTTGGTCGCACGGAGCAAGTAATCGGCAAGCTCCTCGATCTTGTTCCAGTATCGATCGTCCCGAACCTTGCCGCGGTTGAAGAACTCATGCTCACCACCGAGCTCGTCGACGTCTCCGGCGCGATCATAAAACACATAGCCCACCTGGCCCTGCAGTAACGAAGGACGCTTGTCGGCGTCGATATGCCGCTTGCAGACCACGACGATGCGTTCGCGAACGCTAAGCTCTTCGGCGCTGCGATATCTGGCAAATGTCTGGAGCTCCTTTCGACACCAAGAACTGGCGGGGCCAAACTCGGCATGCGGCGTCCAAGAAACCTGCTCGCCCTGGATGTGAGTTAGATCACAGAGTGCGCAACCGCTGTATGATTACATAGCGCCTAGCTTGCTTGACGTGGGCGCCGACGCGCTTAGTCATTCAGAAGCGGCCGATACTTTGGAGGCCTGCAACTGTGGCGGATATCTTTATTTCGTACGCGCGGGACGACGATAGCCCGGCGCCTGGTTCGCGAGTGGGCGGTGCGGATGGTGTTTGATCACCAAACTGAGCACGGCTCGCAGTGGGCCACGATCATGTCGATTGCGGGCAAGATCGGCTGCACTGCCGAGACGCTTCGCAGTTGGGTTCGCCAAGCTGAGCGCGACGACGGCCGGCGAGCGGGCCTGACGACGGATGAACGCGAGCGGATCAAGGTGCTCGAGCGTGAGGTCCGTGAGCTTCGTCAGGCGAACGAGATTTTACGGAAAGCGTCAGCTTATTTCGCGGCGGCGGAGCTCGACCGCCCGTTCAAGAAGTGATTGGCTTCATGGAAGCCCATATGAACGAATTTGGGGTCGAGCCGATGTGCAGGGTTCTGCAGATCGCCCCGTCAACTTGGCACGAACGCGCCCGCCGGAAAGCCGATCCGGATCGCCTGCCGCCGCGGGCGAAGCGGGACGCCGAGCTGTCGGTCCACATCCGGCGGGTCTTTGAGGAGAACTTCGGCGTCTATGGGGTACGCAAGGTTTGGAGACAGTTGACGCGCGAAGGCATCGCGGTTGCTCGGCCCCTTCCAGTGCTAACGGACGCTCGCCCTTGGCGACCCTGTGCGGGACAAGGAGCGCGACGAAGACAACCATCAGCGCGGCGACGCGAGACTTGCCACCGCGCCGTCCAACCAAACACCAAAGCTCGCGTACGCGGTGCGCTGGTGGGCAGCGACCACCGGCGATCTCGGCGAAGCGCTCACGCTCGCGATCGGTGATAAAGCCGAGCGCGAAGGCGCTCTTGAGCGCCACAAGGCGCGAATATCGGAGACACCCTTTTCGTGATATGGTCTTAATAATATCACAGCCGCGCCCCGTATAATGCAATCAGCGCCAACTCTGCGCGCCCATGCCAGCGTTTCAGCGCAAGCAGCGCGTGTTGGGCAGGAAACAGCTGCAGGGCGCGTTGCCGCCCGCCTTCCTTGTCCCCGCCGCGTAGGTGGTGGAATTTCTTCCACGCCGACGGCTCGACAACGGTCATCGGAGCCTCGCAGCCGGCGAGCATCGCCTCGATTGCGCCGACGGCCCGGCCGTATTTGAAGCCGCTGCTGGCGCCCTGTTTCGGCATTGCCTGCGCCCGCTCGATGTAAGCGTGTTGTGGTTTGTGCGTGACGATCCAGGCGCGTAGCGCGATCGCATCGACACGTTCTTTTGCGCCTGTGCCTGTAACTGGAATGTCGATCGCGTCGATAAGCCGTGGGGCGGCGCCGTCATCGACGGTGATGATCGCCAGTCCCCCGCAGATGCCCGGATCGACACCGAGGATGGTTCTCACCGGTCGCCTCCATCGCTATGCAGCCAGCGCAGCTCGGGCGGCCCGGCATGATTGCGCCGGAACACCAGCCAGCAGAAATGACGGCGACGGCCGTCAACCAGGACCTGCGAGGCGCGCGAGGGAATGCCGTACATGCGCCCAGCGGCGGCCCGGTGAGTTGCCGGCGAGGCGGCGCGAACGCGCAGGCGAGGCTCTACCGATGACCGGTGCCGCGGATTGCCGCTGCCCCATTTCACTCCAAATCGTCCTCTGGTCCAGGTGGTCCAGGAGGACCGCCAATGTTTCCGTCACTCGATCCTTTCGCCGCCTCGGTGTTCCGGTAGCGGCTATCAGCCTTATCGAGTGGGGGAAACATTGCTGGTCCACCTGGACCGCCTGGACCACCAAGTGTTTCGGACCAAAAGACGTCGTCTGGTCCAGGTGGTCCAGGGAAACGGCCAATGTTTTCCCCACGTAGCCGAATGCCGGCGTAGGACCAGTGCCGGCCCTCGTCCTCGCGGGGCCGGGTGGCCCGGATTTGACGAGAATGCGGCCCTCAGGTCCCGGCCCAAGATTTCCTTAGTGGGTCGCGGGTGACCGTTTGCCTCGCACCATGCCCGATAGGCCGCGTACAGATCGTCGCGGCCGATCTGGTAGCTGCTGCCCAGCTCGCATTTTTCGCGGACGAAGGCGGCCACCGGCGAGGCAAGGTCCTGCATCGTCACGATGGCGTCGTCGGCGCTCGAATTGCGCGTGAATGCATTGCCGTCTTGTACTGTCAGCCGGTGCAGGCCTTCGAGAGCCCAGTTCAGGATGCCGGTGAGTTCTTCACGCAACCCGGCCTCAAGGGCGTGATCCTCGCGGCCGAGCCATGACTCGGTCAGGATCAGGAGAACAATGCGGCCGATCACAGCGCTACTCGCATCGCCCAGGGGCGGAAGCTCGTTCGAGACAATGTGCAGCCGCGTCGGAAGCTTGCCAGTCCATTGCTCGCGATATTTTCTGTTGACGGTCAACGTGTCCTCGCCCGAAATGCTCAGCAGGCGTTCCACCACCACATTGCCGTTCTTGCCGACGAAGCGCGCATCGCTGATCACCGCCAGTGGCTTGCCAATGAACGGCGCCAGCCCGAACTCACCACCAAGGCTGTTCAGGGTCGGACCGCACGTGTTCTTCCGCCCCACAAGGGCCGTAAGAATACGCGCAATGATTCCTTTGCCGCCGCGCGTGGGGCCGACCATGAGCAGTATCTTGTGGAGGTCAAGCCGGCCGGAAACCACGTAGCCGAACCACTCGCCGAGCACGTCAATGGCGGCGGGCTCGTTCGGCCACAATTCATGAAGGAATGCGAGCCAGCGATCTGGCATCTTCGCGTTTACATCATAATCGAACGGCACGGCCGTCTGATTGAAGAACAACGGCGAGTGCGGATAAAGCCGCTGCCGCTCAATATCGAGGAGCCCGTTTGCGGTCGCGACGATGGTGCCACTCTCTCGTTCGTCGAGCGCGCAACCTGCATCGGGAATGTGGGCGACGACAGAACGAGATCGCCGGCACCGCCGGCAGGTTCGGCGCCCGGCTCCCACGGCGGCGCATCCTTCGCCATCTGCGCCAGCCGAGAGCCGTCGCGATCTTGCGAATTGATCCAATCGGCAACATCGGCACCCTCGGGCATCGGCTCGCCGGGCCAGTGCGGAGCAAGGTCGAGCACGCGCACCGTTTCGGCGATGCCGTGCAGGTTCCTGGCGACGTGCTGAACATGCCTGCGACCCGGCAGATCGTTGTCGCCGACGATGACGATCTGCCGGTCCTTAAAATGCCTGTTGAGGTCGGCGGTCCACTTGCCAGCACCTTCGCTGTTTGTGGTGGCCACAAGGCCAAGCTTCGCCAGCGCATCTGCGCATTTTTCACCCTCCGTCACATAGACGGTGGCGCTGGCAGGCGCGGCGAGCAGTTCAGGGAGCAGTTTGATCCACTGAGCGCCATCCCACTTGCTCTGCGGATATTGCTTCCTGCCGCCATCGTCGAGATATCGGCGCACGCGCAAATAGGGATTGCCGGCCTCGTCCCGATAAATGTGCTCGCTGACCAGCGTCCAAGAAACGCCGCCACCGTTCTTTTTCTTGCGTGACTCGAACGGCGGCAGACCCAGCTTGGTGCGCACGTGGTCGCGGCTTTCAATCGGATCATCGCCGGCAAAGCTGTGCACCACAAAACCATCCGGCGCGGCGTCATCAAACTTGACCGACAGACTGCGGTCCTGATCTGAATGATGGGGGCCCGGACACAGTATCTCGCCGCCGGACAACAGCTCGCCTCCAAGCCGCTTTGCGGCTGTTTTGGCGTCGGGAAGGGCGGCCGCGGTCATGCCGACCCCCGCAGGCACAACAACACAATTTGTTTGATGAACTCGCGCTGATTTTCGGCAATCGCGGCTTCGAACACGCGGCGAATGCCGGTAGGCACCCAGATCGGCGCCAGCATCGAGACCTCGTCGCCGTCGGTGCCGACGTAAATGCCGAGCGCCGTACTGGCCCGAAGGAAGTTCGAGACTTCGCGGGATGTCTGCCCGATCTCCGAAGCGCCGATTGTATGTTCGCGCCCTTCGAAGGCGCTCGCATCGGGCCGCCCGTCGCCGCCAAGCGCCAATGCGATCTCGCGCGCGGTGAAGGTGCGGACTGTCGTGACACGGCGACCCAAATCAGGAGTCAGACACGTGGGCGCTCGCTCGTTTTCCGTTCCTTGCGGTTGCCTTGTCTTGCTTCCATTCCGCTTTGGAGTTGGCGCGGCTTCTAGCGCCGGTGTGGCGGTCGGGCTTTCAGTTGTTGTCACTGCGCGCCCCCTTCCAAGAGGGCGTCCACCGCTTCAGGCGTGATTATGCGACGACCGAGAACCTTTACCGACTTCAACTGGCCGGAGTTGATCAACCGATACGTCGTGGCTCTCGACCATCCACCTCTTGGGAGGCTTGTTGAACGGAGAGGCCGCGCCGCTTTTCGGACGGGTCCGGCCGCCTTTGTTCGATTTTCGATGACATCTGACCGCTCATTTGACGCCGCCCATTTCGGCGGGTCGCTTACGGTCTCAGAAGATATTTCGGCTTTCGGACCAGTCTACAAGCTCGCGGGGCGCTCTTTAAGACTTGCCCTGTTTTCCAGGGGTCTCTTCAAGAATTACCCGGACGAGATCACGGATCTGCCAAAGCGAAGGGTTTCGCTTCAGGAGCTTGATGACCTTTGGCAGAATCCGTTTTGCGTACCCCACGCCACGTGTCGGTTTGGTAGCAGTCGCTTGCATCGCCGCCCGAACTGCGGCCAAGGTCTTCTTTTTTTCCGGCGCAGACTCTCCTCGCGCGCTGCCCGCGCCCCCGCTGCTCGCTGCTGCTCGAATTCCCGAATTATCCTGATCCGACCATCAGGGTCATCGGAGAAGAGACCGATAAACAAAGCGTTCAAGATCGCGCCCAAGGCAGCTGGGCGACTGCTCTTTGGAATTTGTGAGTCGACGGCAAACGCGTCGAAGCTTGAGAGAAATTCCTCCTGCAATTTCTGGAATCGCTTCGCTTCAGCGCTCTCCCGATCTGCTACGGCTAACGCCTCGTCTGCAACCTTTAGGACAAGGCTACGCACGAAAAGCCCTCTTTCGATGGCCAACGCACGTGACTGATCGGAAGTTTGACTGAATTTCAACCCAATACGAATTTCGTCAAATTTCTTGCGGGCCGCTTCGTCAGTTTCCCTCCGCACAGGGAGCTCCCGTCTCCCCGAACCGCTCATGAGGATGCCTCTTCCCTGATCGCGCCCGTGCGAGCTAGGCCGAATAGTCGTGGTCGGCTCAACGCGTCTCGACACGCCTTTGCCCATTCCAGCGCGTCGCTAGCGGCCTCTCCAAATATAGGGCCATTCCAGAGCGCAATCCATTCCAATCTCAGTGAATCCACGGCTAGTGGCGCTAATCCACCAACTAGCCTGAGAAATCTGCCGCTGGCGGAGAGGCTCGTAGCACCGCTGAAGCCGGCAAATGCCGGTGGAGTGAAGGGTCCTCAGCTCACGCAAAACGCGGAATGACCGGAATCCCCGCGCTGCGACTTCCGTCGCGATCTGAAATGACCGCTTGACGTAGGCACCTGCCGTCCGCTGTGCTGAAGATGCTATGAGGCGGACGAGGGCCGCCTGAGTCTTCGCTTACTCTCCTTCGTCCCTTGCTGACGAATGAAGGAGATTGACGATGGACCGAGCCACCCCCTCAACAGCTTTCGCGAATACTCTCCACTGTGCGTTGGAATTGAGCAAGAAATCGTGGCTGTTAGCGATTCAATTTCCCGATCGGGAGCAGCCGAGCCTTTATCCGATCGAAGGCGGAAACGCAGAGAAGCTGATGGCGAAGCTCACTGCGGCCCGGGAGTGCTGGGCCAAGGTGAGCGGTGCGGTGCCAGTGATCACGCTCTGCTACGAAGTAGGCCATGACGCGTTTTGGCTGGCGCGGTTTCTTAAGGCGCGCCGCGTCGAGTGCCTTGTGATCGACCCAGGCAGCCTCCAGGTCAACCGGCGCGGGCGTCGGGTTAAGACCGATCGAATTGACGTCAAGGTGCTGCTACGAACGCTGATCGCCTGGTGCCGGGGGGAGCGGCATGTTTGGTCGCTGGTACGCATTCCAAGTATCGACGAGGAGGATTTGCGGCGCTCGCATCGTGAGCGCGGCCGGCTGGTGCGCGAGCGAACTGCACACATCAACCGGATCAAAGGGCTGCTGTTCGGCCAAGGCATTCGCAGGATCAACGTCAAATCCAAATACAAGATCTTAGCAGTCGACAAGCTCGTGACCGGAGATGGTCATCGCTTGCCACCACAACTCGCTTGCGAGATCACACGGGAGATCCAGAGGCTTGCCGTGGTGCAGGAGCAGGTTGCTGAGATCGAACGCGAGCGTGACGCGGCGCCAACATCCTGCGAGGCAACCGAGCGTAAGCGTCATCTCCTGTTACGACTGAAGAGCATTGGGCCGGTGATCTCAGCCTTGCTTTCGCGTGAGGTGTATTACCGCCAATTCACCAACCGGCGGCAGGTAGGAAGCTTCCTGGGCCTTACGCCAAGCCCCTACAACAGCGGCGAGCAGGAGCACTGCCAGGGGATATCGAGAGTGGGCAGTGGGCACGTGCGTGCCGTGATGATTGAGACCGCATGGCTATGGATCCGGCATCAGCCGAAGAGTGCACTCACCCAATGGTTCGTTGAGCGCACTGCAGGTCAAGGCAAGCGTATGCGGAAAATCATGATCGTCGCCGTTGCACGCAAGCTGGCGATTGCCCTCTGGCGTTACGTCGAGCTTGGCCTGGTGCCACAGGGCGCGATCCTCAACCCGCCAATGACGGGGAACGCAAGATAATAGGCTAACAGTTCCGACGCTCCTTTCGAGTGGGCGTTGGGCGGGTCGGATGTGTGGCTGGCGAAACCCATCGCAGATTTGGCCTCGCCAATCTGCCGTTGTGAAGATGAGCCCCATTCTTCTCGCGCGATCGTCCGTGCATGCAGCAGAGTGGCAAGCCGTAACGGAGCTGCCGGATATAAGGTGATGCGATCATCACACGAGCGCACGAACATCGATGCTGGACCTGCTGAACGCGCTCCACACGAAGGGAAACCGTGGAAGTCGGAAGTTGTTTGATGTCCATCGCGTGCTCGCGGTATAGCCGCCGGTGCTCGATCTCTTGACGACAAGCTCTACGGACGGCTTGCTCTCGTGCCGGCCATGGGTGAACTTGCGCCCGTGCTCACCCGATATTCGTCCAAAACTACGGCGTATCAGCTTAGTTTTGCTGAGTTGCTAGGCGCCGTGAAGAAAGGTATTGACAAGTCCCTACTCATATAAGGGTTTCGGACGCGGGCCCTTTGCAGACGCGCTGGGCTCGACGCGGGGCCGGCGTCCGAAAGCCTCGTAAGGAGGAAACCGCGGGGTTGGAGGGGGGCGGTTTGGCTTGGGCGGAACCTATGGGGATTTGAGGGTCGCGGATGGATCGCAGGTGTGGCTGCGGGGGCCGGAGGCGGCCAGTGTTATCGGTGGGAACGAAGACGACGAGCTTGTTTGATTGCGAGCGTACGAGGGCCTGGCGTGAGCGCGCCGCCTGGAGAAGGTCTGCGGACGTTTTGAGGACATCGCCTTCCTGCTCCGGCGCGCGGGTGGAAGCGAGGAGAAACGGCGTTGCGCGGCGGGAAGCGCGGCGACGGTCATGAGGTGTCGATCCTGATCCGGGTCGGCGATGGCGAGCGCGCTGGGCGCAAACGGCCATAAGATGAGAAATGTAGGGGACTATCGTTCCTTTCCGCCTTTGATCACGGTGCAAATCGTGAGCGTAACGAAAGGCTTCGTCGGTTAAGCGCTGGAATGGCCCCATCATTTGCGTTAGCTAAAACTTAATCTGACGGTGGTGTCCTGGCCCCCTGGCACAACGATAGCCGAGGCGGGGCGCGGAGCTGGTCGGGGTTGCGTAGCGCCCCGCCTCGGCGGATTGGAGAACACCACCATGACGACCGAACAGAAGATCATCCGTGCGAAAGTGGGACTGCTGGAGCTTGCCAAGCAGCTCGGTAACGTGAGCCAAGCCTGCCAGATGATGGGCTACAGCCGCGACAGTTTCTACCGCTTCAAGGAACTCTACGACAAAGGCGGTGAATTGGCCTTGCAGGAGATCAGCCGCAAGAAGCCGGTGCTGAAGAACCGCGTGCCGCAGGACATCGAAGACGCCATCGTTGCGCTCGCCGTCGAGCAGCCGGCCTTCGGCCAGGTCCGCATCGCTAATGAGTTGAGGAAGCGCGGGCTGACGGTATCACCCGCCGGCGTGCGCTGCGTGTGGCTGCGCCATGATCTGGAAACCATGAAGAAGCGGCTCAAGGCGCTGGAAGCCAAGAGCGCCCAGGAAGGCCTGGTGCTGACCGAGGCGCAGGTGATCGCGCTGGAAAAGGCCAAGATCGAGAAGGAGGCTCACGGCGAATTCGAGAGCGAGCATCCGGGCTACTGCGGCGCCCAGGACACGTTCTATGTCGGCAATCTGAAGGGGGTTGGACGGATCTACCAGCAGACCTTCATCGACACCTACGCCAAGGTGGCCTGCGCCAAGCTCTACGATCGCAAGACGCCGATCACGGCGGCTGATCTGCTCAACGACCGGGTGATCCCGCTGTTCGAAAGCCACGACCTGAAGCTGCTGCGCATATTGACCGACCGTGGCAGCGAGTACTGCGGCAACCCCGAGCGGCACGAGTATGAGCTCTATCTGGCGGTCGAGGACATCGATCACTCGCGCACCAAGACCAAGAGCCCGCAGACCAACGGCATCTGCGAGCGCTTCCACAAGACCGTGCTCAACGAGTTCTACCGCGTCGCCTTCCGAAAAAAGGTGTATCGTTCAATTGATGAGCTGCAGACCGACCTCGATCTGTGGATCCGCGAATACAATGAGCAAAGGCCACATCAAGGGCGCTGGTGCTTCGGCAAAACGCCGATGCAGACCTTCCTTGATGCAATGCCGATGACGAAGGAGAAAATGATCGCAGCCTAACGCCGTCGGACACAAAACCCGATCGCTCAACCAGACACCATCTGTCAGACCAAGTGCCAGCTAATACACATCATTGATTTTCCAACTCAACGAAGCAGGTCATACCGGTCGTCGGAACGCCAAGACGTTCTCAACCAACTCCCCAGTGCAAAGCCTCGCCCAGGCCTCCATTAGCTCACGCCGCCGTGCCAGCGCGTCGGAGCGCCGATAGGCCTGTTCGGCCTTGTCGCCGATGACATGGGCGAGCGCATGTTCGGCCAGCTCGCGCGGGAAATGCGTTTCGTTTCCAGCCCAGTCGCGGAACGAGCTGCGGAAGCCGTGCGCCGTGTAAGGCGAATTGGACCGTCGCAAGAGCATTTCGAAGGCCATGCCGGAAAGCGGGCGGCCGGGACGCTGGCCTGGGAAGACGTAGTCGCCCGCCCTGACGGTTCCCATCTCTTCCAAGATCGCGAGGGCCCGTTCGCACAGCGGAACCCGATGCTCTCGCGCCGCCTTTGTGCGGGCGGGGGGTATGGTCCAAACCTTCTGGTCGAGATTCATTTCCTCCCATCGCGCGGCGAGCGCCTCTCCTGATCTCGACGCGTTCAGAACGCAGAACTCAAGGGCGCGCGCCGCTGTCGCCGGTCGCTGACGTAGCTCGGCAACAAACATGGACACCTCGGGATAGGGCATGGCGGCGTGATGGCCTCGCGTGAGCTTCGCTCGCTTAGGCAACAGCTTGTCCAGATGGCCGCGCCAACGCGCCGGATTGGCTTCGTTGTGGCCTATGAAGCCCCGAGCCCGTGCCGCATCCAGAACGGCCTCGATCCGCCCGCGCAACCGTGAAGCTGTCTCAGGCGTCCGCGTCCACAACGGCTTCAGGACGGACAGGACAGCCTCCGTGTCGATGTCTGTCACCGGCATGTTGCGGATCGGCTCGCAGTAGCTCGTCAAAGTCATCGCCCACTGGGCCTTGTGCTTGGGATTGCGCCACTCAGCGCCTCGAGCCTCAAGAAAGTCGTCCGCCACTTTGCCGAACGTTGGGATTTCCTTTGATTCCGACGAGGTCCACCGGGCGATGGGATCGACGCCCTCCTTGACCCACCTCCGGCCTTGCGCGGCCTTATCGCGTGCGTCCTTCAAGGACACGCCGCCCTTCCCGGCAGTGCCTAGGCCCGCTTCTCTGATTTTGCCCCGCCACGTGTAGAGAAAAACCCAACGCCGCCGACCGCCGTTTGAGATCGAGAGATACAAACCGCCGCCGTCGGCATGTCGGCCGAGCTTCGAGATCGTCTCAGCCGCTCGGGCTGACAGTCTATGGATCGCTCGCGGCATTTGCGTAGAACTTTCCGTCGAACCCATGGCCCCAATTTCGGCCCCAATAATCTTGTGCGCTTGGGGGATACTTCAAGAGACGGTTATGGACAGTTGGTTCCTGTATGTCCTTAAATCACAATAATATGGAGATGCTACGGAACGGCGTGGAACGTCCACAGATCTGAGAAAGGCGGACACCCCTTCCGCCAGTGCTCAGTTCCAGCAGAGATCAGGTTCCCCGCTTCACTCGGAAAGAGCGATGCAGCGCGTCGATATCACGCAAACAAATCGATGGACCGGACGAGGCGGTCGAAGTCATCGGGATACTCGATCGCCTCTCGCGCGAGCATTCGCCAGTACCCGATCAACTCTGGTTCGACAAACTCTCCGTTGATCTCAATCTCAACTCGACCCTCGTCGCTGTCGATCGTCATCAGCCGACGGGCGGCCTCTTCGGCCGTTCCATACGCCATTTCGTCCGGTACATTCTCGAGGTTCTGAACGAGGCCTCGATCACCGACGACACGGACAACAATCGTGCTCGCAGCGCTGCTCATGAGACGAAGGCATTGCGTTGTTCTTGTTCTCAACCTGTTGCTCTCTTGAATCGCTTCGCCGCCTCCCAACCGCGATCCCAGGCCTGAGCCGAAATGCTGCCGACTGTATGGGGATTGCGGAACTTGCCGGCTTGATATGCCGCAAAGCCTCGGTCGAATTCCTCGTGCCGATCGTAGGGTTCAAAATGCTGTCGGATCAGCTTCAGGATCATTTCGTCCCTAAGCGCAGTCATCTAGTCACCCCTCCATAAACGCACGTCAGTTTCGCGGGCCGCAGCTGGCACGATTTAGAGAAGCGTCGTTCCGTCGCGAAGCTCCAATACCTCCAGTGATCCAGGAACTACTGCCTCCGGCGCAGGCGCGGCGCGCGGGTATCGGGACGACCGACTCTCATGATGAGGTCGAAATAGTCACCACTCTGGAGAGCGAATTGGCCACTGCCATACCGCACAAGGAGCATGCGGTGTTCGCGTCGGCGCGGCGGAAAGCAGCCGCCTCGGTAATCACCGTCGCATTACAAGTGGCGCATCGCGCAAGACCGCGCCTGTTTGTCTCGATTGGATCAAATGTCACGCGCACACCTCATTTGGCGCACAATGGCCGAAATGATTTTGCGATGCAACATAATTGTGCGGTGCGCATTCCGCGCAAATTTGGGACCTGACCAGCGTTTTCGGCAGCTTCCTGAGAGAGATGCGGCACTCGCCCCGCCCTTAGGCGCACAGAATTTAAGCACCATCCGAGCGGCCGTTCATCGAGCCCGCTAAGCCTCTGCGCGATAAGACATGTTCGGGCCGTCACCACTCAGATGCCGCAGGTCCTCCACCGCGCGGATATGAATCATCAAAACTACGAACCCATACTGGACGCAAATCCGGCAGGAACCCAAGATGAGAGGGACGCCGATCGATCAAAGGACGGGAAGGACGTTCACGGCCCGGCTGCAACTCGAAGCGCAAGACTAGGCATGTCGACCGTGAAACTCCGATCGCTTGCCGAGACGGTGCGGCGTTACAGCTTCGACGGCATGCAATATGCGAGCGGCGCGGCGCTGCCGATCGGCTCGGACGCGATCGTCTTCGGGCGCGAGCTGCTGCGGCAGAGCAGAACGGGTCTGCACGCCGTCTTCCACTGCAACAGTCAGCAGCTCAATCTGCTCGCCGCCGCCGGCGTGGTGAGCAAGGCCGAGTGCGGCTTTTCCGGGCTCGAGGTCTTCGGCTTCGCCAACGGCCTGCGCCGCGCCGTCGAAAGCGGACGCCTGCAACTGGAAGACTATTCCAATCTGTCCATGACGCTCCGCTTCCTCGGCGGCGCGCTGAACTGGCCGTTCGTGCCGGCGACGGTGAACATCGGCTCGGACCTGCAACATCGCAGCGCATTCGCGCCGCAGGACTATCCGAGCCGCACCAAGATTCCCACCGTGACCGACCCGTTCTCCGGCCGCGAGATCGGCGCGTTCCGTCCGCTCACGCCCGATCTCGCCGCCATTCACGTGACGCTCGCCGATCCGCTCGGCAACTGCATTATGCTCGGCACCGAATGGAGCCGGTTCGAGCTGTCGCGCGCCGCCAAGCGCGTTGTGGTCGTTGCCGATGCGATCGTCCACACCGACTGCATGCGTCAGTATCCAAACCTTGTGCGCATTCCCGATGTCGTGGTCGAAGCCGTAGTGTATTGGCCGTTCGCCGCCTGGCCGCAGAGCTCGCCCGGCATGCACGATCTCGACGAAGAACACATGAAGCTGATGAACGAGGCGCTTGCGACCGACGAGGGGACGGCCGCCTATATCCGCGACTATGTCGAGAGCTATCGCGACGTCGAGAGCTATCTCGACCTGATCGGGCGGGACCGCTGCAAAATGCTTCAGGCGTCCACCACGAGTTTCCTGCTCGATCCGTATCGTCAATGGATCCTTCCGGCTGCGGACATTGCGCGGCTGCAGGCGGTGAGCGCGTTGGCATGACGAACGAGGAGCGAGCCGGCTACAGCCGGCAGGAAATGATGGCGATCGCCACCGGACGCGAAATCCGCGACGGCGAGCTGGCCATTTTCGGGGTCGGCCTCTCGATGCTCGCGGGCTATTTCGCCAAGGCTTGCCACGCCCCGAATGTGCGCGCGATGACCGAAGGCGGCGTGTACGGCGCGTCGCCGGTCGGCGGCCTGCCGTGGGGGATCGAATGCAACCGCATCTCATCAAACGCGACGAGCTTCACCTCGGCGTTTGACGCGCTCGGCTGCCTGGTCGCGTCGGGCCGCTGCGATGTCGGGATCATCGGCGCCGCGCAGGTCGACAAGTTCGGCAATGTCAACACCACGGGCATCTGGGATGGCGACATCGGTGAGGCCTATCGGCCGCCGCGCACCCGTCTGACCGGCGCCGGCGGGGCCAACGACATTGCCTGCGGCGCGAAGCGCTACCTGATCATGGTCGCCCATGAGCGCAAACAATTCGCCGAACGCGTGACCTATATTAGCTCGCCCGGCTATCTCGATGGCGGCGACGCCCGCGCCCGCCACGGCTTTGTTGGCGGCGGCCCGGCCGCCGTCATCACCACCTTGGGGGTCCTGCGGCCGAATCCGGCGACGAAGGAATTCGAGTTGGACGGCTGGTTTCCGTTCTCGAGCGTCGAGGAGATCAAGGCGAACACCGGATGGGACCTCAAGCTGTCTGCGCAGGCGCATGTCATCGCCGAGCTGACGGAAGCCGAACTCTCGGCCTTGCGCAAAGTGGATGAGACCGGAGCCTTGCGGCGGCGCTAGCGGGACGCGGTCTGCGTCAATGCTCCCATACGCGTCGCCGAAATCGCCTTACGCCGCGGCCGACTGTTCGGCTTCCTCGCCGGTCGGCCCCGAGTTCCTGGCCCTTGGCGGCCACGTTGCGGTCGACGAACTCGATAACCGCGAGCGGGGCGGAGTCGCCATAGCGGAAGCCCGCTTTCATCACGCGCGTATAGCCGCCATTCCGCGTCTTGTAGCGCGGTCCCAGCACCTCGAAGAGCTTCTTGACCATGGCGACGTCGCGAATCTCCGACACCGCCTGCCGACGTGCGTGCAGGCCGCCGCGCTTGCCCAGAGTGACAAGCTTCTCGACGATCGGCCGTAGGTCCTTCGCCTTCGGCAGCGTCGTGGTGATCTGCTCGTGCTTGATCAGCGCCGCGGCGAGGTTGGCGAACATCGCGCGCCGGTGCTCGGCCGTGCGGTTGAGCTTACGGTGGGCAAATCCGTGGCGCATGGCGGCTCGTTCCGTCCCTACACATTTCCACTGTCACGCCCAGCCTTGTGCCTTGGCATCCACGCCTTCAGCAGCGGTGGCGTAAAGTCGTCAATGGCCGGGTCAAGCCCGGCCATGTCGATCATGCAGCTCAGTAATGGTCCTCGAAGCGCTTGGCCAGTTCTTCGATATTCTCCGGCGGCCAGCCCGGCACCTCCATGCCGAGATGCAGGCCCATCTGCGCCAGCACTTCCTTGATCTCGTTGAGCGACTTGCGCCCGAAATTCGGCGTGCGCAGCATTTCCGCCTCGGTCTTCTGCACGAGATCGCCGATATAGACGATATTGTCGTTCTTCAGACAATTGGCCGAGCGCACCGACAACTCGAGCTCGTCGACCTTCTTGAGGAAGGCCGGCGGAATGCCGCCCAGATCGTCGGCGAGCGAAAGCGGCTGCTCCGGCCGCTTCGGCTCCTCGAAGTTCACGAACACATTGAGCTGGTCCTGCAGAATGCGCGCCCCGTAGGCGAGCGCGTCATCCGGCGTCACTGCGCCGTTCGTCTCGATCTGCATGGTCAGCTTGTCGTAATCGAGAATCTGTCCTTCGCGAGTGTTTTCAACCTTGTAGGATACTTTCTTCACCGGCGAGTAGAGGCTGTCGACGGGAATGAGGCCGATCGGCGCGTCCTCCGGGCGGTTGCGCTCGGCCGGCACGTAGCCCTTGCCGGTCGACACCGTGAACTCCATCCGGATCTCCGCCCCCTCGTCGAGATGGCAGAGAACGAGTTCGGGGTTGAGGATGACCACGTCGCCGACGGTCTGAATGTCGCCTGCGGTCACCACCGCCGGCCCCTGCTTCTTCAGCACCATGCGCTTCGGGCCATCGCCCTGCATCTTGATGGCGATGTCCTTGATGTTAAGCACGATGTCGGTCACGTCCTCGCGCACCCCGGCGATCGAGGAGAATTCGTGCAGCACGCCGTCAATATGCACGGATTGCACACTCGCCCCCTGCAAAGAGGAGAGCAAAATCCGGCGCAGCGCGTTGCCGAGGGTGAGGCCGAAACCACGCTCGAGCGGCTCGGCCACGACGGTCGCCATCCGCTTCGGGTCGGCGCCCGCAGCGACCTGCAGCTTGTTCGGCCTGATCAGTTCCTGCCAGTTCTTCTGAATCGTCACGTTGTCACCATCATATCGAGTAGCGCGAGCGGTCGAGCCGCGCATCCCACTCCGCCTCGTGGGACCCTGAAAACCGCGTGAGCGGGTGCCGAAATAACGATCCGGTCACACCCGCCGGCGTTTGCGCGGCCGACAGCCGTTGTGCGGAATCGGCGTCACGTCACGGATCGACGTGATCGTGAATCCGGCCGATTGCAGCGCCCGCAGCGCCGACTCACGACCCGAGCCGGGGCCGGCAACCTCGACCTCCAGCGTGCGCATGCCGTGCTCCTGCGCCTTGCGCGCTGCGTCCTCGGCGGCGATCTGAGCGGCGTAGGGAGTGGACTTACGCGACCCCTTGAATCCCATCGTGCCCGCCGACGACCAGGCGATCGCGTTGCCCTGGGCATCGGTGATCGAGATCATCGTGTTGTTGAACGAGGCGTTCACATGCGCGACGCCCGAGGCGATGTTCTTGCGTTCGCGCCGGCGCACCCGGGTGGCTTCTTTTCCCATTGTCCTTCCTTATGCGGCTCGGCGGTCCGCGCGGCCGCATTTCGTCTAAAGAGTTGAGCGGTCACTTCTTCTTGCCGGCGATCGGCTTGGCCGGGCCCTTGCGGGTGCGCGCATTGGTGTGGGTGCGCTGGCCGCGGACCGGCAAGCCACGGCGATGCCGCAGCCCGCGATAGCTGCCGAGATCCATCAACCGCTTGATGTTCATCGCCACCTCACGCCGGAGATCGCCCTCGACCAGATAATCGCGGTCGATCACCTCGCGGATTTGCAGCACCTCCTGGTCGGTGAGCTGCGACACGCGGCGCGTGTCGGGAATCCCGACTTTTTCCATGATCTCCTGGGCCTTACGAGGCCCGATGCCATGGATATACTGGAGCCCAATAAGCACGCGCTTATTGGTCGGAATATTCACGCCCGCAATACGCGCCAAGGCCGCCGCTCCTTCCGCTGGCCGGTCGCGGCCAGGTATCTAAGCCAAACACCAATATTTTCAGTCAGATAAGCACGAAAGCGACGCCCTCCCCGACTATTTCCGGGGCGCGGCGCCGTTTGTGGCCTTTCTCCAACTGGTTGCCGGGTATCTACGAACTCCGCCCCAACTCGTCAACCCATGCCCTGCCTTTTCTCCCCTGCGGAAAAGCGACTCAGAGCTTCCCACTCGCCGCGGCCTGGGCGGTCGTCGGCGACGCCAGTTGCGCCTCGATGGCCGCCGTCACGTCGTCGATCTGGCCCATGCCGTCGACGCTCCGGAGGAGTCCTTTGCCGCTGTAATATTCTACCAGAGGGGCCGTCTGCGCGCGGTAGGCCACAAGCCGGCGCCGCAGCGCCTCTGGATTGTCGTCCGCGCGCAACGGTTCGCCGCGGGCCGACATCTCCTTGACGCGGTTCTCGACACGCTGCAGCAAGATTCCCTCGTCGACCTTGAAATTGACGACGGCATCGAGGGTGAGGCCCGTGTTCGCCAATAGCCGATCAAGCGCCTCGGCTTGCCCGACGGTGCGCGGAAAGCCATCGAGAACGAACCCGTTGTTGCAGTCGGCTTGATCGATCCGGTCGGCGACGATCGCCACGACCATGTCGTCGGGAACGAGTTCGCCGCGCGCCATGATCTCGTGCGCCTTCAGCCCGGCCGGCGTTCCCGCGGCGGCCGCTTCGCGCAACAAGTCGCCGGTCGACAGCTGAACGATCCCATAGCGATCGACCAGCCGCTTCGCCTGTGTGCCCTTGCCGGCCCCGGGCGGCCCGAGCAAGATCAATCTCACCGACGGCGCCCCCTCAGCTTCGACTTCTTGATCAGCCCTTCATATTGGTGCGCGAGCAGATAGCCCTGGATTTGTGCGACCGTGTCCATCGTCACGCTCACCACGATCAGCAGGGAGGTGCCCCCGAAGTAGAACGGAACCGCGGCGTAGGAGATGAGGATTTCCGGGATCAGGCACACGATGGCGAGATAGGCCGCGCCGACGACGGTGATGCGGGTGAGCACGTAATCGATGTACTCGGCCGTTCGCTCGCCGGGCCTGATCCCCGGAATGAACCCGCCATGCTTCTTCAGATTGTCCGCGGTCTCGGTCGGGTTGAACACGATTGCGGTGTAGAAGAACGCGAAGAAGACGATCAGCGCGATATAGAGGACGAGGAACAGCGGACGCCCGTGACCGAGTTGGGTCGTGATGGTCGTCAGCCAATCCGGTCCCTGCCCGGCGTTCAAGTTCGCCACGGTGGTCGGCAGCAACAGCAGCGACGAGGCGAAGATCGGCGGGATCACGCCGGAGGTGTTGAGCTTTAGCGGCAGGTGCGAGCTTTGACCCTCGAACATCCGATTGCCGATCTGGCGTTTGGGGTACTGGATCAACAGCCGCCGCTGCGCGCGCTCCATAAATACGATGAAAGCGATCACCAGGATCGCCATGACGATGATGATCAATATCAGGCCGGTCGAGAGTGCGCCCTGACGGCCCAGTTCAAGCATGCCGGCAACGGCGGATGGCAGCTCGGCGACGATCCCGGCGAAGATGATGAGCGAAATCCCGTTGCCGATCCCGCGCGAGGTCATCTGCTCGCCCAGCCACATCAGGAACACCGTTCCGCCGGTAAGCGTGATCACCGTCGAAATGCGGAAGAACCAGCCCGGACTGGTCACGACCGAACCCGCCCCTTCAAGCCCGAGCGAGATGCCGTAGGCTTGAAAGGCGGCAAGCAGCACCGTCAGATACCGGGTGTATTGATTGATGACTTTGCGTCCCTGCTCGCCCTCCTTCTTCAGGTTTTCGAGCGTCGGCGAAACCGTCGTCATCAGTTGGATGATGATCGACGCCGATATGTAGGGCATGATGTTGAGGGCGAAGATCGCCATCCGGTGGATGCCGCCGCCCGCAAACATGTTGAACATGCCGAGGATGCCGCCGGCCTGGGTGCGGAAGATCTGCTCCCATTGTCCCGGATCGATCCCCGGCAGCGGAATGTAGGTGCCGAGCCGATAGACGAGCAGCGCGCCGAGCGTGAACCAGATGCGCTTCTTCAGCTCTTCGGCCTTCGCCAGCGCCGAGAAATTCAGATTTGCCGCGAGTTGTTCTGCTGCAGAAACCATAACGAGGCTCCGGTTGCCGCCAAGCTGGCGTCGCCCGCCCGCCTGTTGGCAAATATAGCGTTCAGCTCGCGCTTTCGCCCGCGTCTTTTTGCGCCTTCTCGCCCAGTATTTTTACCGATCCGCCCGTCTTTTCAACGGCGGCGACCGCCGATTTCGAAGCGCCGTGGACCTCGAACTGGAGCTTGGCGTTCAGTTCTCCGCCTCCCAACAGACGCACCCCGTCGCGGGCGCGCCGAAGCACCCCGGCATTGACCAGCAACTCGGCGTTGACGACCTCGCCTGGCGCAAGCGTCCCTTTATCGACCGCGGCCTGAATGCGGCCGAGATTCACTTCGTTGAGATCGAGCGCAAAAATATTGGTGAAGCCGCGCTTCGGAAGGCGGCGGTGCAGGGGCATCTGGCCGCCTTCGAATCCTTTGATGCTGACGCCGGCGCGCGCGGTCTGGCCCTTGCCGCCGCGGCCGCCGGTCTTGCCTTTGCCGGAGCCAATTCCGCGACCGATGCGCATGCGCGCCTGCCGTGCGCCCGGCTTGTCGGCGATCTCATTGAGCTTCATCACACGTCTCCAAACGCTGCCAAGGCTCGCGCGGGCGAGAGCGTCACTTCTCCTCGACCACGCGCACGAGATGTTGCACCTTTGCGATCATGCCGCGCGTGGATGGCGTATCGGCAAGCTCGGAAACGCGTCCGATGCGGTTGAGTCCGAGCCCGATCAATGTCGCCCGCTGATCTCCCCGGCGCCGCATCGGACTGCCAGTCCGCTCGACCTTGATCGTCTTGCCGCTCTTGTCCGCCATGATCGATCTCCGTTAGCGCGACGAGCGGCCTATTCGCTTGCCGCCGGCTCGGCGTCGCCCTCGCGCCGGCGCGCCTGCAGCGAAGACACTTTGATGTTGCGTCGCGCGGCGACCGCGCGCGGGGAATCCTGCCGCTTGAGCGCCGCGAAAGTCGCCCGCACCATATTGTATGGGTTGGACGAGCCGATCGACTTCGCGACTACGTCCTGCATTCCGAGCGTCTCGAACACGGCGCGCATCGGGCCGCCGGCGATGATGCCGGTGCCGGGCGGCGCCGCGCGCAGGAACACGCGGCCGGCGCCGTGACGTCCCAGCACGTCGTGATGCAGCGTGCGACCTTCGCGCAAGGGGACGCGGATCATCCCGCGCTTCGCCGCGTCGGTCGCCTTGCGGATCGCTTCCGGCACCTCGCGCGCCTTGCCATGGCCGAAGCCGACCCGCCCTTTCTGGTCGCCGACCACGACGAGCGCCGCAAAGCCGAAACGGCGGCCGCCCTTCACCACTTTGGCGACTCGGTTGATGTGCACGAGCTTGTCGGTGAACTCGCTGTCGCGCTCTTCCCGGTTCCGCTCGCGTTCGCGTTCACGTGCCATCAGTCTTTCGTCTCCGTTCTGGCGTTCCGTTCTGGCGTCCGCCCGCTCTGTCCTAGAAATCGAGTCCGCCTTCGCGCGCCGCGTCGGCGAGCGCCTTGACCCGCCCGTGATAGAGATAGCCGCCGCGATCGAAGGCAACCTGCTTGACGCCGTTTTTCATTGCGCGTTCCGCCAGGAGCTTGCCCACGGCCTTCGCCGCGCCGATATCGGCCCCGGTCTTCAAGCTCGAGCGCAAATCCTTTTCCAGCGAGGACGCCGACGCAATCGTCGCGCCTTTGCGGTCGTCGATGACCTGCGCATAGATGTGCTTGGACGAACGGAACACCGACAGCCGCGGCCGCTCGCCCGCCGCCGCCCTGACCGCGCGCCGAATGCGCTTCTTGCGCCGTTCCGTCTTGATGGTGAGGCTCGACATCCGACGCTCCGTTATTTCTTCTTGCCTTCCTTGCGGAAGATATACTCGCCGACATATTTCACGCCCTTGCCCTTGTAGGGCTCCGGCCGGCGAAAGGCGCGGATTTCCGCCGCCACCTGCCCGACCCTCTGCTTGTCGATGCCGGTGACGACGATCTCGGTCGGCTTGGGCGTAGCGATCGCGATCCCTTCCGGGATCGGGAAGACGACGTCGTGGCTGTAGCCGAGTGAGAGCTGCAGTTTCTTTCCCTGCACCGCCGCGCGGTAACCGACGCCGGTGATCTCCAGGCGTTCCTCGAAGCCCTTGGTGACGCCGGCGATGATGTTCGCGACGAGCGTGCGCGAAGTGCCCCACATGGCGCGCGCGCGCTTCGTCTCGCTGCGCGGATCGACCTTCACCGCGCCCTTGTCCATCTTCACCGTCACGTCGTCGGGCAGCACGATCTGCAGCGCGCCTTTCGGCCCCTTCACCTTGACCGTCTGACCGTCGACATTGGCCGTCACCCCCGAGGGGACCGCGACCGCCTTCTTGCCGATGCGTGACATCGAAACGTCCCCTAGAACACGGTCATCAGGATTTCGCCGCCGACATTGGCGTCGCGCGCGGCATGGTCGGCCATCACGCCCTTGGGCGTCGACACGATCGCGACGCCGAGGCCGTTGTTGACGCGCGGCAGCGCTTTCACCGAGGCGTAGACCCTGCGCCCCGGTTTCGACACGCGCGCAATCTCGCGGATCACCGGTTCGCCATCGAAGTACTTCAGTTCGATCTCGAACTCGGTGCGCCCGTCGGCGTGCTCGATGGTCGCGTAGTCGCGGATGTAGCCTTCGCTCTTGAGCACGTCGAGCACGCGGGCGCGCAGGCTCGAGCCTGGCGTCGACACCTTCGACTTTGCGCGCATCTGGGCGTTGCGGATGCGGGTGATCATATCGCCGATGGGATCGTTCATGTTCGTGAGACCCTCACCAGCTCGACTTCAGAAGTCCCGGAATGAGGCCTTTGGAGCCGAGTTCCCGGAGCGCGATGCGGCTCATCTTCAGCTTGCGATAATAGGCGCGCGGACGTCCGGTGACCTCGCAGCGGTTGCGGATGCGCGTCGCCGAGCCGTTGCGCGGCAGCGCCGCCAGCTTGAGGGTGGCGGCGAAGCGTTCCTCCATCGGCTTCGAGCGGTCGCGCGCAATCGCCCGCAGACGCGCCCGGTGCGCGGCATACTGCTTGGCGAGCTTGCGCCGGCGTTCGTTCTTTTCCATTGAGCTTTTTTTCGCCATTCGGTGCTCCTAACTCCGCGTTTGAGAACGGCCGCAGCCGCCTCACTGCCGGAACGGGAAATTGAATGCCGCAAGCAGCGCGCGCCCTTCCTCATTGGTGCGCGCCGTCGTGCAGACGGTGATGTCCATGCCCCAGATCTCCGCCGCCTTGTCGTAATCGATCTCGGGGAAGACGATGTGCTCCTTGACGCCGAGCGTGTAATTGCCGCGCCCGTCGAAGCTCTTCGTGCTCAAACCGCGGAAGTCGCGCACGCGCGGCAGCGCGATGTTGATGAGCCGATCGACGAATTCATACATGCGCGCCTTGCGCAACGTGACTTTGCAGCCGATCGCCTGGCCTTCACGCACCTTGAAGGTCGCAATCGACTTGCGCGCCTTGGTGATCACCGCCTTCTGCCCGGAAATCAGCGCGAGGTCGGCGGCGGCTTGCTCCACCTTCTTGCGATCGGCGACGCCCTCGCCGACGCCCATATTGATCACGATTTTTTCCAGGCGCGGCACCTGCAGCACGTTCTTGTAGCCGAACTGCTCGGTGAGCTTCTTCTTGATCACCGAGTGGTACTGCACCTTCAGGCGCGCGGGCTTCGGGGGTTCCTTGGCTGCGGGCTTGGCCGCCGCCTTGTCGCCCTTGCCCGCCGGAGCGCCCTTCTCCGCCTTGCCGGCGGCGCCCTTCTCGCCCTTCTCCGGCCTGGGTCCTTTGTCCGTCTTCTCGCCCTTGGGCGTCTTGGCCGCCTTGTCGGGCGCGCCGGCCCGTTCGGCCGCCGCCCTCTCCGTCATTGCGGGCTTCTCCGCCTTGTCGGGCTTGCCCGCTTTGTCGGGCTTCTTGCCCTCGGCTTTCTTCTCGCTGTCAGCCATTGATCTCGGCTCCCGAACGCTTGGCGATCCGCACCTTGCGGCCGTCCGCCTCGATTCTGAACCCGACCCGCGTCGGCTTGCCGGACTTCGGGTCGGCGATCGCGATATTGGACAGATGGATCGGCGCTTCCTTGGAGATGATGCCGCCTTCCTGTCCCGCGGACTGCTTCTGGTGGCGCTTGACCATGTTCACCCCGCGCACCAGCGCGCGGTTCTCGGCCGGTCGCACCTCGATGACCTCGCCGGTGCGGCCCTTGTCGCGACCGGTGAGCACCACGACCTTGTCGCCCTTGCGGATTTTTGCCGCCATCACAGCACCTCCGGGGCGAGCGAGATGATCTTCATGTGGTTTTTCGCCCGCAACTCGCGCGGCACCGGGCCGAAAATACGCGTGCCGACCGGCTCCATTTGCGGATTGATCAGCACGGCGGCATTGCGGTCGAACCGGATGATCGAACCGTCCGGCCGGCGGATATCCTTGGCGACGCGCACGACCACCGCCTTCATCACGTCGCCCTTCTTCACGCGGCCGCGCGGGATCGCCTCCTTCACGGAGACCACGATGACGTCGCCGATGGTCGCGTATTTGCGCTTCGAGCCGCCCAGCACCTTGATGCACATGACCCGGCGCGCGCCGGAATTGTCCGCCACGTCGAGATTGGTTTGCATCTGGATCATGCGACGCCTCGTAGTTTCTTGGCCGCCCCGAATTGAGCCGGCTACTTCGCCTTCTTCAGGCCTTCGATGACCGCCCAGCGCTTGAGCCGGGAAATCGGCCGGTGCTCCTCGATCCATACGACGTCGCCGACCGAGTATTCGTTCTTCTCGTCGTGCGCGTAGAATTTCTTGGAACTGCGAACAGTCTTCTTCATCACCGGATGGGTGAAGCGGCGCTCGACCCGCACGACAATTGTCTTGTCCTGCTTGTCGCTCACCACAATTCCCTGGAGCGTGCGCTTCGGCATCGTCGATCTCCTGAACCTTATTCCTTCGCCGCGCCAGCGCGCTTCTGCTGCGCCACGGTCTTGATCCGCGCGATGTCGCGCCGCACCTGCCGCACGCGCGCGGTGTTTTCGAGCTGGCCCGTCGCCCTCTGGAAGCGCAAGTTGAACTGCTCCTTCTTGAGCTTCAGCAGCTCGTCGTCGAGCTGGTCGACGGTCATGACGCGTAAGTCGGCGGCGGTCGTCATAGTACAGTTCCTACTCGGCGATGCGCTCGATGAAACGCGTCTTGATCGGCAGCTTCGCCGCCGCGAGCGTCAGCGCTTCGCGCGCGACCTGGCTGGTGACGCCGTCCACCTCGAACAGGATGCGGCCGGGCTTCACGCGCGCGACCCAGAATTCCGGTGCGCCCTTGCCCGATCCCATGCGGACCTCCAGCGGCTTCTTCGAGATCGGCACGTCGGGATAGATGCGGATCCACACCCGGCCGGCGCGCTTCATGTGCCGCGTCATCGCCCGCCGGGCCGCTTCGATCTGGCGCGCGGTGATGCGCTCGGGCGCCATCGCCTTGAGGCCGAACTGGCCGAAAGCGAGGGAGGTCGCGCTCGTCGCCTGGCCGTGGATGCGGCCTTTGTGCGCCTTGCGGTACTTGGTGCGCATCGGTTGGAGCATGGGTCGACGCCTTTCTTATTCGTTCCGATCGGGCGTTCACGCCATCTCGCGCCGCGGCCGGCCGACATCGCCCTCCGCCGCCCGCTTGTCCTGCGCCATCGGATCGTGCTCGAGCACCTCGCCCTTGAAGATCCACACCTTGACGCCGCAGGTGCCGTAGGTGGTGAAGGCGGTGGCGACGCCGAAATCGACGTCGGCGCGCAGCGTATGCAGCGGCACGCGGCCTTCGCGGTACCATTCCATGCGGGCAATTTCCGCCCCGCCGAGCCGGCCCGAGCAGTTGATGCGGATGCCCTCGGCGCCGAGACGCATCGCCGACTGCACCGCGCGCTTCATGGCGCGGCGGAAGGCCACCCTGCGCTCGAGCTGCTGGGCGATCGATTCGGCGACGAGCTGAGCGTCGAGCTCGGGCTTGCGGATTTCGACGATGTTGAGCACGACATCGGAATCGGTGAGCTGGGCGACCTTGCGGCGCAGCTTCTCGATGTCGGCGCCCTTCTTGCCGATCACCACGCCGGGCCGCGCCGAGTGGATCGTTACGCGGCACTTCTTGTGCGGGCGCTCGATCACGATTTTCGATACGGCGGCCTGCTTGAGCTGCTTCATCAGCGCTTCGCGAATGGCCATGTCCTCGTGCATCAGCTTGCCGTACTCGTTCTTGCCGGCGTACCAGCGCGAATCCCACGTACGATTGATGCCGAGCCGCAGGCCGATCGGATTGACCTTCTGACCCATCGGTGTTCCTCGCCTAGCTCTGCGTCTCGACCTGACGCACGACGATCGTCAGGTGCGAAAACGGTTTCATGATACGTCCCGCGCGCCCGCGTCCGCGCGGGACGAAGCGTTTGATCACCAGCGCCTTCCCGACATGCGCCTGGGCGACGATGAGATCGTCGATGTCGAGGTCGTGATTGTTCTCGGCATTGGCGATCGCCGACTGCAGGCACTTCTGCACGTCGCGCGCAATGCGCTTGCGCGAAAACTCGAGATCGGCGAGCGCGGTCTGCACCTTTTTGCCGCGGATCATTTGCGCGACGAGATTGAGTTTCTGCGGCGAGACCCGCAGCGTGCGCGCCACCGCCTTGGCTTCGTTTTCCGCTAGCTTGCGCGGACGCGACGGCTTGCTCATGGTCCGATCTCCCGCCTCACGCGCCCGCCGACGGCGCGCGTTTGGCTTTCCTGTCGCCGGAATGGCCGTGGAAGGTGCGGGTCGGCGCGAACTCGCCGAACTTGTGACCGACCATTTCCTCGGTCACCAGCACCGGGATGTGCTTGTGTCCGTTATGGACGCCGAAGGTGAGCCCGACGAATTGCGGCAGGATCGTCGAACGCCGGCTCCAGATCTTGATCACGTCATGCCGGCCTGACGCGCGCGCGGCGTCCGCCTTCTTGAGCAGAAAGCCGTCGACGAACGGGCCCTTCCATACCGAACGCGCCATGGCGTGCCTTCCTTACTTCTTCTTCCGCGCGTGGCGGCTGGAGACGATGAACTTCGTCGTCTGCTTATTCCTGCGGGTCTTCTTGCCCTTGGTGGGGAAGCCCCAGGGCGTCACCGGGTGGCGGCCGCCCGAGGAGCGGCCTTCGCCGCCGCCGTGCGGATGATCGACCGGATTCATCGCGACCCCGCGATTGTGCGGCCGCCGGCCGAGCCAGCGCGTGCGCCCCGCCTTGCCGATCGAGATGTTCATTTGATCTGGATTCGACACCGCGCCGACGGTTCCCATGCAGCGGCCGTGCACAAGCCGTTGCTCGGTCGAATTCATGCGCAGGATGACATAGTCGCGGTCGCGGCCGACGATCTGCGCATAGGTTCCGGCCGAGCGCGCAAGCTGGCCGCCTTTGCCGATCTTCAGCTCGACATTGTGGACGATCGTGCCGATCGGCATGTTGGCGAGCGGCATCGCATTGCCCGGCTTCACGTCGACATGCTCGCCCGACACGACCGAGTCGCCGACCGCAAGCCGCTGCGGCGCAAGAATGTAGGACAGCTCCCCGTCGTCATATTTGACGAGCGCGATGAAAGCGGTGCGGTTCGGATCGTATTCGATGCGTTCGACCAGAGCCGGCTGGTCGAACTTCCGGCGCTTGAAATCGACCGTGCGCAGCGCGCGCTTGTGGCCGCCGCCGCGGAAGCGCACGGTGATGCGGCCGGCATTGTTGCGGCCGCCGCTCGCGCCTTTGCCTTCCGTGAGCGCCTTAATCGGCTTGCCGTGGTAAAGGCCCGAGCGGTCGACGATGACCAGCTGACGTTGACCCGGGGTGGTCGGCTTGAATGTCTTGAGCGCCATGGCCGTTCCCTCACAGTCCCGTGGCGACGTCGATGCGGTGGCCCTCTTCGAGGGTCACGAACGCCTTCTTCACGTCCGACAACTGCCCGCGCTTGCCGCGGAAACGCCGGACCTTGCCTTTGCGGATCAGCGTGTTGACCGACTTGACCTTGACGTCGAACAGCTTCTCCACCGCCTCTTTGATCTGCGGCTTGGTGGCGTCGCCGCGCACCTTGAACAGCACCTGATTGTGCTCGGACGCATTGGTCGCCTTTTCGGTGATCACCGGGCCGAGGATGACGTCGTAATGGCGCGGATCGGTGGTGGTCATTTGAACCGCGCCTCCAGCGCATCGATCGCGGCTTTGGTGAGGACGAGTTTCGTCCGCCGCAGAATGTCGTAGACGTTGATGCCCTGCACCGGCAGCACATCGATGTTCGGGATGTTGCGGGCGGCGAGGCTGAAGCTCGGATCGAGCTCGGCGCCGTCGATGATCAGCGCATTGTCGACCCCGATCTGGGCAAACTGGCTCTTCAGGGTCTTGGTCTTGCCTTCGGCGAGCGCGGCCTTATCGAGCACGATCACGCCGCCGTCCTGCGCCTTGGCCGAGAGCGCATGCTTGAGGGCAAGCGCGCGGACCTTCTTCGGCAGATCGATGGCGTGGCTGCGCACCACTGGCCCGAACGAGCGTCCGCCGCCGCGGAATAGGTTGGCGCGCGCCGAGCCGTGGCGGGCGCCGCCCGAGCCTTTCTGGCGGTAGATCTTCTTGCCCGTGCGGGCGATGTCGGCGCGGTTCTTCACCGCATGCGTTCCGCGCTGGCGGCGCGACAACTGCCAGGCGACGCAGCGATGGATAATGTCGGCGCGCGGCGTGAGGCCGAAAATCGCCTCAGGCAACTCAACCGCGCCGGCCTCCTTGCCGTCGAGTGTGGTGATCTGAACCTGCATCTCACGCCCCCGTCTTCTTGCCCGGCTTGTCCGTCGGGGCTTTCGGCGTTGCCGGAGATTCCGCCCCCGGAGCCGCCGGAGCCGCCGTCTCGGCCGCGCTCTGCTGCGCGCCGGCCGCGTCTGTGGCGGCATTCCCCTCGGCGGGCGCTTCCTTCGGGGCCTTCTCGTCCGCTTCCTCGGTGCGCAAGCGGAACCTGCCCGGCTGCGGCGCGTCCTTTGGCAGCGATTTCTTCACTGCGTCGCGCACGGTGATCCAGCCGCCCTTGGCGCCGGGCACCGCACCCTCAACCAGAATGAGCCCGCGCTCGGGATCGGTCTGCACGACCTTGAGATTGAGCGTGGTCACTCGCTCGACGCCGAGATGGCCGGGCATCTTCTTGTTCTTGAAGGTCTTGCCCGGGTCCTGCCGGCCGCCGGTGCCGCCGATCGAACGGTGCGAGATCGACACGCCGTGCGAGGCGCGCAAGCCGCCGAAATTCCACCGCTTCATGCCGCCGGCAAAACCCTTGCCGATGGAGGTGCCGGTCACATCGACGAACTGGCCGACGACGAAATGGTCGGCAGTGATTTCGGCGCCGACCGGGATCAACGCCTTCTCGTCCACCCGGAATTCGACCATCTGGCGTTTCGGCTCGACCTTGGCGACGGCGAAGTGTCCGCGCTCGGCGCGCGCCACGTTCTTCACCTTGCGCAGGCCCGCGCCAAGCTGCATCGCCACATAACCGTTCTTGTCGAGCGTGCGGTGCGCGACCACCTGGCAGCTCGCCAATTTCAGCACCGTGACAGGCACGTGCTCGCCCGCATCGGTGAAGATGCGCGTCATCCCGACCTTCTGTGCGATCACACCGGAGCGCATCGGTTCTCGTCCTTCTATCCGTCCGAGCGGCTCTACTTTAGAGCTTGATCTCGACATCGACGCCGGCGGCAAGGTCGAGCTTCATCAGCGCGTCGACGGTCTGCGGCGTCGGATCGACGATGTCGAGAAGCCGCTTGTGGGTGCGCATCTCGAACTGCTCGCGGCTCTTCTTGTCGATGTGGGGCGAGCGGTTGACGGTGAACTTCTCGATCTTGGTCGGCAGCGGAATGGGGCCGCGCACCTGCGCGCCTGTTCGCTTCGCCGTCGCCACGATCTCGCGCGTCGAGGCATCGAGAATGCGGTGATCGAACGCCTTGAGGCGAATTCGGATGTTCTGGCCGTTCATTTCTTCTTCTCTCTCGTTCCGCCTCTTCCTCTCCTCGCTGTGGCGGGGAGAGGGTCAGATGAGGGATCGAGCAAACGCCCCTCGTCCGACCGCTGCGTAGTCAACCTCTCCCCGCAGGCGGGGAGAGGCGAAAACTACTCGATGATGCTCGCCACCACGCCGGCGCCGACGGTGCGGCCGCCCTCGCGAATGGCGAAGCGCAGTTTTTCCTCCATCGCGATCGGCACGATCAGCTCGACCGTCATGGCGATATTGTCGCCCGGCATCACCATCTCGGTGCCTTCCGGCAGGTGCACGACGCCGGTGACGTCGGTGGTGCGGAAGTAGAATTGCGGCCGATAATTGGTGAAGAACGGGGTGTGCCGCCCGCCTTCCTCCTTGGTGAGGATGTAGGCCTCGGCCTTGAATTTGGTGTGCGGCTTGACCGAGCCGGGCTTGCACAGCACCTGGCCGCGCTCGACCTCTTCGCGCTTGGTGCCGCGCAACAGGCAGCCGACATTATCGCCCGCCTCGCCCTGATCGAGCAGCTTGCGGAACATCTCGACGCCGGTCACGACGGTCTTCTGGGTCGGACGCAGGCCTACGATCTCGACTTCGTCGCCGACTTTGACGATGCCGCGCTCGATGCGCCCGGTCACCACGGTGCCGCGGCCGGAGATCGAAAACACGTCTTCAACCGGCATCAGGAACGGCTGATCCTTCGGACGATCCGGCTGCGGGATGTACAAGTCGACCGCGTCCATGAGCTCGAGGATCGACGCCTTGCCGAGCTTCTCGTCTTTGCCTTCGAGCGCAAGCAGCGCCGAGCCCTTGACCACCGGGATCTTGTCGCCGGGGAAATTGTACTTCGACAGGAGCTCGCGAACCTCCAGCTCGACCAGCTCGAGCAGTTCGGGATCGTCGACCATGTCGACCTTATTCATATAGACGACGAGCGCGGGAACGCCGACCTGGCGCGCCAGCAGGATATGCTCGCGCGTCTGCGGCATCGGACCGTCGGCGGCGGACACGACCAGGATCGCGCCGTCCATCTGCGCGGCGCCCGTGATCATGTTCTTCACGTAGTCGGCGTGGCCGGGGCAGTCGACATGGGCGTAATGGCGCTTCTTGGTCTGATACTCCACATGCGCCGTCGAGATGGTGATGCCGCGCGCCTTCTCTTCCGGCGCCTTGTCGATCTGGTCATAGGCGGTGAATGTCGCCCCGCCCGTCTCCGCCAAAATCTTGGTGATCGCCGCGGTCAGCGTCGTCTTGCCATGGTCGACATGGCCAATCGTGCCGATGTTGCAGTGAGGCTTTGTTCTTGCAAACTTCTCTTTGGCCATCGGGACTCTCCGTTGCCGTTACATGTTTCGCTCGCGGCGGTCAGGCGAATTTTGCCTGAACCTCCTGCGCCACGTTTTGCGGAACCTGTTCGTAGTGATCAAACTGCATGGTGAAGGTCGCGCGTCCCTGGGTCATGGAACGCAGGACATTGACGTAACCGAACATATTGGCGAGCGGCACCATCGCGTTGACGACATTTGCGTTGCCGCGCATGTCCTGGCCGTGGATGTGGCCACGCCGCGAGTTGAGATCGCCAATTACGGATCCGGTATACTCTTCGGGCGTCACCACCTCGACGCGCATGATCGGCTCGAGCAGAACCGATCCGCCCTTCTGCAACGCCTCGCGCAACGCCGAACGCGAGGCGATTTCGAACGCGAGCGCCGAGGAGTTGACGTCGTGATACTTGCCGTCGACCAGCGACACTTTCAGGTCGACGACAGGGAAGCCGGCAAGCACGCCGGAGGTGAGGACTGAACTCAATCCCTTCGCGACGCCGGGGATGTATTCCTTCGGCACCGTGCCGCCGATCACCTTGTTCTCGAACTCGTAGCCGGTTCCCGGCTCTTTCGGCTCGACCACGATCTTGACGCCCGCGAACTGGCCCGAGCCGCCGGTCTGCTTCTTGTGCACATAATCGACGGTGACCGGTTTGGTGATCTTTTCGCGATAGGCGACCTGCGGCTGCCCGATATTGGCGTCGACCTTGTAGCTGCGCTTGAGAATGTCGACCTTGATGTCCAGATGCAGCTCGCCCATGCCCTTGAGGATGGTCTGGCCGGACTCCGGATCGGTCGAGACGCGGAAGGAGGGATCCTCCGCGGCGAGCTTGGCCAGCGCGACGCCGAGTTTCTCCTGATCCGCCTTCGACTTCGGCTCGATGGCGATCTCGATGACGGGGTCGGGGAACTCCATCTTTTCGAGGATGACCTGCTTCTGCGGATCGCACAGCGTGTCGCCGGTGCGTGCCTCCTTCAGCCCGGCGAGCGCGACGATATCGCCCGCATAGGCCTCCTTGATGTCCTCGCGATTATTGGCGTGCATCAGCAGCATGCGGCCGATGCGCTCCTTGCGGTCGCGCGTCGAGTTGATGACGCCGCTCCCGCTCGCCAGCGTGCCCGAATAGATGCGACAGAAGGTGATGGTGCCGACGAACGGATCGTCCATGATCTTGAAGGCAAGCATGGCGAGCGGCTCCTTGTCGGAAGGATTGCGCACCACCTCGTTGCCCTTGGGATCGACGCCCTTGATCGGCGGCACCTCGATCGGCGAGGGAAGAAAGTCAACCACCGCGTCGAGCAGCGGCTGCACGCCCTTGTTCTTGAAGGCCGACCCGCACAGCACCGGATAGAACGCGCCGGTGACCACCGCCTTGCGGATCAGCTGCTTGAGGGTGGCCTCGTCCGGCTCGTGACCGTCGAGATAAGCGGTCATCGCTGCATCATCGAGCTCGACTGTCGCCTCGATCATATGCTCGCGGTATTCCTTGGCCTTGTCGACAAGATCGGGTGGAATGTCGGAACGTCGTGGTACTTGGCGCCGAGCGTCTCCTCGTCCCACACGATGCCGACCATGCGGATGAGATCGACGACTCCCTTGAACGCGCTCTCGGCGCCGATCGGCAATTGAAGCGCGACCGGCTTTGCCCCAAGCCTCGTTTCGATGTCGTCGAGGCACTTGAAGAAGTCCGCGCCGATCTTGTCCATCTTGTTGCAGAAGACGATGCGCGGGACCTTGTACTTGTCGCCCTGGCGCCACACCGTCTCGGTCTGCGGCTCCACGCCTTGGTTGGAATCGAGCAAGCAGACCGCCCCGTCGAGCACCCGCAAGCTGCGCTCCACCTCGATGGTGAAGTCGACGTGACCGGGCGTGTCGATGATGTTGAGGCGTTTGCCTCTCCAGAACGCGGTCGTGGCGGCGGAGGTGATGGTGATGCCGCGCTCCTGCTCCTGCTCCATCCAATCCATGGTGGCCGCGCCCTCATGGACTTCGCCGATCTTGTGGCTCTTCCCGGTGTAATAGAGGATCCGCTCGGTCGTCGTCGTCTTGCCGGCATCGATGTGGGCCATGATGCCGAAGTTACGGTAGTCCTCGATCGGGTGGGTGCGGGGCATGGGGTCGTCCTCGGATTAAGTGGCGGCCGTGCTCGCGTTACCAGCGGTAATGCGAGAAGGCGCGGTTCGCCTCCGCCATCCGGTGCGTGTCCTCGCGTTTCTTGACGGCGTTGCCGCGATTATTGGAAGCGTCCAGCAATTCGCCCGAGAGCCGTTCGGTCATCGTCTTCTCATTACGATCGCGCGCGGCCGAGATCAGCCAGCGAATGCCGAGCGCCTGGCGGCGATCGGAACGCACCTCGACCGGGACCTGATAGGTGGCGCCGCCCACGCGGCGCGAGCGCACCTCGATCGCCGGCATGACATTGTCCAGCGCCTGCTGGAATATGCCCAGCGGGTTCTGTTTCGTCTTGCTTTCGATGATGTCGAAGGCGCCATAGACGATCTGCTCGGCCACCGACTTCTTGCCGGCATGCATGACCGAGTTCATGAATTTGGTGACCACCACGTTCCCGAATTTCGGGTCCGGAAGGATCTCGCGCTTCTCGGCGCGGTGACGGCGGGACATCGGTTTTCGCTCCGCTCAGGTCATTTCGGACGCTTGGCGCCGTATTTCGACCGGCGCTGCTTGCGGTTCTTGACGCCCTGCGTGTCGAGCACGCCACGCAGGATGTGATAGCGGACGCCGGGCAGGTCCTTCACCCGGCCGCCGCGGATCATGACGACCGAGTGCTCCTGCAGGTTATGCCCCTCGCCGGGAATATAGCCGATCACCTCGAAGTGGTTGGTCAGCCGCACCTTGGCGACCTTGCGCAAGGCGGAATTCGGCTTCTTCGGGGTCGTCGTATAGACGCGCGTGCAGACGCCGCGCTTCTGCGGGCTTTGCTGCAAGGCGGGCACCTTCTTGCGCGCCCGTTGCGGAACCCGCGGCTTGCGGATCAGCTGGTTGATCGTCGGCATCGCTCGCCTTCACCACCTCGTCCGGGGCCGAGACCCCGCATTAAATTCCCCGGGGGAGCCTTGCTCCCGCCTGCATCGTCCGGGCCGTCGCCCGTCGCTTTGCGCCCACTCCGACGCGCAAAACGGATATCGCGCCATCCGCGTTTTTTGTGCGGAAAAGCGCTCATCCGTTCACAGAGGATCACGAACGCCTTAGCGCCGTGATCATGCACTCGCGTCTGACACTGGCTGTCGCCGGCAGCGTTTGAGCTTCATTGATCGAGGCGCCGTGTCGCGCCCTGCGACGAAAGAAAACTCACCGCCTGCCAAAAAAGTGCGCGGTTTGTACCGGCCGGTCGAAGCGAAGTCAAGCCTGCGGACCGCCATATAGTGCGTTCGGCGCGGTTTCGCTAGCGCTCCACGCTAGCGATCGAGCCCGATCACCGCCCCCTCGTGACTGCGCAGATCGATAGTCTTGTTCACCGCCTCGCCGTCCCGGTCGCCCAGGGAGGAGACGAGCAGCCGCCCTTTCAGACCCCTATCCTTGAGCTCGAACGCGACCGGCTCGCCGCCGAGATTGAGGGCGACGAGCATGCGCTCGTCCCCCTCCGCGCGGATGAAGACGAGCAGGTCGCCGCTCGCTGCGATCGGTTGATACGCCCCCTGGGTGAGCGCCGGCGAGGAACGGCGCAGGGCGATCAGCCGGCGATAGAGGTTGAGGACGGAGTTGGCGTCCGCGCGCTGGTTCTCGACGTTCTCGCGTCGCCAGTCGCTCGCTAGCGGCAGCCAGGGGTCGACCGTCGAGAAGCCGGCATGCGGCTCGGAGTTCCACTGCATCGGGGTGCGGCAGCCGTCGCGGCCGACGCCAAGTCCGGGGACGTTCTTCTCGAACGGATCCTGCACCCGTTCCGGCGGCATCGGAACCTGCGCCATGCCAATTTCCTCGCCGTAGTAAACGGTTGGCGTGCCCCGCAAGGTCAGCAGCAGCATGGCCGCCACTCTGATCTGCTCCTGCCCAATCCGGCTTGCGACGCGCGGCCGATCGTGGTTGCCGAGCACCCAATTGGGCCACCCGCCGAGCGGCAAGGCCGCCTCATACTCGTCGATCAACCGCGCGATGTGACGCGCATTCCAAGGCGCATTGAGCAGCGCGAAATTGAACGGCAGGTGGGTGCCGGAGAGATCGACGCCGTAATACGTGACCAGTCGCTCGATCGGCAGATAGATCTCCCCGATCAGCACGCGTTCGTCGAACTCATCGATGACGCGCCGCATCTGCGATATGACATCATGCACCTCCGGCCGATCGGCCGTGTAGAGCGGAATGAGCCGCCGGTTCGGAGGCAACCCCTCATGGAAATCGAGGTTGAGCGGGTTGTCGCGGAACTGGTCGTCCTTGATCAGGTGCCAGATCACGTCGACGCGAAACCCGTCGATGCCGCGCCGAAGCCAGAACCGCATCACGTCGTAGATCGCAGAGCGGACCTTAGGGTTGCGCCAGTTGAGATCCGGCTGCTGCTTGAGGAACGCGTGATAGTAGCACTGCCGCGTCTGCGTATCGTACTCCCACGCACTGCCGCTGAATTCGGACATCCAGTTGGTGGGCGGCCCGCCGTCGGGGCGCGGATCGCGCCAGATGTACCAGTCCCGCTTCGGATTGTCGCGCGAGGAGCGGCTCTCGACGAACCACGGGTGCCGGTCCGAGGTGTGATTTGGAACGAGATCGAGCAGCACCTTGATGCGGCGCGCATGCGCGGCCTCGATCAGGGCGTCGAGATCGGCGACGGAGCCAAACAGCGGATCGATGTCGACATAGTCGGCGATGTCGTAGCCGAAATCCGCCATCGGCGAGGGGAAGATCGGCGACAGCCACAGCGCATCGACCCCCAGGTCGCTCAGATAGGGCAGCCGCTGCACAATGCCGCGCAGGTCGCCGACGCCGTCGCCATTCGAATCCTGAAACGAGCGCGGATAGATCTGGTAGAGCACGCCCCACCGCCACCAATGTCCCTCGCCCATCGCAGTCCACCTATTCTTTCATCGCGCGGCCGTTGCATCGCCGCGCGATGAGCTCCTCGATCAAAGTTCTGGTGAGAACGCAGCCCCGTAACGGTGGTTCCGCGGCCGCGCAGATGGGTTCGCGCCGCTCGTGCCGAGAATCGGAGGGCCGCCCAGGGGCGGCCCTCCTTACTTTATCGCAATCGCTCGGCGGCGCGTCGCGGTCTACTCGGCGGCCGGCAGCTGCGCCGGTTGCTCGGCGGCCTTCGCCGCCTGCTCCTTCTCGCGTTCGTCGAGAATGAGCGCATCGCGCTTGCCCGCGACCTCGCGCAGCACGTTCATCATGGCGCCCGTCCCGGCCGGGATCAGGCGGCCGACGATCACGTTTTCCTTGAGGCCGTCCAGCGTATCGATCTTGCCGTTCACGGCGGCTTCGGTCAGCACGCGCGTGGTCTCCTGGAACGAGGCCGCGGAGATGAAGGACCGCGTCTGCAGCGACGCCTTGGTGATGCCGAGCAGAACCGGGTGGGCCTTCGCCTCCTTCTTGCCGGCCTCGCGGGCGCGTTCATTCACCTGATCGAACTCGATCCGGTCGATGTGCTCGCCCTGGATCAGTTCGGTCTCGCCGGAATCGTCCACTTCCACTTTTTGCAGCATCTGGCGAACGATCACCTCGATGTGCTTGTCGTTGATGTTGACGCCCTGCAGCCGGTAGACCTCCTGGATCTCGTTGACGAGATAGGCGGCGAGATCCTCGACGCCCTTGACCGCCAGAATGTCGTGCGGCGCCGGGTTGCCTTCGACGATGTAGTCGCCCTTCTCGATCGCGTCGCCATCCTGCAGATGGATGTGCTTGCCCTTCGGGATCAGGTATTCACGCGCTTCCTCGTCCTTGTTGGTCGGCTCGATGGTGAGCCGGCGCTTGTTCTTGTAGTCGCGGCCGAACCGGACGATGCCGGTCACCTCGGCGATGATCGCCGCCTCCTTCGGCCGTCGCGCTTCGAACAGCTCGGCGACGCGCGGCAGACCGCCGGTGATGTCGCGCGTCTTCGCGCTCTCGGTCGGCATGCGGGCAATGACGTCGCCCGCCTTGACCTTGCCGCCGGGATCGACCGACAGAATCGCATCGACGGCGAGCTGGTAGCGCGCCTCGCCGCCGCGCGCGAGCTTGAGCACCTTGCCGTCCTTGCCCTTGATGACGATGGCCGGCCGGAGATCCTGCTGGCCCCGCCCCGAGCCGGTGCGCCAATCGATCACCGCGCGTTTGGCGATGCCGGTCGACTCGTCGAGCGTTTCCGACATCGACTGGCCTTCAACCAGATCCTCGAAGTCGACCGTGCCCTCCGCCTCGGTGAGGATCGGGCGCGTGTAGGGATCCCACTCGGCGATGCGCTGGCCGCGCGCGATCTTGTCGCCCTCGTCGACCTTGAGGCGCGAACCGAACTGGATGCGGTGGACGGCGCGTTCCGTTCCGTCCTGGTCGACGACCACCACCGCCATGTTGCGCGCCATGGCGATCAACTCGCCGTCCGAGTTGCGCACGATATTGCGGTTGTTGACGCGGACCGTTCCATCGAAGTTCAATTCGATGAACGACTGCTCCGAGATCTGCGCCGCTCCGCCGATGTGGAAGGTGCGCATGGTGAGCTGCGTCCCCGGCTCGCCGATCGACTGCGCCGCAATGACGCCGACCGCCTCGCCCATGTTCACCGGCGTGCCGCGCGCGAGGTCGCGCCCGTAACAGGCGCCGCACACCCCGCTCGTGGTCTCGCAGGTGAGCACCGAGCGGATGCGCACCTCCTGCACGCTGGCCTTGACAAGGGCGTCCACGCTGGGCTCGTCGAGCAGCGTGTTGCGCGGCACGATCACCTTGTTGGTCGTCGGGTCGCGCACGTCTTCGGCGATGGTGCGGCCGAGGATGCGGCTCGCGAGCGAAGCCACCACCTGGCCCGCGTCGATAATGGCGCGCACCTTGATGCCGGCCGTCGTGCCGCAGTCGACCTCGGTGACGATGCAGTCCTGCGCCACGTCGACCAGTCGCCGCGTCAGATATCCCGAATTCGCCGTCTTCAGCGCGGTGTCGGCAAGGCCCTTGCGCGCGCCATGCGTCGAGTTGAAGTACTCCAGCACGGAGAGCCCTTCCTTAAAGTTCGAGATGATCGGGCTCTCGATGATCTCGCCCGACGGCTTCGCCATCAGGCCGCGCATGCCGGCGAGCTGACGCATCTGCGCCGGCGAGCCGCGCGCGCCCGAATGCGCCATCATGTAGATCGAGTTGACCGGGACCTCGCGGCCGGACTTGTCGTCCTTACGCACCGCGGAGATTTCTTTCATCATCGCCTCGGCGATCTCCTCGGTGCACTTCGACCAGGCGTCGACCACCTTGTTGTACTTCTCGCCCTGGGTGATCAGGCCTTCGTTGAACTGCTGCTCGAACTCCTTTGCGTCCGCGCGAGTCCGGTCCACGATCTTCCATTTCGAGCTCGGAACGACCATGTCGTCCTTGCCGAACGAAATGCCCGCTTTGAAGGCGTGGTAGAAGCCGAGCGCCATGATCCGGTCGCAGAAGATCACGGTCTCCTTCTGCCCGCAGTGGCGGTAGACCGTGTCGATCATGTTCGAGATCTCGCGCTTCGTCATCAGCTTGTTGACGGTGTCGAACGAGACCTTGGGATTCCGCGGCATCGCCTGGCCGAGCACCACGCGGCCGGGCGTGGTGTCGTACCAGCGGCGGATCGGTTCGCCGTCCTCGCCGACGCCATCCCAGCGATATTTGATCTTGGTATGGAGCGTGATGACCTTCTGGGCCAGCGCATGCTCGATGTCGGCGAGATTGCCGAACGCCTTGCCCTGGCCCGGCTCGCCCTCGCGCATGAGCGACAGATAGTAGAGCCCGAGCACGATATCCTGGCTCGGCACGATGATGGGCGAGCCGTTGGCCGGATGCAGGATGTTGTTGGTCGACATCATCAGCACGCGCGCTTCGAGCTGCGACTCGAGCGAGAGCGGCACGTGCACGGCCATCTGGTCGCCGTCGAAGTCGGCGTTGAAGGCGGCGCAGACGAGCGGATGCAACTGGATCGCCTTGCCCTCGATCAGCACCGGCTCGAACGCCTGGATGCCGAGCCGGTGCAGCGTGGGGGCCCGGTTGAGCAGCACCGGATGCTCGCGGATGACCTCGTCGAGGATGTCCCAGACCTCGGGCTTCTCCTTCTCGACCAGCTTCTTCGCCTGCTTCACCGTGGTCGACAGGCCCTTGGCGTCGAGCCGCGAGTAGATGAACGGCTTGAACAGCTCGAGCGCCATCTTCTTCGGCAGGCCGCACTGGTGCAGCTTGAGCTCCGGACCGACCACGATTACCGAGCGGCCGGAATAGTCGACCCGCTTTCCGAGCAGGTTCTGGCGGAACCGGCCCTGCTTGCCTTTGAGCATGTCGGCGAGCGACTTCAGCGGCCGCTTGTTGGCGCCCGTGATGACGCGTCCGCGCCGGCCGTTGTCGAACAGCGCGTCGACCGCCTCCTGCAGCATCCGCTTCTCGTTGCGGATGATGATGTCGGGCGCGCGCAGTTCGATCAGCCGTTTCAGCCGGTTGTTGCGGTTGATGACGCGGCGATACAGGTCGTTGAGGTCCGAGGTGGCGAAGCGGCCGCCGTCGAGCGGCACCAGCGGCCGCAGGTCGGGCGGGATCACCGGCACCTGGGTCAGCACCATCCATTCCGGCCGGTTGCCTGAGGTGAGAAAGGCCTCGATCAGCTTCAGCCGCTTGGCGAGTTTCTTCGGCTTGAGGTCGGAGGTCGATTCAGCGATCTCCTTGCGCAGGTCGACCGCGAGCTTTTCGAGATTCAGGCCCTTGAGCATTTCGCGGATCGCTTCGGCCCCGATCATCGCGGTGAAGCTGTCGGCGCCGTACTCGTCCTGCGCGCGCAGGTAGTCTTCCTCGCTGAGCAGCGAGCGGTTCTGCAGCGGGGTCAGGCCCGGCTCCAGAACCACGTAATATTCGAAATAGAGAATCCGCTCGAGATCCTTGAGCGTCATGTCGAGCAGAAGGCCGATGCGGCTCGGCAGCGACTTCAGGAACCAGATATGGGCGACCGGCGCGGCAAGCTCGATATGCCCCATGCGCTCGCGCCGCACGCGCGACAGCGTCACCTCCACGCCGCACTTCTCGCAGATGATGCCCTTGTACTTCATGCGCTTGTACTTGCCGCACAAGCACTCGTAGTCCTTGATCGGCCCGAAGATGCGGGCGCAGAACAACCCGTCGCGCTCCGGCTTGAAGGTGCGGTAGTTGATCGTCTCCGGCTTCTTGATCTCACCGTAGGACCATGAGAGAATCTTTTCCGGGCTCGCGATCGAAATGCGGATCTGATCGAAAACCTGGGCCGGCACCTGGGGCCCGAAAAGATTCATGATTTCTTGATTCATTACCGTCTCCTGAGAACCGTGGTCTCCCGTTCGCACGGGAGGTCAGGGAGCGAACTCCTCTCGGATCGCCGTGCGACCCACCCTCCCCCGCCGTCCGGGAGAGGCATGCCTTGGGTTACTCCGCTTATTCCGCTGCTTCCGCGTTGTCGCCGCGCCCCTGCTTGGAGTTATGCAGGTCGACATTGAGGCCGAGCGACCGCATCTCCTTCACCAGCACGTTGAAGGACTCGGGAATGCCCGCCTCGAACGTGTCGTCGCCGCGCACGATCAACTCGTAGGCCTTGGTGCGGCCGGCGACGTCGTCGGATTTCACCGTGAGCATTTCCTGCAAGGTGTAGGCCGCGCCGTAGGCTTCGAGCGCCCACACCTCCATTTCGCCGAAGCGCTGGCCGCCGAACTGCGCCTTGCCGCCGAGCGGCTGCTGGGTGACGAGGCTGTACGGACCGATCGAACGCGCGTGGATCTTGTCGTCCACGAGGTGATGCAGCTTGAGCATATAGATGTAACCGACCGTCACCTTGCGATCGAACTCCTCGCCGGTGCGCCCATCGTGCAGCGTCACCTGTCCCGAGTGATCGAGACCGGCCAGTTCGAGCATGCTCTCGATGTCCTTCTCCTTGGCGCCGTCGAACACCGGCGTCGCGATCGGCACGCCATGCCGCAGATTCTCGCCGAGTTCGACCAATTCGCCCTCGCCGAGCGAGCGGATGGTCTCGTCTTCGCCATAGACCTTCCGCAGCGTCTCCTTGAGCGGCTTGAGATCACTGCGCCCGTAATAGGCGTCGACCGCCTGGCCAATGCGCTGGCCGAGTCCGGCGCAGGCCCAGCCGAGATGCGTCTCCAGAATTTGGCCGACATTCATCCGGCTCGGCACGCCGAGCGGGTTGAGCACGATGTCCACCGGCGTGCCATCGGCCAGGAACGGCATATCCTCGGCCGGAACGATCTTGGACACGACGCCCTTGTTGCCGTGCCGGCCCGCCATCTTGTCGCCCGGCTGGATCTTGCGCTTCACCGCGACGAAGACCTTCACCATCTTCATCACGCCGGGCGGCAGCTCGTCGCCGCGCTGCAGCTTCTCGACCTTGTCAAGGAAGCGCTGCTCGAGCCCCTTCTTGCTCTCCTCGTACTGTTTGCGGATGGCCTCGATCTCGGCCATCAGCTTGTCGTTGGACGAGGCGAACTGCCACCATTGCGAGCGCGGGTACTCCTCCAGCACCGCGCGGGTGATCTTCGAGTCCCGCTTGAACCCCTTCGGACCGGCAATGCCGATGCGGTTCTCCAGCAATTCCGCCAGACGGCCGAAGACATTGCGGTCGAGGATCGCCTGCTCGTCGTCGCGGTCCTTGGCGAGCCGCTCGATTTCCTCGCGCTCGATCGCCAGCGCGCGCTCGTCCTTCTCGACGCCGTGCCGGTTGAACACGCGCACCTCGACCACCGTGCCCTGCACGCCCGGCGGGACGCGCAGCGACGTGTCGCGCACGTCGGAGGCCTTCTCGCCGAAGATCGCCCGCAACAGCTTCTCCTCGGGCGTCATCGGGCTTTCGCCCTTCGGCGTGATCTTGCCGACCAGAATGTCGCCCGCGTGCACCTCGGCGCCGATATAGACGATGCCAGCCTCGTCGAGGTTCTTCAGCGCCTCTTCCGAGACATTGGGTATGTCGCGGGTGATCTCTTCCGGGCCGAGCTTGGTATCGCGGGCCATCACCTCGAATTCCTCGATATGGATCGAGGTGAAGACGTCGTCCTTGACGATCCGCTCGGACAGCAGGATCGAGTCCTCGAAGTTGTAGCCGTTCCACGGCATGAAGGCGACGAGCACGTTGCGCCCGAGCGCAAGCTCACCGATGTCGGTGGACGGCCCGTCGGCGATGATGTCGCCCTTGGCGACCGCGTCGCCGACCTTAACCAGCGGCCGCTGATTGATGCAGGTGTTCTGGTTGGAACGCTGGAACTTCTGCAGCCGATAGATGTCGACGCCCGACTTGGTCGGGTCGAGTTCCTCCGTCGCCCGGATCACGATGCGGGTGGAGTCGACCTGGTCGACGATGCCGGTGCGGCGCGCAGCGATCGCCGCGCCCGAGTCGCGCGCCACCACGCCCTCCATGCCGGTGCCGACGAAGGGCGCTTCGGTGCGCACCAAGGGCACCGCCTGGCGCTGCATGTTGGACCCCATCAGCGCGCGGTTGGCGTCGTCGTTCTCCAGGAATGGGATCAGCGCGGCGGCGACCGAGACGAGCTGCTTGGGCGACACATCCATGTAGTCGACCTTGTCGGGCGCGATCATCAGGACGTCGCCGGCATGCCGGCACACGATCAGATCCTCGGTGAAGCGCCCGCGCGCGTCGACCGGCTGGTTCGCCTGAGCGACGAAATAGCGGCCCTCCTCCATCGCGGAGAGATAGATGACCTCGTCGGTCACCCGGCCGTCCTTCACCTTGCGGTAGGGCGTCTCGACGAACCCGTATTTGTTGACCCGCGCGTAGGTCGCGAGCGAGTTGATCAGGCCGATATTCGGCCCCTCGGGCGTTTCGATCGGGCAAATGCGGCCGTAGTGCGTCGGATGCACGTCGCGCACCTCGAAGCCCGCTCGCTCGCGCGTTAGACCGCCCGGCCCCAGCGCCGAGAGGCGCCGCTTGTGGGTGATCTCCGAGAGCGGGTTGGTCTGGTCCATGAACTGCGAGAGCTGGGACGAGCCGAAGAACTCGCGCACCGCGGCGGCGGCCGGCTTCGCGTTGATCAGGTCCTGCGGCATCACCGTGCCGATATCGACCGAGGACATGCGCTCCTTGATCGCCCGCTCCATGCGCAGCAGGCCGATGCGGTACTGGTTCTCCATCAGCTCGCCGACCGAGCGGACGCGCCGGTTGCCGAGATGATCGATGTCGTCGATCACCCCCTTGCCGTCGCGCAGATCGACCAGCGTGCGAATGACGCCGGTAATGTCCTCCTTGCGCAGGACGCGCACGGTGTCCGCGCATTCGAGGTCGAGCCGCATGTTCATCTTGACCCGCCCGACCGCCGAGAGGTCGTAGCGCTCGGGATCGAAGAACAGCGAGTTGAACATGGTCTGCGCCGTCTCGATCGTCGGCGGCTCGCCCGGCCGCATCACGCGATAGATGTCGAACAGCGCGTCTTCACGGCGCATATTCTTGTCGACCGCGAGCGTGTTGCGGATATAGGCGCCGATATTGACGTGATCGATGTCGAGGACCGGCACTTCCTTGTAGCCGACCTCGGCGATCAACTTCAGCGTTTTGTCGGTGATCTCCTCGCCGGCCTCGACATAGATTTCGCCGGTCTTCACGTTGACGAGGTCCTCGGCGATGTAGCGGCCGACCAGTTCCTCGTCGGTCATGCGCAGCGCCTTCAGCCCCTTCTCATGGAGCTGCCGCGCCTGGCGCACGGTGATCTTCTTGCCCGCCTCGACCACCACCTTGCCGGTGTCGGCGTCGACGAGATCGTTGATCGCCTTGTAGCCCTTGAGCCGGTTGGCGTCGAACGGCACGCGCCAGCCGTCCTTGGTGCGCTTGTAGATGACCTGCTTGTAGAAGGTGTTGAGGATCTCCTCGCCGTCCATGCCGAGCGCGTAGAGCAGCGAAGTGACCGGGATTTTCCGCCGCCGGTCGATGCGCGCATAGACGATGTCCTTGGCGTCGAACTCGATGTCGAGCCAGGAGCCGCGATAGGGAATGATTCGGGCGGCGAACAGCAGCTTGCCGGACGAGTGGGTCTTGCCTTTGTCGTGGTCGAAAAAGACGCCGGGCGACCGGTGCATCTGCGACACGATCACCCGCTCCGTCCCGTTCACGACGAAGGTGCCGTTGTTGGTCATGAGCGGGATGTCGCCCATATAGACATCCTGCTCCTTGATGTCCTTGACCGAGCGCGCGCCGGTTTCCTCGTCGACGTCGAACACGATCAGGCGCAGCGTCACCTTCAGCGGAGCGGCATAGGTCATGCCCCGCTGCCGGCATTCGTCGACGTCATATTTCGGCGGCTCGAACTCGTAGCGGACAAATTCCAGTTGCGCCGTGTTGGAAAAGTCCGAGATCGGGAAAACCGACTTGAAGACGGCCTGCAATCCTTCGTCCGGCCGGCCGCCTTTCGGCTCCTTGATCAGCAGAAATTGGTCGTAGGACGCCTTCTGAACCTCGATGAGGTTCGGCATCTCTGCGACTTCCTGAATTTTGCCAAAAAACTTGCGGACCCGTTTGCGACCGGTGAACGTTTCTGCCATCGTGGCCTCTCGCTGCCCGCCAGCCGATCTGGCGGCGGGGGCTTCCGACGCAAGCGCTTGGAAGCCGCGCCGGAAGATGTATCTCGGCGAACGCCAGAACCCGCCGTCCCTTGGCGTGCGCCGTCCAAATCGAGCGATCCGCAGCCTGACCGCGGATCGCGGGCGTTATGTGCGCCGTCGGGCGAAAAGGGCAATCCCGGCAATATAGGGACCGAATCGCCCGCCCAACCTCACGATCACTTGAGTTCGACCTTGGCCCCCACCTTTTCAAGGGTGGCCTTGATCTTTTCGGCTTCCTCCTTGTTCACCCCTTCCTTGACCGGCTTGGGGGCGCCTTCGACCAGGTCCTTCGCCTCCTTCAGGCCAAGACCGGTGAGCGCCCGAACTTCTTTGATCACCTCGATCTTCTTTTCGCCAACCGCGGCAAGAACCACTGTGAACTCGGTCTTCTCTTCGGCAGGCGCGGCCGCAGCGGCCGCAGCCGGTCCGGCCGCAACCGCGACAGCGGCCGCGGCGGAAACGCCCCACTTCTCCTCCAGGAGCTTGGCGAGCTCCGCCGCCTCGAGCACGGTGAGGCTGGAGAGGTCGGTAACGATCTTTTGCAGATCAGCCATCAGCTAGGTCCTTTCAATATAGAACGATTTCGGAGAGCTCACGCCTCGCCCTTGGCGGCATAGGCTTGCACGACCCGCGCCACTTTGGCCGCGGGCGCTGTAATCACTTGCGCCAGTTTGGTTGCAGGCGCCTGAATCAAGCCGACAATCTTCGCCCTCAGCTCGTCGAGCGACGGCAGGGCGGCGAGCGCCTTGACGCCGTCTGGGCTGAGCGCGGTCTGGCCGAGCGCGCCGCCGAGAATGATGAGCTTCTCGTTGGCCTTGGCGAAGTCGGACACGACCTTCGGCGCAGCCACCGGGTCGCCCGAATAGGTGAGCACCGTCGGGCCTTTCAGCAGCGGCGCGACGATTGCTCCGTCGGTCCCGTCCAGCGCGATCTTAGCGAGACGGTTCTTCGCCACCTTTACCGACGCCCCAGCCTGCTTCGCCTGCCGGCGAAGCGTCTGCATCTGGGACACGGTGAGCCCGGCATAGTGAGCGACGACCACGACGTTGGAGGCCTTGAACACCTCATTCAGCGTCGAGACCAGCTCCTTCTTGGCCGCTCGATCCACGTGTTGCTCTCTCCGGTTGGCGGCATCAAGCGAAGCCGCCGGTTGCGACGGATCGTTCGCCACCCGCTTGTCAGGCGGGAGCCGAACGAGGCTCTGGGTGCCCTGTCCCCCGACGCATGACAGCGCCAGGTTGACCCGAGTCCGAACCGTCGCGGGGGCGAGCCCCGAAACCGATCTTCCCCGTCTATGCAGGCTCTTATAAGAGAGAATTAAGCTTACGCATGAAGCGCAGGCGCCTGCAGTCTTGGACAGGACCAGCCGGTCCGCAAACGCGGACGGCCGTGCGCGAGCGCGGAAGAGGCAATGAAGCTTTCTCCTTCAGCCTCTCCGCGCGAGCCTCAATGTGACTCCGCCTGAGCGCCAAGGAGTTTTATCCTTTTTACCGTGTTTTCCGCAGGACGCGCAAAGGCGCGCCGACAAACTGGGTCGGCACGCCCGTAATCCCTATTTAGACCCTTGAACCGGGTTTGCCAAGTGCCTTTTCCGGCGGGACGCGCGCATTACTGCCCGAACAGGCTTGCCGGCTCCACCTTCACGCCGGGGCCCATGGTCGAGGAGACCGCGACGCGGTTGATGTATTGGCCCTTGGCGCCGGCAGGCTTTGCCTTTTGAACGGCATCGGCGAAGGCCTTGATGTTCTCGACGAGCTTGTGGGCCGAAAACGAAGCCTTGCCTACGCCGGCATGGACGATGCCGGCCTTCTCGACCCGGAACTCGACCGAGCCGCCCTTCGACGCCTTGACCGCCGCGGTGACGTCCATGGTCACCGTGCCCACCTTGGGATTGGGCATCAGTCCGCGCGGTCCCAACACCTTGCCGAGACGTCCGACCAGCGGCATCAGGTCCGGCGTCGCGATGCAGCGGTCGAAGTCGATGGTCCCGCCCTGCACCTTCTCCACCAGGTCCTCCGCCCCGACCACATCGGCCCCTGCGGCCTTCGCCTCGTCCGCCTTGGCGCCGCGTGCGAATACCGCGACTCGCACCGATCGGCCGGTCCCGTTCGGCAGTGCAACCACGCCGCGCACCATCTGGTCGGCGTGACGGGGATCGACGCCGAGATTCATCGCCACTTCGATTGTCTCGTCGAATTTCGCCTTGGCGCGCTCCTTCACCATCTTCACCGCCTCGGGCAGCAGATAGAGCTTGGTCCGGTCGATCCCCTCGCGCGCCGCGCGCACCCTTTTTCCGTGAGCCATGGCCGTTACCCCCTCACCTCGATGCCCATCGACCGGGCGGAGCCCTCGATCATCTTCATCGCGGCTTCGACCGTGTCGCAGTTGAGGTCCTTCATCTTTTTCTCGGCGATTTCCTTGACCTGCGCGCGAGTGACCGCGCCCGCCTTGTCGCGGCCCGGGGCCTTGGCGCCCTTGTCCAGCTTGGCCGCCTTCTTGAGGAAGTAGGAGATGGGCGGCGTGCGCATCTCGAAGGTGAAGGAGCGGTCCGCATAGATGGTGATCACCACGGGAATCGGCGATCCCTTATCCAGCTGCTGGGTTTGCGCGTTGAAGGCCTTGCAGAACTCCATGATGTTGAGGCCGCGCTGGCCGAGCGCGGGGCCGATCGGCGGGGACGGGTTGGCCGACCCCGCCGGCACCTGAAGCTTCAGATAGCCGGTGATTTTCTTCGCCATGACATTGCTCCTTCGCGCCGGAAGGCCCGTAGGGTTCGTGGTGCGGATCAAGAGCGGTTGGCGAACCGCCCCTCCTCCCACGTATTTCCGCCTCTCCATCTACTCCCTCTCCCCGCAGGCGGGGAGAGGGTCGGGGTGAGGGGTAAGCTTTGCGAGGCGGCAACGCCCCTCACCCGGATCGCCTCAGCCCTAGCTGGGCGATCCGACCTCTCCCCGCAAGCGGGGAGAGGCGAATAGTCAAACCTTCTCCACCTGGGCGAATTCGAGCTCCACCGGCGTGGCGCGGCCGAAGATCGAGACCGCCACCTTGAGGCGCGAGCGCGCGTCGTCGACCTCCTCCACCACGCCATTGAAGGAGGCAAACGGCCCGTCCGACACGCGCACCTGCTCGCCGATCTCGAAGGAGACGGTCGCTTTCGGCCGGTCGATGCCTTCCTGCACTTGGTGCAGGATGCGGCTCGCCTCCGCCTCGGTGATCGGCATCGGCTTGTTGTCGTTGCCGAGAAAGCCGGTCACCTTCGGCGTGTTCTTGATGAGGTGATAGGCCTCGTCGGTCAGATCCATCTTCACCAGCACATAGCCGGGAAAGAACTTGCGCTCGGCGTCGACCTTGCGGCCGCGCCGCACCTCGGTGACCTTCTCCTTCGGCACCAGGATTTGCTCGAACAGGTGCTCGAGATGGCGCTGCTTCGCCTGCTCGCGAATGGATTCGGCGACCTTGTTCTCGAAGTTCGAGTAGGCGTGGACGATGTACCAGCGCTTGGACATGTCGGTGATCCGGCTAATCAAATCAGCGTCCAATCCCGAGCACGAGGGTCACGAAGGTGCGGATGAGCTGATCGGCGAACAGAAAGAAGAATGCGGCAACCGCCGACATGACGAACACCATCAGCGTGGTGATCGCGGTCTCCCGGCGGCTCGGCCAGGTGACCTTCTCGGTCTCCTGCCGCACCTCCTGCAAGAACTTGAACGGACTGACTTTGGCCATCCTCTTCCGTAACCCTTTTCCGATTGCCGCCACAACGCTAACCCCGGACGCGGCCGGAGTGAACCCCGCTCGTCCAGGCAACGCCGAGTTTTGCAAGGCAAAGCCCAGCTCAGTTCTGGCGGAGCCCCGACCGGTCCTGGCAGGAGTGGAGGGACTTCGAACCCCCAACCCCCGGTTTTGGAGACCGGTGCTCTAGCCAGTTGAGCTACACTCCTAAAAGAAGCGGGTGGGGCATACGCGCTTACGCCACAGACTCTAAATGCATGATCAAGCCCGCCTTTGCAAGGGCGGGGCGGGCGGAGACACACAGTGTTTCGTTGCAGCCGTCCGCAGATGGGGTGCTAATCTTCGCGCCTATTTGCAGAACGTTCCTGGCATTTTGTTGCTCGATCTCACCGCTCCCAAGGCCGCCGACCATGCCAACCGAAGTCATGCTGGTCGTCCTGTTTGCGGCTGCGCTGCACGCGACCTGGAACGCGCTGGTCAAGTCCGGCGACGACAAGCTCGTCGACACCGCCCTGATCACCGCGGGCGCGGCCGTCCTCGCCGCGGCCTGTCTGCCGTTCCTCCCGCCCCCCGCACAGGCTTGCTGGCCGTATCTGGCGGCCTCCGTTGCGATCCATATCCTCTATTTCGCCCTGGTCGCCGCCGCCTATCGCGCAGGCGACATGAGCTTCGCCTATCCGCTGATGCGCGGCGCCGGTCCGCTGATCGTCGCCGTGCTCAGCGCCGCGGTGATCGGCGAACGGCTGAGCGCTCCCGCCTGGGCGGGCGTGCTGCTCATCTGCGGCGGCGTGCTCGGGCTTGCTCTCGCCTATCGCCGCCCGCAAGGGTCGATCCTTGAACCCATGGCCTTCGCGCTCGGCAACGCGATGGTAATCGCGCTCTACACCTTCGTCGACGGCGTCGGCGCGCGCCTGTCCGGACAGGCCTTCGCCTATACGTTCTGGATGTTCCTGTTGACCGCCCCGTTCCTGGTCGTCTGGCCCGCGATCACGCGCTTCCCCGCTCTGCGGGCGCAGGTCGCCGCGCGCTGGCGGCTCGGCCTGATCGGCGGAGGGTGCACGCTCGGCTCTTATGCGCTCGCGCTATGGGCGATGACGAAGGCGCCGATCGCGCCCGTCGCCGCGCTGCGCGAAACCTCCATCCTGTTCGGGATGGGGATCGCTGCGCTCGTCTTGAAGGAGCGCTTCGGCTGGTCGCGCACGCTCGCCGCGGCCACGATCGCGCTCGGCACGATCACGCTCCGGCTGGGGTAAGGGGCGGATACGAGGCCGGCCCTGCCCTTGCCTTTTCACTTGGACGTTTACCCCCAGGCGACGCTTGCCACTGGGACACGTCGTGCAGCACGAACGCGCCGGCAAGCGACCGGGCGACGCCTCTGGCAAAGCGCGTCAGCTGTGCCAACCTAGGCCAGTTACCCATGATGACGGTCGTAGTCTTGCATCCGGATTATCCATGAGTGCGATCAGCCGATTGACATGCGCGTGACGATCATCGTTCCGGCGGCGGAATGCAGGTCGACTGCGGAGCCAACGCGCGCCAGGCCATATTCAGCCGCTCACGATTGTGGTTCGCATTCATCCCTTCGGCAGGAGGCGGTGGTACGCCGTTCCGGCGCGCAGAAAGCCGGGCGATGATCTCAGGCGTGCGCTCCTCCGTCTGCTGGTGAAGGTGACGCTGGATCGGAATTGAGAGCCACCAGCTCATCGACACCGCGCGTGAGCGTTCCTGTTGCTCGGCGGCCTGCGGCCAGACCCGCACATGGGCGACGTGCTCGCAACCCGGCAGCGTCTGTTGCAGAACGCTCCGCATCTGCGCCACCGCCAGAACGCCGCGGGCCGTACGCGTGTTCGCGAAAGCGGTGATCGGCGCGATAACTTCGGTGAAGAACTCGTGGCCGTCGACAGCCGGCCGCGCGCGCCGCGGCTCGGTCGCGCCGGGCGAAGCCTGCGGCGGGTCGACTTCATCGGCGGGATCGATCAGATCGTCCGGATCGTTGGAGATCACGAGTACGAACGGCGCGAGCTTCGGCTCGACCGCCCGGATCGCCCGCGCGAGCTCCAGCGCGCTGGTCGCGCCGTAATTCTCGACATATCCGCCGTCGACGATGCGGTCGACGATGCGCCGGTCGCGGGCGAGCACAGAGCCTGGCGGCGAGATGATCGGGAAACGCGCCGAATTATGCGCCGCCGTGCTCGCGCGCACATCGATCGATAGAACGCCCGCGGGCGCAGTGGCGGAACCTACGTTCGGCGTCGCCGGCCCATTTAGAAGATTGTGGATGTGGTCGGCTTCCGCGAACAAGACACACTCGGTCCCCTCAGGCGACGCACGAATGACGGTGGGACAGTCTTCGGGTTTCACTGGAGCGGTTGGCTTCCGGGTCGACCGATAGGTCGGTGCGAGCGCCGTCGTGACGAGACGGGTGCCCGTCGCCTCCGAGGCGCCGTTGAGAACCAGCAGAGGAATCCAGCGCCCTTGGCGCGGCCGGATGCTCAGGAACGGTTCCTCGAGTCCCACACTGCCACCGCGCAAGGCTTGGACAAAGCGTTGCTCGAATGACTGTTCCAGCAACGCCGCTCGATCGTTCCACCAGCCGAACCGCACCATGTCGCGGAACATGAAGCCGAGGAATACGGGCGTCAGGAAGTCGCCGCTGGTCAGCGCCTCGAAGCAGTCGCGCCAATTGCCGATCTTTTCGCCCCACCACAGATCGAACCGGTCCGAGGTGCAAGGGTGCTGATCGACGCCCGCCGCAAGCGCGGCCGTCACCATCACCGCGCCGACTGATCCGCCGGAAACGCCGGAAAATGCGAACAGACGATTACGGACGTCCCGGGCCTCGAGCCCATGCGCCGGGGCCTCTTGCATGAAATAGCCGAGCACACTTGCCGTGAAGAAGCCCGCGCGGCTTGCCCCACCAGTCGCCGCCACGATGACCGGCCGCGGACAGGCATCGGGCCTGCCGCCGCATCCGTTTTCATTCATCCACAGCCGGACGGCGTCATCGAGTCTTATCCGCGAGGGTTCATTCGAGCCTGCAGCCGCGTCGACCCGGCGGACCATGTGGTTGTCGCCGATAAGCGCCGTAAGCAGTGCGACCACCGCCACAAGCCCGGTAATCAAGGGCGCGCGCCATGCGCGGCCCAGCCCCGAGAGATAGGAAAGGAATGGGAGCCAGCCGCCGAGAATCAGTGGAATGGCCAGCGCGCGCGGGAAGTGCACGGCCACTTGGTCGGCGTCGATTAGGAGGATCAAAACAAAGAGGACAAACACCGCCGCAAGGAGGAAACGCCCGACATTGCGGTCGACCTCGTCTTTCGATCCGACGGGATCGGCAAGGCCCGGCGATATGGTGCGCCATAGTCTGGTCAGGGGGCGATTGATTACCGCGAGCCACTTCAGGTGGACGACGCCCATCATGCGCCGCCGTCCGACCACGTAAATAAAGAAGACGAGGCCCGCTGCGCCCACCATCCACGCAAGGTTGCCGAGTTTCGCCTGGAGAAGGTCGATCACCCTGTCTTCATCAAGGTCCGGCAGGTTTGCATAGGAGCGGCGTATCGCGACCAGCATAGCCATGAAGGTCAGCAAACCGAGCAGCCGTGGAACCCACCGTTCCACCGCGCCGATCCACCCCGCTTTTCCAGCCGCCGCGCGCGCCGCGACCACGTTGCGAAACCGCATGTCGGTGTCGAGCAACAGACGCGCCGCGTAGTGGGTCGGCATCGCCCACACGAACATCAACAGCACCAGAAACCACCAAACGCTCGGATCAAGCCAGACTGTGCGGTCGCCGGGATCAGGATCGACAAGGCCGACGAGCAGGTCCTGCGTCTGGGGCGTGCCGGCAAGCAGCAGCAGGCCGAACACCGTCAGCACAAAGGGCACGCGCATAACCCAGAGAACAAGCGCGAAGTCGAGAAAGCCTCGCCAGATTGGGCACACAACCTGGCGCCAGCCCCGAGAAGTCACCGACAACGGATGTGCGTCAGCGTCAGCAGTCATGGGCATGGGCCGCTATTCAAGGTTGCGAGAGCGTACGCCCTTCGTAACTTTTATACAATCAAAGATTGTGTGATCCACGTCTCCAGCATACCAGGCCCGAATGAGTAAAGCTGGGCGTTCGATGTGGCTCCCGGTTCTCAACCGCGGGTTCTCACGTTTTAGGCACCGCTCCTCACGCGACGTTGCGGATACTACCTTGAGTGATAACAATCAAAAGGTAGTTTTAATGGCGGGCTCGCGCGGCGCGGCCGCGCTTGCCGACTTTGAATCGTTGTCTTTGCAGCTTTGTCCTTGCTTAGGGGGCTCGGCAATGCGCTCAGCGACGGCAGCGGCATCCGAGGCGGCAATTCCGAAGTCTGATGGTCGAGGCGCGGACCTCGTTCGACTTCCGGCGCTCCGTTCGCCCTGGGCCACTCAACTCGGATGTCAGCTCAGAAGGTCGAGTCGCCGCTTTTCGACCGGGGCCCCGTCACCTGCGTATGCAAAGAGGCGTGAGCGAGGACGCTTCGCTCCTCGTCACTGACCTGACCGAAGGAGAGACGGATGCGTGCGTTACTGGAACGGCTGTTCGCGGCGACCTTTCGCATGGTCAATCGTTCGCGTGTCTGGTTTCACCTGCCGGTCCCCCTCGCCGTCATAAATCTCGTTGCGCTGCGCGTCGACCTGCGCCGGCTCAACCTGTTCGACACCGAGACGGCGCCGCGCGATCCTGCGCCTCCGGCCGATTTCGATATCCGCCACATGCGGACCGCGGATGGGAGCTTCAACGACCTGACGCAAACCTGGATGGGCATGGCGAACACCCGCTTCGGCCGCAACGCCCCCATCGCCGAGACGTTCGGCGAAACGCCCCCTCGCCTGTACGAACCCAACCCTCGCGTGATCAGCCGGGAGCTATTGGCGCGCGGTGAGTTTATTCCGGCCACCAGCGTGAACGTGCTGCTGCCGGCTTGGCTGCAGTTCATGGTGCACGACTGGCTGAGCCACGGCCTCAATGACAAGAACGCGCCGCCGATGTGCGTGCCACTGCCGCCCGGTGACGACTGGCCACGGCCCGAGCTGACGGTGCTGCGCACGTGCCCAGACAGGCACCGCGGGCCTGCCGACGAGGGCCGGCCCGCGACCTACCGCAACGTCGTCACCCACTGGTGGGACGGATCGCAGATCTACGGCTCCGACCTCGACGTGCAGTATTTGGTGCGCACCGGCAAAAAGCGCCCACAGCCCTACGAGGGTAAACAGCGCGACGAGGACAAACAACGGGACGACGGCAAGATTCATCTGACCGCTACGGGCCATCTGCCCCCCGATCCCGAGGCCGATGCCGATGATCGGGACGCCGAGCTCGCCGGCGTAAACGGCAACTGGTGGATCGGGCTATCTGCCATTCAGACGCTGTTCGCGCGCGAGCATAATGCCATCGTCGACCGGTTGCGCATCGATCACCCCGACAAGGACGGCGAGTGGCTTTTTCAGAAGGCGCGCCTCGTCAACGCCGCGCTCATCGCCAAGATCCACGCGGTCGAATGGACACCGGCGCTCCTGCAAACCCCAGCCCTGCAATATGCGATGCGGGGCTCATGGTACGGTGTGCTGGGCGAAACATATTTCCGCGCCTTCGGTCGCCCGCTGCGAGACGAGCTTCTGAGCGGCATCCCGAATTCTGCGCAGGAGCACTATGCGGCGCCGTACGCGATCACCGAGGAGTTCACCGCGGTTTACCGTCTGCACTCGCTGATTCCAGACGACTTCTCCTTCCGCCGCCACCACGACGACCTCGAATTACTTGCTTGCACGCTCTCCGACACGTTCGGCGGCGGAACGACCGACGTTCATCGCAAGGTGCCGTTCAACGACGTTCTCTATTCGCTCGGCACGAGCTATGCCGGCGCGCCGGTCCTGCACAATTATCCTAACCATCTGCGGCAACTGCCGGAAAAGGTCGACCAAGGCATCTTCACCGACCTTGCGACCACCGACATTTTGCGTGACCGCGAGCGGGGCGTGCCGCGCTATTGCGCATTCCGCCGCACGCTGCGGATGAGCGTGCCGAAGACCTTCGAGGAACTCACCGACAATAAGGACTGGCAACGCGAGCTCGCGGCGATCTACGGCGCGGTCGAGAATGTCGACCTGCTCACCGGGACGCTCGCGGAGACCAAACCGCCGGGTTTTGCCATCTCCGATACCGCTTTTCGCATCTTCATTGTGATGGCCGGCCGACGGATCAAGAGCGACCGCTTCCTCACCGATGACTTCACTCCGGAGGTGTACACCCCGGCCGGGATCGCCTGGGTCGAGGACAATCTAATGCGCGACGTGCTGCTACGGCACGCTCCAGAGCTCGCAACGACGCTGCGTGACGTGCGCAACAGCTTCTTCCCCTGGCCGCGCGCAGCGAGCTGACCATGGCGCGGCACATCCGTATTCCCGGACTGATCGACCTCGTGCTGGCGGATGATCCCGCCGATATCCGCGCGCTCGATGACAATCCGCGGATCGACCGCCGCTTCGTCGGGCGTGGCCCTTTCATCAACCGCATGATCGTCGCTCGCCTGCGCCGCTGGTTCCAGATCGGCGGGGCACTGATGCCTTCGTTTCTGCCGCGCGGCGACGGTGAGCGGGCCGAGCGCCAAAACGCGCTGACCGACCGCCTCTCGCCGACGAACGCGCGCCTGTGGAGCGAGGCGCAACTCGACCAGCTGGCTCGCTTTGTGCGCGGAGAAGGCGGCCGCGACGACGCTGCGGTCGTCGTCCAGGAAATCGTCGGACGCCTATTCTTTGCCGACTATGTCGCCGACCGCGCGAGCTGGGAGGCGGCGGAAAGGATCGACGAGCTGGCCGCCGGCATATCGCTGTCGCAGATCATTGCGCTGGTGAGCGGCCAAGCGCGCAAGGCGCGTAAGCTGCTCGTCGAGCGCGCCCGCAACGACCGTTGGGCCATGCACGGCACCGCGATCGGCGTGCATGGCATCGTGCATGCGCTGGAGCGCATGCGTGCGCTGCGGCCGACCCCGGAGGCGGCCGCGCTCGGCGACGACGCCGTGCTGGCGCGCTGCCTGCGGCCGCCCCGCCAGGCTCCACGCACGGTGGAGGCCCCGCTGTCGAGCCCGAGCGCCGGCGAATTGCAGCCGGGCGCGATGATCTTGTTGCGTCTGGAACGCGCCTGGCCGCCCGCTCCCGACGCGGAGATGATCTTCATGCGCGGCCACTGGAACGCATGCCCGGCGGCGGAATTTGTCGCCGCGCTGCTACTCGCCGTTTGGCGCCGTGCCGCTGAGGATGGCCGATCATGAGCGACGACATCATCTTCACGCCCCTGAGGTTCAGAAACCTGACGGTCAAGAACCGCATCTTTCGCTCGAGCATTTCGGGCCGCTTCGACAACGAGGACGGCTCGCTCACGCAAACGCGCATCAATTGGGAATGCAAGTTCGCCAAGGGCGGCATCGGCGCGATCATTTCCTCATACGTGCCGGTCTTGATGGAAGGCCGCATCATCGCGGGCTACGCCACCGTGCATCGCGATGAGTTCATACCGTCCTGGGCGAAACTGGGCGAGGCGGTCCACAGCTTCGATTGCAAATTCATCATGCAGCTGTCCCATTCGGGGCGGCAGATGGACATTCCGGGCGTGCACAATTACGTGCGCCCGGCGCTGTCATCCACCAGTCGCAAGGAATCCTTGCACGGCTTCCTGAGCCAGGCGATGACGCTCGGGGACATCGAGCACACCATCCGCGCGTTCGCGCGCGGCGCCTGGCGGGCGCGCGAAGCAGGGCTCGACGGCGTCGAGCTGCATGCCGCCAACGGATACCTGTTCACCCAATTTCTTAGCTCCGGCATCAACGACCGCACCGACGCGTATGGCGGCTCGCTCGCCAACCGCGCCCGTTTTCTGCTCGACGTCATCCAGGCGATCCGAAGCGAGGTCGGCCGCGACTTTCACCTGCAGGTCAAGATCAGCGCGGTCGACCACAACAATGTCGTGCCATGGGAAGGCAAGGGAAACACCCTCGCCGACAGCGTGCAGGTCGCGCGCTGGTGCGAGACGGCCGGCGCCGACGCGATCCACGTCTCGACCGGCAGCCTGTTTCCTCACCCGCTCAACCCGCCGGGCGACTTCGCGTTCGAGACCATCGCGGCGACTTACGACGCCATGATCTCGTCGGGCGTGGACACGTTGCGCAACTACTTCCTGTTCCGCTACCCGGCGCTGCGACCGATCTTCCGCTGGCTGTGGTTCCGTATGAAGAAAGGCCGCCCGGTCGAAGGCGTCGCGCTCGAGGACGCGCGCGCCATCAAGGCGGCAGTCGGCGTCCCCGTGATTTCGACCGGCGGGTGGCAGGCTGCATCGCGCGTCCGCGCGGCGATCGAGGGCGGCGGCTGCGACGGCGTCGCCATCGCGCGCTCGCTGGTCGCCAATCCTGACCTTCCGCGCTTCTGGTCGCAGGGCCACGAGCAGCCGCCGCGACCTTGCACCTACTGCAACCGCTGTCTCCTCAACGCGCCGAAAAATCCCATGGGCTGCTACGAGCCGAAACGCTTCGCCGATCACGACGCCATGGTGGCGGAGCTGATGACGATCTACCGGACCCATCCGACCTTGCGCGTGCCCGAGCCGATGGAGGTGGTGCCGTGATGCGCGAGCCGCCCGTCACCGCCGTTCAGCGCGCCCTGCACCGGCGCTGGCTGATCGCCACACCCTTGTGGCTGCTCTTCGCCGTCGTGCTGGTGATCGGCGTCGTCGCGAGCCTGTTCGGACTCGTCGTCCTGTGGCAGGTCGCGCAGAACCGCACGCCGCACTACGCCGACATCGCCGAGCATTTTAAATACGCCTCGATCGGCGCCGAGCCGAATAGCGGCATCCCGCACCGCATCTGGCGAGCCCTGCCGCGGTTGTTTCCCGAACGGTTCGGCGGACGCGAGGATTATTCGGCCTTCGGCTTTCTCTACGAAACCGACGCGAGCGGATTGCAACGTGAGTTGCCGATCGGGATCGCCCGCCGAGTTTATCGTGGGGTCGACGTGGTGTGGTTCAACTGCGCCACCTGCCACACCGGCACCGTGCGGACGTCCGGCGACGCCGGCGCCCGCACCGTTGTGCTCGGCATGCCATCCAACAATCTGGACCTGTACGGCTTCATTCGTTTCCTGCTCGATGCCGGCGCCGACGAGCGTCTGTCCGCTGACAAGCTGATTCCGGCGATCAATGCTACAGGTCCCCGCCTCGGCCCGCTCGAAACCGTCCTGTATCGTTGGTACGTGATCCCGCTGCTGCGCGAAGGTCTGGTGACTCGTCGTTCGCGCCTTCTGCCGCTGCTGGCCGAGCAGCCGCCGTGGGGGCCAGGACGCGTCGACACATTCAACCCCTACAAGCTCATTCTGGCGAACATGCCGCTCGCCTCGCTCACGCCGCAGGAGCGGATCGGCACCGCGGATTTTCCGGCGATCTTCCACCAGCGGCCGCGCGAGGGCATGCATCTCCACTGGGACGGCAACACCACTTCCCTCGAAGAGCGCAATCTGTCGGCTGCGCTCGGCGCCGGCGTGACGCCAAAGACCGTCGATCATGCATCGATCGAACGAACGGCCGCTTGGCTGCTCGATCTGCGGCCGCCGCCGAGCCCGGCGCGCCCCGACCCCGGCGCAGTGGCGCGCGGGCGGACCGTCTACATGCGGGTCTGCGCCGCTTGCCACGGCTACCAGGGCGAACAGAGCTATGTTTTCAACGGCGTCGACCTCGGCCAGGTCGATCCCAACAGCCGGCTCGGAACGGATCCGCACCGGCTCGACTCCTACACCGAACGCTTTCGCGCTTATCAGCTCGCCGAGTTCTTCAAGGGCACACCTTACCAGTTCCGCCGGTTCGAGAAGACCGACGGCTATGCCAACCTGCCGCTCGACGGGCTATGGCTGCGCGCGCCCTATTTGCATAACGGCGCGGCGCCGACCCTCGCCGACTTGCTCGAGCCGCCGGAGCGACGCCCGCAGACCTTTCTGCGCGGCGGCGATGTTCTCGATACGGCGCGCGGCGGTTTCCTCGCGCCTCCGTGCGACCCATCTGCGCCGCAGCCGCCAGGGCGAATCTGCTTTGACACGCGCCTGCCCGGCAACGGCAATGGCGGCCACCTCTACGGCGCCGATCTTCCTTCCGCGGAGAAGTCCGACCTCTTGGCCTATCTCCTGACGTTCTGAACGAGGGCGAACCATGACACTTGCGCAGATGCAGACACGGTCCTGGACCGAGGCAGAGGCGGCGAGCCGCCTCCGCACTTACCGACTCCTGTTCCTGATCAGCATTCTCGGAAATCTAGTCGTGTGCCTCTGGTGCCTGTTCGACCCGGTCGGGTTCGCGCACGCAGTGTTCCAGCCCGATCCGTTTCCGGAGGCATGGCCCCGGGTGTGGGGCGCAACCTTGCTCGGCCTGCATCTCGTCTATGTGCCGGGCCTGCTTAACCCCTTATTCTACCGGTGGCCAAACTGGTCGAGCATCGTCATCAAATTCTTCATGACCATCGTATTCCTGTCGTCGGGCCGGTTCTTTCTCCCGTTTGCGGTGTGGGACTTCACGTTCGGCGTGATCCTGCTGATCGCCTACTACCGCCTGATGGCGGCGGACCTCGCGCGCCGCCCATAAGAGCTTCCGGCGACACGGACCGTGGACCGAGAAATGCCGCTCGTGATCCACGCGATCCGAGAGGTCGTTGAGGCTGCTCGTAGCGGGACCCGCAGCCACCGCGTTGACGGCTTGGGCTGCCGGATATCATGTCCAGTTGATACTCGCGATAGGCAACCCGCCAGTCACGGGCAGCGACGATCGCCTGCGCGCGCCTTTATTCACGACAGGGCCTGCAGCAGACCGCCGTCAATCGTCAGCGATCAGGGTGTCGAGAATTCTCCTTGTCTCGTCACAGCCCTCTGCACCGAAAACGCAATGCTTGGATCCACGCTTCGTTAGCGGCTGCGCCAAGGGCCAGTCATTCCCCCCCCCCGCCTCCGTTCGATCTCCCAAAAATCAATACGCCGAGTTCGGACGGAGCCGATCCAGGGTCCGTAAGACTAGCCCGATCGGGCTCTGCTTTATCTCGGACATCAGCGGGTATCGGTCGTCATACCGGCATCGCGTGACGATGATCATCCGCGGCTGCGATCACGCAAAACTCGTTCCTTCGTCGATAATCCCTTCCCAGCCGCGGCCTGATGCGCCATGCTTCCGATCGGAGGGGTCAGCATGTTGTTGCAAGTTGCGGTAGATCAGCTTCGAAACCGTTCCCGGCGAGCCGATACTTGGGCGATGTCTCCTCCGCCCGTGGTGCGCCAACGAGCGGTCGTCGATGCACAGATGACAGATGACGAGGAGCCATGACCAGGATGATTGAGGCTGCTGCCGGCACCGGGGTTTCGCCTATCATCGGCCAGGACGTCAGGACCGGCCTGGATCCGGAAAGTTTGCGCCGTGCCGTTTGCGACTACCTTTACTTCTTCCAGGGACGGCATCCCGCCACCGCCTCGCGCAATGATTATTATTTGGCGACCGCCTACGCGGTGCGCGATCGGCTGTTCCAGCGCGGCGTGCGATCACTTGATCTTCTGTTCCAGCACCGGCAGGCGAGGGTCGTCGCCTATCTCTCAGCCGAGTTCCTGATCGGCCCGCAGCTTGCGGCCAATCTCATCAATCTCGGCATCTATGACGACATGCAGAAGGCGCTGGCGGACATCGGTGTTCGTCTCGACGAGTTGATTGAACATGAAGAGGAGCCGGGTCTTGGCAATGGCGGCCTCGGGCGGCTCGCTGCATGCTACCTCGACTCGCTCGCCACCCTGGAAGTGCCCGCGCTCGGTTACGGCGTCCGTTACGAGTTCGGCATTTTCGATCAGGCGATCCGCGACGGCTGGCAGGTCGAGCGCACGGACAAATGGCTGCACCTCGGATATCCTTGGGAGGTTGCCCGGCCGGAGCGGGCCGTCGAGGTCCAATTCGGGGGATACACGGAACACTACATCGATGAACGCGGCCGCCTGCGTGTGCGGTGGCATCCGGCCGAAGTAGTCCGTGGAGTTCCGCACGACACGCCCATCCTGGGCTATCGCGTCGACACCTGTAACCTGCTCCGGTTGTGGCGCGCACAAGCGGTCGAGACGTTCGACTTCGCCGCCTTCAATGTCGGCAACTACCATGAAGCTGTGGAGCAGAAGGTTACGTCGGAAACAATCAGCAAGGTCCTGTACCCGAACGACGTGTCGCCGCAAGGCAAGATGCTCCGACTCAAGCAGCAATACTTCTTCGTATCATGCGCGATACAGGACATGATGCGCAGTCATCTGCGCTATGGCGCGACGCCAGAGACGTTCCATTTGCGCTGGGCTGCCCAGCTGAACGACACCCATCCGGCCGTCGCCATCGCCGAGCTGATGCGCCTCCTCCTCGATGATCACGGTCTCGATTGGGACACCGCGTGGGAGGTGACGCAACAGACCATGGCGTACACCAATCACACGCTGTTGCCGGAAGCGCTGGAAACCTGGTCGGTCGGGCTGTTCGGATCGCTATTGCCGCGCCATTTGGAGATCATTTTCGAGATCAACCGCCGCCTTCTCGATGACGTACGCCATCGTTATCCTGCAGACGCCGATCGTGTCGCGCGCATGTCGTTGATCGATGAGCACGGCGGCCGCCTTGTGCGAATGGCCAATCTCGCCTGCGCCGGAAGCCATGCCATCAATGGGGTCGCCGAGCTCCATACCGAGCTCTTGAAGCATCAGGTTCTGCCGGATTGGGTCGAGATGCATCCTGAACAATTCGTCAACGTAACGAACGGGGTGACGCCGCGCCGCTTCCTGGTGTTGAGCAATCCCGGCCTCAGCCGTCTGATCACCGAAAAGATAGGCGACGCTTGGCCGACCGATCTCGACGCGCTGCGCGGATTGGAAGTATTTGCGCAGGATCCGGATTTCCGTCAGCGTTGGCGCGACGTGAAAAGACACAACAAGCTTCGCTTATCCAAAATCATCAGGGATCTCACGGGGATCGCGGTCGATCCGCATTCCATGTTCGATATCCAGGTCAAGCGCATCCATGAGTACAAGCGACAACACCTGAATGTCCTCCACATCCTGACCCTTTACCGGCGGCTGAAGGCTGACCCCGGTCTCGACGTCGTTCCGCGCACGTTCATCTTTGGGGGGAAAGCCGCGCCGGGCTACTACGCGGCCAAGTTGATCATCAAACTGGTGAACTCGGTCGCCGAGGTGGTCAACGCCGATCCGGCCGTGCGCGATCGATTGAAGGTCGTTTTTTTCCCCGACTTCAACGTCACCGCTGGTCAGTGGATTTATCCCGCCGCCGATCTCTCTGAGCAGATATCGACCGCTGGAAAGGAGGCGAGCGGCACCGGCAATATGAAGTTCTCGCTCAACGGCGCCTTGACGATCGGCACGTTAGACGGCGCGAATATCGAAATTCGCCAAGAGGTTGGAGCGGAGAATTTCTTTCTGTTCGGGCTTACCGCTGAAGAAGTCAGCGCATTGCGAACGAATGGCTACAACCCGCACGCCATATACGAACAAAACGCGGAACTGCGCGGCGTTCTCGACCTCATCGGGTCGGGCGCGCTGTCGCGCGGCGATCCCAACCTGTTCCGTCCGCTTGTCGACGGCCTGCTCTGGCACGACCCTTTCATGCTGTTGGCGGACTACCAGTCCTATGTCGATTGCCAGGATCAAGTCAGTGCGCTCTGGCGTACGCCGGATTCCTGGACGGGCAAATCGATTCTCAACGTCGCGCGTATGGGCAAGTTCTCGTCCGATCGCTCCATTCGCGACTACTGCGACCAGGTCTGGCACGTCAAGCCTATCGGGTCAGTGCGCGAAATCTCGTCATGAGCGTCACGACACTCGGGGATTGCCGCGTACGCTCTGCTCGCGGCCGGTTCGTCGGCGATGATGAACGGATTCCCGAAATCATTCGCCGGCGGCCGGGCCGTTTGATCGACGAGGGGCACCTCTTCGAACTGGCAGGACCGCGGGAGAACCTTTATTTCGATCCGCGCCGGTCACGCGCGGGCATCGTGACCTGCGGCGGTCTCTGCCCCGGCCTAAACAATGTCGTACGCTCGCTGTTCCGCGAACTGCATGACGGCTACGAAGTGCCGGAGGTGCTTGGCTTTCGCATGGGGTACCAGGGTCTCGATCCGAACCGCGCGGTCGAGCCCTTCGTCCTGACTCACACGATGGTGGACGAAATACACAAACACGGGGGTACCCTGCTCGGCACCTCCCGTGGCGCGGTGAATATCGACGCCGCGGTCGAGAATCTCATCCAGCGCAAGGTGGACATGCTCTTTTGCATCGGCGGGGACGGTACTCAGCGCGGCGCATATGCGCTCTACGAGGCCTGCCGCAAGCGTGGTCACCCGCTCTCGGTGGTCGGCATTCCCAAAACCATCGACAATGACGTGCGCCACGTGACGCGCACCTTCGGCTATCTCACGGCGCTTGAGGAATCGTGCCGCGTCATCGAGGCCGCCCACACTGAAGCGCGGAGCGTCTATAACGGCGTTGCTCTCGTCAAGTTGATGGGGCGCCACGCCGGGTTCATCGCCGCCGGCGCCACCATTGCGAACCAGGACGTGAATTTTGCGCTGATCCCGGAAGTGCCATTTGCTCTCAATGGGCCCGGCGGATTCCTGGCGGCCTTAAAAAGACGGATTCTGGAGCGCGCCCATGCGGTCGTCGTCGTGGCGGAAGGTGCTGGCCAAGACCTTTTCCCGGATCAACCGCAAAGGAGAGACGCTTCCGGCAACATCAAGCTGCACGATATCGGTCTGTTTTTGGCGAAAGCGATTGAGGCCTTTTTTGCGGAAGAGCGCATCCCGATGACGCTACGCTATTTTGATCCGGGCTATCAAATTCGCAGCAGGCCGGCGAATTGCGAGGACGCCGTTCTGTGCGATCAGTTCGCCCGCAAGGCGGTGCACGCCGCGATGGCCGGTAAGACGGGACTGGTGATCGGCCTCCTCCATAACGTTTTCATTCATGTGCCGACCGACTTGATCGTTTCTTGCGTCAAGCAGCTCGAGCCCGAAGGCCCGATCTGGCAGGCTGCGCTCGCGACCACACGACAGCCGGCTCGATTTGCGTAAACTCAATGAATTACGGGCCGGCGCGCATACGCTAACCGGGCGTGAGCCCCCGAAGGGCTGGAACAATCAGCTTGCATGGCGAAGCGGTCGCTCTTCTATGCCGGCGCTCGCGCCGGCGGTTTGGCGCTCGGGGGCCCCTCGATCGATATGCAATTCAGGTTCATCCTCCGCAATCGTCTCGTGTCGGACTCATCGGGCGCGGCACAAAGGCAGAGTAAAATTCGCGAACGCCGAGCGCGACCACCGCGAAGAAAAGCGGCGCCGCGAAATAGAGAAAGCGAAAGATCAGGAGTGAAGCCAAGAGCTGCTCTTTTTCGAACAGCGGCAGGCCGATCAGAATCGCCGCATCGAACACGCCGATGCTTCCCGGCGCGTGGCTGGCGAACCCGAGAAGCGTCGCCATCACGATTGTCACGACGAGCGGCAGGAAGGCGAGCGGCGGCTGCGCCGGCAACAACGCGTTCATCGCGAGCGCGACGAAAGTCAGATCGCACACCCCGATCGCGATCTGCACGAGCGTCAGTGGTGCGTTCGGCAGCGTAACCTGCCAATGATCTCGGCCGATAATTCGCGGGCGCGGCAAGAGCCAGAGCAGGTAGCCGACAATGGCGGCGAGCCCTGCCAACCCGATCGCCCGGTTGACGAAATCCGGCGCATGATTGATTGCGCTTGCCGCCGCGGGCTTGAGCGCCATGCCGAGGCCGAGCGCGAAGGCATTGCCGAGCCAGAAGGTGAGCCCGGTGATGAACGCGATCTTGGCGACATCGACGAGGCTCAGGCCATGCGCCGAATAGATCCGATAGCGCACCATCCCCGCGGTGACGGCAGTCGCGCCGAGACTATGGCCGATCGCATAGCCCGTAAAACTTGCGAGCGCCGCGATGCGGTACGGCACGTCGCGCCGCTCGATCGTCCGCAGCGCGAAGAAGTCGTAACCGGTTAACGTGAGATAGGCGCAGGCGACGAACCCGGATGCCGTCAGAATTTTCTCCGGGGCGGTCGCCCGGACGGCCGCAATGACCCTGTTGATATCGATGTCGCGCAGGAGGACAAACAGTGCAATCGACGCCGCGATGATAATGAGTAGGCTCAGGGCAATGCCGATCCGATTGGCGGCTGCCCATTCGCGTAGCGTCCGCGCGACGATGCCCGCCCCGTTCCCCATCGGATCCCGACTAAGCGCAAGACCAATCTGGTCATCTGCGTCAACCAGCTGATTCGCATCGGAGCCTCCCATCTCCTCACGATAGATTTGTTACAGCGCGCCGCGTTCACCCGCCGCAGCGCCGAAAAAGGCAATGATTGTCGTGGATATCGGTCCCGCCGCGAAAATCCTTATGTGGGATCGTCATATTCCTGAGATGCAACTGCGCAATTCCTGTCGCATGACGTTCATCAATGGCCCCCTAAATTCACCCCTGAGGCTGCGCCCGGATCAAGCCCGGCTCCTCTCGCACTTGCGCGGCTTTCACCCGAATCCGGCGACGTTTTGCGCGGCGAACGCGCGCGAGCGAGGTGGGACGTCGTGCGCGTGCTCATAGCGACGGATGCTTGGCATCCGCAGGTCAATGGGGTGGTGCGTACCTTGACTTCGCTTGCGCAAGCGGCCCAGGCGCTCAACGTCGCCATCGAGTTTCTGACGCCGGAAGGCTTTCTCTCCCTGCAACTGCCGACCTATCCCGGCCTGCGGGTTGCGCTATGCGGTCCTCGCGAGATTGCCCGACGGATCGAAAGAGCAGCGCCCGACGCCGTCCACATCGCCACCGAAGGGCCGATCGGGTACAGCGTGCGCGCCTATTGCCGGCGGCGCCGGCGACCGTTCACCACGAGTTTTACGACGCAATTCCCGGAATACATCGAGGCGCGTGCGCCAATTCCGAAATCGTGGACTTATGCGTTACTGCAGCACTTTCACGCCGCCGCTGCGGTTACCATGGTGTCGACGCCGTCGCTGATGTCCGCGCTCGCGCAGCGCGGATTTCGCAATCTCAGCATATGGACCCGCGGCGTCGACACCGAGGTCTTTTGTCCGGAATGCGCGGTCGACCTCGCCTTTCCCCGCCCGATATTCATGACCGCGGGACGAATCGCGGTTGAGAAAAATCTCGAAGCTTTCCTTTCCCTCGACCTGCCAGGCACCAAGGTGGTCATCGGCGAAGGTCCGCATGAGGCGGAATTGCGCCATCGTTATCCGGAAGCGAAGTTTCTTGGTCTGCAGAGCGCCGAGGTTTTGGCCAGACATCTGGCGGCGGCTGACGTGTTTGTCTTCCCGAGCCTCACCGACACATTCGGGGTCGTCCAGCTCGAGGCGCTGGCCTGCGGCACGCCGGTGGCAGCGTTTCCGGTGATGGGCCCCAAGGACGTAATCGGCGATAGCCCCGTCGGAGTGCTCCACCGTGACCTGCGCGCTGCATGCCTTGCCGCGCTCGGCCTCTCACGCAAAGCCTGCCGCGATTTCGCGCTTGCCCACGGTTGGGAGCGGAGCGTGCTCCAGTTCATTGGCAATGTGGAACGCGCGGCGGTAGCCGGTTCGTACACGATCCAGTCGGCGCGCGACCTCGCTGCCCATAATCCCGGCCGACGAATTATTGTCGCCGATAGCGCCCCGGACACCGCACCGAGATGACTCAGGTCCGTGATCTGCAGCTCGACAAGGATGCCATCGCTGCGGCCTACAGCCGCTGGGCCCCGGTCTATGATCTCGTGTTCGGTTCGGTGTTCGAGCGCGGCCGGCGGGTGGCGGTAGCTGCCGCTGAGCGCACTGGCGGGCTCATTCTCGAGGCCGGCGTCGGCACCGGCCTGTCGCTACCGGAGTACGCGCCCAACAGCCGCGTCATCGGTGTCGATATTTCCGAGCCGATGCTGCGCAAGGCGCAGAAGCGCGTGCGCACGCTCGGGCTTCGTCAGATCGTTGGGCTGGCGGTGATGGATATCGAGCACCTTTCCTTCCCCGACGCGTCGGTCGATGTGGTCGTCGCGCAGTATGTCGTCACCGCGGCGCCGAACCCGGAGGCGACGCTTGACGAGTTCGCGCGCGTACTCAAGCCGGGCGGCGAAATCGTCCTGTTGAGCCGCATCAGCGCCGAGGCGGGGCTGCGTCGCGCCTTGGAGCAGTGGTTCGCCCCGGCGGCGCGGCGCCTCGGTTGGCGCACCGATTTCGCCTGGGAGCGCTACGCGCGCTGGGCCGAACGCACGCCGGGCATTCGCCTTAAGCAACGCCGCGCGGTACCGCCGCTCGGCCACTTCTCGCTTATTCGCTTCGCCAAAAACTGCGTCAAGGCGAGCGACGCCATTGGCTCCGGTGCGCGTGCGGAGATCTAATTGGTTATAGATTGGACTCTTGAAAGGAACGTCGATGAAAGGCTTTTTCCAGGCGCTTGAAGAGCAGCGATGGGACGATCATCGCTACTATCATCACAGTCGCATTAATCAGGCCCTGCATCTGGTCAGCGCGATCAGCTTTCTGATCGCCTATGTGCTGGTGTTCTTCGATCCCGCTGTGTCGGCCCTGATTGGCTGGCTGGTCGCGATGACGACGCGACAGGCCGGCCATTTCTTTTTCGAGCCCAAAGGCTATGACGAGGTCAATCAGGCGACCCATGAGTACAAGGAAGCGATCAAGGTCGGCTACAATCTGCGACGCAAGACGGTGCTGTTGATTATCTGGGCCGCGTCCCCGCTGGTGCTGCTGGTCGACCCGACGCTGTTCGGACTAGTCGCACCCGCGACCACGCCTGCCGAATTCATCCGCCATGTTGCGAAAATCTGGCTGTTCCTCGGCCTCGCCGGCCTCGTGTTCCGCACCGTGCAGCTCTTCATCCTCAGAGACGTGCGCACCGGCCTTGTGTGGGCGACCAAGATTCTCACCGACCCGTTCCATGACATCAAGCTCTACCACAAGGCGCCGCTCTATCTGCTGCGCGGCGAGATGTTCGACCAGGGGCCCAAGGAACAGCATGGGTGAGGGAGAACACGCGGCCGAGCTTGTCGCGGTCATCAAGGCTTATCGCCTCGGCCGCGGTCAGCACGTGTAGACCCCGACAAGCGCGGGCATGTCGCGCGCCAGTGCGGGCGTGTGCCTCAGCGCGTTAGCCTCGTGCCTGCAAGAGAGGAAACCGGTGCTCAATCATCTCCCGCAACACGCGACGCCTGATCGACTTGTTGGTCGTCGCGCCGTCGTTCCACCACCAACCATCGCGCTGCATGGCGCTCGCGGCGGCGACGAAACGATCCGCCACCGCTTCGAAGTCAGCTTGCGTGTAGTTGAGGCTGAAAATAAGCCGTCCGGTGCCGACCCAACTCAGCGCCAGCCCTTCGGCGCGCAGGTAATACTGAAGCATCCAGTTGTAGCGGGAGGGCGTCATGTAGAAGACCGTCCAGATCGTGGACAGATTGGCGACGCGCAGCGGCAGCCGGGCTTCTTCAAGTCGACGATTAAGCGACGCGGCGCGTTCGTTCCAGGTTTCGTCCAGACCGTCGTAGAATGCGCTGACCTCCGGCGTATCGAGGCGCGTCAGAAACGTATCCATTGCCGCCATCACATAGGGATGCGAATTGAACGTGCCGCGGGCAAAGCAGATGTCGAGCGGACGGTCATCGCGAAAGCGCCGCATCAGTTCCCTGCGCCCGCAGATCACGCCGACCGGCAAGCCGCCGCCCAGCGTCTTGCCGTAGGTGACCATGTCGGCTTCGACGCCGAAATACTCCTGCGCGCCGCCGCGGGCGATGCGGAAGCCGACAAAAACCTCATCGAAGATCAGGACAATGTTGCGCTCGCTGCATACGGCGCGCAGCCGTTTGAGCCATTCGGTAAAGGTGGAGCGATCGAAGTGGGCGCCGCGGGCGCTGTCGATGAGCGCGGAATCGCCCGGCGCATTCGCATTGGGATGCAGCGCCTGCAGCGGATTGACCAGCACGCAGGCGATATCGCGCCGATGGCGCAGCACGCGCAGCGAACGCTCCGACAGGTCCGCGAGCGTATAGGTCTCACGCGCCGGCACTGGATTGCCGACCCCGGGCTGCACATCGCCCCACCAGCCGTGATAGGCGCCGCAGAATCGCACCAGATGCGAGCGGCGGGTGTGATAGCGCGCAACGCGGACCGCCTGCATCACCGCCTCGGTGCCCGACATGTGAAACGACACGGCGTCAAAGCCGGAGAGCGCGCACAGGCGCTCTACATTCGCGGCGACCACCGGATGGTAGGGACCGAGCACCGGACCGAGGCTGGCGACGCGCTTGCGGCTCTCCTCCAGGCACGCCTTATAGAAGTCTGTCCCGAAGACATTGACGCCATAAGAGCCGGCGAGGTCATGGAAGCGATTGCCGTCGAGATCAGTCAGCATGATGCCGGACGACGCCTCCATGAAGGCGCCGATCGGCAAATGCTGGTTGACGAAGCGGCTGAACTGAAACGGCACGCGATAGGCCGACGTGAACTGCAGGTCCGGCAATGCTTCGCGCACTTGCGCGGTCAGCTCCAAGGTCCGGGGACAGCGATCACCCAAAAGGCGTGACAGGCGAAAGAAGCCGTTCCGGCGCGCCGCGGCAATCTCGGCAGGCGCATCATCGGCACAGAAGAAGCGGGGCTCGTAATAGCTGTAGGCCGGCACCAGCGCCGCAAATCGGCGCGCCAGACGTGCATGGCCGGTCAACGACGGATGCTTGGCGCACGACAATTCGATCCGGCTCTTCAGCTTCACCAGAACGATGGCGATAGCGGCAGCGCCGAGCGCGTAGCCTGCAAGAGATGCGAAACGCCAATCCATCAGCCCCGCTTAACTGGCGAGATTAACCGATCCGTGACAATGCGCTCCGTCATCGACCGATTGACGCAGCAGGAGGACCTAAACTTCCTCCTGACCAACCGCATTCCCCGGCGTCTTGCAACCCGGTTTATGGGTTGGCTCACCCATATCGAACAGCCCTTGGTGCGCGATTTCTCGCTTGCGATCTGGCGATTTTTCGCCGAGGTCGACCTCAGCGACGCCGAGAAAAAGGAGTTTGCGAGCCTGCATGACTGCTTCACCCGCGCGCTGCGCGATGGCGCCCGGCCGATCGATTGCGATCCAAGCACTCTCGTCAGCCCCTGCGACGCCATCGTCGGCGGCTGCGGCGTCATCGCCGGAACCGAGCTGCTCCAGGTGAAGGGCCGGCCTTATGACTTGCAGGACTTGTTCGGCAACTCAGACTTGGTCAGTGTGTACGTGGACGGCTGCTATGCGACGCTGCGGCTGACCGCCGGCATGTATCATCGCTTCCATGCGCCGTACGACTGCCGCCTCGAAACGGTCGCCTACCATCCCGGCGAACTATGGAACGTCAATCCGGTGGCGCTGCGGCGGATCGACAAGCTGTTCTGCCGCAACGAACGTGCGGTGCTGCGCATGCGCCTCACGGCGAGCGGTCATCCCATCGCCCTGGTTCCGGTCGCGGCGATTCTCGTGGCCGGCATCCGCTTGCACTGTCTTGATCGCGTGCTCAACTCGCGCGAGCGCCAGCCGGCGACGTTTGCCTGCAACGCGACTTTTCACAAGGGCGAGGAGATGGGCTGGTTCCAGCACGGCTCGACCATCCTCGTGTTCGCGCCGGACGGGTTTTCGCTGCGCCCGTCGGTCGAGGCGGGCGCCGTCATCCGCATGGGACAGCCCTTGATGCGGCTCCCCTGAACAGCACCAATCATTCGGGGACACACGGGGGTAGAGGCTTTCCGGTCCAGCTCGCTTGGGGCAAACGAGCCCCTGCCCTGTTACGTCAAGAAAACGCAACGGCCGATCATCAAGGGCAGCGCAAGCGTCGTGCGGTTCGGCCGGCTGCGGCCGCTGGCAACGATCCCGATCGGCCGAGCTTCATCAGCCTGTTCGATCAGGGGGCGAAGCGGCGACCGAGAACGTCCGTTTCCATTCTTGTCGGAATGACGCCAGCCGCTTGTCAAAAAATGGTGGAGCGGGTGAAGGGAATCGAACCCTCGTCATCAGCTTGGAAGGCTGTTGCTCTACCATTGAGCTACACCCGCGCCGCGCCTCCGATCGTGCTCGCCGAGCCGGAAGCAAGCGCCCAGCCGCTCTTGCACGACCTCGACCGGCAATTCAAGCCCGCCTTTGCCAGGCGATGCGCCCGGACGCCCGGAAGCGGCAAGGTAGCGGCGCATGCATCGGGAAGCCGGCCGGCTTGCCTTCTCGGGACTCCCCCAACGCGAAGCGGAGCCCTCGTCCGTTCCCGGGCAAAGGCTCCGATAGCGCGCAGATTATCAAACTGGCTCCAGTTTTACGAGCGCTCCCGCACTACATCCCCAGCAGGCCTTGGCCCTCTGTCACCAGTCGCAGGGCTCGGAGCGCGGCCTCCATCATCGTCGATGAAGAGGTGTCCGGTCGCTGGCGCTTTGCGGGGCGGGTTGACTGCTCGCGCTTTGAGTTGCTGCGCGCGACGTGACCGGTCGATCCCTCCCGCTTCTTCTCGACGGCATTCTTCGATGGCCTGGCGGCCCGCTCCGCGGCTGGCTTCTCCTCAGACCTTGCTTCCCGCACCTGCCGCTCTCGCACGGGCGCGCTGGTCTCATGGGCTTCGCGCGCCGGATGCGCCGGCTCTTCGGGCGTCTTTTCCACAACCGTTTCGCGCGGCTTGCCCAATCGCTCCGCGGTTGCGATCGGCTTCGCCACGTCAGACGTTTCGTCCTGAGCCTGCCGCACCGGCACAGGCTTGCCTGCTTCGCGCGCCTCGCCGGCGTCACGTTTTGGAGGCGCCGGCTGCTTGGCCGTCGTTTCGACAATCGTCTTGCGGGCCTTGGCAGACCGGTCCGCCGTCGCGATCGGCTTCGCCTCGTCAGACCTTGTTTCGGAGACCGGCTGCTCACGCGGCGGCACGGCCTCTCGGCGTGCAAGCATTGAGGGGCGACCGGCGCTCGCCCTCACGTCAGCGTCCGGCGCTTCGCCCGCCAGCTTTTCGCTGTCGCCTCCGCCGGTCGCGACGAGAGGCAGCGCCTCGGTTTGCGATCCGATCATCGGAAGCGTCACCTTTGCGGCGATGCGAGGCCGGTTGCTACGGTTGTCGCCTTCGACCTGCGCCGGCGCCGGAGGCCCGGCCTGCTCGACTGCGGACGCATAAACTGGGACATGCTGGACCGGCCGCGCTGCTTCCTGCTGCGGCGAAGTCGTCGGCGCGCCGACGTTGAAGACGGCGCCGTAGGCGGCGGCCGCACAGACGACGCCGAACACAAAGCTCCCAGCGGCGAATTTCAGCGAGTTACCCCGCCGCGAACGAGCGTATTCAGGCCAGAGCGAGTAATTTGCGCGGTATCGCTTGAACATGGATGCCTCCTGAACTCGAAAAGCCTGGACCCTCGGCTCATTTCGCTTGGCTTTTCAGCCACAAGCCCATCAGCCAATACCAGGCGAATGCGGTGGCAACGCCGGTAAAGGACCAAATGACGATCTTCGGAACGTTGAGCGGGGCGCTCCACCACAGCATTCCCCCGGTCCACAGGACGCCGAAGACGACCGCAGATGCGCGAAGCGACATGACGGCGCTCCTTTTCGTTTCGTACCCAGATGTACAGGCCCGCTCCCGCGCGGTTTGTGACGACGCTCACAAATCCAGCCCGAGGCGGCTGATACGGTTTGGATGGATGGAGCGGGCGTCAGAACGCTGCGCCGGTCACGTACGCATTGGATTAGGATCTGCCGGCGCGACGCGAGCCGACAGAAACGGCGGCGGCGTAGGCCCGCCCGTTGGCGGCTACCCTAAACCGCCTTCCCAGAGCGCCGCCAAGGCCTCTTCGCGGGTTATCTCTGGATAGTGTCGAAGCAGGTCCGCAACCAAGGTCTCGACGATTTCGTGCCAGGTGTCGAGCCGGCGGCGCGTAATCCGAGGAGGTTGACGGGCGTTGTCCATGGCCAACAAAGATGGCGTTCAGCTCAGCGGGAAGGCGCCGCACAGACTGACATGGACATGGGCTGGGCGCAGTTCAACAGTTACACGCGCGAACACCCCTGACGCCGATGTCCGGCACCGGACGGCGTACCCCGCAATGCAGGGATCGCCCTCTTCTTCTCAGCGCGAGGAGCAATGTAAACGCAGCGCGTACGTTGGCAGCAGGATTCGCGGCGGCGCTGACGATGCCGCGATCCGAGCTACCCTAGAGCCGGCCGCCTTGGAGAATGCTGACGGGCGTCGGCTGCCTCCGCGGCAAACCCGTCGCGCTACCCGTCGTTTCTTGCTGCGGCTGCCTGGCGTCTCGTCTCATCTCGAGGCAGGTCAGAAGATCGACATAACTGGGCGGGCCGATCTTCGCCGTCCCCGTGCACTCAAGCCGGTCGGAGGCAGGAAAGCCTGCCCAACTCTGTCTTAGCTGATCGCGCGCTGCGTTCTCGCTGTGAAGGCATGCATCGAGGTGACTTTGCCCAGGGCTGGCAGCGCCGATTCCTCCCGCCTCGCAGGTCGGCTTGACGTTGAAAACCGGCACGCCGTCGGCGGCCAGCAGGGGAACCGAACTCAGAAAAAGAGCGGCGAACGTAGCGGCAAGCCTGCGCATGACCTCACCATCGTTTCATCCCCGCCCCGCGCCAGCGCAGCAGAATGCGCCCGCGACGACGCGTTTTCAAGGTTTCGCGGTTCAATTCTCGCGTGACCCGCGCCTTCCGAAATTCGTATGGGTGCGCCGTTCCGCAACCAAGAAAGTCGATAAATCAGGGTGGTGGGGGAGGTAGGACTCGAACCTACGAAGGCTTAGCCAGCGGATTTACAGTCCGCCCCCTTTGCCGCTCGGGACACTCCCCCGGAAACACAGGTTAGGCGCATCTTCCTACAAAAGCCGCCCTCCCGGCAACGGGACGCCACCGGGGGCCGTGTTATGAGAACGCCCACCCCAGGTGTCAACTCGAAAGGAGGCGCCGCGGCGGGGGGTGCGAGCGTTCTGGCGGACCGCTCGCACCCATAACTCGAACGCGCGGCCGCAAGTGACCGTTACGCCTGCTTGCGGGCCCGCTCGGCTTCGAATTGCGCGGCGGCCTCCAGCGCGTGGCTCGCATACATGACCGACGGGCCTGCCCCCATGTAGATCGCCAGGCCGAGCGTCTCCAGCACCTCGTCGCGCGACGCGCCCTGCTCGACGGCCGCCTTGGCGTGGAAGGCGATGCAGTCGTCGCACCGGATCGCCACCGAGATCGCGAGCGCAATCAGCTCCTTGGTTTTGGCGTCGAGCGCTTTCGGGGCGAGCGCGGCCTGCGCGACCGCGGAGAACGCCTTCATCACGTCGGGCGCGCCGCTGCGCACATTCTTGAGTTGGGCGCTGAGTTCCTTCGTCATTTCGGGCCAGTTGGTGGGCATCGGATGATCCTGTTCGGGAGGGGGCGTCGGTGACTTCACATATGCAATATTATGAATATGAAAAGTGTCAACCGGCAACGGCGCGGGCGCCGGCAGCGGCGCGCGAATACGCACGGTTGCCTTGTTGTTCGCGCGCGAGCAAGGTCACCCGACTCGGGAAAGAGCGAGAAGGCCAATGCCCGACCGGGACGCGCCGTCACGATCACCGCACCGTTCGCCCTCACCCCGACGTGGAGGCGGTGAATGGTTTTCGGGGACGTCCGGCAAACGCGGCGATCGCGTGGTGCACGGCGCCAAGCGTTTCGTGCGCGACCGGGCGGGCGAGCGCGAAGGCCCGGCGATTCTCTACGGCTGGCATACGGTGAAAGCGGCGCTGGAAAATCCGGCGCGCCGGTTCCATCGCGTGCTGGCGACCGAGAACGCGGCGCGCCGTCTCGCAGAGGCTGGGATCGTGCCGCCCGCGCTCGAGGTCGTGCGGTCCGATGCGATCGCTGCGTTGGCCGGAACCGAGGCCGTGCATCAAGGCCTTTACGCCGAGGCAGACCCCCTGCCCTCGCCGCCCATCGAAGACCTCGAACCGCAGGGCGTCGTGCTCGTCTTCGACCAAATCACCGATCCGCATAATGTCGGCGCGATCCTGCGCAACGCCGCCGCCTTCGCCGTCGCCGCGGTCGTGACCACCGCTCGCCACAGCCCGGAGGCGACCGGCGTGCTGGCGAAAGCTGCATCCGGCGCGCTCGAATATGTGCCGATCATCACGGTGGGCAATCTCGCCCGCGCGCTCGGCGCTCTAAAAGAGCGCGGCTTCCTCGTGGTCGGGCTCGACAGCGCCGGCGAAACGGACCTCGCCACCCTTGCGTTCGCAGCCCCGCTGGCGCTGGTGCTCGGGGCTGAGGGGAAAGGTCTGCGGCAGCTCACTCGCACCTCCTGCGACCGGCTGGCGCGGCTCGATCTGCCGGGCCGGATCAAGAGCCTGAACGTCTCGAACGCAACCGCGCTCGCCCTGTACATAGCGACCACTCGACTCGACGCGCCGCGGTAATGCCCGCTCTGCGTGCGGGAGGAATGCGGCGGCTCACGTCAAGCGCTTGGGCCAATCCATGGCAGGGGCATACAGAGCTGCGCAGCCCGAGCTTTTGGTCTAAGACGAGGAGACCAGCGATCTTGGCCGCACTGGTTCCTCGCGTTTCATGCGCCGGCGCGGCCGGCCCGCGCCCGCCATGGTTTGCAACCGGAACAGCGCCAGCAGATGACGGATGCCCGAAGCCCGAAGGACGGCTTGATGACGATGCTGGCGCGGCCGTCGCCGCGCGGCACCGGGATGACCGAGCAGGAAAAATTCGTCATCTTTGCCTCGTCGGTCGGCACGATCTTCGAATGGTACGACTTCTACCTGTACGCGACGCTCGCGCCGTTCTTTGCCGCCTTGTTCTTCCCCCCGGGCAATGACACCGCCGCCCTGCTATCGGCGTTCGCCACCTATGCCGCAGGATTTCTCATTCGGCCCGCCGGCGCGCTTGTATTCGGCCGCATCGGCGATCTCGTCGGGCGCAAATACACGTTCCTGATCACGATCATGGTGATGGGGGGCGCGACTTTCCTGGTCGGCCTGCTGCCGACCTTCGGCACCATCGGCTGGTTCGCCCCGTTCCTCCTGGTTACGCTTCGCCTTGTGCAGGGGCTCGCCCTCGGCGGCGAGTACGGAGGCGCTGCGACCTACGTCGCCGAGCACGCCCGGCCGACCCATCGCGGCTTCTCGACGAGCTTCGTGCAGACAACGGCGACGCTCGGGTTCTTTCTCGCGCTGCTGATTTTCGGCCTCTGCCGGCTGTTCATGGACGAGACCAGCTTTTCCGAATGGGGCTGGCGCATCCCGTTTCTGGTCTCGCTCGTCCTGCTCGTCTTCTCGGTCTATATCCGGCTGCGCCTCAACGAGACGCCGATTTTCCGGAAGATGAAGGAGGAGGGCAAAGGCTCGAAGGCGCCGCTCACCGAGAGCTTCTTCCGTTACCCCAACAACAAATACGTCCTGCTCGCGCTGCTCGGAGCGACGGCGGGACAGGGCGTCATCTGGTACACGGGACAGTTCTACGCGTTGTTCTTTCTACAGATCACCCTGCGGCTCGACGTCATGTACGCTTACGCGCTCGTGGCGGTTTCGCTGGTGATCGGAACCCCGCTCTTCATCTTTTTCGGCTGGCTGTCCGACCGGATCGGCCGGCTGAAGATCATCCTCGCCGGCTGCCTGATCGCGGCAGCCACCTATTTCCCCTTGTTCAAGGCCCTGACGGAGTACGTGAACCCCGACCTCGTCGCCTTCCAGACGCGAAACGTGGTGACCGTCTCGGCCGACGCGACGACCTGTCAACTCCATATCTTCGTGGGCCCCTGGTCGGACTTCTCAGATTGCGACCGCGCGGAGGACTTCGTCACCCGGCTGGGGGTTTCCTTTCAGAAGGACAATACGCCGGGCAAGCCGGTCGCGCTCAGCATCGGGCCCATTAGGGTCGAGGGGTGGGACGAAGCCAAATGGAAGGCCGCTTTCGATGCGGCCGGTTTTCCGCGCGCGGCCGATCCCACCAAGGTGAATTGGCTGATGGCCGAGCTGATCCTCGTCATCATGCTCGTTTATGTCACCATGGTGTACGGGCCGATCGCCGCTTTCCTGGTCGAGCTGTTTCCAACCAAGATTCGCTACACGTCGATGTCCCTGCCCTACCATATCGGCAATGGCTGGCTCGGCGGCATGCTCCCCCTGGTGACGTCCGCCATCGTGGCGGCGACCGGCAATATTTATGACGGCCTGTGGTACCCGATCGTGGTCGCAGTCACGACGGTCGTCATCGGCGGGCTTTTCTTGCGCGAGACCAAGGATATCGACCTCTCGACCGGATCGGGCGTGGAGATCTCCCATCGCGTTTAGCTCGGCGCGCGCTTCCGCCATCGCCAGCGAAAAAGGGCACCATGCAGAACCCAGACCGTGAGCGCCGTAAACGTGCCTGCGAAAAGAACATCAGAAAGAAAATGACCGCCCATGGCGACCCGCATCATGCCGATTGAAAGCCCATAGACGATTGCGATGATCAAAGCCGCGGCCCGATATCGCGGCGGCAAGAGAACAGCGACCGCAAGCAGCAGGAATGCGCTCGACGCTTCGCCTGACACGAAGGAACAATTGGCCGGGCAGCGGCCGAACGGGCTCCACCAGGGCACGAAATCGAGGGCGCCGCCAAACTGGGTCACGTCGATCGGCCGTGGCCGTCCCCAATGCGGCTTGAACACCCCATTCGCGATGAGACCGGGGGCAGCGGCGAACGCCGTAAGCAAGAAAATGGCGACGCGCGGCGACATGACCGTGAGCGATCGCGCACCCGCGGCTGCAAAGATGAGGGCGATGGCCGCGACGGCGACGATGGCGCGAGTGACGAATTCATTGAAGTCCCGAAGCTTCAGAAGGATCGGATCCCGCGTCAGCGGCCAGTCACACTGCGCCCGTTCAAGAAAAGCGCAGGATGCCGGGTCGTGAAACAAGCCGGAAATTTTGAGGTCGAGTTCAGGCCACAGTCCGAATATGAGGCCTATGACAAGCTCGACGAGCAGAATAGCGCACAGCGCGGCGGCCGCCGGGGTCTTCCACCCGCGAAAGAAGCGCACGGCTTGACCGGACTTGGTTCGCCTGGACTCGAGCTCGGCAAACAACGACGCCTCTCCCTAGGAGGAGGCCCGCGCGAAGCGCCGCCACGTCGAAGCGACGGCTTCCGGCCGGTTCGCATTCGCAAAAAGCCGGGACGCAATGCGGCTCTCTCCGGGGACAGCGAAAGGGCAGCAAGAAAGTAGACCGGACCGATCGCCGGCGAGCCGCCCGCAGGTGTATGCAAACGAGGTCTTTGCCATGAGCCGTCAATCGCCGCCATCGGGCGCAGGGCTTATCTGGCAGGAAAGAGCGGCCGCGGCAAATGCGGCCGAATTGAACGAGTATCAATTTTGCGGCGCGGGTGTTACGAAGGCGGCCTAGACGATCCGCGCGGAATACGGCCAACGGCGCCCGTCTCGTGTCGAGAAGCGCCGGCCGCTTCGGCGCCGGGATCCGTTATGGCGCTGCGCCGTAACCCGGGCCGGCTTAGCTCAGCTGGTAGAGCACCTGATTTGTAATCAGGAGGTCGGGGGTTCGAATCCCTCAGCCGGCACCGACACTTAGCAGGATTTCGAGGTGTCATTTTCATGTCTGGGTAACGGGTGGGGTAACGGTTCGAGCGGCTTGCCACCTTCTGGCTACGGTTATTGTAATTTTATTACCCTGCGGCTAATCCTGCCCCTACTGCCCGCCGCCACAGCCAGACCCCCGCATCGCCATCGGCCCAGATCATGGGCGTATCCGCGGCTGGCGTTCTTGGGGAGAACGGCCCATGCCGGTCTTGAGGATGCGGGCACCCAGAGATGGCGGTTCGTCCCCGGCCGGGCCCCGTGCCAAGCCCGGTCGGCCACCGGGTGATCCGGACGCGGAGCGTGGGTGTTCCGTCGGGAAGGACCGTTTGCTGGAACGCCTGCGCGAGGTGCATGGGGCGCCGTGGGCAAAAGGCCGCCCAAGGCGGCCCCTAAGAACCGGGTTCGGCGTCTCGTTTAAGTCCGGCGGCTAGCGGCGAGGTCTCAAGTCGATCCGGAAGACCGTCCGACATTGGAAGCTCCACCAACGCAGCGACAACACGCTGGACGACCTGGCGCGGACGTTTAACAACCACATCCGTGGCTGGATCAACTACTACGGCCGTTTCTACAAGTCGGCCCTCTATCCCACCCTGCGTCGCATCGACCTCGTCTTGGCGCGATGGGCGCATCGGAGGTTCAAGTCCCTCAGACGTCACAAGCGACGGACATATCAATCGCTGTTGCATTTCGTCGGCGCGGGCGGCTGGTCGGACGAACGCGTGTTGGCGAAAGTGCGCGAGATGGTATTGCCGGCGATCGAGCGGCATGGCGCGATCTCGGCTTGGATCATCGACGACACGAGCTTTCCCAAGCAGGGGCGGCATTCGGTTGGGGTGGCGCGGCAGTATTGCGGTCAGCTCGGCAAGCAGGACAACTGCCAAGTGGCGGTGTCATTGTCGCTGGCCAATCGCCATGCGAGCCTGCCAGTAGCCTGGCGGCTGTATTTGCCGCAGGAGTGGGCGGACGACCCCGCGCGCCGGCGCAAGGCGGGCGTTCCCGAAGGCCTCGTGTTCAAGACCAAGCCGGAGATCGCGCTTGAGCAACTGCGCTTCGCCTGCGCGGCCGGGCTGCCGCGCGGCGTGGCGCTGCTGGATGCCGGCTATGGCAATAACAGCGCGTTGCGCGCCGAGATCACGTCGCTGGGCCTGACCTACGCCGGCGGGATTCTGTTCGACGACCACCGGTATGGGCGCAAGGCGCGCGGCCGTTGCCGGCGAAGACATGGTCGGGTCGCGGGCGGCCGCCAAAGCTGATGCGGCGCGACGCCAAGCACCGACCGGTCGCGGTCAAGGCACTGGCGTTCGGCCTGCCGAAACGGGCCTGGCGCACGATTGCATGGCGCGAGGGCGCAGCCGAACCGCTGCGCTCGCGCTTTGCACGCCTGCGGGTTCGCGCCGCGCATCGCGACGAATGGCGCGCCGAGCTGCGAGCGGAGGAATGGCTGCTGATCGAGTGGCCGGAAGGCGAGAGCGAGCCGACCAAATACTGGCTTTCGACGCTTCCGCAAAACATTGCCTTCGCTGATCTGGTCGACTTCGTCAAGCTGCGCTGGCGCATCGAACGCGACTATTCAGGAGCTCAAGCAGGAAGTGGGACTCGGCCATTTCGAAGGCCGTGGATGGCGCGGCTTCCACCACCACGCCACGCTGTGCATCGCCGCCTATGGGTTTCTGATTGCCGAGCGGGCGACGATTCCCCCCTCAGCAAACCGTTCCGCCAGGATGTTCCCGCGACCTGCCGTTCCCGACGGTTACCGACCCCGCGGCGCCGCCGCTGCGGCCCGAACGCCATGTTCCGAACTCGATCGCCACCATGCGCCGCCGCCTCGTCGCCGCCCTCGTCAAAACGCTGCCGCGATGCCCATGCTGCGCAGCGCCGATCGTCAGACGATCACGACCGAAAAATTTGTGATGCAGTAAGACTATAAGCTGGATCGATAAATGCCACGCGGGAGCTTCGACGACCTTCGTTACCTCGTCGCCGTCGCGCGGGAGCAAAGTTTTACGAAGGCGGCGGGGAAGCTCGGCGTGTCACAATCGGCTCTCAGCCAGACGACCCGCCAGGTCGAAGAACGGCTGGGCGTTCGGCTTCTCACCCGCACGACCCGCAGCGTCTCGCTGACCGAAGCGGGCGAGCGGCTGGTGCGGACGGTGGCGGCCCGTTTCGAGGAGATCGAGGCCGAGCTGGAGGCCTTGAGCGAACTCCGCGAAAAGCCCGCCGGCACGGTGCGGATCACCGCCGGCGACCACGCGATCAAGTCGGTCCTCTGGCCGAAACTGCAGAAGTTCCTGCCGACTTATCCGGACATCAAGGTCGAGATCGTCATCGACTACGGCCTGATCGACATCGTTGCCGAGCGCTACGATGCCGGCGTGCGATGGGGCGAGCAGGTGGCGAAGGACATGATCGCGGTGCGGATCGGACCCGACATCCGTTTCGCCGTCGTCGGGGCCAAATCCTACTTTGCGAAGCGAACGATCCCCCGAACGCCACACGACCTGATCGACCACAATTGCGTCAACCTCCGCCTGCCGACCTATGGCGGCTCGAGAAGGGCGGGCGCGAGCTGAAGGTGCGCGTTGAGGGCCAGCTTGTCTTCAACGGCATTTTCCAGGTTCTGGATGCCGCCGTTGCCGGGCTTGGGCTTGCCTTCGTGCCGGAGGAATTGCACAGCCTTATCTCGCGAAGGGTCGCCTCAAGCGGGTGCTTGAAGAGTGGTGCCCGCCCTGGTCAGGCTACCACCTCTACTATCCTCACCGCCGCCAGTCTTCGCCGGCCTTTGCCTTGCTGGTCGACGCGCTTCGTTACCGAGAGTAGCGGGCTGCGGCAGGGATCACGTCCCTTTGCGCCAGCTGATCGCGGATCGGCAGCGCGCGTATGCGTTTGCCGCAAGCGGCAAAGATCGCGTTGGTCAGCGCAGGCGCGACGGGCGGCAAGCCCGGCTCGCCAACGCCGCCGAGCGGCTTGTCGTAGCCGGTCGAGGTCAGGAGATGTGTCCGAATCTCTGCCGGCGCGGCGTCGATGCGCGTCACCTCGTAACTGTCGAAATTCGTCTGCTCAACTCGCCCGGCCTTGAAGCTGATCTCGCCCAGCGTCGCGAGGCTGATGCCTTGGATGACGGCTCCTTCGACTTGCGCGCGGACGCGATCGGGATTGACGACGGCGCCGCAATCGAAGGCGATGTCGACCCGAGGAATTGACAGTTTGCCGTTGGCGTCAACCGCGGCCTCGACGACAACCGCGGCATAGCTGACAAAGCTGCGATGCGCCGCGATGCCAAGGCCGTGGCCTTTGGGCAGCTTGCGTCCCCAGCCGGCCTCGCTCGCCGCCGTCTCGATCACCCGCCGCAGTCGCGCGGTGTCAAACGGATAGAGCTTCGGATCCTCGCCGTAGTCCCAGTCGTCCGACATGGAGGCGGGGTCGATCAGGCAATCCGGGCCGACCAGCTCAAGCAGATAGTCCTTGAGATCGCGCCCCATGGCTGCCGCGAGTTCTCCAACGAAGCTCTGGACCGCAAACGCGTGCGGAATATTCGAAACGGACCGGAACCAGCCGATCCGGGTATGGGCTTCCGCTTCGGGATTCTCGACGCGGACATTCGGGATGGCGAACGGCATATCGACTGCCCCCATCGCGAGTTCAAATGGCCCTTCGTGCTTGGGATCGGGCGCAAAAATCGACTGGATCGTCGGCGCGACGGTGTGATGCAGCCAGGCAACGGGCTTGCCGGCGCTGTCGAGACCGGCCTCCAGTCGCTCGACCGACGCGGTATGGAAGAAGCTGTGCCGGATGTCATCCTCACGGGTGAAGGTCAGCTTCACCGCCCGGCCGCCCATCGCGTGAGAAAGAATTGCGGCCTCGCTTGCAAAGTCGGGCTTCGACTTCCGGCCGAAGCCGCCGCCGAGCAGCAGCGGGTGTACGATGACCTTGTCGAGCGGCAGCTTGAAGCGTTTGGCGAGGTCAGTCCGGATTGCTTCAGGAGCCTGCACGCTGCACCAGACTTCGCAACCGTCGTTGGTCACACGGGCGGTCGCCGATGGAGGCTCCATTGGTGCTTGCGCGAGATGCGGGATGTAGTACGAGGCCGTGATGCGCTTCGACGCGCGCGGCAGCGCCGTATCGATATCGCCGTTGTCGCGCACGACCTTGCCGGGGTTGTTCGCCGCCGTTTCCATCGTCTTGCGGAATTGTGCCGAGTCATAGCTCCCGTTCGGCCCGTCGTCCCACTGAACTTTGAGCAGCGACCGCCCCTTGATGGCGGCAAACGTGTTCTCCGCGACCACTGCAATTCCGCCGAGCGGCTGGAACGTCGACGGGATCGCAGGCGCATCGATCGGCACCACCTTCAACACGCCCGGCGCCTTCAAGGTCTCGGCCGCATCGAAGCTCCTCACCTTGCCGCCGTAGACAGGCGGACGCGCCACGACTGCGAAAACCATGCCCTCTATCTTCGCGTCGATGCCGTATACGGCCCTGCCGGTGGTGATGTCGTAATTGTCGATCAGCGAAATGTTGTCACGACCGATATAGCCAAACCGCGCCGGAGCCTTGAAAACGAGCTCCTCGCGCGGCGGAACGCGCCGCGCGGCGGCGCCATGGGCAAGCGCTCCAAAGCCGAAGCGCCGGCCACTCGCCCGATGCACCACTTCGTGATTCTCGGCATCGACCTGCGTGACGGGAACGCCCCACCGCGCCGCCTCCTCCTCCTCAAGCATGCGCCGCGCGGCCGCACCGATGCGGCGAAGCGGCATGAAATGCTGTCGCATGCTGCGTGAGCCGTCGGTGTTCTGGTTTCCGACCGTGCCGAACTGCTGGCCGACGCGCGCTGCCCGTTGCGCTTCGGAAGCCTCGTCGAGCGGGAGAAGCGCAGGGGATGCTGGCGGAAGCTGATCGGTCCCGATCTTGCGCTCGGCAAAGACACTCTTTGCGACCGCGGCTGCGGACACGGCATTGCCCCAACCGGAATAGAAGGCAAGATGCGTGATGATCTCGGAAATTTCGCGGGGCTTTACGCCGCTATCGAGCGCGATGTTGAGATAGAACGGCATCTCGATCGTCTGGCTGCGCGCGATCAGGGCCGCGAGCGTGACCATGCTGCGGTCTCGTGCTGAAAGGCCGGGACGTTTCCAGACCTCACTGAGGAGCATGCCTTGCGTGTATTTCTCAAGGGCCGGGGCGACCATGCGCATGTCCTCCTGTATCTTCGTGCCCTCCGCCTGCGTTGACGATGAACCGATCAGGCAGAGTGAAGCGATTGCGGCAGCAAGAGTTTTTTCATCTGCGGCTCCTTTCGATCAATGGCTCCCGTCCGAGAAAGCCGATCTAGTTGGCGCTCTTCATTCGATCGCGTGTGAACACGAAATCTTGCTGCGCCTGGCTCTTGTGGCGGGAGAAGCAGCGATCGAGATTCTCGTTGCGGTTCACCGACCGGTCGGCGACATGGGCGACGCTTCACGGCGAAGCTGCGATCCTGTTTGCACGGAGCCGTCAAGACGAAGTGCCTCTATTGACAGCCGACCTTATTCAAATCCCTGCACAGCAGGCGAGCTCGCCGACTGTTCCGAAGGTGTTGCTTCCGAAAACTAAATTCATGCGTATTGATGGTGGAGCCCGCCCAGGATCGGATGCGCAACAGTAGCTCCGAACCGCTCGATCGGACGTGTGCAGGGCGCGTCCTTGCCAAGCGAAGCGTGAGGCCGCACTTCATTATAATAGCTGGCATATTTATTATAATAGCTGGCATATTTCGCAAGAATTCGGCGAAGATGCTCTGCGTTGACTACGATCAAAGATGCACTCGCGTCGGATCGACCCGATCAAGCGTTCAACATAGCCGTTCTGCCAGGGTGCACGAAACGAGGTGGGCCGGTCCCGGATGCCCATCGCCCGCACGCGTGCTTTGAAGACGCCAGCAAATGCTCGGTCATTGTCGCGAATGAGATATTTCGGCGCGCTGTCCCAGGGAAACGCCTCGGTGATTTGCCGCGCAAGCCACTCGGCTGTCGGGTTTCGGGTCACCGCGGCCCACAGCAGCCGCCGGCGTCGGTGGCTAAGAACAAGAAATGCGTAGAGCTGTTCAAAGGAGATACAGATGAAATCGATGCAATCCCCTCGGCGTGATTGCGAAGGAAGGTCTTCCAGGTCTGCATTGGCCGATCCCGCCGGGGCACCATGTAGATCGCAACCGTGGACTGGCGACATCAAAGCCCAGTCTGAGCAGCTCGCCATGGATCCTGGGCGCTCCCCACAGCCGGTTTTCAATGCTCATTCTTCGAATGAGGTCGCGTACCTCCTTGCCGATCCGCGGCCGGCCCCCAGGGGGGCGGGACGTCCATCGCCAGTAGGCGGCAAAACCCATTCGGTCCCAACGCACGACCGTCTCGGGTCTGACAATGGTTATGGCGTCAAGAATGCGAGGACAGCAACGATAGAGCCAAATGAACAGGGCACGGCTGGCCCAGCGCAAATGCACGCGGCGTGGACCGCGCTGTTGCAAGACATTGAGTTGATGGCGAAGGACCAGGATTTCAGCTTCAAGCTGCCGGCGGGACTTGAAGCAGTCGCCCAGCATGCGGACGAAAAGAAAGGCAATTGCCATCATCGACCGCGATCATTTGATTCGGTCATGGCCGCTACCACGGCGGATGAGGTTTTCGGAAGCGACAGGGTGTAGACGGTGAACCAGTTGCCAAACTCCTGTGGCAGATCACGCCAGGGCGCACCGGTCCACGCGATCCACAAGACCGCCTCGACAAACAGCCGATTGTCCCGCGCCGTGGCGCCGGGATCGCCAACTTTGCCCGGCAGTTCTGGCGCAATCCGGTCCCATTGTTCCTCGCTCAGGATCGTGCGAATCAAGGCTGGCCTCCATTTTCCAGCCTTGAATCAGAACTTTACCGCGTTGGAAACCGGTCGCATCACGATGAATGTAAACAGACCCTAGTCCCGGTTGGGCGTAGAGCCGCACGCCATGCCGGAGATGATGATCTTCTGCACGTTCGAGGTCCCTTCAACGATCTGCAGCGACTTGGCGTCGCGGTAGAAGCGCTCGGCGGGAAACTCGGTCGAGAAGCCGTACGAGCCGAAAATCTTGATGCACTCGTTGGCCGCATGCACGGCGGCTTCGGAGGCAGCGAGCTTGGCGACCGACGTCTCGTATTGGCTCGGCTTGCCCTGATCCTTCAGCCAGGCGGCTCGGTAGACGAGCATCTGCGCAGCCTGATGCTCGACTACCATTTCGGCGATCTGCGCCTGGACCATTTGATGGTGCGAGATCGGCTTGCCGAACTGCGTGCGTTCATTGGCGTAGTTGATGGCCAGCTCCAGCGCGCCGCCGGCCACTCCAAGCGCCCCCGCGGCGCAGCCGAGCCGCGTCTGGTTGAGCTGCCACATGCAGACGCGAAAGCCATCGCCCGGCTTGCCGAGCACGTTCTCCTTCGGCACCTGCATGCCCTCGAAGACAAACTCGCCGGTCGGCGAGCAGTGCAGGCCGAGCTTGGTTTCGATCGGGAGGGCGGTGCAGCCCTTCATCTTCTTCGGCTCGATGATGAAGGCTGTCATTCCCTTGTTGCCCTTGGAGCGGTCCGTGTACGCATAGAGCAGGCCGGCGTCGCCCACCTGCGCCTGCGAAATCCACATTTTGTTGCCGTGAACCTCGTAGTGGTCGCCTTTGTCGATCGCGTGCGTCTTCATGCTGGCGACGTCCGAGCCGGTGTTAGGCTCGGTCATCGCGAAGAAGCCGAGCTGGGTGCCAGCGACCCAGCCCGGGATGTACTTTTTCTTCTGCTCCGGCGTGCCGAATTTGGCGACGGTGAGCGACGGCCCGAGATTCTGCATGTTGAACGGCAGCCGCCACGATGCGGAGACCCGGGCGATCTGTTCGGCCATCAGCACCAATTCCATGAAGCCCATGCCGCTGCCGCCGAACTCCTCCGGCAGTGCGCAGGTGAAGAAGCCGAGCGCGCCCATTTTGGCGACGCGCTCCTTCTTGAACTCGTGCTTGCGCTCCTCCTCGACGAGCGTCGGCGCGATGTCCTCCGCCGCGAAGCGCCGCGCGGTTTCCTGGATCATCGCTTGTTCTTCAGTCAGTTCGAATTGCATCGTTTCCTCGCTTGCTTTCTTGCAGTGCTCTAATCACGACGAGGAGAAGATAGCCCACTTCGACCTTGGCCCCCGCGCTCACCTTAATGTCCTTCACCGCGCCGTCGCGTAGATCAGGTTCTCCATTTTCATCACTTCGATCACGAGCAATTCGTCAGCGACGTCGACTTTAGCGCTGGGCTCGACCAGAACCGACAGCAAGGTTGCAGGCAGCGGATGACTTCGTGGCTCCAGCCGCGGTCGTCGAGCTCCGGGTAGAGGAACAGCGGCTCCTGATCGAGATGCACGATGATCACGTTCCCCACATCGTCGCGCTCGACCAGCCCCAGCGTCTGCACCATCGGCGCGGGACATTCGAGCCCACGGACGTCGAGATGGACGCCGTCCGGCGTGGTCCAGATGCGGGAGCCGTCGGGGGATTCGCAGTCACAGCTCATACTTGACCTCAAATTGGCAACTCGTCATACGCGCGCTCGACCCACGCACTTGCCCCTCCCAACCCTCTCCCGCATGCGCCGCATACGAGGGAGCGAGCGGAGCGTAGCGACGCGAAAGGGGAAGACGGACTGCCTGGTCAAGCCTGGCAACGACGATGGGAACGGTTGAAGATACCTATCGTCGCTATCATTCGTTCTTCCCCTGTTCTCCGGCGAGGCGTGCGGTAAGCCGGCGCGCAAGCGCGGCGGCGGCAAGCCGGCGGTAATTGGCGGAAACAAGCGTCGTGCGCATCGGTTGCACCTGTTTTTGCACGAGCTTGTCAAGCCGAAGCAGCGCCTCCTCGTCGAGCGGCCGACCCACGAAACTATCGGCGCCTTCCAGAAGGAAGGGCCGTGAATTGGTGCCGGTTAGGCCAACGCGGAGCGCCGACACGACTCCTTCCGCCATTGCAAGGCTGACCGCGACTCCGGCGAGCGGAAAGTCGATCGAGCCGCGCAGCCGCGCCTTGGCGTAGGTCGAGGGCGGCGGCGCGGCCGGGAGCTGCACGCAGAGCAGAAGCTCACCCTGTGCGAGCTTGAGATGCGCGCGGCCGTCCTCCACATAAATGTCGGCGAGCGGAATGCGGCGGCGACCGGCAGGGCCGGCGATCTCGATCTCCGCGCCGAGCGCCATCAAGGCCGGGGCGAGATCGCCGCTGAAGGCGGCGTGGCAGCGCTGGCCTTGCGGTGCGACGTGACAGGTGTCGCCGCGATGCTTGAGGCAATATTGATTGGCGCGCCGCCACCATTCGCTCTGATTGTAATAGATGCAACGGGTATCGAGGCAGAGATTGCCGCCGACCGTCGCCATGCTGCGATGGCTGGGTCCGGCGATCGCTTCGGCGGCCTCGGCCGCGGCGCGATAGCGTTCGCGGACGCCGAGGTCGCCGGCAAGACGTGCGAGCGTTACGCCGGCGCCGATGCGCGCACCCGCCCCAGTGATCTCGAACTCGTTGAGCGCATCGAGCCCGGTGAGGTCGACCAGGAGGTCGGGCCGGCGAATGCCGCGCCGCATATTGACGATGAGGTCGGTGCCGCCGGCGACGTAGCGGCTCTGCGCATTCGCGCTGCAAAGCGCAATCGCGGCTTCGACATCGCGCGGACGAGCGACTTGGAACGGCGCAAGCTCGGTCATGATGCGACCTTTCGCAAGGCGTCGCGGCGGGCCTTGCGGCGCCGCTCGACCAGCGCTTCGACGACGCGATCCGGCGTCACCGGCAGCTCGTCGAGTTCGATGCCGACCGCGTTGGCGATGGCGTTGACAAGCGCAGGGGGCGCGCTTGCGAGCGCGCCTTCGCTCGCCTCCTTGGCCCCGAACGGGCCGTTCGGATCGACGCTCTCGACGATGTGCACCTCGATCGGGGGCGATTCCGCACTGGTTGCGACGCGATATTCGAGCATGCTCGCATGCGCAGGCAGGCCTTCGAGGTAGCGCGTCTCCTCGCTCATCGCTTGCCCCAAGCCCATCCACACCGAACCCTCGATCTGGCCCTCGACCGCGAGCGGGTTGATGGCGCGCCCGCAATCGAGCGCGACCCAAATCTTGTCGACCGAAATTTCGCCCGTGTCTTCGTCGACGCTCACCTCGCAAACTTGCGCGCCATAGCTGAAGCCCATGGTGGAGCCGACCGCGCCGCCCTTGTGCTTGCCGCCCTGCGCTTCCGGCGGACAGGTGAACGTGCCCTTCGCCGTGATCGTGCCTTCGTCGACGAGCGCCTCGCGCACCACCTCGTCGAACGAGAGCGCCGACTGTCCGCCATAGCCGACCCGAAACAGGCCGTGCTCGCAGACGACGTCCTCCGGGCGCGCCTCAAGTTTGCGCGCGGCGGCGCCGACCAACACCGACTTCAGGTTCCTTGCGGCGTCGATGGCGGCGTTGCCGACCATGAAGGTGATGCGCGAGGAATAGGCGCCGTTGTCCTTCGGCGTGATCGCGCTGTCGCCGGCGACGACGCGCACCCGCTCGATCGGAACGCCGAGCGTGTCGGCGACGGCGATCGCCACCATGGTCGAGGAGCCCTGGCCGATATCGGCGGCCCCGGTCAGCGCGGTGACCCCGCCGTCGAAGTCGAGCTTGACGTTGACGGTCGCGTGCGGCTCGCCCGTCCAGTGGATGGGCTTTGCCGCCCCGCTGACATAATGCGAGCAGGCCATGCCGAGACCCTTGCCGGGCGGCAGCTTGCCGATCCGTTCGCGCCAGCCGCTCGCTTGCTCCACGCGATCGAGGCATTCGGCGAGCCCGTAGCTGTTGACGGTGAGGTCGTTGGCGGTGCGGGTCGGCGCGTGCAGCAGGTTCCTGCGCCGCACCTCGAATGGGTCGAGCGCAAGCTCGCGCGCCATGCGATCGACCAACACCTCGAAGGCATGCCGCACGGTGACGCCGCCATGCCCGCGCATCGCGCCGCAGGGCGGCAGGTTCGCGTAGACACGATAGCCGTCATATCTGATCGCCGGGATGTCGTAGATGCCGTGCAAGAGCGCGCCAGCGTAGAGGATGGTGATGATGCCATAGCCGGCATAGGCGCCGCCGCGCTGCGTCACCTCCGCTTCGCACGCCGTCATGCGGCCGTCCTTGGTCATGCCGAGCCTGATGCGCATCGACGTCTGCGGGCGGGCGCGGTGGGTGAGGAAATTCTCCTCGCGCGTCAGCTCCATCATCACCTTGCCCTGGGCGGCGCGGGCGAGCATCGCGGTGACGATCTCGAAATTGAGCGGCTGCACGCGGGCGCCGAAACCGCCGCCGACGAACGGCTTGATGACCCGGATAAGCGACTGATCCATCTCCAGGCAGCGCGACAGCATCAAATGCAGGTAATACGTGACCTGGGAGACGCTCTGCATGGTGAGGCGTCCGGTGAACGGATCGTATTCCGCAAGCGCCGCATGCGGCTCGATCTGCGCATGGTTCACCTCCGCGCAGTCCATGCTGACTTCGCGCACGAGGTCGGCCGCGGCGAAGCCTTGCGCCGTATCGCCGAAGCTGTGGTGCACCTGCCGTTCGAGATTGCCCGGCTTGGCGTCATGGATGAGGGTTGCGCCGGGGGCGCGCGCGGCCGCGGCCGTGTAGTAAGCCGGCAGTTCGCGCACCTCGAACTCGATCAGGTCGAGGGCGCGCGCGGCAGTGTCCGCGTCGATCGCCGCCACGGCTGCGACCGGCTCGCCGCGGTAGCGCACCTTGTCGCGCGCGAGCGGATATTCGTTCATCGCGACCGGCAGCACGCCATAGGTGTGGGGCAGTCCGCGCCGGTCACGACGCGAGGACGCCCTCAAGCGCGCGCGCCTTCGACACGTCGAGCCGGAGGATCTCGCCATGGCTGACCGGACTGCGGAAGATGCGGCCGACAAACGCGTCGGCATGGTCGAGATCGGCCGTGTAGCGCGCCTTGCCGGTGACCTTCTCGATGCCGTCGATGAGCGGAACGCGCCGCCGCAAAGTCTCGAACTGCGCCGCAACGTCGTTCATCGGGCGGCCTCCGCGGCGGTTTGCACGGATTCGATGATCTTCACATAGCCGGTGCATCGGCACAGATTGCCGGACAGCGCCTCGCGAATTTGGTCCTCGTTCGGGTGCGGCTCGCGCCGCAACAACGCTTCGGCCGCCATGATCATCCCGGGCGTGCAATAGCCGCATTGCGTGCCGAGCTTCTCGTGAAACGCGCGCTGCAACGCGCTCAGCCGGCCGCGCGCGGACAAGCCTTCGATCGTCTCGACCGAGCGGCCGGCGCAGCGGACGGCGAGCGTCAGGCAGGACAGCACCGGCCGCTCGTCGAGGAGTACGGTGCAGGCGCCGCATTCCCCGCCGTCGCAGCCCATTTTGGTGCCGGTCAGCCGGGCGACATCGCGCAGGTAATCGATGAGGAGTTGGTTGTCGGCGACCGCGTCTTCACGCCAGCGGCCATTGAGCTTCAAACGAACGAGTTGTTTGCTGGGCAATAATGGGTTTACACTCATCGCAACGCCTCCCTCTCCCCGCCGGCCGGTCTTCTCGTCGGTCTTGCCGCGCGCCGGCATCTCACCGGCGGCTCCGGTCGAAATCAAGTCCGACCTTGCTTGCGCCCTGCCCGCGAGCCGCTTTTCCGCGACAAGAACCAGATCAGCCCGTCGCGCGGAAGGACTTCATTCACGGCGTCGCGAAAGACCGAGCGCAGCGTCCCAAAACGAAACTTCCCCGCGCGGAGAGGTTTAGCGGCCGGTGAGGCGCTCGGCCATGCGGAGAGTGACGAGGACACCCGCGTTTGGGCAATACTCCTCAAATTCCGACAAGTCGGCGCCCTCTTCGAGATCGGCGGCGCAGCGGTCATGGCTCTCGCACATAGCGCACTTACTCTGTATCTCGCGAAAAAGCTGCGGCTCGGCCTGTTCGATCTCCGCCGGGTCGAGACCCAGGCGGCGCATCAGGCGCGGCATGAAATTGCCGGTGATCCAATTGCGCAGTTGGAAGCGTCTCGCCTTGCCCGTCGCGGTGCGCGGGATTGCTTCGAGGAACATGATCCGGCGCGGACATTTGTATTTCGATAGGGCGCCAAGCAGCTTGTCTTGTACCTTTTGATACAGCGCGTTGGGGTCTTCGGCGGGGGCGACCAGGAACAGCGTCAGGCGAACCAAGCCGTCTTCATCTTGCGCGCCGACCACGATGGCTTCCGACACTCCCGGCACGGTGATGGCGCATTCCTCGATCTCGGCCGGGCTGACCCATTGGCCGGATATTTTCAAAAGGTCATCGGCGCGCCCCTGATGGTACCACCAACCGTCGCAGTCGATGACGAACACGTCGCCGGTGCGGTACCATCCGTCCCGGAACGCCGCGGCGGTCTTCTGCGGCTGCTGCCAATAGCCGCGGCAGAGCGAGCCCATTTTCACCCACAGGACGCCGGGCGTATCCGGCGCGGTGACGGGGCGGTCATCGAGATCGAGGAGCCTCGCCTCGCAGTAGGGAAACGGCTTGCCGGTCGCCCCCGGCAGGTGCTCGGCCGGGGTTCCCCCGACCATGAGGAAAATCGTCTCGGTGGCGCCAATGCCTTCCACGATGGGAACGCCGGTCGCTTCCAGCCAGCGGGCATAAAGGCTTTCGGGCAAGGATTCGCCCGCCGACATATAACGGCGGACCGCCTTGAAGCACGGGCGGCCGGCAAGGTTGTCGCGCAGCAGACTTCGGTAAAACGCCGGAACGCTCACCATGATGGTCGGGCGATAGCGTTCCACCATCCGCGCGATCGCCTCGCCATCCGGCCAGCCGTCGAACAGAATGATGGTGGAGCCGGTGCGCAGGCCACCGATCAATACGTGACCGAGGGCGTAGGCGAAAAACAACTTCGACGATGAGAAGACCCGCTGGCCCGGTCCGAACCCGAAGGCTTCGAGGAAGCGGTCGCCGGTCGACAAATTGCCGTGGACGTGGATGGCGGCCTTGGGCCGTCCGGTGGTGCCGGAGGAATAGAGCCAATACGCCATGTCGTCGGTCGTGGTTGCCGCGGTCGGCCGGTCGGAGCTGGCGCCGGCCAGCACGTCGTCGAGTTTGCGGGTGCCCTCGATCGTGCCCGTCCCCGCACGGCGACCAGGTCGGGGCGGCGGCCGTTTATCTCGATGGCTCGCTGGTACAGCGGCAGGAAATCGTCATCGATGATCAGCGCCTTCGCCCCGCTGTCCGCCATGACGAAAGCGAGGTCCTCGGCGGTCAAGCGGGTGCTGATCGGCACCGCGACCGCGCCGATGCGCATGATGCCGAGAAAGGCAGCGACGAAGACCGGGCTATCCTTCAGCAGCAAGAGCGCGCGGTCGCCTTTCCCGAGAATAGGGTCGCAGCGCGTTCCCGAACCGGTTCACCTCGGCATCGAGCTCGTCGAAGGTTATTGCCTCATCGCCGAACAGGATCGCGATGTCGCCGCCCCGGCCGCGTGCGAGCGTCGGGCCCAAGAATTTCGTCCGAAGCATTGACCGTCCGCGTTCGCTCCTCGAGCGTGACACTCATGTCTTACCTCCCAGACCAGACGGCTCCCCCGGGCGCCGAGGGCCGTTTCTGACCCTCCAACAGGCGGTTATTTCACATCCTCGTATCCGGCGAGCCATCCGAACACTGACCGCCGGAGCAAACCGCCCAAAGCATGACGACCATTTTCGGCCGTGTGTAAGTCAGCGCGTGTTCTCACCGCCCTCCCGATCAACCCGAGCACGTCGTCTAGTTTGCGGCAGGAAAGCAGTCCAGCATCGGAGGTCAACCACGGCCGCCACCGACAGGCCTGGCGCTGGCGCGTTCAATGGGCCAATGTTACGCCTTTGCTCGGGGCGACAGCGACCCCGATTTCCGGGTAGACGAGCTGCTTGACCACAAGCGCGGCCACCGCGATGACGCCGGGAATGGCCACCACCGCGAATATCTCGCCGAAGCTTAGGTTGCGGCGCGATAGCTCGGCGACGAGGAAGGAGCCGGCAATGCCGCCGAAGCGGCCGATGCCCAACATCCATGCAACGCCTGTGGCCCGACCCCGTGTCGGATAGAACGCGGCCGCAAGTGCTGGCATCGAGCTTTGCGCGGTGTTCATAAGCACACCCGCTACGAAAACGAGCAGCATCAGCCTGCTCACGCTGCTGCCAGCCGTCAGACCGATAGCGTAGATGAACACGGCGGTCAGCGCATAGCCGATGGCGATTATGCGGTTGGCGTTGAAGCGATCCATGAGCCAGCCGAACAGAATTGCACCACAGCCGCCGAGCGGAAACAGCGCCGAGATGAGCGTCGCGGTTTGTGGATCAAGGCCTACCTCCTTGAACAGCAGCGGCATCCAGTTGATCAGCGCGTAGAAGATCACCAGACCCATGAAATAGGTCAGCCACAGCATGACCGAACCGACGATGTAGGGGCCAGAGAGAACCACGCCAATGCCGCTCACGGCGGCAGTCGACGACTTCTCGGTCATCACGAACGATCGCGCGGTCACGGCTGCGGATGAGATGCGGCCCAGCGCGGCGCGGATTCGCTCGGCGGGCTGTCCTTTCGCCACCATGTAACGTACCGACTCCGGTAGCGCGAAGGCGATCACTATCGTTAGCACCAGAGGCGCTGCGCCGCCCAGCACGAGCACGCTGCGCCAGCCGAAGTGCGGAATCATCCAGGCGGCGAGGAACCCGCCGAACGCTGCTCCCATAGGAAAGCCGCAGAACATCGCGTTGGTGAGTACCGCTCGCTGCCGGTCCGGGCAGAACTCGCTCATCAGCGTGACGGCGTTGGGCATTGCGGCGCCAAGCCCCACGCCCGTCAGGAATCGAAGAACTGTGAGCCGGTCGAGACTCGTGGAATAGGAGGCGGCAAGGCACGCGACGCCGAACACCAGCACCGAACCGACGAGAACCAGCTTGCGGCCTAGCCGGTCCGCAAGCGGCCCCGATATTATGGCACCTACGGCAAGGCCGAATAGCGCGGCGCTCAACACCGGTCCTAATTCCGGCCGCGTCACGCCCCACTCCTTGATGAGCGAGGGGGCAATGAAACCGATAGCGGCGGTATCGAAGCCGTCCAATAGAACGATGACAAAGCACAAGGCGAAGATCAGCCACTGAAACCAGGAGAATGGATGCTCGTTAAGAAACGTTTGGATGTCGACGCTCTGATGCTCGTGCATTTTCTATCCTCCCATTGATTTTTTGGACCATCTCGCCGCCGAGCTTCTGCAGAGCCGCGTCGATCCAGGAGCAGTCGCTCTTGCCGATGAGCGTGGCCGCCCACTGTTTCTTCTCGGCTTCACAAGACCTCCTCCGGGTGAAGGCGCGGAACGCAAATGAGGCCGTCGTCATCGTCGAGGAGAACCGCCTTGGTGGTGGTCGAGCCGAGATCGATGCCGACGAAGGTTTTCATGTCGTCTCCTTTAAGCGGCGGCGCGCGCGCCAGCGCGCTTCTGCTCGATCATCTGGAAGTAGCTTTCCAGCCGGTTCTTGATGTTGGCGGCGGAGAAGTAGCGTGGATCGACGAGGTCGGATTCGATGAACGCGGCCGGCTTGCCGGTGCGCTTCTCCACCTCGCGCATGATGAGGAGCTGTCCCGCCGAGAAGCTATTGCAGCTCTTGATCGAGTTGATGAGGAGGCCGTCCGCCTCGTATTCGTTGACATAGTTCGTCAGCATGTCGATGCGCATCGGCAGGCTGCGATTGGTGTAGACGCCGAGGCAGTATTCGGCGAGCGTCTCGAGCGGCTTGTCGGGATCGTGGCGGAAGCCGAAATCATATACGCCGCCGACCTTGGTGTAGCTCGACGCCACCACCACCGCGCCCTCGTCGTAGAACATTTTCCAGAACTGGCGGAAGTTGGTGTAATTCGGCGGGCCTTCGACGACGAGGCGGTACTTCTCCTTGCCCATGTCGCCGTCGGGCGTCACCGGCCCCTGGCCGTTGGCAAGCCGCTCCTCCACCTCGTTGCGCAGGAACCCGTAATAGTCGATCGCGTCCTGGGTGCCGCGGAAGGCGCCGAAGATCGGCCCGATATAGTAGATGCCGCCGAAATAGGCGTCGATCGGCGAAGGCTTGGTCTTCGCCGTCTGCAGGACACGCACGAGATTGTCCTCGGCCTTAACTGACTTCTTGAGATATTCGCGCAGCCGGTCGATGTCGAACTTCACTCCGGAAATCCGCTCAAGCTTCGGGATCACTTCTTCCTTGAGCTGCTTGACCATGTACTGGGTCATGTTCGGCGTGATCTTGCCGTCACCCATATAGGGCGTATGCAGCATGATGGTCTCGCACTTGTACTGTTCGCGCAGCAGCTCGAACCACTTCATGAAGGTGAAGCAGCCGGTGTAGGACAACAGCAGCACGTCGGGATCGGGAAACTTCTTCCCGTTCGGCGCGATATTGCCCTTCGCCATCATGCCGATATCGGATTTGACATAGGTGCACACGTCCTCGGAATGGCCGATCTTCTCGGCTTCGAGCACGTAATTGCCGGAGAGGCGGCGCAGCCCGCTCTGGATGGCGTTGACCTCGGGCAGATTGTTCACGAGGCCGAAGCACATGATCAACTCGTTGAGATTGCCGGGCACGAAGGTGCAGCACACCTTCGCGCCGGTCTCCGGCGCGGCGGTGAGCCGGTCATAATGCGCGGCCATCATCTCTTTCTGCTTCGCCATCGAGGCGTCCTTCTCGATGTCCTTGGCGGCAGTCTTGGGGGTCACGATTTTGGTCGCTGTCATTGTTCGCTCCATAGCTTGATCGAGTTGGCGAAGGTGCCAGCCTGCTCGCGGATCGGCTGCATCTGGCCGGAGTTCTCGGCGTATTTGAACGCGATGTAGGGAATGCCGGCCTCGGCCAGCACATGCTGGAGCATGGGACGGTCGAGCAGCGCCGGGTCGCAGAAGCTCGGACACGCGAAGATCACGCCTTCGGCGTTCGTACGCTTCACCGCGCGGACGAGATGCTGGCCCTTTTCCTTGAGGTCGGGCTCGTATTTCGCCGCGGTCGATTCGGAATGGTGCAGAAAGGCGAGCGCGAGATTGCGGATCGGGTCGCCCTCGGTCGGCACATCGGCGGTGAGCCAACGCGTGACCAGAAGCAGGTCGTCGTCGACCACGTAGCAGCCGGCGAGTTCCAGCGACTTGATCAGATTGAGCGGCGGCTGTTCGCAAAACGCGCCGGTGAGCACGATGCGGCAATTGTCGCGGCGCGGCCGCTCCTCGGCGCGGGCGGCGGTGAGGTAATTGCGCAGCATATCGGTGTGCCGCTCGACCGAAAGAACGAGCCCGGCGCGCATGATCAGATAGACTTCGGCCGCCGGCGCCTGCCATGGCCGCTCGGCGCGGAAGGCGTAGACCTCGCACACTAGCCGGCGGTTCTCGTTGTAGAGCGCGATCGAGTTGCGCAGCTCGTCGTCGGTGATCGGCTTGCCGCGCAGCGTTCCGAGATCGTGCCGCAGTTCGGCGAGTTCCTGAATGTAGTAGTTGCCGCCGATCTCGTCCCGGTAATTCTGCGGCACATCGAAGTACCGCACATACACCTGCGGGAACATGATCTTCCACATGCCCGAGAGATTGCGGATGACGTCGCAGATCGAGGGGAAGAGCATGCCGTCGACGAAATCGAGGCGGCCGGAGACGCCGAGCTCGACGGTGGAGCGCGGGATACGGCAGATATAGCTCTGGTAATAGGCGTCGCCGTGTATCACTTCGAGCTGGTCGCCGCCGCCAAGAACCCCGAGGGGAAGCATGTCGGCAGCGTGAATGATCTCGCGCGGCACGTAGATCGGCATATAGCCGACCACCTTGCGCCCTGCTTTCCCCGCCTTCCACTCGCGCGCCGTGTTGAAATTGAGGTCCTCGTACAGTCGGGTCGCGTGCGCGACGGTCTCGGAGGCGCTCGGCATGATCAACAGTGCTCCCATTTCGCCGGCCGCTTGGCGATGAAGGCTTGCAGGCCTTCCAGCGCGTCGCAGCTCTTCATCAGTAGTTCATCGAGATAAAGCCGCTCGACCGCGGCGAGCTTCACCCGCACGCGGGCGACATAGTCGTGCCGTGCCGCCTTGAGTGCGAAGCGTTACGAGCTGGCGCTTTTCGGCGTCAGATGCTCGACGATATGGTCGAGCGCCGCCTTCTCGGGGTCGGTGACCGCCTATTTCGCGCTTCCGACCGCGGCGGCGTCCGCACCGCTCATGGTGCGGCCGGAGACGAGAAGGTCGAATGCGTGCGCCGGCCCGATCAACTCTGGCAATAGACACGACGCCGCAGGCGCCAATTGCCGAGCGCTCGCGCATGGAACGCCATCAGATTGGACAGGCGCAACTCGACCTTGTCCATCGCAAAGCGCTTGCAGGCGTCGCAGGTTCCGCATGGGATCACCGCGGGCACGATCACGGTTTTGCCGACCCACGCGTCCGCGTCTGGTCCCGCCCGACGACATGGCCCTGATTTCGTGACCAAGGCAAAGCGGCAGCGCGTGATTGGTGCGCACGCCGTCATAGTAATAGCCGAGGTCGGTGTGGCAGACGCCGCATCCGGCGATTTTGACTACCGATTCGCCCGGTGCGGGCTTCGGCTCGAACTCCGATAGCGCGAGCGGCACACCCGAAGCCGTCATGACCCAACGACCGCCATGCGCGCTTCCCTTTCGTTTCTTCGGCTGAGTATTACAGTAATTAAGTACGTGAATGCTTGGTTCGGGTCAACAAAGAAGACATCCGCAAAAAGACGGATCGACTTTCCGGGGAGCGGACGCGCTCTGCTCGCCACGTGCGGGTCGGCAGGGCCGAGAAGGGAACACAATCAAATGGTTAAGATATTTCGATTGATCGGCAGAAGGGGACGATGCTGCATAAAGCTTTGCCTTCTTCTTGCCAGCGCGGTTGGCGAGCCGCATCGCCCAGCTCTTAAGAGCTGTGCAGCCCTTGAGTGGCCTGTCAGGATGATATTGCCGGCCTCGTAAAGCGCCGTTCGCACCCCCTCGTCGCCGATTTTACTGATCCAGCCAGTGATGTCCGTTTCACCGGATTGATATTTTTCTGGGGTCAGCCCGAAATGCGCCCCAACCCCCTTCGACGATTTGAACCGCGCGGGATCATCAATCGCCGTAACATAGGTGAGTGCCACAATCGCGCCGACGCCGGGCGTCGACATCAGCAGCCGCACCCGTCCGTCCGAACGTGCGATCGAACGCACCCGCTTCTCGAAGCCGGCGAACTCGCGCCGCAGGGTCTCGTGGAATTGGAAGACGAATTCGTCGAGATAGCTTTGGAGATGTTTCCTTCGCAGGCCGTCGCAATTACCAGACTTGATTTACCGCTCCCGTAGGGGTTGGCTGGCGTTCCGTGCTGTGCGAGTTCTTGTTCGTGAGAAAGTGACCGCTGTCACGCACTCTATTTTGGCGACGGGATTTAGCGGCCGGCGATGGCGATTGGGCCGCGCGCGTGTCGCCGAACGAGGACAACAAGGGAGGCGTCGCTGGATGTTCCCGCTCAATATTGCCGAGGGAGTTGCAACGCTGACGCTTTAGCCGGCCGCCCGTGAACGCGATCAGCGAGGAATGGCTGCGGCGGTTCGAGGGTGAGCTCGATGGGTCGCGCGCAATGACTGGAAGGTGCTGCATCTGTGTTCGGACCAGAAGGATGTTCTGTGCCGGCGCCGACCTCAAAGAGGTGCACGAGTATATGCAAATGGCGGACGGGCCCAATCGGATGTACGCCTATGTCGCGAATATCCAGCGGCTCTATGCCGAAGAAAAACTGACGCAAGAGCAGTGGAGTAAGGATCAGATCAGCGGGAGTCTGGCGAAGGATGGTGTCGCTTTTATCAGTCACGAGCGCATCTATCAGCATGTCTGGAAAGACAAGAAAGACGGGGGCACGCTGTATCTTCACTTGCGTCACAGCGGCAAAAAATACAACAGGCGCAAGGGCAAGAATTCGGGGCGCGGGCTCTTAAGAACGGCGTAGATATCGATCAGCGGTCTCTTATTGTCGCCGCAAAAAGCCGCATAGGAAACTGGGAGGATGACAAGATTATCGGCGAGAATCACAAAGGCGTTGTCATGTCGCACGTCGAGCGAACCTCCAAATACACCAAGCTCGCGAAACTGCCGGACAAGAACGCGAACTTTGTCGTGCAGGACTGCGCACGCGTGCTTTTGCCGCTCGCTGACCGCATCGAAACAATCACTTACGACAATGGAAAAGAGTTCGCCTCTCACGCCCAAATCGCAACCTCGCTGTCCGTATTGAACGGATCGAACGGGTCAGATTGGCGGAAATCGGCGGCGCCGCCATGGGGGGCGGGCTCGAGCTTGCACTCTCCTGTGACCTTCGCATCGCCGCCGTCGAAGCGAAGATCGGCCTGCCCGAAGCGCGGCTCGGCCTCATTCCGGCGGCCGGCGGCCGGCGGCACGCAGCGCCTCACGCGGCTGTGCGGCCCCTCGGCGGCGTCGCGCCTGATCCTCGGCGCGGAAATCCTGGACGGCAACAGCGCGCGCGACTTCGGCGTGGTGCAATGGGCATTTCGGCGCGCCGAACTTGCCGAGCGCGAAATCGCCCGCCGCGTCGCCGACCTTGCGGTCGCGGCTGGTCGGCTGCAAGGCCTGCATGGCCGCATCCGAGTCACGCCCCCTCTACGCCGGTCGTCATCTGCCCGGTCATCAGGCTCCCGACAGACTTGTCCCAGAGGTGGACAACGCCTCTGGTTTTGACGACGCTACAGGACTTAACGACGCGTCTTCGATGGGTTCACTTTCGTTCGTCTTTCGGACACTCACCTGCTCAAGTCTTCCTTGAACTGCCGCTGGCGAGCCCGGGCGCGGCGGCTTCACCGACGAGATCGAGCTGACGCGGGGACTGCTCACCAACAAGGAAACGCAACGCGTGGAAGCATTTCTCGCCGGCCAGGCGGGCGACGCGGGCGCCAAGAAGGGAGGAAACTGATGAATTTGTCAGGGAAGGTCGCGGTCATTACCGGGAGCGCGTCAGGAATCGGGAAGGCCACCGTTCTCGCCTTTGCGCAGGCCGGCGCCCATGTGATCGGTGCCGACATCGACGCCGCGAAGGGTGCCGCTGCCGCGCAGGAAATGCAGGCGGACAAACTCTCGGTCGAGTTCGTGAAGATCGATCTCGCTTCGTCCGATTCCATTCGCGCCTGTGCCGCGGCGATCACCGAGAAGCATCCGAAGGTCGACATTCTGGTCAACACCGCCGGCTACAGCCTGATCGAACCGTTTGCCGCCAACAAGCCGGGCTATATCGACCTGGTGGTGGCGATCAATCTCTCCGGTGTGATGCATCTGACCCAGGCGCTGCTGCCGGCGCTGATCGCCGCCGGCAAGAGCAAGATCGTCAATGTGGCGAGCGATGCCGGGCGCGTCGGCAGCTCGGGCGAGACCGCCTATGCGGCGGCGAAAGGCGGGGTGATCGCCTTCACCAAGTCGCTCGCACGCGAGGTGACGCGGCATTCGATCTGCGTCAACTGCATATGCCCGGGGCCGACCGACACGCCGATGCTGCGCTCACGACCCGAAAAACTGCTCGACGCCTTCCTCAAGGCGATCCCGTTCAAGCGGTTTGCCGAGCCGCGGGAGATTGCCGACGCGATCCTGTTTTTTGCGAGTTCGCGCTCCGACTACATCACTGCGCAGGTGCTGAGCGTGAGCGGCGGGCTCACCTTTGCGGGGTAGGCTCGCACCCATCCTCCCCCGCGCTTGAGCGCGGGGGAGGGGAGCCGCCCAGGGGCGTGCCGCGTGCCCCCTCCACCATGCTGGGCATGTCATCCTCCCCCGGTGTCACGGGGAAGGATGAAGGTTAACCGCTCCGGGAACGGAGGGAGCGGAAGTCGAATGCTTCTTTGCAATCCGGACATGCTTTCCAAGGAGATGACGATGACAGCTAGTACGGCCGACCGGTTCCGCCCGACGCGGGTCGATTTTGCCAATTTCAAGCCGCAGCATTTTCTGTGGCAGCGCGAGGGGAAGGTGGCGACGGTGACGCTCAACCGTCCGGAGCGGAAGAACCCGCTGACGCTGGAGTCGTATGCGGAGCTGCGCGACACGTTCCGCGACCTTGTCTATGCCGACGACATCAAGGTGATCGTGATCGCCGGGGCGGGCGGGAATTTCTGTTCGGGCGGCGACGTGCACGAGATCATCGGTCCGCTGGTGGAGATGCAGCGCAAGGACGACATGGCGGGGCTGTTGGCGTTTACGCGGATGACCGGCGATCTGGTCAAGGCGATGCGGGCCTGTCCGCAGCCGATCGTGGCGGCGATCGACGGGGTATGCGCGGGGGCGGGCTCGATCCTGGCGATGGCCTCCGACCTGCGCTTCGGCACGGCGAAGGCGAAGGTCGCCTTCCTGTTCGTGCGGGTGGGGCTTGCCGGCGCCGACATGGGGGCGTGCAACATGCTGCCGCGCATCATCGGGGCGGGGCGCGCCGCCGAACTGCTCTACACCGGCCGGGTGATGGACGGGGCCGAGGCCGAACGCTGGGGCTTCTTCAACAAGCTGTGTGAGCCTGCGAGCGTGCTCGCCGAGGCGCAGGCGATGGCCAAATCGCTCGCCGACGGCCCCACCTTCGGCCACGCGATGACCAAGCGCTGCATCCATCAGGAATGGAGCATGGGCGTCGACGAGGCGATCGAGGCGGAGGCCCAGGCCCAGGCCATCTGCATGCAGACCAAGGATTACGAACGCGCCTACGAGGCCTTCGTCAAAAAAGCCTCTCCCATCTTCCAGGGAAACTGAGCCGCTACTCCGCCGCCGGCTCCGTTACGGTTGCAGTCCGCCGCAGGCTGACGACTCGGCGGCTGGCTCCAGCCGGGCACGTGCCGATTTGGCATGCGCAAGAAACAGCGGGGCGCCACAGAAAATGCAGCTTAGCAGCGTACCGTAGCGTCAGGCGCGAGCACAGGGCGTCTCCAATGTTGTGCGCTTGCTGGATGACATGTGGAAGAATGCTACGATCCCGGAACATGCGCGCGCGATCATCGAGCTTCTTGCCGAGCAGCTCAGCGCAGTTGATTCTCGACCGGATGCTCGCGCTGGGGGGCGTGATCATGATCCAACAATTGATGGAAAGGCTTGTGCTCGACGTGATGCTTAGTGACTTATATCGTTTTGGCTTTGGAAAGCCGATTGGGACTCGAACTGCCCACAAGCCTGGAAGAGGCGAGAACAGTCGCCGAATTGGTGGCGGGGGCTCAGAAAGCAGTTCGGGAGAACGCAGTGATCAAGTCTCTACATCCTGCAACGAATAAGATGTCGCTGCATTAATCCGGACCAGTCGGTCCGACATGAACAATATTGACGAGCAAAACGCCCGCGATCAAAACATCATCGTTTGCTCCACAAAGAATCAGCAGGCGCGCCAGCTCGACCGCCCATCATTCGACCGCCATCTCCTCAGCACCGTCCATTTTGCTCCGATGCTTGCGAAAACCAGCACTCCGACCACGCTCGCGTCATTGTCGCGCCCGTTTTGCGCCCCGATTATGGTTTACCTTTTAATAGTGATTTTCTGACCGATTATCGACCAGATGCTCGCGCTGGGGGGCGTGATCCATGATTTAATCTCTGATGGAAAAGCTCGTGCTTGAGGTCGTGCGGGGCGAGATCGGCGATGAAGCCGAACGCCTATCTCTGGAATTCGACTTCGATGTTCTCGACGCTGATCAGCTCACAATAACGCACATTGTTCTGGCGTTGGAAGGCCGACTAGGAATTGAACTACCCACCAACTGGAGATGCGCAAACAGTTGCCGAACTGGTAACCGGGGCTGAAGAAGCGCTCCGGGAGAACTGCGGCACAGCGGAGTGGAAAATCAGGTGTTCGCGCCCTATTGCCGGCACGAATACGCGCCGCGTCCGCCCGGCGCGAAAGCTGTCCCACGGAACCCGCCCTGCAATCGCCTCCAGCGGATCGCCCTTCTTCGACAACGCCGAAAGCCGCTTCTCTGCGTCGAAAAATCCCAGCTGCCCATCGCTCCGCTCCGCCGAATCACGTCCTCACCGATAAGACTCGCACTAGCAACGGAACGGCAGCCAATTTATTCGAGGCGCCCTTAAATTTTTCGGTGCTCGTTTGATATGCGCAAGCAGGGGTGTGGCATGTCCGACGAAGCGTTTTCGGCGTTGTCCGGCACTTACGTTTTCTTGGCCGAAGATGAGGCTCTGATTGCACTCGAAGTAGCCTCTCTTCTCGAAGAGACCCGTTGTGAGGTACTCGGCCCGTTTGCGCGCCTTCCGGAGGCGCTCAACGTAGCGGCAACAGAACGCATAGATTTAGCCGTGTTGGACGTGAACCTGAAAGAAGCGTCTGTATGGCCGGTTGCCGATTTGTTGCAAAAACGACGCGTGCCATTCGTGTTTCTCACAGGCTATTCGGAGGAAGAACAATTCCCGCCTCAGTTCGCGCATGTGCGCCGATTGGAAAAGCCATTTGTTGGGCGTCACTTGCTTGCAGCGCTAGCCAACTTGTTGGACCTGCCACCAAGTGATTGCCGCATAGCACTATGAGCGACTACCGCGGTAGAAAGCCCCCTTGCCCGGCAAGTCGCGAGCGGCGGCGCATGGACTGATCATGAGTCTCCGGCGCTTCGGTAGCAGAATTTCTGCGCAAGCACCAAAGGCCGCCCGGAGGCCTAGCTCATGGCCAAGAACGCTTGGGGTTCACCTCAAGCCGCAGTCGCTTTAGCATAATGCATCGCAGCTTCTACCCCATGGTCCCACGCCCGAGCGGCGATGCTATCGGCCTTGTGCGGATTGCGGCAGTTGCCAGCCTGGTAGGCCGAGAAACCCCGGCGGAACTCTTCGTGTGTATCGTAAGGGCAGTATTGCTGCTTGATCAACTCGAAGATTAGTTTGGCTGTGATCTTGCTCATTACGTGTCCCCTATTTTCCACAACACTCGGTGAATCCAACAAGATACTAACTTACTTGCCGGGCCGGAGCAGCCGTTCTGTCAGCCAATGGCGCAACAATCAATGTCACGCAGGCCCCCGCCGTCAGCGAGAACAGGGGCTTTACGTAGGGACCTCGTCGGGCAACGCTATCCCGCCTGCGTAATCGCTCGACCACGCTAACTTGAATATTTGATTTTAAATGCCGCTCGAATGTCGTCTGCGGCAACTTCATTATGTGTGCTTGGGCTATGGCGGGGGCCAAAAATCAAGCAAGCTTTTGAAGTCACCTGCCCTTTGCCCGAACACGCGTTCGAAGCCCAGATACATAGGTAATGTAGCGTTGTATAGGGGTTAACATAGAAAAACAAAGGCGTGGCGATGAGCCTATGCCTGCTGCTGATCGCAAAAATCAAATGGCGTGAAAATTTGATAGCTCCGTGGCAATTTTAGACTCGCCCATTCAACAGTGAAGTGCAACGGGCCGATTTCTGGCGCTGAAGAAAATCTCGCGAGGGGTTTGGTAGCCGAGTATCTTTCTGGGGCGAGAGTTGAGTTTGTCCTCGACCCTTTGGACATCGGCATCGGACAAAATAGAGAGGTCGGAACCTTTTGGGAAGTACTGCCTGAAGAGGCCGTTAGTGTGTTCGTTGAGGCCGCGTTCCCACGAGTGATAGGGCCTGGCAAAATAGGATAGTGCCCCCAGCGAGGTTGCGATTTGGGCGTGAGAGGCGAACTCTTTTCCATTGTCGTAAGTGATTGTTTCGATGCGGTCAGCGAGCGGCAAAAGCACGCGTGCGCAGGCCTGCACGACAAAGTCCGCGTTCTTGTCCGGCAGTTTGGCGAGCTTGGTGTATTTGGAGGTTCGCTCGACGTGCGACATGACAACGCCTTTGTGATTGGCGCCGATAATCGTGTCGGCCTCCCAGTCTCCGATGCGGCTTTTTGCGGCGACAATAGGAGGCCGCTGATCGATATCGACGCGGTTCGAATCAGCCCGCGCCCCGAATTCTTGCCCTTGCGCCTGTTGTATTTTTTGCCGCTGTGACGCAAGTGAAGATACAGCGTGCCCCCGTCTTTCTTGTCTTTCCAGACATGCTGATAGATGCGCTCGTGACTGATAAAGGCGACACCATCCTTCGCCAGACGCCCGCTGATCTGATCGGGACTCCACTGCTCTTGCGTCAGTTTTTCTTCGATCAGCTCCACCAAATCTGGCGTCATTTTGCGCGGCTTGTCCGAGGCCTGCTCGCGTCTCTGCGAGGCCTTCTCGTGCGCTTGCTTGAAGCGATAGCCGCGCGCGCCGGTGTTGCGAACAAGCTCGCGGCTGATCGTCGACGGATCGACGCCAATTTGCCGCGCAATGTGGGCTTGCGAGTGGCCGCTTTGCAAGAGCGCGTAAATCTGGCAGCGTTGTTCGCAGGTCAGATGGAGATAGCCTTCGGGCATTTTTCCTCCGTGAGATGTGCTGTCCCACGCAAGGATAGTCTCCATCTGACCGCCAGAAAAACCGGCATACACAACATGGCAAAGTCTGGCGGGAGAAAACGTCGGCCTCAAGGGTGCTCGCTGCGCTCGCATCGTCTCCGGCGACTAAAGCCCTTGACCCCGACCCTTTCCCCCGCCACTCACTCCGCCATGCCGTCTATGCTGCCCTGTTGCACTTCGGACTTGAAACGGCGACTTCAAAAACCGTGCTTGATTTTTTTTTCGCCCCCGCCATAGCCCAAGCATTCGATCCGCTTCCGCTCGGGTCGTGGTATGGGCTCCTGGCCCCTGCCCGTCTTATTCGCGATCGTCGTGCGCCTCTTTGATCTCATAGCAATCCGCCAACCAATCCGACGCTTCCGAGTTCGGCAACGCACGTCGGGCAGAAAGCCCATGCCCCCTCTCATCGCCGCGCTCAAGTTGACACGCCCCAGGCCTTGTGCGCGGGCTTGTCGCCCGGCGCCGCCACGAATTGGGCGGCGTCCGAGGTTGGCAGAGCGGCGCGGAACAAAGGCGCAGCGTGGCGCTTATCTTCCAAGCCGCCCTTATTTTTGTCGCCTATCGACCAGATCAACTGGATCACATCATGATGACCGTTGAACTTTTCCTCGCGGACATTCACAACCAAAAGACGATTCAGCAGGGTCACCCACCCGATTGGACCAACAGGGGAGGCGGCGAGTACGACCTGGTGGTTCTTGGCGGCGGGCCGGCCGGCCTCGTCGCCGCGATGACCGCAGCGGCGGAAGGGCATCGCGTCGCCATGACGGAGCAGCGACTGACCGGGGGCACCTGCGTCAATTTCGGCTGCACGCCGAGCAAGGCGCTCATCCGTTGCGCTCGTGCGGTCCACGAGGCGGGCCGCGGGGCCGAGTTCGGCTTTCGACTCGATGGCCTGCCCCGGGCGGAGTTCGGTGCGGTCATGGAACGGGTCCGCCGGATGCGTTCCCTGAGCAGCGCAGGCGATGCGGTTCAAATGGTCGAACAGACAGGCGCAGTGGGTCGAGGATTGCTATCGGAGCAGTTACAATGGAGCACCTACGAACGGCTCGGCTTTGATTATTCGCGATTGCATTAACCATGTCGTTCGCGGCGGTTCCTGGATCGTGTGGCAGGTTCCGCAGAGCGCCCGTTCGGCTTCCGCGACAACTACGCAAAAAACAATCTGCGCAGCTTTGTCGACTTTCGTGTCGCAAGGACGCTTACACCTTGAGCCCAGGTCTGCGAGACCGTATGTTCGCGGGCGCTGAGAAGCGGCCCGACTCACGGCATGCAAGAAACGAGCGTTGAGCCGGCGAGCCGGCACAGAGCCTCATGCATGGGGGACCGGCCAGATGATTCTATCAGCTACGTTGGACTGGATGTGCACAAAGCGACGATTGCCGTTGCAGTGGCCGATGGAGGTCGTTCGGGAGAGGTTCGGCAACTGGGCGCCTTCGCCCATCGCGCCGATGTGCTGCGCAGATGGTCGAGCGACTTGAGCGCCGAGGGGGGCAGTTGAGGTTTTGCTACGAAGCGGGACTTTGCGGCTATGGCCTGCATCGGTTCCTGACCGGGCTTGGTCACGCCTGCGCGGTGGTGGCGCCGTCGTTGATCCCGATCAAAGCAGGAGACCGGATCAAAACGGACCATCTTCGGTCTCCCGCAGTGCAGCCTGCCAGTCCAGGGCCTCGGGTACTGCAAGATGCGACGGAGCATGGGTCACGGATGGATGGCTGGATTGATCGCCTGGATCACATCGCGGAGTCGGACCGGAGCATTTCGGCGGGTCAGGTTGCGGATTTGAGTTCTGCGCCGCCGGCAAACGCTCCTCCCCTCGCCGGCACCCCGAAGCCTACGCCGCCGGGACCAAACATAGCCGGCAATTTGGAGCGGCCAATTCACGCAGGTCGACAATCAGGCGTCCTACAAATTCGAGCTCGCCTTAGCGCCAAAGGGGCCGAGACGAAGCATCCCGATCTCGATTGCACCGGAAAGCTTCAATGAATTTTTGCGATGCTTGCTAGCATCGAAAGATGAACCAAGGGAGGCTCTGCCCAGGTACCGCCTATGCTGCCCATGCCGCCGAATGAAAGGATGCAGCGCCGGCCGAGCAACTACTGAACTTGAAGCAGATGCGCTGTGCGCGCTGCGAGAACACCCACGGGCCTCAACAGGCGAGATTGAAAATCGACATAGGCGGCGGCGAAGCTGTGACCGTCGACCACCAGCCCCCGCATGACTGATAGCGGCGTCGGATGCGGGTTTTCCATCTTGCCGATCACCGTGCCGAAATCGAAGGAGAGCTCGGCGTCGAACTTGCGGGCGAGTTGCTGCATGCGGTGGTTTTCCGCGAGGCTGTATACGTGCAGAAGCTTGATCCCGCGGTTGCGCGCGGCGAGGAGGGTGCGTTCGAGCAGCACCGAGCCGACGCCGTGGCTCTGCCAGGGCTTCTCGATGCTGAAGGCGGCCTCCGCCTCGCGTCGATAGAACGGCCCGATAATGCGCAGATCGACGGCGCCGCGCAGCACCCCGTCCACGAAGAAGCCGAGCACGATCACATCGCTGCCGCGCGCCGTTGCGGCATAGGTGCGAACCATATCGTCGGCGATCGCGCCACTGAAACGACTACGGCGGCTTTCAGCATCGAGCCGGAGCAGATGGTCGCGATAGGCGTTCGTCTCGATGCTCCAGAGCTTCCGGATCACGCCGCCTTCGATAAAGACTTGCTGCATCGGGGGTCTCCGCTGCGTTCTTCTGCGTTTGCGGTTTCCCTCGTCGAGCGCATCCTCCTCGCCGGACGCTGTTCATCCGGTTTTCCGTTCGTGCAACGGAGCATGTATGCCATAGTTCGCAGAAGACAAGCGCGGCAGTTGCTGCCTTTTTGAGCACGCGTTTAACTTTCTATAAAAGTAATTGCAATTTGGCATTCGAAGTATTGGATGAGCGAAAAAAGGGCAGGTGCGGCTCGCGACGTATGCACGAGCAGAACAAATGCCACGGCGCAGAGAGCGCGCGGGCGGATGCGGCAGGAAGAGTTTGTTTGACTCTAAATCACCTGCGAAATTGTAGTGCACAACGACCCGAGCGGGGGCTCGTGGTCATTCTTTTGTCGCTAACCAAGCCTATCAGCCGTGCCCAGTCGATCAGACGTGAGACGATCGACTGAGGAGGCGGACAATGTTGAATCCACAGACAGACAACGCGAGCCAGGCCGTGCAAGAGGCGGCGCGTGAGGGCACCGAACAGGCGAGCCGTATCGCGCAAGTATCCACCGATGCCAGCGAACGCGCGGCGCGCGCCGGGACGGAACTTCTCCAACGCAATGCGGAGACCATTCAGGAGGCGTTGCAGTCCAGCGCCGAGATTGCGGCGCGCCTTACGGAGCGTTCAGCGGATCAGTTCGCCCGCGTCTTCGGCATTTCGGGCGATGAGGCCTTCAAGGCTGCGCAGAAATCGTCCGACAACCTCGATGCGATCATCCAGTCGAGCTCCGTTCTCGCCGGAGTGGGTCAGAGCATCTCGCGAGAATGGGTGAATTTCACCCGCGAACGCATGGAGCAAAATTTCAATCGGTTTGAGAGCCTTTTGCGCTGCCGCACCCCGCAGGACCTCGCAGCGGTGCAGAGCGAATTCCTGCGCGACAATCTGGAGAGCTTCCTTCAGTGCGCCCGCCGGATCGCGGAAGCGTCGATGCAGATGGCCGACGAAGCGACAAAGCGGACAGCCGAATTGGTAGAGCGCGCCCAGGCGGCCTAAGCAAGGAATGCGGCTCGACAGCCGCTCGCGTTTTCGCGGGCGGTTTCCGTCCTCAGGCAAGCGCGTGTGCTGGCCGTGCAACCGCGATCAGGCGCTGCGGGATATGTGCACGTGCCTTGCCGCCCGTGCGGGCGACCTCGGCGATTGTAAGGTGCTTCTTTATTGCCGCACTATACCAAGCGCCCGGCATGCAGACCAATCCCCTCAAGACGAAGCGCGAGCCCAATTGTTCGCTTGTCGTTTTTTCCCTATGGAAATCGCGAAATCGAGTCGGTTAGCCAGCATGGATTCTTACAAAAATTAGTCGAGATTTGGAACAGGGAGAGACGGACACCGGAGTCTAAAATGAGTGACGTATATTGGAATCCAATGATGGGACTGATTCAAGTGGCCACCGCCTTCATGGACGCCACGTCGGCGACGCCCGCGTGGCCGCCCAAATGTCTTTCGCTGGCCCTTCAGGGCGGCGGCTCGTTCGGAGCCTTCACCTGGGGCGTTCTCGATCGGCTGCTTGAGGAGCACGACGTCAGATTCGATGCGATCAGCGGCTCGAGCGCGGGCGCGGTTAATGCCGTGCTTCTTGCCTCAGGCATGATCGAGGGCCGCGCGGAGGCCAAGGCGAAACTCGCTCGATTCTGGAAATCGATGAGTGATTCGGCGTCGTTCCTGCCGATGACAGCCCTCGCATCAGCGACAATGGGCGGCGGGTTCAGCGATTTTGCGAGCACGCTGTCGCCCTATCAGTTCAATCCATTCGATCTCAACCCGTTGCGCGAGGCGCTCGCGGCGGAGATCGATTTCAAACGGCTGCGCGCGCAATCGCCGATGAAATTGCTGATCGCCGCAACGCGGGTGCGCGACGGGGAGTTACAAATATTTCGCGAGGCGGAATTAAGCGTCGAGACGGTACTAGCATCCTCCTGTCTGCCGCTCATCCACCGCACGATCGAGGTCGATAGCGAACCCTATTGGGATGGCGGCTACGTCGCCAATCCGCCGCTTATTCCACTGGTGCAGGCTTCGGATGCTGCCAATATTCTCGTCGTACAGGTGACGCCGGCCAAGTCGGACCGGCTGCCAAAGACGCAGCGCGAAATCGTGAAGAGGCTCGACCAGATCAATTTTAACTCAACCCTCAACGCCGAGATCGAGGCGCTGAAGGTCGGGATGAGCGTGGGCGCGACGCCCAAGCTGCGCCGCCTGCACATCGACCGGATCTCTGCTCAGGACGAGTTCGAAGGGCTTGCGGACGAGAATGCGGCGAACCTCGGCTGGAGTTTTCTCGAGAGCCTGCGAGAGCGCGGCCGTAACGCGGCCGAAGCCTGGATCGCGCAACGGGCCGCCTGACGCACCCAAGGTGCCAGCTTGCAGCGCCTTAGGGCAGGCGTTTGAGGGTTGCCCTCCGGTCACGACCGCGGGGATGACTGGCCACGTTTGTGTTTCGCGAGCAGCTCTCGTAGGTAATCCATCCCGGCGGGCGTAAAGGCGATGGTCTGTTGGTCGTCCGTATCGTAGATCCACAGCGACCGCCCTCCGGCTCCATGTCCGTGGCCGTGCCCCACAATAGCGTCTCGTACTCGCCGAGGATTTCGGCGGCGCGGCGGATGGTGTACCAACTCCCGCCTCCATAGCGATGCTCCGGCTCGTCGTCATGCCTCCCGGCGCGGTCGTCATCTTGCCCGTTCACACGACGTCGCTCTATGAGGCCGGCGGCAATCTGAAGACCCTGTCACGACCAATCGCAATCGCCTCGTACATCAACTTCATGCCCGAAGATGAGGTCGATCGCGTCGAAGCTGCCTATGGCGGCAACTATCGGCGGCTTGCTGAGGTCAAGCGGCGGTATGATCCGCAGAACCTGTTCCGGATGAATCAGAACGTGATATAGACGCACGAATGCGTGAATGGGTCCACAACTTCTTGAGCTTGGCGGCCCTCTATTCCATCGCGAGCGCGACCGCACCCATCTCACCGAACTCGGTCGGACGGTTTTCGACCAAACAAAGATGGCCAAGCAGCTTTCGCAGGAACTGGCGCAAGGTCGGAAGTCGATTTTGAGGCTCGGCATCATGAGCACGATATCTCCCGACGAGATCGTGGACCTTATTGCCAGCCTTCGAGAGCGTCATCCCGGCTTGGATTTAAAGCTCTGCGACGCAAATGCGAGCGAACTGCGCGCGAAGTTGTTGGCTGGTGATCTTGACGTCGTTATCTACGCTCTGCCGGGCGAAGAGCCTGACGAGGGCATTCATAAAATTCCTCTGTTTCGCGAGAAACGCGCGGGCGTTCCCAGTCAAAGAGCTCGATGGAGAATACTATATTCATCGCATGAATTGCGAATTCGCGGGCTATGCGGACAACATTCTCCGAGAGCAGAGCCGCGCCCGGTGGCCGGATGCGGTCGATCGCCAAGTCGCGCAGGCCATCGCGGCCGTTGTCCGGAAGGCGCGCGAGGAAGGCGAGCCCGCAGTAGCGGACCGGTTCGAGGCGGTCGGTCGGCTCTCGCCGCATTGGAGCAGCATCTAGAGCGCGCCCGCTGGCACCCGCGCCCAACGTCACCACATGCATGTGCGAGGCGGCGGCGTCCCTGACGCAAGGGGCGTCGCCGCGCCCCCCGCGTGCTGGGCCGCGGATGTACCGGCGAGCCGCAAGCGGGGAACCGGCTCGCAGCGAAATGCTTGTTCCAGTGAGAGGGGCGTGTCCCATCCGGCTTTTCGGTTCGCCTTCGTGACCGGGATGTGGGAACTCGGCTGCCTCGGTTGCGGGGGCAGCCTCTCCGTCGCACCTTCAAGAGGCTGAGAACGCTCGGGAGCAGCCGCCTATGGGAGTGTTAATGTTGACATGCCCGGTAACGGGCGATGACTTCTCCACTGGCATACACACCGACAAGCTCAGCTTCGAGAGCTTGCCTGATCCGGTCATGAAGGCGCTCTGCCCACACTGCGGCCAAATGCATCCGTGGCGAACCCGACAGGCCAAATGGGTCGAAAGCGTCCCACCGAACATTTCGGTCGAGGACCTGGAGATTGTCTCGGAACTCATGAACCGTGCGGCGCGGTGAGTTGCGATCTAATCTAAGCTGATCGCGAAACGAATTGGCGGTTCGCGGCGTTGTCCGGTTGGGAAAGGGAAGCACTGACCTTCCGCGGCGAGCCCCCGGGATAGCGCCCCACCTCCCCCCGAAACGCTAGCGCACCTTGGGGCTCGCTGCCGAGGGGCCATAGCACGAAGCGCCCTCTCGGTTTCATTCAGCTCGAACACCGCAGGAAATTGCGAAGCTAACAGCATCTCTTGGCGAGTTAAAAGGCGCTTGCCGGGACGATTGCTGCTTCGCCCTCGACACCGACCGTCACGCCGCGCTGCGTTGAACGGAAGATGTGTGCCATTTTCTGCCGTCAGCAGATGCAGTCACGGATCGGCTCAGGTCGTTTCGCTGGCGCTGCTGCAACTTCCGCATGCGGGCTCCATCGTTCGGTTCACATCCGCGTCGATGGATACAATCTCCTCGCCGCTCGCCCCATAGGATCTGCACAATTGCTAACTCAATGCATCGTAACAAGAGAAGCGAGGCCATTTCGCGAAGTGCCCCGCGTTCTATTTGCCGCTTTCCGAGCGCTTCGGTTGAGCGAAGTGAAAATCCATCGCAGAGCTTCGCCAAGTCCCGGTGATAGGCTTGCTGGCGCTCAGCCCATCCTATCGAGGCACGCAGCTCACGGCCCCGCGTGCGTCCGCTGGGAAAGCCCGATGGTGCGCCCGGGAAATCCCGCGGCATCGAAATAGCGCGTTTTTTCGACCTGCTGATAGTTCAGCTCCGTGGCGAGCCCGTGGGCGCCGGGCTGTGCCCGCAGGGTGTCGCTGGTGACCGTCGGCTCGGCGCCGCCCGGCAGCGCCTCCTCCATGACGCGCCCCATCAGCGAGCCGCGGAACGGGATTTTCAAATCCATGATCCGCGCGATCGTCTTGCCAACGTCCGCATTACTGACCGGTACGTGATCCACATAGCCACGCTTGAAGCTCGGTCCGATCGCCGCATGAAGTTATGTGCCTCTAGTGAGTTTTCGGTTCCCCCCCTACGACCTACGGTCGTTCCCGCTCCCCTTCTTTTGCGGCAGGAACTGCTCGCGGGACCGATTTCAAGAGGCTGCCATCAAGTCGTGATATTCGGGTGCGCATCCTGAGTTCTGACGCGAGATGCAACACTCCCTGAGGTCTCGTATCCTGCACGATACCAAATCGGCGGGGGGTGTTGCACCTCGCGTATCAGAAACTCAGATGACGAGAGAAATCCGCTTGCGCGAGCTTTGTCTGCAGGTCATGGGCCATACGATCGCACCATCGCCAGGGCGATCCGCCTTCCGACGTCGACGATCTCGCGCGAACTGTTGCGCAGCCGGCTGCCCGGCGCACCAGAATAATCACCAGATCATAGCAGCCTACTGAAACAACTGTCGGTCACCCGGCGCGCACTTCAGTGCACGCTGACGGTATGATCGAATTCCGCCGCCTCGCAGGCTGTCCGCGAGCATGATGGGTGCGTCGGCCGCGTGCAAAGGCGCGAATAGCTGAAAGGCCAGAGCGCGATCCGGGCGCTTGCGGAAAAGCCCCCCCTCCACACAAGCGCCGCGCGAGATCGAGTCTCGACAACAACAGCCCGAGCGCCCGCAGGATGAACCCGAGAAGGCGCCGAGCGTGCGAACTGACCGTCCAAGGCTCGGTATGGCGAAGTGTGGAACCGCAAAACCTCCACTGACGAGCGGAATCATGAACTCGGCGGGATATGGAATTTTCAGTTGAGGGCTCGATCGTTGGCGCTCGGATTGGCATGACTGCTGCAATGCACATTCGCGACAACGCCGGCATCACGCCGTTGTCGAACGACAGCTAGGACTTATTTTCCAACCCAAAGTCGGATTGCCGCGAGCTGGACTAGGCGAGGTAGCTGCTGCTGTCGTAGCGGGTCGCGATCCGGCGTTATCCTCCAGCCTCCCGGAGCAAGCGCTCCACCGCATTCCGCTCTCGGTAGAGGCCCCCTGGGCGTCCTTTCCGTCCGGGTGGCAGAGCCGGCCGACCTCGCCCCGCGTTCGCAGCTCAGCCCAGCACCTCCCGGATGGCCCGCACGAAGACCGGCAGCGCCCGCTCGACCATGGCGTCGGTCGCGGTCAGGCTGATCCGCAGTCGGCCCGGCAGCTCCGCGACGCTGCCCGGCAAGACCCAGATGTCCTCGGCGGCAAGCCGCGCCGCGAAGGCGGCATCGTCCGGCACCGGGGAGCGTGGGATGATGAAGAAGGTGCCCTCCGGGACCGGCACGTCGTAGCCGGCCACCCGCAGCCCCTCCACCATGCGGTCGCGCCGCCGCTGCAGGGCGGCGACGTCGATGCAGAGTCGCTCCAGGTCCGGCAGTGCGCGCTGCAGGGTCCGCCCGGCGAAGGCCCAGCCATGCGAGACCTGCGCCATGTCCACGGCCTCGCGCAGCGCGGCGCGATCGGCTCCGGCATGTCCGGGCCGAGCGCCAGCCAGCCCAGTCGCTCGCCGGGGGCGACCAGCGTCTTGCCGTAGGAGTAGGCGATGAGCGTGTGCGGGTAGCTCTCGGCCGGGCTGATGTGCGTGCGGTCGTCGAAAACGAGCCGTGCGTAGGGCTCGTCGGCGAGCAGGTAGACGACCTTGCCGTGGCGCTCCGAGGCGGCGGTGAGCACCCGAGCGAGCGCGTCGAGCTGGGCGCGGGGGTAGATCCGCCCCGTCGGGTTGTGCGGCGTGTTCACCACCACGACGCGCGTGCGCGGGCCGACCGCGGCGGCCATGGCCTCAAGGTCGAGGTCGAAGCTCCCGGGCGCCAGGTCCACCGGGACGGGCGTGCCCGCCGCGCCGCGGATCAGCGCGCGGTAGCTGAACCAGCCCGGGCGCGGGTAGAGCACCTCGTCGCCGACATCGAGCACCGCCAGCAGCGCTGCGGCGATCGCGCCGAAGCCCCCGGCGGTGATGGCGACGTCCGCCGGCTCGTAGGGCCGCCCGCGCGATTGGCGGAGCGAGCGGGCGACCGCCTCGCGCGCCGCCGGGTCGTATTTCTTGTAGGCGAACCAGTGGACGTCGCGCGGCTCGGCGTGGCGGATGAGCGCCTCGACCAGCCCGCGCAGCGGCGGCTCCTGGGGGTTGCCGAACACGAAGTCGCAGGCATCCGGGCCGAGGCCACGGTCCCCCACGATCCGCTGCGTGAAGGCCGTGACCGTGCGCCTCTCCTCGGCGAGGGCGAGCATCCGGCTCGACACCGTGGCAACTGGCATGGCGCGTCCTCCCGTTTTCGTTGCGGCAGCCGTCGGCACCTTCGCCGTCCAGCCATCCCGCCGGGTTCGACGCTAGTGCTCCGCTCGCATCAGAGGATTCCCAAATCGGGGTAAGGATGCGAGTCTGCCTGTATGGGCAAGATCGAACGCATCCAGGTTCCTCCTGAAGATCGGGAGCGGCTTGTGAGACTGGTGAAGGATCGCAACACGCCGCAGAAGATCGTGTGGCGGTCGCAGATCGTGCTTTCGGCCGGCGCGGGCATTGGTGCGGTCGAGGTGGCGAGGAGAGTGGGCAAGAGCGTGCTCACCGTGCGCCGCTGGCGGCGACGCTACGCGGCCAAGGGGGTGGACGGGGTGTTGAAGGACGCCACCCGCCCGCCCGGGCGCAAGCCGCTGACGGCGAGGAAAATCAAGCAAGTCGTGAACCTGACGCTCAACGAGAAGCCGCTGGACGCCACCCACTGGAGCGAACGCACGATGGCGGCGCGGGCTGGCATCGCGCCGTCGTCGGTGCACAAGATCTGGGCTGCGCACGGGCTCAAGCCGCATCTGACGAAAACCTTCAAGCTCTCGCGCGATCCGAACTTCGTCGCCAAGGTCGAGGAGATTGTCGGCCTCTACCTCAATCCGCCCGACAAGGCCCTGGTGCTGGCGGTCGATGAAAAGAGCCAAATCCAGGCCCTTGACCGCACCCAGCCGGGGCTGCCGATGAAGAAGGGCCGCTGCGGGACGATGACGCACGACTTGTATGGGAATGGTGATGTCAAGGGCTAATCTTGGCACTGTGCTCCTTTCCCGCATGTCGGTGACAGAGACGGTAGACGGGACGATCTGAGCGGCGCTCGCCAATTGGCGCGGAGCTTCGCGCCACATACTTGTATTCGGTAGATCCAAAGGATCTGAACCATGATGCAGTAATGCGCATCGGCGGCCGAGCTCCGGAGCGGTAGGCCCATTCTACAAGGCGGCATGGAAGCCATTCGTGCGTTCGGGTCACCACCACCTCGGATCGTCATCGGGCGCCAGCGACTTGAGGCGCCAGGCTCCGAAAATCGTTGTGTCTCGCCGGTTCAAACCGGACGCATCTCGACGCCGACCGGCGTTTGGCCAGTCGTCACGAAGCGCCATAATTCAATCAGAAGCTTGCGTGCCATGGCGACAATAAGCGACTTCCGCGTACCTTGACGGGCATCGACCGTCCGGGCGCGGTACCACTGGGCGAGAGCGCTTCCCTTCTGGAACATCAGAAAGCGCCATGCCAGTTGGATCATGCCGCGGCGAACTCGGGCATTGCCGGCCCTGGCAAGTCCTTTCTCCCGCCGCTTCGAGCCGCTCTCGTCCGGTGCTCCCGTCAGACCAGCGTAACGTGCCACCGCCCGTCGATCTCGCAAATTGCGAGAGAGAACCTCACGTACGAGCATATCCGCCGTCTCGATCCCGACGCCAATGACCCGAGCGAGAAGACGCACCATCGCATGCGATTTCTCGTCCGGCGCCTGCTTCAGCCTTTCCAGACGAGCCGCCTCTATGTCCTTGATCTGGTCTTCAACAAAACGCAGCCGGGCCAAGTCACGGCCCATCTCGGCCAAGGCATTTGCGGGCAGCGGTGTGCCCTCCGGAGTGCGCAGTGTCGGGAGAAGAGCCGGTGCTCGCTGTAAGGTCGGCTTGAACGCGCGGATTCCGAGCCGCACCAGACAACTCTTCATCCGGTTGATAATTCGCGTCCGCTCGGCGACCAGGTTCTCGCGCTCTCGGTGCGGGCGTTTGGCATCTTCTTCCTCCATCGTCGGGATCGCCGCCATGCTGCAGTGATCAGCTTCCCCACGCAGCCAGCCGAGGAATGCCCGCTTCAGGAGTTCGGTGTCCAACCGATCAGTTTTCGCCCGCCGGTGCTCGCGCGATACAGCGACACTCGTTGGGTGGATGACATACGCTTCGATGTTGTGCCCCCGTAGCCAGCGGGCCAGCCAGAAGCCATCACGGCCAGCCTCGAACGTAACGGTGATTCGCTCGATATTGCGGCCTGCTCGGACTGCCTCGTCTCGCCATCGATGCAGGAGCCGCAGCAATGCATCTTCGTCGACTGCCAGTTTCTTCAGAGGATGGCGGTCCAATCCGGGTACTATCCCGGCGACGAGCCAGCTAGATTGACTCATCTCGATGACCGCAATCAGCGTTGTGTCTTGACGGAATGCAGCGAGGGATCTGCTGAGGTCGTTCGGCTGTCGCATGGGGCACCTATGGTTTGTCATCACCGCGCCAAGGTGGCATGCCCTTGCCGCGCGCCCCATAGCATCTACAAGCGCAACGGCACCACGACCCTGTTCGCGGCTCTCAACATGCTCGACGGCACCGTCATCGGCGAATGCATGCCTCGCCACCGGCATCGCGAGTTCCTCCGCTTCCTCAAGACCATCGACGAACGGACGCTGCCCAATCTCGACCTGCATCTCATCGTCGACAATTATGCCACCCACAAGACCCCCGCGGTGAAGCGCTGGCTAAAGCGGCATTCGCGCTTTCACCTGCACTTCACGCCCACTTCCGGCTCGTGGCTCAACATGGTCGAGCGGTTCTTTGCCGAGATCACCCGAAAGCGCATCCGCCGCGGCGTCTTCAAGAGCGTCGACGAATTGAAGCAAGCCATCATGGACTATCTCGACAGCCACAACGGCAATCCCAAGCCCTACGTCTGGACTAAGACTGCCGCCGAAATCTTCAGTAAAGTCGCCCGTGCGAAACAAGCGTTAGAATCACAACACTAGCACTCGGCTGCGGTCCACGACGAGAACGCCTTTACCGCTGCGGCAGGAGTTGCGGCCGTTTGAAACACCGCTGGGAGATTTACCAGACGGACTGCGATCGCTCGCATTCACTCAAAGGATGCGCGGATCGCCGGATTGCCGGGGAGACCGTCATAGGTCACGGTCGACGTCAGACCCGACTTCGGCGGCAATAGTCGGCACACAGGAGAGCGCGCCGGGCGGCCGCATCGTGCGCACCATCGGGATCGTGCGGGCGCGCCCGAGATCGGCTTGCAAAACTTTGTCTAAGCCACGCACATTGGGTGCGATGAGCCCCATATTGGAGCGATCCGAATTTTATCTTTCGACCTTTGCTAGTCCCGAATACGCGCCCGAAGAAAGTTGAGGTAGGCCTAACTATCTGTTGGCAAGCAGGGCTTGAGGAGGCGTAACGAATGCGCGTTGCGGCGGGGATTGTTGTTCTGGGCTGTCTTTCTTTCTTTGCGGCAGGCGTAGTGACCTCCCCCGAACGAACGACGGAGGTTACTGCGGGCGAGGTGTTGCAGAATCGGTGGCCTGCTGAAAACTTACGGGAGCCGACTTTGGGAGAACTCGTGCGCCTCGTTGACCTGACATCTGCGGACGTGAGCGATGCGGTCGAGCAGGCAATGCGGCGCGAGTTTCGACCCGCTTCTGCGATTTAGAACAGGGAATTCTCTCGCCGAAGCACCTCGGCGCCCACATCGGCAATCATCGCCGTCCTGCACACCTGGGGTTCAGCCATGACCCATCACCCGCACGTGCATTCACACCCCGCTCGCCGAGCGAAAGGCCTTCGCGGCCTATTTGGCGCCGTTGCCCAACATCGAGTGGTACCGCTACTCAAAGCCCCCGGCCGACCCGAGACGGTGCTCGCTTATTTGTCGCGCCTCGGAATTCCGTTCCTGGCTGCTCCAGAGACGCGTTCGACAGGACTGCGTGCCTGGCACCCAGTTTGAGTCCTCTCGGCCCCACCACGCACTCGCCGCCCATCGGAGATTTCCTGGCTCGCGACGAATTGCGCCGAATTCCATTTCCATTGATGGTGTTGAGGCCGATGAGCAGCCATGGACTCAAGCGCTTGATGGCCTTCCTTGTCGGGCTTCAGACATACCACGGCTAGCGGCGGGACCGTAAGCAGGATCGAATGCTGTTGGCCCTGCCAGGGTGTCGGTTCGGAGTACCGGCCACCGGCGTTTCCAAGATTACCGCCGCCGAAACAGGCCGCGTCACTATTCAAGAGCTCGCGATAGAACCCTGGTGCAGGCACGCCGAGGCGGTAGCCCTCGCGCGGCACCGGCGTGAAATTAGCCACCGTCAGGACGAAATCGCTGGGATCGCTGGCGCGGCGGTATGTGGTTTTAGTCTCCTTGGCGGCCGAGCGCTCCTCAATGTGCTGGAGAAATCGCTTGTCACGACAGCTTCAATTCTTAACAGGGCGATCCGCCTCCTGATGGTTGCGGCAGACGATGTAGCAGACCGTCGACGCCGGCCATCCGACACGCTAATTAGATTCACTCTGCTTTTAGTCTATTCCGTGCTGCCTTATGCATGTTTTGCACTACTTATTTAGACTATTTGGTGTGATAGTGTAATATACTCGTTATAGGCTTTTACGAATGCCAGATAGGCCCATTCGGGCGCACCGTATCCTGCAGATGATGGAAAGACAACGGCAAGCCTACCCCCCCCTGCCACCTTCAAGGCCTCGAAACGTTCAGCGGGGCTCTGTTTCCTTAGTAAAAGTACGCAACCATAGTGGCTTAGTGAACCGGCTGGAATGAGACAACCAGCTCGGATTTGTGAACCAGACCCCCCAGCTGAAGCCCAAATTAGTATGTTATTGATATGTAGTGCAGTTTAGTCTAAACCCGGTCTTATCGAGCAGGCAACCGAAGGAGCTATCGAGCGCAGGGTTGATGCAAGAAGTCTGGCTCAGGCGTCGCGCCAATGATCACAAGGATGCACTGCGCCTGATCCTCGAGCCGCGCTTCCAGATAAATGCCGTCGACCCACCAATAGACGTACCGCTTGGCACTTTTACTAAGTAAATAGAGCCCCGCTGAACGTTTCGAGGCCTTGAAGGTGGCAGGGGGGGGTAGGCTTGCCGTTGTCTTTCCATCATCTGCAGGATACGGTGCGCCCGAATGGGCCTATCTGGCATTCGTAAAAGTGTATAACGAGTATATTAGACTATCAAACACAATAGCCTAAATAAGTAGTGCAAAACATGCATAAGGCAGCACTGAATAGACTAAAAGCAGATATCGTTTACCACTTTATTTGTGGTATGTGGTTTTAGTCTCCTTGGCGGCCCTTTTGCCACGAGTCGGGGCAGTCGAAAGGGCATAGACTGTTTGTTCCGACCGCAGAATGCCCATTATGCCGATTAGTATATAATACGATGTTTCGCGGGCCCACCCGCGCCGGTCATCGGGCGCAGGGGATTGCGCAGTCAATGCCGCGGCCACTAGCCGCGGGTAGATCCGCAGCTGACTAGGAGAAAACGCCAGAGCTTTCGTCTCCATGCTATGCATCGCAGCCACGAGGCTCTGGATCAAAACTGTAACACGGCCTAGCCAAGGGTAGCCGTGGAAGGCGATTTGGCGAACCGTTGCCCTACCCGAAACCGGCACAAGGGGAATGTGCCGGAAACTACACATTCAGTTGGGTTCTTTCTGCATCTCGAAGCGACGGCCGCGAAGCCGAGCATTCCGAATCAATGTCCGTCGGGATGGACGAGCGGTGCGGCAGTTGCACCAAGACGTGGGTAAGCCTTGCTCTGCATGGGAGAAAATGAAAAGGAAACGAAATCTTGTCATGAGCGAGCGTAAAATCGAGACCGAGCTTCGCCGTCGTGAGATCGTTCGCAGCACAAACAATCCTGTCAGTGACTACGCCGAATTGCTGTTCTGCAAGGCATTCGCATGGAAGCGGGAGGAGAACGCTGCGAGCGGATACGATGCCATCGACGAGCAGGGCACTCGCTATCTGATCAAGGCTCGGCGAATTACCCCCACCGGCCCCTCGGGTCAATCACGGCAGTTGAGCGCAATCCGCAATCTCGACAACCTGCCATTTGACTTTCTTGCCGGCCTTTTAGTCGACGCAAATTTCCAGGTGATCCGCGCGGTGCTTGTTCCTGTTGCAGTGGTTTGGCAACTGGCGACATACGTTGCCTACACTAATAGCTGGCGCTTTCTGCTACGCGACCGCGTGTGGACCTTGCCCGGCGTCAGGGACGTAACTTCGGAAGTCCGATCCGCTGCAAGCCGGATTTGAGTTGCACAGGCCGGGCCTAACCATCCTAGGAAAATAGTGCTTGCGCTCGTTTCGGCGCAGTCGCCCGGCGAGGCGAGCGCGGTGGGTACGTTCAACGCCAGGACGGCGTCGCTCTCCGGGTCGTTCGATCAGCGCCTGCAGCGTCGCCGCATAGCGGGCCGCATCGGCATCCTCGATAATGTCGACCGGATTTGACTTCGACCAAGTGGGCGGCAGCACGGAATTGAGCTTTGCCACGGTCTGCGGCGAAAGGCCTGCGAGTGTCCCTCCGAGATCGACAACCCGGTCGACCGCGAGTACGCCGATGCCGCCGCCATTCGTCATGATGGCGAGGCGTTTGCCCTCGAACGGGCTGAGACGCCCCAGCGTCTCGGCCGCCGCGAACAATTCGTCGAGGTCGAACACACGCAGCAGACCCGCGCGCCGAAAGGCCGCGGCGTAGACGGCATCGACGCCGGCGAGCGCACCGGTATGGGTGGCCGCGGCGCGGGCGGCCTGCACATGGCGTCCCGCCTTCACCACGATCACCGGTTTCACGCGCGCGGCCGCGCGAGCCGCCGACATGAATTTCCGCACGCCGGAGATCGAACTCGATGTACATCAGGATCGCCCTGGTCTTGCGGTCGAGGGCGAAATAGTCGAGGAGGTCGCCGAAATCGATGTCAAGGGCGTCGCCAATCGAGACGATGCCGGAAAAGCCGATCGACCGCTCCGCCGCCCATTCCACGAGCCCCGCCGCCAAGCCGCCCGACTGCGAAATGAGCGCGAGGTCGCCGATCTTCGGCTGATGGACCGCAAAGCTCGCATTGAGCCGCGCGCTCGGCACGAACAGGCCGAGACAGTTGGGCCCGAGCAGCCGTAGGCCGTGAGCGCGCGCCGCCTGCCTCGCCTGCTCGGCGAGCGAGCCCGGCCCATGGCCAAGCCCTGCGGTGATCACGATGGCACGGCCACCCCGTGCGCCCCGGCGCTCGCGACGAGACCCGGCACCTCCGACGCGGGGGTGGTGACGATCATCAGATCTGGGGCGGGGTCGAGCGCCTCGATGCTTGGAACCGTGGCCCGCCCATCGATCTCCGGATGACGGGGATTGACCAGGTGTATCGGGCCCTTGAACCCTGCTCCGCGCAGATTATTCAGCACGATCCGGCCGAGCGAGGACTTCCGCGGGCTCGCGCCCACGACGGCGATCGCGCGAGGAGCAAACAGCGATTTCAGTCGGTAAGTGCTCATGAGAAGCGCCTTCTGTCTCGCCGCTCGGCGCCACGCTGGTAGGTGACGACGGCCGAATCACCGCTAGCCTCACGTCAAAGCGACTCGCCCGTTTCTGCTAAGGACAGTCTTATCAGTCACGCCAACGGACCCTGGAAGGTTCGTAAGCAATGGCCCGATCATGTGCTGATTGTGTGACCGGAAAGGATCGCGTGGCGTCGAGGAGCCTGTCTCGGCCCCGGTTGATTTGCCTTTGCGCGGGTCATTCTTTCGCCCGGACCACCAGGACGGGACATGGCGCGTGCCGCATGACGGCTTCGGCAACGCTGCCAAGCAGCGCGCGTTGCATTCCGCTGCGGCCATGGCTGCCTATGACGATGAGGTCGGCAGGCCACTCCCGTGCTGCCTTGACGATCTCTGCGCCGGGCGCGCCGACTTGGAGGAATTTCAACATGCTCGATTTCGGCGCCAAGCGCTCGGAGAAATCGCTGAGCAGCTTCTTCCCCTCTTGTTCGGCCGACGCAATCAATTCGCCTGGGCCCGAGTAGCCGACCGGCGTGTCGATGACGTAGACCAGCGCCGTCTCAGCGTTTAGCGCGCGGGCAAGCTCCATGCCGATGTCAGTAGCATGTGCAGCCACTGGCTCTTCGTCAACTGCTAGAAGGATTTTCTTGAAGGACATGGCGAACTTCTTGCGAATAAGATTGAGGGGCGCGGTTCGTAGAGTTCTATCGACCCACTCGTTGTGTGTCCCTGCCTTTGCCGACGAACAACGGATCGCTGGAGAGCTGGAAGCTCTTGGAGCGATGCGACTGAACGCCAAACGATGCGACTGAACGCCAAACAAGGCAAGCATGTGTCGGTCAGCCGAACGCTGGCGTCGATTGGGATTCCAAGATCGACATTCTAACGACTGGTACGGCCGCTACCAGGACGGTGGAATTGAAGCTCTGAAGGACGGCAAACCCAAACCGCAGCGGGTCTGGAACAAGATCCCCGAAGAGATCGGCGCGGCGATCGTCAATCGGGCCCTTGAGAAGCCGGATTTGTCGCCGCGCGAACTGGCCGTCAACTTCACGGATACGAAGGCCAGCTTTGTGTCCGAGGCCAGCGTTTATCGGTCCATCCTACGTGTCGAGCGAGCTTGGTGATTGGCTCAAGGACAAGGGCATTCGCCATATCCGCGGCAAGCCTTATCACCCGATGACCCAGGGCAAGATCGAGCGATATCACCGCTCGATGAAAAACCGGCTGGGAGGAAAATCGGCGAGCCCAGGCCGTCGAAGAGGTCAAATGCTTCGCCGGCCCGGACCCGCCGAAAGCAGAGCGGGGAAACTGTGCTCACCTGCTCGCCTGGGACGGAGTACCCGGCGGTCGTTCGCGTCGTGCGGCAGGAGCTCGCGAAGCGCGCCGCGTCCAAGCCGGTGCTGGCGGTCTGGGTCGGCGACGACGGCCGCGCCGCGAAGGCGTTCGACGCCGCCGCGATCCCCTATTACAGCAGCGAGACCGACGCGATCCGCGGTTTCATGCACCTCGTGCGTTATGTCGAAGCGAATCGCCACTTGATGGAAACGCCGCCGAGCGTGCCCACCCAGTTTGCGTCCGACACCGAAACGGCGCGCCAAGTCATCGCCGAGGCGCTCGCAGCCGGCAAGACCTGGCTCGATCCGCTCGAAGTCAACCGGCTCTTCAACGCCTATGGGATTCCTATTTCGCCGGCGATTTTCGCGCAGAATGGCAAGGAGGCGGCCGTGGCGGCGCGGTCTTTTTTGCAGCAGGGGAAGGGCGTCGTCGTAAAGGTCCTCTCCCCCGACATCATTCACAAGTCAGACGTGGACGGGGTCCGGCTCAATCTGACCAGCGAAAAGGCGGTCGAGGCGGAAACCGAGGACATTTTAAAGCGTGCGCACGCGGCCAGGCCGGCCGCGCTTCTTAGTGGTGTGACCGTCCATCCGATGTTCCTGCGGCCGAAGGCGCGCGAACTGATCATCGGTCTCGCCGACGACCCGACCTTTGGCCCGATCATCGTGTTTGGCAGCGGCGGGACGGCGGTCGAGGTCGTCGATGACAAGGCTTTGGCGCTTCCACCGCTTGACCTGAAGCTCGCCAGCGACCTCATCGATCGTACGCGGGTGTCGCGCCTGCTGCACGGCTACCACAGCGCGTGCGCAAGCGGCTGTATGACTTCACCGACGGTGCGCAATACTACGATGCCGAGGGCGCGCTGAAGCCCTGGTCACCAACCAGGCGCAAGGTCGTGACCTGCTCGACGCGCTCACCGCGTTGATTGATATCCCGGAGGAAATCGAGGACCAGCCCTGCTGGTTGGATGGTCGCAACGACGACGGTGGGCCGTACGTAGCCTGCGCCAACGGGCTGCTCGACGTGAGCACACAGGATTTGTTGCCGCACACGCCGCTGTATTTCAATCAGACCTCAGTGCCGTTTGACTATGATCCATCGGCGCCGCCGCCTAGGAAATGGCTGGAATTTCTCAACCAACTATGGTCGCCTATTGACGCGCACGGAGCGGAGGCGCCAAAGGATAACCCTGCCATTGCTGCTCTCGGCGAGTGGTTCGGTTATGTCGTGTCGGGGCGCACCGACGTGAGGCTGGCCGTGGCTGATCGTCCTTACAACGTGCTGTTCCTTTGCACCGGCAACTCGGCGCGCTCAATCATGGCGGAAGCGATCTTGAACAAGTTAGGCGCGGGAAACTTCCGCGCCTACAGCACCGGGAGTCGCCCGAAGGGGCGGGTGCATCCCGAGGCCCTGCAGCTCCTCCAGGGGCTCGGCTACGATACATCCGGCTTTCGCTCGAAGTCATGGGATGAGTTCGCGTTAGCTGGCGGCCCGGAACTCGATTTTGCGTTTACGGTCTGCGACAACGCGGCGGCCGAGACATGCCCGGTGTGGCCGGGCCAGCCGATGACGGCGCACTGGGGCGTGCCTGATCCTGTCGAGGCCAAAGGCTCACCGGCCGAAGTCGGTCTGGCCTTCAAGGATGCGTACCGCATGCTGCATCAGCGCATCGGAATCTTCACGTCGCTGCCGCTCCGCTCGCTCGATCGATTGAGCCTGCAGAAACGGGTCGACGATATCGGCCGGACCCGAGAGGTGCCGGCGCGATCCGGCGCGGCGCTCGCGACCGTCGTCGGCGTGCTGGTCGAGGTGCCGGTCATGCTCTCGGTCGTCCATATCACCTTACGGACCAAGGCCTGGTACGAGCGTCGCGGTGATGCGAATGTCGTTGAGAGAAGATCGCGGGCAGTGTCGGAGCACAACCATGAAAAAGTTCTCTCGAGTGCCGTACGCCATTCTCGTACTCGCGCTAGTGGGGCTAACCATCGCGTTTTATGACGCCTACGCAATCTATAACGGCCAAGCGCTGTGGTGTCCGCCTCCCATCAACACGAAGTTGCGAGCAGTCCGTATGCACGCATCTTCGATCTGCCGGTGGGATATTTCGGCGTAGTCTACTACTTGTACATGTTCGGCCTAGCGACGCTGCTCGTATTCGATCCATTTTCGCGCGGGCTGCGAATCGGTGCGTTTGTTTATGCCGCGTTGGGCGCGTGCTTTTCGGTTTATTTCATGTACTTGCAGATTAGTTTCATCCACGCCTTTTGCATTTACTGTCTCGTATCGGCGGTCACGACCCTTCTTTTGCTGCTTGCAGCGCTCTTACATCTCAGAGTCGAGTCGGTCGTTTCAAAGCGTCGCCCCTGATGAGGAGGCCAATTCGGCCCTGGAGGCCAAGATCGTGACGTGTCGACCCATGAATGACGGCTCCTGGCACTCTTCGCCAATTCGCTGCGCTGCAACGGGGCGTCCGCAGCTGGGGGCAGACCGTCCGTGGCGGACACGCTGTCTCGACAGCCGCCCGTGACCCATACGCGACATTGTAGGGCTCGACGGAAACGCACATCCGCGTTGAAGCAGACCTCGTCGATCAGCTGTTCAATTCGAGCGAGAAACGGCTCGCGCGGCTACTCCTGCTGTTGGCGAATTTTGGCAAAGAGGGGAAGCCAGAGCCGGTGATCGCCAAGATCAGCCAGGAGACGCTGGCGGAAATGATCGGCACGACGCGCGCCCGCGTCAGTTTTTTCATGAACAAGGTCCGCCAGCTGGGCCTCATCGATTACAACGGCGGCATTGCAGTCCATAGCTCGCTGTTGAACATGGTTCTGCACGATCAGCCGCAGATCAGGATTTGAATTGAACTGTGCGCCTCTTTCGATGTGAGCAATTCTGCACAGTTTTTACTACGACACTGGTGTAAGTTTTCACGCAGCGCGGAGCGCCGCCTCTGCTGCGGCAGTTCAGCGTCCGTGCTGGAGGCCATAGCCGAGGGAGGCGAGTGATGGCATTGGCATCTGTGACACGCGAGCAGTTCGAGATCAGAAGCGAAGTGGAACTAGTCCATATTCCGACCGGAGCTGAGTTTCGGGCGTATCCTTACAGCGATGTCGATGACATGCTGCAAAGCGTCAAAGTGAGTTGGGGCCGAGCCGGCGCGCCGGCAGGCGACTACGCCGAGCAAGTCCGATGTACGGCATCGGAGTTGCTGCTTGAGCGAGCGCATCAAGTGTCCAGAGGTCGGCGATTTACTCGTCAGCACAATGGAGAGCGCTATGAGCACGAGCCCAACACCGCAGTTCGAGATTCCCAACGACATGCGGACCGTGGCAGAGCAAAACGTTGAACAAGCCGAGCTGGCGTTCAACAATTGCATGCAGGCGGCTCAGGAAGCCGTTTCCGCCTTGGACCAGTGGATCAAGGCGAGCCAGGTCGGCGCGCTGGGCATCAGCAAGAAGGCGATGAGCTTTGCCCAGCGTAACGTTCTCTCGGCGTTCGAATTCGCCCAGAAGATCGTCCAGGCCAAGGACATCCATGAATTCATCCGGATGCAGACCGAGTTCGTTCAGTCGCAGGTCCAGGTCCTGAGCGAGCAGGTGAAGGACTTGGGCGAGACCGCCACCAAGACTGCCATGGACGTGAAGGACTTGGGCGAGACCGCCACCAAAGCCTGAGCAAAAATAAATCGGTGGTGCTGGCAAGAAGGCCGCCGAGCTGGGGGCCTTTTCTTCCGGCATCGGGATTGGGTCGGATTAACCCAACTTTGCGCAAGTTTGGGTTAATCCGCCGACGTGTCCGAGCTGCCGAAGAATGCCCTTGTGAGCTTGACTTTAGGCCAATTTGGATAACGCGGGGGAAAGTGCATTTGCGGGTTAATATAAGTCTCTAGGAGTAAAATCATGACCATCAGCGACACCGGCGGCCCGGCGCCTTTCGAAGGCGACGGTGGCCTAGGTTTTTCCTCGCCGCTCTACTGGCTCTACGAGATGACCCATGCGGCGCTCAATCCATCGCGGGCCATTGCCGACGCGACGCGGCTCTACTTCAACAACCCGGCCAATCCGTTCTCACAGACGACCATTGGGAAGTCTGTCGCGGCTGCCTGCGAGCTGTTCGAGCGCACGACCCGTCGTTACAGCCAGCCAGAATGGGGGATCAGCGAGACCGTCGTCGACGGCAAGTCCGTGCCGGTTCGCATCGAGGCGCTGTGGGAGCGGCCGTTCTGCCGGCTTCTGCATTTCGATCGAGCCGTCGGTTTCGACCATCGGCCCGATCCGCGCGTGCTGATCGTTGCGCCCATGTCCGGGCACTATGCGACGCTGCTACGCGGGACCGTACAGGCGATGCTCCCGCAGCACGATGTCTACATCACCGAATGGGTCGATGCCCGCATGGTCCCGATCAACGAGGGACCGTTCGATCTCGACGACTATATCGACTACCTGATTGCGATGATGGATCTGCTCGGCAGCGACACGCATGTGATCGCGGTCTGTCAGCCCTCCGTTCCGGTGCTGGCGGCGATTTCCCTCATGGAAGCGAATGGCGACGACCATGCGCCCAAATCCATGACGCTGATGGGGGGCCCGGTCGATACGCGGTTGAGCCCCACCGCGGTCAACCAGGTGGCGGAGAAGCGCGGCATCGAGTGGTTCAGGCGGAACGTCATCACCAAGGTGCCGTTCCCCAATCCGGGCGCCATGCGCGACGTCTATCCCGGCTTCCTCCACCTGAACGGTTTCATGTCGATGAACATCGACCGGCATATTGCGGCCCATCGCAATCTGTACATGCATCTGGTCGAGGGCGACGGCGATTCCGCGGCGGCCCATCGCGGCTTCTATGATGAGTACCTTGCGGTGATGGATCTCACCGCCGAGTTCTACCTGCAGACCGTCGACACTGTGTTTATTCGTCGCGCTTTGCCGACCGGCCGGATGACGCACCGCGGCTATCGAGTAGACCCGAGTAAGATCAAACGCGTCGCCTTGATGACGATCGAGGGCGAGCATGACGACATAACCGGCCCCGGCCAGACCAAAGCCGCGCATGATCTGTGCGTCAACATTCCCGAGCATCGCCGGGCGCACTGGCTGCAGCCGGGCGTCGGCCATTTCGGGGTATTCAACGGCTCGCGCTTCCGGGCGGAGGCCCTGCCCCGCGTCCACGCGTTCATTCGCGCGCACGACTGAGGCGCTTGACCAGGCCCATCTTTACCGAAGATGTCTCGCCCATAGATTCCATTGGTTCTGCTCGTCGTTGTACAAAGTTTTGCAAGTCTTGTTCCGTTCTTGTTCAGTCGGTGCCATGCCGCTTCCGGTGCTCGCGTAGAAACACCATGCTCGCCTTGCCGCTCGCCTTCTTGTCGGCGAAGCGGCACTAAAACACCTTAAGCGAGGAATTGTTCTCGCACTCCGAGCTCGGGGGGAAGATCGTCACAGACCGCTTGTCAACTGTCCTGATATGCCGGAAAATTCTGAGATGGGTGCAGGACTGCACCCCCTTCTAAGGAGACGAGCCATGGGAGATCCAGCAATTGGTTGGATCGCAGCCATTATCATCGGCGGGATTGCAGGCTGGCTAGCTGAGCAGTTCAGAGAGGATCACTACTGTCCGGTTAATAGTCGAACAGATTTAGCTGGTTGCTGAGTTCGCCGTCTTTGAAAGTGGTCGTGCTTTCGGAAAATGCCTGGGTCATCGGCATTTTCTCGAAGAGGGTGACCGAGAAAACCTGGAGCAAAGTGTAGAGCGAGGCCTCCAAGCCGAGGCGCTTCTTGACGATGGCAACCAGGACGTAGACGGAAACCGCGATCCATATTTGCGTCCTCACCGCGTTGTCCGACGTGCCGTAAAACTGCTTGATCCGAAGATGCTGCTTTATCCATTTGAAAAACAGTTCGACCTGCCAGCGGCTCTTGTATAGGTCACAGATCAATGCCGCCGGCAGGGTAAAATGGTTGGTAAGAAACACCAGCCTTTTTCCCGATGCGGCATCCTTGAATTGGACGCGGCGCAGATGAACGGGATAGTCCTTGCTGGTAGAATAGCCATCCAATGCGATAGTCTGGTCGGCAATGATACCGGTCGCCCGATCTGTCGGCGCCGAGTAGACGCGGTGCGCATCCAGGTTCGACTTGGCACGGGTGACGAAGAAGGCGCCAGCCTGATGCAAGACGTAAAGGCGCGCGAAGTCGATGTAGCCGCGATCCATGACGTAGATGGCGCCTGCTTCGGGGATCAGCAAATCGAGAGCATGAACGTCGTGCAGCTTGCCGTTCGAGATGTGAACGAAGCTCGGGATGTTGCCGCGCAGATCGAGCAACGTGTGCATCTTCACCGCCGCCTTGGTGGAGCGAAAGTGCGCCCATGGAAATAGCGACAGGCACAGATCGATGGTCGTGGAATCCAGAGCATATACCGTGTTGGCCAGCTCCATGCCCAGGCTTTCGCTGGCATAGAGCTTCCTCGCATGGGCAATCAGACGGTGAGCGAACTCCGCGTAAATGCGCCAGTCGCGCGTCTCGTTGGCGTCGGCCAGAGTTGATCGTCGGACCGGCTCGCGAAAACCTATGTGATAGAGTTTCGACGCGCGCGCCGATAGGCAGACCTCGATATCGCGCAGGCTCTCTCGATAGGTCAGTTGCGCGAACGCCATCGCGCGGTATTGCTCGGCACAACACAGCGTTCGGACCCGGGCGTCGCCACCGTAGCGGGCAACAATCCGCGCAAATGTGCTCCAAGGCAGAAAATCCATCAGCTGGGCGAAAAGCGTCTTGCCGATGTTCACGGGCGACTCCTCGGAAAAACTCCGAATAGCGCCCGACCAAGTTCAAATCGACACCACCCATTTTCGGTGGCAAGCTCCTGCCAGATCAGCTCTTTCCAGAACGCTCCTCACCGTCAACCGGACACAGTGAAGAGTGATATGGGATTGCTGATGAATATCGTACTCGGCATCGTCGGAGCGGCGATTGCCAGCGCCATTTTCAGCTTCTTTGGAATCGCCCTAGGCGGATGGATCGGCTACCTGATTGCTGGGTTCATCGGCGCGTGTTTGCTGATCTGGATCGTCCGCGCGCTACGGGGCCGCACCGCGTGAGGACGCGCGCCGCCATCGCAGATTAAGGCAGCGGCTCAGCCATCGCGATCGAGCCGAACACAATCGTCAGCACGAGCGCATGAAGCATCTTCGCCAACGTGCGCCGCACCTCGTCGATCTCTTGGTCGGTCGGCTTGCGGCCGGTGAGCTTCTCGAACAGAATGGCGAGTTTCTCGGCGGTAACCGGCACCTTCATCAGGGTCAAGCTTGCCTTCATCCTGCCTATCTCGATCCGCCGCTCAAGGCGTTCGGGCCGCACGCCGTATCAGTCGGCCATTGCGAACAGTAGCGCTTCATCTCGTCAAACAGCCGCTGCCGCCACTGTCGCGCGTCTCCTGCTGAGGCGGAGGCGGTGCGGCTTGCGAGGGCGGCGGTACGGCAGCTTGCATGGGCGGTGGAGCAGGACGCGATGGCGGCGTTAGAGCCCGCCGGATCGCCTTCTCAATGTTGAGGCGTACGACGCGGTTGGGATCACCTGGGATGGGATAGGGGCCGGGCGCAATGCCACCACGGGATACTGGCCACCCGGAACCAAATAGATGACCTGCGCCTGCGCGCTCGTGGTGATACAGGCGAGCGCCGCTGCAAGCGCGATGTGTTTGGTAGTCATGGCTCTCTCCGATCAGCGCAGCACGGTCACGCCTTCCTCAGGCTGCACCAAGCCTTCGACGTGCTCTGCCCATTCTTCCAGCAGGCTTCGCTTCAAGTCGAGCGGTTAGCCGTGCGAATGCCCGCGGCGGTGACGGACCCAGTCCCGGAATGATTGAGGACAACCCCGTCAGTTTCTCAAACGCGATCGCCTGCGATCAAGCCGGGAGCAGCTACCTTTTCAGCAGCCAATTGTGCTCGCGTGTGCGCCCATGTACATGCCTGTATATTGGACATCTGTTGGACACGAACCCGAGCAAATCAACTAAGCTATTGAAATAATTGGCGCTCCATAGGGGACTCGAACCCATGTTTTCGCCGTGAGAGGGCAAATTGGTTGAAGGAAGGGAGGACAACTGGCGCTTTCGATGGCAGCCGGCTTTCGGGGGAAGAAACCTTCATAACGTTACCCCATACGTTACCCCGATTTCTCTGTTTTCGATGGGGCAAATCATAAGTATTTGAAAGACAATAATTAACTGAAGATAAGCAAGCCCTATTCCTCAGTTCATCGTCCTGCGGCGGACCGCGCCGAAGAGGTTGAGCTTCAACGGTCTCGACCGGTCGATATTCGTCGGTCTCTATCGACTGTTTCCGGACCTGCGAGATGCACTTGCGGTCGTCAGGCCGGAGACCGTCATCCGCTGGCACCGAGCGGGGTTCAGAGCCTATTGGCGTTGGCGGTCGAGGCCGCGACGGGGACGACCGACGGTGCCGCTTGAGGTTCGCCAATTGATCCGGGAGATGAGCCTTGCCAATCCGCTATGGGGAGCCCCGCGGATCCATGGCGAGTTGCTCAAGCTCGGCATCGATATCGGGCAAACGAGTGTGGCGAATGGGAATCGGGTAGGATCGAGGCGCGGACCGGGCTTCGAATGATGCCGACGTTTCCTCGATCCCCCCTATCATTCCGTACGGCGGGTTTTCCCCAGTACGGCTGGAAGGCTGGCTTTCCAAGCGGTGCCTTTCCGATGATCGGCGGCTTAAGCCTGCTCCCTGCATGCGCCGTCCGACGTCCAGTTTGCATCCGCCCTTCGTGCGCCTCGTAGTCACAACGGTTGTCCCGCACTGTGTCGGGCCGCAGAACTCGATTGCGCACCGCCCTGGAGGATCATTACTCCTCCGCCCCAGGGGCCCTCGCTCAAGTCCGGGTTATAGTGTCCCGGTCCGTCATCACTTAGTCGGCCCCATCCGTCCCGCTCGTGGGCACACCGCGATTTCACCGCATGGCGGCTTATACGCGATGCCTTCGCTGTGCGGGAGCGCCTAGGCGACCCACGAGTGGTTCCGGGCTTTCGCTGCTGCTTCCGTCCTGACATGCCGTCCTCTCTGACCCCGGGGAGTTCGATCGTCGTTTCAGTCCAGAACACCGACGTCGACATTGGCCTTCGCCACGGTCCAAAGGGCTCGGCACTCCCAATGATCCCGCAATCCGTTTCGCGCGGGGCACGGATTTCGGGGCTACTCTGGTTCGCAACTGCTACGGCCTGTCAGGTTGCTGGCCCCCCGGTACGGATCTGACCGGTCTCCCGGCCAACGGGGGCTTTTACTTCCAGGCTTTCAGCCGGTCGGTCACCCTTCCCGCTGCTGGATATGACTACAACAGTGACTGAACTCCTCTGTTGGCGGGACTCTCACCCGCTGGAATGGCAGCTAGCCTCGCTGCACTGGACCGGCCGTGCTCCCGCCCCTAACGGCTATCAGAGCCGGCGGGGGCTTTAAGAGCACGAGGAGCACATGCCATGCCTAGCAAAGCAGACACCGCAGTTGCACGCACCATTGGTATCGATACCGGTAAGAACACGCTGCATATGATTGGCCTGGATGAGAAAGGCGCGATCGTACTGCGCGAAAAGGTCTCTCGGACCCGGATTGCCACACGACTTGCGAACGTTCCGCCATGCCTCATCGGCATCGAAGCCGGCATGGCTTCTCATCACGTAGCGCGTGAGCTCGTTGCACTCGGTCATGAGGTCAAGCAGGTGCCGCCAGCCTATTCCAAACCGTTCCGGCAAGGTCACAAGAACGACTTCCGGGATGCGCACGCGGTCGCGGAAGCTGCCGGACGCCCGTCAACGCGGTGCGTTCCGATAAAGACCGACGGGCAACTGGATGTGCAGGCGTTACATCGCGTGCGGTCTCGCCTGATCAGCAATCGGACGGCTGTGATCAATCAGATTCGCGGCTTTCTCTTGGAGCACGGCATCCCAGTCCGGCAGGGACATCACTTCCTGCGACAGCAGCTGCCTCAGCTTCTGGCCGCGCGCGCCGATGTGCTATCGCCCCGAATGATCAGGATCATCGGGGACCTTATGGCTGATTGGAACTATCTCGATGAGCGCATCGAAAGGCTGACGGATGAGATCGAAGCCCTGGCGCGCGCTGACGAAGGCTGCCAGCGGCTGATCACGGTTCCAGGGATCGGGCCGCTCATTTCCAGTGCGATGGTGGCTGCGATCGGCAATGGCGCTGCCTTTTGCAAAGGCCGTGATTTTGCGGCCTGGCTTGGCTTGGTGCCGAAGCAAATGTCGACGGGTGATCGCACCATCCTTGGCCGTATCACCAAGCGCGGAAACCGCCATCTACGCATGCTCTTCATCCAAGGCGCGCGTGCCATCCTGCTACGACCGGCAAGTTGGGCAAAACATAGCTTTGGATCGTGGCTCGCCGCCGCAGCACGGCGATTGCATCGCAATGTTCTGAGCGTTGCGCTCGCCAACAAGCTGGCGCGGATCGCTTGGACTGTCTTGGCGCAGGGCCGTCGCTACGAGGCCCGCGTTGAGCCGCGTGTCGAACCGGCAACGGCTTAATCGAGCATGACTGAAAGCATAGAGGGCAGGTTCAAAATGGAGCGCTAACGTCAACGGCGACGAAAACCGGAAGATTCCTGCCGAGGTCTGCGAGTTGGATTGAGGAGATGGAGAAACGGTCTCACCGTCGCATCCGTGATCTTGATATACTTGCGGCCTTTCAGGGCCTTGTGGCGAATGAGATCGGATGCGCGCGGATATCCATGATGGCCAGGGAGCAAAACACTCCCTTCAATAGGCCGAATACAGATGCGCGAGACCAATTATCTCCAGATCGCCACATCCAGCTTGCACCGCACGGCCGGTCCATACAAAGTATATGGCGCGGAGGAGAGGGCCACCGTCGCAGGGCTGGCGGACATTTCTGCGCAACCACGCGGACGGCATCGCTGCAATTGATTTGTTCGTGGTGCCGACGATTTCGTTCCGACTTCTCTATGGTCTGCTGCTTCTGCGGCATGACCGACGTCGGCTTCTGTGGCTGGGGGCCACCACGCATCCAACCGCAGAATGGATCGCCCGGCAGCTTACTGAGGCCTGTGGATGGGACGAGGCTCCGCGCTATCTCGTGCGCGACCGCGATCGATCCTATGGTGAGGTATTCGTCCGACGTGTTCGCGCCATGGGGATCAGAGATCGACCCACATCCCCGCGGTCGCCGTGGCAGAACGCATATGCGGAGCGGCTGATCGGGTCGATCCGGCGGGAGTGTACTGATCACGTGATTGTCTTTGGTGAGCGCCACCTCCGGCACCTGCTGCGGTCCTATCTGGACTACTACAATGAGACGCGCACACACCTGTCATTGGACAAGAGGTAATGGCTGCACATCTGCAGGAAGCGGCGATTGTAGAGCCGGTCCTTGCCGACGAAGATCGCCTCCACCGCCGTCTTCATGTTGTCGTAGATGCCGCGCTGACAGGCCCCTCGGAAGAAAGCGAAGGCGCGGTCGTGGGCGTCGAACACCATCTCCTGCGTCTCGCGCGGATAGGCGCGCACGAACAGCATGCGGCTGTGCAGAGCCGGACATGAGCCACCTTCACAATCACGCCGTTAAGCACGACGATCTCGTGGCTCCCCCCGTGGTGCAAGGAGTTGAAGGCTCAATCGTAGGGCGCCTCGCATTGGCGGCCCAACGAATGGTGTTGGCCGAAGTCGGATGGTCTGGTATTAGGCTATGAGGTGGGGTAATCCGAGGCGAATGCTGGAGATTCCGGGATGACAAGGCGTAGGCGGGCGAACGGCAAGCACGGGGTGGCTGGTGCATGACCGGGGCACGCTGGGACAACAGCCGTAGGATTGTTGCGGCAAGACAATAGGGGTCATGGTCCGCTTGCCTGTTTGGGGTAAAGGCGGCTGCGGCGCGAACGAGACGGCCCTGCTGACAGCGCGGCAGATCCGCGTTGTCGGATGGAGTGTGATTAGCCGACCGATCAGTGGCGCGGTCGACCGTCTCGGCGGGACGGTGGTGTGGCTGGAGACGGTGTTGGTGGACGGTCGAGCAAAGAACATATCTAAGACGTGGGGCTCGTTGAGCGTGCTCGCGCCGAGCTGGGTGCCAGAGGCCGTTAAGTAACGAACCCTGTGGCAGGCCTTTGGGTAACACGTGCTGCAGGAAACGGCGCATGAACTCGTGGTGGCCGTGTTATAGCGGGTGGTCCCGCCACTGCATCGACTTACGATCTTTGTGGCGGGGACGGCGACTACCTTTGTTGTCGAGACCGACAATGCGGTTTGTTGGTGATGGCGACGTCGGAAAACACATAGCCGGCGTAGATAGCGGAGCACGGCCTCATCGCCTTCGCCCCAGGCAGTACAGTGCACGGACCCAGGCTTCCCTCCACGAACTCTTCGGGCAAGAACCAGACTCCGGACGGTGCTTTGCGAGCGCTGGCCTTGAGCTTACCGCGCACAAGCTTGGCTCAGGGCCTGAGACCGGAACCCTAGAAAGCCGTTGGCGCGCGGGAGCGCCAATGTGCTTGCCATCGGTCGGAGACCCCGTCCCCGGTCACTCAAGACAATGGACATGGGGGTGGGTAATCTGAGCTGCTGTGTCCAGGTATGTCAGGCATCGGCGGAGCATGCCGACGGCGTGCGCCGACGTACTGCGTGATCATCGGGGCGATCTCGGATGATGGACTCTGAGCGTTGCGGGCCTCATCGAAAACGGCGTAGCCGTCGCGCTGGTTGGCTCTTGAACACATCCACAGTTCTCGGGCACCGTTGATCTGTGACTTGGGGGAGTAAAGCGGCACGGCAGCATCTCTATCCTTGACGGGTCCTCAAGCCAGCGCTTGGTCTGATCAGTATGGCATTTAGGACAGCTGCGGTTCTTGCAAGAATGGTGAGGAATAGACCTCGGCGCCCTGCACGCGTCGCAGCGCCAGAGGTGCCCGCCGAGCGCTTCGGTGCCGGCAGCCTCAGAATGTCGGCGACGGCGCGCCGATGCGAAGGCAGCATCGACGCACCCCCTTTGCCAGCATCATGAGCCGAAGACAGGTTAGTCGTCCGCGAAGCGGCGGAAGACCTCCCGCAACCTCGATCACGGCCGATGTTCTGCCGTCACAGGCCGGTCATCAGCTTATCGAGGATTGCTTTTGAGCGATGCCCGGTGGTTTCGGTCAGTGCATATAGATGGCGGTCGTCGCGATGTTGACGTGGCCGAGCAAGGATCTGCACGACCCTCGTATCGACGCCGCTTTCCAGAAGTCGTAGTTTGCATAGCTATGGCGTGAGAGCATGCGGGCTGACCGGGCCTGTGTGCAGTGGCGGCCGCGCGAACACTGAGACGGAAGGTGCGCCACAGCGCATTGTTACCGTGCCCGGTGCGGAGGGCGATCAGGGCTAGAGCCAGGCGCTGGGGTTGCGGTCGGGTCAGCCAAAGGCGACGCAGATCATCGAGCATTGGCTGCGGCAGCTGGTACACGGCGCCCTTGTCCACCCTTGCCGATGATCCGAAGGAGCCCCAGACTGGCGCTGTCACAAACGCTTGACACGATTTCCACGGTTGCGGCCTCGCCGATGCGCAGGCCACAGGCATACATGAGTCGCGAAGCATAATCCTGATGGGATGGGGTTCCTTACGCAGCCAAGCGGTGGCTATTTAGGCGTCCGACAGTACGGCGGAGACGCTGCTCTCTTCTGGGCGCGCGGACTTTTTTTAGTAATAGCGGCCAGTCGCGATCAAGCGTCCTAATATAGAGAAACCGAATGCCGCCATGATTGGTCTTGAAGGCGCCGCGCGCCACACCGCGCTGATCGCGAAGATGCAGCACATAGGCGCGCACTTCCTCCTCGCTGAGCAGATCGGCTAGCGTGAAAAATGCGCGGCGAGCCGCGTACCGCCTGAATATATAAACCTCTTGCGTTCCCGGGCGCAAAACCGGCCAGCGTCATGTCTTCGATCATCCTTGCGCGTAACGGTGTCATCGACGTCATCCTTTGTTCGAGCGATCAAGCCGGGAATCCTCCCGGCCTTCGAACAAATAAATACCCTCGGTTATTCTTCTTTCTGCACTGGCGATGGTCACTTCTCTACGGCGAAGCGGTTCAGTCC
>CAVRVX010000020.1:0-46805 GCA_963724735.1 uncultured Alphaproteobacteria bacterium
AGCGGCAGGGTGATGATGGCGACAAAGGCGCTGCGTACGTGCAAGAGAAAGATCACGCAGACGGCCGCGATGATCAGGCTCTCCTCGATCAGCGTGCCTTTCAGCGTGTCGATCGCGCGGTAGATCAGATCCGAGCGGTCGTAGACCGCTTCGATCGAAACGCCGGCAGGCAGGCTGGAGGCGATCTCCGCCAGCCGCTTCTTGACATTGCCGATGACGGTCAGCGCGTTCTCGCCGGCGCGCTGCAAGGCGATGCCGGTCACGGCTTCGCCTTCCCCGTTGACCTCGGTGATGCCGCGCCGCTCGTCGGGCGTGAGCTCGACGCGCGCCACGTCGCCCAGGAAGACGGGCACGCCCCGATCGCTTTTCACCACGATCTGCTGGAGGTCGGACAAGCCCTTCACATAGCCGCGGCCGCGGATCGCGAACTCGATCTCGGACAGCTCGACGGTGCGCCCGCCCACGTCGCGGTTGCTGTTGCGGATCGCTCGGCTGACCTTTTCGATCGGTATGTTCAGCGCCTGCAGGCGGCGCGGATCAATCACGACGCTGTACTGCTTAACGAAGCCGCCGACGCTCGCTACTTCCGCAACGCCTTCCGCCTTCGCTACGCCATAGCGGGTATACCAGTCCTGCAATGTGCGCAATTCCGCAAGGCTCATCTGCGCGCCGCGTACGACCCACTGATAGACCCAGCCGACGCCGGTCGCGTCCGGCCCGAGAGTCGGCGCAACGCCGGACGGCAAGCGGCGCGCCGCCGAGTTGAGATACTCCAGCACGCGCGAGCGCGCCCAATACAGGTCGGTGCCGTCCTCGAAGATCACATAGACGAACGACGCACCGAAGAAGGAGAAGCCGCGCACGTTCTTCGACTTCGGCACGCTCAGCATGGAGGTGGTGAGCGGGTAGGTGACCTGGTCTTCGACCACCTGCGGCGCTTGGCCGGGGTACTCGGTGTAGATGATCACTTGCACGTCGGACAGGTCAGGAATCGCGTCAAGCGGCACCCGATAGACCGCGTGAAGGCCGGCAAGCGTCGCGAACACGGTCGCAAGTGCGACCAAGAAGATGTTGCGCGCCGACCAGCGGATGATCGCGGCGATCATTTCGGCGCGTCCCCGTGATGGGTGAAGCTCTTCAACGCAGCGCGCAAATTGCTCTCCGCGTCGATCAGGAAGGTTGCGCTCGTCACCACCGACTCGCCTTCTTTGACGCCCTGCAGCACTTCCACATAATCCTTGCCATGGACGCCGAGCTTGAGCTCACGCGGCTCGAAGCGGCCTTCCCCCTTGTCGACGAGCACAACCTGCTGGGTCCCGCTGTCGATCACGGCGCTGGCCGGAACCGCAACGACCGGCTCGCGGTCGGCGCCCGTCCGGAACACCACGTCCGCATACATGTCGACCTTCAGCCGCCCGTCGGCATTGGGCAGCTCGATCCGCACCCGCGCGGTGCGCGTCTCGGGACGCAAATCGGGATAGATGAAGGTGACGACGCCTGAGACCGGCTGGCTCGCATAGGCGCGTAAGGTGACCTCGGCATGCATGCCGACCTTGATCGCCGCGAGGTCGAGCTCCGAAACTTCCGCGATCGCCCACATGTGCGACAGGTCGGCGATGCGATAGAGCTCTTCGCCCGGCATGACCCGCTGGCCGTTGACGATTTTCTTGTCGATCACCGTCCCGGTCGCCGGCGCCATCCAATCGATCGTGCGCGGGTTCACGCCCTTGGCGCGAACCTCCTCGATGCGCGACTCAGGCGCCGCAAGGTTGCGCAGACGCTGGACGGCGCCTTCAACCGTCTGTGCGCCCAGCCCGCCGCCGACGCGGCTTTGCGCGCCAGTCGCGATGTTCAGATCGATCTGCGCGAGCTGGATCTCCTTGCTGTACATCCGGAACAGCGGCTGTCCCGCCTTGACGAATTGCCCGGTCGTGTTGACGAACAGGTCCTCGACATAGCCTTCTGAGCGCACGGTGACCACGGTGAGGCGCCGCTCATCGTATTTCACCGTGCCAACGCCGCGGACGGGCTTCACCAGCACGCGCGCTTCTACAACTTCACTGCGCACCCCGCTGCGCTGAACCTTGCCCAGGCTCACTTTTACCGTCTTGCCGTCATCGGCATCCTCGCCTTCGTAGACGGGGATGTAGTCCATCCCCATAAAGTCTTTCTTCGGCACCGGCGAGACGTCCGGCAGCCCCATTGGGTTGCGGTAGTAGAGGATCTTGCGCGAGCCGGAGGCAGCAGGCGCAGGCTTCTTCGGCGGTTCAAACGAGACCTCCTCGCCGTCGTCGTAGACGGGGAGATAGTCGCGGCCGCGCTCGTCCTTTTTGGGGGAGGCCGACCACAGGGGCGCGCCGCTAGGATTGCGATAGTAAAGGATGGCTCGTGCTTCGGCCGTCGCCGGCCCGTGCGCGTCCGAATGAGACTGAGCGTAGAGGAGCCCCTCGACCGGCAAGCCATAACGATACACCGCGGCCGCAGCGAGGGTGCTTCCCACGCCGAGGGCAAGGAAAATGATGACTTTGATCATCCTCACGACCGTGATCCATGCCGCGCAATTGATTCAGCACGCGGCCGCCCGTTGTCGGTTGCTGTCATGGGATGCTCCACGCTCTGGCGGCGTTCATTTTTTCGCTTTCAGCATGACCTTGCCCACCACCGTTTCCGGTTCGCCTTGCACCTTTGCGGCCAGGCTGAACAGGTACTGGCCCGCCATCGGCAGGTCGGTCTTGAAGGCGTAGGTTCCCGGGTCCTTGGCCGGCAGCGGCGTAACGGGCGAGACCATATCGGCCATGCCGTCCGGCCCCATGTCGATGCGCGTGCGGAAAATTACGGCGTCGCTGATCGGTTTCCCCGTCGGCTTGTGAACGAGGCGAACCGCGACGGTGACGTCGTCGCCTTTGGTCAGTTCGGCCTGGACAGGCTCGAACACATAGTCGTCGGCGCCGGCGAAGGCCGCTGGGGCGGCGAGGCTCACGGTCGCCGCAGTCGCGACAGCAAGCAGAGCGTTCCAATGCATCTCGTTCTCCCCTCCGGAGCCGGATCCCGCGCTATGATGATTAATTCGCACCAAGTGGCCGACGGGTTACACGCCACGCGCTGGCGCGCGAGACGGTCGCCTGTTGGGGAATATTTACAGCTATTTCAATCGCTTATCGTCGCCGAGGGGTGGCTCGGTTGAAGATCGCGGTAACTGTTGAATGAGTGCGCACTCACTGTTGAGTTATTATTAATAGCCGGCTCTATGATTCCGATCGCGCTAACGAGCAAAATAATCAAGAAGCCAAACGCTTGCTCACCGAGAATGTGACCGCGAAACTTAGACAGCCCGGCAGCAGGTCCGCGCAGCGCGTCCTCTCTGATCAATGACGGCACGAGCCAGAAGCGGTTCAAAGCGGCGAGGGCCAGCATACCTCCAAACAAGCACAGCTTGACGATAAGGAGTTGGCCATATGGTGTGGCGACCAAGTTGGCAAAAGAGCCAACCAAAAGCCAGGCATTGACCAAGCCGGAAACAAGTATGGTGGCGACCGCCACATAGCCCATGCTGGAGAAACGTAAAGCGGCGTTGCTGGCTTCGGCGTCGTCAGCAGGTGAGGATGTTCGGACGGCCGTTGCGACGACATAAAACAGCGGCACGAGGCCTCCAAGCCACGCGCCGGCTGCGAGCAGATGCAAACCATCCGCGCTCAAATGAATAATCCGAGTGATTCCATCATGAAGCTGGGTATGACCCACGCCAGCCAAACTTGCCAGCAGTGCCGCAGAGAGCGCAACCGTTAGCTGGTCCGCATATTGCTTCGGCAGCGTCGCTCGAACGGTAACCAGCCCGAGAATGATCGTCACTAGCAATAGCCGCGCGATCGACACTTTGCCAAAATTGGTTTCGCTCAGTACGGACCAAAGCGTGTCCCAATCGAGTGCGCCACTCAGCGTTCCTGTCATGTTGGCCACAACACACGTGAACCACAAACAGCCGCTCAGGTGGCGGCAAACGCTGCCGTCGGTATTATTAGTCGCAGCCAGCAATTCATCCGCGCAGGTGGATTGCTTGCACGCCCAGGATAGGTATAAAAAGGGAACAGGGATATGCCGAAAAGGATCAGTACCGCCGCATAGTGCAGGAAACGAGAAAGCACGATTCCCGCTTCAAGCATCAACGTCCAATCCTGAACGAGTACTGACCCTGAATACGATGAGTATCCGCGGATACGACATGCCAATTGACCGTATAGCGTCCCGGATTCAGGGGCGCTAGTACTGGCGCGATGAGTCGCTTCCTGTCCTTAGGGTCCGCCATCACGACGCCGGTCGCGATTGTTTTCCCGAACTCGTCCTTTAGTTCCAAGCCGGAAAATCTTGCGATCACGCCTTCGCTAAACTCGAGCGTTATCTCGGCCGGGGAACTAGTGCTTGTAACATCGGCCGCTGGACTGGCGGACTTAAGTGTGGGGTGAGCACCGACAGGTGCAGTGATCAGGCTAGCCGCCACGATCGCGGGCGCGCCAGAAATCTTGTGTCGCACCAATTCGTTCACCTTCCTACACACAAAGCACGGGCTCGCCATAATTGGAAACATATGAATAACCGTGCTGACTACGACATGGTATGGAAACTCATTTTGGCGCAACAGGTCGGTGGGTATTTGATCGATTGAATAAACTCCTGAAACGCGGCACGAATGCGGGCACGTCCCTTGCGTAATCCTTATAGGCCCGCCCAAACTCGGCGAGGGCCTCTCGCTCTTCGGTCCTCGCGAGCTTGACATACATCGCGGTGAGCACGGGAAACATCGCGAGCGTCAGCAAGGTCGGCCATTGCACGAGGAAACCGAGCATGACCAAGAAGAAGCCGACATATTGCGGGTGCCGAATAACCCCACCAGTGACGGTTGTGTCCGCGGTGGAAACGCTTTCGCCGCCGTCGGAATGTTCGCTTCTCGTCTATCTCGAAAGGGCGGCTTCGGCGCTGGCCGGCGGGAGGATCTTTGCCGGTGCACTCTGGCTCGGTCGCGCTTGAGCGGTCCGAGCATCGCGTCCCGTGCGCGCTGGACCCGCAGAGGCCGTGCAGGGCGGAACGATTGCCGCGAGTTCGCGCCCCCGCAGCAGCGTGAGCCGCGAGTTCAATCCGCCCCGCCGCGCGATCCACTGACGGAGGCTCGGCGGATAGAATTTCATCAGAACTTCGGTCCCCTCGCGGCTCAGTCGCGTCCTGCCCTCGCCGTCGGGAAGCCAAGCCGCATGGAATCCGAGCACGGCGTTGCGCGTCGCGCATAGACGCTCGGACGGGATCATCCCCACCACGATCGTACAGGCCGACAGGCAAGCGCCGTCGATGACCACCCGCTCGCCGCTCTGCCGCATCTTGCTATAGCGGGCGACATAGGTGCCGATCTTGCCGCCTTCATCCGACGTGATGACTGCACTCATGGCAGGCGCCACGGAGACAAGCGCAAATGCTGCGCCGAGAACCCAAGCGGTTAGCCGCATCCCTCTCTTCCGTGTCCGTGTATAAAAAAACGCCTACCCAGAGAGATCTGAAAGCGGCTTCTCCGTCAGCAGCCGCGCTTTGGCTGCTCCGATGTCGGCAAGCCTTGTGATCGCCTCTGCGAACATTCACTCTCTTAGGCGATCATCAGAAGCAGGTTACATGCCAGTCACAAAGGCCGAAGGAGGCAGATACTTAATTCACATGTTACAGCCCGGCAAAGCTCAGCAGTTCAAATGTTAGCCGCCCTGCATCATGTTTGTGCAAAGAGCAGATCAATTCGTTAGAGCCGAGGCGCTGGCCACGATAAGGTGATACGCCCCATTGCTGTTGGGGATGATTTAGCGACCGAGGTCGTATCGGCGATGAGGGCGCGCCCCGGCCGTACCAGACTTTGTCTTGTGGCAGCTGTGCCAGTCGCAATGGCGCGATGACGCCCTCAGTTTTATGAGGACTGGGAAGTGCGGTTTGGCCCGCAGCTAAGCGCGGGTCACTTGCTTCGTTGTTTCAGCCAGGCCTCCATGTCGTTGATCGCGGCCTGCTCGGTGCGGATGATGTCGTCCGCCCATTTGCGCGTCTGCTCGTCCTTGCCGAACTGCACGCGGACTTTCGCCAGCTCGATCGCGCCCTGGCGTTGGGCGATGATCGCGCGCACGAACGCCACGTCGGGATCGTCAGCCTGCAGACCGTCCACCATCGGCCCGTACATTTTGTTGGCGGCTTCCATGTAGCCCTTGGTCGCAGCGGAGGCCGATGCCGGCGCTTGCATGCCGCGTCCCATCATGCCGCCATGCATTCCTCCACCCATCATTCCCCCCATCGTCCCGCCCTGACGCATCTCACCCCGCATCATCTCTTGCATCATGCTCATGCAGTTCTGCGGCATGCTCTGCATCATCGTCCGGCACTGCTCGGGCATTCCCTGCATCATCTGGCCCGTTGGCATACGCCCCGGCGGTTGCCCGGCAGTCGGCGGAGAGGACTGCTGCGTGGGCTGGTCTGGCGTTGGCGGCGTGGATTGCGCTGGTTGCCCGCTCGGGGCCGGCTGCGACGGTTGCGCGGGCTGCGCCTGCGTTGGGGCGCCGCTGGGATGATGTTGCTCATGTTCCTGCGGGCTCTGCGCAAATGTGGAACTCGAAAACACGATGACGGCCGCGGCGGTCAAGAGCTTAAGCTTTGTTTGCATGGTGGTCTCCGTGGACACTCTGGCTGGCTTTGGTGCTGGCCGCCTCGCCCGAGGGATCGCGCGGATAGACTCGAGCAGCATTCCCTTGGCCACGCTCTCGACATGGGCCGCTTCTTCGTTGGTTAACGATTGGCCCGCCGCACCACGCTCATCAGCTCCTCGACTTTCCGGCGCTGGTCGGCCTTATTGCCCGAGGCAATCGCCCGCTCCACGCAGTGGCTAACATGATCCTGAAGGATTTCTTCCTCCAGCCGCCGCAGCGCCGCGCGCACCGCCGATATCTGCGTCACGATATCGATGCAATAGCGATCCTCCTCGACCATGCGCGCAATGCCGCGCACCTGGCCCTCGATCCGATTCAGTCGCTTAGCGCAAGCCGCCTTGATGTCGCTTCGCATATGCGTTATATACCCCGCCAGGGTATATAGGTCAACCTTTGCGGCGGGAGATCGTTATGGCTCAATCCGAAGAACCTGAGCGCTCCTGCTGCTGCGGCGCGCCGCACGGAGAAACGGGTTCAACGCTCGTCGGCGGAAGCGCTCAGCGCACCCATCCGGAATTGCACGAACTCTCGCACGCCCAGGCTCAGTCCCATGCGCATGGTGGGCACAGGCATCAAGAGCATGCGGGCCTGCACGAGGCGCGGACGCCCGCGGCCAAGAAGAGCGCGCGCGATCCCGTCTGCGGCATGATGGTCGACCCGGCCACGACGCCCCACCGCGCAGAACATGCCGGAGAGCCATACTATTTCTGCTGCGCCGGATGCGCAGAGAAATTTGTCGCCGATCCCGAAAGATATCTCACCAAGTCCGAATCCCTGGCGCACGGGCCGAGTGCAGCCGTGGACGGAGTGCGCGACCTGGTCTGCGGCATGACGGTCGACCCGCACACGACGCCGCACCGCGGGCAGCATGCGGGCCAGCCCTATTACTTCTGCTCGGCGGGTTGCGCGGCGAAATTCGCGGCCGATCCGGAAAAATACCTGACCAAGGCGGACGCGAAGCCGCCGCAGGCCGTGCCGGAGGGCACGATCTACACCTGCCCGATGCATCCGCAGATCCGGCAGGTCGGACCGGGATCGTGCCCGATCTGCGGCATGGCGCTCGAGCCCGAGCTGGCGTCGGCCGAAGCCGAGCCGAACCCCGAGCTCGCCGACATGAGCCGGCGTTTCTGGACCGGGCTTGTGCTGACGCTTCCCGTGCTCGCCCTCGAAATGGGCGGCCACCTGACCAACCTGCACATGCTGATCGGCCAGACCGCATCCAACTGGCTGCAGTTCGCGTTCGCGACCCCGGTCGTGCTGTGGGCCGGCTGGCCGTTCTTCGTCCGCGGCTGGCGGTCGCTCGTCACGCGCAACCTGAACATGTTCACCCTGATCGCGATGGGCGTGGGCGTGGCCTGGCTTTACAGCGTCGTGGCCGTGCTGGCGCCAGGCATCTTTCCGGCCGCGTTCCGCGGGGCGGAGGGCGCGGTCGCGGTGTACTTCGAAGCCGCGGCGGTGATCACCGTGCTGGTGCTGCTCGGCCAGGTGCTCGAGCTGCGCGCGCGCGAGCAGACGTCAGGCGCGATCCGCGCCCTGCTCAACCTTGCGCCCAAGACCGCGCGCCGCGTGAAGGCCGACGGAACGGACGAGGAGGTCTCGCTCGATGTGATCGCGGTCGGCGACCGCTTGCGCGTGCGGCCCGGCGAAAAGGTTCCGGTAGACGGCGAAGTCATCGAAGGTCGGTCTTCGCTCGACGAGTCGATGGTCACCGGAGAATCCATGCCGATCACGAAAGAGCCCGGCGCGAAGGTGATCGGCGGGACGCTCAACACCACCGGCGGCTTCGTCATGCGCGCGGAAAAGGTGGGGCGCGACACCATGCTGGCGCAGATCGTCCAGATGGTCGCCGCCGCTCAGCGCTCGCGTGCGCCCATTCAGCGGCTCGCCGACCAAGTTTCCGGATGGTTCGTGCCGGCGGTGATCGCAGTCGCGATCGCGGCCTTCTTCGCCTGGGCGATGTTCGGTCCTGAGCCGCGCTACGCGTTCGGGCTCGTGGCGGCGGTCAGCGTGCTCATCATCGCCTGCCCCTGCGCGCTCGGGCTCGCCACGCCCATGTCGATCATGGTCGGGGTCGGGCGCGGCGCGCAGGCGGGCGTGCTGATCAAGAACGCCGAAGCGCTCGAACGCATGGAGCGCATCGACACCCTCGTGATCGACAAGACCGGCACCTTGACCGAAGGCAAGCCGAAGGTCACCGCAATTGTTCCGATGGCCGGGCTTGATGAAAATGAAGCGTTGCGGCGCGCCGCGAGCGTCGAGCGGGCGAGCGAGCATCCGCTTGCTCTTGCGATCGTGTCGGCCGCGCAAGAGCGAAACCTGCCGCTGTCTGACGTGTCGGAATTCGACTCGCCGACCGGCAGGGGCGTGGTCGGCGTGGTCGAAGGCCGGCGGGTCGCGCTCGGCAATGCCCGCTTCCTGCGCGAACTCGGGATCGACACGGCGCCCCTGGAGAATGAATCCGAGCGGCTGCGGCAGGAGGGCGCGACCGCCATTTTCCTTGCGGTCGGCGGCAAGCCGGCGGCGGTGATCGCCATCGCCGATCCGGTGAAGAGCACCACACCCGACGCGCTCTCGGCGCTCGCGAAGGAGCGCGTGCGCGTGGTGATGCTCACCGGCGACAACAAGACGACGGCGCAGGCGGTGGCCAAGCGCCTCGGCATCGCCGAGGTCGAAGCCGAGGTGCTGCCTGACCAGAAGAGCGCCGTGGTGGAGAAGCTGCGCAAGGAGGGCCGGGTGGTCGCGATGGCGGGCGACGGCGTCAACGACGCGCCAGCGCTTGCGGCCGCCGAGGTCGGCATCGCCATGGGAACCGGCACCGATGTCGCGATCGAGAGCGCCGGCGTGACGCTGCTCAAGGGCGACCTCACCGGCATTGTGCGGGCGCGCCGCCTGTCCGAGGCGACTATGCGCAATATCCGCCAGAATCTGTTTTTTGCCTTCGTCTACAATGCCGCCGGCGTGCCGATCGCGGCAGGCGCGCTGTACCCAGCTTTTGGCATCCTCCTATCCCCGATCATCGCCGCGGCGGCGATGGCGCTTTCTTCCGTCAGCGTCGTCGGCAATTCGTTGCGGCTGCGCCGGGTGCGGCTGTAAGTCGCTCGACGACGAGACATGCAGGCTCGAACCGATCAACAATCCCTTCGGCCCGAAAGCGTTGCCCATGTCTCCGGAATAAACCGTCACCCATGTCTTTGGAATGGACCGGGGACGCGTGGTAGCGGAGGAGGGATTTGAACCCCCGACACACGGATTATGATTCCGCTGCTCTGACCAGCTGAGCTACTCCGCCAACCGTCCGGCCCACTGCCGCGCGCGCTGCGCCTAGGGCCTGAGCCGATCGCGAGTCACCACATAGGACATCCGGGCCTGCTTTCCAAGCATGCAGGCAGCCGGGCGGGAGGCGGCCGAACCGGTCAGCAGGCGGGCCAGGTCTGGTCCGGGTTCCAGGGGCCGGGTGGAGGTTTCGTTGCCCTTGGCCATGCGCGCGCAGGCGGCCCCGCTTGGCGGCTCGGCTTGACTCGCCGATCGGGCCCGCTCAGTTCAGGCGTTGGCTGGGAGGTGTCGCCTCCGCAAGCAGAGAGGCGATCGGGCTTGCCTGGTGATGGATCATGCGCCATTCGCCATCGATGCGCCGGAAGCAGTTGGTAGCGGCCAGCGCCATCGCCGCCCCGCTGACAAGCTCCACGCATAGAACGCGGCCCTCGTTCCCCGACACGATCGGCGTATCGTCGCGATGCTCGATCCGCTCCCGGTTGGGGTTGCGCAGGATGTTGCGGTAGGATTCCAACACCGCCTCCCTGCCGATCAGCGCCGGCCATCCCGGATGGATGCAGGAGACGGCGTCATCGGCCCAGATACGGCTCATGGCCGCGAAGTCGGGTGTCGCAAAAGCATGGTAATAGGCCGCATTGGCGGCGAGAATGGCATCCTCGTCGGTCATGGTTTGTCAGGTGCCGGAATCGCCGGACGGAATCAATTGAGAAGTTTGGAAATGCGCTGGGGGGCCGGGTCGGCTCCCGAAGGACTTGCCCAAGTGGCGCACGACCGGGTCGCCGGGCGCGTGCGCTTCCGCCATCTCGGTCTGGTCGCCCAACCCGAACGGGTCCGGGCGGTCGAAATGGCGCTCGCGCGGGAGCGCGGCATTGTCTTGACCCGCGGCAATGCGTTGACCGGCTCGATACTCGTCGAATACGCCCCGCCCGCCGCCATTCCAGACATTGCCGCGGCGATCGACGCCGTGGTCGCCGGCTACGCGCCGAAACGCAATGACGAGCGCCGGGACTCCCATGCCGTGTCCGCTCCGGTTTCCCGCGGCGCGCTGCCCGAGTCCTGCGCGTGGCACGCCCTCTCATTGTCGGATGCAGCCGACCGGCTGCAAACCGGGCTCAAGGAGGGGCTCGCGGAAGACGACATCTCCCAACGCCTGATGGCTTATGGCCGCAACGAGCTTCGCCGGGCCGAGGCGCGGTCGAGCATGGCGATCTTCGCCGAGCAGCTGACCAGCCTGCCGGTCGCGCTGCTCGGGGCCTCGGCCGCGCTGTCCGTGTTCACCGGCGGCATCGCCGACGCCGCGATCATCGCCGCCGTCATCCTGCTCAATGCGGGCATTGCGACCGCGACCGAACGCCAAGCCGAGCGCACGATCCTCGGGCTGTCGGACTATGCGCTCAAACCCGTGCCGGTGGTCCGCGCCGGGCAGCGCCAGCTCGCCGATCCGGTCGAACTCGTTCCCGGCGATCTGATGGTGATCGAACGCGGCATGCTCGTGCCGGCCGATGCGCGCCTGATTGTCGGCGACGACTTGACGATCAACGAATCCGCTCTCACCGGCGAAGCGCTTCCAGTGCACAAGACGGCCGACGTCGTGCTGCCCGCCGATATCGGCCTGCCTGACCGGCTCAATATGGTCTTTCGCGGCACCGCCGTGACCGGCGGCGCGGGCGCGGCGCTGATCACCGCCACGGGCGCGGCGACCGAAATCGGCCGTGTGCAGCAGCTTCTCGGCGCGGTGCGGCCGCCGGAGACGCCGATCCAGCGCCAACTCGGCGACGTGGAGCGGGAACTCGTCATCATCAACGGACTGATCTGCGCCGCCGTTTTCGGCCTTGGGCTGCTGCGCGGCCAAGGTCTTCTGCCCATGCTGCGTAGCGCGATTTCGCTTGCCGTCGCGGCCATTCCGGAAGGGCTGCCCGCGGTCGCCACGACGACGCTCGCGCTCGGCGTCCAGGACATGCGCCGGCGCAACGTGCTGGTGCGCAAGCTTGAAGCAGTCGAGACGCTCGGCGCCATCGAGGTGATCGGCCTCGACAAGACCGGGACGCTTACTGAGAACCGGATGGCGACGGTCGCATTCGAGGTCGGCGGAGAGTCGCTCCGGCATGATGGCGGCCGGCTCACCAATGGCAAGACGGCCGCCGACGATCCGACCCGCGCCGTTGTGCGCCGCCTGCTCGAAGTCGCGGCGCTGTGCAGCGAAGCCGTCGTGCGGGTCGCGCCCGACGGCTTATCGGCGGATGGCACGCCGACCGAGAGCGCGCTCGTCGAGGCGGCGCTTGCCTGCGGCGTCGACGTGATGGCGCTGCGCGCCTCCGCCCCGCTGCTCGCCACGGTCGGCCGCGGCGACGGGCGGAAGCGCATGAGCACGCTCCACGCGACGCCGGACGAGGGCCGGCTCCTCTGCGTCAAGGGCGATCCGGTCGAAGTCTTGGCGCGCTGCTCGGTGCGTCGGGTCCCCAACGGGGTTGAACCGCTCGACGCGGAAGCAAGTGCCTCCGTGCTCAAGGCCAATGATCGCATGGCCGGGCAAGCTCTGCGCGTGCTGGGCGTTGCGGTCGGGGAAACGGGGGGCGATCCGCGCGATGAAAGCGACCTCACCTGGCTCGGTCTTGCCGGGATCGCCAACCCGATCCGGCCGAGCGTCCTGCCTGCGCTGAAAAAACTGCGCAACGCTGGCATACGACCGGTGATGATCACCGGCGACCAGAGCGCAACGGCCTTCGCCATCGCCCGCGAACTCAATCTTGCCTATGGCGGCGAACTAAAGGTGCTCGAAGCAGGACAAATAGCCGGGCTCGCGCCTGACGTTCTGGTCGCGCTCGCGGCGCAGCCGCAGGTCTTCGCGCGCGTCAGCCCGGTCGACAAGCTCAACATCGTCAAGGCGCTGCAAGCGGACGGCCACATCGTCGCCATGACCGGCGACGGGATCAATGACAGCCCGGCCTTACGCGCGGCAAATGTCGGGATCGCGATGGGCGGCGCCGGCACTGACGTGGCGCGCGAAGTGGCCGACATCGTGCTCGCGGGCGATGATCTCGACGGCATCATCGAGGCGATCCGTTTGGGCCGCGCCACCTATGCGAACATCCGCAAGGTACTGCGCTATCTCGTCTCGACCAACGCTTCGGAAACCTTCGTGATGCTCGGGGCGGCCCTGTTCGGCGGCACCGCGCCGCTGACGCCGATGCAGCTCTTATGGCTCAATCTCGCCTCCGATCCGTTGCCGGCGCTCGCGCTCGGCCTGGATCTGCCCGAACCCGACGTGCTGGATGCCCCGCCGCACGATCCGCGCGCGCCCATACTCGGTGCGGCCGACTTTCGCCGTATCCTGCGCGAAGGCGCCGTGCTCGGGACCGGCGCGCTCGCCGGGTATCTCTTGGCGGGCGGTGCAGCCGGCGCCGCGCATGCGCGAACGATCGTCTTTCATGGGCTCACTCTCAGCCAGATTGTGCATGGATTGTCTTGTCGCTCGGAGACCCACGGGATCGAGGCGAACCTGTTGCGCGCTCCAAACCCGACGCTTCTCGGCGCCATCGCGGCCTCCGGCGGCCTGCAGCTCGTCGGCCAGGTGTTTCCCGCGACGCGACGGCTGCTCGGTCTTTCGCCGATCGGATTTGGCGGATTGTTCGGCATTGCAGCCATCGTCGCCGGCAACACGATCGCCAACCGTCTGATCGACTATCTTGCGCGGGACGAGCCGGGTCCGCGCCTGTCCGCGACGATTTGAGAGGCGACCATGCCGCGCGATATGATCTTCACCTCCGAGTCGGTAACGCCGGGCCATCCCGACAAGCTCTGCGACCAGATCAGCGATGCCGCGGTCGACGCGTTTCTGCGCCGTGATCCGGCTGCGCATGCGGTGATCGAGTGCGCGGTTGCGACCGGGGTCGTTTTCCTCGCCGCGCGGTTCGCCGCTGAAGCCGTGATCGATCTGCCCTCGCTCGCGCGCAAGGTGATTGCCGATGCGGGGTATGTCGAGGGAAGTTTTGACGCCCGCAACTGTTCGATCCTCACCAGCCTGATCGAACTGCCGACGAGCATGCGCCAGCCGACCTGCGTGAAGCCCGACGAGAAGGCCATCGAAACCTGCTTTGCTCAGGACCAGGCCAATGTATTCGGCTATGCCTGCCGCGAGACGGCCGAGCTGATGCCGCTGCCGATCACCCTTGCCCATCGGATCGCGCGCGCGCTCGACCGCGCCCGCTCCGCTCTGCCGTGGCTGTCGCCCGATGGCAAAACGCAAGTCTCGATCGAGTATCGGGACGGCCGACCGGCCCGCATCCACGCCATCGCGCTGACCGCCGCGGTGTCGGCCGATGCGCCGATCCGCCAGGTCGAAGAGGGCCTGCGCGCGGTCGTGACCAAGACCTTTGAGGAAGACGGCATGCGGCCCGACGGCCGGACGGAGATCCATGTCAATGCGGGCGGCCCTTATGAAATCGGTGGGCCGGCGCGGCATGCCGGCCTGACCGGGCGCAAGAACGGCATCGACACCTACGGGGAGATCGCACGCCAGAGCGGGGCGGCCCTGTCGGGCAAGGACCCCTCGCGCATCGACCGCATCGGCGCCTATGCCGCGCGCCATGCGGCGAAAAACATCGTGGCGGCGGGGCTCGCCGATCGCTGTGAGGTCCATCTCGCTTACGCGATCGGGCGCGCGCGGCCTTTGAGCTTGTCGGTCGCGACCTTCGGCACCGGCGCGATATCCGATCAGGACATTGCCGACCGCATCGAGCGCGCGGCGGATTTCCGGCCGGCCGCCATCATGCGCCGCTTCGGGCTGCGCACGGCGCCGTCGCTTGCGGGCGAGCGAGGCTTCTACCGGCCGCTCGCTGTGTACGGCCATTTCGGCCGCACCGATCTCCATCTCCCCTGGGAGGCGATCGACCTCGTCGATGCGCTGCGCGGCTGACGCCGGGACAGCTCCTTAATCGCGCGCGCCGCGGTAGATCACGCCAGGATCGACGCGCCGCAGGTCGGTCACGCCGGTCAGCATCATGGTGATTTCGAGCTCGCGGCGGATGATCTCCAGCACCATGGCGCAGCCCTTCTCGCCCAGCGCCGCCAGGCCGTAGAGGTGGGCGCGTCCGATCAGGCAGCCGCGCGCCCCGAGCGCGAGCGCCTTCATCACGTCCTGACCCGAGCGCACGCCGCCGTCGAACAGCACCTCGGTGCGGTCTCCGACCGCGCGCGCGATCTCCGGCAGCACGGTGATCGAGGCCGGCGCACCGTCGAGCTGGCGCCCGCCATGATTGGAGACGACGATCGCGTCGGCGCCGACCGAGACCGCGATCCGCGCATCGCCAACATCGAGGATGCCCTTGATGACGAGCTTGCCCGGCCAAAGATTGCGAATCCACTCCATGTCGCGCCAGTTGAGCGTCTGGTCGAAATGCTGGGTCGACCACTCGCCCGCGCCCATCATGCTCACGCGGCCTTTGTTCAGATAAGCCTCGATGTTTCCGAACGTCTTGCGCTTGCTCAGCAGCACGCCGAACGTCCATCCGGGCTTGGTCGCGACATCCCACATGTTGCGCAGGGTCACCCGGGGCGGGACGGTGAGCCCGTTCTTGATGTCGGAATGGCGCTGCCCGCGCAGCGGCAGATCGACGGTGACGACCAGCACGGAGCAATGCGCTGCTTTCGCGCGCTCGATCATCGATTGGCTGAAGCCGCGATCGCGCAGGACGTAGAGCTGGAACCAGAAGGGCTGACGGGTTGCCGCGCGGATGTCCTCGATGGTGGCGATCGACATGGTCGACAGGCAATAGGGGATCCCGGCGGCTTCGGCCGCGCGCGCCGCCAAAATCTCGCCGCCGCCCCGCACCAGGCCGGTGAGGCCGGTCGGCGCGATCGCAAGCGGCATCGAGACCTTGCTGCCGACCAGCTCGCTCTCGAGCGAACGGCCGGTCGTATCGACCAGCACGCGCTGGCGAAAGCGAAGCGCCTGCAGCGCGTCGAGATTGGCCTTCAGCGTGATCTCGTCATAGGATCCGCTCTCGACATAGTCGAACAGAATGCGCGGCACGCGTCGGCGCGCCAGCGCGCGCAGATCGGCGATGTTGGTAATCGGTGTCAACGTCGATCGGCCCCCGGCACGCGACCGTTAGGCGACGCTGCGGCGGAATTGTCCGGCCTTGCGGTAACGCCACAGATAGGAAGGGACGATCGCTTCAACGGAGCGCGGTTCGATGCCCAGCCCCTTCAGCGTGCGTCCCTCGGCGAGGGCGGCTTCGGAGACGATATTGTCCTGCTTGAGAAGCTCGACCTGGTCGGGCGTTAGAAGCGGCGAGGGCAGAAACTGCAGAATCTGGCCGATCAGCTTCGCGGCCCAGAACGGTATCGGCAGAAGCAGGCGGCGCCGATCGATGGTCGCGAGCACGAACTGCATCAGCTCCTTGAAGGTGTAGACCTCCGGGCCTCCCAGTTCGTAGATCGTGCCGGGCTTGGCTTCGCCAGCGACCGCCTTGGCGACCGCCTCGCCGACATCGCCGCCGAACACCGGCTGGAAGCGAGTCCGCCCGCCGCCGACGAGCGGCAAGACGGGTGATAGGCGCGCCATTGCCGCAAACTTGTTGAAGAAAGCGTCATCCGGCCCGAAAATGATCGACGGTCGGAATATGACCGCCTCGGGAACCGTCGCAAGCGCGGCTTGTTCGCCCAGCCCCTTGGTGCGTGCATATTTCGCCGTCGCGTGCTCGTCCGCGCCGATCGCCGACACATGAACGAGGCGCGCGCCGTGGGCGGCCGCCGCGCGCGCCACCACTTCTGCGCCGCCGGCATGCACGGCCGAGAAGCGCTGCCGGCCGCGCTCAAACAGAATGCCCACCAGGTTGATGACGACCAAGGCGTCCTGCACCGCCGCCTCGACCGAGGCGGGATGGCGGAGATTGGCTTGTACGGCATGAATCTGTCCGACGCGCCCGAGCGGCTGCAGATGGCCGGCGAGATCGGGACGGCGCACGGCGGCGCGGATGCGGTATCCGTCGCGGGCGAGCGCGTGCACGACATGCCGGCCGAGAAAACCGGAAGCGCCGAAGATCGTGATGAGCGTGTCGGGATTGGAGATCGTGGTCATGGTCGCCTCCGCCGTCAAGGCCAAGCTACGCGGCGCCACGCGCAGCGGCGCGGTTGCAGGGCGGCATACAAGATCGGTCCACCGCTGTATAGGGGCGAATGGCCGCGCGGGACGGGGTCACGCGGCCTGGTCGGCGGAACGCTCCTTAATCGCCGACGGCGCGCGGACGCCTCCGCCTGGCGTTGACAAGCGGAAAACGCAGCCCTTATCTCTGTTCGTGCGGCCCAGGTGGCGGAATTGGTAGACGCGCTGGTTTCAGGTACCAGTGGTGAAAGCCGTGGAGGTTCGAGTCCTCTCCTGGGCACCATCGGAAAACGGACCGTCACCGGACGTAAGTGGCCGCCGCCGGCTGCGTAATGAACCAGGCGGCCGTGACGCCGCCCATCATGGTCAATGCCACCAAGACCACCAATACGATCTCGCGCATCGGATTCTCCCTCCAGAAAGTTTGAATGAGTACCCGGCGAGGACCGCTGAGCGCTGTGAACAAGATCACAGACGGGGAATGCGACGGCGCGCGGCCTTGTCGGGCCGTCGACGTCGCGCAACCCCGCCGAGGGCGGCTCGCATGGGCAGCCCGCGCAGCCGTCGCGAAAAATTTGAAAAGATCTTAAGCTTCAACAAGGGATTAGCAGTCGATTTCCGGCCCACAGGCGCGACACGCGCGGGGCTGTCCGGTATGCTCCCTCCTGCACGTGACCGCAAAAATAGGCGGCATTCGTCGGCGTGCGATCCCAGGGAGGTCTTCGTGAATTTAACAAAACGGCTGAGGGTCGAACCCGGGTCGAAGGTCACGCTCGCGACCCTCGATCCAGGGTTCCAGGGTAAACACGGGACCGAGGCGGAAGCGAGAGCGGAGCTTCAAAGCAGCCTCGCGCGCATTACCGAGCTGCAGCGCAAGTTATATGCGAGCCGCAGTCATTGCCTGCTGATCGTGCTGCAGGGAATCGATGCGGCCGGCAAGGACGGCGTGTGCTGGCACGTCATGAGCGCGATGGATCCGCAAGGGGTCAATGTCGTCGGATTCAAGCAACCGACGAAGGAGGAACTCGACCACGATTTTCTCTGGCGCGTCCATCCGCATGCGCCGGCGCTCGGTCGCGTCGCGATCTTCAACCGCTCTCACTATGAGGACGTGTTCGTCGCGCGCGTCCACAAACTCGTGCCCAAGGAAGTATGGAAGCGGCGCTTCCAATTCATCAATGATTGGGAAAAACTCATCGCGAGCGAAAACAACACCACGATACTCAAGTTCTTCTTCCTCTACATATCCAAGGAAGAGCAGCTCGCCCGCTTCAAGGACCACCTCGACGATCCTGCGCGCCAATGGAAGATCAGCAACAGCGACTATTCCGAACGTGAGCTGTGGGACGATGATATCGACGCCTTCGAAGCCGCGCTTTCCAATTGTTCGACGGATTACGCTCCATGGTTCGTGATTCCGTCGAACCACAAGGGGTTCCGGAATCTCGCCGTCTCTCGGATCATCGCCGATGCCCTCGAAGGCATGAAGCTTGACATGCCGAAACCGACCGTCGATCTAAAGGAAATCCGGCGCCTCTATCACCAGGATGTCGAAGCCGAGGGGGAAAGACCAAGGACCAAGGACCAAGGACGAACGCAAAGCGCCTCGCGCCGGCAAGAAGTAGATGGCTACCGAGCGACGTCCAAACCGCAGGCATGTCGATGGCAGAAAACTCTGCGTCACGCGGTTTCATCCAAGGCGTTCGCCTTCGTATCCGCGGCTGCGCAGTCATGACGTCGGCGTGTTATGTCAAACGGCCGTCCCCCAGGGGCGACGGTCTGCTCGATGTCTTCCTTCAGATTTGAGCTAGCAGCAATGGCCGAATTGCAGTCCGACGATGCTCCATCCGCCCCGCCGTTCACCGCGCGGGCCTTTCTTTTGAGGGAATGGCCTTATCTGCTGATGCTCGCGCTGGCGCTCGTCGGCGTTGCCTATTCGAGCTTCTCGCGGGCGCCCGTGCGGGAATACTGGATTGCGCTTGGTCCTTTCATCGGGCTCATCTGCATCATCTCGGGCTGGCGCGAAGCCGGCAGCGCAGAAGCACGATTCCGACTGGTGTGGACGCAGGTCATGCACTGGTGCGCGGTTCTTCTGGCGATCGAACTGATGTTCATTGCCGATGTCGATCGCATGATGAACGCGGATGCGAGCGCTCTGTCCGTCCTGACTTTGCTCGCGCTCGGGACCTTTACCGCCGGCGTTCATATCCGCTCATGGAGGGTCTGTCTGGTCGGTATCCTGCTGGGGCTCGGTGTCCCGGGGATCGCATGGCTCGAACAATCTGCGCTGCTCATCATATTGGTCATCGTCGCAGTGGCTGCGATTGTTGTGCCGATACTTTGGATGACGTACGCCCATAAGTGGCGCCGCGCTTAGATCGCAGCCGCTCAATGGCGCTTCTGCCGATTCTCTCTGTGCGCTACCAGGCGCGAATAGGGCTGGCGGCTCGCCGGAGGAGCCACTAACGTTTCACGCTTACTCCTTCCATGACGCGTGCGCGTCGATGCAGTTCCTGGATTTTCTGGAGTCTCTGTCTCCGCCGCTATTGTTCGTGGCGACGCTCCTTTGCGGCCTGATTGTTCGCTGCGTTTATTGTCGTTTTGGCGCGGTTGATGTTGCGCGCCCAGGGTCGCCCCTGAGCAGGACTTGCGCGCTTCGGGGACGAGGCGGCGAGGAGAGCGAGATTTCAGCGCGCCGGCGGTGTCTTATCGAGACGCTTGCGCAGCTCGGCTGCGCGATCCGGGTGAAGACCGATCGCGCGCCCCTCTTCCAGCGCGACGGCGGCGGGCGCGCCCTTTTGCGCGCGGTAGAGCGCCCACATGGCGCCAACCCGGTTTCCCGAGGCGCAATGAACGAGGAGCGGTGTGTTCTGCGCATCCTCGACAACGCGGGCGAACTCGGCGACCTGCGCATCGGTCGGAGCGCCGCGCACCGGAATGTTGACATAGCGGATGCCCGCATCCCCAACGGCTTTCTTTTCAACCGCGGTGCCTTCATCGGGTCCGCGGAGGTCGACCACGGTGGCGAAGCCGAGCGTCTTCAGCCGGGGAACCGCGCCATCCTTGAGCACGCCCGCGGTCGCGATCTGCGGCCGCAGACGCGTGTAATTGACGGCGAGCGCGGCGCCGCGATCGGCAGACGGGACGTCCTGCGCCACCTGGGCGAGAACCGCAACGGAGGCGGGAAGTCCTCCGATGGCGATGAACATCGCGACGCCGAGAACAAGGCGGGCGATTGACTGGCTCCTGGTCATCGTAGGGCTCGCGCGTCTGCCGATGAATCGGCGGCATCCTATCATACGCGGCCGTGACCGGGCCTATCAGGTCACGCAGACCGTGCCGGTGCTGTTAAGGCCGATGGCCCGTGCCGCGCCGCGGCTTAGATCGAGGTGCAGGCCGCGCGTGAAGGGTCCGCGATCATTGACCATCACTTCCACGGATTTACCGGTCCGCGGATTGGTGACCGTGAGCTTCGTGCCGAACGGCAACGTCCGATGGGCGGCGGTCATGCCGTCCGGGTCGAACCGCTGGCCGCTTGCCGTGTGCCGCCCCTGCCAATAATAGGCCGAGCGCACCATTGTGCCGTTTTCGCAGCTTGTTCCGAGTTTCGCCTCCGCCCGGGCGGACATGACCGACCGTTCGGAACGCGTCTGGGCAGGCGGCTCATCGGTCGAGCGCGCCTGCTCAGGGACGACGGCGGCGCAGCCGGTCACGCCGGCAAGGCCGAACAGGACCGCCGCCAAACTCAGTGACTCTATTTTCAACATGCCCCACCAACGTCGCAACGCTTGAACCAGCAGGCGTTGCGCCCCACCGTTGACCCCGCAACTTCGTGTGCTACACAAGTGACCAAAATGAGGCCGAAAATCCTTTCTGTTCAGTTGATTGCCCGTCTGGACGGGCGCAGGGCCGGGCGACGGGCCGCGACGACAAGGCTTGCGCGATGACGATCCGCCTGCATCGCGGCGATCTTACCGATCTCTCGCGGTATCAGGGGCCTGTGGCGGTCGATACGGAGACCATGGGCTTAGTCCAGGGGCGCGACCGGCTGTGCGTGGTCCAGCTGTCGCCGGGCGATGGCAGTGCGGACGTCGTGCAAATTCCTCGGGGGGCCGGCGACGCGGCTAACCTCAAGGCCCTGCTCTCAGACCCTAACAGATTGAAAATATTTCATTTTGCGCGGTTTGATCTCGCCATCCTCAAACGCAGCCTGGGGGTGATGGCAACCCCGGTCTATTGCACCAAGATCGCTTCGCGGCTCACCCGTACCTATACCGACAAGCATGGCCTCAAGGACCTCGTGCGCGAAGTCCTCGGTATCGAGGTGTCCAAGCAACAGCAGCTTTCGGACTGGGGCGCCGAGAAGCTCAGCGACGCTCAGATCGCTTATGCCGCCTCGGATGTTCTTCATTTGCACGCGCTGAAGGCTCGCCTCGACGAAATGCTGGCGCGGGAGGGCCGCGAAGGCCTGGCCGAGGCCTGTTTCCGCTTTCTGCCGACGCGGGCCGAACTGGACCTCGCCGGGTGGGCAGCGGAGGATATTTTTGCCCATTCGTGATGACTTAGCAGCGACCCGCCGCGGGACGGCCATATTCGCAAGCAATTTTGGGCCGAAATCGTAGGGTCGGCCCGGGGGCGATCCGCAACGAGACGCTGGGGATGAACCATCTCGTGCCTGCCGTTGAGCGACAGGGCCTTCACGCGTTCACCGCGACGGGCTGGGCGCGCAGCGAACGCATGTTCCGGCGGGCCGCTCGCCACAGCCGGCTGATCCGGTTTCTGCGCATCGGGATTCCCGGCGGCATTTTCATTGCGCTCGGCCTCATCGTCTTCGCCGCTTACTTCAACCCGTTGCAGGCGCCGGCCAAAGCCTCGGTCGATCAAGGCAAGCTTGTCCTCAGCGGAAGCAAGATCTCGATGCAACAGCCGCGGCTCTCCGGCTACACCAGCGATTCGCTCCCCTACGAGCTATCGGCGCGGGTCGCGTCGCAGGATCTCGCCAATCCCGGCGTGATCGAACTCTTGGATCTGCGGGGGCAGCTCAAGACCAAAGATCAGGGCATGCTGGAGATTACCGCGAGAACCGGGTCATACGAAGTCAAGGCCGACCTGCTTCGCCTGAGCGACAATATCCTGCTGCAATTGGATAACGGCTACGAGGCGCGCCTGCATGAAGCGGCGATAGACATCAAGAAGGGGACGATCATTTCGGAGCATCGGATAGAAACCAAATTCCCCAACGGAACGCTCGGGGCCAATCGTCTCGACATCTCAGAGAACGGGGCGGTGGTGCTGTTCAGTCAGGGTGTGGAAACCTATCTGGTGCTAGACCCAATGCCGGCGAACCCAGCGGCGACGAGTTCCCCATGATGATCGCTTTCTTCAACCGCCTTGTCGGGGTGGCGGCCCTTGCCGCGATCCTGTCTCTTGGTGCGATCGGTGTTGCCGCCGCTCAGCAGCCGCAACCGCCCGCCGGTCCTCCCAACGCATTGCAGGGCTTCTCGCAGAACCGCGACCAGCCGATCAAGATCAACTCCGCCTCCTTGGAGGTGCGCGACAAGGAGAAAACCGCGATCTTTTCCGGCAATGTCCAGCTGGTGCAGGGCGACACGACGCTTCGCTGCAAGAGCTTGGTCGTCTTTTACAACACGGACACCAAATCTGCCGCGTCAAAGGACGGCGCCGGTCAGCAGGGCCAGCAAGGCCAGCAAGGTCCAGCAGAGGCCAGCAAGGCCAGCAAGGCCAGCAAGGCCAGCAAGGCCAGCAAAGCATTCGACGGATCGAGGTGCATGGTGACGTGATCGTCACCCAGAAAGATCAGAAGGCTACGGCCGACAACGGCTTTTTCGACATGAAGACAAACATGATCACGCTGGTCGGAAATGTCGTGATCTCGCAGGGCCAGAACGTCGTGAGGGGCGATCGCTTGAGCGTGGATCTGACCACCAGTGTTTCGAAGGTCGAGTGCGAGAAATCGAGCCAGTGTCGGGTGCAGGCGTTGCTGCTGCCGGGAGGCAAGGATGGCAGTCCGGCCATGGGCTCGGTCAAAGACCTCATGAAACCCAAGTCTTCCGCATCGCCGGGTTTGTGACGTCGGGCGACGGATCGATGATGATATCAAAGCGTAGATGGTGAGCCGTGGTCGCTCGGATTCCGCGGGCCGGCGCTCAAGCAGGGGTGTTCGACATTTTCGCTTGGTTCCGCCGCCCGGTGACGACAGCGCGCCCGCCCGCGCGGACGGCTGACGTTTCACGAAGAAACGTCGGCTCCATGGACGCGGCGCGTGGCAAATCGGACGTCATCAGCCGCGAGCGCGCACCGCGGCAGCCGGCGGCGCCTCGGCGCGCCGAGCCCGGCGCGGTCGACGCAACGGGCGAACGCGCCACCCGGGGCGGTTATCTCGCTATCCACAAAGTCGAAAAAAGCTTCGGCAGTCGTAAGGTTGTGAAAGGCGCAAGCCTGTATCTGCGCCGTGGCGAGGCGGTCGGACTGCTCGGACCGAACGGGGCGGGCAAAACCACCGTCTTCTACATGATCACCGGCCTCATCAACGCCGATCGGGGTCGCATCGAACTCGATGGGCATGACGTCACCACCCTGCCGATGTATCAGCGGGCGCGCCTTGGCATCGGCTACCTGCCGCAAGAACCGTCGATCTTTCGCGGCCTCAATGTCGAGGACAATATCCGTGCGGTGCTCGAGGTGGTCGAGCCGAACACGAAGCAGCGGGAAGCTGATTTGAACGCCCTGCTGGAGGAGTTCAACATCACCCGCCTGCGCAAGACTCCGTCGATCGCGCTGTCGGGCGGCGAGCGACGGCGGCTCGAAATCGCCCGCGCCCTCGCCACGCGGCCGAGCTACATGCTCCTCGACGAGCCGTTCGCGGGCATCGATCCGATTGCCGTCGGAGACATCCAGGCGCTGGTGCGCCATCTCACGGAGCGCGGCATCGGCGTTCTCATCACCGATCATAACGTGCGGGAAACGCTCGGCCTGACCGACCGGGCCTACATTATCTATTCAGGCGAAGTCCTTATGGAGGGCCGAACCGAGGATATCATCAACAATCCCGATGTCCGCCGGCTCTATCTCGGCGAGGGCTTCCGGATGTAAGGGGGGTTCCCCTTCGGATTTGCCTGATTTTTTGGCAATCCCTATGCGCCTAATTGCTAATCACACTTCATAAAAATCTGAATATACAGCAGCGCCGAGAAGGAATAAGCAAGAACCGGACCAAGTTCCGGTGACCGATGGCGCTTTCACAAAGACTGCAGCTTCGACAGACCCAGTCGCTGGTGATGACGCCGCAGCTCTTGCAGGCGATCAAGCTGCTGCAGCTCTCTCATCTCGATCTGACGGCTTATGTCGAAAACGAGATCGAGCGCAATCCGCTCCTGGAGCGCGATGTCGGCGAGTTGCCAAGCGGCGAACCCGATGCCGACGAGGGCCCCGCGGCGCCCGACGAAAATCCGTCCGACTGGCTTTCGGACGAGTTCGAGACAAGCCGCGGCGCGCTCGAGAAGAATCTCGATGCCGACCTCGAAAATGTCTTTCCGGATGAGCCGGGGACCGGCAGTGCTCGCGCAGAAGGCGGAGCGCAGGCTTATTCCGAATGGTCCCGGTCCGGGCCGAGCGGGCGAGACGACGATTACAATCTCGAAGCTTTTGTCGCGTTCGAACCGACGCTCGCCGATCATCTCGCCGAGCAACTGATGATCGCGACCAGCGATCCGGTGGAACGCCTGATCGGCCAATATCTTATCGATCTCGTCAATGAGGCGGGGTATCTCGGCGGCGATTGTGCGGAGGTGACCGACAAGCTGGGCGCGTCGGTCGAGAAGGTCGAAGCGGTGCTCGCGCTGTTGCAGACCTTCAATCCCCCCGGAATCTGCGCGCGCAACCTTGCCGAATGCCTCGCAATCCAGCTCAATGAGCGCGACCGGTTCGACCCGGCGATGCAGGCGCTGGTCGCCCACCTTGATCTGCTCGCCAAGCGCGATTTTGCCTCGCTGCGGCGCTTATGCGGCGTGGGTGGAGAGGATCTGGCTGACATGATTGCAGAAATCCGTCGGCTCGATCCCAAGCCCGGCATCCGGTTCGGCGCCATGGTGGTGCAGCCGGTCATTCCCGACGTGTTTGTGCGGGAGGGTCCGGAGGGAAGCTGGCTGGTCGAGCTAAACTCGGACGCGCTGCCGAAGGTGCTGGTCAACCAGGCCTACTTTGCGCGCGTGGCCAAGAGCACCAGCAAGGAGTCCGACAAGACCTATCTTGGCGATTGCCTGCAGAACGCGACCTGGCTCGTGCGCGCGCTCGACCAGCGAGCAAAGACGATCCTCAAGGTCACGACGCAGATCGTGCGCCAGCAAGAAGCGTTCCTGATCCACGGCGTCGAGCATCTGCGCCCGCTCAATCTCAAGACCGTGGCCGAAGCCATCGGCATGCATAAATCGACGGTCTCGCGCGTGACGGCGAACAAGGCGATGGCGACGCCGCGCGGAACCTTCGAGCTGAAGTTCTTCTTCACCTCGGCGATCGCCGCCGCCAATGGCGGAGAGGCCCACTCGGCCGAGGCGGTGCGCCATCGCATCAAGCAGTTGATCGATGCGGAGCCCGCAAACGACGTCCTCTCCGATGACACCATCGTCGAGAAACTCCGCGCCGCCGGCATCGATATTGCCCGCCGCACTGTCGCGAAATATCGCGAGGCGATGCGTATTCCCTCGTCGGTGCAGCGCCGGCGCGACAAGCAGATGAAATCCGCAGCGGATTGACCGCGGCGGCGCGCAGGGCGATCCATTCGGGCGGTTGCGCGTTATCAGAAACAGCGACAGGACCGGCAGTCTATGCGCGGGCGCGGCTCGTTGCCGGCCCGCCATGGCTGTGATACCGCACGTCCCGACATGCTCCGGCTGACGGATCGCGACGCGCGCGCGAGAAGGAGAAAAAGACAGTGGCGAAGAATACGCAGAAGGTCGGCTGGATCGGCATGGGTCGCATGGGCTATCCGATGGCTGAGCGCCTGCTCAAGGCCGGCTACGACGTCTCCATCTGGAATCGCACGCGCGCCAAGGCGGAGCCGCTCGCTCAACTTGGCGCCAAAGTCGTCGACAAGGCGATCGACCTCGCCGGTGTCGACGTGCTGTTCTCGATGGTCTCGACCGGCAAGGATTTAGAACAGGTCTATTTCGGCAAGGACGGCGCGCTGACCGGCGGTCGAGCGCCGGCGGTGCTAGTCGATTGCTCCACCATCTCCGTCGAGCAGTCCGCGGCGCTGCGCAAGCGCGTGAACGAACGGGGCGCCGACTTCATCGTCTGCACAGTCAGCGGGAACGCCAAGGTGATCAAGGCCGGCAAGCTTTCCGCCGTCGCCTCCGGCCCCGAGCCGGCGTTTCACAAGATCGAGGACATGGTGAAGGCGTTCGCCCCGCGCGGGATTTCTTATGTCGGCGACGGCGAGCTCGCGCGCGTGTGCAAGATCGCGCACAATGTCTTGCTCGGCGTCACGATCGAGAATCTGATCGAGGTGATGCTGCTGGTGAACAAGATGGGCGTACCGCGCCACGCCTTCCTCGCGTTCCTGAACAACAGCGTCATCGGCTCGATGTTCACGGCCTACAAGTCGCCGGCGCTGGTGAATCTGGACTGGACCACCACCTTCACGCCGGAGCTGTTGCGCAAAGATCTCGATCTCGGCCTCGAGCTCGGCCGCGAAATGGACGTGCCGATGCCGGTTACGGCGGCGACCCGCGAGGTGCTGCAAACGCATTTTGGCGCCGCGACGCTGCAAGAAGACCCGCAGGCCTATCTCGCCAAGGATTTCGCCGCGCTACTGGAGACCATGGCGCTCGCCGCCGGCATGAAGCTCGAAAGCGAGAAACAGAACGTGCCGACCGGGCTCGAAAACTGACACTGCGGCCGTAGACCTGTGTCGCCTGGCCGGGCCGATCGCTGCGGGGGTGTCGTTCGGGAATGGACGGCGATCCGTGATTAACGGTTCCTGCGAGGTTGATCCGTGCATTCCCTCAAGGGCCCTCCGTCAGGCGATTACTTCTGGACGACGCCGGCCGACGGCCTTTTAACAAAGCTCGGCGCGACGTCCGCGGGTTTGAGCGCGTCCGAGGCGGCGCTCCGGCTCGACCGACACGGGCGCAATGTCGTCGCCGAAGCCGCGCGACGGCGAATTATCGCGTGCATTGGCCGTAGGCTCACCGATCCGCTGATCGCCATTCTGATGGTCGCGGGGATCGTATCGGGCGCGACCGGCGATCTTGCAAGCACAGCCATCATCTTTGCGATCCTCGCCGGCTCGATCACGCTCGAGGTCGTGCAGGAGCACAATGCCGAGGCGGCGGCCGAGGCGCTGAAGCGTTCAGTGGCCGTGCGCGCTTCGGTGCGGCGCGACGGCGCGGTTGCGCGCATTCCCGTCGAGGACATCGTGCCGGGAGATATCGTCGAGCTTGCGGCCGGCGATCTCGTCCCCGCCGACGGGATCGTGCTCGCGAGCCATGCGGCGCATACGAACAAGTCGCTGTTGACCGGCGAGCCTTACCCGGTGGAGAAGCGGCCGGGCCCGTGCAGCGCCGAATATCCCGCGGAAGCCTACAACGCCCTGTTCGGCGGAACGGCCATGGTGAGCGGCGAGGCGACCATGCTCGTGGTCGCGACCGGGGCAAACACGCGGTTCGGCGGCATCGCTGCTGCGCTCCAATCGGACCGTCCGCCAACGCCGTTCGAGCAGGGCCTGCACGCGTTCGGCGTACTGATCCTGCGGATGACGGGCTTTCTCGTGCTGTTCGTTTTGCTCGCGCATCTCGCCTTCCACCGCCCGGTGATCGAGTCGTTTCTATTCGCGGTGGCGCTTGCGGTAGGACTGACGCCCGAGCTGTTGCCGATGATCATGACGGTGACCCTGTCGCGCGGGGCGGTCCGGATGGCCCGCCGCAAAGTGGTGGTGAAACGGCTTGCCGCGATCCACGACCTCGGCGCGATGGACGTTCTGTGCACCGACAAGACCGGCACCCTGACCGAAGCGCGGATTACGCTGATCGGCCACCAGGGAAACGACGGCGGGGAGCGGCCCCGCGTGATCGAGCTTGCCGCCGTCAGCAGCCGGTTCGAGACGGGAATCCGCAGCCCGCTCGACGATGCGATCCTTGACCACGCCAAGGAACTCGAGTTTCCCGAATGGCGGCGGATCGCCGACGTTCCGTTCGATTTCGAGCGGCGACGCGTCTCGGTCCTCGCCGAGCGCGACAGCGCGCGCATCCTGATCGTCAAGGGTGCGCCGGAGCAGATCATCGAACGCAGCAGCGCGGTGGAAGCTGCAGATGGGTCAGTGCATCCGCTCGACGACGGAGCGAAGGCGCAGATCGAAGCGTTGTATGAACAACGGCTGAAGGAAGGCTATCGCTGCCTCGCCGTCGCTTGGCGCGACTTTCCGCGCGAGCGCGACCGTCCGCAGCCCGATGACGAGGCGAGCCTGACCTTCGTCGGCTTCTGCGTGTTCGCCGATCCGCCCGAGGCTTCCGCCGCGGAAGGCATCGCGCGGCTCGAACGCGTCGGCGTGCGCGTGAAGATCATATCGGGCGATGCACCCGCGACTGTGCGCCATCTCGTCGAGACGCTGAAAATTCCGGCGCGCGGGCTGCTGACCGGCGCGGAGATCGACCGCCTGAGCGACGCCACGCTCGCCGCAAGAGCGCAGCGGATCGATCTATTCGCACGCGTGTCGCCCGACCAGAAGACGCGCATCATTCGTGCGCTGCGGGCGCGCGGCCACCGGGTCGGCTTCGTCGGCGACGGGATCAATGACGCGACGGCGATCCGCGCGGCGGATGCGGGGCTCGCCGTCGACAGCGCGACCGACGTGGCGCGGGCAGCCGCCGACCTGATCCTGCTCGCACCCGACCTCGGCGTTGTCGCCGACGGCGTCGCAGAGGGGCGGCGGACTTACGCCAACATCATGAAATATCTTCGCATGGGAACGTCGTCGAACTTCGGCAACATGGTGTCGATGGCGGTCGCGTCGCTGTTCATTCCCTTCCTGCCGCTGACGCCGATCCAGGTGCTGCTCAACAATCTACTCTACGACCTCAGCGAGACGGGAATCCCGTTCGACCGCGTCGACCAGCCCGACCTCGCCCACCCGCATGCGTGGCGAATGGCCGATTTGGTCCGCTTCACGCTGATCATGGGGCCCTTGTCGTCGCTGTTCGACATTGCGATCTTCATTCTGTTGCTCAAGGGATTCGGCGCGGGGCCAGACCTGTTTCGCACCGCCTGGTTCGTCGAGTCGATGGCGACGCAGATCCTTGTGATCTTCCTCATTCGCACGGCGGCCCCGGCGTGGACGAGCTGGCCGCATCCCGCGTTGATTGCGACCTCGCTCGGCGCGCTGCTCGCGGCGATCCTGCTTGCGGCCTTTCCGGTCGGCGCCGTGTTCGGATTCACCGGGTTGCCCCGGCCCGTCATTCTTGCGATCCTGGGGCTGGTGCTCGCCTATCTGCTCGCCGCCGAATATCTCAAGCGCTTTGCGGTGGGCGAAGGCGAGCGGCATCGCCACCGTCGTGCCCACCACCGGGGCAAGCACAATGAAACGCATGTTCATGGGACGCCGGGCAGGCCCGCGTGATGCAGCCAAGAGCGACCATGCAGCTCTACTACGCCTCGCGGGACGGTCAGACCCGCAAGATTGCGGCTCGCATCGCCGAGCGTCTCGCCGCGCGCGGCATCGCCGCGGATCCGAGCGATCTCGCTGCGGCGCAGCCTTCGCCGGCCGAGCTCGCGCAGGCTTCGATGGTCGTCGCCGTGCTGGCGGTCCGTTACGGACGCCATTTGCCGGAGGCGATCAAGTTCGTCGAAACCTTCCGGCTGCTCTATCGCCCGCCGCCCCTGGCGATTGCCTCGGTTAATCTGACCGCGCGCAAGCCCGGCAAGGATACGGCCGAGGGCAACGTCTATCTGCGCAAGCTGATCGCGCGTCACATGTTAAAGCCGGCGCTCGCTACCGCGTTTGCGGGAAAGCTCGACTACCCGCGCTACGACTTTTTCGACAAGCACATCATTCGCTTCATCATGCTGATCACTGGCGGGCCGACCGACCCGACCATGGTGGTCGAATATACCGACTGGGCGAAGGTCGACGCCTTCGCCGACAAGATTGCGGAGGCGTATGGGCTGAAGGTCGAAAACGCGACCGAGGCGGGGTTGCGCGGATGACGCGGCTCGAGTGAGGCGGTTCATCGCTCAATCGCGGTGATGTTCAGTGATCGCCCACGTGGTGGGATCGATCAGGAGGTCCTGCTCGCGGCCGTCCGGCCCGATGACTTCGTCGACTTCCCACACCTGATCTTCGTCGTAGAAGGTGATACCGCCCCAACGCTTGAAGCCTTTTTCCCGCAGGAGCAATTCAATATGGGCGCGCTCCTGAGCCGTGGGCTTGCGGTCGGCCAGCCCCGGCGCGACGCTCGCGGCGAGCAGAAGGGCGGCGAAAAGGGCGCAGAACATTTTCCTGCATCGCATACTTGTTTCTCCCGCTGAAGCGGCCAGCGCGCGAAAATCCACTTATTGAAACTGCGGTGCGACTTGCATCGCAAGTGAATGACCGAGCTCTTTGGCAAAGAAAAGACCACGCACTTCAAATGCGTTGCACACGGCGCGGCTTGCTCTTTGCGCCGCGAGCGCCAGAGCCCCATATTGCGGCGATGACGAACAATTCCGACAAACCGGTTGGCGGAGAGGGACGGCGCGCGCGCGATCCGGCGAAGCCCGCGAAAAAGGACCCGGCCAAGCCGACGCGGGCAAAAGCGGCGCGGCCGGACCTGCCCGCGATCGGCCCCGCACTCGCCGACCTGCTCAATCCCGGAATCGGCAAGGGGACGGCCGGCGTCGGTTCGCAGACGGGCCTCGCGCCCGACGACGCAAAATCACGCGTCGGTCCGCCGCCGGACAATTCCCGCGACCGGCGCGCAGATTTCGCCGCCGCGCACACCGCGCGCAAGTCGACGCGCGGTTTTGGCGAGGCCCCGCAGCCGGCCTATCGTGCGACCGAACCGGGCGAGCTCGACCCGGACATTGCCCGCGCCCTGGGGATCGAGGAGGAGGGAGGCGAGGCGGAGCCGCTGTCGTCACCATCCCCGCAAGGGCGCGGCGAGCAGCCAGACCGAGCGGCGACAGAGCAGGGAAAACGAACAGAAAGACGTGACCCCATTGGCGGCGGAAGCGGCGGCCTCGCGGGCCTCGCCAGTCAACAATCGCTGGAAAAGCTTCTGCGCGAGGGGCGGCCGGAATTTCGCGAGCGGGCCTGGACGCCTCATCGGCCGCCCCGTCCCGACAAGACGGAGGGCGGAGTCCGGCTGGACCTCAAGTCGGAGTTCGAGCCGCGTGGCGACCAGCCGCAGGCGGTCGCCGAGCTGGTACAGGGAGTCGAGCAGAGCGAGCGCACGCAAGTGCTGCTCGGCGTCACCGGCTCGGGCAAGACGTTCACCATGGCGAAAGTGATCGAGGCGACCCAGCGCCCCGCGCTCATCCTCGCGCCCAACAAGACGCTCGCCGCCCAGCTCTACGGCGAGTTCAAGAATTTCTTTCCCGACAACGCGGTCGAGTACTTCGTCAGCTACTACGACTATTACCAGCCGGAAGCCTATATCCCCCGCACCGACACCTATATCGAGAAAGACTCCTCCATCAACGACCAGATCGACCGCATGCGCCACGCGGCGACGCGCGCGCTGCTTGAACGCGACGACGTGATCATCGTCGCGTCGGTGTCGTGCATCTACGGCATCGGCTCGGTCGAAACTTATTCGGCGATGACGTTCACGCTCAGGCGCGGCGAGCGCATCAATCAGCGTCAGCTCATCGCTGATCTGGTGGCGCTGCAATACAAGCGCACCGCCGATTTCGGCCGCGGCACATTCCGTGTGCGCGGCGATACGATCGACATTTTCCCCGCCCACTACGAGGATCGCGCCTGGCGCGTCAACCTGTTCGGCGATGAGGTCGAGTTCGATCGACGAGTTCGACCCGCTTACCGGCCGCAAGACCGACGAGCTGCGCTTCGTCAAGGTCTACGCCAACTCGCATTACGTCACGCCGCGCCCGACGCTGTTGCAGGCGATCGCCGGCATCAAGGCCGAGCTGCGCGAGCGGTTGGCCGCGCTCAACGCCGCGGGCCGGTTGCTCGAAGCGCAGCGGCTCGAGCAGCGCACGCTGTTCGACCTGGAAATGATGGAGGCGACGGGAAGCTGCGCCGGCATCGAGAATTATTCGCGCTATCTCACCGGCCGCCGCGCCGGCGAGCCGCCGCCGACCTTGTTCGAATACGTGCCCGACAACGCGCTCGTCTTCGTCGACGAGAGCCACGTCACCGTGCCGCAGCTCGGCGGCATGTTCCGCGGCGACTTCCGGCGCAAAGCGACGCTTGCCGAATACGGCTTCCGCCTGCCGTCCTGCATGGACAACCGCCCGCTGCGCTTCGAGGAGTGGGACGCCATGCGCCCGCAGACGGTCGCGGTGTCGGCGACGCCGGGCGGCTGGGAGATCGAGCAGGCAGGCGGCGTGTTCGTCGAGCAGGTGATCCGCCCGACCGGGCTGATCGACCCGCCGGTCGAGGTGCGCCCGGCGCGCACGCAGGTGGACGACCTCGTCGGCGAGGTGCGGGCGGTGGCGCAGGCCGGCTACCGCGCGCTCGTCACCGTGCTGACCAAGCGCATGGCCGAGGACCTCACCGAATATCTGCACGAGCAGGGCCTGCGCGTGCGCTACATGCATTCCGACATCGACACGATCGAGCGCATCGAGATCATCCGCGACCTGCGGCTCGGCGCCTTCGACGTGCTGGTCGGCATCAATCTGTTGCGCGAGGGGCTCGACATTCCCGAATGCGCGCTGGTTGCGATCCTCGACGCCGACAAGGAAGGCTTTCTGCGCAGCGAGACCTCGCTGATCCAGACGATCGGCCGCGCCGCGCGCAATGTCGACTCCAAGGTGCTGCTCTATGCCGACACGGTGACCGGCTCGATGGAGCGGGCGATGGCCGAGACCAATCGCCGGCGCGAGAAGCAGCAGGCCTACAATGCCGCCAACAACATCACGCCCGCGAGCATCAAGAAGGGCATCGCCGATATTCTCGACAGCGTGTACGAGCGTGACCATGTACTGGTGGCCACGGGACGCGGCGAGGGCCTCTCCGCCGCCGGCGGTTTCGAGGAGGCGGCGACCATCGGGCATAACTTCGAGGCGGTGATCGCCGACCTCGAGACCCGCATGCGGGAGGCCGCCGCCGACCTGAACTTCGAAGAGGCCGCGCGCCTGCGCGACGAGATCAAGCGCCTGCGCGCGACCGAACTCGCGGTGATCGACGATCCGACCGCGAAAAGCCCCTCACCGCTTGCTCAGTCACCCTCTCCCCTTGCGGGAGAGGGCGGTCGCGCGCCGCGCGACCGGGTGAGGGGTCCCCGCAAGCCCACCCTCGACGAGATGGGGCCCGGCATCGAAGCGATCCCCCACGGCAAAGAAGCGCCGCAAGGCCCGCGCTCCAAGCTCGGCCGGCCCGGCATGCGCGGCGGCTTCAAGCCACATAGGCGGTAGCGCCGTCGTTAAGAAACTCGCGCGCCGAAGCGTCCCATCCGGCCGAGGCGCGACATCGGTATAATCCCGCATTCGTTCAACACATTGTGTACGCCCGCTTCGACCAGAGCAGGATGATTCCGCTTTGTATCGGCCCACCCTCCTCGTCTTGTCCTGCGCAGCGGGGCATCCGGCAATCACGGAAAGCCCTGTGTTTACTGGATCGCCCGCTTCCGTGGGTGATGGCGAGGAGTTTGGCCGGTCCACGCCATACCGCACTCGTCGCTGCGCACCCCCTCGCCCGTCATGGCCGCGTCGTTTCGTCTCACGAACTTCTCCGAATCGGATTGCTCCGGATTTTGGCGGCGGGCTGGCTGTGCTTGATTACGGTCATTCGATGGCCCGCCGAGCACGGGGAACAAGAAGACGGCGGGCGATCGAATGAAACAGTGATCGCCGACGAAGACAGGCAAAACTGCACGTCCGGCCCTTCGCATGAGGAGGCTCGCATGCTAACCCCCGCATCTGTAGCACGCACCTTTTCGGAATTCCGTGCCAGCACCATCGCAGCCGCGCCCGACGGTTGCTCGCGCACTCCGCGCGCGAAGCCGCTCGAAGCGCTAGAGCGCGTAAGCTACTTCGACACGCTCATGCGGCTGCGCAGCCGCCGCCCGGCCCCGCGCCGCGCCCTCCGCCGCATCTGATCCACGCAAAGGGCCGGTCCGTTTTTTTTTCGTTATAGCGATCCGCACGACGCACGCATTCCGCTTCCGGGGGGAGGGGGGATGGCGCCGAGAGGGGGGCTGATGCCCCCCTTGGGCGAGGGGCAAAGCACGGAGGAGGGCTGGGGGCCCTAAAAGCCGGGCGCTGAGGGCCCTCTGTTGAGGGGCCGCGCCAAAACCAGAGGGGCTGGGGGCCTTCTCGTTGAGGGGACAGGGCGGCGGGGCTGGGGTTTTCCTCTTGAGGGGAGGGCGCGGGAGCCCTCGCCCTCGGGGAAAACCGGGTTCCTCGCCCTAGCTGCGCGTCACTGGCGCTCCTTCGCCCATTGAAAAAGGTGCAAACCGATCGAAGTGGCTGCCCCGAGAGTGAGAGAGCGGCGGCATTCGCCTTGACGGTTTTGGAGGCTAGAGCATTTTCCGGCGAAGTGGAAACCGGTTCGCCGCAGAAAATGCGACCACGAAAGGATAACGAGAGCGAACTCCGATTCCGTTGAAATGGAGTTCGCTCTAAGAGAGAGGCTCGCGGCCGGCCCGTCATGGAGTACCGCGATGACCCCCCATCCGCCAAGAGCGCCGCTCGCCGCGGCGCGCGGAAGAATCGCCTACTCCTCGATCCCTACCGCATCGGGCGTCTGCCAGGCGAGCCGCTGACCACCGTCGACCGCAAGGGTAGCCCCCGTGACGCTGCGGGCGTGAGCGAGGAAAATAACCGCGTCGGCGATCTCCTCGGGCGCTGGACCGCGTCGGAGCGGCACCGCCTGCGCCTGGCGGGCGAAGGCTGCCGCATCCTGTCGGGGACTGGGCAGCGTCGGGCCGGGCGCGACCGCATTGACCCGCAGGCGCGGCGCAAGCGCCTGGGCAAGCGTCGTGGTCGCTGTGTGCAGGGCGCTCTTGGTCAGCCCATAGGTCAGGAAGTGCGGCGTCGGCTTGTAGACGCGCTGGTCGAGCAGGTTGACGACCGAGGCGTCCGCGTCCTCTGGCGCCTGCGCCGCAAACGCCTGGACGAGAAACAAGGGGGCGCGCAGGTTGACCGCGAACTGACGATCGAAACGCTCACAGTCTAGCTTGCCGATCTCGTCGGGCTCGAACAAGGCGGCATTGTTGACCAGCAGGGTCAGCGGTCCGACCGCCTCCGCGGCCTCCGCCACGAGGCGAAGCACCGCTCTGTGATCGGCAAGGTCGGCGAGAACGCACCGGGCCGTTCCGCCCGCGGCGGCGATTTCGGCGCACAGCGCCTCGGCTTCGGTGCCCGACCCTCGCGCATGCACCGCCACCGCATAGCCTGCGCGGGCAAGCGCGAGCACTATCGCCCGGCCGATGCGCTGCGCCCCGCCCGTGACAAGGGCGGCAAGTCGGCGGCTCCCGGGCGCTTGTACTGGCATACGTGTTTCTCCGGTCGAGCGCCCGCACGGACTTCGGCGGGCCCCGGTCAGGACCGAGCGCCACCCGAAAACGCTCGTTCCAGGGCCTTTAACCAGCGCTTATCCCTAACAGCTGGCTGCTTCCGCCGATAAGAAAAAATTCACCTCACGCGGGGATAACGGGCAATACGAAATTAGCCATTTTCCGTCTCTACACGGACCTCGCTACATCGTCCGTGGGACCGGAAAAAAGGGCGGAGCCCTCGCTGAACCGGAAAGGGGCGGAGACGACGATGAAGAGGACGATATTCCTGGCAGCGACCTTGGCGGCTGTGGCCACCACCGGCGCGACCCGCGCTGCGGATATCTACGGACCCAGGCCCTACGCAGCTCCGCCGGTCGCCTATATCGCGCAGAACTGGAGCGGCGCCTATATCGGCGGGAATATCGGCTATCAATTTGGCAGGACGTCGATTTTCACCATGGAGCCGAGTGGCCTCATGGGCGGTGTCCAGGCCGGCTACAATTGGCAATTCGGTCAGTTCGTCGTCGGCGGCGAAGCCGATTTCCAGTTCTCGGCCGCGGAAGAGACGTTTGCGCCATACAAGTTCTCCAATCCCTGGTTTGGCACGGCGCGGGCGCGGCTTGGCTACGCGCTGAACAACATCCTGTTCTACGGAACGGGCGGCCTCGCCTATGGCAAGGGGAAACTCGACTATCTTGGCTTGAACGAGGAGCACACGCTCGGCGGTTGGACCATCGGCGCTGGTCTTGAAGTCGGCCTTACGCCCCACGTGAGCGTGCGGGCGGAGTATCTGTTCGTCGACCTCTCGCCCACGAATTACGCGCTAACTCATTTGAACACCGGCATTAAGTCGAGCATTGTGCGTTTCGGAATGAACTACCGGTTCTAGCATCCGATAGGAGACCCCCCGGCTCTGCCGGGGTGGCAGTAGCAGTTTGACGTTTAAAGGGGTCCATCGACGAAGCTTCCAAATCGTGAGCCGCCAAGCACACGAAAGGGAAGTTCATCGATGGACGAGGTTGAGAGCCTAAGTCACACGAAATGGGACTGCAAATATCACGTGGTCTTCATTCCCAAGTGCCGCAGGAAGACGCTGTACACCGAGCTGCGCAGGCATCTTGGGGAGGTGTTCCGGAAGTTGGCGATGCAGAAGGAATGCCGGATCGAAGAAGGGCACCTGATGCCGGATCACGTGCACATGATGATCTCGATCCCACCGAAATATGCGGTGTCGCAGGTCGTGGGCTTCATCAAGGGCAAGAGCGCCAATCCACCTGGCCCGCGTCTACGGCGAACGTAGGCGCAATCTCGTGGGCCAGCATTTCTGGGCCAGAGGGTACTACGTCTCTACTGTGGGCGGGACGAGCAAGCAATCCGTGAGTACATCAAGAACCAGGAAGAGGAGGATAAGCGCCTGGAGCAACTCAATCTGTGGCGCTGACGTGCCGCCATAGGCGGCACCCGAACCCGGGATCGCGTTAGCGACCCCAACCAGCCGCTTCGAGCGGCTCACATCCTAAAGCCCCCGGCTCTGCCGGGGGATATTTACTCGCCGGCGGACTTTGCGTTTGCGCGGTTGGATTACACATCCGATCGTCGTCGGCGCGGACGTGATGGCGCGGGGTTCACGCCGCTACTCTGCGGTGGTAAATAAGACACCGAAAAACCCATCCGGGCCGAGCGCATGTCACCGGCGGTGTCGAGTCCTGCGATCGCGAACGTTCCCGCAGAGGAATCGCTCGACCGCTTATTGATCCGCACCGCCACCGGCGATCAGGGGGCATTCCGCCTCCTTTATGAACGCACCAGCGGCCGGCTGTTCGCCATCTGTCTCAGGATCGCCCGCAATCGCACCCTGGCGGAGGATTTCCTTCAAGAGGCCTATGCGCGCGTGTGGGAGCGGTCGCCCCAGTTCGACCCGCAACGCGGCGGCGCGCTGGCCTGGATGATCGCGCTCACGCGCCACCATGCGATCGATGTGATCCGGATGCGCGGCCGGGAAGTTCTCTCGGCGGATGGGACGGAGTTCGAACTGCCCGATCCGCCGGCGCTCGCTCCGATCGAGGCGCAAATGGACTATCCGGTGGTATCGCGGGCGCTCGCCGCGCTTGACGAAGGTCCGCGGCGCGCCATCATGCACGCTTATCTCGACGGGATGAGCTATCAGGAGATCGGGGCAGCGCTCGGCGTCCCGGTCGGGACCGCGAAGACCTGGGTGAGCCGCGGGATCGCCAAGCTGCGGCGCAGCCTCGAGGGTGACGCATGAGCGAGATCGACCGCGATCGGGCCGCCGAATTCGCGCTCGGGCTGCTTCCAGCTTCCGAAGGCGCGAGGCTTGCGCGCGCGGCGGAGAGCGATGCTTTGCTCGCCGGCGAAATCGCGTGGTGGGACACGGCGCTTGCGCCCCTCCAGGCGGACGTGGAGGTCAGCCCGCCGGCCGAGATGTTCGAACGCATCCAGCGGACGATCGCGTCGCGCTCGCGGCATTTGCCGGGCACGGTCACCGTGCGCGCCGATGACGGCCAGTGGGAAACGATCTGCGAGGGCGTCGAGCGCAAGTTGCTTTGGGCGAAGGGACCGCACAACCGCGAGACCTTCCTGGTGCGGATGACGCCCGGCGCGCGCTATGGCGGGCACGAGCACGCCGAAGACGAGGAGTGCTACGTCATTTCCGGCGACATCACCTTCGACACGCTCACGCTGCATGACGGCGATTATCATCTCGCCCGGCGCGGCGCGCTGCACCCCTCGGCGACCAGCGCCGGCGGGTGCCTTCTGCTGATCACCGCCGCGGCGGCGTGAGGCGGAGCTACTATTTCGTGTCAAGCAGCGGCACGCCGAGAAACTTCGTTTCCGGATGTTTTCGCATCCAGTCCAGGCTAAGCTTTCGGATGGCATCGAAATATGGCTCGAACATCCGATCGTTCACGGCACTGTCGCCCACGATGGTCGAACCTAAATCTCTTAATGCGTTTTGTATTTCGGCCAAGACTTCGAACCGTGCCGGTGGCAAACGACGAAATCTTGACTGAGCAGGGATTCCAGTAGCTTACCCGTGTCCTGCAGCTCCTTCCTAAGACTGGAAATCGTAAACTCACGATACCTATTTGTGTTTCTCCATGCAATTACGAAAGGAATGATCCCCAATGGGATGCAGAAAAATCCGACCGGTATAAGTATCATATTGTCCGGATCAGCGTATCCGGAAATCATTAGGAACAAGCCCACTATCACCGCTATCAGTCCGGCGAAGACGCCACCAATTACGTATCGCTTTCGTTTCCTGGTTTCCGCCTCCGGCTCGGACCGCTCAAGCGAACTTAATTTATTCGCAAGGTTGGCCTGTTTCTCCGTGAGCGCCGCGTGAGATTGCTCGAACTCTTTTTTATGCTTTGTGTATGCGTCGCTCGCGACCTCAAGTTCGCTGGTGATTTGCTCGATCAACTCGAAACGCTTCGCCTCCTCTCGATCAGCATCAGTCGCGCTCGTCTTCGCCCTCGTAAGCTCCGTTATTATTTGGCGCGCTACATCCTGGTCCGCCAAGGTCTGGAAGTTGTGCGGCGTGATCCGCCGTTCCTCGAGGTTTGCAACTGCGCGGCAAAAAGGTATCGAACCGGACGGTCCACGATCGCGCGGCACATCGCGCGTACTTCGACCAGCGCCAGGCTGTGCTCCCGTTCTATCCTTCTTTGCCCAGCTTCTTCTTGTTCTTCCTTGCTCGTTTCAAGCTGCTGTAAAGCTTTCTCTTGATCGGCGATGAGCTTAATCGTAACAGCCCAGGTAGGGCGAGAGCGATAGCCGGAATAGAATTTCCTCGACTGCGACGGCGGGTTCCAATTCAAGAATCGGATAATTCGCGAAACGCCGAGCGTGCCGTCCACGGAAGACCTGATCGCGCTGATAGCGGCGCTGAAGGCGGAGAATGCGTCTCTGAGAGCGCGGATGGCCGAACTCGAGCGCCGGCTCGGGTTGAACAGTTCGAACAGCGGCAAGCCTCCGTCGAGCGATGGGCTGAAGAAGCCGGCACGGGTGACGAGCCTGCGGGAACGTTCCGGCAAGAAACCGGGCGGGCAGAAGGGTCACAAAGGCGAGACGCTGCGGCAGGTCGCTGATCCCGATGAGGTCGTCAATCATTACCCGTCGGCCTGCTTTGGGTGCGGCGCGGGCCTCGATCCGGACACGAGCGTCGGCCACAGCATCCGGCAGGTGTTCGATCTGCCCGAGCCGCGGCCTCTCGTCGTCACCGAACATCGTGCGCACGATTGCCGATGCGCCGCTTGCGGCGCGGAAACACGGGCGCCGTTTCCAGACGGCGTCAATGCGCCCGTGCAATACGGCCCGCGGATTGGCGCTTTCGTGCTCTATCTCCTGCACTACCAGTTGTTGCCCGAGAAGCGTCTGGTCGAGTTGATGGCCGATCTCCTCGGGGTGAAGCTGGTGACCGCGACCATCGCCCGGATCAGCCAGGACTGTGCCCGGCGCTTCCAAGGCTTCGCCGATGTCGTGCGAGACCATGTCGCAGCGGCGCCGGTCAAGCACATGGATGAAACCGGCTTTCGGATCGGCGGCAGAACGCAATGGCTGCATATCGCCTCCACCGCGCTGCTGACCTTCTATCGCGTCTGCGCCAAGCGCGGCAGCCTCTTGATGAATGTCGCCGGCATCGTTGTCCACGATCACTGGAAGCCCTATTACACGATGCCGGGCGTGCGGCACGCCTTGTGCAACGCCCACCACTTGCGCGAACTGAAGGCTCTCGTCGAAATCGAGAAAGAAGACTGGGCGCGCAAAATGCAGCGGGTACTGCGGCGCGCCTGTCACGCGGCGAATCTCGCACGCGATCGAGGCGTACCGCTGAAGCCGTCTCTGATCGCACTGATCGAGCGCTGTTACGACGCCATTCTCGCCGAAGGGCTGGCATTCCACGAGGCTCAAGCACCACTGGCCCAACCCGTGAAGGGAGGCCGAAAACGGCGCGGCCGTGTGCCTCGCCGAACCGGACACAATCTCCTCTTGCGCCTCGCAACGCGCAAACAGGACACGTTGCGCTTTCTTCACGATCCGACGGTGCCCTTCACCAACAATCAAGCCGAGCGCGACGGGCGCATGATGAAGCTGCGGCAGAAGATCTCCGGCGGCTTCCGCTCGGCCAAAGGCGCGATGGACTTCGCACTCATCCGATCCTTCTTCTCGACCGCCAAGAAGCAGGGCTGGAACATCATCGACGCCCTGACCTGCGACCCATCCAACTTGGCGAAATCCCTCCGCCTATCGTGAGCCGGAAAGCCAACCTGGGCAGTAACGCTTAATCGTTTCATCAAGCTGCGCCTTCAACTGATCAAGCTCAGATTGCAGTTGCTGGCGTCCCTGCATTTGGTCCGGGGCAGACAATGCCGCCAACCGGCTATTACGGGTCGCTATCTTCGCCTGCATGTCGTCCCGTTTCGACCGACTCTGTTGCAAGCTGCCCGTCGCCCGCTCCACTTCTTGGCGCGCGTGCGCGACGTTGCGTTCTACCGTATTGATTTCGCTGTCGAGATTTGCAAAAAACCTTCGAAGGTCAGAGACATCGTTAGACATGGCGAGCGCCGGACCGCTGATAATAAACAGCAGTTTTCCACAAATGCAATCACAGGTCCAGTTCCGGTGTCGACTTCTTTACGAAAAAAGAGGTTGCGCACCCGCAGAGGACGAGCGCACTTCTCACCTGTTTCTTTCCACCTGCAAGGTACCCATGTCCCCGCAAAAACTCCTGCTTCTTCCCGGTGACGGCATCGGTCCCGAAGTGATGGCCGAGGTGAAGCGCCTGATCGCGTGGATGAATGCCCACAAGCTCGGCGCCTTCGAGACCGAGGATGGGCTGGTCGGCGGCTCCTGCTTCGACGCTCATGGCGTTGCCGTCACCGAGGAGACCATGGCGAAGGCGCACGCCGCCGACGCCGTGCTGTTCGGCGCGGTGGGCGGGCCGAAATGGGACGGCGTGCCCTACGAAGTGCGCCCCGAGGCGGCGCTCCTGCGGCTGCGCAAGGATTTGGGCCTGTTCGCCAATCTTCGGCCAGCGATCTGCTATCCGGCGCTCGCCGACGCCTCCAGCCTCAAGCGCGAGCTGGTCGACGGGCTCGACATCATGATCGTGCGCGAGCTGACCGGCGGGGTTTATTTTGGCGAGCCGAAAACCATTGTCGACCTCGGCGACGGGCAGAAGCGCGCGATCGACACCCAGGTCTACGACACCTACGAGATCGAGCGCATCGCCCGCGTCGCCTTCGAGCTCGCGCGCAAGCGGCGCAACAAGGTCACCTCGATGGAAAAGCGCAACGTGATGCGCACCGGCGTCTTGTGGCACGAGGTCGTCACCGCCGTGCATGCGCGCGAGTTCACCGATGTGACGCTCGAGCACCAGCTCGCCGACGCCGGCGCGATGCAGCTCGTGCGGCGGCCCAAGCAGTTCGACGTGATCGTCACCGACAACCTGTTCGGCGATATGCTCTCCGACGTGGCCGCGATTCTCACCGGCTCGCTCGGCATGCTTCCTTCCGCCTCGCTCGGCGAGGTCGACGCCAAGACCGGCAAGCGCAAGGCGCTGTACGAGCCGGTGCACGGCTCCGCGCCCGACATCGCCGGCAAGGCGATAGCCAATCCGATCGCCATGCTTGCGTCGTTCGGCATGGCGCTGCGCTATTCCTTCGGCATGGGGCGGGAAGCAGACCTGCTCGATCAGGCGATCGCGGCGGCGCTTGACAAAGGGTTGCGCACCGCCGACATCGCCGGGCCGGGTGACAAGTCGGTCGGCACCTTCGCGATGGGGGAAGCGGTGCTTACCGAATTCGCGCGCCTAGCCGGTTGAGATGGCCGTTCGGCCGCCTCCGGCGATGCGTCCCAAGGGTCGTTTCAGCGTGAGTTCCAGCCAGGGATGTCGTACAGGCCCGGCAGCGGCATGCGCGACCAAGAGCCCGGCGCGACGCTGTAATCGAAGAAGTTCGGGAAAATCGTGTAGGATGGCGACATCGCGTAGTCGGAATAATGCTGCGCGAACGGCTTTGACTCGGACCCCGGATCGAGGAACGAGCGCCGGCGCACGGTAATTCGCGTGGCAGCCCGGTCCTCTCTCCCGTAATAGATGTACCGCGCAGGCGGGTTGGAGGCCGAATACCTCCTCGGCGCGGCGTCGGCCGGCGTCTGGAGAGCGGCGAACGCGAGAGCAGCGGCGGCGAGCAGTAAGGCAGACGTGATCGAACGCATCCGAGTCCTCACAGATCGGGGGCTCAACACTTATCTTACGTCCCTAGGCCCTACGCCACAAGGAAAGCGATCGCTGAAGCGTTTGGTCGCTGAGTGTTGCGCGTAGTCAACACGTTGTGCCCTTTATCGGTACGAGAGGCGTCGTCGTGCGAATTTTGCATGAACCCCGCTGAGAACGGCCGTTGAAAGGCCATATCGTCTCGCCTAAGAGCACGGGTTTGGCTCGAACGGGCCATCGCTTTCGCGGAGGATATTAACCATGGGCTACAAGGTCGCGGTCGTCGGCGCCACCGGCAATGTGGGCCGCGCTATGCTCGAAATCCTCGCCGAGCGGCAGTTCCCGGCCGACGATGTGGCCGCGCTCGCCTCGCGGCGGAGCATCGGCGTCGAGATTTCCTATGGCGATGCGATCCTTAAAGCGCGAGCGCTCGACCATTACGATTTCTCCGACGTCGACATCTGCCTGATGTCGGCGGGCGGCGCCGTGTCGAAGGAGTGGTCGCCGAAGATCGCCGCCGCGGGCGCGGTCGTGATCGATAATTCGTCCAGTTGGCGCTACGACCCGGACGTGCCGCTGATCGTGCCCGAGGTCAACGCAGACGCCATCGTCGATTTCCGCAAGAAGGGCATCATCGCGAATCCGAACTGCTCGACCGCGCAGCTTGTCGTGGCGCTGAAGCCGCTGCATGACCGCGCGACGATCAAGCGGGTCGTCGTCTCGACCTACCAGTCGGTCTCCGGCGCAGGCAAGGAGGCGATGGACGAGCTGTTCGCCCAGACCAAGGCGATCTACACCGCGAGCGACATCGAGACGAAGAAATTCCCGAAGCGCATCGCCTTCAACCTGATCCCGCATATCGACGTGTTCATGGAGGACGGCTACACCAAGGAAGAATGGAAGATGATGGTCGAGACCAAGAAGATCCTCGACCCGAAGATCAAGCTCACCGCGACCTGCGTGCGGGTGCCGGTCTTCATCGGCCATTCCGAGGCGATCAATATCGAATTTGAGGAGCCGCTCTCGGCCGAGGAGGCGCGCGAAATCCTGCGCAATGCGCCGGGCTGCCTTGTGATCGACAAGCGCGAGCCGGGCGGTTATGTCACGCCCTACGAATGCGCGGGCGAGGATGCGACCTATATCAGCCGCATCCGCGAAGATGCGACCGTCGAGAACGGGCTCGTTCTCTGGTGCGTGTCCGATAATCTGCGCAAGGGCGCGGCCCTCAACGCCGTGCAAATCGCAGAATGCCTGATCAACCGCAAGTTGATCCAGGCGAAGAGGCGAGCGGCCTGACGCTTATGCCGATCGCAGCGCCGCGCCGCCGACGGCGATCCGCCGACGCTGCACAGCGAGCCACTCAAGGACGAAGAAAAGAAAAGCCCGGCCTCCGAGAGACCGGGCTTCTCTTACCGAAACGTGCACGCACTTCGGTACTTTGCGATGATCCGGACCGGCAAAGAGCAAAACCCGTTCGCCGCGCTGACTCATAGGTCTCGCGCGACAGGCCTCTCCAGCCCTCCGCCGCCCCACTCAATACAAGAAACTCACCAGCTCAACTAAATCAGGAAAGCGCGGCGGCGGAAATAACATTGCTGCCGTTCAATGCGAGTTGCCGATCGCATGTGGCGTCGATGCAACATCCGAAGGGGCGTGCGCCGCCTCTATCAATTGGGGATCGAGGTTGGTGAACGATCGGGCCCCGGCGTGAACCGGTTCGGGCGACGTTGCCCGACGCAAATCATTCAACGCCGTAGCTTTCGAACTCGCGGTCAATGCCCGAGTTGATCGCTTTTGCCGCTCGGATATCCGCGTTGCCGCCGGCCCTGTCGCCTTTCTTGAGTTTCGCCTTTCCGCGCCCGTAAAGGGCGGACGCCAATCTGGGGCTTAGCCGGAGCGCGGCGTCGAAGTCGGCGATCGCACGGTCGAACTGATTGAGCTTCAGATGCGTCAGCCCGCGGCTGTCGAGCGCATCGGTGTATTTCGGACGCAGCTTTAGCGCCGCGGTGCAGTCGGTCAGCGCCGCATCGAGTTCACCAAGCACCGCGCGAGTGAAACAGCGATTGTTCAGCGCTTCCGTATCGTTCGGGTTGAGCTCGATCGCGCGGCCGAAGTCCTCCGTGGCCAGCGCGAATTTCTGCTTCTCGGCGAAGACCTGACCGCGCCGGTAGTAGAGGTCCGGATCCCGCGGGTTTCTCCCGATCGCGTCGTTCAGCTCGGAAAGGGCCTGATCGTCCTCGGCATCCGGCGGGGGTGCGGGCATCGGTCGCGAGGCAACCTGCGAGGACGGTTGCGCCGGGGCGGCGGCCGCCGGGGGAGCCGGCGGTGACGAAGCAGGCGGTGAATTGGTCGCGGCCGTTGCCGGAGACGGCGCTGGCGGTGAATTGGTCGCGGCAGCCGGGGGTGGCGGAGTTGGACGGGGAGCCTGCGAAGCAACGGTGGATGGGGCAGGCGGGGGCGCGGCAGGCGCGGGCTTGGAGGACGGAGGCGGCGGGGCCGCCGCCACCGTTGCTCCTTTTCCGAAGAAGAAATCGTCCACCAGCGAGGATGACACCCAAGGAACCTGCTCGCCCTTGGATGCGCGGGAGACGCTCTTTTGCGTGCTGTTGAAGATCGCCTCGGCGCTCAAGCCGGGAGGGCGCATTTCCTTTAGCAGCTCGGTGACGAACACGCTGTTCGCGCCGTCGGAATCATTGACCGCCCGGTCGGGGGCGGCCGAATAGATCGCCAGCGTGCCGGCGGGTGCGGTGAGCGGAGCAAGTCCGGTCGAGAGGCCGCGGAAGCGTCGCTCGAAGGGGTTGCGCCGCGCGCCGTCGATGATGACGAGCTTCACCGTCGCGCCGGCGGCATTTATGTCGGTGAGGATCGCCTCGATGCTGATGCCGTCCCGCTTGACCTCGCCCTCGGTCCAGATCTGCGCATCGACAGGGATGATGTAAGACTGCTTGCCGCTCTGGATCCCGTAGCCGCTGAAAAAGACGAGCGCGGTCGACCCAGGCTTGATTTTCGCCTTGAAACTGCCGAGCAGCGCGCGGAGCTTCTGCTTGGTGACATCCTCGCCAGAAATCACCTCGAAGTCTGCCCGACGCAACTCATCTGCGATGGCGCGAGCGTCTTTGATCGGCTGCGCAAGCGGCCGGTCGTCGTCGGGATAGGTCGCATTGCCGATCACCAGGGCGACCCGGCCTGCGGCGCTCACTTGTGCAATGCGGAAGGATTTCGGCTCAGCGGCAAAACAGACGGAGCAGAACGCGGCAACCAGAAACACGATGAAGCAACGAATGATGACCTCAGACTGCTTCATGATGGAGCCTTCACGCCTTGCCGGTTTGGGCGCGGAATCGGCTGCGACTTCCCGATAGCAGTTTCCGCAATTCCCGCGTCTCAGCATAAATAGCTTGGAGGCCAAGCTCAATACTTCGCCATCAGGCTTAGTGCATGCCGGATGAGGGCCGGTTCGCTCGACCGATTGTGAGGCGGTCGAACAGTCGCCCTCCTTGACAGCGCTCTCCTTCGATCCGCACGATGCGGGAGAGAGGGGCGCGAGCCCAAAGCCACAGCTCGTTCCGCGTCGGTATAACGAAATCGAGGCCTTTGGATGGCTCCTCACACGCAGCATGCGGGCGCGCGGGGCCGGCGGCGCATTCTGTGCGTCTGCCCGCGCTATACCACCTCCTTCGGCATGTTCGAGCACGCCTATCCATTGCTGGATGGCGTGCGCGCGCTCATGCCGCCGCAAGGGCTGCTCGTCATTGCCGCGGCCTTGCCGGCGTCCTGGGAGGTCCGCCTGGTCG
>CAVRVX010000021.1:0-41672 GCA_963724735.1 uncultured Alphaproteobacteria bacterium
AATATCAAGCAGGCGGCGATCAAGGCGATCGAGCGCGGCGAGACGAAATACACCGCCGTCGATGGAATTCCGGAATTGAAGGCCGCGGTGGTGCGCAAGTTCAAGCGCGAGAACGATCTGACCTACAAGCCGAGCCAGATTTCGGTCGGCGTGGGCAGCAAGCATGTGCTCTACAACGCGCTGATGGCGACGCTCGATCCGGGCGACGAGGTGATCATCCCCGCGCCGTCCTGGGTGAGCTATCCGGAAATGGCGCTGCTCGCCGGCGGCGCGCCGGTCGAAGTCAAGACCACCGCCGAGTCGGGCTACAAGCTGACCGCGGAGGCGCTCGCGCGCGCGATCACGCCGAAGACCAAATGGCTGATCCTCAACTCGCCGTCCAATCCCACCGGCTCGGCCTATACGCGCGAGGAGCTGAAGGCGCTCGCCGACGTGCTGGTAAAGCACGAACAGGTCTACGTCCTGACCGACGACATCTACGAGCATCTCGTCTACGACGATTTCCTGTTCTCGACCGTCGCGCAGGTCGAGCCGAAGCTCTACGACCGCACGCTGACCGTGAACGGCGTGTCGAAGGCCTACTGCATGACCGGCTGGCGCATCGGGTTCGCCGGCGGACCGGAGCAGCTGATCAAGGCGATGGCGACCGTGCAGTCGCAATCGACCTCGAATCCATGCTCGATTTCGCAGTGGGCGTCGGTCGAGGCGCTCGACGGGCCCAAGGATTTCATTCCGAAGAACAACAAGGCGTTCAAGGAGCGGCGCGACCTCGTCGTCTCCATGCTCAATCAGGCGAACGGCGTGCATTGCCCGACGCCGGTCGGCGCCTTCTACGTGTTCCCGTCCTGCGCCGGCACGATCGGCAAGACCGCGCCGTCGGGCAAGACGATCGCCAACGACGAGGATTTCGTCAGCGAATTGCTGGAGGCCGAGGGCGTCGCCGTGGTGCAGGGATCGGCCTTCGGGTTCGGCCCGAATTTCCGGATTTCCTACGCGACCGCGACCACGACGCTGCAGGAGGCCTGCGAACGCATCCAGCGCTTTTGCGGGAACTTGACGTAGGCCGACGCAGCGAGGACGGGTCGCCGTCGGCGGGAGGGCGCGTGCATGGGAAAGCGCATGATCGGATTGGGCGCGCTTGCCGCCGCCAGCATGATCGCGAGCGCGGCGGTCGGGCAGGAGCGCGTGCAGGCGGGCAGCCTCACCTGCGACGTGTCGGCCGGAATCGGCCTGATCCTGGGATCGCAGCGCCAGGTCTATTGCACCTTCACGCCCGCCCTTCCCGGGCCGGTCGAGATCTACACCGGCAGCATCACCCGGATCGGCCTCGACCTCGGCGCCACGACCGGCGGCGTGATGATCTGGGTGGTGTATGCGCCGTACGCGCGCCCGGTCGGCGGGCTCGCAGGCGAATATGCCGGCGCCAGCGCGGAGGCGTCCGTCGTCGCCGGGCTTGGCGCGAATGTGCTCGTCGGCGGGTTCGGGAGCGCGGTTGCGCTGCAGCCGGGTTTGGGTTCAGGGTCAGTTCGGTTTGAACCTCGCCGCCGGCATCGCCGGCCTCGAGCTGCAGTACGTGCGTTAAGCCTTACAACTGGTCTCGCACGCGGGCGGCCGGCGGAAGCGTCGTGAACCGCGGGTTGCGCACGCCTGGCCTCCGTCGCGGCGGCTGCGTCGACGGAAGAGCGGGCGAGCTGTTGCCCGCGTTCGCAAAGCCCGCGGATCGGGGCGGCAATGCTCGCCCTTGCCAAGCGGCGCGGCCACTGGAACGATAGCTCGAATCCGGGCGGGGCCGAGATCGAAAAAGACGGAGACCAAAATGGGTGACAATGTCGGCGGACCAAGGGGACCGCGCTGCATCGCGCTTGTCGGGCCGTTCCAGAGCGGCAAGACGACCCTCTTGGAGGCCATCCTCGCCCGCACCGGCGCCATTTCGCGGCAAGGATCGGTGGACGCGGGAACGAGCGTTGGCGACGCCAGCAAGGAGGCGCGCGAGCACCGGATGAGCGTCGAACTCGCCGTCGCCAGCACGACGTTCATGGGCGACGCCTATACCTTCATCGATTGTCCCGGTTCGATCGAGTTCGCGCACGACATGCGCGCAGCGCTGCCGGCTGCGGATGCGGCCATCGTGGTGTGCGAAGCCGACGAGAAGAAGACGCCGCAGCTCCAGCTCATCCTGCGCGAGATCGAAGAGCTGAAAATCCCGCACTTTCTCTTCCTCAACAAGATCGACAAGGCCGACACCCGGCTCACCGACGCGCTCAAACTGCTGCAGCCCGCCTCGCGGGTGCCGCTGCTGCTCCGCCAGATCCCCACCTGGAACGGCGACATCGTCTCCGGCTTCGTCGACCTCGCCCTCGAACGGGCCTACGTCTACAAGGAGCACATGCCGTCGGAGATCGTGCCGCTCGAAGGCGAGGCGCTCGACCGCGAGAAGTCGGCGCGGTTTTCCATGCTGGAGACGCTCGCCGATCACGACGACGAGCTGATGGAGCAATTGCTCGAAGACATTCAGCCGCCGCGCGACAAGGTGTTCGATGACCTCGCCAAGGAGCTGCGCGACGGCCAGGTCTGCCCGGTGCTGATGGGCGCGGCGATCCGCACCAACGGCGTACTGCGGCTCTTGAAGGCGCTGCGCCACGAGGCGCCCGGCGTCGCCGAAACGGCGAAGCGGCTCGGCGTCAAGGCGGGTAGCGACGCGGTCGCCTATGTGCTGAAGACGTTCCACACCGCGCATGGCGGCAAGCTGTCGGTGGCGCGCGTGCTTGCCGGCCAGGTTCCCAACTCCTCGACGCTGCATACGCCGACCGACGAGGCCGGTCGCGTCGCCGGCCTGTTCAAGATGGTGGGCGCTTCGCACGAAAAACGGCCCGCGGCGGCGGCCGGCGACACGGTCGCGCTCGGCAAGCTCGATGCGGCCAAGACCGGCGACACGCTCTCCACCGGCAAGACGCCGCACAAGCCGGTGGCCGAGGTGAAGCCCGTTCCGCCGGTGCTCTCGATCGCGATCTCGGCGAAGGAGCGCAAGGACGACGTGAAGCTCGGCCAGGCGCTGACCAAGCTTCTCGACGAAGACCCGTCGATCACGGTGGTGCACAACCCGGAGGCGCACGAAGTCGTGCTGTGGGGCCAGGGCGAAATGCATCTGCGCGTGGCGACCGAGCGGCTCGCCGACCGCTTCGGCGTCGCGATCGAGCGCCGGCGTCCGAGCGTCGGCTATCGCGAGACCATCCGCAAGCCGATCACCCAGCGCGGACGGCACAAGAAGCAGTCGGGCGGGCACGGCCAGTTCGGCGACGTGGTGCTGGAGATCAAGCCCTTGCCGCGCAGCTCGGGCTTCGAGTTCACCGAGCGCATCACCGGCGGGGTGGTGCCGCGCAACTACATCCCCTCGGTCGAGGAAGGCGTGATCGACGGCCTCAAGATCGGCCCGCTCGGCTTCCCCGTGGTCGACGTGGCGGTGGCGCTGATCGACGGCTCCTACCACACAGTCGACTCCTCCGACATGGCGTTCCGCACCGCCGGCCGCATCGGCGTCACCGAGGCGCTGCCGCAATGCAATCCGGTGCTGCTCGAGCCGATCCACCAGGTCGAGATCGTGTGCCCGACCGACGCGACGGCGAAGATCAACGCGATCCTGTCCGGCCGGCGCGGCCAGATTCTCGGCTTCGACACCCGCGAGGGCTGGCCCGGCTGGGATTGCGTGCGCGCGCTCATGCCGGAATCGGAGATCGGCGACCTCATCATCGAGGTGCGCTCGGCGACCGCCGGCGTCGGTGCCTTCACCTTCAAGTTCGATCACATGGCCGAGCTCACCGGCAAGACCGCCGAACAGATCGTCGCGGCGAGGAAGGCCGCGGAGTAGCTTCAACGCATGCCGCTTGGGGGCGCTGATTTCGCCCCCTCACTCGCCATTGCCGGACCGCGCTCCCCAGCCCTCATCCTGAGGAGCCCGCGAAGCGGGCGTCTCGAAGGATGAGGCTAGCAATGCCCTGCCGGGTCATATGGTTCGAGACGCGCGGCTTCGTCGCGCTCCTCACCATGAGGGTGGCCCGGAAATCCATGCCCCCTCCGCTTCGCTCCCTCCGCCGCTTGCGGAGGAGGGTAAGGGAGGGGGCAAATGCGGCCGTGCCGCATGGATGCGCGGGTCAAGCCCGCGCATGACCGGGAACAAGACCCTGTATGTGGCCTGACCGGTATAATAGCTACGATTTGCCTGCAGCCGATTGGGCGATCTTGGTAAAGATCATACACGTTTCGCCAGTTGAAAAGGCGACCATAATCTTAAAAATAGCCGCATAGAGTGCAAGCATAGGGAAAGAGCGATAACCGCATGTCAACCCACCAATGGTTTTCTTTGGCGACATGGGAAGCAATAGCATGGCGTGGTCAAGTGCTAATGTGGTTATGCGCGCTTCTTGGAACGCTTGCAGGTATTGTTATTTATTTAGCCAAAACAAACACGGATATCATCAAGCAAGAAAAAGCAAAACGTGCTCAGGCTTTGCAAACAGAGAGATCATTACAACGCTTCCCGCGCGAGCAAGATGCACAAGACTTCTTCGAAAAAATTAAACGTTTGCCGAAGGTTAGTTATTGGATCATCACCGAAACCGACGACCGTGATCCAGGGTCTGAACAGATGCGTGTTACACGCATATTTGACTGAATTTTTGCCAAAGCTGGATGGGTAAAGGAGTTGAAAATTACAGGGGGACGTGTTTATACCCGAGTAGCCACTGAAGTGGTATACTGCGCCAAGCGGTTTTGAGACAGCGGGCTGAAATAGGCTTGTTCAGGTGTCGAGCCGTCAAGGCTCGAATGCGGGCGCATTGCGTTCTAGAAGTCGAGCTGGCGTTTGAGCGAAGCGCGTACCTGGGCTGGGGTACGATTACCGTGGCGGGCGACGAGCCAAGTTTCGTTGTAGTGACCTGCGAACTCGACGAGCGCGGCTCGCAGCTCTTCGATCGTATCGAAGGTCCTCGCCCACAATAGGTTCTCCTTCAAGGTTCGGATGAAGCGCTCCGCGACGCCGTTGCCCTGGGGCTCTCGCACGAAGGAAGGCGAAGCCTCGAATCCCCAAGCATTCGATCTCGTCCTGGAAGTCACCGGACATGTGTTGGAGCCATGATCGTGACGCAGCATCAATCCACGCGCCACACCAGGTGCGATCGATCCGAAGCACCGATGCACCCCCTGGCGCACCGGCTCCAGCGCCTCGAAGCGATTGGCCGAACGCGACGGCATGAATGCCGACGACTTCCGAATTGGCGTGTTCCACGGCGACGAAGACATAGGCCCTGCCTTCCTCGGACGGTGATCGTCTGCGTCATGTCTGTTCCCCACATTTCATTGACCTTGTTGGTGACGATCGTTCCATCGTGCAGCTTGCTCTCGGCGCGTCCAACGCGATGAGGAGCGAGCAAGCCGTTCTCGCCCATCACGCGTCGCACACGGCGGGGGCTTGCGCGAACGCCAGCAAAGCGCAATCGCGCCCATAACTTGCGGTACCCCTCACCGTGAAGGCGTGAGGCAGCTATTTGCCGGCGGATATGGTCGGCCAATTCCGTGTCCGAACATGCCCCGACCGGGCCAGGGCGACGGACGATCGTGTTCGGCGGCGTCTCTTTGAGGGAGCGATAGACGCTGGCACGCGAGACCGTCCACACACGCGCAACGCGCGCCAAGCCATAACAGCGAGCACTGGAGGGCGAGAGCGTCTGGCTCATCGTCTCGACCTCCTGTGGGCCAAAGGGCGTTTGCCCTCCAGCGCCGCGATCTTGGCGTTGAGCAGTTCGTTGTCCATGGTGATCTCGCCCACCTTGGATTTCAGCCGGGCAATTTCGTCGTCGCGGTCATCGCGTTCGCGTTCTTTCAAGGCCGTAGCCGCGCCTGCAAGCGCGCGATCGCGCCACTCGGTCAGCTTGGCGACCGAGACATTCGGTTTGTCGGGCCACCAGAATTCCAGCGGCTCGCAGCGCAACAGTCGCGCGACAATCGCCATCTTGCGCTGAACAGAAAAGCGCCTGCGGACCATTCCCGTCGACGCCCGAAGCGGCGCCTACGTCAGCTTTGGGGGAGCGCTCCGGCGCCCCTTCGGGCGAGCCCTTCATCACTCGTCATGTGTAGCACTCCGTTAGGTTCAATTTACCTCAGCCGGGTGTCTCAATTATCCGTGCCGCACCCCAGCGTAACCACAAGGGGTATATCTGTTGGCTTTAGAACAGATGATTCAAAAGGAAAAGAAATTGAGGATGTGTTGTTTGTTGTTGGTGTGTGTAGAGTGTTTGTTTAGTGGTGGTTTATTTAGTGTGGTTGGATAGTTGCGTGCCGGGTGGGAAGTGTGTTGTGATGTAGGTTTTGTAGGATGTTGTTAGTATGGTTAGGGTGTGTTTGTTTTTTTTTTAGTTTGTGTTGTTGAGAGAAGTGAGTTTTTGTTTGATGAAGTGAGTGTTGTGTTGTTAGTGTGGTTAAGAAGGAGGGTTGTGTTTTTTGATATTATTGGTGGTGTGGTTTTTTGTTAGGTGAAGTTGAAGATTTTTAGAGTTAGGAAAAGTAGTAATAGGAATAGATAAAAAAAAAGAAGAGGGGGGGGGGGGCGGACGCGATTGTGTCTGCTTTCCGGTCGGTGGGCATTGATGCCAGTGCAGACGCGTTCTCCGATCTACCAAGCGGATGGTTTACCTTCCAAGTCGGACTTCGATAGCAAGCGACAAGTAGCCCGGATGGAGCGCAGCGCAATCCGGGTCTTCGTTTCCGGTGCGGGTACATCCCGCTACGGACTGATTTCACCCGCCATTGCCGGGCCGCGCTCCCCAGCCCTCATCCTGAGGAGCCCGCGAAGCGGGCGTCTCGAAGGATGAGGCTAGCAATGCCCTGCCAGGTCACATGGTTCGAGACGCGCGGCTTCGCCGCGCTCCTCACCATGAGGGTGGCCCGGAAATCCATACGGTGCGCCCGACCCCCTCCCTGAACCCTCCCCCGCAAGCGGGGGAGGGAGCGGAGCGCAGCGACGCGGGAGGGGGCGTATGGACCGCCGGGTCTGACGTCTTGGCTGATTGCTAGACTAGGACCCCTTGTATGGGGTCTTTGTTGTCAAGCGGTTTCAAGAGCGGCGACTTTCTTTCTTGCTTGCTTTCTTGATCGGTTTCTTTGTTTGACCTGGAATCCCGTTTCTTCGCCCCGACCCGCAGTATTGCAAAGCCGGCGCGCGCCGGAGCTGTCAAGGTTGGCCGTCGCCCCAACCTTGCGGCATTCTCCGTTCTTGCCAGGCCATACCTTGACAGCTCCGAGCACGACGGCCCGCTTGGTGCGGTCGGGATGACGATCAGAGGGGAGCCCGCTTTCGGGCGCGGATCTATCGCGCCACAACCTTGTATTCGGTGGGTCCAAGGACCCGAACCATGATGCAGTCATACGCATCGGTTGCGAAGCTCCGAAGCGGCGGACCCATTCTCTGTTACGGCGTGATAAGCCATGGAGTCCATCGGGTCACCGCCACCTCGAACCGTCATCGGCGACCCATCACAAGCGGACGGGCTGGGCCAAAACTGTTGGGTGCCTTCTTCGTCCTCCGGTCATTGTGCGGGACGCAGAATGACGCCGTCCGGCACCACGCCCTCCCGCACGAGCCGCCACAGGGCGATCAGAAGCTTGCGCGCCAAGGCCACGATCATGGTCTTGCGAGTGCCGCGGGCGTTTTCGGTGCGGGCTCGAAACCACTGCGCCAAGGCGCTGTCCTTCTGGAATATGAGAAATCGCCACGCCAATTGGATCATGCCCCGTCGAACTCGCGCGTTGCCCGAACGCGCCAGCCCTTTCTCCCGGCGTTTTCTGCCGCTCTCGTCGGGCGAGCCCGTGAGGCCGGCATAACGCGCTACGGCCCGTCGGTCGCGCATGTTTCGCGACAGCACCTCCTGCACCAGCATGTCGGCCGTCTCGATGCCAACCCCGATCACGCGCGCCAACAAACGCACCATTGCGTGTGGTCCATCACTGGGCGCCTGCTTGAGACGCTCCAGGCGAGCATCCTCGATCTGCCGTATCTGATCATTGACGAGCCGCCGGCGCACCATGTCGCGGCGCAGCTCAGCCAACGTGTTGGGCGCGATCGGCTCGCCCTCGGGCGTGCGCAAGCCTCCAAGTCGTTCGGAAGCTTTCTTCAGCTTGGGATTGAAGCCACGGATGCCGAGCCGGGCCAATGTTGCTTTGATTCGGTTGATGATCCGACTTTGCTCTCCGACGAGGCTTTCGCGCTCGCGGTTGGGCCGCTTGGCGTCTTCGTCATTGATCGTCGGGATCGCTACCATCTTGCAATGATCACGCTCGCCGCGTAGCCAGCCGAGAAAGGCGCGTTTTAGCAGCTCGGTGTCGAGACGGTCGGTCTTCGCGCGCCGATGTTCACGCGACACGGCTACGCTCGATGCATGAATGACGTGGGCCTCGATGTCGCGTGCCATGAGCCAGCGCGCCAGCCAGAAGCCGTCCCGGCCGGCCTCGAAGGCGACAGTGATGCGTGTGATCCTGTGTCCTGCCTTCTCGGCTTCATCGCGCCATCGATGCAACAGCTTCAGCAAGGCGTTCTCGTCGACGGCGAGCTTCTTCAACGGCTGACGCTCGACGCCAGGGACGATGCCCGCAACAAGCCAACTCGAAAGACCCATTTCGATGACGGCGATCAGCGTGCCGTCCGGTTGGAGGGAGGTGAGGCATCGGCTCAGGTCATTCAACTTCTGCACGGGGCGCTCCATCAATTCACATCAGCGCCGATGGATACAATATCCTCGCCGCCGCCCCATAGCATCTCTGTTGAGAAGCGTGCTTCTCGGCGGATGCCGATACGAGCATCGGTTCAAGACGCGGGGCTTCGCCCTATTCCTCGCCGTCAGGAGCACAGGAGATGACCGCAAGTTCTACTTCAAGAGTACACACCTGGATAAACTCAGTCGGAGTTATCCTTGCTTTGGTCATCTCCTTCGCTTCAGCATACTTGTCGTGGCGATCGCTCGAACTGAAACGAGAGTCAATTGGCTTTAGCGTTCAACCAACAAACGACTGTCATGTTGTTTATCGAAAGATGGGTGATAGTGGACAATTGGGCCTATGCTGGTTGGTCACCATTACGAATCAAAGCGAAAATAGGCTTTCATTGGTTCACGCGCAGGTGTTTGAAATGAGAAATGGTGCGCTAGTCTACTCTTCTGGATTTCGGGAATTCGAAAACATTGCAGGCGGTACGGCCGCTTTCCCGATTACTCTTGATGGTGGTGAGGCCAAGCTGGTGCTCGTCCGTACGCCTGTACTGGTAGCTCCAGCCGTTTCAAAGGCCATCGATTCTCTCCCAGACAGCCCTAAACCGATCTCCCTGGGCTTTTTGATGAAATACCTATCGCAGCATAAACTCGACTTAATCGGAAATTCACTTGAACTAATAGAAGTAGACGGACAGATCCAGGGCTGGAGCATAAAGCCGCCCGTCATGCGGACGATTTCATTGTTGAAAGTAGAAACGGGCCGTGGAGGGACGTTCGTGACACAGATTGGATGGCCTCCCGTTGGGCCATAGGGCGTAGTTCGGATTTAAGCGTTAGCTAAAATCCGCCGCCAACTCATCCAGCAGCCAGCTCAGGTCGAGCGAATGAGCCGAACCCTCAAAAAGGCGATTGTCCCGCACATGACGAAATCACGACCAGCTGCCGTTTCGTCTTTTCACCGGATGGTCCGGCTTGGCAAAATCCCGGTCGATTGGGCAGGCGACGCTAGTCAGCACGCGTAGCCCGGATGGAGCGCAGCGCAATCCGGGTCTTCGTCTCCGGTGCGGGCAAATCCCGCATTTCGCTTCGCTCCATGCGGGCTACGGACCTGCCCCTTCGCGCGATTTCGCCCCATGCCGCCTTACGGCTGGGCTGCGTGAATGCGGCTGCGCCGAGCCCGCCGTTCCGCTACAATACGCGCAAATCATTTCCCAACCAAGTAGAAGAACACCCATGAACATCTTCATCCTTACCGGCGCGGGGATTTCCGCGGAAAGCGGGCTCGGCACCTTCCGCGACAAGAACGGCGCCTGGGCCAAGTTCGATCCGATGAAGCTTGCGACGCCGCAGGGCTTTGCGCGCGCGCCGCATGACGTGCACCACTTCTACAATATGCGCCGGCGCGACCTGCAGACGGCGGAGCCGAACGAGGCGCATCGCGCGCTCGGCCGGCTCGAAGCGGGGCTCGCCGCGCACGGCGGCGAACTCTTCCTCTGCACGCAGAACATCGACGACCTGCACGAGCGCGGCGGGGTGCGCCGCGTCGTCCACATGCATGGCGAATTGCTCAAGGCGCGCTGCAATCACTGCGGTCTGGTCGAAGAGTGGCGCGCCGACCTCTCGGTCGATCTCCCCTGCCCCGACTGCCGGCGATCCGGCGGCATGCGCCCGCATGTCGTGTGGTTCGAAGAAATGCCGATGTACATGGACGAGATTTTCGAGGCGCTGGTCGTGGCCGACCTGTTCGTGTCGATCGGCACCTCGGGCGCGGTCTATCCCGCCGCCGGGTTCGTGCAGACGGCGCGCAGCGCCAGCGTCCGCACCTGCGAGATCAACCTCGACCCGTCGGAAAACGCCTATGTGTTCGACGAGCGCCGCTACGGACCGGCAACCGAACTGGTGCCGGCCTGGGTAGACGAGGTTCTGTCGGGCGATTTGCGGGTGACCAGGCGCCGGGCTTGATTGGCGCCTGCGCCCTCTGTGCCGGCGTGGCCGCGACCGCGCCTGCTGCGCCCGCGTCGTTCAGGCGTGATAGGCTGGCCGCAACCGAGACGCCGCACGGACGCTTCCCGTTCACGCCACGCCGCCGCTGATCCGATGACCGGACCGCCGTCCACGACTATTCATCGGCTGACGCTGCCCGAGGCGTTCGAGGTCGTCCGCAGCGCCCCCGACGGCCTCACGAGCGCCGAAGCCGCGCGAAGGCTTGCCGAATACGGCCCGAACCGCATTCAAAAGACCGCCCGCGAGCCGGCGATCATGCGGCTCCTGCGTGAGTTCTTCCGCTTCTTCTCCGTCATCTTGTGGATCGCGGCCGGGCTTTCCCTCATCGCCGAATGGGCCGATCCCGGCGAAGGCATGGCGCAGATCGGCCTTGCCATCGTCGCGGTCATTCTGATCAGCGGCGTGTTCTCGTTCTGGCAGGAAAACCGCATCGAGCACACGCTCGCCGCGTTGCAGAACCTGTTGCCGCCGCAAGCGAAGGTCGTGCGCGACGGTTCGGTGCGCTTGCTTCCGATCGACGAACTCGTCGTCGGCGACGCGATCGTCCTGGAGCAGGGCGACAACATCCCGGCCGATTGCCGGCTGATCGAGAGCTTCGGCGTACGCGTCAACACGGCGACGGTCACCGGCGAGTCGGTCGCGCGGGCGCGGGACGCGAGCCCGTCGCCCGAGAGCGAGCCGATCCACAGCCGCAACATTCTCTTTGCCGGAACAAGCGTGGTGGCGGGCGAAGGCAAAGCGCTCGTTTACGCGACCGGCGCCCACACCGAGTTCGGCCAGATCGCGCATCTCGCGCAGACGGGCCGGACGACGGTGTCGCCGCTGCGCAAGGAGCTGGCGCGGTTGAGCCGCCTCATCGCAATCCTCGCGATCGCCATCGGCGTAGTCTTTTTCGCCGTCGGCGCCGGCATCGGCGTGCCGTTCTGGAAGGATCTCATTTTCTCCATCGGCATCATCGTCGCCATGGTGCCGGAGGGCCTGTTGCCGACGCTTACGCTGTCGCTCGTGCTTGCCGCCCAGCGCATGGCGAAACGCAAGGTGCTGATCCGCAACCTCACCTCGGTCGAAACGCTCGGCTCCGCCACCGTCATCTGCACCGACAAGACCGGCACGCTGACGGAGAACCGCATGGAGGCGCGCGAGGTCTTTCTTGCCGGACGGACTTACGCTTTGCGCGAGCTCGAAAACGACCGCACGGTCGCCGCGCATCACCCCGATTTCCTCGTCTGCGCAAATTTCTGCCATGACGTGCGCAAGTCAAAGACGGAGAAAGGCGTCGCGCTGCTCGGCGATCCGATGGAGATCGCGCTCATCGCCATGCGTGGCAAGCTCGGCGGCGAACTGCCGGCTTCGCGCCGCCTCGATGAAATCCCCTTTGACAGCGGCCGGATGCGGCAGGCCGTCGTGCAGGAGACGCATGACGGCGCGAAGCTCTATTGCAAGGGCGCTCCCGAGGCGGTGCTCGCAATTTGCGCCTTTGTCTCCACGGCAGGCGAGACGCACCCGCTCGATCCCGCCACGCGCCAAGAAATTGTCAGCGCGCAGGAGGCAATGGCCGAGAAGGGTCTGCGCGTAATTGCCTTCGCGGCGCGCGACCTGCCGGCGAACTGGTCGCACGAGACGCTCGAGCGCGATCTCGTGTTCCAGGGACTGGTCGGCCTGCGCGACCCGCCGCGGCCCGAAGTGCCGCGCGCGGTCGCGACCTGCCACGAAGCGGGCGTCCGGGTGATCATGATCACCGGCGACCATCCGCGAACGGCAAAGGCGATCGCCGCCGAGATCGGGCTCGTGCGCGAAGGCGAGCCGACCGTGATCACCGGGGAACGCCTGCGCACGCTCTCCGCCGTCGCGCTCGGGCTCGCGCTCGACGCGCCCGACATCATCTTTGCGCGGGTGAGCGCCGCCGACAAGATGCGATCGTCGAGGCGCTGAAGAGCAAGGGACACATCGTTGCCGTCACCGGCGATGGGGTCAACGACGCGCCGGCGCTGAAGGCCGCCCACATCGGCGTCGCCATGGGCCTCGCCGGCACCGATGTCGCGAAAGAAGCGGCCGACATGGTGCTGCTCGACGATAATTTCGCCAGCATCGTGAACGCCGTCGAAGAAGGCCGCGCGGTATTTCAGAACATCCGCAAGTTTCTCACTTACGTCCTCGTGCACAACGTGGCGGAGCTGGTTCCCTACCTCCCTTCGCCCTGTTCCAGGTGCCGCTTGCGCTCACGCCCATCCAGATCCTCCTGATCGATATGGGAACGGACTCGCTGACTGGCCTCGGGCTCGGCGTGGAGAAGCCCGACCCGCAGGGCATGCGGCTGCCGCCACGCCCGCAGAGCGAGCCGCTGCTGACCGTGCCGGTGGCGCTGCGCGCCTACCTCTTCCTCGGCCCCATCGAAGCCGCCGCCGGCATGGCGGCGTTCTTCCTCGTGCTGATCGGCGGCGGGTGGCGCTATGGCGACCAGCTCGCCTGGAGCGACCCGCTCTACCTGCGCGCGACCACCGCCTGCCTGTCCGCCCTCATCGTCATGCAGGTGGTGAACGTCTTCCTGTGCCGGAGCGCGGTGCGGTCGGTGTTTTCCATGCGCCCCTTCGACAATCCGCTGATCGTCTGGGGCATCGTGGTCGAAATCGCCCTGCTGCTGGCCGCGAATTACGCGCCCTGGGCCAATGCCCTGCTGAGCACGTTGCCGGTTCCCGGCGCCGTATGGCTCCTGCTCGTCCCCTTCGCGCTCGGCATTCTCGCCTTGGAGGAGCTCCGCAAGGCGCTGGTCCGCCGACGCCATGCGCGCGCAGCGGCCGGGCGCATCAGAACACGATGACGCCGCGCAGATTCTTGCCCGCTTCGAGGTCTTCATAGCCGCGATTGACCTCGTCGAGGCTGTAGGTGCGGGTGATCAGCTCCTTGAGCATCAAGTCGCCCTTGCGATAGAGCGCGAGCAGCTCGGGGATTTGCAGACGCGGGCTGGCGAAGCCGTAGACCGCGCCCATGATCGCCTTCTGAGTCACGAACAGCTCGAGCGGCGGAATCTTGATCTCGGTAACGGTGTCCGGCGTGAGCGCGGTCACCACCACATTGCCGGCCTTGGCGGTGGCGCGGAACGCCGGCAACAGCGTCGCAGGCGGATCGATGCAAACGAAAGCATGGTCGACGCCGATCCCATCCGTCAGCGCCAGAACCTCGCGGGTGAGCGCCTCGCCTTCCGCCATTACCGTGTGGGTCGCCCCGAAGTCGTGCGCCCAGGCGAGCTTCGCCGGTATGCGGTCGGCGGCGATGATCTTCGCGGCGCGGCAAAGCCGCGCGCCCTGCACCACGTTCATGCCATCGCCGCCGCAGCCGACCACCAGCACGCTGTCGCCCGGTCTGACCTTGGCGCGATGGCGCGCCGCACCTACGCCCGCGGGTACGCCGCAGGACACGAGCGCAGCAAGATCATGCGGGATGTCGCGCTCGATCACGACGACCGAGGCTCGATCTACCACCGTCCGCTCGCTGAAGGCGCCGATCATGCAGAACGCCCCGACCGCGCGACCGTCCACGTCGCGCCGGCGATAGCTGCCGTCGAGCTGCGGACCCTGGGTGATGCGTGGTCCCTCGGCGCACAAGTGATGCAGGCCTTGCCGGCACCAGCGGCAGCGCCCGCAGCCGGGAATGAAGGTGAGCACGACATGGTCGCCGACCGCGATCCCCGTCACCTCGACGCCGACGCTCTCGACCACGCCGGCCGCCTCGTGGCCCAGCACCATCGGAGACATCGCGACTCGACGCTCCCCGCGCATCACATGATAGTCGGTGCGGCAGAGACCGACGGCGGCGACGCGGACCAGCACTTCCGTTGGTCCGGGCGGATCGAGCGAGATGCGTTCGATCGCGAGCGGAGCGCCGGGAGTCCGAAACAGGGCGGCCATCGAAATCATGCGTGGTGAAACTCCCAAAGCGCGCGCCTATCTTACCGGCGCGGCGTCGTCCGTATAGGACTGAGACGCGTCTCGGGCTAGAGATGGATTGAGTTCGAGCCCGGCAGGCGGGAGATTAGGTCATGTTCGCGCGCGACGAGGATATCCTAAAGGCGGCCGAGGACTGGCGGCGCGACGGCAAGGACGTGGCGCTCGCCACCGTTGTCGAGACGTGGGGCTCGGCGCCGCGGCCGGTCGGCTCAAGCCTGGTGATCGACGGAGCCGGCAACTTTCTCGGCTCGGTGTCGGGCGGCTGCGTCGAGGGTGCGGTGGTCGCCGAAGCGCTCGACGTGATCGAGAGCGGGCAGCCGAAGCTGTTGGAATTCGGCGTCGCCGACGAGACCGCCTGGAAGGTCGGCCTGTCCTGCGGCGGCACGATCCGTGTCTATGTGGAGAAGGTGGAGTGACCGCGCGCCGAGCAAGGGCAATCCGGGATACGCGTTGGGGTGGGGAACATCGCGGTCTGGACGGCCTTCCCTCCAGGGGGAGATTTTGCACATCATCGAGTGAAATTACCCTGCCGCAGCTGGGAGAAATGGACGGATCGAGGCAGCCGTGAAGTTTGACATCCTCCACGCGTTGAACGCTGAACGAGTTGCGCGCCGCGCGGCGATCATCGTCACCGATATTGCAAGCGGGGCGCAGCGCTTTGTGCCAAGCGCCGAGGTCGCCGCGGATCCCCTCAAGGACACGCTTGCAGCCCATCTGCGCGCCGGCAAGAGCGGCATGGCGGAGACGCCGGCGGGCCGCGTTTTCCTCACTGTCTATGTACCGCCGCCCAAACTGGTCATCACCGGCGCCGTGCACATCAGCCAGGCGCTCGCGCCGATGGCGCGCCTTCTCGGCTATGACGTGACGATCGTCGATCCGCGCACCGCCTTCGCAAGCCCCGATCGCTTTCCCGACGTGAGGGTGATAGCGGAGTGGCCGGACACGGCGCTGCCACAACTCGCTTTCGATCGCTACACGGCTTTCGCCGCGCTCACCCACGATCCGAAGATCGACGATCCCGCGCTCATCCATGCGCTGTCGCGCGAATGCTTCTATGTCGGAGCGCTCGGCTCGAGGAAGACGCATGCGCGCCGCGTCGAACGACTGCGGGCGCTGGGCGTGAGCGGGACCGACATTGCGCGCATTCACGCCCCGATCGGGCTCGCGATCGGAGCTGTGTCGCCGCCCGAAATCGCCGTCTCCATCCTCGCCGAGATCACGTCGCGGCTGCGGTTGCAGTCCGAGCCGGCGGCGTAACGCCGTTTTGCGGTTGCGGATGGCAATTCTCTGCAAAGATTTCGCGCCGTCAAACAGGCTGCGATTGCTGGTCCCTGTAAAGAAAAAACTTGCCTTCGGCGTCCTATTGAAGTCGTATTTCACCGCTGGAGTTAGAAAATCCAATGCGGCGCAGTTGTGCGCCGCATCATTCAAAGTCCGCGATTTGGAATTTCTGTAAATCGGCAGTTTTTCGAGCAAGGCATGTACACCCTTTATTCAATGCAACGATCGGGCAACTGCTACAAGGTCCGGCTGGCGCTGGCCCAGCTGCGCATTCCCTTCCGTTGCATCGAGGTCGACGTGCTCAAGGGCGAGAACCGCACGCCCGAGTTCCGCGAGAAGAACCCGAGCGGCCGCGTGCCGCTGCTCGAAGTGGCGCCTGGTCGATATCTGCCCGAGTTCGAACGCCATTCTCTGGCACATCGCGCGCGGAACGCCGCTTGCACCCGACGATACTTTCGATCGCGCCGAGGCGCTGCGCTGGATGTTCTTCGAACAGAATAGCATCGAGCCGACCGTCGGCGCCGCCTATTTCTGGCTAACGCTGGTGCGGGGCGGCCGCGAACTCAAGGTCCATGCGATCGAATCCTGGACCGAAGCGGGTTATCAGGCGCTCGGCGTCATGGAGGAGCATCTCGAAACCAATCGCTTCTTCGCGGCGGACCGCTATACCATCGCGGACATCGCCCTGTACGCTTATACCCACATCGTCCACCTTGCCGAATTCGATCTGACCGGCTTCCCGGCCGTTCGCTCCTGGCTCAAGCGCGTGGCGGACCAACCTCGCCATGTCCCCATGGAGTGGACGCCGGCAAAGCTGGCGGCCGCCAATTAGCGGCCGCGGCCTCGCGCGGAAATTTCAGATCAATCGCCGCTGATATAGCCCGTGATCTTCCAGCCGCTCCCGTCTTTCCCATAGCAGAGCTGATCCGTCGCGAGCGGAAGAACGGACTCGGCCGCGACATAACCGGTCTTGCCCGCAGGCGTGACGATGCGCAGGCTCGTCGGCGGCGACTGCGCATTCGCATTCGATTCCGGCAGGATCCGGATGAGGATGCCGCCGACCTTCTCGACGACGGGCGCGTTGGGCGCAGCCGAGCCGCGCACATCGACCTGCGGCGCGTTCGGATACCCCCATTCGAACGCATCCGTTTGGGTCGCCTTCAGGAGCTGCTCGAACGCCTTGTCGTCGAAACTGGGCGTCGCGGGTGAGCACATGACGCCCTGCCGCTGCTGGAGCGGCTCCGCAGTCGAATCCTTGGCCGCTGCCGTCAGAGTGTCCCATCCAGAGCCGTCGGTGGCGTCCAGATCGATCGCCGCGGCGAGATTGTCGAACCCCGATTTCTTCTTGTCGGCCTTGTCGCCCCGCTCGCCCATCAGGAAGAAGTGCGGCGCCACGATCGCCGTGAGGGCGGCGCGGTCCTTGCGGCTCGCGATATCGCTGAGCTGCTTGCGGAACGCATCCAAGCTCGGATCGGCGGCGGCGTGCGGCATCGTGATCGATACCGGCTTGTAAGGCTTCGCCGGTGCGACCTGCGTCTGGCCGGGCATGCCTTGCGGCGGACCGCCGGGGCCGCCCGGACCGCCTGCCGGCGGCAGCTGCGACGGCCGCGGCAACTGCGACTGCGCCGCAAGCGGCGTGACGCAAACGGCAAGCGCGACCGCTGCAGAAACGATGAGGACGGAACGGTATCCACGCATTGTCAGCTCCGGGATTGCAGGTCGACGAATGATCGTGAAGCCACGGCTAGCAGCCGATTGCGACCGTGATGCGGCTTGCCGCGCGCGGCGCGCCTACGACGGCGCTGCGCGAACGCTTCAAACTTTGGACGGGTTGATGAAACAATCCTCCGCCGCCAATCGATTCGAGGTACAGCAATGCCGTCGTTTCGTCTCGCCTTGTACGTGCCCGTGCTGCTCCTGCTCAGCTCCAATCTGTTCATGACCACGGCCTGGTATTGGCACCTGCGCTACAAAGAAGTGCCGCTTTGGCAGGTGGTGCTGATCAGTTGGGGATTGGCGTTGATCGAATACTGCCTCGCGGTTCCGGCCAACCGCTGGGGCGCGGCGCTGTATGCTCCCGCGCAGCTCAAGACGATGCAGGAGGTGATAACGCTGGTCGTGTTCGCCGGCTTCTCCTCGCTGTATCTGAACCAGCCGCTCGCCTGGAATCACGCGGTCGGCTTTGCTTTCATCGCATTGGGAGCCTTCTTCGTCTTTTACCGCTGGTAGTCTTGCGTGCAAATATCTTCCGCGACGCCGGACGCGCCACGCGGGTGGTTATTCACCAGCGACCTCATCGACGCGCCGGCAAAGAACGCCATCAGTCCGCCGATCGCGATCACCGCCAGAGCGAGAAAAGCGGCACATGCAACACCGCCACCCGTCTCATGCACCGTCAGCACGCCAGCTTCGGCGATCTCCATGGTGACCGTGACCGCCGAAATTGCGATCGCGACGATCAATGCGAGCGTGGCGACGAGTTGCGCGAGAACGGCGGCCCGGACGCGATGAAAACGGGCGATGCGGCCTGGATGAGCAAAGCCGGCAATCTTGTTGTTGGCGTCGAGCATGGGTGTGCTCCGCTGCAGGGTGCAAATGTGCATGGACGAATCGGTTCCTCGGCGACGCGGTGCGTTTTCCAGCGCCCGTATAAAACGGTACGCGGAGGGCGCAAATGCACGGAACGGCGTAAACAAAACCTTAATCGCGGCGCACCGCTCGGCGGTCGCCGAACGGCTCGACATCCGCCGCGCCGCTCGCGATTGCCCTATTTATATGGATTTTGCGCGATTCCGCGCAGAGCGCGCCTGCTCTCGCCAACCACGATCACATTTTTGCGAGCAGTCGGACACCGTCTTTTATGGACACGCGGAACTCGCGCGCGCTCCGCTTGGAGGTTTCCGATTCAACCATCGTTTCAACCGTGCCGCAGTTTCAGCGCGACGATCACCAGCATCAGCATCAGCGTGAGCCCATTCGCTCCGATCAACGGCCAGTCCATGCGCGCGACACCATAGGCAAGCCAGAAAGCGATGCCGGTCGTAAACGCCACCGTGGCGACGAGCGAGATCGCCCGCGTGTCCTTATCGCGGATGATTTTCAGGGCCTGCGGGAGCCAGCAGAGCGTGGTGAGCACGGCCCCGGCGGCGCCAAGCGCGTCAATCCAACCGGATGTCATTGCAAGGCCAGTATGGACTCGATTCGACGCGGCGACCAACGCCATCGCGCAGGACGCGCCGCTTCACGCTCGGACCTTGCGGATGTTCCGCATGACCGATGCATGCAGGCTTTGGCGGCGTCGCCGGAAAAGAGCCGCGCCGGAATCGACACGGGTTCGGTGCGCCACTTCGTGATATAGAGCCCGTAGCGAGAGGGGTGTGTTGGCCTCCGACGGCAAAGGTCAGAAGTTCGAATCCCCTCGGGCGCAAAAGTGGGCACGCCAATACCTTCGGAATGGACCCCCGCCGGTTTCGCGCTTGTAACGGCGACGAGCGTGGCGCAGCACGTTCTTGGAGCGCATGATGAGACCCTTACTTCGCGCCCACTTCGACGCGCTGGGCGAGTGGGCGCAGGGGATTGCGGCGATAATCGAGGCGCTTGATTTCCTCGTCTTGCCGCGCGGTCATCCAGAGGATCGCGTCCGACGGATAGAAGTCCCCGGGGGGTCGGTGAATGCCTTGTGAAAGCCTTCGCGGTCGAGCCCGGTTCAGCTCACTGTTCAAATCGGAATACGACGAAGGCATTGGCGGGGATCACCACCGCAGCAGAGGTGGGGAGATCGTGCATCGGCGGGCCGCCGGCGAACACCCCGGCGCCGTTGCCGGCCACGAGCGGATTGACCCAGTTGTCGTAGACGTCGCTGTTGAATACCTCGCGCCAAAACCCGCCGCGCGGAAAGCCCAGCTGGTAGCCATAAAGCGTCATTTCGGCGAGGGTCGCGACCACCACAACGTCTTCCCCGCTTCCGTCCATCCAGCGATGGAAGGCAATGACCCGGTTGCCGTTATGGACATGGAAGACGTTGATCTGCCCGCGCGTAAGCGCCGGCAGGCGCCGACGCAGGGCGATCAGCTCGCGGGTGAAGCGCAGATGGTCGCTCATCGCTTTGTCGACCGCAAGTCCGTCCCACCAGATGCGGTACGCGTCGAGCTCGGGCGAGTCGCTCCACATCTTGTCCTCGAGGAACTCCTGTCCCATGAAAAGCATGGGCACGCCGGGACCGGTTAGAAGCACGCCGGTGGCGACGCGGGAGCGGCTGCGCGCATACCATGAGCGCGGATTGTCGAAATGGGCGATCTTGGCGATGCGGGGCCGCTGGTCGTACGGTTCATGAGTGATGAGAAGCCCGTCATGGTTCTCCAGCATCTGGAGCGCGCGCCAGGCCCCATCAAACCCGCCCGGCGGCCGCAGGGCGTCACGGACCGGATCGAAATTCACGAAAGCGTCGCGCCCGCCCGCCGCCTGCGCGATGATGCCGCGCACGGTGTCGCGCAGCCCGGCATGCCAGACCATGTCGAAACCGGCGCCGCCGAACACGCTCGGCCGAATGACCGAATCCTGACCCGGATTCCAGAATTCCGCGATTTGTACGGCGGGCGGCTTGGTGAAGCGCACCGTGCCGGTGAGGTCCTGGCAGAAGAACCAGCCGCCGAAGCGGTCGATCACGCTCACCTCGTCGTAACGGAACCCGTCCACGTGATACTCGGAGAGAAACGACGCCGCGTTGTCGATCAGGAACTGGCGGACCCCGCCGTTCCAATAGGCGAACCCCAGTCCGCCGGCCCATTCCCGGTCCGTGAAATACAAGCTGTCGTTAAAATTTCCGTACGGTAGCCGATCGAAGAAGTAGAGGCTCTCGTCTCCGAAATCACCGCCGGCATGGTTGTAGACGACATCGAAGATCACTGCCATCCCATAGACGTGCAGGATATCGACGAGAAGCCGAAGCTGGTCGGCGGCGCTGCGGATGTCGGACGCCGCAACGGGCGCGCAGCCGCGCGCCGCAAGGAGCGCGTTGGCGCGGGCGAGATAACGGTCCAGCTCCGCGTCCGGCGCGCCGTAATCAAACTCGGGCGAGAAATAGTCGACGCCGTTGTAGCCCAGGCTGAACTGTGTCGGGTATTCGACGATCGGCAGCGGCTGGACGGCGGTGACACCGAGTTCGGCAAGGTATTCGACGCGATCGAGCACGTCGAGGAACTTGGCCACCCGGCCCTGCCGGCGGTCGCGCCCTGCTGCGTCCGTGGCGTAGAAGGTCCCCACGTGGAACTGGTATATGATGAGCTCCTCGAAGGGCGGTGGGCGAAATCCGGCATCGTGCCACGGATAGCGGTTGGGATCGCAAACGACGCAGTTCCAACTTCCCGCCATCAGCTCGCGGGCGCGGGGATCGCGCTTGAAGCCTTCCAGCCCCGTTGGCCCGACGACGAAAAACTTGTACTCGGCGCCGTCCTCCACGCCGGGCAGGAACCCGGCCCAGAAGCCCGTGGCGTCTTTGACCAGCCGGCTCGCCTCGTCCTTCTGCGCCCAGCTGTTGAACGGTCCGGAGACATAAACCGCCGTGGCGCGGGGCGCCCAGGCGCGAAACATGCATCCGCCGGGAACAAGGTTGGCTCCCATAGGCGTGGTCGGGCCGATCCCCGTTTGGTCGGCAGGCATGGCGCGCCTCCTTGTGCCCCAGGGGTGCTAGAGTGAACTCAGTTTCTTTGGAAATAGAATTCGCTTTTCAGGTTGAACCAGTGTTCACCCCCGATTTACGTCCGAGGGGTATGCTTCGCTGACAATGCTCTAGTCGTAGCCGCCGAACATCATGAGGAAGATATCGACGTCGGTGGCGTTCATGAGCCCATGAAGCTGACCGGACTTGAGCAGCGAGAAGTGCCCGGCCTGCAAGGTGCGCAGTTCGAAGCAGCGTTCACGGCTTGGCGCCTTGGCCCAGTCCCCCATCACCATCACCGCCTGTCCGCGCAGGAGGAAGAAGATCTCCTGGTTGTCGCGGTGGCGATGAATGCCGATCCCGCAGTTGTTCTTGAGGATGTGGAGATCGACATAATCGACAGCGAGGAACTTCTCAGTACGCTCGCCCGCCTCCTTGCGCCCCATCGCATCGAACTGCCAAGGTTCGATCAGCCGTCTGAGCTCCCCCGAATCGGCAAAGCCAAAATAGTTCGAAAGCAGGTTTCGGTAATGGAGAAAACCCACGCCGCCATGCGGATTCGAGCTGATGCCGGCCTTGAGATAGGCGTCCCAGCCTCGCACGAACATGTTGAACTCGTAGTGGTAGTTCTGGCCGCCTTGTGAATCCCAGACCTGGCCCGTCTCGTCCGTCCATGCCAACTCAACATGGAGCGGCAGGATAGGATGCATCGCGCAGTCGGACGATACGGTCCGCATGTCGACGTCGTCCTTGCCCTCGCGGTCGAAGTCGCTGCGGGCGCCCCGGATCAGGTCAGGACGAGCGATCAGTTCGCCTGCCTCCAGCGAGCGCAGGCCTCTCTCATCCGCGTCGTCTGAGAAGACTTGGCGCAGATCGGCGCCATGGTCGCCCCACAGCTCGATCTCGTACCGGTCGGTCAATTCGTTGTAGGGCACCGTGATGAGCCCGCCGGCGTCCCGCCCGTTCACCTTTAGGAACAGGCGAATCGTCTGTCCCGGCAGTCGCCCGAGCGCCTCCGCTAGCTTGGAATCCGGGCCGGCGCGATAGGAGAGCTTCAGGAAGGGGACAGTTTTCGCCGGCTGCGGGTCGACGTCTTCGAGCTTGTCCCACGCGCGCGTCGTCACCCAGCCACGCATGAGATACGTGTCGGTCAACAGGAAGTCGCGGATGTTCTGCTTCTGGAAATCCGACTTGCTGTCTTGCTGCGCCGGATCGAGGATGTCCGCGTCGCCGCCCTGGGGTCCCGCCAAGGTCAGGTGACTGAATGGCACCAGCGCTTGCAGATCGTCGGTGAGATAGTAATGCCGCGCTGCGGCGAGCCGCTGAGCTTCGGCGTAACCCATCAAGCGCACCAGCGGATTGTTGCTGTCGTAGTCCGGCGGTTGGCCGGGCGGGATCCTAATCACGGTGTCAGTTCGAACGATCATCGACATGGCGCAACCCGCGGTCAGGAAGTGTGGTAGCCGAAAGCGACGAACTTGAGCGGACCGGCGCTGCTCTTGGGATTGCGTACGCCGTGCATTCCCCCGCTCTTCGTGAAAATCGTGATGCCGGGACGGACTGGAATCTGCCGGCATGGCTTCGGGCCGAGGCCATAGATGTCGGGCGTCGGATTGACCAGCGGGTAGTTGGCGTCGATCGCGGGGTCGTCACCGTCGCCGACATAGGCGATCCCCTCGCCCTCGATGAAGTAGTAGAGCTCTTCCGAGCCGATGTGCTGGTGCGTGCCTTCCACAGCGCCGGGCGGAACGATGACTTGGTGAAAGTATACGATCGTTCCACCGAGCTCGCGCTGGATGATCCAGCGCATACCCATGACGTTCTTGTTGCCGTCGAGCTTGCCGGGTTGCGGCGGCGCCCCGGTGAAATAGTCGGAGCTGCTCGGCTCCATCATCGCATTTTGGTAGAGCACCGGCGGAATCGCTTCGGCGTCCAGCACGAAAGCACGCTGGAAGTTCACAAAATAATGGCGGTCATCGATCGTGTTATCCGGCGAGTTGGGCTCCGGCTTATTCGGCTCCTGGTGGGAGCGGAAGTAGTCGTTATCCCACCCGGCGTTTTCCGCTTTGATCCGATAATTGAAGGGCCGATCGATGTCGGTTTCACGGAAGGACACGTGAACGCCCGTGAGCTTGGAGAGGTCTTTCAGCGCGTGCCTGAAGCTGGGGACCGTGGTGATCGGCTTGTGCAGCCCCATCTGGTCAAGAACCTTGAACGAGTGCGAGCTGCTCGGGGGCGGCTCCAACGTTTCCCAGATCTCGACCTGGTAGGCGTCCACATAGACGTCGTAGAACATCTTGGCGTAGCGCCTCAAGTCAGCCTTCACCGCCGGGTCGGCGTGGGTCAGCTCGACCCAGGCGAGCACCTCGCTGCCGAGGAAGCGCCCGCGCTCGCGAACCTGCTCGGCGAGTCGACCGGCGCGGTACTCAAGGCGCAGAGCGTTACAAAGGAATTTTCCGTCGAGATAGACTTCGGTCTTGAGCACGATGAAATCGGCTCGGCCGCGGACCTCCAGCACATTGTACTGGTAGCGGGGGCTCCGCGTCGCGTTGAGGTACTGAGCGTGATAGATGCGGTCGGGGAAGAAGACGACCTTGAAGATCTTGTTCCAGGGCGCGTCGAAGTTGGGATTCGTCCGCGCTACCGTCTCCAACATGGCCGTGCCGGCCGCGTCTTGCCGCTTGGCGACTGCCGCCAAGTCGGCGCGGATGACCTTGTCCTGGTCAATCGCGAGGAAGCGGGGGTCCATGATCAGAGCCTCGTCAGGAGGTGATCGGCCACGCGGAACGCGTTGGCCTGGATCGTGAGCGTCGGGTTGGCGCCACCCGATGTGGGCATGAATGACCCATCGGTGACGTAGAGGTTGTCAAACTCCCAAGCCCGGCATTGCGGATCGAGCACGCTGTCGCGCGGGTCGGTCCCGAAACGTGCGCCGCCGAGGATATGATTGGCCATGCGCGCGAGCGCATTCTCGGCCATGTAGATCGCGCCCTGCCCTTGGATAGGGTAGTTCCGGCCGACCGGGTCGCCGCCGAAGCGCAGCACGTTTCCGCACTGCTGGGCCATCGTGTCCATGAGGTAGACATCGTGCGGGTGCCACGTCTTAATGACATAGGCGACAGGACGGCCCCACTTGTCCTTGATGGTGGGGTGCAGTTCGATGCGATTGTCAAACTGCGGCACCTGGTTGGCCATGAAGCTGATCGAGAGGCCGCGTCCGAATTCATTGTCGAGGAATTGGATGAACCCGTCGGCGCGCATGCCGACATCCGACATGAATCCGTTCCACAGCGTGTCCAAGTCCTGGCTGCCATGTGTGCAGAACAACGACAGCGGCAACGCCTGGTCGGAGGTGTTATTGTAGATCGCGGCGCCTGCCCAAAGGCTGTTCGCCTCGAGGAAGTCGTCGGTGGCGCAGCAATCGGTCGCCCAGTCGGCGTCGAGCGCCTTCGATTTGTCGAAGCGTCCTGGCATCAGCGCGCGCGCTCCGCCAAAGCAATGGGTGAGAAAGTAGCGCCCGAGGAGCGGGTTCTGATTGATGCGCCGGTCGAAATTCGGGTCCGCCGCCGCCGAAAGCTTCAGCAGCCGTACCGATTCGATGGCGGAGCACGCAACAATGACGATCTTGCCGCTGACGCTCCGCTCCACTCCCCCCGGATCGAAGAAGTGCACCCGCGTGACGCGGTCGTTATCGCTCGACAGCTTTGTGACGACGCAGTTCGGCCGCAGCTCGAAATTGGGCTGGTCCGACACCGGGCTGAGCAGCGACACCCAGGTGTTCGACTTTAACCCGAGCGGATCGCCGTAGCGGTTGACGTAACTCGTCTTCGCCAACTCCGGGTCGGGATTTCCGTTGGCGTCGCGCGGAATTTTCCGTCCGCTCGGCGCGTGATCGCGGGTGATAACCGCAAGCGGCGTGCGGTACGGTTCGATGTTCGATCCTAGCCGGCGCCCGAGTTCCACCATACCGTCACGGGCATATTCGCTGATCGGATTGGGCTGGAGCGGTGGTTGGTAGCGGTTGCCGCTGGTGAACGGTTTCTGCTGGTTGGCGTTCGTGCCGCACATCCCGACCAGCTCTTCCGCCAGCGCGTAATACGGCTCGAGCGTCGCGTAGTCGAACGGCCAGTCGCGCGCTTCGCGCAGCACCTCGCCCTGAGGGTCGTTCTTAATCGGTGAGCGACGGGACTCGTTGAAGCTCTTCAGGCGGAGGTCGGTCGGCGTAAAACGCAGTGAGACACCCCCGTAGAGCTGCGTGCCACCGCCCACCACCTGGGCCGTATAGCCCTCGATCGTCCCATAATCCTTGTCGTCGCGACCGCGATAAACATGTGGCTCGTCATTGATGTCCGGCTCGACGTGGCTGCCGTAGTAGGATACGCCAGCGTTCGCCACGCCTGGGATGCGCAGTATTTTTTCCGGCCCGTGGTTGTAGAGTTCGTCACGCCGAAAGTCGCTTCGTTCGCCGGGCACCTGATTGTGCGGCCGCAGCAGCGGTCCCTTATCGAAGACCAGCACGGATTTGCCCTTCTGGACGAGGCGATTGGCAATGGGCGCGCCGCCCGCCCCGCTGCCGACGATGACGACGTCGAAGCTATCCCTCATGCCGCGTCCTTCCACGCAAGTGATTGAGCGGGCTCAGCGATAGTATGGATTGGTGCCGAGCGGCTTTTCCAGCGCGGCCGACCAATCGAACAAGGTCCGATTGTTGCTGTCCGAATACTTGTTCTCGAGGTATGCCCATCCGGCGGCGCCGACATTCCCGGCATAGCGGGGATGCGAGAACGCTGTCGTGACGGCGTGGCGCCGAAGCAGATAAAGAAAATAGGCGGGATTACCGTACTCATCGTAATTCCAGCCGACGATCCGATCGCCGTTGGCCATCTTGTCGTAGAGCTCGATGAAGTCCTCGGCCGACGTCTCATAGGGCTCGACGACCGGATTCTGCCGTCGCAGGACACGGTCGATCTGGCGCAGGCAAATGCGGTAATCCGCCAAGCGGTGCGCCTCGTCACGCGCCAATAGCTTGTCGATGGCATTGACCTCTCCGACCGACCCATCCAGTCGAAAGGCTTTCGGCATGTCCGCTTTCCGTTGCTCGCGGTTTAATCCAAAATAGTATCGCTTGAGGAAATTCTCGGCGTCGCCGCTGCGGAATGGAAGGATCTGGTCGATCAAGCGATACAGAATACGCAGCTCCCACGGCTCCAGAATAATCGGCTGCAGATAGCCGTCGGTGAAAAAGCGTGACCAAGACCGGCCGTTGGTAAGCCGAGTGATTTGCGGGTTTATGGGATCGAGGACAAACTTGCCGTCAATTAAATACTTATAGGTATGCAGTTCGCTCTGCGGCACTAAGACAGACACAGATCGATAGCCCGTGTCTTCGCCATCGAACTTAACGGGTTGAAGCGGAATCGGCTCATATAACGTGCCGAATGTGCCCAGTATCGCGACCGGCCGTGCATCGCCCGGCGGCGTCTTGTAGACGAATGTTACAAGGTTGACGGGCGGCGCGTCATCGGGGCGCTTTTCTCGCACGAATCCGATGATCGGAAAGCGCCAGGCTTCTGCGATCTGAGCGCGAAACGCAGCGGCTGCATTCTCATCGCCCGGCTCAGGCGGAGCACCCGCCCGACTAAGGTACTTCGTGCAGCAATTGAGCACATACTCGCTTCCGGGGTCCCGTATCTCGACAGCCATTGGCCTCAACCCGACTTGGTTCCGCCGCGACCTTTGCATTACACGTCTTAGTAGCAACTCAAAAGGCTTCTACCAACTGCATAGGTTCTTAAATCGCTCGAAACTCTTGCCGATTTTGGCTTCGCCCCGAAAAGCTTAAACATGCGACTTTAGTTTGTATACTACTGTTGATTGTCGCTTGCTGCTCAAGAAGTTTCACATCTTTTTGAGCGCCGCCATTCGCGATTGGTTCGATACATTTCAATCGGTGCGTGCTGGCGAAGCGAAGAGACCTACAGTGCTAGCCCCTGGGAATAGCACTATGACTTCATGACTTCCGCCCCCCACTCACCCCGTCAAGGCGGGTCTCAAGACCGAAGGTTGAGAACTGCCCCGCAACAAGGGTCGGCTCGGCGCCGGCAGGGCCGACATAGACGCGGAAATTCCCTGGAGCTCCCAGTCCGGTTATTCCTTCCAGGTGCAGGAAGACGCGTGTCGGCGCTGCCGCCTCGAGCGCGAAGCGGGCGCTGAGGTCGCGTCGGATTTCCAAACTCGTCCGGGTAACCGGACCTTCAAGCGCAAGAGTTGCGCTGCTCGACCCAACAAGGTCTGGCGCATCTGCTCCCAAGGCCACTGTCTCCGCAATCGGCGCAGTCGGAGGCGCGCGCCGCCCCGCCGCCGCAACCACTACTTCAGGAACGGGCTGTGGCGCCACCGGTTCCCGCGCGACCGGGGTTGAGTCGTACTGATATCCATGGAGGATCGTCGTCGTGTCCAATACGTCTGCGCAAGTGAAGTTGTAAGATAGGGCTGTAGACCTCGGTATACTGAAAGTCTGGCCAGAGCGCCACGTCGCTTCAGTCGGACTGCTGTGCCCCCCGTTTCGCCACACCTCCCAGAGCCGGTCGAGATTGCAGTGGTGCAGCCAGAAGATCGGATCGAGCGCCGCTGTCGTTGTGAAGCTCATGAACCCACTCTGTCCACCGATTAACCCATGAACCCAGTTGTGCGGGACCTCCTCAGGCGCACCGTTTTCATTTCCAGCAAGACTAAAGCCGGTCACCGGGCCGCCAAACCCGACCTGGAACCCGGAATTGGCGAAAAAGGCTATTTTCAATGCGTCTAGCGAGACAACGTCGTCGGCGAAACCGAAATCGCCGTTGACGCTTTGCGCGCGCGGCGCCCAAAGCCAGTTCACCGCGCCGTTCGGCAATGTTTGATTCCGGAAGGCCGGCGGAATACGGCGCGCATTCGGCTGCACCGTTAGAGCTTCCGAATAGTTCCAATACGGCAAAGCCCAATCGGAGGGGCCGCCCAGCCCAGCAATAGTTTCACTGACGATCGCCTCGAAACAGGCCAAATAGCCGCGATGCCAAGGCAGGAAATACCAGGTCTGATGTTGGCATTGTCGCCAATGAGCCGCCGAACCAGGCCGTTCAGGCGCACCCGGGCGGACATTGTGGACGGCGGCGAGGTACGTCCAACTTGTGCGGTCGCCGAGACTACGCCCACGCATCACTTCGACAGCGCGCGCATACCACTGCAAAGTTGAATCACCTGCCGGCAGAGACCAGACGTCCTTGCGAATACGAACCGCCATGTGGCCCTCCTGTCAACGGATTGAGGTACACCATTGTCCACCTCGCGCTAACGCACCTCGGTTGTCGAGAAAACCGCACCGCGCGATGCGGTAGAAACCAGCAGTCGAGCCGGCGTGGGATGCTCCAGTAGCGCCGCTTCGGCGTGCAGAGATTTGGGGATGCCTTCCTCGAACGCGCTCAATCGGTCTCAAAGGGTTCGGCGAGGAATGCAGCAATCTCTAGCGAGCTCTTCGGCCATCTCATCGAGATCATGACCGCGTTTCGGATAGAGCAGCGGCTCCTCGCCTCTGAGCCCGCTTCCCGATCCAATCGCCTGGAAGTCTCATTTTTTCGCAATTTCCGGCAGATCCAGCCATAGCTCGATTACCCCTGGATAATTTCGCTTGCCGCGACTTTCGGTCAAATCGACCACCTTTACCGCTGGCATGTCCGGATATTTCAGAGAGCGCAGCGTTTCAGTCACGTCGCGCGCCAGTTTGTTGGCGGCGTTTTTGTCATCGGAATAAAAATACCGAACTTCGTTTACATTCTTCGCAAGCTGCGTTTCCTCGACACCCGGGACTTGAAATCCATGCTCTCGCAGTGCCGCCGCGATCTGTGACGCGACCACTCCCGTCGCCGTCGCATACTGGACATAGACGATTGGGGTCTGTGACGGCGTGACCCGCACCTCCAGCCAAAATTGCTTGCCGCTGGGACGCTGATAGACCTCAGGCGGAGCGGCGAGCGCCGTGACTTGAGTGCCTTCCGGCACCACGCCGAGGCTCTGGGTGGAACTGTAGTCGGTCGGCGACGGCTTGCCCTGCCGGAACACCAGGTTCTTGACGACGCGGTAGCTTTGGCCGGCGACGACATCCGCTGGGATCACCGGCGCGCCCGTGTTCAGATCAACCAGGTTGTTTGTGCCCGGCGTATCGGAGCCGATCCAGATATAGCCGTCCTGGTAGGGGGGACTGGATCCGTTCGGTTTGATCCGGTCGACGCGGATCGCCTCCGCCACGGCCGGCCGCACCGTCTCAGTCGCGGCCGTGTCTCCCGGGATAGGAATATTTCGTTCGCGGAGGAGGCGCTCGAGCGTATCGACCCGTTTTTGCAGATCTGCCGACGCTCTTTGCGCCTTGTCGAGCTGGACGGCCGTTTGCGTGGCGAGGAGATCGGAATACTCCTTGTCCCGTTTCAGCGCTTCATACTTGAACCACAGAAGTCCGGTGACAGTCCCGACGAAAATCAACAAGATGACCACCGCGCCGGCGATGCGCAGATACCGTTGCTTGGTCGCTGCGGCCTCACTGACCGATACCAGCTCTCCGATGTCGGGGTCGAGGTGGCGGAAGCGTGCAGCTTTCGCAATCGTGACCCGGTCAAGCAGGAGGTAGCCGAATTGCCGTCCGGAATCGCGCCATAAGCGCGCCGCAGCCGCGAGACGGACCAGCTCCCGCGACTGGTTGTCCATGGATCGCGTCGCTGCGGCGGGCCCGACCTCCTCGGCGGCAGCCCTCATACCGCCCGGTTCGCGCGACGGGGCGTCGAGAGATTTCGTCGCTACTGCAGGCCCGGCTGCGGCGGCAGCCCTGACATGGCCCGGTTCGCCCGACGGGGCACTCACGGATTCCGTTGATGCGGAGGGCAAGCTTTCCTGGGTCGCGGCTTGCGCGCCGGCAAAGGGCGCGAGCAGCACGGGGCCGAAATCATACGCATTCGCGCCCGGTAAGCTGACGAGTTCGGTGCACCAATAATCCAAGATGCCTTGCGCAGCTCGGCGGTCGGTGTCAGCGGAGAGCAGGGCGCCAGTCGCCCGTGCGCGGGCGATGAAGGCGCGCAGGCGGTCGGCCGCCTCGGCAGGCTTCTGACGCCGATACGATGATTTCTGCAATTCGGCATGCGATTGCGTCAGCGCGTCGAGCGACGCGTAAGGCCCCGTTCCAATGGAAGCAGGGGACGCGGTGGTCTGCGCCTGAATGCTAGACATGGCCGATCTCCTCGACCATCGACTTCAACGGTGCATGGAATTTTCCGAGCGCGCCGCAGTCGAGCTTCAGAGTGGCGTCGACGGCGAAGAAGCGAAACTTCAGCACACGGCACAAGGCTTCGAACGGCGCCACCGATGCCTCGAACCGCTCCTTAGTCAATTCTTGCTCGACCTGTTCGGCATAGCTGCGCGCCTGCTTCGCCCATTCCGCATCGGGATCGAGGGAAGCAAGCCACAGCACCTGGGCGCGGAGCGGATACCACTTCTGGACGAATGCGTTCGCGGCGCCGATCGGCACGACAAGTGCGTCCTCCATCCGCGACAGATCGTTCTCGGCATCCTGCCAGATCTTGTGGATGAGCGCGCGTGCAATCACCGTCGTCTTGAGGTCGTGGATCATATCCTTCAAAGCTAGGAAGGATTCTTCGCGCGCGACGATTTTCGGCAACACCTCGATCAGCTCTGCGAGTGACAGCTTGTCGGCAGCTTCAAAGATGCGCGTGTTCAGACCGGTAAGTCTCAGCCGCAGCAGCCGTTGGATTTGTTCAAAATTGGCCTGCGTGGCGGCCTGATCGGCGCGGGTGATCGCCTGCTGGAGATCGGTTGCGTAAAGCTCGAGCTGCGCGATGCCGGCGGTCTCCGGCTCGGCTGCGGCGCCGAGCTGCGGCATCAAGGTCCGTGCGTTGGCACAGGTCTGCCCGATATCCGTCACGTAGGTCCGGTTGTCGACCGCCGCCTCCAATCGGAAGGCGAGCTTCAGATGCAGCTTGTGCAGGCCTTCATGAAGATCTTTGAAGGCCGATAATGCGCGAATCTCGTCGGAGATCGCCGTGATCTTGTCGCGTGATGACCGCAGCAGGTGGACCAATTCCGGCTTCAGCGCCGCGCCCTTCAGTTGATCGAGGGCCGCCAGGGCGCGGGCCACTTTGTCGTCGGCCTTCGGCAAGGCGGACAGCGTGTCCGGCGAGGCCCCCACGATCAGGCGGCGCAGGTCGTCGTCGCTGACCGCCGTGACCAGAACCCTAACGAGGAGCCACCGCTCGTAACCTCTGAGTATCAATGCCTCGAGGGTGCGGCGGATCGCGAGCCGGGCAGGATCGCCGCGGCTTGCAAATTCCTCGAACAGCCCGTCGCCGGTCGCGGTCTTGACGAGGCTTTCGAGGTCCGTGAGCGAAAAGGCATCGCCGATCGCGTCTGCCACCGCCTTCACGTCTTTTGGGGCAAGAGGCATCGCACGCATTGCTCCTTGGCGTCGCGCATCTCAGTTCCCAAGCGCGTTGCCGAAGCCCTGACTCGCGATGCGCTGGCGGATCAGCGAAATCGGCACGCCTTGATTGAACAGAGGATCATTCCAGCGCGGATCCCCGTAGTGATGCAAAGCGACGATGTCCCAGTCCATGGTGAAACACGGCGACCCCGACGAGCCCGGATCGGTGTTGGTGCGATACTTGACGCGGGTCCCGTTGGCGTTGGCGCCGATCACCGCCTGGGTGTCCATGGCGAGCTTCATCGGTTCTCCTTCGGGGTGCTGGACGATGAGCAGCGGGGCGTCCTGCGGCAGCGGCAACGGAGCGGCCGGCAAAACGATCCATCCGCGTTTGGCGCCCCCGACCTGATTTTGGCCCACGGTGGTGTCAAGCTGGAGCAGTGCGAAGTCGAGCTCGTCCGCGGTAGGCGGCGGGCTCTCGGGGTGATTCGTTTCTTCCGCCGCGCTATAGGGCGAGAAGGCCAGACAGCCATCGGGGCGCAGCTTCACGACCTGACCCGGGGCTTTCGTCCCGTCGCTCTTCTTGACGAAATCGAAGCGGCACCCGATTTCGCCGATCTTGCCGACATTCTTCGCGTCCTTAACGACATGCCAGTTCGTCAGCACGGTGTCGGGGCCGACGAGGAAGCCGGTGCCCAGCGCAAACCCGTTCCGCTCGATGCGGCATACTTGGCGCTCGATCGCGATCAGCCGGTCGAGCCATATCTGCACGTCGAGCTTGGCGAGATAGGGCCGCACATTGCGCTGAAGGCCGGGGGCGAGCGCGTTTTCCGGAGCCTCGGCTTGCACCTGCCCGGCCTTCTGCGCCGACAACGGGATGGTGCGTTCCGGCACAAGCCCGGCCGCTTCCGGAACGACGTCCCTGATCAGCTCCAGGAGCGAAGGCTTGCCCGACCGCCGCGCATAGATATAGCGCAGGAACACTGCGGTGACACCGGACTTTTCCAGCGCGTTGAGCAGATCGACGATGGTCGGACGGAGCGGCTTGCCGGGTGTGACATATTCCTCGAACAGCCGGTCGCCCGTGCTCGCATGAACGAAGATCGCAAGATCGTCGAAGCTCAACGCGTGCGCCAGCTCTCTGCTCAGCCGGTCGATGTTCTCGCCGCTCAGCTCTGCCATCGCCCCCTCCGATCGTAAATCAATACGTCAGCGCCGCCGCAGCCTGCGGCGCTTGGCGCCGGAGCGCATGGCGACCTCGGCTCCGCGCACGGTGTCGTACTGATCGGCATCGCGGACGACCGGCGGGAAGCGCACGCCCGTCATCGCCTCGATCTCAGAAAGCGGGTACATATGCGGCACAAACTCGCTGGGCACAACGAATTCGAACTCAACGCCGGAGAGGTCCTGTTCGAGCACGAAACCGAAGGCAGCGAGCCCGTCCTCGGTGGCAGCGACGATCACCTTCCAGAACCGCGACGGGATCTTGGCCCGGATCTTATTGCCGCCGCCGCCCGCGCCCAAAAACACCTCGTCCCCGGCGTCGAGAACCGGCCCCGCGAACTGCGCCAGCTGTTCCGTGGCCGCGCTGGAGAGCACGTGGTTTTCGAGATCGCCCCAGTTCTCCTCGCCGCTACCCGACCGATTGTATTCGGCCGTCTGGGGCGAGCAATTGGTGACGTGGTAGCTGTCACCATTGCCGCGGCGCAGCTCGTCATAGGTTCGCCCCCAGGCGACGTCCTCGCGGCGGACAATGTGGCCCTTGTCGAAGGCTCCGCGATCCCGCGTAAAGAATACGTCAGGAAGCTGGTACTTCTCGTCCAGCCGCTGATCAGTGAACCAGCGCTCCTGATCGTTCTTGTCCAGCCCCGACAGCGCCTTGCGGGAGTACTGCTTGGATGGATCGGGTTTCTTAAGTCGCGGATCAGCGGTGACATTCGATGCAGTAAACAACGCGAGCCGGCGCGCGGCATGCATCGCGATCGAGAAGTTCTGATAGCGCAGGATGTTCCCGCCGTCGCGGGTCGCCGCTAGTACGCCGGGATCGGCGGCCTCCGGCAACGGAACTTTGACGTCGAGGAAATCTTCGTCATACCCTTGACGCAACTCGTAAGCCGTGTCGTGCCACGGCTCGACCATCGCTTCGAGAATGTCGGCGCCGGGCCCGGAGACGGCTTCCGTCCCCGCAGCTCTTGCCGCCGGCGCCTCCGCGCCGGTGATCAGCGTCGGCGTCCCGAACTGCACCGTAATTCGCAACGGAACTTCGAGCGTGATGCCACCAACACCCACCTGCACGCCCGTGCGCCCCGCGTCGGCGGGTCGCGACGCGGCGGGAACCGGTGAGGCGCCGGAACTCGCGGGCGCATCGTCATCTGAAGTTTCGACCAAGTCGGCCTTGCTCCACCAATCCGACCATGGCGGCATGCCCCCCGCCGCGCCTTCTGCGAAATTGACGCCGGCATCGACCACGCGCCCGTCGCGCGCTAGCTCGAATGTAGGCACGCCGTAGTTTTTGTCCTGGTAGCGGCCGCCGAAATGCAGCGCGAGAATCTCGCCGGTGGCGAGGTCGACGACGCAGGAGCCGGAATTGCCGCCAAGCGTCGAGCAGTCGTGCGCCGCTGCGGCGACCACCTTGCCGAAGCTCTCGGTCGACGCGCGGCCATGCAGCTTGCCGGGTTGCAGGCGCTTGACCCCGTATTCACAGTCGAACAGCTTGTCTTGCTCCTCCGCCTCGTTGCGCGGGTCGAAGGCGGGATAGCCGATGACGGCAATCTCGTTCCCGTCCATAGCGGAAACGTCGGCAAGCGACAGTTTAAGCGGCTTGCGTTCGACCGGCAGGTTTTCCACCTCCAGCATCGCCATATCCCAATAGGGATGGATCATGACAATGCGACGCACGATGAGCGTGTCGCCGGGGGGGCGGCCGCGCTCGCGAACGAAGTCGATGCCGGCCTTTTGGCTCGGCTTAAAGTCGATCGTTCGCGTGCCAAGGCCGCGCGCGAAGATTGCCGCGACATGACGATTGGTCATGATAAGGCCATTACCGACGACAAAGCCGGTGCCGCCATAGGGGTACATGGGGTTACCCGGCAGCTCAACGCGGCCGACCGAAGGAATAACGGATTCGATGCGCTTGCGAATCGTTTCGTCAGTCGACAGATGCGTCCACAGATGATGAGTGACCTGGAATTTGCCATCAACGATGTCAATCGCTGGCCGCAACTTCGGGATGATCAGAGCTTCCATGCCGGCCGCTTGATCGGCCGAAACCTCGCGATTGTTCAGAACGAGTTCAAAGCCGGTCCGGGCGTTGCCAGTTCCGGGTGCTTCAGCCATTTCGAATCCGCCTGCCGCAGGAGCCACAGCGGCGATCAACAGCTTCTCCGGGTCGCTGTTCCGGGAAATGAGCTGGAGATAGGACTTCACACGCTCGGCGTTCGGACGCGGCATGTGTCCCCCTTAGTCGCCCTGCATCAAATAACCGTCACGGGTGTGAGCACAGCTTCAGTTCGATCCCATTCGGAAATTCGGGCACGGCTGAATCCATGATGATCGGCATCTTGACCCACAATCACAGGTCGCGCAAGTATAGCGTGTGGCTGGCTCCTAAAATGACCGGTCATGGCACGACTTAGTCATCGGACGGACGTTAAGCCGGTCTATCGCGATGGGGAGCGCATGGCGCGTTCGTTCATCGATGACAACACGGCTTACGAAACGTGGCTTCACGCTCAGTGCGATGTCGTCCGCAAGGACCTCAAGCATAAGCACAAGCGCAAACGCAAGAAGAAGAACTCCTTCGTATTCCTGCGCGCGACATTCTTCCGCTGGGCGAAGCGAATTGAGAAGCTGTGCGCCGATCTTGCGGACGCGCCGGCGGTTCTCTCGGTGGGCGACACGCATATCGAGAATTTCGGGACTTGGCGCGACGCGGAGGGGCGATGGGTCTGGGGAGTGAACGACTTCGACGAAGCGGCGACCATTCCCTATCCGTCTGATCTCGTGCGGCTGGCCACGAGCGTGCGCCTGTCGCCTAAGGCGGCGGTCAGCAACCGCGCGGCGACCGACGCCATTCTAGACGGCTATCGCGCCGGTCTCGCCGACCCCCGGCCCATGCTGCTCGACCAGCAGGCTACCCCGCGATACGCGCGCACGCGGCGTGCACCGACAAGGACTGCGCGCGGTTCTGGAACGAGGTCGACGGCTACCCCGACGCAACCCCGCCCATGGAGGTCAAGCGTGATCTGAAGGCCGCCATGCCAGACGGAGCGGCAGACTACCGCTGGATGTCGCGCCGACAGGGCGGTGGGAGCCTTGGTCGGCCCCGGTTCGTCGCTATCGCCGCTTGGCGCGGAGGCTGCGTCGTGCGCGAGGCAAAGGCACTCGTTCCGTCGGCCTGGGATTGGGCGCACGGCTCCATTTCGGCTGACCCGCGCCTCCTTGATCTCGCCCAGGGACGCTTCCGCGCGTCCGATCCATTTCTGCGGCTGGGCGATCGGTTTATCGTGCGCAGGATCGCGCCCGACGCGCGCAAGATCGAATTCGGCAGCAACGCCGGCGCCGAACTCGACCTCGATCTGCTGCGTGCCATGGGCACTGATATCGGAGCGATCCACGCCGCCGCGCGCGGCGGCGCAGAAAGAATTAGCGCCGACCTTGAAGAGCCTCGAACCGAACAGCAGCTCCACTTCCTTCACGGTCACCGCCACCTGGGACCCTGAGGCGGGCGTCTTCTATTCGCAGTCGGATATTCCCGGCCTGCATGTCGAAGCCGCGACATTCGACGAATCGTTGCGCTTGTCCGCGACCTTGCGCCGGAGATGATCGCGGACAATCTCCCGCAGGCGAAGGGACCGTTTGTCGTGCGTATCGAGGGCCGGTGTGATTTGGTGCTGAGCGCCGCCTGAATGCCGAAGGACTTCTACGCGGAGCTTGTCCGACTCCTGCGAGCCGCCGGGTGGCGGCGCGTGCCCGGCGGCAAGGGTTCGCCTAAGCAAGCGTAGATGGAGCGCAGCGAAATCCGGGGCCTTTCTAAGGCATCTGCTCCCGCATTCCGTTTCGCTCCATCCGGGCTACGTTTCTCGTCACCGCCGGGCGCGGACGCGGCGGTCTATGCGCCCCCTCCCGCATCGCTGCGCGATGCTCCCTCCCCCGCTTGCGGGGGAGGGCAAGGGAGGGAGTGAACGCAAAAATCCCCACGAGCGACAGCGTCGCATGGATTGCCGGGCCAGGCCAGGTCAAGCCCGGCAATGAGGGAGAGCTTTGCCGCCCAGCGCTGAACGAGCCGCACTCAACAAACTCGGCTGACCGTGCTACGGTGGCGGCCGCATGACCAAGCTGGAAGAGATCGAAAAGGCCGTCGCGGGGCTTGCGCCTGACGATCTTGCGCGATTCCGTGAATGGTTCGACACGTTCGACGGCGCGCGCTTTGACGAAAAGATCGAGCGTGATGCCGCAAGCGGCAAACTCGACCGGTTGGCCGACCAAGCGATCGCGGACTTTCGCAAAGGCCGCGCTCGCGAGCTATGAGGCACTTCGCGAGCCCTGGTTTCTGGGACGCCTACCGAAAGCTCCCCAAACAAGTTCGCGAACTCGCCGACAAGAACTTCGCTCTCCTCGAGCAAGGTAGAGTCGGAATGTGGCGCGGTGGCTGTAGGCTGAACATATCTGTTGCCGCCTCTTTCGTTTGGCGGTGCCTTAGTGGTTCGACCGTGACTCCGTTTCCACATTCCGCTCATCGAACCGGACAGGCGGGTCTCCCGCATCCGGCTCTCGGACAGAACTTCACGCCTTCACCCACGGCACGTCGTGTCCAAGCCGGCCCAGGCGTACGAGCCCGAAGTGCCCATAGAGGTGCGAGAGTGGATAGGTCCCGCCCCTGCGTCGCCTGACCTTGTGCTTGATGCGCAACCACCGGCGCAACCGCACAGCGGTGTAGTTGTCGAGCGCCCGGTACGCTTTGGTGACGGTGCCTACATTGAAGTAGTTCGCCCAGCCGCGCAGCGTGCGGTTCAACTTGTTCACCAGCTCTGTGGTGTCTTGCCATGTCCCGGTTCGGGCTGTCAGCGCGTGGATGGTTTCCACCATGCGCTTGATGCTCTTCTTCGATGGCCGGTATCCCAGGCGCGCCTGGCCGGTTCTCGCTGAGTACATCCGCCCGAACGAGTATCCCAGGAAGTCGAACTCTTCTTCTGGCACCTTGCAAATTCGTGTCTTCTCCTCGTTGACCGTGAGCTTCAGCTTTCTCATGATCTCGCGCAGCCGTTGCAAGGCTTCTTTGGCCTTGCCCTTCCGGCACAAGATCACGAGATCGTCGGCGTAAGTCACGATGCGAGTGCCGAGGCTTCGCTCCAACCCGAGCATCTTCCATCCCAACACAAACCGGCGCATGTACAAGTTAGCCAGCAGTGGTGAGATCGGTGAGCCTTGCGGAATGCCGCGCCTGTCGTCCCGAGCCTCCGTCGTGCGTGTCTTCCTTCCTCGATCGTCGGTTTCTTCCACGGGGCTTTCCAGCCACATCTTGATCAGATGTAGCACGCGCCGATCAACAATCCGGCGCGCTACCGACTTTAATAGCTCGGCATGCGGAATGCTCCCGAAGTAGTCCGCGAGGTCGGCGTCAACGACTTCCGGGTGGCCGCGAAACAGCAGTGCTTCCACCTCGACCACCGCCTGTTGAGCATTTCGCCCAGGACGGTATGCATACTGCTCGGGTGGAAGATCGGCTTCGAAGATCGGTTCCAGCACCAGCATTGCTGCTGTCATGCAGACCCGATCGCGCAAGGTCGAGATGCCCAACGGTCTGAGTTTGCCATTGGCTTTCGGTATAAACACTCTTCTGATGGGGTCCGGTCGGTAAGTCTCCTGCCTGAGTGCAAGCGCCAGTTCACCAAGCCACCGTTGCACCCCATACGCTTCGATGTCCGCAAACTCCTGACCATCCACTCCCGGTGCGCCCTTGTTGGAGCGGCACTGAGCGTATGCATGAGCCAGGATGTCGTCGCGACTGATCTTGTCGTACAGGGCGTAGAAACGATAGCCGGCTTCTGCCTTCGCTTTCGCGTGCAACGCCGTCTGCAGTTTCTGAACACTCTTCGGAGTTGATAGGTTGCCCAATCTCCAGGTCCCTCACCACGTGTTGCGTCTGTCCTGAACTGAGGCCCCTTCCCTCCCCCGGAGTTACCCGGCTTCAGCGGTACTGCGAACCTCTCCGCCACCCCGGGGCGCCCGACCTGTCCCTCGCGGGCGTCCGGTTGGTCATCGCTGACCACGCCTCGGGGCTTCCCGTGTTGCGTACGCCTTCCTTGTGTACATGCTGTCGCCACTACCCCGGCGCAGCGGCTGGACGTATTATTTGCTCACTCCCCCCCAGCCGTATCAGCCTTCCCCGAAAGGGTCGTCGGGTCGGCCTGCGCATCGTCCTTTTCGAGGCTTGCTCGGCGTTCACTCGCGTTACGGCCTGCACACTCGCGCTGTCACCGTATATCGTGACACGCTAACCGGAGGCTTCAGCCACTTCGTCACCTCCATGACTGCTCCGGTTGCTTCCGGCTGGAGCGGTTGCCGGGTGGGACTCGCACCCACTGGAAAGCGCCGCCTTGTCACGGCGCACACCCGAAGCATGCGTCGCTGCACCTGAAAAAGGCGGGCCGCTACAGGTCCGTTCGCGTCGGCCTCCGCTACCGTGCGGTCGCCGTTGAAGTTGAGACCGGCCCTCTCTGGTTCTGGATCGGTTCGCATTCCGATTACGATTCTCTTTTCAGGTAACCTGTAAACGACCGACCCCTCGCTCTCGCTCTGCTCGAGCCCGCCCTCGGTTAGAGCCCGAGGGTCAAATCTCGCATATCGTTTCGCTTCCTGGCTGCGCTCTCCACCGTGCGGACCAAGAGGCTGGGGGCGCGCTTTGCCCCTCCCGCGCTCGCTATGCTAGAAAATCGCCCATGGCCATGAAGGTCGAAGCAGAAATTCGCGACCTCAAGCGACGCGTCAGCGAACTGGAGGGCTCCTCGTTCGGGTTCCTTGTCCAGCAGGTTCGTGGCGTCCACCGGGATTTGCTGGCGTTTCAAGCGAAGTCGGAGCAACGGTTCGAGAAGATCGACGGCCGGTTCGAGAAGATCGACGGCCGGTTCGAGAAGATCGACGGCCGGCTCGACCGAGCTGACGGCCGCCTCGATCGGATCGAGAAAGGCGTCCGGGGTTTGCGCGAAAACATGCCCGGAATTGTCGGCGACGCCTTGCGGAAGGCGCTGCGCAACCGCTCCACCAAGCCGCAAGAGAAATCCTAGAGCGGGATGAATTAGAACTGACTCGAATGGGGATTTTCGAATTCGTCTGAGTTCTGATTCAAGGTGCTGGTGCTGGCTGGAGAGGAGGCCAGCATCTGATGGCGAGGCCCTATTCGCTTGATCTGCGTGAGCGGGCGGTTGCGGCGGTTGTGACGGGCGGATTGTCGCGGCGGCGGGCGGCGGCGCAGTTTGGCGTTGGCGAGAGCACAGTGATCCGGTGGGTGCAGCGGTTGCGGCGCATCGGGAGCGTTGCGCCGGGGAAGATGGGCGGGCACAAGGCGAAGGCGATTGCGGGCGCGCATCGCGTCTGGCTGCTGGCGCGGGTCAAGGAGCGAGACTTCACCTTGCGCGGGCTGGTAGCCGAACTCGGCGAACGCGGGCTCAAGGTGGACTATCGGTCGGTGTGGAACTTCGTGCACGCCGAGAAGCTGAGCTTCAAAAAAAACCGTAGTGGCTGGCGAACGCGATCGGCTTGACATCGCGCGGACGGCGGGCGCAGTGGATCAAGCATCAGGGTCGGATCGCGCCGCAGCGCTTGGTCTTCATCGACGAGACCTGGACCAAGACCAACATGGCGCCGCTGCGCGGATGGGCGCGGCGCGGCAAACGGCTTACCGCCAAGGTCCCGCATCGCCGCTGGAAGACCACCACCTTTCTCGCCGCGCTCCGCCAGCCATGACCGCATCGAAGCGCCCTGGCTGATCGACGGCCCGATCGACGGCGCGAGCTTTCGAACCTATGTGGGAAAAAGTCCTCGTCCCCTGCCTCAACGCCGACGATGTCGTGGTCATGGACAATCTCGGCAGCCACAAGGGCAAAGCGGTGCGCGCACTCATTCGCTCAGCCGGCGCGAAGCGTTTCTTCCTCCCCAAATACTCCCCCGACCTAATCCGATCGAGCAGGTCTTCGCAAGCTTAAACACCTCCTGCGCAAGGCCCAAGCGCGCACCGACGACGACGTCTGCGCCGCCATCGGCCAGGCGCTGGCAGCTTTCACCCCGCAGGAATGCGCCAGCTACTTCAAAAACGCAGGATACGTGCCAGCCTAAATTCATCCCGCTCTAGCGAACTGTGGCTTTGCGCGCGACGCGGCCATGACTGGACCGAGGAGCCTTCTTCTGTAACTGTTGGGCGCAGTGGCCCTCCCACGGCAACGGCAAGAATTGATGGCCCGCAATTTCGACAACGCCCTAAAGCATGAAATATGAACACGAGAGGGAACGCGCGTCCCTCTCCGGCGACCCGTCGAACGCTCCTTCCCAGTTGCTTTGGCGGGTCGCTGCGTGAAGTT
>CAVRVX010000022.1:0-24293 GCA_963724735.1 uncultured Alphaproteobacteria bacterium
GGTGAGTCGCGCGGTGGAATCTCACCGCCGCGCGCTCGCAGAACCGGACGTGAGGCTCGCGCCTCATCCGGCTCCCATTGTTCGGCCGCGTCCATAGAGAAGCTTCCAGTGAGCGAACAAATCGGGTTGGCGGCGCACGACGCGCTCCAACCATTGATGGGTCCGCCGCTTGTGGCGTCTCAACGACTTGAACTTCCGATGCGCCCATCGTGCCAGGATGCGGTCGATGTGGCGCAGGGTGGGATAGAGAGCCGACTTGTAGAAGCGGCCGTAGTAGTTGATCCAGCCGCGGATATGATTGTTGAACATCCGCGCCAGATCGGTGAGCGTCTTGTCGCTGCGCTGGTGGAGCGTCCAGTGTCGGACAGTCTGCCGGATGGACTTGAGAGCTTTGCCGCTGACCGCCGGACTGAACGAGACGCCGAACCCGTTCCATCGGCGCGACAACCGCGGCCGAAACGTATAGCCGAGAAAGTCGAACTTCTGGTCCGGGTACTCTCCGCGTCGGTCATCGTCCTTGCAATAGACGACTTTCGTCTTGTCCGGATGCAGCGTCAGCCCGCATTGCGCGAACCGCATCTCAAGCGACGTTCGCAGCGTTCTTGCCTGCTCCTCACTGCGACAATGGCAGATCCCATCATCGGCGTAGCGCTCGAACGGGATAGTCGGATAGTTCCGTGCCATCCAAATGTCGAACGTGTAATGCAGAAAGAGATTCGACAAGACAGGGCTGATGACCCCGCCTTGCGGTACGCCTCTCTCCCGCGCGATGAGGCTCCCATCCGCCATCTGCACGGGCGCTTTCAGCCATCGTTCGATGTAAAGAAGCACCCACGGACAGTCCGTGTGTTTACGAACGGCCCGCATCAACAGATCGGAATCGATTCGATCGAAAAAGCTCTGGATGTCCAAATCCAGAACCCAGGCGTAGCGCCAGCATCGCTGCCGCGCCATACCGACCGCATCGAGCGCCGATTTGCCGGGCCGGTACCCATACGAGTCGGGGTGGAAACATGGCTCCACCAACGGCTCAAGGTACCGCTTGACGACCGTCTGGGCGATGCGGTCGGCAACCGTGGGAATCCCCAACGGCCGCATTCCGCCGCCCTCCCCTTTCGGGATGTCGACCCGACGCACCGGCGGCGGATGATAACTGCCCGACGACAACCGGTTCCAGAGCTTGTAGAGGTTGTTCGAAAGATCAGCCTCGAAGTCCGCAATCGATTGCTCGTCGACGCCTGCCGTTCCCTGGTTGGCTCTCACTCTCTTGTACGCTTCCCACACCTCCCTCTTCGGAATGTCGAACGGCTTTGCCCTATCCACGAGGTTCCTCCCATCGCTGGTTGACCTCGGGCGAGGGCTGAACAACGCAGCCCCTTCGCTCCGGTCCCATTACAGGACCTTCATCGCTATTACGGACTGCTCCGTCCCTGTGCCCCGCATCGGTACTCTGCTCTCATGGGGACCTCCCATTTGAGCGTCTCCCTTGGCATCGAGGCGACAGGTTCCCACGTTCCGTGCAAAAGCCAGACCCAGAGTCACGCCGCCTCCATGCCGGATGCCGTCCAGGCAGCAATCAGGCCATCCCCCGGACTCGTCCCGGGGCAACGACATCTCCCCGGTTTTGACATCGTCTATACGCTTTCGACACGTCATCAGCAGTTTGCTCGCGCTCGTCTCTCTGAGACCCACCTGACGGGATCAGGTCCCGCCTTTTCCGCAACGCTCACCACCACGGCTCTTGACCGTCGCAGCTTGCGGTGGTTTGGAGCCTGCCCCTGACAGCCGGCTCCGGAGGACCTACCTCCATCTCTTGCACAGCATCGCACCTCCTTGCGTCAGTGCGTTCGTGGCACACGATCGTCGGCGTAAGTCACGATGCGAGTGCCGAGGCTTCGCTCCAACCCGAGCATCTTCCATCCCAACACAAACCGGCGCATGTACAAGTTAGCCAGCAGTGGTGAGATCGGTGAGCCTTGCGGAATGCCGCGCCTGTCGTCCCGAGCCTCCGTCGTGCGTGTCTTCCTTCCTCGATCGTCGGTTTCTTCCACGGGGCTTTCCAGCCACATCTTGATCAGATGTAGCACGCGCCGATCAACAATCCGGCGCGCTACCGACTTTAATAGCTCGGCATGCGGAATGCTCCCGAAGTAGTCCGCGAGGTCGGCGTCAACGACTTCCGGGTGGCCGCGAAACAGCAGTGCTTCCACCTCGACCACCGCCTGTTGAGCATTTCGCCCAGGACGGTATGCATACTGCTCGGGTGGAAGATCGGCTTCGAAGATCGGTTCCAGCACCAGCATTGCTGCTGTCATGCAGACCCGATCGCGCAAGGTCGAGATGCCCAACGGTCTGAGTTTGCCATTGGCTTTCGGTATAAACACTCTTCTGATGGGGTCCGGTCGGTAAGTCTCCTGCCTGAGTGCAAGCGCCAGTTCACCAAGCCACCGTTGCACCCCATACGCTTCGATGTCCGCAAACTCCTGACCATCCACTCCCGGTGCGCCCTTGTTGGAGCGGCACTGAGCGTATGCATGAGCCAGGATGTCGTCGCGACTGATCTTGTCGTACAGGGCGTAGAAACGATAGCCGGCTTCTGCCTTCGCTTTCGCGTGCAACGCCGTCTGCAGTTTCTGAACACTCTTCGGAGTTGATAGGTTGCCCAATCTCCAGGTCCCTCACCACGTGTTGCGTCTGTCCTGAACTGAGGCCCCTTCCCTCCCCCGGGGTTACCCGGCTTCAGCGGTACTGCGAACCTCTCCGCCACCCCGGGGCGCCCGACCTGTCCCTCGCGGGCGTCCGGTTGGTCATCGCTGACCACGCCTCGGGGCTTCCCGTGTTGCGTACGCCTTCCTTGTGTACATGCTGTCGCCACTACCCCGGCGCAGCGGCTGGACGTACTCATTCGCTCACTCCCCCAGCCGTATCAGCCTTCCCCGAAAGGGTCGTCGGGTCGGCCTGCGCATCGTCCTTTTCGAGGCTTGCTCGGCGTTCACTCGCGTTACGGCCTGCACACTCGCGCTGTCACCGTATATCGTGACACGCTAACCGGAGGCTTCAGCCACTTCGTCACCTCCATGACTGCTCCGGTTGCTTCCGGCTGGAGCGGTTGCCGGGTGGGACTCGCACCCACTGGAAAGCGCCGCCTTGTCACGGCGCACGCCCTCTGCCGACATCCCGAAAACAGAATTCTTCCCCGCCGCCGCGCCCGCTGATCGCAGACCGCAACAGGGTCGCGCATAACGTGCCAAGTCCGACTTAAGTCAACATGTCGCATGGTTCGCTGTGGACCGCGACACCCGGCACATTGCTAAATTTCGCCGAATCTACAATCCCTTGCACCTGCTTCGGGTGGGCTAGTCGGGAGCAGGGCTAAGCGGCGGCGCCGAGGAGCCGACAGGTCGGTCTGTATCCGTGGGCCTCGGCCCGAGGTTACGCAAGATCCATCTGCGCGCTGTGCGCATCGGCCCGGCTAGCAAGGGGGAAGTGGCATGTCGCTGACAGAAGCCCCAATTCCAAGAAAAACCAACCCGGTTGAAACGGTTGAACATCTGGCGGCATCGCATGGTTTGTCGTTCGCTCGCGCCGGCGAGGACGAACTGACCCTGGTGATCTCGGGAGTTTGGACCGACTACCAGGTCTCCTTCACGTGGATGCGCGAAATCGAAGTGCTGCACATCGCGTGCGCCATCGATCTGAAATTCCCCGAGCGCCGGCGCGCGGACATGACCGAGCTCGTCTCCATAGTGAACGAGCAGCTGTGGGTCGGCCATTTCGATGTGTGGGCGAAGGACGGGCTGGTGATGTTTCGCCATGCGCTCGCGCTCGCCGGCGGCGCCGTTCCCTCCAATTCGCAGTGCGAATTCCTGCTTTCCACGGCGGTGGAGACCTGCGAGCGCTACTATCAGGCCTTCCAGTATCTCCTATGGGCAGGCAAGAGCCCGCGCGAGGCGATCGAAACCGCGCTGTTCGAGACGCGCGGCGAGGCGTGAGGCCGCGGCGATCACGCGGCGCGCCGCGGACGGGTCGCCGCGAGAAGCAGCAGGATCACGATCGGCGTGAGGAAGTCCGTGAACAGAATCGGCCCGGCGTTCCCCGGCGCGAGATTGCCGGTGCGCATGATCTCGTCGATGTGCACGACGCCGGCGCCGCCGAGAAATCCAGCGACGACGAGCGCGGTCGCAAGCCGCGCGTCGAAGGAGCGGAACGCGGCATAGATGCCCGCAAGCCCAATGCCGAGATTGGCGCTGCCGACCTCGGATTGGAACGGGCTCGTCGCCCAGCCGATCGCCTGCGCCAATTCGGCGGGGAACACGAGATGGCCGACCGCCGCCCATAACCCCATCAGTCCGACCGGAAACAGCATCAGGTAATGCAGCAGGCGGTCGGCGGCGAACCGCCACGTAATCGGCCGCGGGCCGCGCGCCACCGCAATCGCGGCTGCGACCAGTGCGGCAAGCCATGACAGGATCGGAACGGCGGAAACCATGTGTCCCCCCAACGTGTGTTGCTTCGCCTCTTTCTGGCCTCCCGCGCCCGACGGCCCATCAAATCCGCCATCGGAGAAGCACCAACGGACTTGCGGAGGCGGACCAAGCCGCGCCATAGACGTAACCGCCATTCGCGCGATGCACGACCATGAACATTCTCCTTCTCGGCTCCGGCGGACGTGAGCATGCGCTCGCCTGGAAGATCGGGGCAAGCGCGCTCGTCGACCGGCTCTATTGCGCGCCCGGCAATGCCGGCATCGCGCAGGAGGCGGAGTGCGTCGCGCTCGACCATTCCGATCACGCCGCCGTCGTGGCGTTCTGCAGGAAGAACGCGATCGACTTCGTCGTCATCGGGCCGGAGGCGCCGCTCGTCGCCGGCATTGTCGATGATCTCGAAGCCGCGGGCGTCAAGGCGTTCGGCCCGAGCAAGGCGGCGGCGCGGCTGGAAGGCTCCAAGGGCTTTGCCAAGGACCTCTGCCGCGCGCACAATATCCCGACTGCGGCCTATCAGCGTTTCGCCGCCGCCGCGCCGGCCAAGGCCTATGCGCGCGCGCGCGGCGCTCCCATCGTCATCAAGGCGGACGGGCTCGCCGCCGGCAAAGGCGTGGTCGTCGCCGAGACGATCGCCGCCGCCGAGACCGCAATCGACAGGATCCTCGGCGGCGGCTTGGGACAGGCGGGCGCCGAGCTTGTCATCGAGGAATTCCTCGACGGCGAGGAAGCCTCCTTCTTCGCGCTGTGCGATGGGGAGCACGCGTTGCCGCTCGCCTCCGCGCAAGACCACAAGCGCGCCTTCGACGGCGACCAAGGACCGAACACCGGCGGCATGGGCGCCTATTCGCCTGCTCCGATCATGACCGGGGAGATGACGAACCGCACGATGGACGACATCGTGCTGCCGACGCTGCGCGCGATGAGCGATATCGGCGCGCCGTACAAAGGCGTGCTGTTCGCCGGGCTGATGATCACGCGCGAGGGGCCGAAGCTGATCGAGTACAATGTCCGCTTCGGCGATCCGGAATGCCAAGTGATGATGCTCCGCCTGAAGTCAGACCTCGTTCCCGCGCTCATCGCCGCGCGCGACGGCGTGTTGAAGAATTTCGACCTGCGCTGGTATGACGAGGCCGCGCTCACGGTCGTCATGGCCGCGAAGGGCTATCCCGGGAGCTACGGCAAGGGGTCGGCGATCTCGGGATTGGAGGATGCCGCCGCGATCGACGGAGTCGAGATATTCCACGCCGGCACGGCGCGCCGCCCCGACAGGCGCCTGGTTGCGAATGGCGGGCGCGTGCTCAATGTGTCGGCGATCGGGAAGACGGTCGCCGAGGCGCAGGCGCGCGCCTATGCGGCGGTCGACAAAATCCGTTGGCCCGAAGGCTTTTGCCGGCGCGACATCGGGTGGCGCGCGCTGGCGCGGGACACGAGGGCTTAGCGCCGCAACTGGCGGGCGCATGCGCGCTCGTATATATTCGTGTCGTCAAAATATATACGAAAGCTGTCATGGGCGTGATCATTAAAAATCCGACCACCGAGAAGAAGATCCGCCGGCTCGCCAAGCGGACCGGCGAGACGCTCACCCAGGCGGTCGAACGCGCGGTCGACGAGCGGCTCGCGCGCCTGCCGGCGCGCCGCAAGAAAGGCCGCATCGATCGCGCAAAGCTCGCTGAACTGCTCGCCTATTTCAATTCGCTGCCGGTTGATGATCCACGCAGCCCGGATGAAATCATCGGCTACAACGACAATGGAGTGCCGGAGTAATCGTCGTCGATACCTCCGCCCTCTTCGCGATCGCCACACGGGAAGACGAACGAGACATGTTCGTCGGCGTATTGGAGGCGTCGAACTCCGCGATATGCTCGACCGTCACCTATGTCGAGACGATCATGGTGTTGACCGACGCTCGAGTCGCTTGGCGCGGAGTCGCGTTGATGACATGTTCGGCTTGTTCTTAATCAAATTGGTCCCCGTCGATCAGACTTTGGCGGAGGGCGCAATCCGCGCATTCGATCGCTTTGGCAAGGGTCGGCACCCGGCTCGGCTCAACCTCGCCGATTGTTTCTCCTACGCGCTCGCCAAGACTCGCCACTTGCCCCTCTTGTTCAAGGGCGACGACTTCGGCAAAACCGACATCGTGCCCGCTTGGCGGCCGTGACCTCCAATCATTCGATCGATCCCGAGCCCGATCATGCCCGACCTCGCCGACCTCTATCACGGCTTTGCCGCCCATTGGATCGACACCTCGGCCGGACGGATTTTCGCCCGCACCGGCGGCTCGGGCCCGCCGCTCCTGCTCCTGCACGGCTATCCGCAGACGAACGTGATCTGGCACAAGGTTGCGCCGCGGCTTGCCCAGCACTTCAGCCTCGTCATCCCCGACCTGCCCGGCTACGGCTGGTCGGCGGCGCCGCGCGCCGGCCCCGATCACGCGCCCTACACCAAACGGGCGATGGCGCTCGCCATGATCGACCTGATGGAGCAGCTCGGCTTTGCGCGATTTGCGCTCGCCGGTCATGACCGCGGCGGGCGGGTTGGCTATCGGCTCGCGCTCGACCACCCCGGCCGTCTCGCGAGGCTCGCCGTCCTCGACATCGTGCCGACCTATACGATGTGGCACGGCATGGATCGCGCGCTCGCCTACAAGGTATGGCACTGGACCTTTCTCGCGCTGCCCGCCCCGTTCCCGGAAACGCTGATCGGCAAAGACCCGGTCTATTATCTCGACTGGAAGATCGCGAGCTGGACCAAGGCCAAGGAGCTCTCCGCCTTCGATCCCCGCGCGCTTGCGCATTACCGCGCCTTCTTCCAGGATCCGTTGCGCATCCATGCGACTTGCGAAGACTATCGCGCCGGACGCACGACCGATCTCGCGCTCGACGAGGCCGACCGCGCGGCGGGACGCAAGATCGACTGTCCGCTGCTCGCGCTGTGGGGCTCAGCCGGCATTCCGAGCGAGAGCTCGCCGCTCGCGACTTGGCGCGAATGGGCGAATGACGTGCGCGGAATGGCGATCGATTCCGGGCACTTCCCCTGCGAAGAGAACCCCGAGCCGACGGCGGCGGCGCTGATCGAATTCTTCGCCGGACCGCCGTGAAGACTTTCGCGCTCGCGCTCGGAGCCGGCGGCGCGCGCGGGCTCGCCCATATCGCCGTGCTCGAGGCGATCGACGAGCTCGACGTCAAGCCCGTCGTCATTGCGGGTTCCTCGATCGGCTCGGTGATCGGGGCGGCTTATGCGGCGGGCATGAGCGGGAAAGCGATACGCCGGCACGTCATCCGGGTCGTGCACGACCGCGGCGACCTCATCCGCCGCCTGCTGGGCGCGCGCGCGGCGCCCTGGTCGAGCTTCCTGCGCCGGCCGCTCGGTCAGAACCCGGTTTTGCTCGATGGCGACCGGCTGTGCGCGGCGTTCCTGCCGCCCGAAGTGCCGGACGACTTCGCCAAGTTGCCGATCCCACTGCTGCTGGTCGCGAGCGACCTGTTCACCCGCGAGGAGATCGTTTTCAAGGAGGGCCCGCTGCGCCCGGCGATCGCGGCCTCCATGGCCATTCCTGGCCTGGTGCGGCCGGTCGAGCACGGCGGCCGCGTGTTGGTGGACGGCGCTGCGGTCGATCCGCTGCCCTTCACGCAACTTGCCGGGTGGGCCGATGTCGTGGTTGCGGTCGATTGCTCGGCCGGCCCGGTGGCCGGCGGCGCCGTGCCGGATCCGTGGGACACGGTGTTCGCCACCATCTCCATGATGGGGCAAACCATCGTGGCGGAAAAACTTAAGGGGCAGGTGCCGAACCTCCTGGTCCGGCCGCATGTCGCCGCCTTCCGCATGCTCGAATTCCTCAAGGCGAGCGCGATCATTCGCGCGGGCGAACGCATCAAGGACGAGGTGAAGGAGGAACTCGCCGCGCTGCTCGGGAAGTAGGCTCAGCTTGGTCGCGAGCGAAGAACAATATTCCCTAATGCCCTCATCCTGAGGAGCCCGCATAAGCGGGCGTCTCGAAGGATGCATGGTTCGAGACGCGCAGCTTCGCTGCGCCCCTCACCATGAGGTCAAAACAGTTTGGGCGGGTCTCATCGCCGCGCCTTAAAGAACTCCGTCAGCAGCGCCGCCGCCTCCGCTTCGCCGATGCCGCCATAGATTTCGGGGCGGTGATGGCAGGTCGGCGAAGAGAAAAAGCGCACGCCGCTTTCGACCGCGCCGCCCTTCGGGTCGGAGGCGCCGTAATAGAGCCGGCGGATGCGCGCAAACGACATCGCCGCCGTGCACATGGCGCAGGGTTCGAGCGTGACGTAGAGATCGCACTCGGCGAGTCGCTCCGAGCCCAATGCGGCGGCCGCTGCGCGGATCGCCAGCATTTCCGCGTGCGCGGTCGGGTCATGGTCGGCGAGCGTGCGATTGCCCGCGCGCGCGATGACCTCGCCGCCGCGCACGATGACGCAACCGACCGGCACCTCGCCCGCAGCCGCCGCGGCGCGCGCCTCCTCGAGCGCCACATCCATGAGGCTCTGTCCCATTGCTCGTCGCCATAGTTGGATTTCGTTAAACCAAGAATCGAGGCTCCAACCCGTCTCATCATCATTGCCGGGCTTGACCCGGCGGTCCATCTGCCCCCTCCCGCATCGCTGCGCTCTGCTCCCTCCCCCGCTTGCGGGGGAGGGTTGGGGAGGGGGTGGATACGCGGGTCAAGCCCGCGTATGACGAGGCTTTGTTCCTGGGCACGCAGCGCCATGCCGTCCAATCATCCGAACAATCAAGCCCTGCCCGGCGGCGAACGCATCGCCAAGGCGATCGCGCGCGCCGGCCTTTGCTCGCGCCGCGAGGCGGAGGCGTGGATCGCTGCGGGCCGCGTCGCGGTCAACGGGGTGGCAATCGCCTCGCCGGCCGTTACCGTCACCGCTCAGGATCGCATCGAAGTCGATGGCAAGCCGCTGCCGGCGCGCGAGCGCACCCGGCTGTTTCTCTACTATAAGCCGGCCGGGCTCGTGACCACGACGGCCGATCCCGCGGGCCGCCCCACAATCTTTGCGGCGCTGCCGAAGCCGCTCCCGCGCCTCGTCAGCGTCGGGCGGCTCGACATCAATACGGAAGGGCTGCTGCTCCTCACCAATGACGGCGGGCTCGCGCGCGTACTCGAACTGCCGGCGACCGGATGGCTGCGACGCTATCGCGTGCGCGCGCACGGTCATGTCGATCAGGCGGCGCTCGACAAGCTGCGCACCGGAATTACCGTAGCCGGCGTCAGCTACGGCCCGATCGAGGCGACGCTTGATCGCGAGCAAGGCGCGAATGTCTGGCTCACGATGGCGATCCGCGAGGGCAAGAACCGCGAAATCCGCAACGTGGTCGATGCGCTCGGCCTACAGGCGAACCGGCTGATCCGCATCTCCTTCGGCCCGTTCCAGCTCGGCGAGCTGCGCGAGGGCGACGTCGCCGAGGTCAAGACTCGCGTGCTGCGCGAACAACTCGGCGAGCGCGTCGTGGCGGAAGCCGGGTGCGATTTCTCGGCGCCCATCATCCAGCGCGAAGCCGACAAGCCGCGAGCGCCCTCGCAGCTTCGCGCCGAGCGTAAGGGGCGTGCGCGGACCCCCGAGAGCAGCGGGCGCAAAACGCAGCATCGACGCGATGAGCCTTCCGACCGCAGGGACCACGAGCACGCGTGCACACGCGGCCAGTCGCGGCGGGCGAACCGGACCGAACCGGAGCAGACGGAAAAGCCGCAGGGGCGCCCGCGCCGCGGCCATACCTGGCGCGCCGAGGATGCGCCGTTGAGCCGTCACTATCGCGGAGCCGGCAGCAGCAAGGCGCATCGGCCCGCGGCCGAAGGCGATGCCCCGAAACGCACGGGCCTCATCGCCGACCGCAAGGGGCGCCGCGTGCTGGTCGAGCGCTTCGGGGAAGGTCCGAAGGCTTCGCGTGAGGAAGCCCGCCAACCGCCGCTGCGGCAGGGAAGCAAGCCGCCGCGCCGGGAAGGCGGCAAGCCGCGGCGCGGCAGGCCGGAGCCGCGCGACCGCCCGCGCGGCGCGGGACCGCGGCCCTCGCGCCCACGGCCGCGCTGATGCGCATCGTCGGCGGACGATTGCGCGGCCGCAAGCTGGCCGCCCCCTCCTCGCAGGCGATCCGCCCGACCAGCGATCGCCTGCGCGAGAGCCTGTTCAACATTCTCGCGCATGCCTATGGCGACCCGGTTACGGGTGCGCGCGTGCTCGATCTCTTCGCCGGCACAGGGGCGCTCGGGCTGGAAGCGCTGTCGCGCGGCGCGGCCTTTGCGCTGTTCGTCGACGACGGAGCGGAGGCGCGCGCGCTGATCCGGGAAAATATCGAGACGTTCGGGCTCGGCGGCGTGACCCGCATCTTCCGCCGGGACGCGACCAGGCTTGGCCCTGTGCATCCGCTTGCGCCGTTCTCGCTCGCCTTTCTCGATCCGCCCTACGGCAAGGGGCTCGCCGAACAGGCGCTCGCATCCGCGCACGACGGCGGGTGGTTTGCGCCCGAGGCGCTGGTCGTGGTCGAAGAGGCGGCGCAGTCCGCCTTCAAAGCGCCCGACGGTTTTCAGGAACTCGAGCGCCGCCGCTGCGACGACACGGAACTCGTATTCCTAAAGGCCGCGCAAGCATAGCAATCATCCGCGCTACTTCCGCCCGAACAGGCGCTCGATGTCGGAAAGCCTCAGTTCGACGTAGGTGGGGCGGCCGTGGTTGCACTGGCCGGCGTTGGGGGTTGCTTCCATCTCGCGCAGAAGCGCGTTCATCTCCTCGGGCTTGAGCCTGCGGCCGGCGCGCACCGAGCCGTGGCAGGCCAGGGTGGCGGCAACGTGCAGGAGGCGTCGTTCAAGCGGCAGCGCCTCGTCCCATTCCGCCATGTGTTCGGCGAGATCGCACACCAGCGCGCGCGCATCGATCTCGCCGAGCAGCGCCGGCGTCTCGCGCACCGCGACCGCGCCCGGGCCGAACGACTCGATGACGAGGCCGTAGCGCGCAAGCTCGTCCGCCCGCGCCAGCAGGCGCGCGACATCGGCCTCGTCAAGTTCGACGATTTCCGGGATCAGCAGAGTCTGCCGCGCGACGCCGGTCGCTGCCAGTTGAGTCTTCATGCGCTCATAGACGATGCGCTCATGGGCGGCGTGCTGATCGACGATCACCACGCCGTCGCGGGTCTGCGCGACGATATAGGTCTCGTGCAGCTGCGCGCGCGCAGCGCCGAGCGGCCGGTCGAGCGCCGCGCCTGCGGCTTCCTCCGCAGCAGAACGCACATCGGCCGCAGGCGCGCCGACGTCGAACGCCGCCTGGGCGCTTTCCGCGAAATGCGGCGCAAGCCCCTCCGGCGCAGCCGCGCCCTCGGTTGCGAGCGCCGCGACGGCTGCATCAAGGTTCGGTCGCGCCGGGGAATATCGCCAATCCCACCCGCCTACGCGCGCCCCGCCTGAACCGCGCAACGCGTCGAGCGTCGCCGTCCCGCCGGTCGAGGCCGCGCGCCCCGCCCCGCGCGCGAGCGCATCCTTGAGCGCGCGCACGAGGCTCGCGCGCACGAGGCCGGCGTCGCGAAAGCGCACTTCGGCCTTGGCCGGATGCACGTTGACGTCCACCTCGCTCAGCTCGATCGCAACGAACAGCGCGACGAGCGGGTGGCGGTCGCGCGGCAGATAGTCGGCATAGGCGGCGCGCACCGCGCCGAGCATCAGCTTGTCGCGCACCGGCCGGCCGTTGACGAACAGATACTGGCCGAGCGCATTGGCGCGGCTCAATGTGGGCAGGCCGGCGAAGCCCTCGATGGCAAGTCCCTCGCGCCCGCCGCGCACCTCGACGGCGTTGTCCGCGAACTCGGGGCCGAGCACCGCCGCCAAGCGGGCGAGCCGCCCGGTTCCCGGCAGAGCGGCGGGAAAGGTTTGCGGCGCGCGATCCTCGCCGGCAAGCGTGAAGGCGACATCGGGACGGCTCATCGCGAGCCTGCGCACCACGTCGCGCACCGCCTCCGCCTCGGTGCGGTCGGTCTTGAGGAATTTCAGCCGCGCGGGCGTCGCAAAGAACAGGTCGCACGCCTCGACCCGCGTGCCTTGTGCGAGCGCCGCTGGCCTAAGCTCCGATTTCACGCCGCCCTCGACCGCGATCGTCCAGGCATGCGGCTCGTCGGCCGCGCGCGTCGTGATGGCGAGCTTCGCCACCGCCCCGATCGACGGCAGCGCCTCGCCGCGAAATCCGAGGGTGCGGATGGCGAGGAGATCGTCGTCGTCGAGCTTCGAGGTGGCGTGGCGTTCGACCGCAAGCGCGAGATCGGCGCGCGACATGCCGCGGCCGTCGTCCGTCACGGCGATGCGCCGGCGACCGCCGCCCTCGGTGAACACCTCGATCCGGCGCGCGCCGGCGTCGAGCGCGTTTTCGACGAGCTCCTTGACCACGCTGGCCGGGCGTTCGACCACCTCGCCGGCGGCGATGCGGTTGATGACGGCGGGATCGAGCTGGCGGATGGGCATGGGGCGACTCGCACCTCGTCCCGCCATCGTATCCGGGCCGGCGCACCCCGCCAAACGCGGATCGGAGATATCCCGAGGCGCGCGCGACCGCGCGGAGCGGCGAACGGCGCGATCGGAAGCGCGCCGCCGATCAGATCACGTAATCGAACGCGTTGTACGCTTCCTGGCTGAGCAGCTGATCCATCGTGCGCGCGGGCTCGGGACAGCCCGCCGTGCCGACCACCCGCGCCGGCACGCCGGCGACCGTAGTGTTGGGCGGGACCGGCTGCAGCACGACGGAGCCCGCGGCAATGCGGGCGCAATGGCCGACCTCGATATTGCCGAGGATTTTCGCCCCTGCGCCGATCAGCACGCCGTGGCGGATTTTCGGGTGGCGGTCGCCGCTTTCCTTGCCGGTGCCGCCGAGCGTCACAGTCTGCAGAATGGAGACGCCGTCCTCCACCACCGCGGTCTCGCCGATTACGAGGCCGGTCGCATGATCGAGAAAGATGCCTTCGCCGAACGGCACGGCCGGGTGGATATCGGTCTGGAACACTTCCGAGGAGCGGCTCTGCAGGTAGAGGGCGAAATCCCGGCGGTTGCGCCGCCACAGCCAATGCGCCAGGCGATGGATCTGAATGGTGTGGAAGCCCTTGAAATAAAGGACGGGCTCGATCAGGCGCATCGCCGCGGGATCGCGGTCGAGCACCGCGAGCGCGTCCGCGCGGATCGCCCGCCCCATCGAAGCATCGGCCTGGAACGCTTCGGCAAAGGCGTCGCCGAGCAGATGTGCGGATATTTCCAGGTTCGCGAGCCGCGCCGCGATGCGCCGCGCGACGGCGGCTTCGAACGACGGAGCGCTGAGAATGGTGGGGATGACGAGGCCGCCCAGCTCGGGCGCAGCGCGCACCATCGCCTCGGCCTGCTCCCGCAGCCGCTCCCAGAGGGGGTCCAGCTTCGGCGACGGCATGGCCAGAACGGCGCCGCCGGGCGACGGGCTCGCAATGTTCATCGGGGTCCCTCCTTGCCGCACCGCGGGGTCAAGAACCCGCAGGGCGCGGAAGTCCGCGTCACGGTCCTGCGGATGTCGGTGTATTCCCTCGCCTTGTCAAGGAAATGACTTCCTCTTTTCGGGCTCGTGCGCAGCAGGGTTGTTCCCTACTTCCCTCTCCTCGCGGGAGAGGGTGGCGAGGCATGAGCGCAGCAAATGCCGAGCCGAGTGAGGGGCGTCGAACCGGTGGGCTGCCCGCGGCTCTCCCCTCATCCGGCGCGCCGCTGACGCGGCTCGCCACCTTCTCCCGCGAGGGGAGAAGGAAAAGTCAGTCCGTAACCCGCATGGAGCCCCGGGTCGCACCTTCGGTGCGCCCGAGGGTCAACTCCGCGAAATGCGGATTTACCCGCACCGGAGACGAAGACCCGGATTGCGCTGCGCTCCATCCGGGCTACGCTTGCTCGAAGCCACTCACGAAAGGCAAATCGCATCAGTCGGTCGGTCGCCTGCATCCCAACAAAATGGGCTCCGGAAGCCGGAGCCCATCAGCGGTCCTCCAAGGAGGGCATCACGCGAAGACCGCTCAAAGCCTGTTATTCGTGACGTCGTAAGGAGCACAGCCGATGCCCCTTTATCTGCTACCGATGGAAATTGATCGGGATCGTCACGCCGGCGGTGATTTCCTGAGCGATGGCCGACAGCCTGCGAACGTCACTCCCGGTCGTTTGACCAGAGAAGACGACGGCGCCATCGACTCCGAATGCGCTGATAGCGACCGGCAGGTTGACGCACTTGCTGCCGAAATCGATCCCTTTGTACTGGATGAACGCGCGGGGCCTACGCCAGCTTCTCGGCGGGCGGAACGTGGACCGATCCAAAATCCTCAGAGACTGCCGTCGTTAACATCCGTTGTGTTTCTGGCCTCTGAGGATTTCGCCCGGGTCCAGGCGCCGCCCGCCGAGAAGCTGGCATAAAGGCCATCCCAGCGAGGAACGACTGGAACTGCTCCTGGCACCGGCACGGCGGCAGCAAAGGCCGTGTAGGGCGAGCGTTGGAAATTGATCGGGATCGTCACGCCGGCGGTGAATTCCTGGGCGACGGCAGACAGCCTGCGAACGTCGGTTCCCGAGGTTTGGAATGTCTGTACAACCCCACCGTTGATGAACGTTGTGCTGGAGAAACTCGGCAGGCTCACGTCCTTGCTGCCGAAATCGATCCCCTTGTACTGGACGAACGCACGCATCCAGCCGAAGTCCTTCTCGACGCCCGCGCCCCAGGTGACGCCGCTGAGGGTAAACGGCAGAGCCACTGCTCCATTGCCGGTGTCCCCTCGGAAATCGAATCCGCTCCAGCTCCAGCCGACCAGTCCGTAGACCAGCCAATCGGGCGCGACCAGATACCCGATGCGGGCCATTTCCGAAATAGTCCAATTGCGCTCGATATCGGCGCGGACATCCTGCGTAAAGGTATTGAATCCGCCGGGATTGGTGGATGTGCTCGTGGCGCTGCCGGTCGCATTGATCAGAGTCTTGTTATACGAGACCTCGGACTGAATGCCGGCCAGCCAGCGGCCCCAAGTCACGTTGTAGCCCATGCCGAACGTGAAGACCGCGCCGATGTCTTTTCCCGTTAAACGATCGCCGAAAACGAAAGAAGAGGAGAACGCGCCGTTGAACGAATTAACCAGGTTGGCGTCCCATTGCGAAACGATCGGAACCACCGGGGGCGCCTTCACCGCCATGTCCGCAGCCAACGCCGACTGGGTCGAGACAGCCGCCAGGAGCGCGCTGGTGGCGAGAAGCATTGTTTGGAACCGCGACATGATAAGCCCCCATCCTCGATACCTGCCGAACTTTGTAGTTTGCGGAGGTTTGGGGAAAGCCTTTTTCACAACCAGAGGACGGATTCAGGAATGACCGTTGCAGTTTCGATACAAGGTAAATATCCCCCGGCAGAGCCGGGGGCTTTAGGATGTGAGCCGCTCGAAGCGGCTGGTTGGGGTCGCTAACGCGATCCCGGGTTCGGGTGCCGCCTATGGCGGCACGTCAGCGCCACAGATTGAGTTGCTCCAGGCGCTTATCCTCCTCTTCCTGGTTCTTGATGTACTCACGGATTGCTTGCTCGTCCCGCCCCACAGTAGAGACGTAGTACCCTCTGGCCCAGAAATGCTGGCCCACGAAATTGCGCCTACGTTCGCCGTAGACGCGGGCCAGGTGGATTGGCGCTCTTGCCCTTGATGAAGCCCACGACCTGCGACACCGCATATTTCGGTGGGATCGAGATCATCATGTGCACGTGATCCGGCATCAGGTGCCCTTCTTCGATCCGGCATTCCTTCTGCATCGCCAACTTCCGGAACACCTCCCCAAGATGCCTGCGCAGCTCGGTGTACAGCGTCTTCCTGCGGCACTTGGGAATGAAGACCACGTGATATTTGCAGTCCCATTTCGTGTGACTTAGGCTCTCAACCTCGTCCATCGATGAACTTCCCTTTCGTGTGCTTGGCGGCTCACGATTCGGAAGCTTCGTCGATGGACCCCTTTAAACGTCAAACTGCTACTGCCACCCCGGCAGAGCCGGGGGGTCTCCTATCGGATGCTAGAAATACGGGATTCTCCGGATGAGGCGGCCGTTGATCGCTTGGCGCTCACGAGAGTCGTGAACATGCAGGCCCCGTCCTCGGCAGGGCGAGTCGATGCTTGCACCAAAGCGAGCGGGAGACGCGACCATCCGGGGCTAGCAGCCTGTCGGACTTGGGCTTGATTTTTTGCCGGCGTCAATTCTGCCGCGGATCGAGTTGTAAATCTCGCCAACGAACATTGCTGCGATTACACGTGGCGGCGGCGGGGAGATTTTTGGACACCCCCGCCGCGGTTCGAGCGCAGCGCTGGGAGAGCGCTCAGCCCAGGCTGAGCGCATACATTCTCTTGATGTTCCAGGCCATTGTGACGAGGCTCCACTCGCCGCGAACGCGATCGAGTACACGCAGCAGGAACTGGCGGAATCCGATCACCGATTTGATGATACCGAACACCGGTTCCGGGGTCTGCTTGCGTAAACCATAGAGTTGTTTGCCGTGCGGTGTCCGCAGACGCCAAGCCATGGCCTCGACCGGGGTCGGGTTTTCCGGCGCCGGCAGCGGCGCGGCAAATCGCTCGCGCCAGGAGGGGTGATGCGGCTGCCGCCCGGTCGCAATCAGCGGTTCGATTTTGGCAGCCGCGCACCGCATTACATTGGCCTCGCTGAAATAGCCATTGTCGGCCAACAGTGTTTCGGGCCGGCCGAACTGTTCCGACAAAGCGTCGATCTTCTCCAGCATCGGCGCGATCTGCTGCTTGTCGTTGGGCGCCTGAACCACTGCCGTGGCGATCACCAGAAGGCTCGCCGTCGCCACCACCGCCTGCGCGTTGTAGCACTGGTCGAAGCCGCCGCCTGCCACCGGCATAATCCGCGAATCCTCGTCCGTCAGGTTGATCTGATCCTTGGGCTGCGGCCCCTCGACCGGTGATGCGGGTGGCCTGCCGCCTCCCTTCTTGCCATTCGCAGCCGCCGCCTCCCGCGCCGCCAGCTTGGCGCGATGCTCCGCCGCCTCCCGCTCGAAGCGTTCCGTGGCGCGCGCTTCGATCTTGGCGCGCGCCTGCGCAAGCTTGGCCAGACGATCCTCACGGCGCGCCAATTCCTCCGGGATCGACATGCCATCGACCACTTCGGCCTGGTCCGCGGCTTCCGCCCGCGCAGCAGTGCGGCCACTTCGGCCTTCAATTGGGCCTCGATCTTCGTGGCATGCTCATAGGACAGCGCGCTGTGCCGGCTGGCATTGGCGTGGATTTTTGTGCCGTCCAGCGCCACCGTGCCGAGCTTCAGCAGCCCCATCTCGCGCGCCAATTCCAGCACTCGCACGAACAGCGCTTCGATGTCCTTGAGAAAGCGTCGCCGAAACGTCGCGATGGTGTCATGGTCGGGATGCTGGTTCACCGCGATGAACCGGAACGCCACCGAATCATAGGTCGCCCGCTCCAGCTTGCGGCTCGAAAACACCCCGGTCGCATAGCCGTAAACCAACAGTCCCAACAACAAGACCGGATGATAGCCAGCCGAGCCGGTGCTCCGATAGCTCTTCACCATCGCCGACAGGTGCAACCCGTCGATCACCTCCACAACAAACCGCGCCAGGTGTTGTTCGGGAAGCCATTCATCGAGCGACGGCGGAAGCAGAAATCTCGTCTCGCGATCAAATCGCGGAAATTGCCATCGATGGCATCCACACGGAAATAATCCAGAAAGCGCGGTAAATGTAAGTCCGACAGGCGCTAGGCCGCCTTCCACTTGATGGAACAGCCGACCGACGGCGTCTGCCCTGCCGGAACTTCGCCACGGCCAATCGCGCGCATGGCCTCGACCAGCTCACGCTTCGCATTTGCCGGCGGCGGGGTCGTGCGCCCCTCGTCCAGACGACCGCGATAACGAAGCGTCAGGGCCGCGTCGTAGCCGAAGAAGTCCGGCGTACAGACCGCGCCATAGGCCCGCGCGACCGACTGGTCTTTGTCGTGCAGATAGGGGAACGGGAGATCATGCGCCTCGGCGAACCGCTTCATGTTGTCGAAGGAATCTTCCGGATAGCTGTCGGCGTCATTTGAGCAGATCGCGGCAAGACCGACGCCTTCCGCCATCAGGTCCCTGGCGTCCCTCACCAGCCGGTCGATCACGGCTTTGACGTACGGGCAGTGGTTGCAGATGAAAACGATCACCGTTCCCTTGGGTCCCGCGAAGTCCTGCAGCGCATAGGTCTTTCCGTTCGTGGCGGGCAGCTGAAATTTCGGCGCGGGAACGCCAAAAACCACCGAGTTGGCGGCCATGACCGTCACCTCACGCTGTCTCGCCATCAAAGTAGGCGCGCCTTCCTGCAAGCGGAAGGTCGAACGGCGCGGTCGAGCGAAGGTCAAGTCTTGAACAGCCCCCGACCGGGCCAACGAAAGCAACCCGTACGCGCGGCTGCTGTGGTATCTTGTTCCGGGACTGGGGATCGGATCGTCCCTCCCCATATATGATGTCTGTACATAATCACACCGGAGCCACCCATGTCCGACATCAGCGACGCATTCCTGGCTGCGCGGAAGCGCGCCGGCGACACGCGCACCGAGCAGACCAAGCCCGATCTGTTTCAGCTCGGCGTCGACTGGGTGGAGACGGTGCTGAAACCGGCGGTCAACGAGGCGGACGCCGCGCTGCGGCCGCATGGCGTGGGCGTGCGGCTCGACCTGAACCTGGACCGGCGCTCGACCAACCACGCGCATGCGGATTTCTGGCTCGTTCAGACGCGCACCGCCTCCGGCCAGAGCTATGACGGGCCGAAATACTCGATCAGTGTGATCGGGCGCGACATCATGCTGTACAAAACCGGCGCGGACGGCCGTTCGCTCGGGACAATCGACACGGTCGGCGCGAACGAGGTCCGCAACCTCCTGCGTCAGGCCGCCGAAGAATACGGCACGTTGTTCCGCACCGAATAGCCCGCCGCTTCGTCCGCCAATAGGCATTCTCCGCACACGGCCCGCGTCGCCGCGTCCATCGGCACAGCTTGCCGATCGACGACGCTGCGGTTACCACGGTTCCCACGACGCAGAATCGGAGAGAAACGTGCCCTTCCTCGCTCAAGCCCTCAGCCGCATCAAGCCATCCGCCACCATGGCGGTGGCGGACAAAGCGCGCGTGCTTAAAGCGGCCGGCCGCGACGTCATCGGGCTCGGCGCCGGCGAGCCCGATTTCGATACGCCGGACAATATCAAGCAGGCGGCGATCAAGGCGATCGAGCGCGGCGAGACGAAATACACCGCCGTCGATGGAATTCCGGAATTGAAGGCCGCGGTGGTGCGCAAGTTCAAGCGCGAGAACGATCTGACCTACAAGCCGAGCCAGATTTCGGTCGGCGTGGGCAGCAAGCATGTGCTCTACAACGCGCTGATGGCGACGCTCGATCCGGGCGACGAGGTGATCATCCCCGCGCCGTCCTGGGTGAGCTATCCGGAAATGGCGCTGCTCGCCGGCGGCGCGCCGGTCGAAGTCAAGACCACCGCCGAGTCGGGCTACAAGCTGACCGCGGAGGCGCTCGCGCGCGCGATCACGCCGAAGACCAAATGGCTGATCCTCAACTCGCCGTCCAATCCCACCGGCTCGGCCTATACGCGCGAGGAGCTGAAGGCGCTCGCCGACGTGCTGGTAAAGCACGAACAGGTCTACGTCCTGACCGACGACATCTACGAGCATCTCGTCTACGACGATTTCCTGTTCTCGACCGTCGCGCAGGTCGAGCCGAAGCTCTACGACCGCACGCTGACCGTGAACGGCGTGTCGAAGGCCTACTGCATGACCGGCTGGCGCATCGGGTTCGCCGGCGGACCGGAGCAGCTGATCAAGGCGATGGCGACCGTGCAGTCGCAATCGACCTCGAATCCATGCTCGATTTCGCAGTGGGCGTCGGTCGAGGCGCTCGACGGGCCCAAGGATTTCATTCCGAAGAACAACAAGGCGTTCAAGGAGCGGCGCGACCTCGTCGTCTCCATGCTCAATCAGGCGAACGGCGTGCATTGCCCGACGCCGGTCGGCGCCTTCTACGTGTTCCCGTCCTGCGCCGGCACGATCGGCAAGACCGCGCCGTCGGGCAAGACGATCGCCAACGACGAGGATTTCGTCACCGAATTGCTGGAGGCCGAGGGCGTCGCCGTGGTGCAGGGATCGGCCTTCGGGTTCGGCCCGAATTTCCGGATTTCCTACGCGACCGCGACCACGACGCTGCAGGAGGCCTGCGAACGCATCCAGCGCTTTTGCGGGAACTTGACGTAGGCCGACGCAGCGAGGACGGGTCGCCGTCGGCGGGAGGGCGCGTGCATGGGAAAGCGCATGATCGGATTGGGCGCGCTTGCCGCCGCCAGCATGATCGCGAGCGCGGCGGTCGGGCAGGAGCGCGTGCAGGCGGGCAGCCTCACCTGCGACGTGTCGGCCGGAATCGGCCTGATCCTGGGATCGCAGCGCCAGGTCTATTGCACCTTCACGCCCGCCCTTCCCGGGCCGGTCGAGATCTACACCGGCAGCATCACCCGGATCGGCCTCGACCTCGGCGCCACGACCGGCGGCGTGATGATCTGGGTGGTGTATGCGCCGTACGCGCGCCCGGTCGGCGGGCTCGCAGGCGAATATGCCGGCGCCAGCGCGGAGGCGTCCGTCGTCGCCGGGCTTGGCGCGAATGTGCTCGTCGGCGGGTTCGGGAGCGCGGTTGCGCTGCAGCCGGTTTCGGTTCAGGGTCAGTTCGGTTTGAACCTCGCCGCCGGCATCGCCGGCCTCGAGCTGCAGTACGTGCGTTAAGCCTTACAACTGGTCTCGCACGCGGGCGGCCGGCGGAAGCGTCGTGAACCGCGGGTTGCGCACGCCTGGCCTCCGTCGCGGCGGCTGCGTCGACGGAAGAGCGGGCGAGCTGTTGCCCGCGTTCGCAAAGCCCGCGGATCGGGGCGGCAATGCTCGCCCTTGCCAAGCGGCGCGGCCACTGGAACGATAGCTCGAATCCGGGCGGGGCCGAGATCGAAAAAGACGGAGACCAAAATGGGTGACAATGTCGGCGGACCAAGGGGACCGCGCTGCATCGCGCTTGTCGGGCCGTTCCAGAGCGGCAAGACGACCCTCTTGGAGGCCATCCTCGCCCGCACCGGCGCCATTTCGCGGCAAGGATCGGTGGACGCGGGAACGAGCGTTGGCGACGCCAGCAAGGAGGCGCGCGAGCACCGGATGAGCGTCGAACTCGCCGTCGCCAGCACGACGTTCATGGGCGACGCCTATACCTTCATCGATTGTCCCGGTTCGATCGAGTTCGCGCACGACATGCGCGCAGCGCTGCCGGCTGCGGATGCGGCCATCGTGGTGTGCGAAGCCGACGAGAAGAAGACGCCGCAGCTCCAGCTCATCCTGCGCGAGATCGAAGAGCTGAAAATCCCGCACTTTCTCTTCCTCAACAAGATCGACAAGGCCGACACCCGGCTCACCGACGCGCTCAAACTGCTGCAGCCCGCCTCGCGGGTGCCGCTGCTGCTCCGCCAGATCCCCACCTGGAACGGCGACATCGTCTCCGGCTTCGTCGACCTCGCCCTCGAACGGGCCTACGTCTACAAGGAGCACATGCCGTCGGAGATCGTGCCGCTCGAAGGCGAGGCGCTCGACCGCGAGAAGTCGGCGCGGTTTTCCATGCTGGAGACGCTCGCCGATCACGACGACGAGCTGATGGAGCAATTGCTCGAAGACATTCAGCCGCCGCGCGACAAGGTGTTCGATGACCTCGCCAAGGAGCTGCGCGACGGCCAGGTCTGCCCGGTGCTGATGGGCGCGGCGATCCGCACCAACGGCGTACTGCGGCTCTTGAAGGCGCTGCGCCACGAGGCGCCCGGCGTCGCCGAAACGGCGAAGCGGCTCGGCGTCAAGGCGGGTAGCGACGCGGTCGCCTATGTGCTGAAGACGTTCCACACCGCGCATGGCGGCAAGCTGTCGGTGGCGCGCGTGCTTGCCGGCCAGGTTCCCAACTCCTCGACGCTGCATACGCCGACCGACGAGGCCGGTCGCGTCGCCGGCCTGTTCAAGATGGTGGGCGCTTCGCACGAAAAACGGCCCGCGGCGGCGGCCGGCGACACGGTCGCGCTCGGCAAGCTCGATGCGGCCAAGACCGGCGACACGCTCTCCACCGGCAAGACGCCGCACAAGCCGGTGGCCGAGGTGAAGCCCGTTCCGCCGGTGCTCTCGATCGCGATCTCGGCGAAGGAGCGCAAGGACGACGTGAAGCTCGGCCAGGCGCTGACCAAGCTTCTCGACGAAGACCCGTCGATCACGGTGGTGCACAACCCGGAGGCGCACGAAGTCGTGCTGTGGGGCCAGGGCGAAATGCATCTGCGCGTGGCGACCGAGCGGCTCGCCGACCGCTTCGGCGTCGCGATCGAGCGCCGGCGTCCGAGCGTCGGCTATCGCGAGACCATCCGCAAGCCGATCACCCAGCGCGGACGGCACAAGAAGCAGTCGGGCGGGCACGGCCAGTTCGGCGACGTGGTGCTGGAGATCAAGCCCTTGCCGCGCAGCTCGGGCTTCGAGTTCACCGAGCGCATCACCGGCGGGGTGGTGCCGCGCAACTACATCCCCTCGGTCGAGGAAGGCGTGATCGACGGCCTCAAGATCGGCCCGCTCGGCTTCCCCGTGGTCGACGTGGCGGTGGCGCTGATCGACGGCTCCTACCACACAGTCAACTCCTCCGACATGGCGTTCCGCACCGCCGGCCGCATCGGCGTCACCGAGGCGCTGCCGCAATGCAATCCGGTGCTGCTCGAGCCGATCCACCAGGTCGAGATCGTGTGCCCGACCGACGCGACGGCGAAGATCAACGCGATCCTGTCCGGCCGGCGCGGCCAGATTCTCGGCTTCGACACCCGCGAGGGCTGGCCCGGCTGGGATTGCGTGCGCGCGCTCATGCCGGAATCGGAGATCGGCGACCTCATCATCGAGGTGCGCTCGGCGACCGCCGGCGTCGGTGCCTTCACCTTCAAGTTCGATCACATGGCCGAGCTCACCGGCAAGACCGCCGAACAGATCGTCGCCGCGAGGAAGGCCGCGGAGTAGCTTCAACGCATGCCGCTTGGGGGCGCTGATTTCGCCCCCTCACTCGCCATTGCCGGACCGCGCTCCCCAGCCCTCATCCTGAGGAGCCCGCGAAGCGGGCGTCTCGAAGGATGAGGCTAGCAATGCCCTGCCGGGTCATATGGTTCGAGACGCGCGGCTTCGTCGCGCTCCTCACCATGAGGGTGGCCCGGAAATCCATGCCCCCTCCGCTTCGCTCCCTCCGCCGCTTGCGGAGGAGGGTAAGGGAGGGGGCAAATGCGGCCGTGCCGCATGGATGCGCGGGTCAAGCCCGCGCATGACCGGGAACAAGACCCTGTATGTGGCCTGACCGGTATAATAGCTACGATTCGCCTGCAGCCGATTGGGCGATCTTGGTAAAGATCATACACGTTTCGCCAGTTGAAAAGGCGACCATAATCTTAAAAATAGCCGCATAGAGTGCAAGCATAGGGAAAGAGCGATAACCGCATGTCAACCCACCAATGGTTTTCTTTGGCGACATGGGAAGCAATAGCATGGCGTGGTCAAGTGCTAATGTGGTTATGCGCGCTTCTTGGAACGCTTGCAGGTATTGTTATTTATTTAGCCAAAACAAACACGGATATCATCAAGCAAGAAAAAGCAAAACGTGCTCAGGCTTTGCAAACAGAGAGATCATTACAACGCTTCCCGCGCGAGCAAGATGCACAAGACTTCTTCGAAAAAATTAAACGTTTGCCGAAGGTTAGTTATT
>CAVRVX010000023.1:0-53920 GCA_963724735.1 uncultured Alphaproteobacteria bacterium
GATGGCTCAAAGGCATGCGGAACACTTATGAGCGGCTCATGGTCGCAACTGAGCTAATTAGGCCGATTCTGAGCTGCGCCTGCGCCGATTACTTGACCACAAGGTGTTGAACTATTAGGCGGCGGGCTTGGAGGCGTGCACACGCACACCACTTTCCCAATTCTCAGCTTGGGGTTCTTCCTGCCCTCCCTAATCGCCTCGTCGGGTGCGTCGGCATTTTCGCGGTGAATTGCGAGCGGGCCGGGTAGCCGCGATTTAAGCTCAGCGAAGTCCGTTCCATTTTGGTGGGTCCACCAATCGACTGTCCGAACGTCCGGCTGCCATTCGTCAATGAAGAGGCGAATATCAACGTCGCTGTCAGGGCGGTGGTCTCCTCGCACCCGGCTTCCGAAGAGATACACTTCGTGAATTCCCGGAGCGTCACGGACCCATTCGTCTAGATGGCCGTTAGCAATTGAAGCTCCGGTGCTCCGCCATTTGTGCCATCATCTCACTCCCCAGGATTAGCCCGGGTCGGGGAGGCCACCAGCGCGATCATGTAAACCGCGGATGTTCTTTCCCTACGTGGGCATCGTGTTTCAGCTCGGTGAGGGTGCGTGGCGGGAGCAGCATCCAATCGTCTTCGGCGAACGATTGGGCGAAAGCGGCGATCGCTTCGGAAGCGTTGCCCAATGCTTCGTCGAGATCATCACCGGCCGAAAAGCAGCCGGGCAGGTCGGGGAACCAAATCCCCCGCGTGTCGGTCCCGCCTCCTCAATAATCGCGACATAATACGGCATCGGCGTCCGGACTCAGTCTCGCTCCATTGTGCCTGTTTGTATATGGTGCGGACAAGCCCGACCCCCAGGTTCTTCTTCGGATGAGGCAAAACGATCGTCTGACGAGACGTCGGATGCTTGAAGACATGATGCGAGCCGGTGACGCGGATGAGCAACCAGCCGTCGCTTTCGAGGCGGCGCTTGATATCGCGGCTGTTGGTGAGCATTGCCTCCCCCGATTCGATCTGGGGCGAATTGTAAGGGCAGCGTACCAACAGGCGAATCAAGCTCGCAGGGACGGGGGACCGGGCGCTCGCATCCATCACACCACCCCCCACCGCAGCCGGTCGAGCGCGCCCTGCAGGATGAAGGCGGCGGCGTGCTGGTCGATCACCGCCTTGCGCTTCTTCCGGCTTGCGTCCGCTGCGATCAGCTCGCGCTCGACCGCCGCCGTCGAGCCGCTCGTCCCACAGGCCGATCGGCAAGTCGGTGCGATGCGCGAGATTGCGGGCAAAGGCGCGGGCCGATTGCGCGCGCGGGCCCTCCGTCCCATCCATGTTGAGCGGCAGCCCAAGCACGAAGCCCGCTGCCCTGCGCTCCGCCGCGAGGGCGAGCAGGCGCGTTGCATCGGTCGAAAACGCCTTCCGCGCGATCGTCTCCACCCCGGCCGCGAGGCGCCGCTCGGGATCGCTCGCGGCGACGCCGATCGTCTTGGCGCCGAGATCGAGCCCGATCAGCGCGCCGCGCTCAGGCAAGAGCAGGCTATCTCGGCGAGCGGAACGATCGCAGCGGGCATGTCCCCGCCTACCATGCGCGTCTCCATGGCGCGAGCCGATTGACGGGCGCGCCTGCCGTCGGGTTATGCTCGGCGCGCATTTTTCCGCGCATCGGCGCGCCGCGCCGCCGCCGCCTTCAGCCCAGAGGATATTTCCCATGCAGATCACCTGGTTCGGCCACTCCGCGTTCCGCCTCGACTTTGACGGCCAGGCCGTCCTGATTGATCCGTTCTTCACCGGCAATCCGGCCTTCGTCTCCGACAAGGAGGCCGCGATAAAGGGCGTCAGCCATATTCTCCTGACCCACGGCCATGCCGACCATGTCGGCGACACGCTCGACATCGCAAAGAGGACGGGGGCCACCGTCAGCACCAATTACGACCTCGGCATGTGGCTCGTGTCGAAGGGACTGGAGAAGTTCAATCCCATGAATACCGGCGGCACCACCGATCTCGGCGGCTTCACCATGACGCTGGTGCGGGCCGACCATTCATCCGGCGATGTCATGGACAATGTCCCGATCTATCTGGGCAATCCCTGTGGCATCGTCGTCAGGGCAAAGGACGAGCCGGTCGTTTACCACATGGGCGATACCGACATCTTCTCCGACATGGCGCTGATCGCCGAGTTGTACGAGCCAAAGATCGCCATGGTTCCGATCGGCGATCGGTTCACCATGGGCGCGCGGACGGCGGCGCTTGCGGTCAAGCGTTACTTCAAGCTCGATGCAGTCATCCCGTGCCATTACGGCTCGTTTCCCATCATCGATCCGACGGCCGACAAGTTCGTCGCCGAGATGGAGGGGCACGCCACCGAGGTGATCGTGCCGGAGAAGGGCATAGCCGTGAGCGTGTGAACGTCATCGCGATGTCGGCGCCGAGCTAACCAGGGAAGCATAGCCCGCTCAACCTCAGGCTAGGCGCGGCCGCACCGGGCGACAAAACGGTCGATATCAAGGACTTGATTTGCCCGCTCCCACGCGGGGGCGCTAAGGTTTCGAACGGCGATAAGGAACCTCGCGGCAGGTTCCGCGTTAATTCTAGTCGCGTTCAGTCGGCACGGGGATCTATTATGTCCAGGCGTCACCGCTCAAATTATTCCCTCTGGCCGCAACAAGCTCGTCCGCGTCGCACGCTTCCGTTAACGCTTGCGGCTGGTGGTTTTGCCATTGGGATCGTTTGCGCGGTCGCCGCTCACAATGTTGTGACCGATTTCACGCGCCCGAGCGACGTGCAAGAGCCGGTTCGCCAGACCGCGGTCCTGCCGACTCCGCTGTATGCGACACCTACGGCAGCCGCAACCGACCCGATTGAGCCGGCGAATCGGAACCGGGCCCGACCAGCGGCCGCGAAGATGACGCTTCCGAGCATCGGCACCGTCGCAGCCACCCCGGGCACGTCGACGGATGGCCGCGGCAGTACCGATGGGCGCGGCAGTACCGATGGGCGCGGCGGCGATGGTCTTTCGGGCGGAACGGCGACCGCCAACTTGACGACGCCGCCTTCCTCGGAACCGCCGAGTGTGTCGACCGAGGACCCGAAGGCCGCCGAACAGCCCGCAGCTGCTCCAGGATCTACGCGGAAGGCCGAGCGGGTCAAGCATGCGCGCCGGACGGTCAAGAGACGGCAGCCCACCAATTACGGCTACTACAGGCACCAACAACCGTTCTTTGGATATGGCGGACCCGCCTATCGCGGTTACGGCCAAGTCTACGCCCGGCAGCAGTATTACTATTGATCGGCTCCCCGTCATGAAGAAGTCAGCCCGCGTGGGGTAACCCACGCGGGGGCCACGACATGGCGAAAAGCGCCGGGATTACCTCCCCGTCGCGCGGCCTACCGCCGGCCCGGCTAAAAAACCCAGGCAGCCGCGGCGCCTGCGATAAGGCCGGTCGCCGTGATAAACCCCGTGATCGCGGCGATCCGCTGCGCCTTCCTCGGTCCGTCTCCTGGCCAATTCCATGACTGGGTCACCCGCCGGTCAGCGTCGGCAGGCGAAAGGCCGGTCCGTGCGGCGACGAGACGATTTGAACGGCGCCGTCCTCCCCGCCGAGACCCAACCGGCCGAGCCCGGAACTAATGAGGCGGCGGCTTCGTCGCGGCGCGCTTGCGCCTCGATATCGCGCGGCCGGCCATCGGAGCGAAACAGACGATCGAGCTCCGATGTGAGGTGGGCGGGCTCGGCGGCGGCCGGACCGCTGGCGCGCTTCAACTCGCCTTCGCAGCGGATTATGTGAAAGCCGAGCCAATGAACGGGAGCAATCGATGCGGACCACGGCGATGCGATGGGCGGCCAACATGTCAGTTCCGTTGCTGGCACTGATCCTTCTCGTGGCCTCGATCGATGCGGGCCGCGCCGCCGACGAGCCCGATCTCATCTTCCGCCGGTCGACCGTGTTCAAGCTCCTGACACCCAATGACAAGCTTGCGACCTACGGAATCGATGACCCGGAGGTCGACGGCGTCGCCTGCCATTTCACCGTGCCGGAGCGCGGCGGGGTCAAGGGCTGGCTCGGGCTCGCCGAGGAAGTCTCGGACATCTCGCTAGCCTGCCGGCAGGTGGGGCCGATCCGGTTCAAGCACAAATTCGCCCAAGGCGAAGACATGTTTCGCCAACGCCGGTCGCTGTTCTTCAAGAAGATGCAGATCGTGCGCGGGTGCGACGCCAAGCGAAACGTTCTCGTCTATATGGTCTACTCGGATCGCCTGATCGAAGGTTCGCCGAAGAACTCGACCTCGAGCGTTCCGATCATGCCATGGGGCGCAAACGACACCGTGCAGCGCTGCGGCGATTTCGTCGAGAGCTGACGGCTCGCGACGCGCGGCGGCTCGTCAGCACGTCGGACATTGAACCTTTCGCCGCGTTCGCGTCCCAAAGTAACCGTGAGAGAGGAATGTTCCACACTCGTTCTTGACAATTGCCGGGGCGGGAGGCCACCCTCGCCCCTTTCGCCGCACGTTTTCCGTGGCGCCCTCACGGTTTGGCGGGTGGCGGTTAATAACACTGCAGTCCAATACGGTGGCCTGGGGGATCGGCCGGACGTGGACGCCAAACGAGGTTCGTTGCAACCATCGGCTGATATGCGCCTGTCGGACGACGTCGCCTATACTATGCTCGATGCGGCGCCAAGTGGCCTGCTCGTGATCGACGCTCAGGCGCGAATCGTTTTTCTGAACGGATACTTGGAGCGGTTGCTGGGCTACGGCCGCGACGAGCTGCTTGGCCAATCGGTGGAGGTGCTGGTGCCTGAGCGGTCGCGCGCTCGCCATGCAGTTCTGCGGGAGGCTTTTGCGCAGACGCCGGGAGAACGGCCGATGGGCAGCAGTCGCGACCTTTGGGCGTTGCGTGCGGACGGCAGCGAAATACCGGTCGAGATTGGCCTCAAGCCGATCCACTCCGACGGGCGCGATTTTGTGGTCGTCGTCGTGGTCGACATCAGCGAGCGCAAGCGCATCGAAGAGCGGCAACGCCTGCTCATCGGCGAGCTTAACCATCGCATCCAGAATCTTTTCGCCGTAATCCAGTCGGTGGCGCTTCACAGCCTCGCCGGCAATCACTCGTTGATCGAGGCGCGCGAACTCTTCATCGATCGTCTCCAGTCGCTCGGTCGCGCCTACACGATGATGACCGAGCAAGAGTGGCGTGGCGCTCCGCTCCGGCAGATTCTTTCCGCGGAGGTCTCGGCCTTTTCAGACCGCGTCAACCTCCACGGAATTGACGTGATGGTGCGGCGGAAAGCGGCGCAGAGCTTTGCGCTCCTGCTCCATGAGCTCACCACCAATGCGGTCAAATACGGTGCGCTCTCGGCGCCAGGCGGCCGGATCGACGTGCGTTGGGATGTCGACCGCAGCAATCATCCCGCACTGTTCGTTTTCTCTTGGCAAGAGAGCGGCGGGCCGACCGTGGTGGCGCCGACGCGAACCGGCTACGGACGCAAGATCGTCGAAGATACGATGCGGCGTATCGGCAAGCATCAGATCGAGTACGCCTCCTCGGGGGTGAAATATCGGATGGAAGCCCCAATCGAGACGATCGGCTGGGTGATTGAGGAGGACTCTGCGCCCTAATCCTCAAGCCAAGCAGACCAAGCCGAGCTGAGCCAAGCGTTCGACGCGAGCGAATATCGCTGTCGCGCCCGCATAACCCGACGCGCGGCACGGCGCGGGCGAGCGGCGGCCTACGACCACTCGATCACAGGTCGCGCGCGGCGCGAAAGCCGTTGGCGAAATAGCGGACGTCGCGGTCGTAACGGAAGCGGGCAGCCGAGCGGATCGCGGCCGCTTTATTGCCAAACGAGCCTCCGCGAAGGACGCGAAGCGCGCACTGGCCGGTCGTCCAGGCCGAGCCGTCCTTCGGAGCGCCGCGATAGGTGTCGTTCCAGCAATCCTCCACCCATTCCGCTGCATTGCCGGCGGTGTCGAACAACCCGAATGCGTTCGGTCGGAAGGCCCCGGCGGGCGTGGATTTCATGGCCCCGCCGGGCGCGCCGCATCCATCGCAGTTCGCGAGCCCGTTCCCGCTGTCGCGGCCCCACCAGAATGGCGATGTCGTGCCGCCGCGCGCCGCGTACTCCCATTCGGCTTCGGTTGGCAACCGATAACGCTGCCCGGTCTTCTGCGAGAGCCAGTTCAAGTAGGTTTGCGCGTCGTCCCAGCTCACATCGACGACCGGATGGTCGCCGCGGCCCCAGCCGCGATCGTCGGGCCGGTACTTGCACGCGCCGGCCGCGACGCATTGATCCCATTCGGCGAAAGTGACTTCGCGCCGGCCGATGGCGATCGGCTGGGAAATAATGACGCGGCGGATCGGCTTTTCCATCGGTGCGTCGTTGGAGCCCATGTCGAACTCGCCGGCGGGGATGATGACCATTTCCGGACATTCGGGGCAATCACGAAACGTCTCGCCCGGCATCTTTCCCGCAGGCTGCGTTGATCCCGCCGTCGCCTGGGCCGCGCGCGGTTCGGCTCTGCGCGCGGGCTGCGGCTCGGCGGCCGGAGCGGTCGCCTCGGCGGTCGGCCGGTTGAAGTAGAAGTCCTCGGTCAAGGACGAGGAAATCCAAGGCACGCGATCACCGTTGGATGCGCGCGCCACGCTGTTTCGGGTGCGCAGAAAAACCTGCTCGGCCGTGGCCGGCGTCGGCGACCGCATTTCCTTCAGCAATCCGCCCATGAACAGGCTCGGATTGCTGTCGGCGTCGTCATGCACCTTGTCGAGCGAGGCGCTGCTGATTGCGAGCGCGCCTTCCGGGACGGAGGTTGCCGACAGGCCGGCAGGGCTGCTGCGGAAGCGTTGCTCGAACGGATTCTTGCGCGATGCATCGACGATCAGGATCAGCGCCTTCGCGCCTTTCGCATGCATCAGCCCGACGATCTTCTCAAGGCCGATACCGTACCGCTGCGTATCTCGTTCGGCCCAGATCCTCGCGTCGATCGGAATGAGATAGTTCTGCCGGTTGACCTGGATCCCGAACCCGCTGAAGAAAAACAAAGCGACCGCACCTGGCGTGATGGTCGAGCCGAAGGCGTCGATCGCGCGTTGCATGTCATCCTTGCCGAGGTTCTCCTTGAGCGTCACGGCAAAGCCATTGCGTTGCAGTTCGTCGGCGAGCGCGCGGGCGTCTCGAATAGGATTGGCGAGTTTCACATCGGAGTCGCGATAGGCCGAATTGGCGATGAGCAGGGCGACGCGGGAATTCGCTGGCTTGGTCGCCGGAGCTTGCTGGGCGGTCGCGGGTCGGAGGCTGATCGCGGCGCCGATAATCAAAATAAGGAGAAGTACAAGGCGCCACTGCATTTTTTGCTTCCTGTTCCCACGCCGATAGGCGACAAAGTCCATACAGGCGCGCTCAGGAGCTGCAGGTGTGGCGCAGCGCAGCCGATGGCGGGAATGCCCTCGAATTTGCGCGGCAACGAATGTCAAAGCTCTTTGAACTGCGCCTCTGTCTGCGGCGACATCCTATGCACGGGATGGAAGTTGGACAACGATCTTTCGTGCGCATTTAGCGGCGGAGCGTTAACCACAACCGATCGTAGCGCCCGCGAGCCCAACAATCTGACGGGCTACTCCGGGAATTAGAGGATCGGTACGAATACGGTGGTGCAGTGCACTCGGTGGAGGATCGGATCGTGTTGCGATACGAAATGCTGTTGGCGGTCTTGCTGTGGGGCGTGGCCTGTGGAGCGGTTCAGGCTCAGGATCGCGCGTCCGGCGGACCGACGCCGTCGCCGCCCGGCGCGGCCGTTTATTTCGTCGACCTCAAGGACGGCGCGACGATCCCGACCAACACGACCATTCATTTCGGCCTGCGTGGAATGGGCGTCGCGCCGGCCGGCGCCGACCGGGCGAATTCCGGTCACCATCATCTTCTGATCGATACCGATCTGCCCCCGCTAAATCGACCTATCCCGAATGATTTCAATCATTTGCACTATGGCGCCGGACAGACCGAGGCCGAGGTCAACCTGACCCCGGGCGAACATACGCTCCAACTGCTGTTCGCCGACAAGGATCACATTCCGCATTCGCCGCCTCTCGCCTCGCCCCGGATTCGTGTCCGGGTTGCCGAGGCCGCCCCGCCGTCGGCCGCGACTTCTGCGCCGGCGCCGGCCGCGGCTCGACATCCTTCGCCCGCAGACGCGAAGGTCTATTTCGTGTATCCGACCAACGGCGCCTACGTCTCGCGCACCCCGGTTATCCGGTTCGGGCTTGTCAACATGGGCGTCGCGCCGGCAGGGGTGGCGAAACCCAATACCGGGCATCACCACCTTTTGATCGACGTGCCGGCACCCCCGCCCGATCGGCCTATTCCCAACGACTTCAACCATCTGCACTTCGGGGCGGGCCAGACCGAGGCCAAAGTCACGCTGCCGCTCGGCGAGCACACGCTGCTTCTTGTGCTCGGCGACGAGAACCACGTTCCGCATGACCCGCCGGTCATGTCGAAGCCCATCAAGGTCACGGTGACGGAAACCGGCCGCAGGCCGCGCCCGCGAACCGCGCGAAGGGGCAAACGTTACCACTGACGATCGGAGCTCAGGGAGGCAAGCATGCGAAGTCGCCTTCTCTCCGCGGCCATCGCCGGCTTGCTGCTCCTCGTCGTTTCGGCGAACAGCGCCTTGGCGGAAAAGCGGGTTGCGCTCATAATAGGCAATGCCGCCTACCAGATCGCCTCGCCGCTGACGAACACAGTCAACGACGCGAAGGCGATGGCGAACTTGTTCACCAAGGCCGGGTTCGACGTGGTCGAGTCGCGCACCGATCTCGGCGTGGTCGAATTCAAGCGAACGATTCGGGATTTCATGTTCACGGCGCGCGATGCCGACATCGCGGTGGTCTACTTCGCCGGTCATGGCATCGAGGTTCGGGGCTCCAATTTTCTCATCCCCGTAGATGCGAAGCTGCGCAGCGACTATGACGCCGACGACGAGGCGATCGCGCTCGAACGCCTTATTTTGGCGGTGGAGCCGGTCAAGCAATTGCGCCTGATCATCCTGGATGCCTGCCGCGATAATCCGTTCATCAAGCGGATGCAACGAAACCTGGCTGCGCGGGCGGTCACGGGCGGCCTTGCCTCGGTCGAACCCAGCACCGGCAATACGCTGATCGCCTACGCCGCGAAGGCGGGCTCCATGTCCTTCGATGGCGCGGGGCCGAACAGCCCCTTCACGACCGCGCTGGTGCGACATCTGGTCGAACCTGGGCTCGACATCAGAATCGCTCTCGGTCGCGTCCGCGACGAGGTGATGAAGGAGACCGGCAACAGGCAGGAGCCTTTCGTTTACGGGTCGCTCGGCGGGACGACGATCGCGCTGGTGCCGCCAGCCGCAGAGCCGGCGAAGGCCGGCCCGGTCGAAACTCGATATGATATCCAACGGGACTACGAGTTCGCCGAACGGGTCGGCACGCAGAAAGCTTGGGAGTCGTTTCTCCAGGTGCACAGCACCGGTTACTATGCGGGCCTTGCTCGCGCGCAACTCGCCAAGCTGAACCAGACAGCCGAAAAAGCCCTGCCGCCGGTGATCGCCTCGGGCGAGCCGCCAGCCCGCAACGACAGCGCTTCCTCTCCCAGGAAATCGTCGCCGCCGGTGATCGCCGCGGGCGAGCCGCAAGCCCGCAATGAAAGCGCTTCGGCGCCGAAGAAACCGCCGCCCAGCGAGCAGCGCGCAAAGCTCGAACCCAAGCCGGCACAGGAGATCATTCCACCTCCCGCTCCGACCGCCGTTGCTGATCCGTGCAAACGGGACCAAGAAAAACTGATGCGCCTGCGCGCTGATCCGGTGCGCGACGACATCATTCGCCTTGAGCGCGAGCTTGGGTGTGAGCGGCTGCGCCCCCAAGTGGTGCGATTGCGCGAGAGCGTCGTCGGCGATCTTCCCGCGGCTGCCGACAAGACACCGGTCGGGCCCGCTACGGCGATCCAGCATGGCGGCGAGGCTGAGTCTCGGGAGCAGGTTCAGCAGCGCCAGACAAGCGACGAACCGCGCGTGAGCGCCGACCCCTGCACGCGGGACCAGGATAGACTCGCGCGGCTGCGCGCCTTGCCGGTGCGCGACGAGGTGCTCCGTTTCGAGCGCGAACTTTCCTGCGAACGACTTCGCCCGCAGGTCATCAGGCTGCGCGAGAGCGTGGGCGCGAACTAGGTGCACAGTCCCGAAGCGGTGTACTGATCAATCGGCCTAGGCTGACCTGCTCGCTCAACGTCGCTATTCCCCGACAGCGACGCGAAAGCGTTCACCGCGGCAGGTTGGAGTCGTGCCAGCAGCGGAAGTCGGCCACCTTTCCGCAATGTGCCCCTACAGCACGCGAAGATTTCCAAATCGCACCTCGCGGTAATCACTTGATCTAGCTCAATGAGCCGCACTGAGGCCTTATGACCATATCGCCGAAGAAGCGATCTCGTGGCTACCGGCCGACTCGGTAGGACTCGCCCGGAACGAAAATGAGCGGCACGAACACCGCAGCGACCGTTGGTGAGTTTATGAAAGCGGTGGTCAACACACGCTACGGGTCTTGTGTCACGAGCGCCGTTCCTGTGACGGTGCGCAACTGTATGGGAGATGAAGGTAGGCCCTTCGAGGTCGGCAATCAGGTGTTGATCTCAAGCCACCGCAAGCTGCTTTCGTCAAAAGCGATGGTGGTGAGCGTTGCGGAAACGTCGGGACATGATCCCGGCAGGCATGGTTGAGAGAGGCGAGCGCAAGCGAACGAATTAAGAGTTTCTGCATTGCGTAGCCGATGCAGAAACTCGGTTGGACTGAACGCGGTGGGTAGCGTAGGCCGGCGGGATTCTATGGAATTTTCAGTTGAGGGCTCGATCGTTGGCGCTCGGATTGGCGGCCCGAACGAATGGTGTTGGCCGATGGATGGTCGCCATCCCGGTTAAGAGGTGGGGTAATCGTAAGCGGATGCTGGAGATTCCGGGACGACAAGGCGGAGGCCGGTGAACGGCAAGCACGGGGCGGGCGTGGCATGACCGGAGCACGCTGGGACGACAGCCGTGATGATTGTTGCGGCAAGACAATAGGGGTCATGGTCCGCTTGCCTGTTTGGGGTAAAGGCGGCTGGCGCGAACGAGACGGCCCTGCTGACAGCGCGGGCAGATCCGCGTCTCGTCGAATGGAGTGTGATTAGCCGACCGATCAGTGGCGCGGTCGACCGTCTCGGCGGATCGTGTGGCTGGAGACGGTGTTGGTGGACGGTCGAGCAAGAGCATGAGACGGGCTCGTTGAGCGTGCTCGCGCCGAGCTGGGTGCCAGAGGCCGTAGTAACGAACCTTGTGCAGGCCTTTGGGTAACACGTGCTGCAGGAAACGGCGCATGAACTCGTGGCCGGTCAAGCGGGTGGTCCGCCACTGCATCGACTTACGATCTTTGTGGCGGATGGTGATGCCTTTGTCGTCGAGACCGACAATGCGGTTGTTGGTGATGGCGACGCGGAACACGTAGCGGGCGAGATAGCGGAGCACGGCCTCATCGCCTTCGCCCCAGGCAGTACAGTGCACGACCCAGGGTTTCCTCCACGCAGCTTTCGGCAAGACCAGATCCGGACGGCGCTTTGCGAGCGCGGCCTTGAGCTTGCCGCGCACAAGCTTGGCCAGGGCCTGGACCGGAACCAGAAAGCCGTTGCGCGCGGGATGCCAATGGCTGCCATCGTCGGAGACACCGCCGCCGGTCACCAGACAATGGACATGGGGGTGGTAATTGAGCTGCTGTGTCCAGGTATGTAGGACGGCGAGCACGCCGACGGTGGCGCCGACGTATCGTGAATCACGGGCGATCTCGATGATGGACTCAGCGGCGGCCTTCATCAAAAGGGCGTAGCCGTCGCGCTGGTTAGCTCGCAGCACATCCCTGAGTTCCTCGGGCACCGTGATGGTGACGTGGAAATAGCGGCACGGCAGCATCTCGATCTTACGCGCCTCAAGCCAGCGCTTGGTCTGATCAGTATGGCATTTAGGACAGCTGCGGTTCTTGCAAGAATGATAGGAATAGACCTCGGCGCTGCACGCGTCGCAGCGCCAGAGGTGCCCGCCGAGCGCTTCGGTGCGGCAGCCCAGAATGTCGGTGATGGCGCGCCGATGCGAAGGCAGCATCGACGCGCCCCCTTTGCCAGCATCATGAGCCGACAGGTAGTCGTCCGCGAAGCGGCGGAAGACCTCCGCAACCTCGATCACGGCCGATGTCCGCCGTCACAGGCCGGTCATCAGCTTATCGAGGATGCTTTTGAGCGATGCCCGGGTCGGCTCGGTCAGGTGCATATAGATGGCGGTCGTCGCGATGTTGACGTGGCCGAGCAGGATTTGCACGACCCTCGTATCGACGCCGCTTTCCAGAAGTCGAGTTGCATAGCTATGCCGCAGAGCATGCGGGCTGACCGGCCGTGTGATGCCCGCCGCGCGAACACTGAGACGGAAGGTGCGCCACAGCGCATTCTTGCTGACCGGCCCGGTGCGGAGGCGATCAGGGCAGAGCCAGCGCTGGTTGCGGTGGGTCAGCCAAAGGCGACGCAGATCATCGAGCATTGGCTGCGGCAGCGGCACGCGGCGCTCCTTGTCACCCTTGCCGATGATCCGAAGCAGCAGACTGGCGCGGTCAACGCTTGCGATTTCCACGGTTGCGGCCTCGCCGATGCGCAGGCCACAGGCATACATGAGCGCGAAGCAGGTCCTATGGATGGGGTTCCTTACGCAGCCAAGGAGTGCGCGGATCTCAGCGTCCGACAGTACGGCGGGCAGACGCTGCTTCCTGGGCGCGCGGACTCTTTTTTTGAAAATAGCGGCCAGTCGCGATCAAGCGTCCTGAGATAGAGAAACCGAATGCCGCCATGATTGGTCTTGAAGGTGCCGCGCGCCACACCGCGCTGATCGCGAAGATGCAGCACATAGGCGCGCACTTCCTCCTCGCTGAGCAGATCGGGTGAGCGCTTATAATGCGCGGCGAGCCGGCGTACCGCCTGAAGATAAACCTCCTGAGTCCTGGGCGCAAAACCGGCCAGCGTCATGTCTTCGATCATCCTTGCGCGTAACGGTGTCATCGATGTCATCCTTTGTTCGAGCCATCAAGCCAGGACCTCTTCCCGGCCTTCGAACAAATACCCTCGATCATTCCGCACGGCGATGGTCACTTCTCTACGGCGAAGCCGTTCAGTCCAACCGCTGCAGAAGTGTCGAAAGCGGATTAGGCGATGTCAAAACCGGGGGCGTGACCCGTCCTCCGGGATAAGCTTGGGGGATGTCCTGAGACTGCCCAAGCGGCATCCGGCATGTAGGCGGCGCGAAGCTCAACCTGGCTCTTGTACGGAACGTGAGAACCTACACGGCGATGCTAAGGGAAAAGGCACAAGCGGCGCCAACCGCGAGGCCAAAAGTACCGATGCGCCGGTTAGGGGCGGACTGCTCCGTATTAGCGGAGAAGCGGGGTAACGCCCGTGGAGCGAAGGGAGCAGGCCATCGCCGTCGAGCTTGGGTCAACCGGGTCAACCGGGAGGAACCCGAATCTTCGGCGGAAGGCGGCAGCCTTCGTGCGATGGCACGAGCCGGATGACGCGAGAGTGTCAAGTCCGGATCTGTGAGCGGCTCGGGGTGCAATTCCCCGGGCCAACTCGGCACCCGACGTCCTGGAGATCCGGGAGGTCCCGAAGCCCGAACCGAAAGCCGGCGAGGTCCTGGTCAAGGTGCATGCCACGACGGTTACCCGGACCGATCGCGGCATGCTCCGGGCCGACCGCTTCATCGTCCGGTTCTTCTTCGGGCTATGCCGGCCGAAACGCACTATTCTCGGCGTGGATTTCGCTGGCGAGGTCGAGGCGGTTGGCGCCAGCGTCACCTCGTTCAAACCGGGCCAGCGCGTCTTCGGCATCTCGCACTGGCTTTTTGGCGCTCACGCGGAATATCTCTGCGTGCCCGAAAACGCGGCGATCGCGGCGATGCCGGCGCGCGCACGTTTCGACGAGGCGGTGGTCTGCGAGGGCGCCGGCTACGCGGACATGTATCTGAAAGAGTTTAACCTCAAACCCGGGGACAAGATTCTGATCTACGGCGCCTCCGGTGCCATCGGTACGGCGGCCGTCCAACTCGCCAAGTCCTATGGCGCTGAGGTGACGGCGGTGGTCGCGACGCGGCACCTGGACCTCGTCAAGTCGCTCGGGGCGGATCACGTCGTGGACTTCGCCGCCGAGGACTTCACGCAGATCGGCGAGACCTTCGACTGTATATTGGACGCGGTGGGCAAAACGTCGTACTTCCGTTGTCGAAGGTTGTTGAAATCCAGTGGAATCTTTGCCGGCTCGGATTTCGGGCCCTGGTGCCAAATCCCCCTGCTCGCGATCTGGTCATGGATCACTGGCAGCAATCGGGTCGTATTCCCGATTTCGGTGTCAGGCAAGGCCTTTGTCGACTTCGTGAAAGCCCGCATTGAGGCAGGTGAATTTCGCGCAGTCATCGATCGAAAATATCCCCTCGAGGCGATCGCCGACGCCTATCGCTATGTGGACACAAAGCAAAAGACCGGCATCGTCGTCATCAACGTCGTGACGGCTGATGAGGGCAAGCAAGCGTCGTGAGACGAGTTGCTCTGATGTCTGCAAGGGGTCTTGTGTCACGAGCGCCGTTCCTGTGACGGTGCGCAACTGTATGGGAGATGAAGGTAGGCCCTTCGAGGTCGGCAATCAGGTGTTGATCTCAAGCCACCGCAAGCTGCTTTCGTCAAAAGCGATGGTGGTGAGCGTTGCGGAAACGTCGGGACATGATCCCGGCAGGCATGGTTGAGAGAGGCGAGCGCAAGCGAACGAATTAAGAGTTTCTGCATTGCGTAGCCGATGCAGAAACTCGGTTGGACTGAACGCGGTGGGTACGTCCGGCGGGATTTTATGGAATTTTCAGTTGAGGGCTCGATCGTTGGCGCTCGGATTGGCGGCCCGAACGAATGGTGTTGGCCGATGGATGGTCGCCATCCCGGTTAAGAGGTGGGGTAATCGTAAGCGGATGCTGGAGATTCCGGGACGACAAGGCGGAGGCCGGTGAACGGCAAGCACGGGGCGGGCGTGGCATGACCGGAGCACGCCGGGACGACAGCCGTGATGATTGTTGCGGCAAGACAATAGGGGTCATGGTCCGCTTGCCTGTTTGGGGTAAAGGCGGCTGGCGCGAACGAGACGGCCCTGCTGACAGCGCGGGCAGATCCGCGTCTCGTCGAATGGAGTGTGATTAGCCGACCGATCAGTGGCGCGGTCGACCGTCTCGGCGGATCGTGTGGCTGGAGACGGCGTTGGTGGACGGTCGAGCAAGAGCATGAGACGGGCTCGTTGAGCGTGCTCGCGCCGAGCTGGGTGCCAGAGGCCGTAGTAACGAACCTTGTGCAGGCCTTTGGGTAACACGTGCTGCAGGAAACGGCGCATGAACTCGTGGCCGGTCAAGCGGGTGGTCCGCCACTGCATCGACTTACGATCTTTGTGGCGGATGGTGATGCCTTTGTCGTCGAGACCGACAATGCGGTTGTTGGTGATGGCGACGCGGAACACGTAGCGGGCGAGATAGCGGAGCACGGCCTCATCGCCTTCGCCCCAGGCAGTACAGTGCACGACCCAGGGTTTCCTCCACGCAGCTTTCGGCAAGACCAGATCCGGACGGCGCTTTGCGAGCGCGGCCTTGAGCTTGCCGCGCACAAGCTTGGCCAGGGCCTGGACCGGAACCAGAAAGCCGTTGCGCGCGGGATGCCAATGGCTGCCATCGTCGGAGACACCGCCGCCGGTCACCAGACAATGGACATGGGGGTGGTAATTGAGCTGCTGTGTCCAGGTATGTAGGACGGCGAGCACGCCGACGGTGGCGCCGACGTATCGTGAATCACGGGCGATCTCGATGATGGACTCAGCGGCGGCCTTCATCAAAAGGGCGTAGCCGTCGCGCTGGTTAGCTCGCAGCATATCCCTGAGTTCCTCGGGCACCGTGATGGTGACGTGGAAATAGCGGCACGGCAGCATCTCGATCTTACGCGCCTCAAGCCAGCGCTTGGTCTGATCAGTATGGCATTTAGGACAGCTGCGGTTCTTGCAAGAATGGTAGGAATAGACCTCGGCGCTGCACGCGTCGCAGCGCCAGAGGTGGCCGCCGAGCGCTTCGGTGCGGCAGCCCAGAATGTCGGTGATGGCGCGCCGATGCGAAGGCAGCATCGACGCGCCCCCTTTGCCAGCATCATGAGCCGACAGGTAGTCGTCCGCGAAGCGGCGGAAGACCTCCGCAACCTCGATCACGGCCGATGTCCGCCGTCACAGGCCGGTCATCAGCTTATCGAGGATGCTTTTGAGCGATGCCCGGGTCGGCTCGGTCAGGTGCATATAGATGGCGGTCGTCGCGATGTTGACGTGGCCGAGCAGGATTTGCACGACCCTCGTATCGACGCCGCTTTCCAGAAGTCGAGTTGCATAGCTATGCCGCAGAGCATGCGGGCTGACCGGCCGTGTGATGCCCGCCGCGCGAACACTGAGACGGAAGGTGCGCCACAGCGCATTCTTGCTGACCGGCCCGGTGCGGAGGCGATCAGGGCAGAGCCAGCGCTGGTTGCGGTGGGTCAGCCAAAGGCGACGCAGATCATCGAGCATTGGCTGCGGCAGCGGCACGCGGCGCTCCTTGTCACCCTTGCCGATGATCCGAAGCAGCAGACTGGCGCGGTCAACGCTTGCGATTTCCACGGTTGCGGCCTCGCCGATGCGCAGGCCACAGGCATACATGAGCGCGAAGCAGGTCCTATGGATGGGGTTCCTTACGCAGCCAAGGAGTGCGCGGATCTCAGCGTCCGACAGTACGGCGGGCAGACGCTGCTTCCTGGGCGCGCGGACTCTTTTTTTGAAAATAGCGGCCAGTCGCGATCAAGCGTCCTGAGATAGAGAAACCGAATGCCGCCATGATTGGTCTTGAAGGTGCCGCGCGCCACACCGCGCTGATCGCGAAGATGCAGCACATAGGCGCGCACTTCCTCCTCGCTGAGCAGATCGGGTGAGCGCTTATAATGCGCGGCGAGCCGGCGTACCGCCTGAAGATAAACCTCCTGAGTCCTGGGCGCAAAACCGGCCAGCGTCATGTCTTCGATCATCCTTGCGCGTAACGGTGTCATCGATGTCATCCTTTGTTCGAGCCATCAAGCCAGGACCTCTTCCCGGCCTTCGAACAAATACCCTCGATCATTCCGCACGGCGATGGTCACTTCTCTACGGCGAAGCCGTTCAGTCCAACCGCTGCAGAAGTGTCGAAAGCGGATTAGGCGATGTCAAAACCGGGGGGTGACCCGTCCTCCGGGATAAGCTTGGGGGATGTCCTGAGACTGCCCAAGCGGCATCCGGCATGTAGGCGGCGCGAAGCTCAACCTGGCTCTTGTACGGAACGTGAGAACCTACACGGCGATGCTAAGGGAAAAGGCACAAGCGGCGCCAACCGCGAGGCCAAAAGTACCGATGCGCCGGTTAGGGGCGGACTGCTCCGTATTAGCGGAGAAGCGGGGTAACGCCCGTGGAGCGAAGGGAGCAGGCCATCGCCGTCGAGCTTGGGTCAACCGGGTCAACCGGGAGGAACCCGAATCTTCGGCGGAAGGCGGCAGCCTTCGTGCGATGGCACGAGCCGGATGACGCGAGAGTGTCAAGTCCGGAATCTGTGAGCGGCTCGGGGTGCAATTCCCTTGTGCCATGAAGATGCGGAAACGCATCGTGCTGTACAAAAGATGGAGGTAGGTCCTCCGGAGCCAGCCTTGTAGGAGGAGGCTTCAAACAACCGTATGCTGCTTGGTCCAAAAGGCCCGGTGGTGAACGATACGGAAAAGTCGCAAGTTAAATGCGGCATGTATGAGTGAGAGAGACGAGCGCAAGTCAACCTTCGAGCAATTACGCACCGAAATCACCCCCAGCGAAAGCTGGATGTCGATGTCAAAACCGAGGAATTGGGAATTTTCTCGGGATCAGCATGAAGTTAACCTACTTACCATTCATGCGACATCCGGTGTAGAAGAAGGCGTGAGTTCTCACCTAGGCTTTTGTACGGAACTTGGGAACCTGATTGATGATGCTAAGGGAAAAGGCACAAGGCCACAAGCCGAGGCCGAAAGTACCAATGCATCAATCAGGCTCAGACTGACCCATAGTAGTGTTGAAGCCCCTGTAATGGGGGTGGAGCGAAGGAGTTAGCTATTGCAGTTGCGGTATGGGCCAACTGGGAAACCAGGAGGAGCCTAACCAATGCAGCGGAGGTAGCCATGCCTCATGCAATAGACGAGCCGTGTGAATCGAGAGATTTAAGCACGGATTTGTGAGGGACTAGGGTGAAACTCCCTGGGTCTACTCGGTCGGGCCGACTCGGCAAAATCGACAAGTCTCACAATGAGCATAACGAGTCCGCTTTTGGGGGAAAGCGATCAATAATACTTTGAGTTCGGCAACCCAGATCACGATGACGCCGGCGGCCCAGCCGTGATCTTGGGCGGCAAACTCGCGTTATCTTTGACGCCGAAATCCTTTAGCGATGCGGGCCCCACGGTCCGGGCAAAGGCGGCTCGGGGGAACTTGGGGTATTCCCGGTTTCTGTCGACCATGGTCCGGGCGCAGCCCGCTCGGGCGCGCTTGGCGCATCGTTTGACCCGGGCGACCACGGCCCAGGAGGAACGGGAGAGGGGTCCCGCGGCGCGTCGGGAGAAGAAGGCGCGTCGGCTGAGGAGGGCGCAGCGGCCGTCTCCTGGTCCGGTGGGGGCAGCGCGATCGGGCCGGGGTCGTGGCCGCCGGCGAATTTCACCAGCGCATCGACCCGGCTGTCGATCGACGGGTGGGTGGAGAACAGATCGGCGAAGCCCGAGCGCGGATTGTCCACGCACATCTCCATCACCGCCGAGGTCGCGCCTTGCAACTCGCCGCGGCCCTCGATCTTGCGCAAGGCCGAGACCATCGCGTCGGGATTCTTGGTCAGCTCGACCGAACCGGCGTCGGCCAGGAATTCGCGCGAGCGCGACAGCGCAAGCCGCACCATCGCGGACAGGAGCCAGGCGAGCGCGATCAGCACGACTGCGATGAGGATCGCCGCGCCGGCGCCGCCTTTGCCGCGCCCGCTGCCGTCGCCGTCATCCGAACGCCGGCCGCGCCAGGAAAACCCGGTGTTGAACCACAGGCGGAAGAGCAGTTCGGCGAAGAAGGCGATGACGCCGGCGATGATCATCGCGATCACCATCATGCGGACATCGCCATTGCGGATATGGGTGAGCTCATGGCCGAGCACCGCCTCGATTTCGGCGTCGTCGAGGCGGTTGAGCAAGCCGGTCGTCACCGTAATGGAATATTGCTTTTCGTTCATGCCGGTGGCGAAGGCGTTGAGCGCATCGCTTTGCATCACCTTCAGCGCCGGCATCGGAATGCCGCGCGAGATGCAGAGATTCTCCAGGAGATTGTAAAGCCGCGGCTCGTCCTTGCGGGTCACGGCATGGCCGCCGGTGACGGCGTCGATGATGTTCTGGTGGAAATAATAGGCGATGACGATCCATGCGGCGGCGCCGACCGTGGCCCATGGCGCGGCCTGCAGAAAATCGCGCCACGCTTGACGCATCAGCCATTGCAGGGAGGCGTCGCCGGAAAGCGCTTCGCCCGCGAGCGCGCCGGCGTAAACGAGCACGTAGACGAGCAGGAACAGGCTCGCCAGCAGCGCGACCGAGCGCCGCTTGTTCGACTGGATATGCGTATAGAGCCCATAGGCGGACATGCGCCCTGTTTATTCCGTGTCTCTCGGCGCAGTCCAGGCGAATCAATCAGCGGAAAGCAGACTATTCGTTGCGCCGCGGCGCATCCGGCGGGGCGAACGTCCGGTCTCGCCCCAGTGTCGCCATGGTCTGTCTGCAGCCTCGCACAGGGCGATTGTTTCCGCGACGGCGGATGAAGGCCGGAGGCCTTCGATGGCAATCGATCCCACCGCTTCCGCAGCATTGGCGCTTCATCGCTTCGGCTTCGGGCCGCGACCGGGCGCTATCGCTGCGATCGCCTCGGACCCGCGCGGCGCGCTGCTGGCGGAGCTCGAACGGCCCGGCGGCGCCCGGCTGAGCAATTCCAGCTTGCCGACGAGCGGGCAGGCGGCGCGCGCCGAGTTCGAATTCCGGCAAAAAAGGACAGCGGCCCGCCTTGCCGCGCGAGCCGAGCGCGAACGGGAGAAGCAGGCCGAAGCGGCGCCGTCGGGCGGCCCTTCGCCGGCCTCAGGTGCGCCCGCGCGGGACGGCGCGAACGATGCCGCGATGCAGGCAAGGCCCAATCCGGGCCCGGGCGTTGCCCAGCAGATCTACCTCGAGGAAGCGGCCACGCGGATCGATGCGGCGTTGCGCGCCGAGATCGGGTTCGTCGAGCGCCTCGTGTGGTTCTGGTCCAATCATTTCTGCATCTCCGCCGACAAAGGTCCGGGCGTGCGCGCGCTTGCCGGCGCGTTCGAGCGCGAGGCGATCCGGCCCTATGTATTGGGCCGGTTCGCCGACATGCTGATCGCGGTCGAAACCCATCCGGCGATGCTGCGCTATCTCGACAATGTCCGTTCGACCGCCTCGCGAAGCGCTTTCTCGACACCCAGGGCGACTTGAAGGAGATCGCCAGGACGTTGGCGACGGCAAATGACGCTTGGGACGCGCCGCGCGCGAAGCTGAAACGGCCCGGCGAGTGGATCGTCGGCGCACTGCGCGCCGCCGCCTATGCGCCGCCCGACGTCAGGCCGGTCGTGCAGGCGCAGACCCTGCTCGGCGAGCCGCTGTGGCGGCCGCCCGCGCCGAAGGGCTTTTCCGACGAGAGCACGCCGTGGATGGATGGGCTCTCGCAGCGCCTGGACATCGCAAACCAGCTCGCCCGGCGCGTCGCTTCGCTGGTCGAACCCGAGACCGCCATCGACGCCGCGCTTGGCCCGCTCGCCTCGACCGAGACGCGTCAGGCCGTGACGCGCGCCGAAAGCCGGTCGCAGGCGTGGTCGCTCCTGCTCATGTCGCCGGAATTCCAACGCAGGTAAGAAATATGCGCTCCGTTCTTCATGCTCCGACCCGCCGCGAATTGTTGGGCGCCTCCGGCGTCCTGTTCGCCTGGGCTTTTCTGCCGAAGCTTGCCCGCGCCGAGCGGCGCGACCCGCGCTTTCTCGTCATCGTGCTGCGCGGCGCACTCGATGGACTCGCGACCGTTGCGCCGGTTGGCGATTCCGATTGGGTGCGGCTGCGCGGCGACAAGGCGTTGACGCTCGATGGCGCTCGGCCCGGACTCCCGCTGGACGGTTTCTTTGCGCTCAATCCGGCCATGCCCAATCTGCACCGGCTGTACAAGGCAAAGCAGGCGACGATCGTGCACGCGGTTGCGACGCCTTACCGCGAGCGCTCGCATTTCGACGGCCAGGACGTGCTCGAGAGCGGGCTTGCCAAGCCCGGCCAGACCGACAGCGGCTGGCTCAATCGCGCGCTCGCCACGCTCGCGCCGGACGAATCCGTCGCCGCTTATGGGCGGGCGACGTTCGCCGTCGGGCCAGTCACGCCGCTGCTCGTGCGCGGCAAGGCGCAAATCCTGTCCTGGACGCCGCCGCGGCTGCCGCCCGCGGCAGACGACACGGTGATGCGGCTGCTCGATCTCTATCGCCACACCGACCCCGCCTTGGCGCGAGCTTTGGAGGAGCGCATCGGCCTCGCCGCCATCGCCAAGGGAGGCGACATGGCGACGCCAGCCGGCCGCGGAGCGCCGGGGGCAGGCGCGGTGCGCGCCTATTTTCTCGAAGCCGCCGGCGCCGCCGCCAAGTTTCTCGCTCGCCCCGACGGGCCGCGGATCGGCGCCCTCGCTTTTGACGGCTGGGATACGCACGCCGACGAGGGTCCGATGAACGGCCGGCTCGCCACACTGCTCGGATCGCTGGATGGCGCGCTGGCGGCCGTCGAGAGCGGCATGGGCGACGCGTGGCGCGACACCGTGGTAGCCGTCATCACCGAATTCGGCCGCACCGCGCGCATCAACGGCACCGACGGCACCGATCACGGCACCGCCACGGTCGCGCTGCTCGCCGGTGGCGCGCTGAAGGGCGGGCGGATCGTGGCCGATTGGCCTGGCCTCGCCGCGAACAGGCTGCTTGACGGCCGCGATCTGCGGCCGACCACCGATCTGCGCGCGCTGATGAAAGGGATCTTGCGGGACCACCTGCGCGTCGCGGACGGCGCGCTTGCGGCTACGATCTTTCCCGACAGCGCCGCGGCGCGACCGACCTCCGGCCTCATCGCGGTTGCGTAAACGCGTGCGCAGGTCACGGTGCAGGAGTGGGAGCGGGGCACGCGGTTGCGCGCCCGACACTTGGTCGGGTCAGAATTTCACCTGCGGCGCCTGATCGAGCGTCTTGCGCTCCTCGCCGACGTCGAAGAACTGGTGCTCGCGGAAACCAAGCGGGCCCGCAAACAGCGCCGCCGGGAACCGCTGGATGCCGGCATTGTATTCGCTCACCGCGTTGTTGAAGAAGCGCCGGGCGGCGGCGAGCTTGTTCTCGATATCCGACAGTTCGGTCTGCAGTTGCTGGAAATTGGTGTTCGCCTTGAGGTCGGGATAGGCCTCGGACAATGCGAACAGCTGGCGCAGCGCGCCGGTGAGCTGGTTCTCGGCCGCGGCCTGCGCGGCGGGTCCTTGCGCCGCGACCGCGGCATTGCGGGCCTGCACGACCGCCTCCAGCGTGCCGCGCTCATGGCTCGCATAGCCCTTCACCGTCTCGACCAGATTGGGGATGAGGTCGTGGCGCTGCTTGAGCTGCACGTCGATATCGGCGAACGCCTGGTTCACGCGCTGCCGCAGCGAGATGAGGCCGTTGTAGATCGTGACGATCCACAGCGCGGCGGCGACGATCAGTCCAAGCACGATCCAGCCGGTGGCGGACATTCGGCGCTCCTTGAAAAATGCGGCGGCGGGCGAGGCTTCAAATCTCATGCACGCAGAGACGCGCAGACGCAAATACTCCGGATGGGCGAGCGGGACAACTGCGTGGCGCGAGTCGGGCGCCCGTAAACGAAGACCCCGGATCGGCGATCCGGGGTCTTGTAGTTCGCTTCGGCTCTTCTGGCGCGACCTCACCAGTAGCCGCAGACCCAAATTCGCCGCCAGCCCCACGGCGTCCACCGCCAGCGCCAGCACGAATAGCCGTAGTAGCCGCCCCACCAGTATGGCCGGTACCACGGGCGGTACCACGGACGGTACCAACCGTAGCCCCGCCAATAGGGACGGTAGAAGCCCGCCCGATAGAAGGGGCGGCCATAGAATCCGCGCCGAACAAAGCCTCCGCGGTAGAAACCGCCGCGGTAGACCCCGACGGCACGAACCCCGCCGCCGTGGAACCCGCCGCCGTGGAACCCGCGCCCGCCGCCGATGCGGGCGTCGGCCGGGGCGCTCAAGACCATCAGCATGGCCGCGAGCGCCGCCGCAATCGTGATTTTGCTGAGCATCCTGCCTCTCAAGTACTCGTTTTTTGTGTTGTTATTCATTTAGTTAGGTTCGTTTTTGCCCCGCGAGAGAAATTGCGCCAGGGGAGTTGAACCGGGAATGAACGGGGCCAACGAAGACCGTTCATAAATAATCGCGTTGGCAGGGAGACTACCCGGGCCGGGCCTAGACCGCTTCGCGGAACTGTACGGCGCCTTCGAGGTCAACGGACACGAGCCGCGAAACGCCGCGCTCCGCCATGGTCACGCCGAACAGCCGGTTCATCCGCGCCATGGTGATCGGGTTGTGGGTGATGATGAGGAAGCGCGTCTCGGTCGATCGCACCATCTCATCCAGCAGATTGCAGAAGCGATCGACATTCTGGTCGTCGAGCGGCGCATCCACTTCGTCCAGGACGCAGATCGGCGCCGGGTTGGTCAAGAACACGGCAAAGATCAAGGCGAGCGCGGTGAGCGCCTGCTCTCCGCCGGACAGGAGCGACAGGGTGGCCGGCTTTTTGCCCGGCGGTTTCGCCAGAATGTCGAGACCGGCTTCCAGCGGGTCCTCGCTCTCCGTCAGTTGCAGCTCCGCCGTCCCGCCGCCGAACAGATCGGTGAACAAGCGCTTGAAATGCGCATTCACCGTCTCGAACGAGGCGAGAAGGCGTTCGCGCGCCTCGCGGTTGAGGTTCTGGATGCCCTGCCTCAGCCGCTTGATCGCTGCGATCAGGTCTTCGCGCTCGCTGACGAGCGTCGCATGCTGAGCCTCGACCTCGCGTAGCTCTTCGTCGGCGCGCAGATTGACGGCGCCGAGCCGCTCGCGTTCGCGTCGCAGCTTTTCGAGCCGCTCCTCCACGTCGGCGAGGTCGGGCAATGCCGCTGAAGGCGCGAGATCGGCGAGCGCGGGCAATTCGGCGGGCTCGACTTCGAGCACCTCGGCGATCTCGCGGGCCACCTCCTCGCGCCGGCGCAGCGCCGCCTTGTGGCGCTCCTCGGCGCGCGCCGCCTCGGTGCGGGCTTGCGCCATCGCCTCGAGCGCGACGCGGGCGGCCTTGTCCGCCTCGGCGAGCGTGGTCTCTCCTTGCGCAAGCGCGTCCGCCGCGGTCCGGCGTTCGCCTTCGGCGCGCTCGATTTCTGCGATGAGAGCGCGTCGCTTCTCCGCGAAAACGTTGGGCGCGTCGGCAAAGCTCGCGCGTTCGAGCGCCGTCTCGGTCATGCGCGCGTCAAGCGTGGCGATTTGGCCGGTCGCAGCGTCCTTGCGGGCGCGCCAAGCGTCCGCGTCGGCATTGATCGCGCCAAGCCGCCGCGCGGTCAGCTCGATTTCGCGCGCAAGCGCTTGCGCCTCGGCGCGCGCCTCGGCGAGCTCGGCGCGTTCCTGCGCGGCCTTGGCGCGGACGATCGCGAGTTCGGCTTCCAACTGATCGGTGGGGCTTTGGCTCGACAGCGCGGACGCGGCCTCCGTCGCGGCGGCGCGCGCCTCCTCCTGCGCGACGCTCAGCCGGGACTGCGCCTCTTCGAGAGCGGAGCGCCGGGCGGTCAGGCGGTTGACCTCGCGCTCGGCCGCGGCATGCCGCTCGCGGGCAGCGTCGGCCTCGCGCTGCAGCTCGCGCCAGCGGCTGCGCGTCGTCGTTTCGGCACTCGCCGCAGCGGCGACTTCGGCCTCCGCCGCGATCGCTTCCTCTCGCCGGGCATGAACGGCGGCGCGCGAATTTTCGAGCTCGCTTTCGATATCGGCGAGCCGGTTGAGTTCGGCGAGCCGTCGCGCGGCTCCGGTCGGAGCATGGGCGGCGGCGGCGAACCCGTCCCAGCGCCACAGATCGCCCTCGCGCGAGACAAGGCGCTGGCCGACTTTCAGCCGCTCAGCCAGGGCGTCGCCTTCGGCGCGCTCGACGACGCCGATCTGCGCGAGCCGTCGTTGTAGCTCCGGCGGGGCAGCAACGATGTGCCGCGCAAGCGGCTCGACGCCTTCCGGCAGGGCAGGGGCTTCCGGCTCGTCTCCGGGCGACAGTGCCCACCGCATCGGCGCGGTTGGCTCGATGGGCGCGTTGAGATCGTCGCCGAGCGCCGCCCCGAGCGCCGTCTCATAACCCTTCTCCACCGTCAGGAGATCGATCACGGGCGGCCATAGCTGCTTGGCATCGACGCGAAGCAGCTTGGCGAGAGTCTTGGCCTCGGTCTCCAAACGATGCGCGCGGCGCTCGGCCTCGGCGAGCGGCTGGCGGGCAAGGTCATGGTTCTGGCGCGCCGCCGAATGCGCCGCCTCCGCCTGCAGCGCGGCTGTTTCCGCCTCGGCGAGGGCTGCCTGCGCCGTCTCGGCCGCGGCGGCAAGCGCGGGGAGATCGATGCCGACGGCAGCGCCAGCGATCAAATCGGCAAGCTCGGCCGAGACGCTTGCGAGCTCGGTTTCGACGCGGCGCTGCCGTTCCTGATGCTCGCGGATCGCAGCTTCGAGCTGATTGCGTTGAGCGGTCAGCGCGGCAAGCGCAGCGGTCCGTTCCCCGAGCTGCCGTTCAGTCCCCTCCAGCGCCGTATCGGCGGCGGCGACGCGTGCGTCGGTCCCGGCGCGGCGCTCGGCGGCGGCCGCAGCCTCCTGGTTCAGCGCGTCGCGCTCGGCGTCGAGGCGGGCAAGCGTCAATTCCGCGTCGGCCAACAGGCGCGCTTCGCGCTCGCGGTCCTCGGTGGTCTGCGCGAGGCGGCGGTCGAGTTCGGCCATGCGCTCCTTCGCCCGCATCTCTTCGCGTTCGAGCGCCTCGCGGGCCGCGACGAGCCGCTGCAAGGCAGCCGCCGCCTTCGCTTCTTCCTCCCGCAAGCCGGGGAGCGCCGCCGCAGCGATCGCCTGCTGCTTTGCGGCTTCCGCCTGTTCGCCGGTTCGCGCCGCCAGTTCGCGGATGCCGGCCTCCTCGGCGTGTGCGGCGTCCGCCCTTTCCTCCGTCGCTTGGCGGTAGCGAACGTGGAACAGGGTCGCTTCCGCCTTGCGGACCTGCTGCGACACCGCGCGGTAGCGCACGGCCTGGCGCGCTTGTCGCTTGAGCGAGTCGATCTGCTGGGTCAGTTGGCCGATCACGTCCTCCAGCCGCAGGAGATTCTGCTCGGCGGCCCGCAGGCGCAGCTCAGCCTCGTGGCGGCGCGCATGCAATCCCGCAGTGCCGGCCGCCTCCTCCAACACCCGGCGGCGCAGCTCGGGCTTCGCCTGGACGATTTCGCCGATGCGCCCTTGATGGACGAGGGCGGGCGAGCGCGCGCCGGTCGAGGCGTCCGCGAACAGGATTTGCACGTCGCGGGCCCGCACCTCGCGACCGTTCACGCGGTAGGTGGAGCCCTCTTCGCGGGTGATCCGGCGCAAGACCTCAATCGTTTCTTCGCCATTGAACTGCGCCGGCGCGGTGCGGTCGCGATTGTCGACGAGCATCGCGACCTCGGCCGTGTTGCGGGCCGGCCGGTCATGGTTGCCGGAGAAGATCACGTCATCCATGTCGGCTGCGCGCATCGCCTTGTGCGAGGACTCGCCCATGACCCAGCGCATTGCTTCGACCAGATTGGACTTGCCGCAGCCGTTCGGACCGACGACGCCGGTCAGCCCAGGCTCAATGAGAAAGTCGGTCGGCTCGACGAACGACTTGAATCCGATCAGGCGGAGCCGCGTGAGCTTCATGATGCGCGGCCCCTGCGCCGGGCGCGCGCACAGGCGGCCGCACACAAGAGGTGCGCTTGCGTCAACCGTGTCCGGGGCGAGCCCGGCGGCAAGCGAATCAGAAAAGGCCGCATCGTGCGGAGCATGAATCAGAGAGGGAGTCGAACGCAACAGGCGCTGGCACTTGTCCCGGCCTTTTCGCTCTCCCGGTCCGCGAGCGGACGGTTACCGCAATCTGTGCGGCGCTGCGGAAAAGCGGCCTAACACCCTGTCAGCTTTTTAGATTTTTATCGATCAGCTTTTCAAATTCGGCGATCGGCTGGGCGCCCACCAAGCGCTCGCCGTTGATGAAGAACGTGGGCGTCGACTGGATTTGGAACTTGTCGGAGCCGCGTTTTCGCACCTCTTCGATGCCGTCGAGCAGTTTTTGATTCGCCAAGCACTCGTCGAATGTCTGCTGCGTGAAGCCTGCCTGCTTGGCGATGGCGAACAAGGGTGGAAGCGGGTTCGGCACCACCCACTTTCCGACTTGCTCGAACAGCAATTCCACGAGCGAGTAGTATTTGTCCTTGCCGGCGCAGCGCGCCAGCATGAAGGCGCCAGCCGCGAGCGGGTCGAGCGGGAATTCCCGCAGGATGTAGCGGACTTTCCCGGTGTCGATGTAGCGCTCCTTGATCTGCGGAAACGTCTTCACCATGAAGTCGGCGCAGTGGCCGCAGGTCATCGACGCGTATTCGACGATGGTGACCGGCGCGCTCTCCGGCCCGATGACGATATCGCCCAGCGTGCTCGGCTGCATGAGCTCGGCGACGTCGACGACGTCGGCGCGCGCGGGGCGCAGGCCGATCATCGCTGCAAGCACGAGCGAGGCGCCGCCATAAATGAGCTTGCGACGAGTGATCTGCACGTTCATGGTGTAACCTGCACCGGTGAGACACGAGGCGTTGCGACGCTCCAATCGGTAGCGTTTCTGGGTCTTGATGGCAATCTCGGCCGCCTGTGTGGCGGAGGCGCGCTACTCACATTGGTTTGATGGCATGGCGGGCGCGATGTGCCCGGCAAGCCACACGCGCCCCCGCACGCGGTGCGGGGGCGGTGGCCTATTGCCGTCGGGTCGTCAACAGCATCCGCGGAAGCGCCCTTTCCCGACGGCGTAGCGCGCTTCCTGCCGATCGCGGAAGAACTCCGCGTAGCTCATGATCGGCTCCTCCGGGTGATTGATCCGGCGATGCTCGACATAGGTCTCATAGTCGGGGATGCCGACCATGAGACGCGCAGTGCGGACCACCCAACCGGTCAGATCGAGCGTGTCAGGCATGGACCACCTCCGCGCCGCTGGGTAACCCGCCAACCTCCACCGCTGTCACGCGCGACGTGGCCAGCGCCTTGCGAACGCCGATCACACCGTAGACGACCATCGCAAGCACAACGGCAACGAACGCGGCCGAGAGCGCCGCATCGACGTAGTCGTTAAATACGATGCGGCCCATTTCCTCGAGATTCTTCGCTGGAGCGAGGACCTTGCCGGACGCCAAGGCCTCGCCGAAGACCTGCGCATGGGCGAGGAAACCAATTCGCGGGCTGGGGTGGAACACCTTCTGCAGCCCGGCCGTCAGCGTGCAAATGAGCAGCCAAGCGGTCGGCACGAGCGTCACCCAAATGTAGCGTTCCTGTTTCATCTTGCACAAAACCACCGTGCACATGATGAGCGCGATGCCTGCCAGCATCTGGTTGGAGATGCCGAACAGCGGCCACAGCGTGTTGATGCCGCCGAGCGGATCGATCACGCCCTGGTAGAGGAAGTAGCCCCAGAACGTCACCGAGAGCGCCGAGCCGATCACGTTGTTGGTCCAGCTCGTCTCGCGAAACGACGGAACCGCGTTGCCGACCAGGTCCTGGATCATGAACCGGCAGACGCGGGTGCCGGTGTCGACGGTAGTGAGGATGAACAGCGCCTCAAACAGGATGGCGAAGTGGTACCACACCGCCATGGCCGTCTGGCCGCCGAACATGCCGGACAGGATGCTCGCCATGCCGACGGCGAGCGTCGGCGCGCCGCCAGCGCGCGACAGCACCGTGTTCTCGCCGACGTCGCGCGCGATCTGGCTCAGCATGTCCGGCGTGATGACGAAGCCCCAGCCGGACACCACCTGCGCCGCCTGGGTCACGTTGGTCCCGATCAGCCCGGCCGGGCTGTTCATGGCGAAGTAGACCCCCGGTTCGATCACCGTCGCGCTGATCATCGCCATGATGGCGACGAACGACTCCATCAGCATCCCGCCATAGCCCATGAACGGAAGGTCCCGCTCATTGTCGATCATCTTCGGCGTCGTGCCTGACGCGATGAGCGAGTGGAAACCGGACACCGCGCCGCAGGCGATGGTGATGAAAAGGAAGGGGAACAGGCTGCCCGACCACACCGGGCCGGTCCCGTCGATGAACCGCGTGACCGCCGGCATCTTCAGATCGGGCCGCACCAGCACGATGCCGATCGCGAGCAGCGTGATCGTGCCGATCTTGAGGAAGGTTGAGAGATAGTCGCGCGGACAAAGCAGCAGCCAAACCGGCAAGGCTGATGCGAAGAACCCGTAGCCGATGATCGCGAGCGCGAGCGTCTCCCCGCTCCAGTCGAACATCGCGGCGAGCGCCGGGGTCTCGTGCACGGTCTTGCCGTAGACCAGCGCGATCATCAGCAGGACGAAGCCGATCGCCGACATTTCGCCGACCTTTCCGACCCGGATGTGGTGGAGATATATCCCCATGAACATCGCAATCGGCAGCGTGCAGACCACCGTGAAGGTGCCCCACGGGCTGCCCACCAGGGCCTTGACCACGACCAGCGCCAGCACGGCGAGCAGAATCACCATGATCAGCAGCACGCCGACCAAGGCGATGCCGCCGGCGACCGGCCCCATCTCGGCGCGGATTATGTCGCCGAGCGAGCGACCGTCGCGCCGCACGGACAGGAACATGACGGTCAGATCCTGCACCGCGCCAGCGAACACGACGCCGACGAGAATCCACAGCGTTCCGGGGAGATAGCCCATTTGCGCCGCGAGCACCGGGCCGACCAAGGGTCCGGCGCCAGCGATGGCCGCGAAATGGTGACCGAACAGCACGTAGCGGTTGGTGGGAACGTAGTCGAGGCCGTCGTTGCGGCGGTGCGCCGGGGTCGGGCGCGCCGGATCGATGCGCAGCAACTTGTTGGCGATGAACAGCCCATAGAACCGGTACGCCAACAGGTAGGTGCAAACCGCGGCGATGATGAGCCAGGCCGCATTGATGGTCTCGCCGCGATTTAGCGCGACGACGCCGAGCGAGATCGTGCCGACCAGCACAACAATGGCCCACAATGCCTTCCGCATCACGGGATGTTCGTCAGATGCTAGGACGCTCATGACATTTCTCCAGGCGCAACCACCAGTTTCGTTATCCGTTGATTTTATAGGGGTAAATTGCCGTGCATGCGATCTGTTCAGCGCTTCGGAGAAAATTAGTCAAGGCCTGCTTTGGCGACGGAGGCGCTGCGCGGCGGCGAGCCTTGCCGCGACCAAGTTCTTCTTGCGGCATGAAGGGCTGTCCCGCCGGCCGGTGAATGCAGCCGTCAGCTGCCCGCGGTCAGCGCGTGATCACGATCTTCTGGTAGAGCCCGCCGAAGAAGGACGCGCGGTCGAGCGGACGGTCCGACCACGGCTTCGGCATCCAGGCGGTGATGTCATCGCGCCAGAGATCGCGCGCGAACGGCTCGAGCGCGGCGAGCACGGGGCCGAGCACGTAGCGGATCGGGTTCCACCAGCGCGGCCCGGCGTAATCGACGATGACGATCTGGCCGCCCGGCTTCACCACGCGGAGCAGCTCGCTGATCGTTCGCCTGCGGTAGCTCTCCGGCTGTTCATGCAAGAGAAAGAACATGATCGCCCGGTCGTAGGTCGCGTCCGGGAGCCTCAGATCCGAGGAGTCCATCTTAAGCATGCGCGCGGGAGCGTCGGCGGGCAGCTTCCTGCGCAGATTGTTGAGTTGCACCGCCAGGACGTCGACGATATCGAGCCGCCCGCCGCCCGCCGCCACGCGACGGCACAGGCGCGCGGTGAGGTCCCCATAAACGCAGGCGACCTGCAAGGTTCGGCCGGACAGGCGCGTGCCGAGATCGATCAGGGCGGCGTCGCGCAACCGCGCGTAATTGCCCCAGAGAATGGCGCTGGCGAGCCATTGGCGCTCGAAAACGCGAACCGCGTTCGGGTGGACATAGGCCCACCAATAATGGACGTCGAGATAGCTCGGAATCGCGTGATCGTCGGGGGAGAGGTCGACCAGCGGCGAACCAGGCTGGGCGACGCCGGGAGCGGACGGAGACGCGATGACAGACTCCATGGACATGGTTCCCCCCGAACTGCCGTGCTGGGGCGAATCGATAGCATAGGAGGCTCAAGCAACAACATCCCCGCCGACGGCCTTTTTCGGCGAAACGATGCGTCGGCTTGTCGCGCGGCCTTCGGAGAGAGGAGCAGTTGGTCGAGGGCAGGGCGGCTCAGGACCCGCGCGCCTGAGCGTTGGGAAAGAACAGCTGGTCGCCCCCGATGCGGTATTCGGCGATCGCCTTCTGCCCCTCCGGCGAGAGTATCCAATCGATGAAGGCCTGCGCCTCGTCTTTCTTCACGTGAGGAAACTTCTCCGGGTTCACCAGAATGATTCCATACTGGTTGAACAGCCGTCGGTCGCCTTCGACTGCAATTGCAAGGTCGCCGCGGTTCTTGAACGATATCCAGGTGCCGCGATCGGCGAGCACATAAGCGCTCATTGCCGCCGCGGTGTTGAGCGCGGCGCCCATGCCCTGGCCGATCTCGCGATACCCGCGGCCCTTGTCGTTGGCGATGTCGACGCCGGCGGCCTGCCACAGCGCGAGCTCGGCCTGATGCGTGCCGGACCGGTCGCCGCGCGAAACGAACGGCGCCTGCTTCGCCTTGATCGCGGTGAGCGCGGCGACGATGTCTTTCGTTCCGGCGATGCCGGCGGGATCGGCCTTCGGTCCGATCAGGACGAAATCGTTGTACATCACGTCGAAGCGTCGCACGCCGAATCCGTCGGCGACGAATTTCTCCTCCTGCGGTTTGGCGTGAACGAACACCACGTCGGCGTCGCCGCGCCGGGCGGTGTCGAGCGCTTGACCGGTTCCTTGCGCGATCACATGAACGGCGATGCCGGTCTTCGCCTTGAACAGCGGCAGAAGATATCCGAACAGGCCCGAATCCTCCGTCGAGGTCGTGGAAGCGACGACGATGAACTTGTCCTGAGCGATGACGGCTTGCGTGAAGAGGCAAGCTGCGAGCGCCAGGGCGAGCGCGAGAATCGAACGGCGGTTCAGCATGAGACCTCGGCGGGAGTCAGGCGACGAGGTCGCCGCGCAGAAACGCGGCAGCCTCTTCCGTAGTCGGCGTTGAGAAGAACTGCTGCGCAGGCGCCTTTTCACAGATGCGCCCGCCGACGAGCAGCGCCACGTCACCGGCCAGCCGGCGGGCCTGGCCGAGATCGTGGGTCGCCATCACCACCTTGACGCCGCTCGCGGCGATCGCGCGCACGATCTCCTCGACCGCTTTGGTATTGGCTGGATCGAGGTTCGCCGTCGGCTCGTCGAGACACAACACCTCGGGGCTGCGCGCGAGCGCCCGCGCGAGCGCCAAGCGCTGCTGTTCCCCGCCCGAAAGGCGGCGTGCCGGCCGGGATGCGTGGGCGGAGAGGCCGATCTGGGCCAGCAGCTCCCGTGCGCGCTCGCGGCGCAGCGCCCAAGGGACTTCCGCCGCGCCGAGCGCAAAGGTGACGTTGGCCAAGGCCGAGCGGCGCAGCATGACCGGACGCTGCGACATCATCGCGAGCCGGCGTCCCTCCGTGCGGTCGCGGCCGCCCCAGCTTATTCGACCCTTGCTTGGCGCGATCAGGCCCATCACCAGCCGCAACACGGTTGTCTTGCCGGCGCCGTTCGGTCCGATCAGCACAGTTGGCGCGCCGGAAGCGAGCGCGAGCGTCATATTGGACAGAACGCGCACGTCCTTCGCGTCGACGCAGATATTTTCCAACAGGATCGGAAGCTCGCTCGCCGGCGCCCGCATGCGTCAACCCGCGCGCAGTTCGCCCGCCCGCCGAATCCCCCAGGCGGCCGCGTTCACGACAATGATGAGGGCGATCAGGACAATGCCGAGGCCCATGGCGAGAGGGAGATCGCCTTTGGAGGTTTCGAGCGCGATTGCGGTGGTCATCGTGCGGGTGAAGCCGTCAATGTTGCCGCCGACGATCATCACGGTGCCGACCTCGGCCGCAGCGCGGCCGAATCCGGCGAGCAGCGCCATGACGAGGCTGAAGCGCGCATCCCAGGTCAGCGCAGCGATGCGGGGCAAAGCCTTGACCCGCATCGCGGTCAGTTCGTCGCGATATTCGACCCACAAATCCTCGATCGTCTGGCGCGTGAGCGCCGCGATGATCGGAATGACCAGCAACGCCTGTGCAATGATCATGGCGCGCGGGGTGAACAGGATGCCGAGAAAGCCAAGCGGTCCGGAGCGGGAGAGCAGCAGATAGACCGCGAGCCCGACCACGACCGGCGGCAGACCCATGAACGCGTTGAGCACGACGATGACGAAAGCGCGTCCGGGAAAACGGACGAGCGCGAGGTAGGCGCCGAGCGGCAGGGCGACGAGCGCCGCAAGCGCCGTGGCCGATAGGCTCACCGCCAGCGACAGCCGCACGATCGCGTAAAGGTTCGGATCGCCGCCCAGCACTAGACCCAGCGCGGATGAATTCTGTTCCACGTAAAGCCAACCAATGACTGCCGACTGCAGAGAGTGTTGCGTTTTTCCACGATCAGTTCAAATATGGAATAAATGCAGTCATACGCAGGTCTATGATGGAGTTCCTCACGAGCGGCGAAGCCGCTGACTATCTTCGTCTCAAGGAGCGCAAACTTTACGATCTGGTCGCCACCGGCGCAGTTCCTTGCACCAAAGTCACGGGGCGTTGGCTGTTCCCCAAGGCCGAGCTGGACCGCTGGGTCATGGCGTCCGTGGTGCAGCCGGCCGGTCTGATGCCGCCGGATCCGCCGCAGATCGTCGGCGGCAGCCATGATCCGCTTCTCGAATGGGCGCTGCGCGAGAGCGGCTGCGGACTTGCGTCCTTGCCGGAGGGCAGCGAGCGCGGCCTCGAACGCTTCGTCGCGGGCGAGGTGGCGGCCGCAGCCATTCATCTTCACGCGCTCAACCACGGCGCTGGCGATGCGAATATCGACGCGGTGCGGCTGTCCGCGAAGGCGCAAGATTCCGTGCTGATCGCCTTCGTCCGGCGCGAGCAGGGCCTCATCGTTGCGCCCGGCAATCCTCTCGGTCTCGGCGCAATCACCGATGTGGTGGAGCGTCGCGCGCGGCTTGCGCTGCGCCCGAAAGGGGCGGGGGCGCAACTGCTCCTGCTCGCGCTGTTGCACAAGGCGAACACGGAATTCGAGGCGGTCGCGCGTGGGCCGGTTTGCCCGACCGGGCCCGACATCGCCCAAGCGATCCGGGCCGGCCGCGCCGACTGCGGCGTCGCGACCCGTTCGGTGGCGAACGCCGCCGGCCTGGCATTTGTACCGATCGTGTGGGAGGGCTTCGATCTGGTGCTCCGCCAGCGAGAGTATTTTCGTCCGCCGTTGCAGGCCTTTTTCCGCTTCCTTTCCTCGAGCGAACTGGCGGCGCGGGCGCGCGAGGCCGGCGGATACGATGTGTCGGTCGCCGGCCAGGTTCGCTACGCCCCGTAAGGCCGGAGCGCCGTGCGGGTCCGCAGCGTTGACCCGGATCAAGATCGGGCGAAACCGCCGGGCTAGAGTCCGACGTTTCTAGACTTCAGCGAGAAGGGCAGCGCGATGAAGGCGAGCGACGTCATGTCGAAGCGGGTGGTCGCGATCGCGCCGCAGGCGACGGTGCTCGAAGCGATCGAACTGATGCTGGAAAACCGGATCAGCGGCTTGCCGGTGGTGGACCCGGCGGGGAGGCTGGTCGGGATCGTCACCGAGGGGGACTTCCTGCATCGCACCGAGACCGGAACCGAACGCAAGCGCCCGCGCTGGCTCGAATTCCTCCTCGGGCCGAACAATCTCGCGAAAGACTATGTCCGCTCGCATGGACGGAAAGTGGAAGAGGTGATGACACGCGAGCTCGTCACCGCCAGCGAGGATACGCCGCTCGACGAGGTCGTCCGCGTCATGGAGCGCAAGCGGATCAAGCGCCTGCCGGTGATGCGCGGTCGAGAGATCGTCGGCATCATCAGCCGCGCCAATCTGCTGCACGCGCTCGCCACGATGAGCCGCAACCTGCCTGATGTGGCGAAGAGCGACGCCGAGATCAGGCGGCGGGTGACGGAGGAACTGGAAAAGCAGCCCTGGGCGCCGATCGCCCTCATCGATATCGTCGTCAAGGACGGGGTGGTGGAGCTGTGGGGCAGCATCACCGAGGCCAATCAGGGCGAGGCGCTCAAAGTGTGCACCGAGAATATTCCGGGCGTGAAGGCGGTCGTCAGCCACCTGTCCTGGATCGAGCCGATGTCCGGCCTCGTGATCAGCGAGGACGACGCGTCCCGCTGATGCACGAGGCCCTGGCGCGGGCTGCGATCATTGGCGGACTTAAGAAAGCCGATGCCCTGCCGCGAGCGGTATCGCGTCGCTATTTAGCGTCTTTGCATTCACCGTCCGATTTCTTCGCCACCTTTGCGGCCCGACGGACGCAGTCATTGCTATAAGTTCGATTATCGCAGCCGCAGACGGGTTTCCAAATCATGGTGCAGACTTGCGGGACCTTAACGCATTTACCCGAAATATCAGCACCGCCGCATTGTCCGGCGGTCGGTTCGCACCACAATTTGCGATCGCATTTAATGCCGGCGATTCCTCCGCACAGCTTCCCTTCCCCTACGGCGAAAACAGGGCTTGGACTGCCAGCAATGATCAATCCGACGAACGTCAGAACGAGCAACAAGCTGCGCCGCATTGTCTTTTCCTCCCTCACATAAGTCGTATATGAGATGTACTCCTACCTGAAATTGTATGATTTGCAACCTGCAGCTATTCTTTACGCTTGTCTCAACACATTCGCGGCTTGAGCTTACTTTCTGCAATGAGCAATTTCCGTCATGCCGCAGTTGACGTTGTCGGTCCGGCTGGGCTTAAGCGGACGCCAGCAATTTTTAATCCCGAGAGGCTCTCGTGACCGACCTCGTCACCCTGCGGCGCGACGGAAATATCGGCGTCGTCGTCATCGATAATCCGCCTGTCAACGCATTCAGCGCGCCCACCCGGGCCGGAGTTCTGGCCGCGCTATTGCGCGCGGGCGAGGACGCGGCGATCGACGCGATCGTGCTGCGCTGCGCGGGCCGCACTTTCATCGCCGGCGCTGACATCACCGAATTCGGCAAGCCGCCGCAAATGCCTACTTTCCCCGACGTGATCGCCCGGATCGAGGAATGCGCCAAGCCGGTGATCGCCGCAATGCACGGAACGGCGCTGGGCGGCGGCTTGGAAGTCGCGCTCGGCTGTCACTACCGCATCGCCGTGGCTGGAACGCGACTCGCGCTTCCCGAGATCAAGCTCGGCATTATCCCAGGCGCTGGCGGCACGCAGAGGCTGCCGCGGCTCGTCGGCATCGAGAAGGGGCTCGCGATGATCCTCTCGGGCGATCCCATCTCGGTCGACGAGGCGCATCAGGCCGGGCTTGTCGATGCGATCGTCGCCGATCTCGACGCCGGCGCCATCGCCTTCGCGCGCGAAGTCGCGTCGTTGCGGCCGCTCCCGCGCGCACGCGACCAGGCCGACAAGATCGCGCCTTTCGTTGCTGATCCGGCGGCATTCGACGTCGTCGCTGCGCCTTATCTGAAGCGTGCGAAAGGGCCCAAAGCGCCCGCCGCCGCCATCGATGCGGTGCGCGGCGCGATTTCGCTGAGCTTCGACGAAGCGCTCGCGCGCGAGCGTGCGATCTTCGTCGCGCTGCGCGACGGCGAGCAGTCGAAAGCGCTGCGTCACATCTTCTTCGCGGAGCGCTCGGCGGCCAAGGTCGATCTGCCCGCCGGCGTGAAGGCCCGCACGGTTGAGCGCGCCGCGATCGTCGGGGCCGGCACCATGGGGGGCGGCATCGCGATATGTTTCGCCAATGCCGGCATTCCGGTGAGCCTGATCGAAATATCGGCGGAGGCGCTGGCGCGCGGTCGCGACGCGATCGCGAAGAATTACCGCGGCACGGTCGCCCGCGGCGGCCTCTCCCAGAAGGAGATGGACCGCCGGCTCGGTCTGATCGAAACATCGACCGACATGAGCGCAATCGCCACCGCCGATCTCGTGATCGAAGCCGTGTTCGAGGACATGGAGGTCAAGCGGAAGCTGTTCGCCGACATCGACCGCCACGCCAAGCCCGGCGCGGTGCTCGCCACCAACACCTCCTATCTCGACGTAAACGTGATCGCGCAGGCGACGACCCGCCCGCAAGATGTCGTCGGCGTGCATTTCTTCAGCCCCGCGAACATCATGCGTCTTGTCGAGGTCGTGCGTGGAGAAAAGACTGCACCCGATGCGCTGGCGACAGCCGTCGCCGTGGCGCGCAAGATTGGCAAGGCTCCCGTTGTAGTCGGCGTATGCCATGGTTTCGTCGGCAACCGCATGCTCCGCCTGCGCACGGTCGAGGCGGAGCGTCTTTTGCTGGAAGGCGCGCGGCCGCAGGACGTCGACGGCGCGCTCACCGGTTTTGGCTTTGCGATGGGCCCGTTCGCGGTGAGCGACCTCGCCGGCCTCGATATCGCCTGGCGCATGCGCAAGGCGCAGGGCCTGCGCGCGGAGATTGCCGACCGGCTCTGCGAGATGGGGCGGTTCGGACAGAAGACCGGCCGCGGCTTCTACCTCTACGCGCCGGGATCGCGCACGCCCAAGCCCGATCCGGAGGTGGAGCAACTTATCGTCGATACGGCGGCGAGGCTCGGCATCGCCCGCGCTCCGATCGCGGCGGAAGAAATTGTCGAACGCCTGTTGTTTCCGATGATCAATGAGGGCGCACGCATCCTCGAGGAGGGCATCGCTCGACGCCCGGGCGATATCGACGTGATCTGGGTCAATGGCTACGGCTTTCCCGCCTGGCGCGGCGGGCCGATGCATTACGCCGACACGATCGGGCTCGGCTATGTGCATGACCGGCTGCTCGGCTTCGCGGCAAAGACGGGCGACCAGCGGCACAAGCCCTCCGCGCAGCTCGAACGGCTGGCCGCCGCCGGCAAGGGGTTTGCCGCGCTCGAAAGCTAGAGCATTTTCCGGCGAAGTGGGAACCGGTTCGCCGCAGAAAATGCGACCACTAAAGGATAACGAGAGCGATTTTGATTCTATTGGAACGGAATTCGCTCTAAATCCGCGGCCGCCCATCCAAAAATTGCCGTCGCTGGCGGTCACCCCGCCGAGGCCCAAGCACGCAACAAGAGGGTGAGCCCCGAGCCGATCAGCACGACGTAGAGAATGCGCAAAAACTGCTCGCGCGAGAGCCGCAGCGTGATGTGGTGGCCGGCCCAGGTCCCGAGCAGCATGCCCGGCGCAAGCAACACCGCAAGCATAAGCATGCGCCAGTCGGCGTAGACGCCGGCAAGCGCGAAAATGACGGCGCGGGTGAAGGTCGACAGGCCGATCAGCGTGCTCTGGGTCGCCCGGATCGCGTCCTTGTCGGACAGCCTGCGGCTCAGATACATCGCATAGATGAAGCCGCCGCTGCCGAACATCGCGCTGAACACCCCGCCGATCGAGCCGAACAGGCCGACCCAGGCGCGCGCGAGATGGGTCGTCGGCGGATGCACGAGAAGGCCGCGCCCGCCGTACAGCACGACGAACGCGCCGAGCGCGAATAGCATTGGGCGGGGCGGGATCACGAAGAGCAGGTAGGCGCCGACGAGGCTTCCCAGCACCATCAAGGGGACCAGCCACGTCAGTTCGTCCTTGGCGATCTTGTCGGAGAGCCGCACGCCATTGATCACCGCGGCGGCGCAATCGAGCAGGGCGAGGAGCGGCACGATGGCGGCCACCGGCATGCTATGGGCGAGCACCGGCGCGGCGATCAGCGCGGTGCCGAAGCCTGCAATCCCGAAGATGACGTACGCGATGGCGACCGCGGGCAGCGCGATCGCCAAAGTTTCCAATGAGGGGAGGGCGTCCCACATGTTTCGGAGTTCGATCTTGGAAGACGAGCCGGCGCAAGCCTTGCCGCTGCCCGCGTCGGTTTGAGGTCACTCCGCCGCCGACCGTCTCGCAACGCGCACGCCCGCGGCAAGCTCGCGCACGACGGCGGCGACCGACGGAGCGGTGCTTGCGGTCGCGCTCCCGTTCGCATCGAGCGTCTTCGCCAAAGCGGCGACCAGCGCCGAGCCGACCACCACGGCGTCCGCGCCGCGGGCGATGCTCGCGGCGTCAGCCGCCGTCCGCACGCCGAAACCGACCGCAACGGGAACTCCAGTGTGACGCTTAATGCGCGCCACCGCGCTCGCGACCTTGGCGGGATCAGGCGCCGCCATCCCGGTGATCCCGGTGATCGAGACGTAGTAGACGAAGCCCGAAGCGTTCGCGAGCACGGCGGGCAGCCGTTTCTCGTCCGTCGTCGGGGTCGCGAGGCGGACGAAGTTCAAGCCGGCGCGCAGCGTCGGCAGGCATAGCTCCTCGTCTTCTTCGGGCGGCAGATCGACGATGATGAGGCCGTCGACGCCGGCCGCCTTGGCGTCGGCGAGGAAGCGCTGGACGCCGTAAATATAGATCGGATTGTAATAGCCCATCAGGACGAGTGGGGTCACGTCGTCGCCTTTGCGGAAGGCGCGGACCGCATCGAGCGTCTTCGCCAGCGTCTGGCCTTGCTTGAGCGCACGCTGGCCCGCGGCCTGGATCGTCGGGCCATCCGACATCGGATCGGAAAACGGCATGCCCAGCTCGATGAGATCGGCGCCCGCGCCCGGCAGGCCCTCGAGAATGGCGAGCGAGGTTGCGGGATCGGGATCGCCGGCCATGGTGAAGGTGACAAGACCGGCGCGTCCTTCCTTCTTCAGCGCGGCGAAACGCGCATCGATGCGGGTGGTCATCGTGCGGCTCACAGCGCGCCGCCGAGGTGCGCCGCGACGCTCGCGAGGTCCTTGTCGCCGCGGCCGGACAGGTTGATCACCATCAGATGATCCTGCGGCCGCGCCGGCGCGAGCTCCATCGCCTTGGCGAGCGCGTGCGCCGGTTCCAGCGCCGGAATGATCCCTTCGAGGCGCGAGCACAGCTTGAACGCCGCGAGCGCCTCATCGTCGGTCGCCGAGAGATAGGTCACCCGCTTGACGTCGGCGAGCCACGCATGCTCGGGCCCGACGCCAGGATAGTCGAGCCCGGCCGAGATCGAGTGCGCCTCCTTGATCTGCCCGTCGTCGTCCATCAACAGATAGGTGCGGTTGCCGTGCAGGACGCCCGGCCGTCCACCGGTGATCGAGGCCGCGTGCAGCCCGGTCGCAAGCCCGTGGCCAGCCGCTTCGACGCCGAAAATCTCGATCTGCGTCTCGTCGAGGAACGGATGGAACAGCCCCATCGCGTTCGAGCCGCCGCCGATGCAGGCGAGGAGCGAGTCCGGCAATCGGCCCTCGGCTTTAAGCATCTGCTCGCGCGTCTCAACGCCGATGATCGACTGGAAATCCCGCACCATCATCGGGTAGGGATGCGGCCCCGCGACCGTGCCGATGCAGTAGAAGGTCGTCTCCACATTGGTGACCCAGTCGCGCAACGCCTCGTTCATCGCGTCCTTGAGCGTTTTCGCACCCGAGACGACCGGGCGCACATCGGCCCCGAGCGCCTTCATGCGCAGCACGTTGGGTTGCTGCCGCGCGACATCGACCTCGCCCATATAGACGATGCATTCGAGCCCGAATTTCGCGCACAAGGTCGCGGTCGCGACGCCATGCATGCCGGCGCCGGTCTCGGCGATCACGCGCGGTTTGCCCATGCGTTTCGCCAACAGGATCTGGCCGAGCACATTGTTCACCTTGTGCGCGCCGGTGTGGTTGAGGTCCTCGCGCTTGAAATAGATTTTCGCTCCGCCGAGATGGGCCGTCAGTCGCTCGGCGAAATAGAGCGGGGAGGGGCGGCCGACATAGTTTGCGAGATGGCCGTCCATCTCGCGCCTGAACGCGGGGTCGGCCTTCGCCTCCGCATAGGCCTGCTCCAGCGCGAGGATGAGCGGCATCAGCGTCTCGGCGACGAAACGCCCGCCATAGATGCCGAAATGACCCCGCTCATCGGGGCCGGTGCGAAAGGAATTCGGTTGCTGGACGGTCATGTCCAACGAATAGAAGCTTCCGCGCCCGATATCAAACGCCGCGCGCGAGGGTCGGGACGGTCTGCTCGGCTTCGGCCGTGCGGGCGGCGCGCAGGAAAGCCCTGATCTTGTCCGGGTCCTTTGCGCCCGGCGCGCGCTCGACGCCGGAGGAGACGTCGACGCCGAGAAAGCCAGGCGTCCCGCCGATCAGTCGGATGGCGTCGGCGACGTTGTCAGCGGTCAGTCCTCCCGAGAGCATGAAAGGCAGGCCGAGCTCTGCGCCCGCGATCACCCGCCAATCGAACGGCAGGCCGTTGCCGCCCGGCAGCACGGCGCCCGGCGCCGCCTTCGCATCGAGCAACAGGCGATCGGCCGCGCCCGCATAGACGCACGCGCGTTCGAGATCGGCCGCCGTCGCGATGCCGATCCCTTTGACCACGGCGATGCCGTTGAGGTTCTGCTTGATGGCGGCGAGGCGTTCCGGCGGCTCCTCGCCGTGCATCTGCAAAAAGTCCGGGGCGAGCTCGCACACCTGATCCAGCAGTCCTTGATCCGGGTCCACAAGGACCGCGCCGATCGCGACCTTGCCGCGCGCCTGCGCAAACAGGCGCTTCGCCTGCTCCAGGCGCAGATTGCGGGAACTCGGGGCGAAGAACACGAAGCCCGCCATGTCCGCGCCCGCCGCGATCGCGGCGTCCAGCGCCTCAGGCGAGGTGAGCCCGCAGATTTTGACGAGCAGGGTCATGTCTCGGCTGAGTTAAGCTGTTTTATCAGGCTGTCCAGATCGTCAGCGAGACGAACCGCATCGTCGTGAGCAATGTTGTAGATGATAGTCAGATCAATCTGCCAAAACTCGTGAACCAGGATGTTTCTCATCGCCTTTATTGCGACCCAGGGAATCTCCGGAGGGAGCATGAGCATTTGCTTGGTCGCTTGCCCGCAGGCCTCGCCAACCACGATCAGACAAAAGCAAACTGCATCCTGCCGCAATTGGTCGGCGGCGAACGCGGAATAGCCGCCATCCTCGACGTATTCCGACGCCCGCCGCGCACAATCTCGCGCGTCGATTAGAAGCTCGACAATGCTGCGCATCAGAATGGGCGAACCGAGGCCTTGACCCGATCGCCGTAATCGCCCTTGAGCCCGCTGACAAGGACGATCCCGACCGGATGCCCGATCCGCTCAGACAATTCCACCTCGGCTTTCGCGAGGCCAAGCAGGGAGAGGCCGTCTCGCTTTTCCGCGAGAAAATCGAAGGCATCCTCTTCGAGAACATGCGCGGCGGTTCCCCGCGGCAGCAAACCGAGGAAGTGGAGCGGGTACTTCTCCTCTACCGCGTGCAGATGGTCGAGGAGGATTCGTCGATCAAGCTGATGCACATTCATCATGCACCTCTTCGCCTAACATGCGGGGGGCCGAACAGCTTTGAAAGGACTTGATCGAATCTCGATATAGGGCTATATCGAAGGTCGAGCAAGGAGGCGGAGTTGCGTCATGCCGGAAGATGTTCGTTTGACCCAGCCCACCCTCAAGGTGCTGCGTTTCCTGCTGGAAAAGCCGCGCGAGGGCCGGTCCGGCGCGGACATGTCGAAAGCGACCAAAGTCGGCTCCGGCACCCTCTATCCCATGTTGGCCCGATTGGAATCGGCAGGTTGGCTCAACAGCGAATGGGAGGTCATCGATCCAAGCGAAGCCGGCCGGCCGCGCCGGCGGTTCTACAAACTGACCGCGCTCGGACAAAACAACGCGCGCGCAGCGCTAGCCGATCTGCAGATGGCGGCGGGAGAACTGGCGTGGATACGATGAAAGCCCTCGTTGTATTTGTGGGTGCAATATTGCTCAGATTACTAACAAGCGAGATTTAAGATTGGCTTCCAACGGTATCGCATTGGATTATTGCCCGAGCGGCGGCGCGTCTTCCAAAATACCAACGAACTCGCCATTTTGAGGAATGGTTAGCAGACAATAATAGCTTTCCAGGGCGAATTACTAAGCTCCTTCACGCCATTGGTTGCATTCGAGCCAGTCAAAAACTGAAAAATGATCGCACACGGGCTCGGCGCAAGGATACGGTGGGCATTCAAGGCAACGTCCTAATAGAAAAATTAACTCCTCGTGTTTGGGAGTTTATGGTCACGTCGGTATTATGGGTTAGTCGCACACAAGAGGAAAAAAAGGATCCCGTTCTATTTAAGGTTATAGTTATGGTGTCCCATTTTCGTCTTCGCTCTAAGCCGAACTTCCTTCTTTCAAGATTGTAAAGCGTTGATTTCGCTTTCGTTTATCGAAAGCGAGTGTCGGTTACTGGGTACGGTCGGGGTTGATGGCGAGGAGTTCGAAGGCGCGGCTCTGGATCGGGGTTGGCCTGGTGTGGAGGGTAAAGAGGTATTTCTCGTTGAGCGCGGTGGTCGCCTGGATCCGGCAGTATGTGGCGAGATCGGCGAGTAGGCTGCGGAAGCTGTGGACCGGGAGACCGTCGTCGGTGCGGCCGGTTGCTTGTTTGCGCTTGGCGGCGGCGGAGCGCTCGGCCTTGGCGACGATGCTGGTGCGCATCGCGGCGGCGGCCTCGTGATCGGTCTCGTCGTAGAGCATGGGGGCGAGCCTGGCGCGCATGTGATGCTCGACGTGATAGGCGAGCATGCACAGGAAGACGTGGGCGCGCACGCGCGGCGCCGTCCAGTGGAAGATCGGACGCAGATGGATGTCGACGGTCTTCAAGGAGCGGAACGCGCGCTCGACCCGGGCGAGGCTTTTGTAAGCGCCGACGGTCGCGGCGTTATCGAGCGCTTTCTTCGGCAAGCTGGTACGCACGACATAAATGCCGTCGAGCGCCGCCTCGGCGGCGATCGCCGCCGCCTTGCGATGGAACGCGAAGCTCGCCTCGCCGATGACGAGGTCGAAGTGCTTGGCCATCTTGCGCCGGTTGACGACGGCGCCGACCTTGAGCGCAATCGCGGCTTCGCCGCGCAGCGGCTTGCGGGCGCGCCGAACCGCCGCTGCGATGACGGCGAGGTCCTTCTCGGTCGCGGCCAGCAGGTCCTCGCGCTTGCGAGCGCGCTCGCGGGCGAGATCAGGATTGCGGCAGACGATGAGCCGCTCGCCCGGATAATCGGGCGAGGTGATGGCCGCCATGTCGCGGTCGTCGAACAGCGACATCTGCAGGGCTCCGGCGTCCGCAAGCTCCCGGATCGCCGGCGCCCGCAACGCCGTGATCCAGTCGAGCCCCGCCGGGGCGATCTCGGCGTCGATGCGCGCCTGCGTGATCATTCCGCGGTCGCCGACCAGCACCACATGATCAAGCGCGAAGCGCTTCTTGACCTTGTCGATCTGTGCGGCGAGCGTGCGCGGATCGGCGGTATTGCCCTCGAATGCCTCGATCGCCACCGGGCAGCCGTCTCCCGCGCACAGCAGGCCGTAGACGATCTGCAGCTTGCCCTTCTTGCCGTCGCGGTTGTAGCCGCGCTGCGCCAGTTCGCAGCAGCGGCCCTCCAGATAGCTCGACGACACGTCGTAGAGCACCAGCGTGCCGGCGCGCAGATGCTTGCGCGCGAGCGCCCTCTCGACCGCCTCCTGGCGCTCGCCCAGCCAGTCGAGGGCGACGTAGAGTTCGTCTTCGTCAACCGATCCAAGACCAAGCGTCTCGCCAAGGCTGAAGGCGGCGGTGAGCGGGTCGAGCATGCGGGCAGTGGCGAGCTTGGACGCCGGCGCGATCAGCCGCGCCACGATCATCGCGATGACGAGGTCGCGGCAGCGGTTGCCAGAAGGCCCGAGCAGACGATCAAGACCGATGTCGCGCAGCGTGCCGAGCACGGCCGCCACATGCCCGTGCGGCAAGGCGCGGCGCACCACAATCGTCTCCTGACCGGCCGGCGCCGCCGTGCCGCCTTTGAGCAGCGTGCGCAGACCTTCGACGATCTCGGTCGGCCAGTGGGACAGGTTCGCTATGGTGCGCTTCTTGATCTTGCCGCCGTCGCGATAGCTCTCCCGCAGCAGGATGGCGGGCGGCGAGTTCCGGTTCGGGACGGTTTCGATATACATGGCGCAATAATGCCATGCCCGTCACAATGACTCAACATAATTATCGCAAATTACATGGCTACACTTCAGCGACAGAATCCCGGGAAACTCACTACCTTCAATCGCTTACAGGTTTTGCAAGAGGGAAGTTCGGTCTAAGAGTCCGTTTGAGAATGCATTTTAGTGAGCGATCCGTCTGAGCAGGAGGCTTCCGAGGGCGACGTGGATCATGGCCTTGGAGACGTCGATGCGCTGCTCGTAATCGCGCACGAGCCGCCGCCACCGCGTCATCCAACCGAAGGTCCGTTCGACGACCCACCGGCGCGGCAAGACCTTGAAGCCGGGTTCATTGTCGATGCGGCGAACGATCTCGACGACGAAATCCTTGAACGCCGCTTTGTCCATAAGCTTGCGTCGGTCGTAGGCGCCGTCGGCGAACAGGTGTTTGATCCAGGGCCAACGCTTGCGGATGGCGTCGAGGATCGTCTGCGCTCCCGCCGAATTGGCGATGTCCGCCGTCGTCAGGTTGACCATGAGAAGCCGTCCATCCGTGTCGACCGCAATGTGGCGCTTGCGTCCGTGGATCTTCTTGCCGGCGTCGTAGCCGCGGGCCTTGGCGGCCGGCGCTTTCACCGATTGGCTGTCGACCACGCCGGCGGTCGGGCTCGCCTCCCGCCCGGCCCGCTCGCGGTCGATCATCAGCGCCACGTCGTGGATCGTCTCGAACAGGAAACGGCGCATGAAGCGGCGGAACCACCAATAAACCGTCTGCCAGGGCGGAAAATCCTTCGGCAGCATCCGCCAGCCGCAGCCCGCCCGCGCGATGTAGCGGATCGCGTTCAACACCTCGCGCATGTCCACGCCGGGCTTGCGTCCTTGTCTCGCCGGCTTCGGCAAGAATGGAACGATCCGCTCCCACTCCTCGTCAGTGAGATCGGTGGGATAACGCTTGGTCTTCTTCTCGATTCTGGCCATCCGGCCGCGATTTGCTCGGGTCCACATCCCAAGCTTGAATCACGCCAGGAGCCCCTTCACAACCATTCTCAAACAGTCTCTAAGTTGCATCGTTATACGACTATAACAAAGCTGTTTCGGCTTTATCGTAAGGCGAGCGGTCGTGGCGCTCCCCGGCTTTGAAGCTAAATCGCAGCGTGGCACGCTCACGCCGCCGCAGGCGGGAGCGCGCGGGGCGGCGGCCATTGCGGCGGCAGGCGCGGTTCGCTGCGGCGCTCATGCGCGCCGATGCCGCCGATCTCCGCCTGTCCGGGCCCTGCCGCTGCCGCGCTTGCGTCTTTCGCGTGGCGCTTCAGCCGTTCGACCTCCGCTTCGGCGCGATGCAGGTGCGCCTCCAACCGGCGCGCGCGCCGCCGCCAGCGGCTCTGCTTGAGCCAGGCCGCAACGCCGCCGATCAGCACGCCCGCGATCACTAAAACGAATACGAGCAGAAACAGCGGCGCCTGCGCCACATAGGCAGGGCTGACCGCGTTGAACGGATCGAACGAAATCGTCACCGTCTGACGATTTGCGACCGCAAGCGCGATGATCGCAAGCGCAAGCGGCGCGAGGATGAGAAAGGCAATGGTCTTGCGGATCATGATGAGGGCGGGGCGATCGGCCCGTCTCCCGACATACCCACGTCTCCTTCGAGGCGGTTCAGCCGCTCGCGCATCTCCTTGCCGGTCTTGAAGAAGGGGACGCATTTCTGGTCGACCGCGACATGCGTGCCGGTGCGCGGATTGCGTCCGGTGCGCGCGGGCCGCTGCTTGACCGAGAAGGCCCCGAATCCGCGCAGTTCGACGCGATCGCCGCGCGCGAGCGCTGCGGTGATTTCGTTCAGGATCGCATTGACGATGTTTTCCACGTCCCGCTGATAAAGATGTGGGTTCTGCGCCGCAATGCGCGCGACGAGTTCAGATTTTATCATCTGTCGTTTCCGCCGACTAACGACGCGACCGACTGGAGGAAACCACCCGCGAGCGATCGCCAGGGCGCGGATGTCGCTTGTTAGTTCGTCGTTTGAGGGTGCCAAAGCGCCAAGAGACCGTCAAGGTTGAGTCGCTCCAAAGCCTGAACGGTGCTCGCTCCCTCGATCCGGTCGGCAAGCGCCTCAAGGCCCAAGGCGTGCAGGGCCGCCTGTCCGAGATGGAGGAAGGATAACTGCCGCAGCCGGCCACGCAGCTCCCAGTCGCGCACCGGGAGGCTCGCGTCGATCCCTTTTGTCTTGACCAGCCAGTCGACCGCAGCCTGCTCGAAGCCGAGTGCGTCCACCAGCTTGAGGTCGAGCGCCTGCCGTCCGGTGAAGACTCGGCCATCGCTCACGTTATCGAGCGATTGGCCGTCGAGGCCACGCCGCTCATGCACCATCCCGCGGAACCAGGAATACGAGTCCATCACGAGGGACTTGATCGCCGCCCGCGCCTCGGGGGTGGTCGGCTCGAAAAAGTTTGGCACTGCCTTGAGCGGCGAGGACTTTATCTCCTCGACCTTCACGCCGAGATGGTTGAGGAAATCTTCCACCTTCGGGTACTGGAACAGCACGCCGATCGAACCGACGATCGAATTGCCCTGGGCGACGATGTGATCCCCGGCCATGGCGGCGATGTAGCCGCCCGAAGCGGCCATCCCGTCGACGACGACCGCCACGGGCTTGCGGGCGGCGACCTGCCGAAGCGCCGCATAGAGCTGCTCGGCGCCCGACGTCGTGCCGCCCGGGCTGTCGATATGGACGATGACGGCGCGCGCGGCGCGCGATTTCGCCAGCCGGTCGAGCGCTTGGACGCGCTCCAGGTCGCCACGGATGATCCCGCTGATCTTGATGCGGGCGATTTGCGCCGTTATCGGACCGGTCAAGCCAAGTCCCGACCGACCCCGCAGGGCCAGCCCGGCCAATAAGATCGCCACGATGGCGACGACAACCGCGCTCACCCGCCAGAACGTGAGCTTACGCCGCATCCGGCGGCGGTCGACGATAAGGTCGGCGTCGAGCGACATATCGGGTCATCTCCGCGAAGAGGCTGCCCCAGCCTTGCCGGCCGGGCTGCGACAATCAAGTCCCGCGTGGCCAGGCGGCGGCGCACGCGCCGCCGCCTGCGCAAAATCTACTCCTTCTTTTCGGTCGCCCGCTTGAGCGCCGTGCCGAGAATATCTCCGAGCGTCGCCCCTGAATCGGACGAGCCGTACTGGGCGATGGCTTCCTTTTCCTCGGCCACTTCCAGCGCCTTGATCGAGACCTGCACCTTGTGCGATTTGCGGTCGAACTGGGTGACGCGGGCGTCCACCTTCTGCCCGATGGCGAATTGCTCGGGCCGCTGCTCCGAGCGCTCGCGCGCAAGCTCCGAGCGCTTGATGAAGGCGGTCAGGTCGGTGCCGACGATCTTGACGTCGATGCCGCTCTCCTTGACGTCGGTGACCTCGCCGGTCACGACGGCGCCTTTGCGCACATCGCCGGCGGCTTCTGCGAACGGATCGCCTTCGAGCTGCTTGATGCCGAGCGAGATGCGCTCCTTCTCGACATCGACGTCGAGCACCTGCGCCCTGACCTTGTCGCCCTTCTTGAACTCCTCGATGACCTGCTCGCCTGGCCGCTTCCAGTCGAGGTCGGAGAGATGCACCATCCCGTCGACGTCGCCGTCGAGGCCAAGGAACAGGCCGAATTCGGTCTTGTTCTTGACCTCGCCTTCGACCACGGAGCCGGGCGGATATTTCTCGACGAACACCTCCCAGGGATTGCGCATGGTCTGCTTGAGGCCGAGCGAGATGCGGCGCTTCACCGGATCGACCTCGAGCACCTGCACCTCGACTTCCTGCGAGGTGGAGACGATCTTGCCCGGATGCACGTTCTTCTTGGTCCAAGACATTTCCGAGACGTGGATCAGGCCCTCGATACCCGGTTCGAGCTCGACGAAGGCACCGTAATCCGTGATGTTGGTGACCCGGCCGGTGAGCCGCATGCCGACCGGATACTTGGCCTCGATGCCCTGCCAGGGATCGGGCTGCAGTTGCTTCATGCCGAGCGAGATGCGGTGCGTCTCGTGGTTGATCTTGATGATCTTCACCTTGAGCTGCTGGCCGATGGTCAGCACCTCGGTCGGGTGGTTGACGCGCCGCCAGGCGATGTCGGTGACGTGAAGCAGGCCGTCGATGCCGCCAAGATCGACGAAGGCGCCGTAATCGGTGATGTTCTTGACGACGCCGTCGATCACCTGGCCTTCTTCGAGGTTCTGGACCAGTTCCTGGCGCTGCTCGGCGCGGGTCTCTTCCAGCACGGTGCGGCGGGACACGACGATATTGCCGCGGCGGCGATCCATTTTGAGGATCTGGAACTGTTGCGGCACGTTCATCAGCGGAGTGACGTCGCGGATCGGCCGGATATCGACCTGGCTGCGCGGCAGAAACGCAACCGCGCCGTCGAGGTCGACCGTGAAGCCGCCCTTCACTTGGTTGAAGATCACGCCCTGGACCTTCTCGTTGTTCTGGAACGCCCGTTCGAGCTTGCCCCAGCTCTCCTCGCGCCGCGCCTTCTCGCGCGACAGCACCGCCTCGCCGAGCGCGTTCTCGACCCGCTCGAGATAGACTTCGACGGTGTCGCCGACCTTGATCTCGTTCTGCCGACCCGGCCCGGCGAATTCGCGGAGCGGCACGCGCCCCTCGGTCTTCAGGCCGACATCAATGACGGCGAGGTCCTTCTCGATCGCGACCACGGTGCCCTTGATGACGGACCCTTCCTGCAAATTGCCTTGGGTGAAGGATTCCTCGAGCATAGCGGCGAAGTCTTCACGCGAGGGCGAGCTGACGGCTTGAGCGGTCTGGGCCATGAAATCTCCGTAACGGGACGACCGGCGGGCTTGCGTTGATCGACGCCCTGACCGTTCGGACCGAAGGCCCCGTAGACCTTCGGCTGCCGCCCCCTCCCTACCCTCCCCCGCGGCGGGGGAGGGTAGGGAGGGGGCGGGCCGGCCCGATCAACCGAACGGTCGGGACGATGGTTGGTTCCGAGCGCCGCGGCCGCTGCAGGCGCGGGAGCAAAGGATTGGTTTCTCAGCCGCACACATAGGCGCGAACGTGGGAAACACCAATGTCGCCGAGCGGAGACGATCCGGCGGCGGACACAAGCGTCACCTTGCTCGGGCGGCTTCGACGATCGCAACGGCGGCCCGGAATGCGGCGTCTATATCCAAATGCGTGGTGTCGAGCAAGTGCGCGTCGGGGGCCGGCTTGAGCGGGGCTACCGCGCGCTTGGCGTCGCGTTCGTCGCGCTGCAAAATGTCGGCGAGAATGTCCGCCTCGCTGACGTGCTCATCGTTTGCGCAAAGCTCCAGGAAGCGGCGATGCGCACGCGTCGCCGGCGCGGCGGTCACAAAGATTTTCACGTCCGCGGCGGGGCAGATCACCGTGCCGATATCGCGGCCGTCGAGCACCGCGCCGGGAGGCTGCGCGGCAAAGTCGCGCTGGAAGGCTAACAGGGCGGCGCGCACTTCGGGCATCGCCGACACCATCGACGCGGCTTTGCCGGTGGCGTGGCTTTTCAGGCGCTCGTCGAAACGGGTCGGGTCGAGCCGCTCGGCGGCTTCCACCGCACGGACGCGGTCGTCGAGCGAATAGCCGCCGTCGATGAGCGCCTGCGCGACCGCCCGGTAGATCAGGCCGGTGTCCAGGTGGCGCAGCCCGTAGTGCTGGGCGAGGCGTTTGGCGAGCGTGCCCTTGCCGGACGCCGCGGGCCCGTCGATCGCGATGATCATGCGATGTCGCCTCCCAGACAGCGCATCGTCGCGACGAAACCCGGAAAGCTCGTCGCAATGAAAGACGCGTCGTCGACCATGACCGGCTTGTCGCTTGCAAACCCCAGCGTCAGCGCCGCCATGGCGATGCGGTGATCCATATGGGTCACGACGAGACCGCCGCCCGGCGCTCGGCCGCGGCCGCGCACGATCAGATCGTCGCCACAGGTCTCGGCTTCGACGCCGTTGACACGCAGCATAGCGGCTGTCGCCGACAGCCGGTCGGATTCCTTGACCCGCAATTCCTTGAGGCCGCGCATGCTGGTCGTGCCCTCGGCGCAGGCGGCGGCGACGGCGAGGATCGGGTATTCGTCGATCATGGATGGAGCGCGCGCGGCCGGCACCTCGACGCCGCGCAGGCTCGACGAACGCACGCGCAAATCGGCAAGCTTTTCGCCGCCCTCGATGCGCCGCTCCAGGATATCCACAGTCGCCCCCATCTCTGCGAGCGTGGTCAAGAGGCCGGTGCGCAGGGGGTTGATCAGCATGTCGGTCAGGATGAGTTCCGAGCCCGGCACGATCAGCGCCGCGACCAGGGGAAAGGCGGCGGAGGAGGGATCGGCCGGCACCGCGACGGATGTGGGCACGAGTTCGGGCTGTCCCCTCAACGTGATTCGGCGGCCTTGGTCGCCGTGCGGTTCGACGGTCAGATCGGCGCCGAAATGCGCGAGCATGTGCTCGGTATGATCGCGTGTCGCCTCCACCTCGATCACGGTCGTCGCGCCCGGCGCAGCGAGGCCGGCGAGCAGCACCGCCGATTTCACCTGCGCCGATGGCACGGGCGTTTGATACACGATCGGAATCGGGTCGCGCGCGCCTACAAGCGCGACCGGCAGCCGGTCGCCTTCGCCAGCGGCGGTCACCCGCGCTCCCATTCGCAGGAGGGGCTCGAGAATCCGTTTCATCGGCCGGCGGCGCAACGAGACATCGCCGTCGAAGACCGCGGTGATCGGGCAACCGCCGACCGCTCCCATGACAAGCCGGCAGCCGGTGCCTGAATTGCCGAAATCGAGCGCGCCGGAAGGCGCTGCGAAGCCGGCGACGCCGACGCCGTCCACATGCCAGGTCCCGTCGCCCTTGCGATCGACGCGTGCCCCGAGCGCGCGCATCGCCCGCGCCGTGTTGATCACGTCCTCCGCCTCGAGGAGCCCAGAGATCGTGGTGCGGCCGACCGCCAGCGCGCCGATGATCAACGCGCGGTGCGAGATTGATTTGTCTCCGGGCGCCCGCAGCCGACCGCGCAGCGGCCCGGCGCGGCGCGCGGTGGCGACGGTCTTTTGGATCGGCGCTGACATTGTGAAAACCCGGTCAGGGGCGACCTCTTAACGGGGTTTCCCCGCCGCGCCCACCAAAATCTTGCAGAAATGCCCGGCGTGTGGGGCCCAGGATGCACGGGCTACCCCAATTCTGTTCGAAAGGAGGCACGTTAGACTAGCCGCCAACGCGCGGGGGCTCGCAATTCAGCGCGGCTCAACCCACATCGGGCGGACTTGAGGATTGCGAAGCCCGAGCATTGCCTGTTGGCGGGGCAGGCGCAGCGCCCCGGCTGATCGACCGGCGCTATTGACACCGGGCGCGCAAGCCGCCAAGGGGAGGTTCGCTTTCAACTTGCGGCAAGGATTTTCGACCGTGGCGAAACCCGAGCTCGGCACGAAACGCCTCTGCGCCTCGTGCGGCGCAAAGTACTATGATCTCAACCACGATCCGATCACCTGCCCGAAATGCGGCGCGGTGTTCGAGGTCGCGCCTGTTCCGCAGCGCGGGGGACGCCCCGAAGCGGCAACCATTCGCCCGACTAAAGAAGCGGAGCCGCCGGAGCCGCAGGAGGCGGAATTCATATCGCTGGAAGAGGCGGACGCCGAGGCGCAGGGAAAGAAGAAAACGGCCGCCGGCGACGAAGTTCCCGATGTCGAGGAAGAGGTGGAGATGGACGAGAGCCTCGACGATGCAGCCTTTATCGAGGAAACCGAGGAGGAAGACGCCGACGTTTCCGAGATTCTGGGCGGGGATATCGAGGACGAGGAGGAGACTTGATCCGGGGTTCCGCGCCCGGTAATCATCGGCGGATGGTCAGGAAAGCGGCCTGTCGGCAGGTGCGGTCTCCGACATTCACCGTCTGACCTTCGATTTTCTGTGGAGGGGCCATAGCTCAGTTGGGAGAGCGCTTGAATGGCATTCAAGAGGTCAGGGGTTCGACTCCCCTTGGCTCCACCAGTTAAATCATTGCAATATAAAGCATTTTCTGTTAATTGAGTTAGGCTCCGGGGTGCCCACATACATGGGGAAGCACCAGGGAAGCACGCGGTCGCCATTTTTAGCCATCAAATGGGCCTGTTACGTTGGACCTCGGCGCCGCCTCCGAGCAGCCCTGCCGAGAAAAAATGGCAAGGCTCTCCAGGGCGCGAGGGAGTGACATGGCTGGCTTCCTTGGTTTTGGCACATGCCGGTTCGAGCAAATAGGACGCCTGCGGCGTGAACACGCCCACTGCCGTGCTCTCCACGATGAAGCTGAGCGAGTGCTGCGGGAGTTGTTCGCTGGGTCACTTACAGATGGTCTCACAGCTAAGGACACTCCGAACAATAACTGAATTGCGATCCGCCGTTGTGCGTCGGAGCGACTTGGGTGTCGGGGATTCCGGTGCTGGGTGAACAGGCGTAGGTCGGTCGTATGATCGACGAGGACGCGATTCGGCAGCGATGGGAAGCGGTCGGCTCTCAGCTCGACGAGCGGGGGCGGCGAC
>CAVRVX010000024.1:0-55431 GCA_963724735.1 uncultured Alphaproteobacteria bacterium
AGAGCATTTTCCGGCGAAGGGGAACCGGTTCGCCGGAGAAAATGCAAACCACTAACAGGATCTTAGAGCGAATTCCGATTCCATTGGAACGGAATTCGCTCTAGCGCGGATATCTCACGCTACTAATGGATTGCGCAAGGGATAAGCCGCGTTTGATCGCGTTTGATGGCTGGTGTGCTGGAGCCATGCAGGTCCGTGGCGTCCAAGGACGCGTTGTGGTTTGTTTTTTTCGGGTTCTCCGTGGGGCCAATTGGTTGGTGCCGCGAGGGTCGCGCCGCGGCGGGGCGTGTCATGCGGGCGAGGCACGGGCGATGGCTGCGATGGCGAGACGGATCGCGGCACGTCCCCAATCTTGGGCGGCCGGACAGGCCGACGCCATGGCGATCTTGATGCGGCGGACGCTGATGCGAACCAGCGCACCGATCTTGAGGAGCTTGAGCCTGATGGTGCCGCAAGTTGCCTGCGCGAAGTCGGTATCGTGGAGGCCGATGCGGCGCAGGGCGCACATCAGGACGTAAGCCATCGAGTAAAACCATAGGCGCAGCTAATTGGCGCGCATGGTGGCGGCCGAGGTGCGATCCGCATAGAGGTCGAGCTGGCATTCCTTGATCCGGTTCTCGTGCAGCGAGGCTAGCTGCCATTCCTGCAGGTGCAAGTCCCGCCAACAGGAGTCCAGTCACTGTTGTAGTCATATCCAGCGGCGGGAAGGGTGACCAACCCGTCGGAAGCCTGGATGTAAAAGCTTCCGCTGGCTTGGCAAAGCCCGGTCAAATCCGTGCAGGGGAGCGAGCAATCTGACAGGCTGTAGCAAAGTGCGAACCACTGAAGCCTCGAAATTCAAGGCCCGCGTGAAACGGATTGCGGGGTCTCGGGAGCGCCGAGCCGCTGAGAACTCGGCGAAGGCCAATGTCGACATCGCTGCTCTGGAACTTATCGATGTTCGAGCTCCCCGGGGTCGTAGAGGGCGGCATGTCAGAACGGAATGTGCAGCGAAAGCCCGGAACCGCTCGCGGGTCGCCTAGGCGCTCCCGCAGCAGCGAAGGCATCGCGTATAAGCCGCCGTGCGGTGAAATCGCGATGTGCCCGCGAGTGGGACGGATGGGGCCGATTAAGTGATGACGGACCGGGACAGAATAACCCGGACCCGAGCGAGGGCCCCTGGGGTGGTGGAGACCCCACCTAATGGCGGTGCGCAATCGAGCCCACAGGCCCGACCCAGAGCGGTGCCATCACTGAGGCCACGAGAGGCGCACGAAGGGCGGATGCAAACCGAACGTCGATCAGCGAACGCCGGGAGCAGGCTTAAGCTGCTCGGGGCTCGGGAAGGCGCCGTCTGACAAGCCAGCCTTCCAGCCGTACTGGGGAAAACCCGCCGTACGGAATGATAAGGGGGGATCGAGGAGACGTCGGCATCAGTCGAAGCCCGGTCCGCGCCTCGATCCTACCCGACCATCTCACCGCGGGCGCAGTAGAGCTTCTCATAGAGATACTTGGCCTTGCACTCGTCGCGCCGGAGCGAGGTGACGACAAAGCGCGGATTGGCTTCTCCTTGCGTCCACTCGGCTTTGGCCACGACCCGGCGCAGGCAGCTCCAGCTCTCGCGCGTCGTCCACATGAAGCTCTTGAAGCGGCGCTCCGACCGGCCGGTGCGACGGCTCTTGGCAGCGACGAGATCAAGCTCGGTGGCAATCTCGCAGACGAGCCGCTCGTTGCGCGCCAGTCCGAACAGGAAGTCGACGCCATTGGCCTCGCACCAAGCCATCAGGTCATCCCGTGCAAAGCCGCTGTCGGCGCGCAACAGGATGCGTACCCGCGGCCACCGACGCCGAACCTGCGCGACGATGCGTGCTATCTCCTCGACCGCGCCGGCCGCCGCGTCCAGGTCGGCACGCCGCAGCTTGGCGACGAGCAGATGGCGGCCGCAGAACACGTAGAGCGGCAGGTAGCAGTAGCAATCGTAATAGCCGTGGAAGAACCGCCCCTCCTGCTCGCCGTGCAGCGGATCATCCGTCGCATCGAGGTCGAGAATGATCTGCCTGGGAGGCCGCGCATGCGCCTCCAGGAACAGGTCGACCAGCAGCGTCCTGATCGCGATCGGATTGTGGCTGATCTTGTGGTAGCGCGTCGGCGTAAGCTCGCTCAGCTCCAGCCGATTGAGCGTCGACTTGCCGGCCACCGGCGCGCAGTCCGCGCGGCGTGCTTCCAGCTTGCCCGCTAACACGGCCATCATTGGGTCGTGGCGCAACTGATCGTGGTCGTTGAGATCCTCATAGCCAAGTGCGATGGCGAACACCCGCTGGCCGACCAACGTCACGACCTCGTGCTCGATCAGTTCCCGTCGCCGCTCGTCGTGAAAGCACGCCGCAAACCGATCCATCAGTCCGATCGCCCGATCCGTCGCGCGCAAAAGCAAAGCCCCCGCATCCGACGTCACCAACCCGGCATCAAACGCGGCTTCCACAGCGCGGCCTTCAACCGTTCCAAAATCGAATTGTTCTGCGATACACTCTGTCGGCATCGGGGCTTCTTTCAAATCAGCTCAAAGTCGCTGTGGCACAACGACTTTCGCTGATTCGGAGCCCCGATGCGCCTACTTAGTGTGAGAAATGCGGGCTAGCCGGCCAGCCGCGCTGCGATCAGGCAAAGATACTCCCACGCCATCGTTGCGCCCGCGAGCGCGGTGATCTCGGCGACGTCGTAGGCAGGCGCGACCTCGACCACGTCCATGCCGACGAAGTTCAAGCCGACCAGCCGACGCACGATCGCCTGCGCTTGCCAGCTCGCGAGCCCGCCGATCTCCGGCGTTCCGGTTCCCGGAGCGAAAGCGGGATCGAGCACGTCGATATCGAAGCTCAGATACACCGGCGCATCGCCGACCGCCGCGCGAATGCGGCGGGCGATTTCGTTCGGCCCCGCCGCGTGGACCTCCAGCGCCGGCACGATCGTCACGCCGCGCGCGAGCGTCCAGTCGTAGATCCCGCGCGCCACCGGCGAACGAATGCCGATCTGCACGGTCCGGCGCGGGTCGATCAAGCCCTCCTCGATCGCGTGGTAGAAGACCGAGCCATGCGCGTAGGTCTGGCCGAAGTTATCCGGCCAGGTGTCGACATGGGCGTCGAAATGGATAAGAGCGGGCGGCCCTTGCGTCTTTCGCAGCGCGCGCAGGAGTGGCAGGGTAATGCCGTGCTCGCCGCCGAGCGCGATCAGATGGCCGATGCGCGAGGCCTGCGCCTCGATCAAGGCCAGGCTCTTCGGAATGTCGCCGAGCGCAACGGCGAAGTCGCCGATGTCCGCTGGCGACAGGCGCCGCGGGTCGACCCAGTGGGTGGGATGGTCGCCATCGACCAACATGCGGCTCGCCTGGCGGATCGCCGCCGGGCCGAACCGCGCTCCGCTCCGATTGGTCACGCCGATGTCGAGTGGGATTCCGGCGACGCACACGGGAGCATCAGCGCCGCGCGCGGGAAGGCCCAGAAAGCTCAGCGGAACGGCAAAGGTCGGCGGCTCGTCCATCATTCGCTCGTCAGCGGGGCAAAGCGGAACACCGCGGCGGCGACCACGCAGGTCCAATTGCCGTTGGCGGCGCCCTCGGCGGCGGCCGTGAGAGACATGCTGTCGACGATCAGATCGCTCATTTCGTAGACTCGCTTGCGCTCGTTCCAGCCGGCGTCGGGATCGAACTCGATCCCGAGCGTGGAGGCAAGCATCGTCGCCGCCAGGTCCTCGGCATATTCGCCGGCGTCCTTCTCGGTCATGCCGAACCCATGGTGTTCGGAAATATAGCCATAAAGCGACAGGTCCTTCGGACGCGCCAATCCGATGCTGGCGGCGATGCGGCGTCCCGGCTCGTTCGTCTCCGCGCGAGCCATCACGCAGAAGGTGATCTCGCCCGGACTGAGCGTCGCGATGCCTGCCTCACGGGCGATGAGACGGCAATGGGGCGGCAGGATTGAGGAAACAGACACGAGATTCTGCTGCTCGATATCGGCATCCCGCAGCGCGTACTCGAACGCGGTCAGCGGGTATTTGTGAACGCCGACGCCGCGCGTGATGAACACGCTGGTCGGAAGAGGAAACATATTGTCGCTCCATGCCGGCCGCGAGGGGCGGGCTAACGTCGCCGATATAGTCGGGGGCGCAGTTGTGCGCTACGACAAATCGCGAGCCTCCGACATTGTCATCCGGCGGAAATGCTGGTCCCGCCGTCGCTCGTGGAGAAGCAGGGGACGGTCCGCGCAATGTCTTGTGGCCAAGCCGCAGGTTGACCCGTGTCGGCTTTCGGCTCTACGCTTGTGCAGGAGAGGCTCGTGGCTAAGGCGCGAGCCCAGTCATGGGGCCACCGATAAAATGACCGACTGGATATGAGAACTTAACGCGATTTTTCTGGCGTCCGCAGACTTTGTGGCGCCTCGCAACAGCATCGACGTTGGATATTTGGGAGGCGCGCAATGCCCAATCTGCACGTGATGACCGGCGCAAGCGAAATCCCCGAGGTTCCTGTTGTCCGCAAGATCGGGTTCGCGGATTTGAAAGATGCGCTGGCAAAGGGCGTCAGTGATTTCCTGGCGGCGCCGACGCAGTTGATCTTTCTGGCCATCATCTATCCCATTGTCGGCCTCTTTCTGGCTCGACTGACCTTCGGCTATCATGTGTTGCCGCTGCTGTTCCCGTTGGTGGCGGGCTACGCCTTGATTGGTCCGTTCGCGGCGATCGGCCTCTATGAAATCAGCCGGCGCCGGGAACAAGGTCATGAGGTTTCCTGGACCGACGCATTCGGCGTCCTGCGCTGTCCTTCGCTCGACGCCATCGGCGCGGTCGGATTTGTGCTGATGGTCGTGTTCGTGCTCTGGCTCGTGACCGCGCTCGCGCTTTATGACGGGCTGTTCGGTTCAGAGCCGCCCGAATTCCATCTCACAATTCCTGAAGGAAATTTTCACGACCACCAGAGGCTGGGTGCTGATCATTGTCGGCCACGCGCTCGGCGCCTTGTTTGCCGCTGTCGCGCTGACCGTCGGCGTCGTCTCGTTCCCGCTGCTGGTCGATCGCGACGTCGGCGCGGTGGTCGCGCTGCAGACCTCCGTCCGTGCAATTGTCGCCAATCCCGCGACCATGGCGGCGTGGGGCATAATCGTGGGCGCTCTGCTTGCGATCGGCTCGGTGCCGTTCTTTGTCGGCCTTGCGGTGGTGATACCCATTCTCGCCCACGCAACCTGGCATCTCTACCGAAAGCTCGTGGAGCCCGTTGAGAAGACCTCATTGGCGCCTGGCGGCTGAACGGTTGCGAGCGGTAACGACGCGTCGGCGCTTGGATTAACGCCCGGCCGATGGACCGGGCGTTAATTTGTCGTCCGTGAAGAGTTCAGAACGCCTTGGGCCACGGGGCTAATCGGAGGTTTTGGCGTATTGGGATTCGCGGTTTTTTGGGGATTGGCGGTCGGTTTTCTTGCAAAATGCGCGGGCGGGATTCCTGCGAATTGAGGTCTGTGTTTCCTTCGCCTGAGACGCGGCGGAGGGTTTTGCGATGCGGCCGAAGGAGCGCCGGGAGACGGGCGAGCAGGACCTGTTCCGCTCGCGGCTCGACCAGATCATCGACCTTGGCCATGCGCTCGCCAGGCTGGCGCGAGCGATCGACTGGTCGTTTCTGGAGCGTGAGTTCGGTGCGGTCTATACCGACAAGCCTGGTCATCCGCCCTTGCCGACGCGGCTGATGGCGGGGCTCGCCATCCTCAAGCACAGCTATGATCTGTCCGACGAGGGGCTGTGCGAGCGCTGGATCGAGAACCCGTATTTCCAATATTTTTGCGGCGAGGCGTTCTTTCAGCACCGGCTCCCCTTCGACCGCTCCTCACTGACTCGCTGGCGCCAGCGCATGGGGGCGGAGCGGCTGGCTGCCCTGTTGCAGGAGAGCCTCGCCACCGCCGCGCGCACCGAGGCGATGAAGCCCTCCGATCTGTCGCGCGTGGTGATCGACACCACCGTGCAGGAGAAGGCGGTGGCGTTCCCGACCGACGCCAGGCTCCTCCATCGCGCGCGCGAACGGCTGGTGCGGCTTGCGAAGAAGCTCGGCGTCGTCTTGCGCCAGTCTTACGCCCGGGTCGGCAAGTTCGCGCTGATCAAGCATCAGCGCTACGCCCATGCCCACCAGTTCAAGCGCGCCGGCAAGGCGCTGCGCAAGCTCAGGACCTATCTCGGCCGCGTCATCCGCGACATCCGCCGCAAGAGCGTGGGCCAGGAGAAACTGCGCGAGGCCTTCGTCAAGCCGCTCCATCTCGCCGAGCGGGTGCTGGCGCAGGATCGCCGCCAGCGCGGCCGCAAGGTCTATTCGCTGCATGCGCCCGAGGTGGAGTGCATCGGCAAAGGCAAGGCGCACAAGCCGTATGAGTTCGGGGTGAAGGTCAGCGTCGCGACGACAGTGAAGCATTCCGCCGGCGGCCAGTTCGTCGCCCATGTCGCAACGCTGCCCGGCAACCCTTACGACGGGCATACGCTCGCCGCCGTCATCCCGGCGATGGAGGCGCTGATCGGCAACACGCTCGACCGCGCCCTCGCCGACGCCGGCTATCGCGGCCACAACGCTCCGCCCGAGCATAAGTTCAAGGTCTATGTCGCCGGCCAGAAGCGGGGGATGACAGAGCAGATCAAACGCGAGTTACGGCGCCGCTCGGCGATCGAGCCGGTAATCGGCCATCTCAAGGACGACCACCGCATGCGCCGCAATTACCTCGCCCATGCAAGCGGCGACGCCGTCAACGCCATCCTCGCCGCCGTCGGCTACAACTTCCGCCGCTTGATCCGCTGGCTCAGCTTTTTGTTGCTCAGAACCCTGCTCGCCCTCGCCGCGCTCGCAGCCCAAGCTCAGCCAAACCGGCGTGAAAACCCCGTTCTTCACGGACGACTAATTTATCTGCCGAGACGATCGAACAGCCTGGAGGTGGATGTCCTCGATTCGCTACGCGCAGGATGTCGCCGGCGCGGCTCGGCGCGGGGCGTCACCGTCCCTCGCGCGCCCAAGCGGCGGCGAGGCCGCCGATCAACAGCAGCAGTCCGAGCAGGCCGGCGAAGACGGGCAGCACGCCGACGCCGCGCACGATGCTCGCCTGGCGCATCCTCACGCCGATCCAGCCCTCGCCGCGATAGGTGTCGCTCGATCGCACCGCGACCACGCGCGGCAGATCCACCGCCGAGCCGGTCGCTTCGCCAATCCGCCGCGCATCGCCGCCAGTCGCGTGCGTCAGCGGAGCGAGCACCTCCGTGGTCGAGGTGACTTCGGCGAATTCGCGCGGATTGGGCGGACCGACATTGATGAGCGCGGTGAGCTTGCCGTCGCTCGCACGCCACAGGCCGAGTTCGTTCGCCTCGATGCTCTTGCGCCAGATGCCCGGTTCGCTCGCATCGAGGGTGAGCGTGCGCGTCGCCCCCGACGGCGAGGTGAGCGTCACCGGACCGACGCTGTCGCCGATGGTCTGACGCTGCACGGTGAGGTCGCGCCCGCGCACGAACATGCGCAGCGCCTCCTCCTCGAGGTCAGGCTGCTTCATCAGCCAGTGCGACAGGCGGCGCAGGAGGTCGATATGCGGTCCGCCGCCTTCGTAGCCGCGCGCCCACAGCCAGATGTGATCGGAGAGGAGCATCGCGACGCGCCCCTCGCCCTCGCGCGCGAGCACGAGCACCGGCTTATTGTCGGGTCCCTGCATCACCGTCATGCCCTCGCCGGCGGTCGCATCGACGAGGCGGAACCAGCGGCTCCAGCGCGGCGGGGTTTCGTTTGCGCCTTCGAGGCCGCGCGTCACGGGATGACGTCGGCCGAGCGGGCTCAATTCCGGGTGGAAGGCCGCTTCCGTCACCTGCCCGCTCGGCTCGGCCGGCAGAATCGGTTCGAGCGGCGTGCGCCAGAGGCTCGTCGGCGAGGCATAGTCCGGGCCCGCCGCGACCAGCACCGCGCCGCCTTCGCGCACATAGCGGGCGATGTTGTCGAAATAGATGATCGGCAGCACGCCCTGGCGCGCATAACGATCGAAGATGATGAGCTGGAACTCATTGATCTTCTGCTGGAACAGTTCGCGCGTCGGAAACGCGATCAGCGACAGCTCGTTGATCGGCGTGCCGTCCTGCTTTTCCGGCGGGCGCAGAATGGTGAAGTGGACGAGATCGACATTGGCGTCCGACTTGAGCAGGTTGCGCCACGTCCGCTCGCCGGCATGCGGCTCGCCGGACACCAGCAGAACGCGCAGCTTGTCGCGGACGCCCTCGATCGGCACCACGGCGCGGTTGTTGAGCGGGGTCAGCTCGCCGTCGAGCGCCGACGCTTCGATCTCGACGATGTTGGCGCCGGCATGCGGCACCGGCACCTGCACGCGCACGGCGTCGCCGGACCGGACCGTGCGCCGCTCCACGAGTTCGCCGTCGCGACTGACGCGGATCTCGGCCGGTCCGCGCGGCGCGCCGGTGTCCTCCACCCGGAATGCTATGGTCTGCTGCTGCCCGACAATGCCGAAGCGCGGCGTGGACACGAGCACCACGCGGCGGTCGCGTTCGCTCGAATGCCCGGTGACGAGCGCGTGCACGGGGGCGGAAAAGCCGAGCGCGCTCGCGTCCGCCGGCGCGTCATGCACGCGGCCGTCGGTGAGGAGGATCGCGCCCGCGACCTGCTCCGGCGGAACGTCGGCGAGCGCCTGGTTGAGCGCGCCAAACAGGCGCGTGCCGTCGCTCTCGCCGTCCGACTGACCCGCCTCGACCGTGCGCAGTTCGAGCCCCGGAATGCGCTGCAGGCGTTCCGTCAGTTCCGCGCGCGCCGCCGCGGTCTGCGCGGCCCGGTCGCCGAAGCCCTGGCTTGCGCTCTTGTCGACGATAAGCACGGCGACCGAGGGCAGCGGCTCCCGGTCCTCCCGCGTGAACGAGGGATTGGCGAGCGCCGCAATGATGAGGAAAAGCGCGAGCGCGCGCAGCAGCGCGCCGCGGCCGCGGGCAATCGCCAGCAGGACCACGACCACTGCAGCCGACGCGACCGCGGCCCACAGCACGGAGGGCGGAACCAGCGGCGCGAACGAGATGCCGAAATTCAAGTCGGGCTCCTACTGGCCGAGCCGTTCAAGCAGCGCCGGCACGTGCACCTGGTCGGCCTTGTAGTTGCCGGTCAGCGCATACATCACGATATTGACGCCGGCGCGGAAGGCGAATTCGCGCTGGCGCGGCTCGTTGGGGACGAGCGGAAGCATCGCTTGACCATCGGGACGCGTCGCCCAGGCGCCCGCGAGGTCATTTGCGGTGATGATGATCGACGACACCCCGTCGCCCGGGCGGGCGGGGCGCTGCTCGATCGCATCGTCGGACTCGGCCGGCATCGCCTCGACCCACAACCGCCCGCCGGTGAAGCGGCCGGGAAAGTCGCGCAGTAGGAAGAACGTCTTGGTGAGCACATGCTCGTTGGACACGGGCTCGAGCTCGGGGATGTCCAGCGACGACAGGATTGCGCGCAGCGCGACCATCCCCGGCGTCCGGGTCTCGCCACCCGGCCCGGGCGGCGCTTCCACCGCATCGCGGGTGTCGAACAGAATCGTGCCGCCCTGCTTCATATAGGCGTCGATGCGCGCGAGCGTCTCAGGCGACGGCTTCGGCGCATCGGGGACGATCGGCCAGTAGATGAGCGGGAAGAAAGCAAGCTCATCGCGCGCAATGTCCAGTCCGGTCGGCTCGCCGGCCTCCAGCGCGGTGCGCTGCGCGAGAAAGACGGTCAAGCTCTGCAGCCCCGATTTGCTGATCGCATCGACCTGAGCATTGCTCGTGATGACGTAGGCGAGATGCGTGGTTTCAGTCGCTTTCGCGGCAAATTGGTCGGCGGACTCGGCGGCTTGGCCGGCGCGAGGAGCAGCAAAGGCGAGGGCAAGCCCGACAGCGAGCGCGGCCGGGGCGCGTCGCCAGCCGGTCAAGCGCTGGATGCCGCCGGCGAGCCAGAACACGACGAGCGCGTCAATCAGGCAAAGGGAGAGCGCAACGAGGAAGATCGGACCGCGCAGGTCCTCCGGCTCGGAGGTCCGATAGGGCTCGACGCGCGTGTTGAGCGGCGAAAGATCGAGCGGGCGCAGCCGGTCGCTCGCCGCAAGGGTGTTGACCGCGAGCAGGCCTTCAGGCGGGCCATAGAAGCCGGGCGGGTTGTCGGCGGTCGCCCGACCGGAAAAGCCCGCGGCGATCGGGCGGGCCGTCGGCGGGGGCGCCCCGAAGACGCCGAACCCGTCGAGAATGCGGGTGGGAGCGACGGTCTCCTGCGCGCCGCCCGCGCCCGCCGCCTGCGCAGCCGCGTTGGACGCACGCGAACCGGCCAGCCCGACGATGCGTTTGAGCATTTCCACGAAGGCGCCGGACAGCGGCAGGTCCGACCAGCGCGTATCCGCGGTCACGTGGAACAGCACAATCATGCCCTTGCCGCGCTTACCGGCGGTCACCAGCGGCGTGCCGTCGGCGAGCGTCGCCCAACCGTTATCGGCGAGCAACGAGTCTGGCTCCGCGAGCACCTGGCGGGTCACGGTGACGTCGCTTGGGATTTCCATGCCGGCGAAGGGGCTGTCGCGCGAAAACCCGCCGAGCTGTTGCGGCTTCTCCCAGCTCAGGCTCCCGCCCAGAATGCGGCCGCCACGGCGCAGCCTGACCGGCACGAGTTCGTCATCGCCCGCGGCGAGACGCGGCCCGGCGAAGCGCACCAGCATGCCCCCGTCTTCCACCCAGCGGGCCAGTCGGTCGCGCGCGGGTTCCGCGACGTTGCCGACGTCGGCCAGCACCAGCATGGGCAGGCCCTGCTCGATGAACTGGTTGACCGCGTCGCCCGGCGCCTGCCGGGGAGCCAGTCGCACGTCGGCGAACGGGCCGAGCGCGCGCGCAAGATAATATGCGGAGGCGAGCAGCGGCTGCGCCGTCTCCGCCGTCGAGCCCGTGACGACGCCCACCGTGCGCCGCCGCCAACGTTTGTCGAGCAATTCAACCGCGCCCGCGGAGCGCTCGCCCGCAATGTCCAGACGCGCGATGTCATTGCGGATTTCGGTCGGCAGGTCGAACCGCGCCTCGGTCTCGCGTTCGCCCGGCTTGAAGGCGAACGAGGCTTCGCTGATCGGCAGGCCTTTCAGATCGAGGGCGCGCACGACGCCAACCTCCTCGCCCTCCTGCGCGGCCCGGAGCACCTTCACGCTGAGGCCTGCCGCAGCGTTCTCCGCCGCGGTCAGGGCATGCGCCGGCCTCAGCCCGCCCGCAATGACGGTGACCGTCCGCTGCTCGGCGATCTTCGCCAAGCCCTGGGCGAAATCGGCGCCGCCGAGGTCCACGCCGTCGGCGAGCCATACGATATCCAGGTCCGGCGTTGCGGCGACAAAGCGCCCGATCGCAGGCAGGATGTCGGCGCGGTCGACCGCATGCGGCTTCGGCTTGAGCACCGACACCCGTCCGCCCGCCGCTTCCGCAGTCTCCAGCGAAATCAAGCGCGCAGGCTCGGACAGCGGCACGAGCGCCACGCCGCGCTGATCCGCCTGCGCGCGGGTGATCAAATCCCGGGCCGCGTTGATCCGAGCCTCCCAGGTGGCCGCCGCCGCCCATCCGTCGTCGATCAACAGCATCAGGGGCGCCTCGCTCGAGCCGGTCGCCACCGGCGGATTCCAGATCGGACCCGCGGCGGCGACGATCACGAGCGCGGCAAGCATCAGCCGCAGCAGCGTCAGCCACCACGGCGTGCGCGCCGGCGTTTCCTCCTTCGGCGCGATTTCGAACAAGATGCGGGTCGGCGGAAAATTGACGCGGCGCGGGCGCGGCGGGACGAGGCGCAACAACCACCACAGCACCGGCAGGCTGAGCAGGCCGAGAAGAACGAGGGGCTGGGCGAAGGCGAGCGGCAGGCCGGGGATCATGCGGACCTCGCGAGCGCCCCGCGCCGCCGATCGGCGCCGAAGGCGGCGGGGCCGGCGGAGAGCCGCGCATGCAGTTGCAGAAGAAGGTCGCTGGACGGGCGGTCGGTGCGATGAACGATGAAGGTCCAGCCGCAGCGGTCCGTCTGCGTCCGGATCTCGCTGCGATGGAGATCGACGCGCCGCGCATAGTCGCTGCGCCAAGTCTCCGCCCGTCCCGCGGTGATCGCGCCGGCGCCTTCCGGCTCGATGAATTCGATGCGTCCTGAATAGGGAAAGATCTCCTCCGCCGGGTCGACGACCTGCACCACATGCCCGTGCGCGCCGGCGGCCGAAAGTTGCGCGAACGTCGCGTGAATGTCGGCTATCGGACTCCACAGATCGGACAGGAGCAGCACCTCCGAAAGCGGGGCAGGGGAGAATGTTGGCGGCAGGCTATTCCGTTCGCCCGCGTCAAGGGCGAGCGCCTGCGCGATCTTGTCGATCACGTTCCGGCTTGCGGTCGGGGGCATCACGCCGGGAACGCCGACCCGCTCGCCGCCCTGCACCAGCACTTCCGCCAGCGCGAGCGTGACCACGAGCGCGCGCTCGAGCTTGGACTCCTGCGCAAGCTTCGAAGCAAACGCCATCGACGGCGAACGGTCGGTCCAGATCCAAACCGTGTGCGCGGCTTCCCATTCCTGCTCGCGCACATAGAGGTGCTCGTCGCGCGCCGAGCGGCGCCAATCGACGCTCGCGGCAGATTCGCCCGACACAAACCGGCGATACTGCCAGAAATTCTCGCCTGGGCCGGCGCGCCGGCGGCCATGCAGTCCGTGAATGACCGTCGACGCCACCCGCCGCGCCTCCAGCACGAGCCGCGGCATGGTGTCGGCGAGGGCGCGGCTCGCGCCCGCGGCCCGGCCGAGCGCGGCGGTTTCGTGCTGCAGACTAGGCGAGGGCGCCATGCGTTCTATCCGAGCCGCGCCTTGAGCCGGCCGATCACCCCGGGAATCGTTTCTCCGTCGGCGCGCGCGGCGAAGGTGAGCGCCATGCGATGCTTGAGGACCGGCTCCGCAAGCGCGAGAACGTCGTCGATCGAGGGCGCGTAACGGCCGTCGAGCAGGGCGCGGGCCCGCACCGCGAGCATGAGCGCCTGGCTCGCGCGCGGGCTCGGCCCCCAGGCGATCATCCGGCCTTCCGCAGCCTCGGATCCGGGACGTGCCGAGCGGACCAGCGCCAGAATGGCCTCGATGACCAACTCGCCGACGGGCAGGCGGCGAACCAGCCGCTGCGCCGAAATCAGATCGTCAGCCGTCATGGCCGGCTTCGGCCTGGTCTCCTCTGCGCCGGTCGTGTCGAACAGGATCCTTCGTTCCGCCTCGTGGTCGGGATAGTCGACGTCGATCTCCATCAGGAAGCGGTCAAGCTGAGCTTCCGGCAAGGGGTAAGTGCCTTCCTGCTCAAGCGGGTTCTGGGTGGCGAGCACGTGGAAGGGCCTCGGCAGGTCGTGGCGAACGCCTGCAACGGTGACGTGCTGCTCCTGCATCGCCTGCAGGAGCGCCGACTGGGTGCGCGGGCTTGCGCGGTTGATCTCGTCCGCCATCAGGAGCTGCGCGAAGACCGGTCCGGCAATGAAGCGGAAACTGCGCTTGCCGCCCGGGCTCTCCTCCAGCACCTCGCTGCCGAGAATGTCCGAGGGCATCAGGTCCGGGGTGAACTGGATGCGTTTGGCGTCCGCCCCGAGCACGACGCCCAGCGTATCGACCAGCTTGGTCTTGGCTAGCCCGGGAACGCCGACCAGGAGGGCGTGACCGCCCGACAGCACGGTGATCAGCGCGTGCTCGATCACTCGATCTTGACCGAAGATCACGGCGCTGACCGCCGCCTTCGCGTTGCGGACCTGAACGACGACTGTCTCGGCGGCGCGCACGATCATGTCGTGCAACTGTTCGAGGTTCTCGCCGCTCGCCGCGCCCATCAGGCATCTCCTTGTCGCATTTGCACCGTCATGTCATGACAATCGGCCCATCGAGCCATGCATTAACCGCGCCAAAAACTGTGCGGTTCCACTTTACCGACTGGGCTCTCTTCACAGTAGGTCGAACCATGGCGAAGGAAGGGCAGATCGGCGGTGGCGCGCTCGATTCGATTACCGGCGCGGCGCAAAGCTTCGCGAGCAGGGGGCCGGCCCCGGTCCACCTGTGGAATCCGCCCTATTGCGGCGAGATTGACATGCGCATTGCCGCGGACGGCACGTGGTTCTACCAGAAGACCCCGATCGGCCGGCCGGCGCTGGTGAAGCTCTTCGCATCCGTGCTCAAGCGGGAAGACGACCGCTATTTCCTTGTCACGCCAGTCGAAAAGTGCGGCCTCGTGGTTGAGGACGCGCCCTTCCTCGCGGTCGAGATGCGGATCGAGCCAGCCGCCGCGGATCAGCAGGGAAGCGCCCGAACGCTGCATTTCCGCACCAACGTCGAGGACTGGGTCGTCTGTGGCGGCGAACATCCGTTGCGTTTCGATCCCGAACCTAGAACCGGCGGGCTCAAGCCCTATCTGCATGTGCGGCGGGGCTTGTGGGCTAAAGTGACGCGGCCCTTGTTTTATGATCTCGTCGATTTGGGCGAGGAACGCCTTGTCGAGGGCCGGCACATGTTCGGCGTCGCGTCGGGGGATGCGTTTTTCGCGATGGCGCCGGCGGACAGTTTGAGGGAATACGGCTGATGACGGCTTTCGAGGCGACGGAGGAGCTGGTGGGCTCCGGGCAGGGGTTCTTTGCCCGCGCGCTGGCGCGCCTGACCCTCGACGTGCCGGCGGCCCTGACCGATCCGACCCAGACGGCGGTCCGCGGCGACCTCGACCTCGATCCGCTGTTGTGGGAGGAGACGGGCGTGCAGCCGATGCGGCCCGCCGCGGTCCTCATACCGGTGGTCGACCGGCCGGCGCCGAGCGTCATTCTCACCCAGCGCACCTCGCATCTCCCCAATCATCCGGGCCAGATCGCTTTTCCCGGCGGCAGCATCAATTCCGGCGACGCCACGCCGCGCGCGGCGGCGCTGCGCGAAGCGCAGGAGGAGATCGGGCTCGACCCGCGTCTTGTCGAGGAGATTGGCTATCTCGATCTCTACCTGACCTTCAGCGGTTACCGCATCCTGCCGCTGGTCGGCCGCGTTTCGCCCGACTATTCGTTGACGCTGAACACGCACGAGGTCGAAGATGCATTCGAGGTCCCGCTCGCGTTCCTGATGGATGCGCAGAACCACGCGCTGCACAGCCGCGAATGGAAAGGACACATGCGCCGCTTCTATGTGATGCCGTACGAGGATCGTTATATCTGGGGCGTCACCGCCGGCATTCTGCGCAACCTGTATGAACGGATCTACGAGCGGTAGGCGCGCGATAACATCCAGGATGGGCGACGCGCATCAAAGCATTCTTCATCTCCGCGGCGCAGCGTGGCGTGCGACGGCGCGCTGCCGATGTGGACCCATGATTTGTGGTTTTTTGCGATCAGGGGTCAACGGCGGTCCGCTCCGCGGGGCCTGCGTCGGCGGAACACACGGTCTATTATTCAAATAAGATGATCCGGCCGTTCCTTGTCGAGATATCCCTGTTTCTGACGCCCTTCGTCGCCTATGCGATCTTCATCTGGGCGACGCAGGCCGGCGTGCTCCATCCGGATGCGTGGAGCCTGCCGGTGCTCGGCTGGCTTATCCTCGCCGCGTTTGCGTTGATGATCGCAAGCTTCATCGTGATGGCGCAGTTCGGCGGCGCACCGCCCAATTCGAGCTACGTGCCCGCCCATATGGAAAACGGGCGGCTGGTGCCCGGGACGACCCGATGAGCGAGGCCGAGGCAACGCAATCCCATTCCTTCGACTGGCTCGCCCGGCTCCCGCTTGCGGAGGTGCTCGCCCTTCTGAACGGCGGCGGCGAGGAAGCGCGCGTCGTTGGCGGCGCGGTGCGCAACAGCCTGCTCCGCGAGCCGCCGGGCGACATCGACATCGCCACCACTGCAACGCCCGAGGAGGTGACGCGGCGTTCGCTCGCCGCGGAATTCAAGGCGGTGCCGACCGGGGTGGAGCATGGCACGGTGACGATTGTCGCGCACGGGCATCCGTTCGAGGTCACGACGTTGCGCGAGGATGTGGAAACCTTCGGACGAAAGGCCAAGGTCGCGTTCGGCCGCGACTGGCGGGCGGATGCGGAGCGGCGCGACTTCACCATCAACGCGCTGTCCATCTCGCCGGACGGGACGGTGCATGACTATGTCGGCGGGTTGTCCGACCTCGATGCGCGGCGGGTGCGGTTCATCGGCGATCCAGCCAAGCGCATCGGCGAGGACTATCTGCGCATCCTGCGCTTCTTTCGTTTCCACGCGCTGTATGGGAACGGCGGCTCCGATGCCGCCGGCCTGCACGCCTGCATCGCCGGCCGCGAGGGCTTGCGCGGGCTGTCGCGCGAACGGGTGCGGATGGAATTGTTCAAGCTGCTCGTCGCGCCGCTCGCCGCGCCGACGCTCACGATCATGTCGGATGCGGGCCTGCTGCCGCTCGTGCTCGGAGGGGTCGCTCAGCTCGCCAGTATCGAAAGCCTCGTCCGGATCGAGGCGGCGACCGGCGCGGCGCCCGACCCCGTGCGGCGCCTCGGCGCGCTCGCGGTTCTGATCGAGGAAGATGCCGAGCGGCTGAATGACAGACTACGCCTCGCCAATGTCGAACACCGCCGCCTGCGCCTCATGGCCGAGGGTTGGCGGCGGCTGGCTCCGGCAGCAAGCGAACAGGACCGGCGCGCGTTGCTGTACCGCCTCGGCGCGGATTCATTCGCCGATCGGGTTCTGCTCGCCTGGGCGCGCGCCGACGCGGACGCCGGCGACGAGGACTGGCGCACGCTTGCGAGCCTGCCGCAGCGTTGGCTGGTCCCCGCCTTTCCTCTGCGCGCGGCCGCATTCATGGCGCGCGGCGTCGCCAAGGGGCCTGCGCTCGGCGCCGCCATGCACGCCGCTGAGGAGGCCTGGATCGCCGCCGGATTTCCCGAGAGTCGCGCGGAAATCGAAGCGATCGCGAGCCGCATCGCCGCGCCGCATCGGGCGAAGCCCGCATCCTGACCGATTGCACCCGTGTACCGCGTTTCACTCTGCTGATCGGGGTGGCGGCGTTTCCCAGCGCGTTCGCCGCCAAGGCGCTGGTCAAGCGGCTGCCGATCTCGGTGCACACCGCCATTCTCGACGCCGTCGGGGCGGTCGGCGGCGCAATGATGATCGCGGGGGGCTGTGGCGGTGACGCGAGGCGCGCTTCGAACAACGCGGCGCCGTCAGATTGTCTACAAGGGCGAGGACACCAGCGGGCGGAAGCAGACGCGCGTCGTCACGCCTTGATCAAGATGCATTGCCCGGTGAGAAAATGGAATTTGATGCAATCTCTTGTGCGGGCCATGAAGTCATCGACCGCCTTCTTGGCGCCTTTGCATGTCGTAAATCCATAATCATCCACCAGGATGAACCCGTGCGGCGCGATCCGCGGCCAAAGGGCATCTAAAACAAACTTTATCGGCGTGTAGACGTCGACATCCAAGTGGATCAGGTGGATGAACGGCTCTTCAATGTGGGTATAGGTCTTTGCGATGTCTCCCACCAAGACGGTAACGTTATTAAGCGGCTCCAAATAGCGTTTGACCTCATCGGCCGTCACGTCCCCGAAGTAGTTTTTCAGCACATGCTTTCCATCATACCGACGGTCGACGGTGGCGTGACCTGTGAATGTATCGCATGAATAAAGCTTTCCGCCGCCTTTTTGGGAGCGCAACAAGGTTGCAATGAACTTCGAGCTGCCGCCCTTGTAGGCGCCGACCTCCACCGCTATCGGATTTTGCGGAAGCTGCATCACAGCCTGGAAAAGCGTGTAGAGACGGTCGTAACTCAGCAGGGTCCTGCCTTCGGAAATTATCTCGCGGCTCAGGTCAGAAAAAATCTCGACGCTTGTCGCAATATCGATCGACTTGTGCGCGTTCAAATAATAATAGTGCGGAATTGATTCGAGCGGGACAAAAGAATTATTCGGCTCCAAAATAATCCTGCTTTTCTCAAAGATGGATTTGAAAAATTTGTAGAGCGCGCCCATGTAATTTGGCGCCTCACTCATGGTTGTGATTCCCTTATCGGACATCAAAAATATCGTCTGTCGCCATTCTATCGTGTTACAGTTCGAGCACGATCATTCACGTCATGTGTCGCACGTCAAGATCGAGCTACGCTCTCGATCTTGGATATCGCGGTCGCCGCGGACGAGTTGCCGTTCCGCCCGCCCCGGCCCCAAGATTGCCGCCCCCGCTGGAATCGACTGCGCAGGAAGACCGTCCGATGCTCTCGACGCTGGCGAATTCTGCTTCCCAATCCGGGACACCAGGAACGACGCCGCCGATACCTTGCATTTCCATCTTGCATTTCCATTAGGCGGACTGCGGTCACTGGTCCGCCCGCCATTGCAACGTCCAACTGGATGCTCCAGTTAAATCAAGCGTATCCGAGACCAATATAAGGTCACCAATTGCAGCCGCCAGCCGAGGCCGTGCGGGAATGCGCGAAAAAGAACCGTTGCGTCGGCAATTTCCGCGCGTCGCGCTCCTCCCGTTTTGACTTGACGCGTCACATTATGGACCAGGGTTCTCGTGAGACGGATCCGATTGACATCAAAACGTATAGCACAATTGGCGTATAGCACACTTGGGGCTTGAAAGCTTCCGTTGGCTCGCCGCGAATACGGTGCAGGCCTTCGCAATCACGAAATGACATCCGGGCCCATCCCTCACGGCCATTTCACGAGCGGCGGCAGGGAGGAGAGGATCGAACTCGATATTGCCGCCGGTCTTCAAGCCGAACACGGTGCCGCGATCATAGAGCAGATTGAACTCGACATAGCGGCCGCGACGTACGAGCTGCTCGTTACGCTCCGCCTCGCTCCAGGGCGTTGCAAAGTTGCGGCGCACCAATTCCGGATACACGCCGAGGAAGGCGCGCCCCACGTCCTGCACGAAGGCGAAGTCCGCTTCCCAATCGCCGGAATCGTGCCAGTCGAAAAAAATGCCGCCAATGCCGCGCGGCTCGCGGCGATGCTTGAGATAGAAATACTCGTCGCACCAGGCCTTGTACCTTTCGTAAGGCGCAACGGACGCATGCAAATCGCACGCCGCCCGCATGGCGGCATGAAACGCCTGCGCGTCCGGGTCGGTTTGGGTGCGTCGCGCATCGAGCAGCGGTGTCAGGTCAGCGCCGCCGCCGAACCAGGCCTTGGTCGTGACGACAAAGCGGGTGTTCATGTGGACCGCCGGCACATGCGGGTTCCGCGGATGCGCAATCAGCGAAATGCCGGACGCCCAGAAACGCGGATCGCTCATGGCGCCGGGAATGTCCTTGCGGAACTCGGGGGCGAACTCGCCGAACACGGTCGAGACGTGGACGCCGACCTTTTCGAACAGCCGGCCTTTTGTCATCGCCATCATGCCGCCGCCGCCGGGCGCGCCGGTGTGGTCGGCGCGGCTCCAGGGCGTGCGGACGAAGCGGCCGGGCGCGCCGGCATAGAGCGTGGCCGGCGCTTCGTCCTCCAATCGCTCGAGCGCAACGCAGATGTCGTCGCGCAACGCCTCGAACCACGCGCGTGCACGGACCTTGCGGGCGTCGAGAGTCGCAGGATCGAGGAATGTCGCCGGGTCGCGCCCAGGGTTCGAGGCGTGGCTCATTGCTCCGTATCGACCTTTTCGGCCAGCCACACCTTGATCAGCGACTGATAGGGCACGTCCCGCCGATTGGCAGCGATCTTGATGCGCTCCAGCAATCCCTGGGGCAGCCGCAGGGAGATCGAAGTGGTCGACAGTTTGAGGTTGGGGAAACGGGCGCGCTCCGCCTTGCTCAGATCGAGATGGCCGGCGCTGTCATGGGTCTCCCAAAAGGTTCGTTCTTCCGCCTCGCTGCGGAATTGCGGCATGGGCTTAAGCTTCTTGATCATACCGAGCCCTTTCTCTTCGGCTCATGGCGCGCGCCGAGATCACGCGGATTAGGGTCTCGTCGCGACGAAGCGTGAAACTGGCATGCAACCGGCGCCCGCCAATCGTCCGGCCATAGGCCGCAAAGCGCTTCTCCGCGCCGCCGCGCCGGTCATCGACAAGAACGAGAAGCCGAGGATCGAGAAATACCTGCTCAGCCTCGGCTTGACTTACCGAATGCTTGTCCGCGCTCTTGCGGCTGTTGCCGTCATCCCACTCGAATCCGACGACCTTGTTGAAATCGAGCATGAGCGTATATTGCGATCATATACAAAAAAGCAAGTCTAATCAGTCAGCGATGGTGCTCTTTCGCCGTTCGCATCCATTTGCCGCAACGCCTCCCCCACCGCCATGGCGCAGGCGATCGCCACGTTGAGCGACCGCAGCCCCGGCCGCATCGGAATCACCAGCCGCGCATCTGCCGCCCGATCGACTTTCTCCGGCACACCGGAGGATTCGCGCCCGAACAACAACACCTCGTCCGGACGAAAGCGATGCGCGAGATACGGCGTGGTCCCCTGCGTCGTGAACAGGACAAGGCGCAGGCCTTCCGCGCGCCGCCAGGCTTCGAACTCGCCCCATGAGGCGTGCCGGGTGAGCGCGACCCGATCAAGATAGTCCATGCCGGCGCGGCGGAAGGCCCGATCGGTGGTGGGGAAGCCGGCCGGCTCGACGAGGTGGGCTTCCACGCCGAGGCAGGCGGCAAGCCGCAGGATCGTTCCGGCGTTCTGCGGGATGTCTGGCTGGAACAGGGCGATGCGCAGGGTCAATACGTTCTCCGATCCGCCGCCACGGCCGCATTCGCAGGCTGGCAGCTCTGGGCCGAAATTTAATTTGACGAGCCGATGTTGCACTTGCTCAGCGGGCTTGCGCTCCCCCCGCAAGGGTGCCAATAAAACGCGCAGACCAGCGCCGGCGCAGTCTCCCCGCCCACTGCTGTGATCTTCCCGCCCGGCTTGTCGCCGGTTTGGCCCTCCCGAGGTGAATCGACCCTCCAGGTGAACCGCCCATCGTCATAAAAAGGGACTGACACCGTGACCATCGACACAACTCTCGAAGCCGCGCCCACGCGTCGCGATTTTCTCTATATCGCAACCGGCGCGGTCGGCGCGATCGGCGCGGGGCTCACGCTCGTGCCCTTGATCGCGCAGATGAGTCCGGACGCCTCCACCGTCGCGGCGGGCGCGCCCATCGAGGTCGACCTTGCCCCAATCGCCGAAGGGCAGGTGATCAAGGTGACCTGGCGCAGCAAACCGGTCTTCATCTCCCATCGCACTAAACAAGAGGTGGAGGAGGCGCGCGCCGTTCCGCTGAGCAGCCTGCCCGACCCGCAAACGGATCAGGAACGCACCAAGCCCGACCACGAACCCTGGCTGGTGGTCGTCGGCATCTGCACGCATCTTGGTTGCATTCCCATCGCCAACCAGGGGGATTACGGCGGCTGGTTCTGCCCCTGCCACGGCTCTCATTACGACAATGCCGGACGCATCCGGCGGGGGCCCGCGCCGGCCAATCTCGCGATTCCGCCTTACCAGTTCGTGTCCGACACCAAGATCCAGATCGGCTGACGCGATTTCCCAAAAGAGATGATAACATGAGTGGACATTCCACCTACGTGCCGCAGAACCCGGTGATGAAGTGGTTCGAGGCGCGGCTTCCGATCGTGAGCTTGCTGTATTCGTCCTTTGTTTCCTATCCGACTCCGCGCAACCTGAACTTTCTGTGGACGTTCGGCGCAATCCTGTCCTTCTTCCTCATCATTCAGATCGTGACCGGGGTCATCCTGGTCATGCACTACACGCCCAGTGTCGACCTCGCGTTCAATTCCGTCGAGCTGACGATGCGCGACGTGAATTACGGGTGGCTGTTGCGCTATCTGCACGCCAACGGCGCGTCGATGTTCTTCCTCGCCGTCTATATCCACATGTTTCGCGGGATGTATTACGGCTCCTACAAGGAGCCGCGCGAAATCCTATGGATTATCGGCGTCGTCATCTTCCTGCTGATGATCGCGACCGGGTTCATGGGCTATGTGCTGCCCTGGGGCCAGATGAGCTATTGGGCGGCGACCGTCATCACCAATCTGTTCTCGGCGTTTCCCATTGTCGGCGAGCCGATCGTCACCTGGCTGTGGGGCGGCTATGCGGTCGGCAATCCGACGCTGCAGCGGTTCTTCTCCCTGCATTATCTGCTGCCCTTCGTGATCGTCGGGTTCGTCGGGCTGCACATCTGGGCGCTCCACGTCGTCGGGCAGAACAATCCGACGGGCGTCGAGCCGAAGAGCGACAAGGAGACGGTGCCGTTCACGCCCTATGCCACGATGAAGGACATCTTCTATTTCGTGGTCTTCCTGCTCCTGTTCGGCTGGTTCGTCTTCTATATTCCCAACTATCTGGGCCATGCCGACAACTACATCCCGGCCAATCCGAGCGTGACGCCCGCCCATATCGTGCCGGAATGGTACTACCTGCCGTTCTACGCGATCCTCCGGGCGATCCCGAACAAGCTCCTGGGCGTGCTCGCGCTGTTCGCCTCGATTGCGATTCTCGCCTTCCTGCCCTGGCTCGATACGTCACGGGTCAGATCGGCGAGCTATCGGCCGATCTTCCGCCAGTTCTTCTGGATTTTCTTGATCGTCTGTATCGGTCTCGGCTGGCTCGGCGCCAAACCGGCCGAGGGCGGCTATGTGATTGCCGCGCGGGTGCTGACGGCCTGGTACTTCCTTCATTTCCTGATCATCTTGCCGGTCGTCGGACTGACCGAGAAGCCGAAGCCGCTGCCCCCCTCGATCACCGACGCGATGCTCAAGAGCAAGAAGATTGGCGTGGCCGTGGCGATCGCGGGCGCGGTGGCGCTGTCCAGCCTGCTCGGCGCGTCGTCGGCCCGGGCCGCCGAGGAAGGCCCCACGCCGCCGTTATTGAAATGGTCGTTCTCGGGGCCGTTCGGCGTTTACGACCGCGCTCAACTGCAACGCGGATTTCAGGTCTATCGCGAGGTCTGCGCCGCCTGCCACGGGCTTTCGCTCGTCGCATTCCGCAATCTCGGCGAGCCGGGAGGGCTCGACTATACGCCGGCGCAGGTCACTGCGCTGGCCGCCGAGTACCGGGTCAAGGATGGGCCGAACGATCAGGGCGAAATGTTCGAGCGGCCGGGTCGGCCGGCGGATCGCTTCCCCCCGCCGTTCCCGAACCCGGAGGCCGCGCGCGCCGCCATGGGCGGCACGGTGCCGCCAGACCTCTCGGTGATCGCCAAAGCGCGCACCTTCCCGCGCGGGTTTCCTTGGTTCCTGTTCGACGTCGTAACGCAATACCAGGAGGCGGGCCCCGACTATATCGCCGCGCTCCTGGCCGGCTATGAGGAGCCGCCAGCCGATTTCAAGCTTCCCGAGGGCAGCCACTTCAACAAGTATTTCCCGGGCCATTCGATCGGCATGCCGGCGCCGCTGAGCGATGGGCAGGTGAGCTATAGCGACGGCTCGCCGGCGACAGTCGCGCAGTACGCCAAGGATGTTTCGGCGTTCCTCATGTGGGCGGCCGAGCCGCATCTCGAGGCTCGCAAGCGCCTCGGCTTCCAGGTCATGATCTTCCTCGTAGTGCTGGCCGGGCTTCTCTATTTCACCAAGAAGCGCATCTGGCACGATGTCGAAGTCCCGCGCGAACTCGCCCGTGGCCACGACCCGAAGGCGACCAGCCTCTAGGCCGCCGGGGCTCGCCCGATCGCGCCGTGTCCAGCGATGATGCCGACGATCTCCGCCTACATCATCGCTTACAACGAGGCGGAAAAGATCGAGGCCGCCGTCTTGAGCGTGCTTTGGGCTGACGAAATCGTCGTCGCCGATTCCGGAAGCACCGACGACACCGCGGAGATCGCAACTCGGCTCGGGGCGCGGGTCGTACAGATTCCGTTCAACGGCTTCGGCGACTTGCGCAACCGCGCGGTGGACGCCTGCACGGGGGATTGGATTTTCAGCCTGGACGCCGACGAGCGCTGTACGGCGCCGGTGCGCGACGAAATCCTCAGCCTGATCGCGGGGGAACCGGGGCACGACGCCTTTCTGGTTCCGCGCCGCAATTACATGATGGGGCGCTGGATTCGCGGCTCCGGCTGGTATCCGAATTACCGGCAGCCGCAGCTTTTCCGCAAAGGAACGCTGCGCTATCGGCTCGAGCCGGTGCACGAAGGTTATGAGTTGCTGACGGCTCGCCCGCTCGGCCGGCTGCATAACGATATCTGGCAGTTTCCTTTCCGCAATCTGTCGGAGGTCGTCGAAAAGGCAAATCGCTACTCCTCGCTTGGCGCCGGCAAGATAAAGCGCGCGTCGATGTGGGGCGCGCTCGGCCATGCGACGTGGGCCTTCCTCAAGCATTTCGTTTTCAAGCGCGGCTTCTATGACGGGTGGGCCGGTTTCGTCATCGCCTTCGGGAATTTCGAGGGCACGTTTTACCGCTATGCCAAACGCTGTGAACAAATCGCAGATTGGCGGCCGCCGCCGGCCGAACCGCTGACCCGCGAAAAGCGGCAATAGGTTAATTTTCTACGCCGGGAGCGAAGCGCTTTGAAGTCCGCGCATAGTTAAGACCGTTTTACAGTCGAAATGCGTACGGGAAACTGCGGATATTCGCGCGGCGTTTTCGTGACCGAATTGCAACGGTTGTTGTTGAACATCGTTCAACGCCCAAAAACCGAGCAATTGCCGCACGATTTGGCTTCTCATCTAACGACCCATATGGATTGATAGTGGCCGATTTCTAGTCGTCCACGGACACCGGAAATCATCAGTGGGGGTCGGGCGAGCGCTTTCTCCTAAGCGCACGCAGGTAAAAGATGGGGGCTGCAATGAAGAAAATTTTGCTCGCAACAATGGTTGCCGTCGCTTGCTCGACGGGAACAGTGCTTGCGGCCGATATGCCGGTGAAAGCGCCGCCAGCTCCGGCCGAGCCGGCCAATCCCTGGGATATCGCTTTCGGCGCGGGCGTCTATTCGGATTACGTTTTCCGCGGCATCTCGCAGTCGAACCACAAGCCGTCGGTGAATGCGTATTTCGAGCCGCGCTACAATGTGAACGAAAATCTGCAACTCTATGCTGGCGTGGGCGGCTGGAGCATCGCGTTTTCGAACCGCGCCTCGGCGGAAATCGACCTCTATGCCGGTTTTCGTCCGATCTTCGGTAAGGTCGCGTTCGATTTCGGCGTCTGGTACTACTATTATCCGGGCGGCCAGTGCTTTAACGGCAACGTCAACGTGTTCGGAAACACCTTCGGCACCGATTGCGTCGCCAATGCCAGTCCGATCACTTTTGGCCTGCCGATCAGCGGCAACGTCATCAAGCGCGATCTGAGCTTCCTCGAGTATTTCGGCAAGGTTGCGTGGACGCCGACCGACACCTTCGCCATCGGCGCAGCGGTCTACTACGATCCGGATTGGCTGCAGTTCGGCACGTCCGGCACCTACGCGTCGGGCAACATCAAGCTCACCGCGCCGAGCTCCTGGATGCCCAAGGGCACCGGCCTGTATCTGTCCGCCGAAATCGGCCGCTACTGGTTCGGCACCACCGACTCGTTCTACTGCACGGCCTCTCTCGGCATCTGCGGCGGCCCGACCGCTCAGTTCCCGAACGGGACGCTGTATCCCTGGGGCGTGCCGCTTCCCGACTATACGACCTGGAACGTCGGCGTCGGCCTGACCTGGAACGTGTTCACGGTTGATGTCCGCTACTACGACACCAACCTGAGCGAAGGCTCCTGCAACGTGCTGACGAGCGACTTCACCGCCACCTTCAGCCCGTCCAACATCAGTGCGATCAATCCGGGCGGCTTCGGCTCCAAGTGGTGCGGCCAGACCTTCGTCATCTCGCTCAAGGGCGACCTGACCTGGACCGCCAACCTCATCAAGTAAGACGGCGTTTCTCTGAGAAGGCGGCGGCTTCGATGAAGCCGCCGCTTTTTTTTGCCAATACGGCGGGGATATGCGCGCGGGCTGAGAGCGAATTCCTTCCAGTCGAATGAAATCCGCGCGCGTTGTCTCTGATATTCGTCCTCGCAATCTTTGACTCGTCATGCGCGGGCTTGACCCGCGTACCTATCTTAAGAAGCCGAGTTATCTCAGAAAGATGGATTGCCGGGCTTGACCTGGTCAAGCCCGGCAATGACGACGCGGAGAGTTCGGAGTGATCCTCGGTATGAGTCGTCGCGTTTCCTGCGGCGAACCGGTTCCAATCCGACGTCTAGCCTAGCCGGCCGCGGGCGCCTCGGCCGGCGAATGCGCGTCCTCCCGTACGCGATAGCGGTCGCCGGTGCGCTCCAGCCTATAGGCCCGCCGATGGAAGGCGCGCAACGTCGAGCGATGGCCGATGGAAATGATCGCGGCGTGCGGCAGACGCTCATGCAGGAGCCGGTACAGCGTGGTCTCGGACGGCTCGTCGAGCGAGGCGGTCGCCTCGTCCAGGAACAGATAGTCCGGGGCGTGGAGGATCGCGCGGGCGATGGCGAGGCGCTGCTGCTCGCCAAGCGACAGGATGCGGTTCCAATGCGCCTCCTCGTCGAGCCGGGTCGAAAGCGCGCTCAGCCCGACCGCCTGCAGGACTTCGCGCGCTTTCGCCGCTCCGAATCGGTCCGGCGAGGCGGGATAGCTCAGGGCGGCGATCAGCGTGCCGATGGGCAGGTAGGGGCGTTGCGGGAGCATCATCACGCTCTGGTCGGACGGCACGGCGATCACGCCCGCTCCGAACGGCCATGTTCCGGCGATCGCGCGAAACAGCGTCGACTTGCCGGCGCCGGAGGGGCCGTTGACCAGCACGCGCTCCCCGCTGCTCACTTTGAAATCCTTGGCGGCGACGAGGGGCCCCCCACCGGGCAGGTGGACGTCGAGCGCCGACGCCTCGACCCCGCGAAGCCCTTCGCGTTGCTCCCGCTTGATCGCGTCCGGCGCATCCACGAGCGCGCGGCCGACGGCGATCGCGGCTTCGAAGCCGGCGAGACGATCGATCACCGCGCGCCATTCGGCGATCTGGCGATAGGCGGTCACGAAGAACGACAACGCCGTCTGCACGCTGCCGAACGCCGTCGCCGTCTGCATCAGGCCGCCGAGATTCAGGGCGGAGGCGAAATAGGCCGGACTCACCACGACGACCGGAAAGACAGTGGACACCTGATTGTAGCCGGCGACGAAGAAGCTGAGCTTCTTCTGGCGCCTCATGATCTTGAACCAGTTTCCCATCACCGCGCCGAAGCGGTCGAGCAGCCGCTTGCGCTCGGCCGTATCGCCCGCGAGCTGCGCGATCTGTTCGCCATTCTCGCGCACGCGCACGAGGTCGAAGCGGAAGTCCGCCTCGAAGCGCTGCTGGTCGAAATTGAGTCGGATCAACGGACGCCCGATCAAATGCGCGGCGCAAGTGCCGAGCACGGCGTAGATCAGGGCCGCCCAGACGAGGTAGCCGGGAATCGTCCAGACCGTGCCGAAAAGATGCAGCGGCGCGTTCGCCGACAGGTTCCACAGAATCACGACGAAGGAGCCGAGCGTGACCGTCGCGCCTAACAGGCCGATGCAGATTTCGAGCGTTTTCTCGATGAATAGACGAAGGTCCTCGGCGATCCGCTGGTCCGGATTGTCGGCAGCGTCGCCCATGAGCTGCATGCGATAGTGGTTGCCGGCGTTGAGCCAGCTATCAAGGTAGCGCGCAGTCAGGAAGCGGCGCCAGCGGATCTGCAGCCATTGATTGAGGTAAAGTTGATAGACGGCGAGAACAATGGAGATCGACGCGAGCACGCAGAAATAACCGAGCTCGGCCACGAACAAATCCCAACTGCGGTCCTGCACGGCCGTATAGAACCGATTGTTCCACTGATTGAGCAGAACGGTGATCGCGACATTGCCGAGCTCGATCCCGACCACGGCGGCGAGCAGCAGACGTCCGGCCCAGCGGTCGTCCGAACGGAAATAGGGCGCGGCGAGCCGCCAGATGGTGGCGAGCGTGGCGAAGAATCGACTCACGAAAGGCTCCGTGGCGAGGGATGGGACGGCGAATAGAGTGGGCGAACGACGAAAGCTGAAGCCGGCGGCGCTATCGGCCCTGCTGAGCGTTCCTATTCGCTGTCGACTGGCCTTTGACTAGCGCGCTCTTTCGGCTGAACTGGGGCCTTTTTCGGTCTGCCGTCCCGGTTAGGCGGAGAACCCTCCGGCAATCCCATCGCCGGTGGTTCGGCAATCAGTTTGCAATGCAACAAATACGCCCGCAAATTAATACTATGCAATAGGACCTGCGACGGCGAAGCCCTTGTGCGGTCCATGGCGGCCGTCCAAACTGCGCCACCTGCGAGGGAACCCGCGAAAGTCGGGGCGACATAACTACATCCAAGGAGGAATCATCTCATGAGCACCCGCACCGCCGCCAAGTCGAAATCCACTTCGCGGCGCAAATTCCTGCTTGCCGCCGGTGCGACCGGCGCCGCCGCGGTGGCCGCGCCGGGCGTTGTCAAGGCGCAAGGTCCGATCCACATGCGCTGGCAGAGCACCTGGCCGTCGAAGGACATATTCCACGAATACGCCCTCGACTACGCCAAGAAGGTCAACGACATGACCGGCGGCGAGCTGAGGATCGAGGTGCTGCCCGCCGGCGCCGTGGTGCCGGCCTTCGGTCTGCTCGACGCGGTTTCGAAAGGCACGCTCGACGGCGGCCACGGGGTGCTGGTCTATCACTACGGCAAGCAAAACGCGTTGGCGTTATGGGGATCCGGCCCCGGCTACGCGATGGACGCCAACATGCTGCTCGCCTGGCACAAATACGGCGGCGGCAAAGAGCTTCTCGCCAAGATCTACGAGTCGCTCGGCGCCAATGTCGTCTCGTTCCCCTACGGTCCGATGCCGACCCAGCCGCTCGGCTGGTTCAAGAAGCCGATCGCCAAGCCCGACGACATGAAAGGGCTCAAGTTCCGCACGGTCGGCATCTCCATCGACGTGTTTACCGGTCTGGGCGCGGCGGTGAATGCATTGCCCGGCGGCGAAATCGTGCCGGCGATGGACCGCGGCCTGATCGACGCGGCCGAGTTCAATAACGCCACGTCGGACCGTGTGCTCGGTTTCCCCGACGTGTCCAAGGTGTGCATGCTGCAGAGCTACCACCAGAACGGCGAGCAGTTCGAAATCATGTTCAACAAGGATAAGTACAACGCGCTGCCGGAAAAATTGAAGGCGATCATCGCTAATGCAATTGAGGCGGCGTCGGCTGACATGTCCTGGAAGGCGATCGATCGCTATTCGCAAGACTACATCGAGATGCAGACCAAGGACAAAGTGAAGTTCTATGAGAAGCTTATCATCCGGCATCGCATCATGTCGCGCGCAGCATCTGGGCGATGCGTACGACAGAAGAGGAAAACGCGATTGGCGCATGTATCGCGATGTGCGAACGCTTGAACAGCCAAGGGCGGCGGGGTGCGCAGACGATGCCTTCGCGATGGATGACAACAGCGTGGCTGTAGAGACAAGACGCCGGATGCGGTGCTCAAGAAGCAGCTCGAAGTTTACGATGAAGTGGTGAAGAAGAAAGCGGCGGACAATCCGCTATTCAAGGAGGTTCTCGAATCACAGCTCGAATTCGCCCGGCGGGCGACGCAATGGGAGCAGGACACCGTCGTCAGCCGCCGCATGGCGTTCGATCACTATTTCGGGCCGACCGGCGTGGCAAAAAAGAGCTGACCGTCATCGGGTTGGCGCCGGTCGATCGGACCTTTCGCGCAAGCGGATTCATCGACGGCGCCTCGGGCGGGTAGCAGATCGGTCTTCTTGTTCTTGACCGCGGTCCTACTGGCAGAGCACCATTCGAACGCGTGACAGGATGGTGCTCATTACGAGCGCGCCTCCTGCAAGCGATCAAGAATCATGAACGCGAACCGTCTTCTCCACGCCATCGACGGCGTCAGCACGTGGGTCGGGAAGGCCGCGGCCTGGCTGATCATGGCGTTGATGATCGTCGTCTGCGTCGAGGTGTTCAAACGTTATCTTTTGAACGCCCCGACCGCGTGGATTTTCGATCTCAATAACATGCTCTACGGCACGCTGTTCATGCTGTGCGGGGCCTACGCGCTCGCGCAGAACGCGCATGTGCGCGGCGACTTTCTTTACGGTTCGATGCGGCCGCGCACGCAGGCCGCCTTCGACCTCGCCCTTTATCTGATCTTTTTCGTCCCCGGGATCGCGGCGCTGATCTATGCGGGCTACGACTATGCTGCGCAATCGTGGCGCATCGGCGAGCATTCCAATGTGACGGCGGAAGGCCCGCCGATCTATCAATTCAAGGCGGTCATCCCGCTCGCCGGCGTGCTTGTCATGTTGCAGGGGCTCGCGGAGATGGCGCGCTGCGTGATCTGTCTGCGCACTGGGACATGGCCGAGCCGCCTGAAGGACGCGGCCGAGATCGACGTCGTCGAGGAACAGCTCGCGGCGAGCGAATATGTCGACGAGGAAGCGCGCAAGCTCGCGATCGAACGGGCGCACGAAATCGACGAGACCGCGCGCCAGCGCGGCATGGGAGGGGATCTGGACACATGAGCGAACCCGCGCTCGGCCTCTTGATGCTTTGCCTCATCGTCGTCGCCATCATGATGGGTTTCCCGACCGCCTTTACGCTCATGGGGCTCGGCATCTTCTTCGGCTTCTACGCGTTCTACGACCCGACGCAATTGTGGGTGGACAATCGCGTATTCGATCTCATGGTCCAGCGCACCTACGGCGCCATGACCAACGATGTGCTGATCTCCATCCCGCTGTTCGTGCTCATGGGCTATGTGATGGAGCGCGGCGCGCTGGTCGACAAGATGTTCTACTCGATCCAGCTCGCCTTCCGGCGGCTGCCGGCCTCGCTCGCCGTGGCGACGCTGATCGTCTGCACGTTCTGGGGCATCGCCAGCGGCCTTGTCGGCGCCGTCGTGGTGCTGATGGGCGTCATCGCCTTCAACCCGATGCTGCGCGCGGGCTATGACGTGAAGCTGGCGTCGGGCGTGATCACGGCGGGCGGCACGCTCGGCATTCTCATCCCGCCATCCGTCATGATCATCGTCTACGCCGCGGTTGCGGGGCAATCGGTGGTGAAGCTCTACGCCTCCGCCATGCTGCCCGGCTTTTTCCTGGCGTTTCTCTATCTCGTCTACATCGTCGGCTGGGCCCTGATCGATCCGAAGATCGCCCCGCGCCTGTCCGAGGATCAAACGCGGGTGCCGGTCCCGGCCTGGATCCCGAAGTTTCAGCAGGCCTATTCGCGGAACATCTTGGTGGGGCTGGTCCAAGCCGTGCTCTCGCCGTCCAAGGCGCGCGCGATCGAGGTCGACGGCAAGCCCATGAGCTACGGCATGCTGCTCGGCAATCTTTGCTACGCGCTGGTGCCGCTGGTGCTGACCGCGGTCACGATGTGGACGGTGTGGTGGTACGTCGTCATTCATCAGCAGGTGGGCGCCGCCGAAGCCGATGTCGGGTTGCAGCCCTTGGGGACGCCCGGCTTGTCGACCGAAGCGGAGGGCCCATCGGGTCCCTCGGACGCCTTCTACACGTGGTTCTGGGTCATTACGGCGGGGCTGGCGCTCTTGCTCGTGCGGTATTACCGCAAGATGGGCGGCGACCGCTTCGAGGTCCTCAAGCTCCTGACCTCGTCGGTGATGCCGCTCGGCATCCTCACCATCGTCGTCCTCGCCGTGATCCTGCTCGGGATCACCACTGCGACGGAGTCCGCCGCGGTGGGCGCGGCCGGCGCGTTCCTGTTGGCGCTCCAGGCGAGAACGCTCGACTGGAAGCGGACGAAGGAGGCGGTGTTTCTCACCGCCAAGACGACGGCGATGGTGTGCTGGCTGTTCGTCGGCTCGGCTGTGTTCTCGGCGGTATTCGCCATTTTGGGCGGGCAAGCGCTGCTCGAGCAGTGGGTGCTTTCGCTCAACATGTCGCCCGTGCAGTTCATGATCCTGTCGCAGGCGATCATCTTCCTGCTCGGCTGGCCGCTCGAATGGACCGAGATCATCATCATCTTCGTGCCGATCTTCCTGCCGATGCTGAAACACTTCAACATCGACCCGATCCTGTGGGGCACGCTCGTCTTCGTGAACCTGCAGGCGGCGTTCCTGTCGCCGCCGGTCGCGATGTCGGCGTTCTATCTGAAAGGCGTGTCGCCGCCGCACGTGACGCTCAACCAAATCTTTGCGGGCATGATGCCCTATATGTTGATCGTCATCCTGTGCATGGTGATCATGTATCTCTGGCCGGGCATGAGCTTATGGCTTCCGACCTATCTCTACGGCGGTTGACGCGGCCTACTTCCAGGCGGCCTGCTCCGGATGCCAGCGCTGCGCGTTCAGCTCCCTGGCGAGCGCGGCCAGGAGCGTCTCGATGTCGATCGCGGGAGCGTCCTCGTCACTCGCGTGGTCGCCACCGGAGATGTCGAGGCGCGGGCCTGGGCCCTCGTCGACCGTTTCCACGCGCGGATCGCCGATCCAGACGACCAGATGATCGCTGCCGTTCGGCTTGTCGGGACCGATCAGGACGCTGAGTTCGATCACCTCGGTGAGGTCGAGCCCGCGCGCGGCCGGGTCCGGTCGTTTGAATCTGAGCGTGAGCTCGCGCGTGACCGGATCCCACTCCGGCGGCGCGGCCGTCGCGCCCAAAGTCGCCGCGGCCACGGCAGCGATGCGCGCAGCGAGCTGATCCGCCTTGATCGTGCTTCCGTCGCGCCAGCGATCAGCGGGAATGCGCACGGCGCGTTCGACGCCATAGGCGCCCGGCATCCACCCTGCCGCCAGCACGTCGGGTAGCGTCTTGAGCTGCGCGACCAGGGCGGGGGCCCGCTCGGGATCGGCTTCCAGCCGGACCAGTTGATTGCCTGCGCGCAGATCGGCGCAGCTCTGCACCAGGCTCGCATAGTCGACCCGAACATTGAGCCCGCGCAACGCCTTCACCAATGCGGGGAGGGCGCGCGCGGCGACGCGAACGCCGATGGAAGTCGGCGCCACCTCGCTGAACCCCGTCGGTTGAGCGACGATCTCTTCCTCGCGGACTTGCTGATCGCGCAACTCGATTTCGGACATGTCACTCAGGTCTTCCGCGGCCACCTCCTCGATCTTCGAGCCGCGCGTGATCGTACCCTCCAGCGAAAACGTCGAGCCGTTCTGCTTGCGCACGAGGCTGACAGCGATCGGCGTACCGTCGGGCTCGCTTTGCCCAGTCCCGACCAGCTTGTCGCCCTCTGGTCGCAGGGGCACGACGAACCGCTCCTTGCGGGTCGAAAGCGGCGAGGCTGAATGACACACGTCGAGAGTGGCAGACATCGTCTTTCCGCCTTGACGCACCTCGCGCCAGATCGCATCGCTCCGCACGCCGCTGATCAATCCGCCCTCGATGATGGCGTAGCGGGCATTCTCGCCCGCCGCCACGCTCGGCTTGCCGCCCTTGGCCGGCTGCGATCGGGCGTCCAGACCAGACGCAAGAAACACAATGAGCGTAACGATCACCGAAGCGAGTACACGCACAGGCAGCCTCCACATCGAGTTGGCGAGGGCAGGGGAACGCCGTGCGTGCAGGACGGCGCACCCCCGCGAGCATGAAGGCTTGACCACAAGCACGCGCTCCCGGCAAGAACAAGGCGGCATATCACGATCAGCTTTGCGAGAGGCCCATGGCGCGACGCTGCGTAGCTCATCCGTTGCTCGACCGACGATCCCGGCGCGGGATGAAGGCGCTCCCGTTGACGGCGTTGGCCGCGGGCGCGGCATTCGTTTTCGCCTTCGCCGCCGCGCATGGTCAGGGCGCCTTTCCCTTCGGCAGTGAATCGACCTTGGAGATTGCGCCGCTGAAGGGGACCAAGCGGTTGCCGAACTCTCGACATCGACGATAACGGCGTCGCCGAGCTGGACCTGTGGTGCGCGAACATGAAGGTGCGCCTCATCGTCGTCGCCGACACGATCACGGTGGTCACCGGGCCGAAGACAGAACGGCCTTGTCCGCCCGAACAGGCGCGCGCCGACGAGGAGATTCTCACCGCTTTGGCGCAAGTGGCGAACTGGCGTCTCGAGGAGGACACTCTTGTGTTGACGGGCGGTCCGACCGAGCTGCGTTTCCGCTTGCACACGAACTGACGGAGCGTTGACGCCCGTTCTTACGTTGGGGAAGACACGCCGAGTTCAGCCGAGAGCCGTATGGGGACGAAGGTGAATCAACCGGCCCCACCGTCGCCTATCGTCCGCCTGCGCGGCATCGAGAAAACGTTTCCCAACGGCACGCATGCCCTCGCAGAATTCGACCTCGACATCGGACGCGGCGAATTTCTCTCGCTGCTCGGTCCTTCGGGTTGCGGCAAGTCCACCGTGCTGCGGCTGATCGCCGGGCTCACCCAGCCGACGGCGGGTTCGATCGCCTGGTTTGGCGGCGAGCCGGCAAGGGACCGGGCGATCGGGTTTGTGTTTCAGGAGCCCACTTTGATGCCATGGACGACGGTCGCCGCCAATGTGGCGCTGCCGCTCCGGTTGAAGCGGGTGGCGCGCCCCAAAGCGGCGTCTCGGGTCGCTGCGCTTCTGGAGCGCGTCGGGCTCGCGGCGTTCGGCGACGCCTACCCGCGCGAGCTGTCCGGCGGCATGAAGATGCGCGTCTCGATCGCACGGGCGCTCGCGACCGACCCTGACATGTTGCTGATGGACGAGCCGTTCGCCGCCCTCGACGAATCCAACCGTTTCAAACTGAACAACGATCTTCTCGATCTGTGGCACGCGTTGGGAAAAACGGTTGTGTTCGTGACCCATTCGGTGTTCGAGTCGGTGTACCTGTCGCAGCGCGTCGTCGTGCTGTCGCCGCGGCCCGGTCGCGTGTTTGCCGAGTTCACGATCGACACGCCCTATCCGCGTGGGGAGAGCTTCCGCACGTCGTCCGAATATGCCGCCTACTGCCGCGAGGTCGCGACGGCGTTGTCCGGCCCGGTGGGAGGCGAGTCATGACCGAGGCGCAACGCACGCGCTCGGATGTGCTGGCGGCAGGTCGCGGCGCGGCAAATGAGCGCGTGCTGCGCGTCGCGCTTCCCGCTGCGACGCTCGCCATCGGGATTGCGATCTGGGAACTCGTGGTCAGGCTTGAGGGCGTCCCGCCTTATGTTCTGCCGGCCCCGACCTTGATTGCGAAGACCTTCGTCGCCGACTGGGGGGTGCTCTGGGGATCGCTCCTCGTCACCCTGACGACGACGGTCGAGGGGCTTCTGCTCGCCTTCTTTGGCGGGACCGTGCTGGCGATCCTGTTCAACCAGTCGCGCTTCCTGGAATATGCGCTCTATCCCTATGCGGTGATCCTGCAAGTGACGCCGGTCGTCGCGATCGCGCCGCTGCTCCTCATCTATCTGCCGCAGCCTTTGGCGGTGCTCGCCTGCGCCTGGATCGTCGCCTTCTTCCCCGTGCTTGCCAATACCACGCTCGGCCTGAGCTCGGTCGATCGCAACCTCGCCGATCTGTTCGATCTGTATCACGCCTCGCGCCTGCAGCGGCTGTTGCGGCTCAAGCTGCCGGCGGCTCTGCCCTACATGCTTGGCGGCCTGAAGATCGCCGGCGGCCTCTCGTTGATCGGCGCGGTGGTCGCGGAGATCGCCGCCGGTTCGGCGGGCGCCGGCTCCGGACTGGCCTATCGGATCGCCGAATCGGGATACCGTCTCGACATCCCCCGCATGTTCGCGGCCCTGATCTTGTTGGCGCTCACGGGGGTCGCGATCTTCGCGGCGCTGTCGCTGTTTTCGTATCTTGTGTTGCGGCGCTGGCATGAAAGCGCCCTCGCGCGGGAGTCATAAAGCCAGGTGGCGACCTCGGCGAGGGTCGCGCGAATTCCGTCCTGCCCAACGGGACTGTCTCCCATCCTTTGGCAGCCCGCGCGGTCATCCAGCCGCGTGGCTCCTAGACGGGCGAGAACGCCGATCGAGCCGGCATGTCTGGGCCCGCGCCGCTCTCGTCACCTTGACCGCCGCGCGGTTGACAAATCGGCCGGGCCACGCCTGATTCTCATGGCGAATGAATGCTTCATCGTCGTTCCGGCGCACTGCGAAATGGCAAACCCGGATCCGGCTCGTCCACCACGACGATGGATTCCGGAGAGTCGAGCAACGGCCGGCCGCCCGGATGACGGCCCGATCCGCCGCCAACCTGTTCGAGTTTTGACCTCCGAGGTTCCGATGGCCATGAAGTCCGCGTCCGAAGCAGCCCCGCAGCCCACGGGCGTCAACGACGACATCGGCGAGGCCAAGCGGTTGCAGATGTACCGCACGCAGCTCGTCATTCGCGAGGCGGAGCAAAAGGCCTACGAACTGTTTCTGCAGAACCTGGTCAAGGGCACGAGCCATCTCTCGCTCGGCCAGGAGGCGATCGCGGCCGGCTTCGCCACAGCGATGCGGCCGGACGATCTGAGCTTCTGCACCTATCGGGGGCATGCGCATACGCTGGCGCGCGGCGTCGCCGTCGAAAAGGTGCTGGGCGAATTGATGCAGCGCGACAACGGGCTGATGCGCGGCAAGGGCGGCTCGATGCACCTGACCTCGGTCAAGCACGGTGTGATGGGCTCCTACGCCATCATCGGCGCGCATCTTCCGATCGCCTGCGGGGCGGCGCTGCGCGCCCAATACAAGGGGCAGGACGACGTGTCGGTGTGCTTCTTCGGCGACGGCACCACCAATATCGGCGCTTTTCACGAGGCGCTGAACTTCGCCGTGGTCTGGAAGCTGCCGGTCGTCTTCGTGTGCGAGAACAATCTCTACATGGAGTATACGCCGATCAGCGATGTCACCGCCGTCAAGCACCCGGCCGCCGACCGCGCGTCGGCCTACGGCCTCGACCGCATCGTCATCGACGGCAACGACGCCGACATCGTCTACCGCACCGCGCAGGCGGCCTTTGCCCGCGCGCGCGTCGGCAAGGGGCCGTCGCTGATCGAGTGCCTGACCTACCGGCACAGCGGCCATTCACGCGCCGACCCCGCGACCTATCGGCCGAAGGGCGAACTCGAGAAATGGAAGGAGCACGACCCGTTGCCGCTGTATCGCGCGCGGCTCAAGCAGTTCGGCATCGGCGAGGAGGCGATCCTGCGCATCGACGACGAGGTCAAGCGCACGGTCGAGGCCGCGGTCGAAACCTGCAAGGCGGCGCCGCCGCCCGACCCGAATATCCTGTTCACCGACGTCTATGCCGATGGAGGCTGGGCATGGCGGAACTGACCTATCGCGAGGCGGTCACCCGCGGCATCGCCCAGGAAATGGCGCGCGACCCCGACGTGATCTTCTTCGGCGAGGACGTGGCGAAACCCGGCGGCGTGTTCAAGACGACCGTCGGATTGCTCGAACAGTTCGGCCCGAAGCGCGTGCGCGACTGCCCGATCTCCGAGCAGGCGATCCTCGGCGCAGCGATGGGCGCGGCCATGACCGGCCTCAAGCCGATCGCCGAGATCATGTTCTCCGATTTCATCGCGGTCTGCTTCGACTACATCGCCAACGAGTTTCCCAAGACCCGCTACATGACCAACGGGCAGGTGCACATCCCGCTGGTCGTGCGCACCGGCAATGGCGCGGGCTCGCGCTTCGGCGCCCAGCATTCGCAGAGCGTCGAAAACTGGTGCATGATGATCCCCGGCCTCAAGGTCGTGGCGCCCTCGAACCCGCGCGACGTGATCGGCCTGCTCGCGGCCGCAGTGCGCGATCCCGACCCGGTGATCTTCTTCGAGCACAAGACGCTTTACGCGGTGAAGGGCGAGGTGCCGGACGGCGAGATCGTCGACAAGCTCGGCGTCGCGAGCATCGCGCGCCCCGGCAAGGACGCGACCATTCTCGCGCTGGCCATGATGGTGCCGCGCGCGCTCGCCGCCGCCGAGAAGCTCAAGGCGGAGCATGGCATCGACGCCGAGGTGGTCGATGTGCGCTCGCTGGTGCCGCTCGACATGCAGACCATTCTCGGCTCGGTCGCGCGCACGCACAGGCTGTTCACGGTGGAGGAAAATCCGCGGCTGTGCGGCTGGGGCGCGGAGATCGTCTCCATCGCGGCGGAGGAGGCGTTCTACGACCTCGACGGCCCGCCAGTGCGGATCACCACGCCGCATGTGCCGCTGCCGGCCGCCGACACGCTGGAAGATATGATCCTGCCGACGGTCGACCGCATCGCCGAGACGGTGCGGCGGTCCCTGGAGAATTGAGTTTCCATCCTAAAAACTGTGAAACTTAACCAAGATGCCTCAACTAACTCTTATAGACGCGTTGCGCTATTTTTTTGCGCCATGCGTACTGTTCTCTTATTTTGTTTTTTACGATCGCAGCTATGTAGTTGATCTTAATAAAGACTTTGTTGGGGTAGGGACAGTTGCGTTTTTAGTAGCAGGAACGATAATTTATTTCGTTTATAGATATCTAATTTATGATCCGATGATCCTCTGGTTACACGATGTATTTAGGAAAAATTCGTGGCGCCGTTTTTTTGGCGACCGGTATATCCTTACTAACGGAAATTGGTGGACTCCGACATGCACCCTTCGAGCGTTAAGACTTTATTATGAAATGAGTATAGGCGAAAATAAGTTTCAATCAGAACCACTTCGGGTTAGAGCTTCTGCAATACATCTTCTTTATCAGGCTGGATTACTAGCAATCCCGTTCTTTCTGTTTTCGGCGTGTAACGGAAGTAATTTGCAGAGAATATTTTTCGGCGGTGTCTCTTTTATCTTCTTAATAACAGCTATTCTGGCTGATAAGAACTATGAAGAGCAGGAGTATGTTTTTTTGAAATCCAAGATCGTCGAATTGGACCGAGCGGCGAACAGACTCGGGCTAGAGAAAAGGGTCGCGGGCGACAGCAGTCGGCAATCGAGATAATAACGAAATTTCGAATATGAGATGTGAGGCGCCCCTTTAGGCTGCGATAGCATAAAGACCAAAACCGAGTACGAGAAACTAATCCCCACATGCAGACCGATCCGTGGACGTTTGGGACAATGGTGCAAGGCGTCGCACCAGGAAGCTCATGTCTGAACAATGGTTAAGAAGGTCTTTTCACTGCTGGCCGGGCAGGCCGCGGCCGGCGCTTAGTCAGGGCGATACAGTCAGCGTTGCGGTGAGGGCTGGGAGGACGGGAGACCATGAACATCCTGATGCCGCAGCTCGGCGAGACGGTGGCCGAAGGCAAGATCACGACCTGGCTCAAGACGGTCGGCGACGCGGTCAAGCCGGGCGACAATCTGTTCGAGATCGAGACGGAAAAGACGTCGATGGAGGTGCCCGCCACCGCCGCCGGCGTGTTGACCGAGATCCGTGTGCCCGCGGGGGCGGTCGTGCCGGTTGGCGCCATCGTGGCGGTGCTCACCGAGGCGGGCGCGCCGCTGAAATCCGCGCCCGACGGGCACAGCGCTGCGAGCATCGCTCCGCCGCGAGCGGCGGCCGCTTCCTCTCCTTCCGCCGCGGCGGCGGCGCCCGTGGCGCGCGCTGAGCCGGTGCGGGCCATGCCGCCGCTCGATCCCTTTCACCCGATCCGCACCCCGCCGAGGAATTTCGGGCCGGCGCGGCTGCCGGGCGGTCGCACGGTCACGCCGCTTGCCCGCCGTCTCGCCGCCGAGGCCGGAATCGACCTCACCCGCATCGCCTCGTCGGGGGCGCATGGCCGCATCGTCGCCCGCGATGTCGAGAACGCGATGGCGCGCGGGGCAGAGCCGGGCGCTGCCGTCGCGCGGTCGGCTGGGCTGACGGCCGAACGGGTCAAGGCCGTCTATGCGCCGGGTTCATACGAAGAGGTCGCGCTCGATACGATGCGGCGGACCATCGCCGCACGGCTAGTCGAGGCGAAGCAGACGGTTCCGCATTTCTATCTCACCTGCGATGTGGCGCTCGACCGGCTCGAGGCGGTGCGGGCAGAAGCAAACACGGCGGCGGCGAGGGGCGCCGACGGCGCGCCGGCCTTCAAGCTTTCGCTCAACGATTTCCTGATCAAGGCGATCGCGTTCGCGCTGACCCGCGTTCCGATGGCGAACGCCGTATGGGCGGAGGACTGCATCCTCCGCTTCCGCGGCGTCGATATTGCCATTGCTGTCGCGCTCGACGGCGGGCTGGTCACGCCGGTGATCCGCACCGTCGAGACCAAGACGCTCACCGCCATTTCGGCAGAGATGCGGGAGCTTGCGGCGCGGGCGCGCGAGCGCCGCCTGAAGCCACCCGAGTATCAAGGCGGCGTCGCCACCCTTTCCAATCTCGGCATGTTTGGCGTGCGCGAATTCGCCGCCATCATCAACCCGCCGCAGTCTAGCCTGCTCGCGGTCGGCGCGGCCGAGCGCCGGCCGGTCGAAACGAAGGAGGGTGGGATGCGGTTCGAGACGCGCCTCACCGCAACGCTGTCCTGCGATCACCGCGTGATCGACGGGGCGCTCGGCGCCGAACTGCTGGCCGCCTTCAAGCAAGCGGTCGAGCATCCGATCGGGCTGCTGGTGTGAGTTCGCCGCGTGGCCGGCGGCTTCGTCTACTCTCGGCGCCTGCGGGCGAGAGTCCAACCTCATCAATCCAGGCGTAAACATCCGATCACGAGGAAGGTTCAATGGCAGGCGAAAAGCCCGATATTCTGGTGGTCGGACCCCCAAAACCGGTCATCGTCGAGGGGCTTGCGTCGGCTTGCACGCTGCACCTACTGAACAAGGCAGAGGATCGCGAGGCGCTTCTCGCCGCGGTCGCCGACAAGATACGCGGGATCGCCGCGACCTATATGGTCGGCGGACTCAATGGCGAGTTCCTGGGGCGCTTTCCGAAGCTGGAGATCGTCTCGACCTTCGGCGTCGGCTACGACCACATCGACGCCGCCTGGGCCGGCAAACACGGCATCCTCGTCACCAATACGCCGGATGTGCTGACCGAGGAGGTCGCCGACACCGCGCTCGGGCTGCTCCTGTGCACGGTGCGCGAGCTGCCGCAGGCCGAGCGGCATCTGCGGGCGGGAAAGTGGCGGGAGAAGCCCTATCCGCTCACCGACGCGACATTGCGCAATCGGACTGTGGGCATGGTCGGCATGGGGCGGATTGGCAGGGCCATTGCGCGCCGGCTCGACGCCTTCGGCGTCCCCATCGTCTATCATTCGCGCCGTCCACAAGGCGGCGTCGCCTACCGCCACTATCCCGATCTCGTCGCCATGGCGCGCGAGGTCGATACGCTGATCGCCATTGTGCCGGGCGGACCGTCGACCCGGCACATGATCAATGCGGAGGTCCTGCGCGCGCTTGGCCCGAACGGCATCCTGATCAATGTCGCGCGCGGCTCGGTGGTGGACGAGCCCGCCCTGATCCAGGCGCTGAAGGAACGGACGATCCGCGCCGCCGGGCTCGATGTTTACGCCAAGGAGCCGGCGGTGCCGGACGAGCTGATCGCCATGGAACACGTGGTCCTGCTACCGCATGTCGCCTCCGCCTCGGTCCACACGCGCGAGCTGATGGATCGCCTCGTCGTCGACAATCTGCTCGCCTGGTTCGCGGGCCGCGGACCGCTCACCCCGGTTCCGGAAACGCCCTGGCCGCGAAACACTTGACCCGTGGATGTCCGCGGCGCCTCGCATGACAGTCCCGCCCTGGCCATGCTACCTTGCTGACATGAAGACGAACCGCATTGCCTTGCTGGCCACAATCCTCATTTCCTGCCTGCACTCGGCCGCCGCGCCGGCGCAGTCGCCGACGAACCCGCCATCGGGAGGGGCGCTCAACGAGACGGCCAAGACGATGGCCGGCGCCTACGAGTTTTCCAATGCCGACCGCGATCGGCGCTGCACGGTTGAACTCAAGGCGGAGCCGGCTGGCGCGGCCGGCTTGAAGCTCGACTTCGACAAGGCCTGCGTGACCGTGTTTCCCTTTGTGAAGGAGATCGCCGGCTGGACGATCGCCGAAAACGATTTCCTCCGCCTGCGGGACGCCAAGGGAAAGCCGGTGCTTGAAATGAACGAAGTCGAGCACGGGATTTTCGAGGTGCCGCGCCCCGGCGACGGCGTGCTGTTCCTCCAGAGCGTGGCCGCCGTCGAACCGCCCCCGCCCAGCACCGACCAGATGACCGGGGATTGGGATATCGTGCGCAGCGGCGACAAGATTTGCTCCCTGACCCTCGCCAACAAGTCCGTCAGCGACGGCGGTTATGCGCTGTCGATTAAGCCCGGCTGCGACGCCTCGATCACCCGCTTCAATCCGTCATCATGGCAGATGGATCGCAACGAGCTGCTTCTGAAAGGCGCGAACGCGCAAATCTGGCGGTTCGAGGAATTCGACGAGAACACCTGGCAGCGCGTTCCCGAGACCCGCGACCCGATGCAACTGGTGCGGCAGTAGGCGAACATTTTTCGTTCGTCATCATCGGCGAGGGAATGGTCGGCGGCCGCCACGCGTCGGCGCGATCGTGCGCAGGCGTTCCAGGTCCTTTCTCCATCGGCCGATCACCTTCCGCCGCGGACAAAAGGAACTACGCGCTCACAAATGAATACCGATCTGATCACGCGGATGCCGGTCACGTCTTGGCGGCGATGCGGTTTGCTCCTGTCATCGGAACAACCGCATCGCGCGACCGTTCACCCGCGGCGGATACAGCAATGCCGGACAGGGCGGCGCGACCGTTCGCACATACAGCAGGGGAGCGTAAACGATGGACGTGAAAACGCCTTCGCCGACCAAGGATGAGACGCTGCCGCCGGTGGTGATGCCAGCCTGCCCCATCGATCGGAAGCTCACGGGACAAAAGGCGCTGGTGACCGGCGCCTCGTCAGGGATCGGTCGCGGCATCGCCATCGGGCTCGGCCATGCCGGCGCCGACGTGGTGGTCAATTATCGTCGCGACGAGGCCCAGGCGCAGGCGATCGTCGAGGAGGTCAAGCGCTGCGGCGGCAACAGGGCCTATGCGCACCGCGCCGACGTCTCGAAGGAAGACGAGGTCCGCGAGATGTTCGCGCGGATGGAAGCCGAATTGGGCGGCATCGACATCCTGGTCAACAACGCCGGCCTCCAGCAGGACGCGCCGTTCGACCAGCTGACGCTCAAGCAATGGAACACGGTGATCGGAATCAATCTGACCGGGCAGTTCCTGTGTTCGCGCGAGGCGGTGCGCATCTTCAAGCGGGTGGGCGCGAAGCCCGGCGTCTCCTGCGCGGCGGGCAAGATCATCTGCATCTCGTCGGTGCACGACGTGATCCCGTGGGCGGGCCATGTGAACTACGCGGCGAGCAAGGGCGGCGTCGCGATGATGATGAAGTCGGTGGCCCAGGAGGTCGCGCCCTGGCGCATCCGCGTCAACGCGATTAGCCCCGGCGCGGTGCGTACGCCGATCAACATGGAGGCCTGGAGCACGCCCGAGGCCTATGCCGAGTTGATGAAGCTCGTGCCTTACAAGCGCATCGGCGAAGTGGACGACATCGCCCGCGCCGCCGTGTGGCTTGCGTCCGACGATTCCGACTACGTCACCGGCGCGACCCTCTATGTCGACGGCGGCATGACCCTCTATCCCGGCTTCGAGACTGGGGGCTGACATGTCCGCGACCCGCCGCGCTCGAGCCAAGTCAACCCCGCATGCCGCCGTTCCGGACGCTGCCGGGCGCGAGCTTCATCGTCAACGGCGCGCCGCCCGTACCCAATTCGGCGCTTGCCTCCGCCGGGGCGGAGCTGCGGTTTCTCAACGGCTGGGCGATCGGCGGGCGCTTCGACGGCGAGTTCGCCGACCGCGCGCAGACCTATGCCGGCGCCGGGACGCTCCGCTACGTGTGGTCGTCGGCGCATGGCGCGGGTGAACCCCGCCAGGGTCAAGAAGGCGACACCCGACACACGGGTCAGAAACAGGTTGGGTTAGTTGCCCTTGACGACTTGGCCGCGGATTTCGCCACCTGGATGGACGGCAGTATGGACATTGACGTACCACTTTCCGGTCATCAGTTCCGCAGCCTGGGCATCCGTCAAAGTCGCCGACCCTTCGAACGGACTTGTGCTCGGCGCAATCGGCACGACGACAGCGGCATTCTTGTCTGGGTCTGCCGGCCCGTGGAAATGGGCCATTGTCGCGGGGCCGGAAAGGCCGGAATAGTCGCCTTTCCACATGAGCCGTTTCGTCGCAGTGTCGTAAGTCGCCGTTACCGCGCCCACGCCCTTGCTGTCGTTTGCCGGCACCTCGCTGCTCCCCTTGAGCTCGGCTTTAAAGGAAATTGTCTCAGCCAGGGCCGGAGACGCGGCGACGAGGCATACGGCCAAACCAAAGCCTACAATTCTAGAAGACGTCATCGGTTTTCCTCCCTTTTTGCCATCAGCGAGAAATTATCGGCATATGCCCGGCCCGCCCAGCTAAAAAGAGCGGCAAGGACGACCTCGGGAGCGTGATCGGAACAAATCCGATCGCGCCGTCTCATAATCGAGTATATCTCATATAAGTCGCTCGTCCGATCGTAGCCTACAAAAGGGCTGTTGAAAAAACCAGCTTCCTGACGAAGCCAAGCAACAATCGAATCCAAAGGGCCTCGTCTTGAATCAATCGTGCGCTTTGGACTCGGTTCTTGAATCGAAGTTGCCGATTGGCACCCTGCGAAATCGTTTTTCATCAGCCTGCAAAAGGGCAGTCCAATGGCGGTTGGCTATTGGTGCGATGAGCGACGGGCATCGGGCCGCGCCCGTTTCAAGGGGAGGTGGCTGGATTCCTGGCGATCGATTTCAGCAGAACCGAAGCTGTTCTAGCCGGCGCAACGGGCTCACTTTGCGGCTTCCGAATGCCGCCGATCCAGCTTGCTCCGTTCGCCGAGCACGTCCTCGCAGATGCGATGCGCTAGACGCATCGTGGCCGGCACTCGCATCACATTCATTGCCAAGGCGATTCCTAGGCCGGACTCTGGATAGAGGCGCAATTCTGAGGTAAAGCCAGGGCCGCCGCCTTCGTGATTAAGGAACAGGCGATCTCCGACCCGGCCGATTTTCCACCCCAAGCCTACGCCCAAGCGCGATTCAACGCCGGCGGCGCCTGTCGCGATCATGGTTTGCATCTTGCGCGTGGCGCCCGCGCCGAGAATCGCCGACCCCTCGGCCAAATGCGCCCGCAGGAAGCGTGCAAAGTCAACCACCGAGCCGATGAGCCCGCCGATCGCCGCCGAGTTCAGCGTGAATTCGTTTAGCGCAATGAGGGTGCCCGCGCGTGCGCCATAGAGGCGCTTTGTCACGCCGGGAAGCAGCGCCCTCAAGGCAAGCCGCATCGGATCCCAACGCCCGATATAGCCAATCGCGGCGTTGGGCCGCGTAGCCTCGCCCAACGCGAAGCTCGCGCTCATATGGAGCGGCGCGAGTATGTTCTGAGTCACATAATCCTTATAGTCGAGGCCTGACACCCGCGCCACCACGTCTCCAAGGAGCGCGTAATTGACATTTCGGTATTCGACCCGAGCACCCGGCCGTCTTGCGGCCTTCAGATGGTAAGCCGCAAGCGCCTGCGCCGTGGTGGGCGCTTCCGCCGGCGGAAACGTGACGGCCAGGAAGGCCCTGAGCGTGTCCCTGAGGCCGGACCGGTGGCTCAGCAAATGCAGGATCGATATGTCAGGCGGGACTCCGCCAGTGGGTAGATAGGTTGCAGCGGACGCCTCCAGCCTCACGAGGCCGCGTTCGATAAGCTGAAGCACGGCCGTCGCGGTGAATAGCTTGGTTCCCGAATATAGGCGATAGAGCGTACTCGCTTCAGCCGCTTTGCCCGTCTCGAGGTCTGCAAAGCCGAATGCATCGGCCCATAAGAGGCCGCCCCGGTCGACAACGGCGATCGCGCAGCCAGGAACATTGGCCGCTTTGAGCAGATGGTCTATGTTCTCGTAAAGACTTGGCGGCGTCCCGTGCGGCATTTATCCTTTCTGATGACGATGTCATTGTTGATCGCGTCGCTGAAGCCGATCTCAGGCTTGGGCCCATTGGACGCGAAGATGAGGTTCTTTGGGGCGCCCGCGACGCCCCGCGTTATTGATTGCAGCCGATGGATCGGATAGCCGGATTCCTCTCCCTCGACGGCAAGCGCATAGCCATCTCGTCGGAGCACCGCATTCAGCGCCTCGACAAGTGCTGACTGCGTCGGACCGCGGCGGCCGAGCGGATGCAGGGCTGCTTCGATCAGACGTGAGAACCGGTCGCGCGAGCACGTCAGCGCGCCGATTTTCTCGAAGAGGTACTCGACGGTCCAGTCGCCAAAATTCGAGATCATGTGCCGCTCGATGTCGCTAGCCAGCGACCGCCCGGCGAAGAAATCGGCGCTCAGAACGTCGACGGGAAAGAGCTTGCGCACCAGGTCGAGCACGTTCTGCTCGCCAGACAGATCGTCGCCGAAGCATTTGGCGACATCCCTTCTGGTGATCTCACTGATCGGAGCGTCGCCCTCCTCAAGCACAGCGCACCCGGCTTCCTCGAGCGAATAGTCACGCCAATGCGCGCCGAGCAGGCGGGCGATTTCACCCAGCTCGCGAGGGGACTTGCCGTCGAGCGCGGCAAGCGCCCGGTCGCGCTTACTCAGGCCTTCAGCCTCGGCCGCGATCACCAGGCCGGCTTCCAGCGCGACGCCCGGCATGGCCTGATGGGTGCAACGGTCTTTAAGCGCTTCGGCGATCCGAGCGGAAAGGTTGCCCGCGCCGTTCATGTGGCAATCTCCGGGACGCCGGCGTCGGTGAGCAACTGGAAGAGGTCCGCGACGCGCCGGCGCTGACCGCGCCCCTGGCAGAACGCGAAGATCGCCCTCTGCTTCGCGCGCGACAGGGCCACGAAAAAGGTCGCGAGGCCTTCGGGATTGCCCGGCGTGTGGCTCCACCATGCCTGGTCGTCCAGGCCGACAAAGACGATCGTGTCATACTCCAGGCCCTTGCTCTTATGGACTGTCATCAGCGGGATCTGCGCGACGCCTTCGAAAGCGTCGAGACATTCCGACCAGGTCGCGGCGCCGGCGGCGGACGCAGCCAAGTGCAGCTCAAACGCCTCGACCATGATCGCCAGCAGCTCACCCGTTCCATATTCGAGGAAGGTCCGCGCGACCGCCCTCATATCGAGAAACGCGAAGAGGTGCGCAGCAAGTGTCCGGCTGTTCTCTGGCGACGGCGCGGCGCGCGCCATTTCCGCTCGCAGACCCCCGAGAAACGTGGTGAGCTCCGCCTCCACCTTATGGCAGGCCAACTCGTCTTCGGGATCGACAACTCGCAAGTCCTGCAGCGCGTTCGAGGCGAGCCGCCAGGCTTCGGGCGCGCGCCGCTGCGCCCCCAGGCGGAGCAGCGAGATCGCGATGCGACAGAGTTCGTCCGCCAAAAGGTCCTGCAGGGTCGTGCGCCCCAACGCATGACTCTCGTTTCGGAGTCGAAGGCCAGCCCCGGCGAGTGGCCCAGCGAGCTCGGCCTTGTAGTCGTCGGATTTCTGGCGGACAAGAAGGGCATAGTCGCGCGGGGACCGGCCGCGACGCGCCATGTCGTCGGCAAGCCACTGCGTGAGATATTCGGCTTCCGCATCGCGTGTTTGGCTGTTCCAAACCTGGGCGACGTCGCCGTCCACGAGCTGCGCCGCCTGCGCAACCCCTGCGATCGAGTTCGCGTCAAGTGCCCGTGCCACAACGTGCTGGATTCGCACCAGACCCGGCGACGACCGGAAATTGAAGGCCAAGGGAATCCGGACGGCGCCGAAATCCGCTTCGAAACGCTGAAAAGCGTCGACCCTCGCGCCCGCCCACGCCATGATCCGCTGCTTGTCGTCGCCTACAGCCGTCACAGCCGTCCTGGCACCGGCGAAAGCCGACAGGAGGAAATCGTACTGCGCGTAGGTCGTATCCTGAAATTCATCGACGAAGACGAAGGGATAGGTCGCCCGCAGCGCTCGACGAATATGCGAATTCGCCCTGAGCAACAGCTCCGCCAGGCGATTGAGGCTGACGAAGGTAAGCGACGCTCGCGCCCGTTCGCGGATTTGGCCGTGCCACCAGCGATCGATCGCATAGTCCGCACCGGATTGCGGTTCGACACGAGCAGGCGGCAAGCGATGGCTGCCTATATGGCGCGACTCGAAATCTCCGGCGCCCAATCCAGCGATCGCGGCCTGCCATTGCACGGGCGCACCAAGGCGCGTCTGGTCCAGGAAGCCGTCAACCTGTCGTCGGTTTGGAAACGCGATGTCGTAGGGCCGACTTGGACGCCATTCGGGTGGGATCGCGGAGGTGAAGCGATCGACCAGCCCCTTGGTGAACGCATCGAATGTGAGCGAGACGAAGCGGTTTGCCAACTCGGGCGGACAGCGTTGCCGCACGCGCGCAGCGAGATTCTCGGCCGCATCGCTCTTGAACGAGATCGCGAGAACTCGATATGGCGGCGGGCAAATCGCTGTCTCAAGCAGGTAGACCGCGCGCTGCGCCAAGAATTCGGTCTTGCCGGCGCTGGGTCCCGCGACCACACAAGCGCACCCGGCCTGACGGAGCGCACGCCAAGCCTGGGGTTCGAGGTCCTCTATCCCTCGCGGCCGCCAGTCATCCGGCCGGACACGCGGCATGATCACGCTTCCGCTCGCGCCGGCGGCGCAAGCCGCGCGACGATGGTCGTGAGCAGTGCGCGCAGCTCCTCCGGCGCACCAGCCGCGAGGTCCACGTCCGGTAGACGGCTCAAAACCCGAACATGCGTACTCGGCTTGCCGCGCCCGAGAAAGAGATAGCGATACCAACGCAGCGGCCCATCATGGTCCGCCGGATATAACGCCGGCACCCCGTCGTCACCTAGCACGGCCGTGCGCGGATCGCCGCGGTTCGACGGTCCCTGCCGGCCCGGCTCCACCACCTGATACGCGGCGGGGAAGGCTCGCAACATCGAATAGTCCAGATCAAGCGGCGCGCAGAAGTACACGCCGAACTGACGCAGCCACTTCACCCACGCATCAAGATTCTTGGCGTCATCGGCGGGAAGCCCATCGAACGCAGCGAGGTTCGAGGCCGGGCCATCAGCGCGAAGGTGTTCACCAAACAAGGCGCGCGGGCTGACGCCATTTTCCAGCAGTTGCGCGCAGGCTGTCTTTACGCGGCCCCAGCCACCTCCGGCCCGACCCCAGTCGAGGTCCAACAGCGTCGCATACGGAATGTCGAGGTCCGTCAGAAGGCGCCAAAGATGATTCACATGCCGGCCGCCGAGCGGCACGACCGCCACGAATGAGCGGTCGATAGCGAAGCCTAGGGCATCGGCCAACTTCGGTAGCACGACTTCCTCGGACGCGCCTTCGCCCAGCACCGCGAACCGCGCGAAGTACAGCTCGGGATAGGTTCGCACCGCTTCGCGCACGAATTTCGATGCTTCTTCCTCACCTTCCGGCAATCGAATCGACCGGATCCTCGCCGTGCGGTCGGCTGGGTCGAGGCGAAAATGCCGGACTTGGGTTGGGTCGATGCGAGCGAGAATGCTCGGCGAATGGCTAGAGATGACCGCCTGCGCACGCCGCCCGCGTGTTAGATCCTCGATCTGTCGGATGATCCGCGACAGATAGAACGGCGCGAGATTGTTCTCCGGCTCCTCGACCGCAATCAACGTCAGGGCGGGCAGTGGCACACCATCCGCCTGAAAGCCGATTCCGGCCGGGTTGGCAGCGATCCGCGCTTCGACGTCCAGTGTCGCGGCGGTCATGGCAAGATGGAAAAGTGAACGCTGCCCGTCGCTGAGATCGTCGAGGCTGCGCTCGCGACCAGCTTCGTCTGGATGAAAGACGACTTCGACCTTGCGGATGAATTCCTGAAACCGCAAATCGAGCGGCCGGAAGAGCGGAGTCGTATCAGTGCCGGCGCTGTGCACCTCCTGCCAGCGCTGCGTGACCGCCGCCGCCACGAGATCGACGGCGGCCTCCCCGCCGAACGCCCCGTTCAAGGTGGTGCCGGCTTCGGCGAAAACATCCCTCACGTCCTGCGACCAGTCGAATGGCGCGCCAAAGCCGCCCGCGCAGGAACGCCGTCACCTGCGAAGCGCCGTCACGCGCCGCGGGAACGTAGATCATCTGGATTCGGGCGCGGTCGATCGCCTTGAGCTCGATGCAGTCGGCCTCGGTGAAATCGCCGAGGGTGCGGATCGCCCAGAGTTTCTGCTCGATCGCGCCGTCAAGCGACCCGTCTTCGGTCCACGTCGCCTGCAGGCGCAGGCGGCATTTCAGCCTGCCGGCGTCGTCGGTCGCCATCTGATGGAAGAACTCTGGCACAGCGGCGTTGTCGCCATCTTCCACATCAAGCTCGGGAAAGGCGAGGATCGCCTCGATCACGAAGCTCCGCTGCCGTGCCGGTTCGGCTTCCGCCGCAGGCACATGAAAGTCCTGACGCCGCAGGCGACGTTGGTCACCCGTCACCCCGAACAGCCGTTGGAGCGCCTGCATCAGGGCCGTCTTGCCGGCGCCGTTCACCCCGACAAAGGCAGTCAGGCCGGATGCGAGCTCGATCGCCCGGGGCTCGGAACCGAAGCAGCGGAAATTGGTCAGGATCAAGCGCTCGATGAACATAAAGAAACCAATCCCAGTAGTCCGAAGAGACGATGTCGACCCGGCAAGGTCGGTGGCGAGGGTCGGACGTATTCAATGCCGGCACGTCTTAGGCAAATCTGCTAAGGAGGAATCGTCAGGGGGCGGCCGCGACAGCGCGGGCCAATTCATGGTCCATCCCGACCTCTGCCAGAACGCAGGGCGAGGATCGGCAGGGTGGCCATACGGGAGGGACAGGATCACCAATTGAACGGCGACTTCGCCGGCGCTGATGATCTTTTGTGGGCCGCCCAATCTGTTCGGCGGCGGGATACCTCATGCGGCGTCCTCCCCATCCGCCGTCACGCTTTTTTTGAGCAGACGATTTTCCAGCGTCAGCTCGGCCACCACCTCCTTCAGCGCGCTCGCCTCACGCCGCAGCTCCTTGACCGGCATTGTCACGTTGATGAATGATAGACGCGACAAATCGTGCATTCAATCGCGATCATGCCGCGGCGGCGACCTCGCGCCATGTTTGCATGGCTGAGGCTCGGAACGCCCGGTGCGTCTTTGCTGATATGAGGTGCCGCTGGACGTTGAAGGTGTTGTAGGTGGCAGCGTAGACGGACAGAAATCGCTGGGCTGATCCCGCACTCTTGAACCCCTGCATCTTGCGCTCCCTTCGTCGGGTCGGTTGATGCGAGTTCTCCGCTCGGTTGTTGCGCCATCGCCCGCGTTGATGGCGATGAGATATCCCAAGATCACGCGCGGCCGCGCCGTAAGATCGCAGGTCATCGGTCACAATCTCATCGGGAACAAAGCCCATTTTCTTGAGCAATTTCCGCATCAATTTTAGTGCCGCTCGCTTGTCCCGCTTGCTCTGCACGAGCACATCGAGGACCTCGCCCTCGGCATCGACGGCACGCCATAGGTAGACCAACCGGCCATCGATTTTGACAAACACCTCGTCAAGATGCCAGGTGGAATGAGGCTTGGGCCGGCGTCGTCGAAGATCAGCCGCGATCATGGGTCCGAAGTGTTTCACCCAGCGGCGCACCGTTTCATAGGAAACCATGATCCCGCGTTCAGCCAACAGGTCCTCGACATCGCGGAAGCTGAGGGTGAACCGGGCATACAGCCAGACGGCCTGCTGAATGATTACGGGTGGGAAGCGATATCCGGCGTAGCCGATCTTGGTCATGATGGACACTTACGGCCGCAAATCCCCGCCCACAAGCCCAATAACGTGACAATGCCGCCGTGACAGCTGGGCGCTGCATCACCGCAGCGACAAATCCCTGACTGAGCTGGCCCAGATGTATAACCCGTGCATCCGCGGCTGGATCGCCTACTACAGCCACTTCTACAAGACGCAGCTGCGTCCGACCCTGAAACGGATTGATGCCTATGTCATCCGGTGGGCCCGTCGCAAGTTCAAGCGGCTGCGCCACCAAACCAAGGGCGCGAGAGATTGGTTTGCGCGGCTACGCCGCGCCAACCCGACACTCTTCGCTCATTGGCCGTTATGTCATGGCAACGGCCGAACATCGGGAGCCGTGTAACTCGAGAGGGTCATGCACGGTTCTGGGAGCGCCCGGAGGTGAAATTCCTCCGGGCAACTCGACAATCTCGACGGATCGCGCATGTTCACAACCCGTCCGCTTCACCTCCGATCGCGTCCAGTGAGGCGCGCCCGTCAGAGCCCGTTGCCATAACGGCCGAAAGGCGATGCGAACGCTTCGCTGGCATCCTCCGTCCGTTGAGCCGGTACGCGATCAGGTTCAGCCCGTACTGCCGCCACCGATGCGCCGTTGCGCGGGCGATGCCGAAGCGCCAGCAGATCAGCTTCCAGGGCGTCCCCTCGGCGCGCGCCCAGACCAGCTTGGTGTCGTCGGGCACAAATATATACGGACTTGATTTGCGACAGACGCAGGTCGATTGATGGATCGAGTTCCCGTTGTCTTAGCCATCCTGCTCGCCTTCACTTGGGCTCCCGGGGACGCGTTGGCTCAGTCGAAGGAGGTTTCCGCCATGACGCTCAAGCTGACGTCGACAGCTTTGACCCATGGGGGCCAAATCCCATCGAAGTACACCTGCGATGGTCAGGACGTCTCGCCGCCACTCGCTTGGTCCGGTGTCCCGCCCGAGGCGAAGTGCCTCGTGCTCATCGTTGATGATCCGGATGCGCCCGACCCGGCCGCGCCGAAGATGATCTGGGTGCATTGGGTGTTGTACAACATCCCGCCGAGCGCAAGCGCGCTTCCGGAAGCGGCAAGACAGCTACCCGCGGGGACGCAGGAAGGCGTGAACGACTGGAAGCGGACCGGCTATGGCGGCCCCTGCCCGCCCATCGGCCGGCACCGCTACTTCCACAAGCTCTACGCGCTCGACATCGTCTTGCCTGATCTCGGCCGACCGTCGAAGGCGAAGCTTGAGGCACAGATCAAGGGCCATGTCATTGCGCAGGCAATGCTGGTGGGAACCTACCAGAAGCGCAAGTGAGCGTCACTGTGCCGTGCGCCGTTTACGTCGATGACTGGCGATCGGTATGGGCGTTGCACCTCGGGTCAGAACGCACGGAGCGGTCTGCGGGCAACAGGCATCGCTTCCGAGAAGGGTGTTAACGCGCTGCAAGGCGTAACTGACGCGTTCGGGACGGCCTCGAAGGCGATGCACCAAATGCGACGACCCTGTTAGTCTCTCGGTGAATAAATCAACAGCATTCCCGATGCGGCCAATCACAATTCGATAAGACAGCCACGAAGGACCGCCGTTTCGCGACTATTGCGATTGGATCATGCGCCTGAACGTGAGATTGATGCGGCGGTCGACAGCCGTCGTGGTCTTGGGCACTCGATGGAGCCAGAAGCGCTGAGTTTCGCCTGCCATTATGAGCCAACGCCCCTCCTTCAATTCAGGCGTGATTGTTTCCTTCGTTCTCTTATGTCGGAATTGAAACCGCCGCGTTCCACCGAGCGACAAGCTCGCTATTGTTGGGCGATCTCCAAGACCGGCTTCACTATCGCTGTGCCACCCGACACTGTCACTGCCATGCCGATAAAGATTGAGCAGAACGGCATTGTATGACGCGCCTGATAACGCTTCGGCCTTTTCGCGGAGGCGCTGGATCATCGCGGGGAATGGTGCCGGCCGATGATGGATACCACTGTAAGTATAGCCAGTGTCGCCGAACCAAGCGGTCATTCTCGGGACGGGCATTTCCCGGCCGAACATCCGTGCGGTTTCGTTCCGCCATGGTATTGTCTCGAGAAGGGCTTGTGTGATTGCTGGCCAATCGAAATCAATGACGCTGTCGTCGATTAGGACGGCATGGCCGTCATAGGGCAGGATGTTATGTTCTTTCATCACATCGCTTCCGAGTCGCGACAATGAGGCCCGAGGGAGATTCCTTGGTGCAATGAGTACTCACGTCGCTGGCGTCGACGGCACCCCTGGCGGTTGGGCTGTCATCATCATGCAGGCAGGCCGATTGGTCATTCGGAAGGTGGCCGCCCTGTCTTCTATCCTCGACGGTGGTACGGATTTCGACATTATCGCCATTGATATCCCCATCGGTCTGCTTGACGCCTATGAGGTTGGAGGGCGTGCCTGTGACCGAGCGGCAAGGAAATTTCTCGGCAAGCCGCGGGGCAACAGCATCTTCCCAGCGCCGGTTCGGCCCGTCCTTGCAGCCACCTCGTGGGATGACGCCTGTGTTCGCTCGCGGGCCAGCGCGCCTCACGGCAAGTCGCTCACTAAACAGACTTTCGCTATTCTGCCCAAGATCAGGGAAGTTGATGAGCTTCTCCGAATGCGCCCTGAACTGCGCGAGGTGGTGCGTGAGGTGCACCCCGAAGTGTCCTTCTGCGAACTTGCTGGCGAGCCAATGAAGCATCACAAGGCGTCGGTTCCGGGACGCGAGGAGCGGAGGCGCGCGCTCTCGCGGTCTTTTCCTGAATTGCACGTCATCGAGAAGAGCGGCCGCGACCAAGGGGTGCCGGTCGAAGACATACTGGATGCAACTGTCGCCTGTTGGTCGGCGCTCCGCCTGGTTGGTGGCAAGGGTCGCAGCCTGCCTCCCGCCGTCCCGTTCGATACCACCGGGTTGCCGATGGCGATCTGGGTTTGAGGCGAGGTTGCATCGTCCTTCTGGAGCGGCGGTTCTCCGCTAGTCAACGCAGCGGGTCCCAAGTGGTAGACTTCGTTGCACTGGCGATCCCAGACCCTTTGTCGTGAAGGAGAGTATTGATGACTGGCAGCGTCAACCGCCAAATCTTGCTGAAGAGCCGACCCGAAGGCGCACCCATCCTCGACAATTTCGAGCTGACGGAAACGCAGACCCCGGAGCCCGGCGACGGCGAGGTGCTGATGCGCACCATTTATCTCTCGCTCGACCCATACATGCGCGGTCGCATGAATGCGACAAAATCGTATGCGGCGCCGGCGGCCCTCGGGCAGCCGATGGTCGGCGGCACAGTCGGGGAGATCATCAGTCCCGCAATCCAAAATACTCGGTTGGCGACATCGTCCTCGGCAATGGCGGATGGCAGGAATATGCGCTTTCGGATGGCGCAGGCTTGCGTAAGCTCGACCGGAGAGCGGCCCCTGTCTCCACGGCGCTTGGCGTCCTCGGTATGCCGGGGATGACCGCCTATGTCGGTCTGCTCGAAATCGGACAGCCGAAGCCCGGCGAGACCGTCGTGGTTGCCGCGGCCTCCGGCGCCGTCGGCTCGGTAGTCGGGCAAATCGCCAAAATCAAAGGATGCCGGGCAGTCGGCATCGCTGGCGGCACTGAAAAGTGTCGCTTCGTCACTCGCGAGCTGGGCTTCGATGCTTGTCTCGATCATCACGCCCGTGATTTTCCCGATCAGCTCCAAGCCACTTGTCCAAAGGGCATCGACATTTATTTCGAGAACGTTGGCGGCGCTGTACAGCAGACGGTGTGGCCGCTGCTCAACGATTTTGCGCGCGTTCCCGTATGTAGGCTCATCGCGCAGTACAATTTGATGACACCGATGCCCGGGCCCGATATGTTTTCCGTGTTGCGCAAACGCCTCCTTCTACGCGGGTTCATCGTCTTCGATTTCGCAGCCAGAGAAGGCGATTTCCTG
>CAVRVX010000025.1:0-93751 GCA_963724735.1 uncultured Alphaproteobacteria bacterium
CATGGAGCAGGGGCCGACCTTTCGCGTCATTGTGCCGAAATACCCCACCAAGGATCCCAATGATCCCATCCTTGCCCGTCAGCGCAGCCGCTTCACCCACTACTATTTCTACATCCGCGACGAAACCCTCGGCCCAATGGTGATGCGGGTCGCCTCCTTCCTGCCATTCCAGACCACGTATTACCTGAACGGCCACAGCTTCATCGAACAGGAGCTGAACCGAGCGCAGATCGGCTTCCGCAAGAACGACAATGCTTTTCTCGCGGTCGATGACGTCGCCGCGCTGCAGGCTGCCGCCGATCGACTGAGCCCGGACATCATCCGCAAACGCCTCGACTACTGGACCCTCATCTTGGGCCCGAAGTTCTCCGCCAAAGAGCGTAAGCGGCTCAACCTCTCACGCTTCTACGCCATCGCCCAGATCGAATATTGCCGCAACTTTATCTTCAAACGCCACTTTCCCATCCACAAGCTGTTCGAACGCAGCTGCGAACTCGGTCTCTGGCGACTGACCGCCGACAAGATCGCCGAAATCTTCGGCACCCGCCTCAACCGCAGGATGCGCGGCAAGCTCGCTACCGTCATCCACCTCATCGAGCACGGTCATCATGCCTTCCGTGCCTACTTCAAGAATGCTTTTCTCAAACAATACGAAAAGTTCGCCACCTTCCTGCGCAACGAGCTGGTCTCCAACAATCTCGCGGATTTCCAACTCAGGAAGGGATTAGACCATCTCGATGCCGTCCGCGAACGGTTCCAAGCCATCACCAGCCGCTTCGCCGGCTTCCAGGCGCAATGGCTCAATGTCCATGTCGACTTCCCGCTCCTGCAACGCCTCGCTCTCCCTATCACCGTCAGCTCGGTTCGCTATCCCGGCATCAAGATCCACGACCCACGCGTCATCCGTCTCCTTGAAGTTCTCCTGCACGGCGGCACCCATGTCGGCGGATGGACCGCCAAACAGATCCACCATGCCGTCCTCTCCACCTTCCATCTCTCCGAAAAAAAACTATGGCCTCAACCAACTGCGCTACGATCTGCGCAAGCTCAAGGGACACGGGCTGCTGCAGCGTGATGGATCGCGATACGCCTACCGCCTTACCCAAAAAGGCGTTCAGGTCGCCCTGCTATTCCTCTTCTTCCACAAACGGCTCTGCGGTCCGCTCGCCCATAGCCGCTTCCACCACCGCCCCACCGCCCGCCACCAGCCAGCCAGCAGACTCGAAACCGCGTATCACCGCGCTGACACAGCCATCCAACGTATCGTCGATCTGCTTGCCGCTTGACGTTCGCGTTGCAATCGCAATTGTCGGACTCTATTGCTCAAGGATTTTCCCGGGTAGAATCTAAGGTACTGAGGTACTGAAATAATGGAGGAGGAGAAATAATGGAGGAGGAGAATCGTCCCCGGTGGGGCGTCCGGACTTCAAATCCGCGCGGTCGTCTCGCGTCTCGTCTCGCGTGGTATCACAGAGTTGAGTTTTCCGCGCTTTCACTGAAGACTGCATCACTTTACATGCCGTCTAATTAAGAGCGGTGCCGTTTGGTTGGGACCAAAATTGGGACCAAAATGCCTCCTCCCGGCCCTCCGATGACGCTCGGCAACATGCGCGCGCTGGAAGTGCGCTCCATCGTGGCACGTGGTCGGCGAGAGGAATTTTTATGGGTTAGGGGGTGGCAGTAGCACTGGTCTTGTCATAGACGCGGCGCAGATGACGTCGGGGGTGGCCGTGGGTTGACCCAGATCAGATAGGGCTTGGTCCTCCGCCGTCGCCGGACGACCAGCGGCTTATCGTCGGGAGTGGCGGTTTCCCTGGAGCGTCGTTCGGCGTTGATGTGATCGGCAATTGCGCACATCCGTGTATACTGCTCGCCATCGCCAAATAAAGAGAAGCCCATATTTCAGTCCTCCTCTTCGGCGAACCGAACTACAGTACGATTCAACCTATATAACCTATATAACCTATATTACGGGGGGTAATAGGTTATATAGGTTGGCTCCGACTGTAGTGCGATTTTCCATTTAGACCCGCTTCCGACCCTTCTCCTCCTGCAAGACCTCCCATGCCTCCTGCCCTTCCTCGCTCAGGCCGACCCCGACATAGGTCCGTCGCGCCCCGGCTTGGGCTGTGGTTAGGGCCGGCACCACATCACGCAATTCCTTGCCAAACATATTCCGAGGGAGGGCCTTCTGTCCGGTATCATCCGCCCAATCCTTGTAGGCGCGATAGGCCTCCTTTACCTTGATACGGCGATCGTGGCCGGTCTCACACCAGTCATCCACGAAGGCCTTGACCGGGGCGGCGAGGTGCTCCAGCAGCTGGATTGATTGTTCGGACGACTTCGGCTGCTGGAAATGGCCGTACTTATGCAGCCGGTCGAGACCATCGAGCGCCCAATTCAAGATGCTGGGCATCTCAGGCAGCAGCTTGTGCCTTAGGTTCAAATCCTCGCGACCGTAGAAGCTCTCGGTCAGCCGCAGCATGATGAAGCGCGAAGCAATGGTGCCCGACGAGTTCTTCAGCGCCGGTAGGGCATTGGTCGTAATCAAGAACCTTACCGCCAGCCGGCCGGTATAGAAGGTTCCGTATTTGCGGTTGATGGTCTGTGGGTCACCCCGATATCGACAGCAGCGTCTCCACCAGCCGGTGGATATTGCCCCGCGACCCCAGCCGGGCGTCGGCAAAGACCGCCAGCTTCATGTCGATCAGCGGCCAGCGGCCGAATTCGCCGGTCACGGTCAGGGAATTGAGCGTCTGGTAGGTGATGTTGTCCTTACCCAGCAGCTGTTCCAGTACGAATACGAGCGTGCCCTTGCCGCCGCGCCTTGGCCCGACAATGAGGAAAATCTTTTGCTGTCGGGTATCGTCCGTCAGCAGGTAGCCGAAGATTTCCTGTAGCGTGTCCTCCATTTCCTGATCGAGCTTGAGCGCATCGAGGAATTTGTAGAATTGCTTCGGCTCCGGCGCATCCGGGTCGTAGTCGAACGGCAGGCAGTTGGTGGAGAAGTACAGCGGATCATGCCCCGTCATTTTCCGCGTCATCAAATTCAGGAGGCCATTGCCGGTGGCGATCAGGTCGCGGGCCGGTTTGTATTGCGGCGGCTCGCTCAGCCCGGCTAGCCAGAACGGTGCCTCCCACTCGGTCGGGAGTAGCAAGGCGCTCCGGCGTAGGGCATGCACGACTTCGGCCACCTTGGTCTTGGTTGGATTGAAGGGCGCGATATTGCCATTCTCCTTTCGAGCAAAGATGCCCTTGAGGAAGGCATACAAATCACGCTCCAGGTCTTCGTCGCGGTGCAGGCGATAGTGCGTGCCCGTCCACGCATAGAACGCGCCGCGCCAGTGGCGTAGCAACGGGACGGCTCCGAGCATGTGGCGCTGCTCGACGAATTTGTCGGCCGCTTCCGTCGGCGCGCCCGACGGCACGATGATGGCGTCCTTGAGACTACCGGCGGGCTTGTGCGGCTTCTTCAGCGGCTTGAATTCCTTCGTAATCTGCTCCGCTGTGTAGGGCGGGCGATCGTTGGTCTCGACAATCCGCACCAGGAACGGGTTCTCGACATCCTTGCAATGGAAAAACCCCGGCAGCCGTGTACATCGCTCCAGCGTGGCGACAGCGGGATCACCGTCGAAACGTTTCGCCAGTCCGCGCTGCACGTCCTCGAACTGGTCGAGACCGAGGCCTTCGACGCGCCAGAAGGCGTGATAGTTTCCCGGCGATGTCTCGGTGATGATGTGCGGCTTTAGCGCACACTCGCGGACGGGGTCGAGCGGGGCTCCGTCGAGGTCAAGCATAACAGCGCGGACCGCAGTAACGTTTTTCTTGGTCCGGCCGCAGCCATCGGTCGGATTGATCGTTACGAACACGCCGGCATACTTGCCGTTCGCCTCCTTCAGCCATTCGGCACAGGCGTCGAAGGTGTCGGTCTGGTGGTGGCCAAGCCTCTTATCCTTCAATTCCCGGTCGCGATTATCGTCAAAGGTCTGGAAAGTAAACACCCCTGCACTCGGATCGAGCGCGCGCCGGAAGGTGAAAGTGTCGTAGAAATCAACGGCGTCGTTATCAGCGCGCCGCTGTTGTGTTGGCTGGTACCGTTTCATGTGTTTATCTCCGTTCTCGCCGTTTCAGCCGGCTCTCGGTTTCGAGAAAGCTTGTTGTTACCTTAGTCCTCGCCAGAGGCGAGCCGCTCGACCTGGTCCGCGGGATGGTAGACATCGCGCGCGCCCAATCTGACCTTTTGCAACTTGCCAGCGTTTTCAAGACGCTTAATCATGCTCAGCGAGCAATCGAGGATTTCCATTGACGTCCGCCGCCGATACAGGCGGCGACCACGCGCGAACTTCTCTTTAGCCATTTCAGTCCACTTTCCTTTAGCTATCGACGGCTCCGCCCTAGAGTGCGCCTCTAACCCTTACATACGCGCCGCAGTACGCCCACTCGGGCCGCAGCGCCCGCGTACTACATACGCGCGTGCCGAAGCGCGTCGGTTCGAACCGAAAGATAGGTCGGGGAAAGGTGTCGATCGAGAATGAAGACCGGCCTTCTATTCCGAAAAGACCGGCCTTCTAATTGCCCGACAGCGGCCTTCTAATTTCGGGCAGCGCGGGCTTTCTTGATTTTGATTTCAATCCTGTGCCATTCATCGCGGGCATTTTTAATGTGCTTGTGGAAGTCCGCTACCTGCTTGCGGTACTTCTCGCGGTAAGCATCTGATCGGCGGAAGTCCGCCATCTGTTCGTGGTAGGCAGCCGTCTCGCGGAAGCGGAATGCAGCCAGATCGGCGATGGACTTAATGATCGTCCGATCGATCAGAAAGCGTGCGATGTCCTCGCTGAGCAGAAAGCGCTCGACGTACTCGCGACACGCCTTCTTGATCGCGCCGTAGCCGCCAAGCTCCGCGGCCCGCTGTTCGACCCATTCAACCTCGGCCCACTTCTCCGGGTCGCGCTTGGGCCCGCGACGGGTTCGAAACCGGCCTTCAGCCTTCTTCGCCATTGATTGAGCCGCGCCTAAAAAGCCGCTAACATCACCTACGCCGTTCCACCCCGCATCGGTCTTACCAGCTAAAGGGCTGATATGGTTAGGTAATTCTTTGGTACAGCTGGGTGGACTCGAACCACCGACCTCCTGATCAACAGTCAGGCGCAATTGCCCCCAGTCGCACCGAAAATCCCATCGCACAGGCCCCAGCCCGCTCGCCCAGCGCGACAGCCATATCCATGCTTCGTGCTAAAAAACATCAATCCGATCGCTCTGTTCAAACACCCCAACCCTACAAATCCCCATAAACCCCGCCCCGTCGTCCGTGCCCCGTACACCGCGATTTCGTGCCTTGGCGCTTCTCGGACGCCGTCCCCCCAACGCTCGGAACGCCCTTCATTCTCGGCGTCCGAGAAACCTGCACATAAGCGGTCGTGAGCAGATGCAGCAAACGAACGTGCGTCGATACGGCTACTCGATCACCTCGTCGGCGCTACAAACGCATTGCCGAGCGCCTGGAGCGCATCAATCATTCGATCCAGACCGAGCAATTCGCGGTTGCAGCTCCCGAGAAGAAGTCCCAGGCCAGCATCGACGCCGTGGCGACCGCGGCGGTCGCCAGGGCGCTTTTCGAGCGCGAGATCGACGATGTGATCATAAGGCCTATTCCGTCGAAGGCGACCTTCTTTGCCCAATCGATGTCTGCGGAAGAAGAAAACTCCGAGCTACCCCCACCGGCGGTTTTCATTCCCGCGCAGCCCAGGCGGCCGGCCGGGCGCCCCCGGCGCATGCCGCGCGTCGACGAGCTGCCGATTCCGGTCTAGGAGCCTGTCCGAGTAGTCGCTGTTCAAGTCTCAGCGAGTTTGATTTAACCTTGGACTATGAGCAAGCACTTCCGCCCCTGGAATATCGATCAGACGTTGCTTCTGCCGCCGAGTGTGCAGGACTTCGTTCCCAAGGACCATGTCTCGCGGTTTATCGTCGGGCTGGTGCGGGAGAGCCTGGATTTCAAGGAGATCGCGGGCAGCTACGTGAGTGGGCTCGGCCAGCCGCCGTTCGATCCGCGCATGATGGTCGCGTTGCTGCTGCACGGCTATGCGAGTGGGCTCTATTCGTCGAGGCGGATTGCCAGAGCCTGCCGCGAGCGGAACGATTTCGTGATGATTGTCGCGCTCGATCCGCCGGACTTCCGAACGATCAGCGACTTCCGCAAGCGGCATTTGAAGGCGCTCGGCGCGTTGTTTCTGCAGGTTCTGAAGTTGTGCGAGACAGCCGGGCTGGTCAAACTCGGCCACGTCGCCTTGGATGGCACGAAGATCAAAGCGAACGCGTCGAAACATAAAGCGATGAGTTATCAACGCATGAAGAAACGCGAGTCGGAATTGAAAGCCGAAGTCGCTCGCATGCTGGCCGCCGCCGAGGCGGCGGATGCCCAAGAGGACGGGACTTTCGGCAAAGACAAGCGTGGTGACGAGATGCCGGATTGGGCCGGCGACAAGGCGAAACGGCTGGCGAAGATCCAGGAGGCGATGGCGGCGCTGGAGGCCGACGCCAAGCTGGCCGCGGAGGAAGAGCGCCGCATCGAGGCCGAAAAAGACAAGCAGCGCGACGCTGAAGGCCGCAAGAAGCCGGGCAAACCGGCGGCCCCGCCATCGGACGAACCCGATCCCAAGGCGCAGCGCAACTTCACCGATCCGGAAAGCCGCATCATGAAGTCGAAGGATGGCTTCGTCCAAGCCTATAACGCACAGGCAGCCGTCGACGCGGACGCCCAGATCATTGTCGCGCACGAACTCACGCAGTGCGGCAGCGATCAGGGCCAGTTGGCGCCCTTGGTCGCGGCAATCGAGAACAATCTCGGCCGCAAGCCGGAGCAGGCCTCAGCGGACTCCGGCTACTGCAGCGAAGCCAATCTCGAAGCGCTCGTAGCACATGGTATCGACGGTTATGTCGCACCCGGACGGGCCAAGCACCCGACGGCGGCAAACGGCAAGGTTGGCGGACCGCTGACGCAACTGATGCGAAAAAAGATCGACGACGGCGGCTTCGAAACGCCCTACCGATTGAGAAAGCAAGTGGTGGAACCGGTGTTCGGACAGATCAAGCAGGCCCGCGGCTTCCGCCAGTTCCTGTTGCGGGGCGTCGAGAAAGTGCGTGCCGAGTGGGCCATGATCTGCACCGCCCACAACCTCATGAAGCTGTTCACCCTCGCAAAGGCCGCCTGAGCCGCCTACCGTACAACAAATGCCCGGCCGCGATGCCTATCTGGACGGGCTCCTAGAACGAAATCCGCGCACGCGGTAAACGGCTCGAATTCGGAACCGGTGGAGCGCCCCATGACCCTGCCACTGGCCTCGGTGGGCACAACCGGAGTCCGAGGCGGACGCTAAGCCTTCGCTGACAGAAGGAGCGCGGTGTTCGTTGGCGTTCGCGGCCGGACGGGTGTGCCTGCAAATCAAATCCGCACATATTGGTGATGCAATCCGCCCCGGGGTCGTTCCCGAAAGTTCGACCGTGCCCTGCCGGCGGGCTCGGGGAACGCCCAGCCGCTTGTCAGCTCCTCGCGATCGATCCCCTGCAGGGCGTCAATCATTAGCCGCGCAGCACCCCCGAACACGCCGAGGGGTTGAGGGCCTGACGGGCACGCAGCGCAATCACGTCGCGGATCGTCGGGCCGTTCAAGGGCGGTGCTCGGACATCCGGTTGGTGACCACAGTGCGGAGGTGGAAATGCGCGATCTGTCGCGCTATCACATTGCGCGTTGCTGTGTCGTTTTCAACGCGCGAAACCCAAGGAGAAGCACGATGAAGCCGGTTCTGTCTGCCCTCGTATTTGCGGTCGCACTCCCTATTGGCGCGGCCGCTGACACAAAGAAGCCAGTCGCCGAGTGGACCTGTGCTGACTTTATTGGCGTGGAAGACAGCTTAAGGCCGAAGCTGGTCTATTGGGCTACGGCCTATTCCAAAGCTGGAAAACCGGAGGCCGCGACGATCGATATAGAGGGGACCGAAAAGCTCATTCCGATCATCACGGAAGATTGCCAGCAAGCGCCCCAGGAGTTATTTTGGCAGAAGCTTGAAGCTGGATGGAAGCGGATCGAAGACGACGTCAAGGGCCTTGGAAAGAAACTCTGACGGGAGATAACTGGCCCCTTTCTCCCCAGCAACATGCGCTCAGCTGGCGGTTACGCTTTACCGGCGCGTAGAGCGCGGCGTGGGGTTAAGGGAAGGAATGATCTTCGTCTTGGCTTGCGGGGCATGCGCCACGGTTGCCGCGGTTGTCCTGGCCGGCTCGCCAGCCATTTGGAGGGGACCCGATGCCACACGCCTGCGTGAAAAAACTATTCTTTACGTTTCGTCGCGGACGTGCGGCGAGCGCGTGGCTATCGTCGATGGCGCGTGACCACACATCATTTGGTTTCAAGGCTTGGAGACTTCACGGAAGTTGCCGACCTCGTTGCCTCCCTTGCCAGCCCGCGCGCCAGCTACATCCACGCTGCCAGTCTGCAAATCGATGTGTCTGAACACCATCCGTAAAATAGGAAAGGAGTGACTGATGAAGATCGGAGTGCTCGGATCGGGGGATGTTGCAAAGGCGCTGGCCGGCGGCTTCATCAAACACGGCCATCAAGTCGTGCTCGGTACGCGCGACACCGCCAAGCTGGCGGACTGGGTGGTGCAGCATCGGGGGGCACAAACCGGCGGCCTTGCCGATGCCGCGAAATTTGCGGAACTCGTGGTTCTCGCAGTCAAGGGGACGGTGGCGCTAGACGCGCTCACCGCCGCCGGCGAGGCGAATCTGACGGGCAAGCCCGTGATCGACGTGACCAACCCGATCGCGGATGCACTTCCTGTCAACGGCGTTCTGAAGTATTTCACCTCTCTCGATGAGTCGCTGATGGAGCGTCTGCAGCGGGCTTTCCCGGACGCGAAATTCGTTAAGGCTTTCAACTCCGTCGGTAATGCATTGATGATCAATCCGCAGTTCAAGGGCGGCACGCCGACGATGTTCATCTGCGGCAACGACGAAACGGCAAAAGAGACCGTGCGCGGCATTCTCGACCAATTCGGCTGGGAGGCGGCCGACATGGGCAAGGCCGAGGCCGCACGTGCCATTGAGCCCCTTTGCATGCTCTGGTGCATCCCGGGCTTCATCCGCAACGAATGGAGCCATGCGTTCAAGCTGCTGCACCGGGAATGAAGGAATACCGGACCTATCATCGTTGTGACCGGCGGCAATCGCGGTATCGGGTTTGAAATCTGCCGCCAACTGTCTGGTCGCGGGGGCCTTACGTACTTGTCGGGCACTCTTATGGCGGGCTCGTCGTCAGGCTTTACGCGAGCACCTATCCCGAAGACGTATCCGGTCTCGTCCTCGTCGACGCTCTCACCGAAGGGCTTCAGGATGCGGAGACACCTGAGCAGTGGGCAATACAGCGAAAGCTGATGGAGGGCGACATACGGGAAAGCCTGGTCCTTTACCCAGCCCTTGAAAGGAATGACCCGGACCGCAGCTTCGGCCAGGTACGCGCCGCCCCGCCACTACGTCCACTCCCCTGGTCGTATTGTCCGCAGACCGGGCCTGGGGGCCACAAGTCCCGTCAATGATTGCGGCGGGCGTGCTCTGATGTGCCGCCGGACTTCGGCTACGTCACCGATGGCGCGCAGAAACAGGCCCAGGAGCAGCTCGCCAAGCTCGTGCCGAATGCGAAACACGTCACCAATACGAACAGCGGCCATGAGATAATCGACCCCAGCGAACACCGTAAGGCGATGAAGTTGGCGCGAGCCGACAGGGCGGCAAACAGCTTCGAAGTGGTGGCGCGAGAGTGGTTCGCCAAGTATTCCGCCGGCTGGGTCGCGAATCACAGCGACCGCATCAACCGACGTTTCGAACGCGATATCTCCCGTGGATTGGTGGGCGACCGATTGCCGAAGTGACCGCCCCCGAACTGCTGGCCGTGGTGCGGCGGATTGAAAACCGGGGCGCACTGGAAACCGCGCACCGGGCGCTGGGTAACTGCGGGCAGGTGTTCCGCTATGCCGTGGCGACCGGGCGGGCAATGCGCGATCCATCCGGCGACCTGCGCGGCGCGTTGCCCCCGGTGAAAGGTGAACACTTCGCGGCGACGACCGAGCCGAAGCGCGTTGCCGAACTGCTGCGGGCGATGGATGGCTACGAAGGCACGTTCACTGTGCGCTGCGTCCTGCGCCTTGCCCCGCTGGTATTCGTGCGCCCCGGCGAGCTGCGCAAGGCCGAATGGGCGGACATCGACTTGGACGCGGCGGAATGGCGCTACACCGTGACCAAGACTAGCACTCCGCATATCGTCCCCCTCTCCCGACAGGCCGTGGAAATCCTGCGCGAACTGCATCCCCTCACCGGGCGCGGGCGTTTTGCATTTCCGGGGGGGGCAACGGGCGACCGATGAGCGACAACGCCATTCTCGCGGCAATGCGGCGCATGGGCATCGGCAAGGATGAAATGAGCGGACACGGCTTCCGGGCGGTAGCACGGACAATTCTTGACGAAGTGCTAGGGGTCCGCCCGTTTGCCACTCGATGTCGACGAGACGGAGTTGCGCAACGTCGCCTGCCCTCAGCCCGAGGCGCGCCAGGAGCAGGATGATCGCGCGATTTGCCCACCGCGCCGCTAAACAACGCGGCGAGCGCGCGCCGAACGCGCCGCGTGTTGACGCCGGCGAGATAGGCGCCCGCGATCAGCGCCTCGGCCGCAAGCGTGCGGCGCTGATAGGCGCGCAACGCCGCGCTCGTCCATTCCGTCGTGCCGTCGTCCGGCTGCATAAGCCGCGCGCGTGGCACGGCGATCTCGGTCTGCCCGAATGTCCCCGTCAGCCTGCGCGTCCGACGGCCGTGCCGGTGGCCGACGACGCCCTCCGCCGTCGCGCCGCGATCGCTGTCCTTTGCTCGCCGGCCATAGCGGGCGCGCGCCAGAACCGTTTCGAGCTCGCCCTCGATCAGCTCTTCGATGAAGGACCGCACCCGGTCGCGCACCGCGCTCTCGATCGGATCGAACCAGTTGTCGAAAAGACGCTCCTCCGCGCCAGCGTCAGGCTGCAATCCGGTCGCGTAAATGCTATCGCTCGTCATGGCGTGGACTCCTGCCTGGCGCGCCAACGCCGGGCGATTCGAGGTTGATCACCCCGGAGACTACGCCACCCTAATTTCCAACCAACCCCGCGACAGGACCAATCGGAGTGGCTGCCCGGAGAGTGAGAGAGCGGCGGCATTCGCCATGACGGGTTTAGAGAAACTGGTCCGCAAGGACGCAATCAAAGAGCTTGATCTCCACTTGTACATTCAGGACAGGAGTTCCCTCGCGCGGGCGACGGACGGATTCATTCACCTCTATGCCGAGCGTCGTAACGACTGACTGAGTGACGGGAGCGTGAAAAAGGCTCTGGAGCGCGCTTGCGTTGGGGAAGACCGCTCGGCGCGTCAGTCCCGAGAAGCCGCGATTTTCGCAGCGGAGACCGGGCCATGCCTTCGGTGCGCAAGAGAAGCCAGCACCCAGCGCTGGATGGCAGCCTATGGAGGTCTGGGCCGCAAGTTCCGGCCTCGTCTCATAAAAATTGGGGGCCCGGATGTCCGAGCCCCCAATCTAGCAGACCGGAAGGACGACGGGCAGTCAGGCCGCCCGCCGGTCTTCTTGCGCGCTTAGCGCTCCACGCACATGGCGATGCCCATGCCGCCGCCGATGCACAACGTGGCCAGGCCCTTCTTCAGATTGCGCTTCTGCATCTCGTGCAGGAGCGTCGTCAGAATGCGGGTGCCGGACGCGCCGATCGGGTGGCCGAGCGCGATGGCGCCGCCATTCACATTGACCTTGCTGAGGTCCCAGCCGAGGTCCTTGTTCACGGCGCAGGCCTGGGCGGCGAAGGCTTCATTGGCCTCGATCAGTTCGAGGTCCTCGATCTTCCAGCCAGCCTTCTTGAGCACGGCGCGGGTGGCCGGGATCGGGCCGGTGCCCATGATCGCCGGATCGACGCCGGCATGTGCCCACGCCACGATGCGGGCCAGTACGGGATGGCCGCCTTTGGCGGCATCGCTCGCCCGCATCAGCGCGACCATGGCGGCGCCGTCATTGATGCCCGACGCGTTGCCGGCGGTCACCGTGCCATCCTTCTTGAAGGCCGGGCGAATCTTGGCGAGCTGATCGACGGTGACGCCGTGGCGCGGGAACTCGTCGGTGTCGACGATCTTATCGCCCTTCCGGTCCTTGATGGTGACCGGAACGATCTCGTCCTTGAAGCGGCCCGACTTCTGGGCGGCTTCCGCCTTGTTCTGCGAAGCGGTGGCGAACTCGTCCTGCATCTGCTTGGTGATCTGATACTTCTCGGCGACGTTCTCGGCGGTCATGCCCATGTGGTACTTACCGAAGACGTCCTGCAGGCCGTCATAGAGCATGCTGTCGGTGAGCTCGAGATGCCCCATCTTCAGGCCGGTGCGCAGATAGGCGAAGTGCGGCGCCAGTGTCATCGACTCCTGGCCGCCCGCGAGCACCACGTCGGCATTGCCCTCGACGAGCTGCTGGGCGCCGAGTGCGACCGTCCGCAGCCCCGAGCCGCACAGCTGGTTGATGCCCCAGGCCGGCGCCTCGACCGGAATGCCGGCGTTGACGGAAGCCTGCCGGGCCGGGTTTTGCCCCTGACCGGCGACGAGAATCTGGCCGATAATGACTTCGGAGACCTGCTTTGGATCGAGCTTAGCGCGCTCCAGGACCGCCTTGATGGCGATCGAGCCGAGGTCGTGGGCGGGAATAGTGCTGAACGCACCGTTGAAGTTGCCGACCGCCGTACGCGCTGCGCCAACGATGACGATGTCGTCTTTCATTCCGAGTGCTCCTTCTTGTGGTTTGACGGTAGAATCGTACTACACATCCATGTTTTCATTAAGAATTTCCCTCCATCTCGCGTTGTCGAACTTACGACAGTAGCGGGTGGGCGACGCGGCGAGCTCGGCGCCGTCTTCGCCGCGCGGGAACAGGTGACCATTACGGTCGAGCGTCATCACGATTGAAGTGTGCCCGAGCAGTTGTTTGGACGACCTTGGGGGGCAGTTCACGCCCGCCGTGTTCCTTCAGGTTGATGCACTAACCCCGCAAGAAATGTCGGAAGGCGTGCAAGCCATATTTCGGGTCGCCGTCCTTGTCCACCACTTTCGCCATTTTCATCATTATAGCGAGCATATCGTCTATCCCTTCGCGTGGGGAATATGGGAAGCCCCGCCCTTCGGACAGGCCAGTTTCCATTCACCATGGGCAAGGGCGAGGCTTCCGCACTGCGCAGACAAGCCTCGATAGAGATGCGTGAGCGCGCCCGAAGGCAGGTGACATCGCCACCTGGGCCGGAGCAGCCCTGACACCAAGGCCACCCATTCGGTCGAAGGTCCATTTTTGGCGCTAGCGGGGGGAGGACGGGGGTTTCTCCAGAAATCTCCATGAATTGTAATGATTACAATTAACTGAGCGGACCGCAACTCCGCTTCCTCCGCCGATCAAACCACAAGAAGGAGCACTCGGAATGAAAGACGACATCGTCATCGTTGGCGCAGCGCGTACGGCGGTCGGCAACTTCAACGGTGCGTTCAGCACTATTCCCGCCCACGACCTCGGCTCGATCGCCATCAAGGCGGTCCTGGAGCGCGCTAAGCTCGATCCAAAGCAGGTCTCCGAAGTCATTATCGGCCAGATTCTCGTCGCCGGTCAGGGGCAAAACCCGGCCCGGCAGGCTTCCGTCAACGCCGGCATTCCGGTCGAGGCGCCGGCCTGGGGCATCAACCAGCTGTGCGGCTCGGGGCTGCGGACGGTCGCGCTCGGCGCCCAGCAGCTCGTCGAGGGCAATGCCAACGTGGTGCTCGCGGGCGGCCAGGAGTTGATGACGCTGGCGCCGCACTTCGCCTATCTGCGCACCGGCATGAAGATGGGGCATCTCGAGCTCACCGACAGCATGCTCTATGACGGCCTGCAGGACGTCTTCGGTAAGTACCACATGGGCATGACCGCCGAGAACGTCGCCGAGAAGTATCAGATCACCAAGCAGATGCAGGACGAGTTCGCCACCGCTTCGCAGAACAAGGCGGAAGCCGCCCAGAAGTCGGGCCGCTTCAAGGACGAGATCGTTCCGGTCACCATCAAGGACCGGAAGGGCGATAAGATCGTCGACACCGACGAGTTCCCGCGCCACGGCGTCACCGTCGATCAGCTCGCCAAGATTCGCCCGGCCTTCAAGAAGGATGGCACGGTGACCGCCGGCAACGCGTCGGGCATCAATGACGGCGCCGCCATAGTCGCGTTGATGCGCGCGAGCGACGCCGCCAAAGGCGGCCATCCCGTACTGGCCCGCATCGTGGCGTGGGCACATGCCGGCGTCGATCCGGCGATCATGGGCACCGGCCCGATCCCGGCCACCCGCGCCGTGCTCAAGAAGGCTGGCTGGAAGATCGAGGACCTCGAACTGATCGAGGCCAATGAAGCCTTCGCCGCCCAGGCCTGCGCCGTGAACAAGGACCTCGGCTGGGACCTCAGCAAGGTCAATGTGAACGGCGGCGCCATCGCGCTCGGCCACCCGATCGGCGCGTCCGGCACCCGCATCCTGACGACGCTCCTGTACGAGATGCAGAAGCGCAATCTGAAGAAGGGCCTGGCCACGCTGTGCATCGGCGGCGGCATGGGCATCGCCATGTGCGTGGAGCGCTAAGCGCGCAAGAGGACCGGCGGGCGGCCTGACTGCCCGTCGTCCTTCCGGTCTGCTAGATTGGGGGCTCGGACATCCGGGCCCCCAATTTTTATGAGACGGGGCCGTAACTTGCGGCCCAGACCTCCATAGGCTGACATGTCGCTCGACGTCGTCGATCTGCGTAACTTCTATGCCGAGCAGCTCGGCACGCTTGCGCGTCGCTTCATTGGCCTCGGAATCCGGTCGCGCTGGCCCGACACGCGCGGGCAGCGGGTGGTTGGTCTCGGCTATACGACGCCCTATCTCGGCCTGTTTCGCGACGAGGCGGAGCGCTGCCTTGCCTTCATGCCCGCCGCACAGGGCGTGATCAAATGGCCGTCGGCCCGGCCGGCCTTGGCGGCGCTGGTCGAGGAGTACGACCTGCCCCTGCCGGATCTGTCCGTCGACCGGCTGGTCCTCGTTCATGCGCTGGAAATGTCGGACGACGCGCCCTCGCTCTTGCGCGAGCTTTGGCGGGTGCTGGCGCCGGGCGGACGGCTGCTCCTCGTCATCCCGAACCGGCGCGGGTTATGGGCGCGCATGGACACGACGCCGTTCGGCCAAGGCCGGCCCTATTCGCGCTCGCAGATTTTGCACTTGCTGCGGGAGACATCGTTCACCCCGACGTCCTGGGGGGAAGCGCTCTACATGCCGCCGATCGCCCGCGGCTGGCTCTTTCGGTCGGCGGTCGCTTGGGAGCGCGCCGGCCGCACCATCTCGGCGCCGTTCGCCGGCGTCCACATCGTCGAGGCGATGAAGCAGGTGTACCGCGCGATCCCGGCCCGCCGCGAAAAGCGCCGCTTCGCCCCCGTGCTGGAGCCCGCGCTTGCGCCGTCCCCGCGCACGGCGCGGTGAGCGAGCGCGCTCCTTCGCGCCGGCTCCGCTTGAGCAACGGTGGTGGCGCGCGCGTCGGCGCAGGCAAGCTCACCCGAGCTAGACATGATGAATTGACTGGGAATCGATCAATCTCTTGTCGTCATCGCCCGCGCAAGCCTTTCGCTCGCCGCAGATCAGCGCGTCGGCCGGCTCGCTCTCGTTCACATTGGCGGGCGTGACCGCGACCCGCCGAATGATCCGACTGCCTTGATCCATGGCCACATGCGCCTTGTAGCCGAAGAAGCGCCGCCCCTCCTTCTTGGTCCAGCCCGCATCGGGATCAAGCGGGCTCGGCACAAGCTTGCTGGCCGGCCTGCCGTCGGCGTCCGGCGGCAAAGGCTCGCGCGGAGGCGGGGGCGGATTGACCGCAGCGGGAATGAGCGAGGCGTCGATCAGCGTGCCCCGCTTGAGCAAAAAGACGCTCGTCTCGATCTGGCGCGCGATCTCGGCAAAGGCGCGCTCGGCCAGAGCGCTGAGCCCCAACGCCTCGCGGAACCGCCACACGGTGCTGTGGTCGGGAACCGGCTCGGTCAGGCTCAGTCCGACAAAACGCCGAAACGATAAACGGTCCGCCAGCGCCTCCTCCAGCTGCGGGTCCGACAAATCGTGCAGCGCTGCAGCAGAAAGGGGCATGACTACCTACCTGGAGTGGGACGATCCAACGAAAAATCATCCTGCTCTAGCTCGTCCGGGCGTGGGTCACCCTCGGCCAACAAGGTCTAAACACCGTATCGCCGCCCGCCTCGCCGTCGACCAAAGAGCCGCTTTTTAGCCGCAAGAAATTGTGAGAGATAGTCTTAAGGTTTGTCAGTAAGGTCTTCGTATACCTCGAATTCGAGCGCCCCACCAAGGATCGCTCTCCACGCCTGAATGTAGGTCTGGACCCGCAGGTCACTGGCGATTCGCTGACGGGTCAACTCAATCGCCTCGGGGGTCTCGTATTCGATTTCCTGGATGAACTGGGCCTTGTCGTCGACGTTCTGCAGCACGCGTGTGTGGGTGCCGCCGAGCAGCCCATAGAACGGTGCCGCAGCCTGCACCATGGTGACAACGTGCGAGGGATCGCTGCTCGGCAAGGTGACCTTGAGGAACAGGACCCGTCGCACTTTCCCGTCTTTTCTTTCTTCCGTGGCCATCTTGATCCTGCCCCTTAATCCGCGCCAGCTTAGCTCATTCCGGCCGATGCGGGGCGTCCGCTCCGGCCATACTCCTTGTTTCGCAATCGCATCCGCGCTTTTTCTGCGACCGTCGCACGGTACGGGTGCCCGGGATAAACACCCAGGATCTTCAGCGAACCGCGCTGTGAGAAGAAGGCGAGTTCCTGCAAAGCAAGCTCGACCGGCCGCTCGTCGGGGTGGCCTTCGATATCGCAATAGAATTGCGTGGCGAAGAAATTGCCCTCGAGCATGTAGCTTTCGAGCTTGGTCATGTTGACGCCGTTGGTGGCGAATCCGCCGAGGGCCTTGTACAGGGCTGCCGGGATATTGCGCACCTGAAACACGAAGGTGGTGATGATCTGTCCGCTGCCGGGATCGGGGCGCTCCGCCTCCCGCGCAAGCACGACGAAGCGCGTGGTCGAGTGGGATTCATCCTCGATGTCGGCGGCAAGGATGGTCAGGCCGTAGATTTCAGCGGCGAGGCGCGAGGCGATCGCGGCGCGGCTCTCGTCCCCGCATTCGGCGACATCGCGGGCGGCGCCCGCCGTATCGGCGGCCACGCGTGTTGCAACGCCGAGATTGCGCAGGAACCTGCGGCACTGTCCGAGCGCCATGATGTGGCTTTCGACCAGCTTCAGGCCGCCGAGAGTGGCGCCCTTGGGGGCCACGAGCTGGTTACGGATCGGCAGAAACCACTCACCGACGATGTGGAGTTCGGCGGTCGGCATCAGATGATGGATGTCGGCGACCCGGCCTGCGACCGAGTTCTCGATCGGAATCATCGCGAGGTCGGCCTCGCCCGCCGATACAGCCGAAAAAGCGTCCTCAAAGGTCGGGCAAGGCACCGCCTCGTAATCTGCGAAGGCCTCGCGGCAGGCGATATGCGAATTGGCCCCCGGCTCGCCTTGGAAGGTAACGGTCTTGCGCTTCATCCGGTTTCCCTACGCGCTGCCCTCGACCGAAGTCAATGTCGGCTCGAGAGGATGGCGCGCGCCGTCGCGAGGTCTTCCGGCGTGTCGACGCCGAGCGGGACGGAGTCGACGATCATCGCGTCGATGCGCATGCCCGCTTCGAGCGCGCGCAACTGCTCGAGCTTCTCACGCCGCTCCAGTGTCGAAGGGGGCAGCGCGACGAACCGGGCAAGCGCCGCACGCCGGTAGGCGTACAGACCGATATGGTGATAGAGGGGCCCCTCCCCCGCGGGCGCCGTCGCGCGGGTGAAGTACAGCGCGCGCAGCCTCCGGTCCGAAACAGGCGAGCCAACCACTTTGACGACGTTCGGGTTGGTGCGTTGCGCGGGATCGCGGATTTCCGCGGCGAGGGTCCCGATGTCGACTGCGGGGTCGGCAAGCGGGGAGAGCGCGGCGGCGATGTCTCCTGGGGCAAGCGTTGGCAGGTCGCCCTGGACGTTGACGACAAACCGAACCTGTCCGGCCGGATCGATGCGGGTCAGCGCCTCGAAAATCCGGTCGGAGCCTGAGGAATGATCGGGGTTTGTCATCACCGCGCGGCCGCCGGCGGCGTCGACCGCGGCTCGGATATCCTCGGAATCGGTCGCCACCACCACCGGGCCGAGCGCGGCGGCCTGCGCCCGCGCGAGCACGTGAGCGATCATGGGGCGGCCAGCGATGTCGGCGAGCGGCTTGCCGGGCAGGCGGCTCGCCGCAAGGCGGGCGGGGATGAAGATGACGACGTCGCTTTCCACCGTTGACTGCGCCGAGTTGGGGGCCAAAAAAGCTCGATTTTATGCGCGCCTTTGGCGCTTATACGAGTTGCCAGCCGCACTGCAAACCCAGTATGTGTGCGCTGCCATGGCGTCGACCGCCCGTCTGCCGGCGGTCTCTTTGCGCTTTCGGAGTGTTTGCGCGATGGATTCTTACGAACTGAACAAAATAATCGGCGCATTCCTGTTTGCCGGCTTGTGTCTGGTGGCCCTCAATATCACCGCCGGCGCACTCTTTGCCCGCAAGGCATCAGAAAAGCCGGGTTACGAAATTGCCGTCCAGGCGCCGACCGAGAGAACGCCGGCGGCCGCCGGTCCCGCCGAGCAGCCGATCACGGCCCTGCTTGCAACGGCCTCGGTCGAGAAAGGTCAGGCGGCTGCGAAAAAATGCGACGCCTGCCACACCGTCCAGAAGGGTGGGGCAAATAAGGTCGGCCCGAACCTGTGGGGCGTGGTGGGACGGCCGGTCGCCTCGCATGAGGGCTTCAGCTATTCGCCAGCGCTCAAGGCCAAGGGCGGCGACTGGACAATCGATCTGTTGAACGCGTTCATCGCCAATCCAAAGGGCGCGGTCCCCGGCACCAATATGGCCTTTGCCGGCGTGTCGAAAGCGAGCGAGCGCGCCGATATCATCGCTTATCTCAACTCGCTGTCCGACAATCCGGCGCCGCTGCCGACCACGACCGGAGTTGCGTCGGGAAACGAACAGCAAGCGCGCACGGGTCAGTAGGGCGCGCTTCCGCGCTCCTACGGCATCCCCTTTCAAAACGACACCGTCTGCGCTCGGGCGATCGGCCGGAAGATGTCCGGCCGATCGGCTTTGGGTGCCCCGCTTGCGCACAGGAAATTGAAGCACTGGCGAGGGGCGCGGGGTCAAGACACATCCCAAAACGGACATAATCGGTCTCGACGGTCCGCGACCATCCAGTGGGAGAAGTCTCTTGCCCCTGACTCGACGCGATCTCCTCCGCAGCACGGTTCTGACCGTCACGACGCCGGCGCTTGCGGCCGTGACTGGGTCCTGGCCGACGAGTGCAGTAGCCCATGAAGAAGGTGGCGGAGAGCCGGTCTTCCGGCACGGCCTATCGCTCTTCGGCGACCTCAAATATCCGGCCGGCTTCAAGTATTTCGATTATGTCAATCCGACTGCGCCGAAGGGCGGCCTGGTGCGCCTGAGCACGGTCGGGACATTCGACAATTTCAACATCGTGGTCGCCGGCGTGAAGGGCTCGCTCGCCGCTGGCGTCGAGCTTGTCTACGACTCCCTGATGGTGCCGGCGCTCGACGAAGTGTCGGCGGAGTATGGCCTGCTCGCCGAGGGGGCGAGCTATCCCGAGGATTACAGTTTCGTCACCTACCGGCTGCGCCCGCAGGCGCGCTGGCACAACGGGCAACCGGTGACGCCGCGCGACGTGATTTTCTCCTTCGAGGCGTTTCGCAAGCACCATCCCCAGCTCGCGGCCTATTACCGGCATGTCGTGAAGGCGGTTCAGAGCGGCGAGCGCGACGTGACGTTCTGGTTCGATCAGCCCGGCAATCGCGAACTGCCGCAGATCGTCGGCCAGCTCAATGTCCTGCCGCAGCATTGGTGGGAGGGCGTCGACAAGGCCGGCAACAAACGCGACGTCGCCGCTACCACGCTCGAACCGCTGCTCGGCTGCGGCGCCTACCGCATCAAGGACTTCGTGCCCGGCCGGTCGATCGCATTCGAGCGGGCGGCGGATTACTGGGGCAAGGACCTGCCGGTGAATGTCGGCCGGGATAATTTCGACGAGATCCGCTACGAGTTCTTTCGCGACACGACGGTCGCGTTGGAGGCCTTCAAGGCCGACCACATGGACTGGCGCGCCGAGACCAGCGCCAAGAACTGGGCGACCGCCTACGACTTCCCGGCGGTGCGCGAGAACCGCGTCGTGCTCGAGGAATTCCCGGTCCGCAACATGGGGATCATGCAAGCCTTCGCGTTCAACACGCGGCGCGACAAGCTCAAGGACGCGCGGGTGCGGCGCGCCTTCAATTTCGCCTTCGACTTCGAGGAGATGAACAAGCAGATCTTCTTCGGCCAGTACAAGCGGATCGCGAGCTATTTCGAGGGCACCGAGCTCGCCTCCTCGGGTCTCCCGACCGGGCTGGAGCTGGAGATTCTGGAGCCGCTGCGCGGCGAGGTGCCGCCCGAGGTGTTCACCACGCCGTACACCAATCCGGTCGGCGGCAGTCCGGAGGCGGTGCGCGCCAATCTGCGCCAGGCGGTGCGCCTCCTGCGCGAGGCGGGCTACGAGGTGCGCGATCAGAGGCTGGTCGAGGCGAAGACGGGCGAGCCCTATGCGGTCGAATTCCTCGCCGCCGATCCGAACACCGAACGCTTCGTCCTGTTCTACAAGCCCTCGCTCGAACGGCTGGGCATCGCGGTCACCGTCCGCACCGTCGACGATGCGCAGTTCGAGAACCGGCTGCGCCAGTGGGATTTCGACATCATCACCGCAAGCTGGCCGGAATCGCTTTCGCCCGGCAACGAGCAACGCGGCTATTGGGGATCGCAGGCTGCGAACCAGCCGGGCTCGCGCAACCTGATCGGCATCAAGAACGCGGCGATCGACAAGCTGATCGACCAGGTGATCTTCGCCAAGAGCCGGGCCGAGCTGGTGGCGGCGACGCATGCGCTTGACCGCGTCCTGCTGCATCACAACTATGTCGTGCCGCAATGGACCTACGGGAAGCTGCGCACCGCGCGGTGGGACCGTTTCGGCAGGCCGGAGAACCTCCCAGAATACGGCATGTCGGCATTCCCGACCATCTGGTGGTGGGACGCGGCGAAGGCAGCCAGAGTGAGCGGCCGCTCGTGACCAACTGCAAAGCGGACCGGTCCGCGCCCCCGCCCTCCCCTTTCCCGCAAGCCGAGAAGGGACCGAGCGAAAGGATCGGGCGCGGAATCTGGCTTACGCGCCGCGCCGCTCTCGCCTTCTCGGCCGGTGCGTTCGCCCTCGCCGGCCCTCACTTCCTCCGACGCGCGCGCGCCGATAATGGCCTTGCGGATGGGGAACACGAATCCCACGGCATGTCGGCCTTCGGTGACCTGAAGTACCCGCCGGACTTTCGTCATTTCGACTATGTCGACCCGAACGCCCCGAAGGGCGGAACCTTCTCGCAGGTCGGCCCCAATCGACAATACAATCAGAACTTCCTCACCTTCAACTCGCTCAACACGTTCATCCTCAAGGGCGACGGCGCGCAAGGCATGGAGCTGACCTTCGCGGCGCTGATGGTGCGGGCCGCCGACGAGCCCGACGCGATGTACGGACTTGCGGCGCGCGCGGTCGCCATCGCGCCGGACGGTCTGACCTACCGTTTTTTCTTGCGTCCCGAGGCGCGTTTTCATGATGGCAGCTCCATTCGCGCGGAGGACGTCGTCTTCTCGCTGACGACCCTCAAGGCGAAGGGCCATCCGATCATCGGCCAGCTTCTCCGCGACATGACGGCCGTCGAGGCGGCGGACGAAAACACGGTGGCGGTGCGCTTCGCCGAGCGTCGCGGGCGCGACGTGCCGCTGTTCGCCGCCGGCTTGCCGATCTTTTCGCGCGCGTATTACGCCACCCACGCATTCGACGAATCGACGCTGGACGTGCCGCTCGGATCGGGTCCTTACAAGGTCGGCCGATTCGAGGTCGGCCGTTACATCGAATATGAGCGCGTGCGCGACTGGTGGGGCGCCCGCCTGCCCGTCGCCGTCGGGCAAAACAATTTCGATATCCTGCGCTACGAATATTATCGCGACCGCGATGTCGCCTTCGAGGGGTTCACCGGCAAGAGCTACCTGTTCCGCGAAGAGTTCACCTCACGCGTCTGGGCGACGCGGTACGATTTTCCAGCGATGCGCGACGGGCGGGTCAAACGCGAGATCATTCGCGACGAGACTCCCTCCGGCGCGCAGGGTTGGTTCATCAATGCCCGGCGCGAGAAGTTCGCTCAGCCGAAGCTGCGGGAAGCGCTGATTTACGCCTTCGATTTCGAGTGGACCAACAAATCGCTGATGTACGGCTCCTACCAGCGCACCCACTCCGTGTTTCAGAATTCCGACATGGTGGCGAGCGGCGCGCCCAGCCCCGCGGAACTCGCATTGCTCGAGCCCTTCCGCGGACGCGTGCCGGACGAGGTGTTTGACGAACCGTTCCTGCCTCCCGTCTCGGATGGCTCCGGCCAGGACCGCACGCTCTTGCGCAAGGCGGCGCAGCTGCTGCAGGAGGCCGGATGCCCGGTCAAGAATGGGCGGCGGGTGGATGCGCGCGGCAACGAGATTACGCTCGAGTTCCTGATCGACGAGCCGACTTTCCAGCCGCATCATATGTTGTTCATCAAGAATCTCGGCCTTCTCGGAATCACGGCCACGCTGCGCGTGGTCGATCCGGTGCAGTACCGAGCTCGCGTCAACGATTTCGACTTCGATCTGACGGTGCAGCGGTTCGGCTTCTCAACGCTGCCAGGCGAAGCGCTCCGCTCGTATTTTTCGTCGCGCGCCGCGGCGACCAAGGGCTCATACAACCTCGCCGGCATCGCCGATCCGGCGATCGATTCGCTGATCGACGCGGTCATCGCGGCGAATACGCGGGGCGAGTTGGTGACCGCGGCGCGCGCCCTCGATCGGGTGATTCGCGCCGGGCGCTACTGGATTCCTCACTGGTACAAGCCCTCGCACTGGATCGCCTATTGGGATGTGTTTGGCCGGCCTGCGACCAAACCGCGCTATGCGCGCGGCATCCCGGAAACATGGTGGTATGATCGCGACAAGGCGAGCAAGGCCGAGCGGACGTAACGACTGGGCTGGCGCTGCTGGGGGAGGCCGGATCGCGCAAAGATCCGGACACGGGGGCCAACAAGACCCGCCGTCGCACACCGAGTTGTCTCAGCCCTTCCCAACGGAGGCGGAAGCTGTACGAATTTCGATAGGACCGGCCACTTCCGCCAAAGAACGACATGACCGCTTACATCATCCGCCGCATCATGTTCATGATTCCGACCTTGCTCGGGATCATGCTGGTTTCATTCGTTGTCGTGCAGTTCGCGCCGGGCGGGCCGGTCGAGCGGGTCATCGCCCAGCTCTCCGGCACCGATACCGGCGCAACCTCGCGCATATCGGGAAGCGCCGGCGGCGATTTCGGCGCCCGCGGGCAATTTCAGGGCGGATCGCAGGTCGATGCGACGACGTCGAAATATCGCGGCGCTCAAGGTCTCGACCCGGAATTCATCAAGAGTCTGGAGCGGCAGTTCGGTTTCGACAAACCGGCCTATGAGCGCTTTTTCCTGATGCTGCGGAACTATGCGACCTTCGATTTCGGCAAGAGCTATTTCCGCGACGTGCGCGTGCTCGATCTCGTCAAGGAAAAACTCCCGGTGTCGATGTCGCTCGGCATCTGGATGACGCTCCTGACCTATCTGATCTCGATCCCGCTCGGCATCCGCAAGGCGGTGCGCGACGGCTCGCACTTCGACGTGTGGACCTCGGGCGCGATCATCATCGGCTACGCCATCCCCGGCTTCCTTTTCGCGATCCTCTTGATCATCCTGTTCGCCGGCGGCTCGTTCTTCGACTGGTTTCCGCTGCGTGGGCTCACCTCGGACAACTGGGCGCAATTGCCCTGGTGGCGCAAAATCCCCGATTATTTCTGGCACCTGACGCTTCCGATCATCTCCATGGGGCTTGGCGCCTTCGCCACGATGACGCTGCTCACGAAGAATTCGTTCCTCGACGAAATCCGCAAGCAATACGTGCTCACCGCGCGCGCCAAGGGCTGCTCGGAACGCCAGGTGCTCTATGGGCACATCTTCCGCAACGCCATGCTGCTGATCATCGCCGGATTCCCTGGCGCATTCGTGCATGCCTTCTTCTCCGGCTCGCTCCTGATCGAAACGATCTTTTCGCTCGACGGGCTCGGGCTTCTGGGCTTCGAGAGCGTGCTCAATCGCGACTATCCGGTCGTGTTCGCCACGTTGTACATTTTCTCGCTGGTCGGGCTTGTCGTGAATCTGATTTCCGATCTGACCTATACCTGGGTCGATCCGCGCATCGACTTCGAGACGCGCGAGGTGTGAGGTGGACGCCACAAACGCCGACCGCACGCCCGACACGACGGCCATCGCGCCGACCGGGCTTGCCGTGCTGCCGGAGGGGCGGCCGCTCAAGCTGTCGCCGATCAACCGCCGCCGCTGGGAGAACTTCAAGGCGAATCGGCGCGGCTACTGGTCGTTCTGGATCTTTCTCGGACTGTTCCTCATCTCGCTCGGCGCCGAATTCATCGCCAATGACCGCCCCTTGTTCGTGAACTATGATGGGCGCTGGTACTTTCCGATCTTCGTCAATTATCCCGAGACGACCTTCGGCGGCGATTTCGAAACCAGTGCGGATTATCGCGATCCCTTCGTGCAGACGAAGATTGCCGACAGCGGCGGGTACCTGATCTGGGCGCCGATCCGCTACTCATACAACACGCACAATCTCGATCTGCCCACTCCCGCGCCCTCCCCGCCGACCTGGATGCTCACCGAAGTCCAATGCCGGCCGGTGCTCGACAAGAAGCGGCTCGATCGCTGCAGCGACCTCGAATACAACTGGCTCGGCACCGACGATCAGGGCCGCGACGTGGTCGCCCGCATGATCTACGGCTTCCGCATCTCTGTGCTGTTCGGCCTGGCGCTCACGATCGTCTCCTCCGTCATCGGGGTGGCGGCGGGCGCAGTTCAGGGCTATTTCGGCGGCTGGACCGACCTCTTGTTTCAGCGACTCATCGAAATCTGGACCTCGGTGCCTTCGCTCTACCTCCTCTTGATCATTTCCTCGGTGTTGGCGCCCGGCTTTTTCGTGCTGCTCGGAATTCTGCTCTTGTTCTCCTGGGTGTCGCTGGTCGGCCTCGTGCGCGCCGAGTTTCTGCGCGGCCGCAATTTCGAATATGTCCAGGCCGCCCGCGCGCTCGGCGTATCCAACGCGATGATCATGTTTCGCCATCTGCTGCCGAACGCGATGGTCGCGACGCTGACCTTCCTGCCGTTCATCCTGTCGTCATCGGTAATGACGTTGACCGCGCTCGATTTCCTCGGATTCGGCTTGCCGCCCGGCTCGCCATCGCTCGGCGAAATGCTGAGCCAAGGCAAGGCGAATACCCAGGCGCCGTGGCTCGGCCTGACCGCCTTTTTCACCGTCGCGATCATGCTGTCGCTCTTGATCTTCATCGGCGAGGCGGTGCGCGATGCCTTCGATCCACGTAAGGCTTTCAAGTAGAGCCCATGCGCATACTCCCATTCAGAGACCGCCGGTCTTCGCAAAAATCGGCCTTTCGCATTTCTTACCCGCAGGAACTCCTGCTCTCGGTGCGCGATCTCTCCGTCGCCTTCCGCCAGGGCGAGCGCGAAACGCTCGCCGTCGACAATGTCTCGTTTGGCATCGCCAAAGGCGAAACCGTTGCGTTGGTGGGCGAATCGGGGTCGGGAAAATCGGTGACCGCCCTTTCGATCATGAAGCTCCTGCCCTATCCGTCTGCCTGGCATCCGTCGGGCAGTGTCATTTTCCGGGGCGAGGACCTGCTTGCCTTCTCCGAAGCGGAGATGAGAGGAGTCCGCGGCAACGACATTGCGATCGTGTTTCAGGAGCCGATGACCTCGCTCAATCCGTTGCACACGATCGAGAAGCAGATCGGTGAAATCCTGCTGCTCCATCGCGGCATCGCGGGAACGGCCGCGCGCACGCGCACGCTCGAATTGTTGGATCAGGTCGGCATTCCCGATCCCGAAAGCCGGCTTGGGAGCTATCCGCATCAGCTGTCCGGCGGCCAGCGCCAGCGCGTGATGATCGCCATGGCGCTCGCCAACGAGCCCGAGCTGCTGATCGCCGACGAGCCCACCACCGCGCTCGACGTCACGGTGCAGGCGCAAATTCTCAAGCTGCTGAAGGACATTCAGTCCCGCCTCGGCATGTCGTTGCTGTTCATCACGCATGACCTCGGGATCGTGCGCAAGGTCGCCGACCGGGTGTGCGTGATGAAACGGGGCAAGATCGTCGAGCAGGGAACCGTGGAACGGGTGTTCACCGCCGCCGAACATCCATACACGCGCGATCTCCTTTGCGCCGAGCCGAAACCGAACCCGGCGCCGTTGCAGCCGGACGCGCCCGTGGTCGTCGAGACCACGGACCTCAAGGTTTGGTTTCCGATCAAGCGCGGCGTGTTGCGCAAGGTGGTCGGCCACATCAAAGCGGTCGATGGCGTCAGCGTCGAAATCCGCAAGGGCGAGACGCTCGGCGTCGTCGGCGAGTCGGGCTCGGGCAAGACCACGCTCGGTCTCGCCATTCTGCGGCTGATCTCTTCGAACGGTCCGATCGTTTTCCTCGGCAAGGAAATCCAGGGACTCAAATTCAAGCAGATGCGGCCGTTCCGCCGCGACATGCAGATCGTGTTCCAGGACCCCTTCGGGTCGCTCTCCCCGCGCATGTCGATTTCCGACATCATCGAGGAAGGCCTCTGGGTGCATCAGCCGAAGCTCTCCGCCGCCGAACGCGAGCAACGGGTGATCCGCGCGCTCTCCGATGTCGGCCTCGATCCCGAGTCGCGGTTCCGCTACCCGCACGAATATTCCGGCGGCCAACGTCAACGGATCGCGGTCGCGCGTACGCTGGTGCTCGAGCCGACCTTCATCGTGCTGGACGAGCCGACCAGCGCGCTCGACATGCTGATCCAGTCGCAGATGGTCGATCTCTTGCGCGATCTGCAACAACGCCGAGACCTCACCTACCTGTTCATCTCGCACGATCTCCGCGTAGTGGCCGCGCTCGCCAGTCGTCTGATCGTCATGCGGCACGGCAAAGTGGTGGAGGCCGGAGCGGCATGCGATGTGTTCGCGCGCCCGCGAACGGAGTACACTCGGGCTCTCTTCGCGGCGGCCTTCAACCTCGAAACGGCGCCAGAAGGCGTGGTGGCGCAGTAGGATCGGGTTGAGCATGGTCGACGTGAAAGAGAAGACGACGGCGACGCAAGCGGTGCGGGCGAGCGGCGCCAAGACGCTGGCCGATCATGTCGCTGACGTGCGTTTCAACGAGCCGCAGTCCGTCGGCGCCGGATTTCGTCCCTTCGAGCGCTATCACGTCGAGCTTGTGCAGGCGGACGGCAGCAAGGCGCATCTGATGCGCGACATTTTGCGGGTCGGACGCACGGTCGGCGTCATCGCAGTGGATCTCGCCCGCGACGAGATCGTGATCATCCATCAGTTCCGCCTGGCGGCTCACTTGGGCACGGGATTAGGCGAACTCGTCGAAATTCCCGCCGGCTATGTCGATCGCGGCGAAACGCCGCTCGAGGCCGCCCATCGTGAATGCATCGAAGAGATCGGCGTCGCGCCCCGCGCGCTACGCGAAATCTATACCTTCCTGCCGGCGCCCGGCATTCTCGACGAGTACGCCACCATCTTTATCGCGGCAGTCGATGCATCGCAGGTCCCGGCGAAGGCCGGCGCAGTCGATGAGACCGAGCAGACCCGGCCCATCCGCGTGCGTATCGACGACGCGCTCGATGCGCTCGGGCGCGGGACGATCCGCAACGGCTATCTGATCATGGCGCTGCAATGGCTCGCCCTCAACCGCGAGCGCCTGCCCGAGCTGCTGCACGAAGCTTGATCGCGTCGTCAAAGCAATCCGCGCCTGCGACAAGGTCGTATGCTGATCAGGCGGTCGGCAGCCGCCGGACGCTCGTCGGCGCGCCGCCCGCGGCGGCGATGCGGCGGAGCGCTTCCGCGATCGGCTCGACTGCGACCGCCATGTGGAACGCGTTGGCGTGCACGAGCACGTCGGCGTTCCGCACGATCGCCACATGACCTTTCCAGAAAATCAGGTCGCCGCGTTGAAGCACGTCGATTTCGCTCGGTCCGAGCGGCGTCCCAAGCGCCTGCTCCTGCATGTCGCTGTCGCGCGGACAGGCGAACCCCGCGGCGTTGAGCGCAACCTGGACGAGTCCGGAGCAGTCGAGCCCGAGACTGGTCTTTCCGCCCCAGAGATAAGGTACGCCGACGAACCGTTCCGCGACGGCGACAAAGTCCGGCTCGACCGCATCGACGGTGGCAAGATGCTGCTCCGGAATGCAGCCGCCCGCGGCTAGCCAGCCAAAACCCCGATCGAAGCGGACGATGGCAATGCGGCTGCCGAGCGAGAGCGCCATCAGCGGCGGCACTTTGATCGACGGGCCCGGAAACACGAAGGTGCGCAGCGCAGCGACGCGGTGCGTGGGTTCGGGACCCGGCGGCATGAGCGCCTGCTGGGGGACGAAGCCGACATAACCATCGGCCGCGAGCTGGCCCCAGCACCAGCCCTCGCCGTCTTCCTCGTAGACCGTGACGCGTTCGCCGCGCAGCGCCTCGGTGGCGAACGGCGCATCGAGTTCGGATGCGCGACGTAGCGGCGCCTGCGCCTCGACGACCTCGCGCAGCACGCCGTCCACGAAGCGCACCGCCGCAACCTGACCTTGGAGATGCTTGGCCGCGACATCGGGGCGGGCGGGCGTGGTGCGCGGGTCGAACGCAGTCATCCATAGCGCTCGCACAGCAGCGCGTAGAGAGCGCGCGCAGCCTGGCATTCGCCGCCTTCGGGGCGCCCCGGCTTGTCCGTCGGGTTCCAGCCGTAGATATCGACATGCAGCCAGGCCTTGGCCTTGCTGACGAAACGCCGGAGAAAGAGCGCGCAGAGGATCGAGCCGGCGAAGCCGCCCGACGCCACGTTATTCACATCGGCGACTTTCGAATCGAGCATGGAATCGTAGGGCTGCCACAGCGGCATGCGCCAGAGCGGATCATTTTCTGCCTGAGCATGCCACGCGAGCGCCGTGGCAAGGGCCTCGTCCTCGGTGTAGAACGGCGGCAGGTCCGGGCCGAGCGCAACCCGCGCCGCGCCCGTGAGCGTGCCCATATCGATCAGCAGGTCGGGCCGCGCTTCGTCCGCCAGCGCCAGCGCATCGGCGAGAATGAGCCGACCTTCGGCATCGGTATTGCCGATCTCGACCGTGAGGCCCTTGCGCGAGCGATAGATGTCGAGCGGGCGAAATGCCGTGGCGGACACGGCGTTCTCGACAGTCGGAATGAGCACCCGCAATTCAAGATCCAGTCCCCGTCCCATGATCATTTGCGCGAGCGCGAGCGCGCTCGCGGCCCCCGCCATGTCCTTTTTCATCAGGCGCATGGCGGTCTCGTTCTTGAGATCAAGCCCGCCGGAATCGAAGCACACGCCCTTGCCGACCAGCGTGACCTTAGGCGCCCCGTCCCTGCCCCAGGCCATGTCGATCAGACGTGGCGCCTGCTCCGCCGCACGGCCCACAGCGTGGATGAGCGGGAAATACTCGGCCAGCAATTCCTCGTCGGTCATCGTGCGGATTTCTGCGCCGTAGCGCGCAGTGAGACCGCGAGCGGCCGTTTCGATGTCCGCCGGTCCCATGTCGTTCGCCGGCGTGTTGATGAGGTCGCGGGCGAAGCAAACCGCATCGATAACCCGCGAGAGGTCGTCGCCATCGACCCCGTCGGGGATTTCGAGGCGCACCTCTTTTTCCAGCTCCGAACGGTAGCGGCCGAAACGATAGGCGCCGAGCGCGAAGCCGAGAGCCGCCAGCTTGGCGTTCGGCTCCGGATTGGCAAAGCGATACACGCCGCGCGGCAGCAAGCCGGGAAGCCGACCGGATAGAAACGGATCGCGCCAGTCTGCGTCCGGCTTCTCACACCCGAACAGCACCGCGGCGACACCGTCCTGTGCATCAGGGAGCATTGCATGCCGGCCAGGCTTTGGCTCGAAGCCGGACGCATCGGCGAAGCTGAGCGCTTTCTCGTCGAATCGCGCCCGCAGGCCGGGCCAGCTTGCCTGATCGACGAACCAGATCGGAACAGCCGCAGCGCGCGTTTTCACCAGTATCGGATGCATCGGCGGGTTTCCAGTATGCCAGCTCCCTGCTAACACGGCGGTCCCTCGACTTGAAGGCTTCGCGCGCAGGGCGTTGATGCGGCGGCGATGTCGGTCTTGCCGGACCCGGCTTGCGGACGCAGACGTCGCGCCGTGCCGTCGATGCCGACCAGGAGACCCCCTATGGCCATCGAGCTATATGCCTACAATACGCCCAACGGCAGAAAAATCAGCGTGGCGCTCGAGGAAATGGAGCTGCCCTACAAGGTCCATGTGGTGGATATCACGAAGGGCGAGCAGCACGATCCCGCCTTCCTCAAGATCAGCCCCAACAACAAGATTCCGGCGATCGTCGATCCGGACGGCCCCAGCGGCGCCGCGATCAGCGTTTTTGAATCGGGCGCTATCCTCATCTATCTGGGCGAGAAGACCGGCCGCTTCTGGCCACGCGATCTGCGCGCGCGCGTGCCCGTGCTCGAATGGCTGATGTTCCAGATGGGCGGATTCGGCCCGATCCCCGGCCAAGTGCATCACTTCATCGATCTCGCGGGCGAGCAGGACCGCCGGTATGGGCTCGAACGCTACATGAAGGAGACGCGCCGGCTCTATGGAGTCATGGATCGCAGGCTCGCCGATCACGAATTCTTCGCCGGCGACATTTCCATCGCCGATTTCGCCATCGTCGGCTGGGCATGGCGACACCCGCGTCACAAGGTCGACCTCGCCGACTTTCCGCACGTGAAGCGCTGGTACGCAACCATGATGGCGCGCCCAGGGGTCAAGCGCGGCTTCGAGGTTCCGTTGAGCTGAGAAATGGACTCGCGGAGCGACGCAGACTCGGTCAGCAGAACACGTCGTTGCAGATATCGTCGAGCAGGTCCTCCTGCTCGGCGATCGACATGACGATGTTCTTGCTGGCGATGATTTCACTCGCGAGATCGCGGATTTCCTCGCGCGCTGTTTCGGCGTCGAACGGCCCGATCCCGGTCGTCTCGATCGCCTCGGCGAGCGCGACGAGAATCGTACACTTGATCGCTCGATACGAGTCCGGACGGCCTAGCCCGGCGGCGGCCGCCGGCGGAAAGGCCGACGCCTCTGCCTCCCGAGAGATGACCGGAGGATTCGTCCGTTTTCCGAACATGCCAACCTCCCCCGATACCCGCCTGTCCGATAAGCGATTCCGTCAGCGGCCGTCAGCCGGCCGCCCGCTCCATGTTCAGCTCACCGCCACCGGCGAGCGCTTGGGCGAGGTAACGGAATGTCTCGACCACAGGGTGGCCAGCGGCGATTTCCGCGATCATCTGCCCGTTATGGGCGGCGGCGCCAAACAGCCCCGGCTCGAACGGAATTACGGAGACCGGTTCGCTCTCGAGCGCCCGCGCAAAATTGGCAGGCCCGATCTCCGGACAATTCGGCACGCCGACCTGGTTTAGACAATAACGCGGGCGGCGGTCGTTGGGACGCGCCGCGTGCAACGTCTCGATCAGAATTTTGGTATTGCGCACGCTCGCAAGATCGGGCGCGGCGACGATCAGGATGTCGTCGGCGCCGACCAATATGTGCCTGCTCCAGGCCGTCCAGATATGCGGCACGTCGAGCACCGCGCAGCGCGCTTTCGCTCGCAGCGCATCGATCACCGGGTCAAAGGTCTCGGCTGCGAAATCATAGGTCCGGTCAATGGCGCCCGGGGCCGCGAGCAGGTTCAGGCGATCGGTGCATTTGGCCATCAGCCGGCCGATGGAGAGAGCGTCGATGCCCGCAGGCGCGGAGATCGCCTCGCTGACATCGCGCGGTGGGTCCTGATTGTAATCGAAACTCGCGGTGCCGAAAGCGAGATCGAGATCGGTGATGACCGTTTCAATTGCAAGATCATGCGCAGCCGCCCAGGCGATATTGTGGGCGGCGGTCGAGGCGCCGACCCCACCCTTCGCTCCGACCACGGCAATGACGCGGCCGAGCGGAGCGGCGTTGGGCGCAGTGAAGAGAAGGCTCACCGCACGCAAGACATCGCGCGGGCTTAGGGGCGCGAGAAGATAGTCGCTCACGCCGCGGCGCACGAGCTGCTGAGAGATGTCCACGTCATTCACATGGCCGATGACGAGAACCTGGGTGGCGACATCGCAGACGTCCGCGAGTTCGTCGAGCTCCCGCAGAAGCTCCATGCCGCACTTCTTTGTCTCGAGCAGGATGACGTTTGGCGTCGGCGATTCGCGGAATTCTTCGATCGCCGCCGCAACGCCGCCCATCTGCACGCGGACCTGCGCTCGCACCATGCGGCGATCGTCCGCAGCTTCCTGCACCGCTGCGGCAGTCCCTGGCGTTTCGCAGAAGGCTTGCAAGGAGATGCGCGGCGTCGGCGCGATATGCTCGCAGCAAAAATCAGCCGATCGAACGACCGCCGCAATCGCTCTGTGAGGATACGCGCCCATACGCTTTACTTTCGACGTCACGCGACGGCACAGATCGCCGTACTGCCGCATCTGAGCAGCCAAACGTCAATTCATGGTTAATGAGGCGTATCCGGATTGCCGAAAGGCGAGGGGTGAGGTCGGCAGACATCAGCCGAGCGGCGCCATCCATCGTGTCGAGGGGTAGGTCAGGAGCGCCGCCGCCGCGAGCACCACGCCGTAGGGAACGCCGCCATCGATCCGGTGCAGGCGCGCGATCCAGGCCTGGTCGGCCAGGATGGGCGGCAGGGCGCATTGCCGGAACTCGACGAGGGCGAGCGTCAGCCATCCGCCCAGCAGCGAGGCGCACAGCAGGTAGTCGTAAAGATCGCTCCAGCCGAGCCAGAGCGCGGTTGCGGCGGCAAGCTTCACATCCGCGCCGCCGACCCAGCCGCGGGCGAAAAAAACGAAGCCGACGGCAAGAACGGCCGCGCCCGCGCCGATATGATCGAGAACGGCCCCGGCCGGCATCGCCGTTGCGGCTGCGAGCACGCCAAACCCGATCACGAGCAGGACCGACACCCGGTTCGAGATGGTCATGGTCAAGAGATCGCTCGAGGCTGCGAACGCCATCAGCGCCGGAAACACCACCAGTCGCGCGAAATCGAGCATCCCTGCCCTCCGGCTAAAGCAATGGCGCATTCTGGCGGAAGAGATTTGCCGATCGGTTACGAGCGCCGGTCGCGACACAGAATGCGCGGGGGCATAAGGCCCGCAGCACAAGCGGGCGCTCGGGTCGCGACCCGCCGCCATCCCTAAGGCAAATCACCCGGCAAGGGCGTGAACAGGGTTTTCATATGCGTCGCGATCGCCGTTGCGACCGTGATGATCGCAAGCGAGATGCCCGCGACAATGAGCCCGTATTCGGTGGCAGTCGCTCCGGACTCATCCTTGATGAACCGCATGACGAGGCGCATCGCCCGTTCCTCGGCCGCACGCGCGGCCCAAACGCGCCGAATGCACCGCGTTTGGGTCCGGCCGGCGCACGGGCGAAACCCTAGACCGTCCGCATTGCATGGCGGTTAATTCAAACGACCGGCAGGAACGGAACGAGACAGATCGGGAGCGTGGTTAACGGCTGCTTTCGCACGCCGTGCGCGACGCACAGCACGCAGCCGAGCGAGAGGCTCACGCGATCGGCAGCGACGTGGTCGATTTGATCTTTTCCATCGCAAAGCGCGACGTGACGTTCTTCAACGGCACGGCAGCGATGAGCCGTTTGTAGAATTCGTCATAGGCATGCATGTCGGAGGCAACCACGCGCAGCATGTAGTCGACATCGCCGGCCATCCGATAAAATTCCATGACCTCCGGCATTGCGCCCACCGTCTTGGCAAAACGGTCGAGCCATCCTTCCGAATGATCGGACGTCTCGATCGACACGAACACGGTGATGCCGAGCCCGACTTTCTCCGGGTCGACGAGCGCGACCCGCTTGGCGATGACACCCTCCGCCTCAAGCTTTTGAATGCGCTTCCAGCAGGGCGTCGAGGAGAGGCCGACCCGATGTCCGATCTCGGCGACCGACAAGGAGGCGTCGTCCTGCAGGAGGACGAGGATCTTGCGGTCGATGGCGTCGAGGCGGGACGTGTTCGTGCGGGAGTTTGCCATGGGGGTCGGTCCTCTTGGGAGGATCTCGGGTCTAATTAGAATAATATTCCAAATCCGTCCGTAACAGACAATCACAAAGATTATTTTTCTAAAGCGCGACGGCGCCGGCGCCCGCCAGGAGCCGATCGACCTCCGCCCGGGTCGGCGCCGCCGTGCCGCCGCCAAAGCGCCTGCACTTGAGCGCGGCTGCCGCCGCGGCGAAGCGCAGCGCCCGGAGGGAATCGCCCGCCTCGAGCAGCGCCAGCGCAAACGCGCCGTGGAAAACGTCGCCGGCGGCGAGCGTATCGACTGCATCCACCGGGAAGACAGGCATTTCGCCGCCCGATTTGCCAGCGCGCCAGCACACCGGGCGCGCGCCGTCCGTGACCGCATGAAACGCCTCGTCGCCGGCCGCGAGGCGCGCGAGACATGCTGCGAGGTCGCCGGGGCGGGTCGTCGCGGCGAAACCCGACCGGGAGAAAATGCGATGCGTTGCGGCGATCCACAGGGGTGCGCCAGCCGAAACCGGCTTCTCCACGTCCAGGACGACCGGCACGCCCCGGCGTCGCGCTGCGGCACAGATCGGCGCGACGAAGTCCGGATAATGATCGTCGGCCAGCACGCCATCGACATCGGCAACCAGTCGCTCGGGATCGTCCGCTCGCGCCATGCCGAGCGCCGCATCGCGGTGATGGACGATGGTCCGACCGCCCTTCGCGTCGACAAGGACGGCGGAGACGGGCGAGGTCTTGCCATCGACCCGCACGCAGTCGCAACTGACGCCTGCCGCTTCCAAGCCGGCCAAGATGCCGTCCCCCACCGGATCGTCTCCGCTGCCGCCGCCAAGCGGGCCTGCAAAACAAGCCACGCCGCCGAGCCGTACGATCGCGATCGCCGCATTGGCGGCGCCGCCGCCGACTACGGAGGCGAATTCGAGCGCCCTCGTCTTTTCGTCGTGCTGCGGGAAAGCGGCGACCCGGAACACCTGGTCGAGAACGGCGATCCCTGTGCAGAGAATGCGCGGGGGACCGGTCCGGACCGTCGGCTTATCCGCTTGCACCGGCCTCCTCCACCCACGAGCGAATGATGTGATGAGCGATCGCCCATGGCGGCGGCGTGGTCAAGCCGTCGGGATGGCGGCGATCGAGCATCGCGGCGGCCTCCTCGCGGGAAAACCAACGCGCGCCCTCGAGCTCCGACCGGTCGACGGTGAGCGCGGCGGAGAGCGCCTCCGCATGGCAACCAATCATCAGGGACATCGGGAACGGCCACGGCTGAGAGCCGAGATAGCGCACGCGGCCGCATATGATTCCGGTCTCTTCCTGCGTTTCACGGCGGACGGCCTCCTCGATGGTTTCGCCCGGCTCGACGAAACCGGCGAGACAGGACCACATGCACGCCGCGAAATGCGCTTGCCGGCCAAGCAGGCAGCGGTCACCGTCAGTCGCGAGCATGATGACGACGGGATCGGTGCGGGGAAAGTGCTGCGACTTGCAGGCCGGGCAATCGCGCCGCCAGCCGCCCTCCACTAATTGCGTCTGTGCGCCGCAGGCAGAGCAGAAGCGATGGCGCGCATGCCAAAGGAGCAACGCCTTGGCCGCCGCAAGCCCCGGCAAATGGGCAGCGGAGACGAGGCCCTGAATGGCGATCGAGCGCAGATCGACGACCAGAAGCCCGCGGCTTTTCAACGCGTCGGTCACTGCGCGATCGAGGCCGATCGCAAACCGACCGGCGCCTTCGTCGCTCCCGAGCCAGACCTTCTCTTGCGCAACGCCGAATCCGTCGACCTCTGCAAGAGTGAAAAGCGGGTCGGCGAGCGCGCCGGATTTCTTCAAGACGATGGCATCGCCGGCCACGACGAAGGCACGGCGTCCGCTATCGGCCTTCCGCGCGGCGCGCCAGCCGGGATCGCCGCGCCGGTCGGTTTCGCGCTTGATCTGCCCGCCGGTGAAAGCGAGTTGAAGCCTGCCTGCGAAGTCCGGGTAGCGCGACATCGATCACTCCCGCACGCAAGCCCGCACTTCGCGGACGACGCGCACCAACAAGGCGGCCGCGCATCATGGCGTGCCATAGCATGCAATTGATAGGCCGGCTAACCGGCGGCGATCCTGCGCCGCGGCTCACACCCACTGGACGGACGCGAGATCTCGGAAGGGACTCACGGCTTCGTCAGGTCATCCGGCGCTCTACGATGCGGAGTATTCCGGATTTGCAGTCATTACCCGGAATGCTTGTCTTGCCTTGAGAAGGATTCGCGATGGCGCGCGTTTACGCAAGCGCATCCGTCGCCGGGAAGAGTTCATGTGGCGTGAGACGATCGAGACGGGCACCTTCGCACGGTGCCATTTCTGCAGCGAGATCATCATTGCCGAGCAGACCCCGCCGTCTGCGGATCGATGCTGGTGCGGGAAACGCGTCGTGGATACGCAGCCGATGAACGACAATTACTTCGATGAGGTGATGCGGGTGCGCCGCCCGTCTCGTCGCACGGCGCGACGGCGGCCGGGCGCCTAGTTTTTCATCTTGGGGCTCGCTCACCACGACTGAATAACGGGGCGGACAGGGCGACGGCAGGTTGGGATAAACCCAACCTGCCGGTATCGTTTCCGACCTAAGCCAATCCGGCGCGCCTTGGCCTGTTCGGCCGACGTGACTCTCGAGTCCCTGGCGCCGCGCCGATCGTGTGGCTCCGCTTGCATTGGCCTTTCATTCCGCCGATATAGAGCCGGGAGGTTGGCGGTGGACGAGCCACTCGCCAACCGGGTCAGGTCCGGAAGGAAGCAGCCCTAACGAGCTCCGGTTCGGGTCGCTCGTCAGCCTCCCACTTTCCAGCAGCAGCCCGCGGGGCCGGCCGGACCTATGAACGACGCCGATCCATCCGGCCGCGTGACCGAACCCGACCTGCTTGGGGGGGTCTCGGCTCCGGCAAGCGAGCCCACCGGTTATCGCGTCCTCGCCCGCAAATACCGTCCCGCGATCTTCGACGATCTCATCGGCCAGGAAGCGATGGTGCGCACCATCACCAATGCGTTCGCGACCGGCCGGATTCCGCAGGCCTGGATTCTCACCGGCGTGCGCGGCGTCGGAAAAACGACCACCGCTCGCATCCTCGCGCGGGCACTGAATTACGCGTTGCCCGACGGTTCGGTGACCGGACCGACGGTGCGCATGCCGACGCTCGGACTGCATTGTGCGGCGATCATGGAAAGCCGGCATTTCGACGTGATCGAGATGGACGCGGCTTCGCACAACAGCGTCGACGATATCCGCCAGATCAACGACGCCATCCGCTATGCGCCGGTGAGCGCCCGCTACAAGGTCTACATCCTCGACGAAGTGCACATGCTGTCGGGAGCGGCGTTCAACGCGCTGCTCAAGACCCTGGAGGAGCCGCCGCCGCACGCGAAATTCATCTTCGCCACCACCGAAATCCGCAAGGTGCCGATCACCATCCTGTCTCGCTGCCAGCGTTTCGATCTGCGCCGGCTTGATGCCGATCGCCTGATGACGCATCTGGAGACGATCGCGGCGCGCGAGCAGGTCACGGCCGAGCCCGACGCGCTTGCGCTGATCGCGCGCGCGGCGGACGGTTCGGTGCGCGACGCGCTGTCTTTGTTCGACCAGGCGATCGCGCACGCCGCCGGGCCCGTGCGGGCTTCCGACGTGCAGCAAATGCTCGGGCTCGCCGATCGGAGTCGCGTCATCGACCTGTTCGAGCGCCTGATGCGGGGCGACATCGCCGGCGCGCTGACCGAACTGCGCGATCAGTATGACAGCGGCGCCGATCCCCTGACCGTGCTCGGCGACCTCGCCGAATTCACCCATTTCGTCACCCGCATCAAAGCCGCGCCGATGATTGCGGACGACCGTTCGCTTCCCGAGGCCGAGCGCGTGCGCGGCCGCGCCCTTGCCGCGAGCCTCTCGATGCGCACGTTGTCGCGCGCCTGGCAGATGCTGTTCAAAGGGCTTGCCGAGGTGAGCGGCGCGGCGAAGCCGATCGCCGCCGCCGAGATGGTGCTGGTGCGCATCGCTTACGCGGCGGACCTGCCGACGCCGGACGAGGTCATCCGCGCCCTGCCGAAGGACGCGGCGGGCGCCGGCGAAGGCTCGTTGCCGGATGAGCGCACCACTGGCGCTGCGATCGGTGAGGCCGTGCCGGCGGCGCGCGCCGATCTTGCTCCGTCCGAGCGGGGGGCGGTTCGCGGGCCGGCTTTTGCGCGCGGTGCGGCGGCTCCGGCGCGCGAGGCGCGCTCGGTTCCCGCCGAAGCGCCCGCCTCCCCCGCGTCGCGGCCAATCGCGAGCTTCATCGAATTGATCGCGCTCGTCGCCGAACGCCGCGACCTCGCCCTCAAGACTGCACTCGAACGCGACGTGCGGCTGGTGCGTTTCGAGGACGGCAAGCTCGAAGTCGCGCTCGAGCCGAGCGCCTCGAAGGCGCTGATCGGCGATCTGGCTCACAGGCTCGGCAAGCTCACCAACCGCCGCTGGATGGTGGCGCTTTCGACCGAGCCGGGCGAGCCGCCGGTGAGGGCGCAACAGGAGGCGCGCCAGGCCGAGCTCGCGCGCGGCGTGCAGGCCGATCCGTTGGTGCAAAGCGTCATGGCGCGCTTCCCCGGCGCGGAAATCGTAGCGGTCCGCTCGCGCCGTATCGACGAGGTGGAGCCTGCAACGGACGCAGACGCCGAGGACGCCATGCCGGAGCCGCCGAGCGAGGACGATACGCCCGCCTTTGGAGCGCATGCGCGGTCGGACGATATCGATGACCCGATCTGAGCCGATGCGCTCGCGAATTTTCACGCGGGAGGCGAGAATGTCCGCGCCCGCGAACGCCGGAGAGGATTGCCATGGCTAATTTTCTAGGTCTGATGAAACAGGCGGCCGAGCTCAAGACCAAGATGGAGGCGATGCAGGCCGAGCTCGATCAGATCGAGGTCGAAGGTTCGGCCGGCGGCAATCTCGTCACGGTGAAGATCAACGCCAAAGGCGAACTGAAGTCGGTTTCGATCGACGCGTCACTAATGAAGCCGGACGAGAAGGAGATCGTCGAGGATTTGCTCGTCGCCGCCCATGCCGAGGCGCGTCGCAAAGCCGAGGCGCTCCTTCAGGAGAAGATGCAGGCGCTCACCGGCGGTCTTCCCTTGCCGCCCGGCATGAAGCTGTTCTGAGCCGGGTCGTGCCCTACCGCCGCTGCTTGCGTTTTTTGACTAAATTGCGGAGCCGCCCTCCTGAGCTGCCTCTTCGTTGGGGAGACGGGGTCATTCCTTCGGCCCCTGCGAGGAAGCCATAACGTGCCCGCCGCCGTCGCCGGACCCGAGATCGAACGCCTGATCCAATTGCTGGCGCGCCTGCCTGGGCTTGGGCCGCGTTCCGCGCGCCGCGCGGCGCTGCACCTCATCAAGAAGCGCGATGCGCTGATGGCTCCGCTTTCGGCGGCGCTGCAGAGCGCGATGGTGAAGATCGCGGTCTGTAGCATCTGCGGCAATCTCGACACGCAGAATCCGTGCGCGGTGTGCAGCGATCCCACCCGCGACGCGTCTGTGCTCATCGTGGTCGCCGACGTCGCCGACCTATGGGCGCTGGAGCGCGCCCGCGCGGTCAATGCGCGCTATCACGTCCTTGGCGGCACGCTCTCCCCGCTCGACGGCGTCGGACCGGACGATTTGTCGATCGAGGCGCTCGTCTCCCGCGCGCACGGGCCGGAGGTCAAGGAGGTCATTCTCGCGCTCAATGCGACCGTCGATGGTCAAACCACCGCGCATTATATTGCCAATCAGCTCGCCGTTGCCTGCGTGAAGGTGACCGGGCTCGCCCACGGCGTCCCGGTGGGCGGCGAACTCGACTATCTTGACGAAGGCACGCTCGCCGCCGCCCTGCGCAGCCGCACGCCGCTTTAGCGCAATGACGAGTTGACAGGACCCCTCGCCTGCCTGATCGCTGGAGCGAATTCCATTCCAGTGGAAATTCGCCCGAGTTATCCTTTAGTGGTCGCATTTTCTGCGGCGAACCGGTTCCCACTTAGCCGGAAAATGCGCTACTCGATCGTCACTCCGCTCGCCTTGATCGGCGCCGCCCATTTGGCGATCTCGCTTTCCACAAACGTGCGCAAATGCTCTGGCGACATGCGGTCCTCGGACACGACCTGGGCGCCGAGCGCTTCGAGGCGTTCGCGCACGACCTGCGATTTCATGGTCTCGCGCGCCGCTGCATTGAGCTTGTTGACGATGGCTTCCGGCGCGTTCTTCGGCAGGAAGAGCGCGTTCCAGGTATAGGCGATGAGGTCGGGCGTGCCCTGTTCGAGCGCCGTCGGCACCTCGGGCAGCGCGGGCGAGCGCTTGGTGTCGAAGATCGCGAGCGCACGTACCGTGCCGCCGTCGACCTGCGGCTTGGCCGTCGTGATGATCTCGCAGAGATAATCGATGCGGCCGCCCTGGAGATCCTGCATCGCCGGCCCGGTGCCGCGATAGGGGACATGGGTGACGTCGATTCCGAGCACGTGATTGAGCAGCACGCAGCCGAGATGGGTCGCCGAGCCGGCGCCCGCCGACCCGAACTGCATCTTCGCCTGGTTCGCTTTGGCGTAGGCGACGAATTCCTTGAAGTTCTTCGGCGGCAGGTCCTTGCGCACGATCAGAAGGATCGGCACTTCGGCGAGCAACGCGACCGGCGTGAAGTCGGTGAGCGAGTTGTAGAGCGGCTTCTTGTAAAGGGTCTGCCCCTGCGCATGCGTACCCACGGTGCCGAGCACGAACTGGTATCCGTCGGGAGCGGCATTGCTGATGCGGTACGAGCCATTCATTCCGCCCGCGCCGCCGACATTCTCCACCACCACCTGCTGGCCCAGAACTTCGCTCATCCGCGCGGCCACCACGCGCCCGAGCACGTCGGTCGGGCCGCCGGCCGAAAACGGAATGACCATGGTGAGCGGACGTGTCGGGAAGTCCTCGGCCAGCGCCGAATTCAACCCGGAAAGGCCGAGCAAGGCGAATATCACCGCCTTAAGAAGCATATTGGCCATTGCTTTCTCCTTGTCTGCCTGCAGACTTGGGTTATGAACGGTCCTTGGTCAAGATACGCGGCGGCGCCCAGCGCCCATGCCCCAAGCCGCACCGCGGAGCAGCGGCCATGACGCCGACACGGGTTGGTATCGCAGGTTTGGGCGCCATCGGCCGAACGCTTGCCCGCGCGCTCGCCAAGGGCATGCACGGGGTCGAATTCGCCTGCGTCGCCCCCCGCGACCCCGTCAAGGCGCGGGCCTGGCTCGATCAGGAAGGGATCGCCTGCCCGATCGTCAAGCTCGAGGCGACGCCCTCTTATGCCGATCTCCTCGTCGAGTGCGCGCCCGCGGCGGTGCTCCCGGATATCTGTCGGCCGATGCTCTCCGCCCGCAAGCGCGTCATGGTGTTGAGCGCGGGCGCCCTGCTGTCGCATCCGGATTTGATCGAACTCGCGGACCACAAAAGCGGCCAGATCATCGTCCCGACCGGCGCGCTGATCGGGCTGGACGCGGTGACGGCGGCGGCGCAGGGCGTCATTCACTCCGTGCGCATGGTGACGCGCAAGCCGCCGCTCGGCCTCGCCGGCGCGCCCTACCTCGTCGAGAACAATATTTCGGTCGAGGGATTGACCGAAGCCAAACGCGTGTTCGCCGGCACGGCGCGCGAGGCCGCGGCAGGCTTTCCGGCCAATGTCAATGTGGTCGCCGCGCTTTCGCTCGCCGGAATCGGGCCCGACCGGACGATGATCGAAATCTGGGCCGATCCGTCAGTAACCCGCAACTGCCATGCCATCGAGGTCGACTCGGACTCCGCGCGCTTTTCGATGTCGATCGAGAACATCCCCTCCGAGAACCCGCGCACCGGCCGGATCACTGCATTGTCGGTGCTTGCCGCCCTCGCCAAGCTGCACGCGCCGCTGCGCGTCGGGACGTGACCAGCGACCACCGCCTCGCGTGCTTGCGAATCGGCAACGGTCATCTGTTCCCGTCAATATCGCTCCGGCGCCATGATGCGCGGGACGCCTGGCGCCGCTTCCCAGCCGCGCGTTCGTTGCGAACGCGAGGACGTGGGCGAGGAACGCGGCGTCCGTGCTTCCACCGGCTCGCGCGGCGTCGTGATGAAGCCGAGCTTGCGCATCGCCGCCTCCGCCGCCCGTTCGCCCGACAGCCAGGCGCCCCCGACCGTGCCCCACAAAGTCTCATGCACCGCCTCGCCCGCGAACCAGATGCGGTCGCGGATCGGCTCCATCAACGCGGCGCGCGAGGGTTGTCCGCCCGGCGAAGCCGCCGAAAAAGCGCCGAACACGAACGGCATCTCATTCCATCGCGTCGCGTACACCTTGCTCACCGACTTCCTGATCTCTGCGCCGTACAGATTGGACAGCCATTCCAGCGCGAACTCCACCATCGCCCGTTCGCCCTTGGCCGCCAGCTCCCGTCCGAACTTCCCGGCGACCTCGACCATGCAGAGCTGCGTGCGCGAGATATTGGCGAGCATCGCCGCCGTGCGGGCGCCATCCGATTTCTCATAAATGAGATCGTCGCCTTGCGGGCTGAACGGAGTGCCCGTCACCTCCAGAATGACGTGATCGTAACTCCCGAGGCGCAGCCGGTTGAATGCGTCTTCGTAACGTCGCGGCAATTCGGGATCGAACCTGATCTTATTGGCCGCGAGCACGTTGGTCGACGGGGTGACGATCGCGGCGCGCCCGGACACCGATCCGTGCGTCGTCTCGACGGTGACCCGCCCGCGCTGCCAGGTCTCGATCCGCTTCACCTGAGTGGAAAGCCGGATCGGCAGACCTTCCGCAAGCTTTGCGAGCAAGGTCCCGAAGCCTTGGCGGCAGAAGGCGTTCTTGTCGCGCTCGAGCGACTTGGAAAAGTCGACCGCCGAGACCTCGCTCAAATCCTTGGCGCAGCTGAAGGGGCCGAGCACGAATTCGACGGTGCTGCGCCAGTCGCCGAGATCCTTCGGCAGCGCCTGCGCGCAGGATATGTCGACCTTTCCGCGCGCCGCGTCGCCGATCGCCCGGTTTGCCCGCACCAGAACCGACAGGAAGTCCTCGAGCTCGCTTTCGCGGGCGTAACGCCGGCCAATGCGAATCTTCTGGCCGGGGGGCGCTGGGTAGACATCGAGGCCGGTCGCACGAGACAGCTTCACGAGCGGGTTGATGTCCGGCTCGTGAATCCAATGCGCGCCGAGATCGAATGGAATGCCGAACAAGCGAGTGTCGGTGATGCAGCGTCCGCCGACCCGGTCGCTCGCCTCGATGACGACAACGCGGCGATTGGCCGCAAGCACGCGGCGGGCGGCGGCGATGCCCGCCGCGCCCGCTCCGATCACGACGATGTCGACGTCGGCCGCGCCTTGCGCGAACGCGAGCGCGGGCGTGGCGAGCACAGCAGCGCCAGCGAGAAAGGAACGGCGGTTCAATGGCGGCATGGCGACCTTCCGTGATGGCGGCAACTTGCCTCAATGACGCCGTCTCCGCAAATCGCTCGCGTGAAGCGGCAAGGCAGACGCCCGCTCTGCCGCCTCGTCACGCCTCCGCGCTTGCCGCAACCGGCGTCGGCCACTAGCTCATGCATTCCTGATCGTACGAGGTCTCCATGCTTCGAGCCGCCTACTATGCGCTGGCGCAAATGCTGTCGCCCCCGTTCCGCGCCGTGTTGCTCAAATCGGTGGGGCTCGCGCTCCTGCTGCTCGCGCTGTTCGCCTTCGGACTGTACGAGCTGCTGAGCTGGCTCGGCGGCGAAGGTCTCGGTTGGATGGAAGGGGCGATCGGTCCTTCCGCCCATGGCGCGCTCGCAGTGCTGGGATGGATCGTCGCGATCGCGCTCGGGCTCGGCCTGTTTGCGGGCGCGATCTTTCTGATGCCGGCGGTGACCTCTCTGGTGGCCGGCTTTTTCGCCGACGACATCGCCGCCGAGGTCGAACGCACGCACTACCCCCAGGATCCGCCGGGCATTCCCGTGCCCATCGGCTATGCCCTCATCCAGGCGATCAAGACCGCGCTCCTTACGATCGCAGTCTATCTCTGCTGCCTGCCCTTCCTGCTGGTCGCGGGACTCGGCGCGGTGATCTTTTTTCTCGCCACCGCCTATCTGCTCGGCCGGGAATATTTCTTCATCGCCGCGCTGCGCCTGCAGCCGATCTATGACGCCCATGCGCTGTGGCGAGCGAAGCGATGGGAGATCTTTTCCGCCGGCCTGCTCATTGCCGGATTCGTGGTGATTCCGATCATCAACCTGGCGACGCCCTTGTTCGCCACCGCCCTTATGGTGCATGTGCACAAGCGCCTCGCCAAAGCCCTGGTCGAAGTGCTCGAACCATATGCCTAGCGCGCCGTCGGTCGGCCCATCGAACAAAGCGGCTGGTCCGGTCCGGTCGGCGAGCCGCGGCGGCATATGAATGGCGCGCGCAGTCATTGCCGAGGCTTGATCGTCCGCAAAAGGCCCCAGCCGGCCACCAAGCCGAGTGCGAATGAGATCAGAACATTGTACCCCGCGAGTGACAGGCCCGCGAAGCGCCATTGCACCTCGTCGCAGCGCACCACCTCAGCCCTCTGGATCTGCCTGAGAAGATTCCCACCCGCGGCGCCGAAGCTGGCGATCTCGCCCGTGCAGTCGGCCGGGCCGGGCCACCATCTCCACTCGACGCCGGAGTGATAGACGCCGATCCCGGCGCTCGTCAGCAGCGCGATGACGAGCGCCGCCAATCCAACCGCGACCAGGGTGCGGGGCGCGCCTTTCGCGGCGGCAAAGGCGACGACGGCCGCAAGCGGCGCGGCGATGTAATGGGGAATGCGCTGTTCGAGGCAGAGCGGGCACGGCTGAACATGCAGCACGTATTGGAAGAAATAGGCCCCGAGGAGCATTGCGGCCGAACCCGCGGCGACGACGGCCGCGGCCGTGACCGCGGGCGCAAGCGGCGCAGCGCTCGGCCGACCGGCCGGGCGCGCGGACAGTCTCGATTCGGCTGAGCCAACGGTCATGCGGTCACCTGCCTCGAGAATCCAACAAACAGGCGCCGCCGAAAGCGGCGCGTTTCATGTTTTCCGCCGACAAATGCAGCGAGATTGCGGCCGGCAGGTGGTAGAGACTTTCGCCCGGCGGCGAAATCGCAACACAATAAAGGTGTGCGTGGCCACAGGCCGCAATGAAAACGCTCCAATTTCGTGGTTTGACTGTGGCATATTCGTCGCAATGGCATCGTCGCAACTGACCCTGCGGAAGCTTTATCCATGCAGTCCGAACGCGACATCGACCCGTTCAAAGTCTCCTCGCCCCGTATTTACCTGTTCAGGATGCTGATCTTCCTGGTGCTCGGGGCGCTCCTCGTGATCATCCTGCATCGCCAGATCTGGGCGGCGTTCCTCGCCAATCCGGGGCTGAACGGGCTGATTATCGGGGTGCTCACAATCGGCATTCTGCTGTCGTTTCGCCAGGTTCTCCGCCTATTCCCGGAAGTCGCCTGGGTGAACGGGTTCCGCCTCGCCGATCCAGGCATTGCGGTCGAGCGCTCCCCTTCCCTGCTCGCGCCGATGGCCGTCATTCTCGGCGACCGAATCGGCAGCATGTCGCTGTCAACTCCGGCCATGCGCGGGATTCTCGATTCGATCGCCAACCGGCTGGATGAGGCGCGCGACACGTCGCGCTATATGACCGGGCTGCTCGTCTTTCTCGGCCTGCTGGGGACGTTCTGGGGCCTGATCGAAACCGTCGGCTCGGTTGGAAAAGTGATCGAGGGACTGCGGGTCGGCGGCGACGCCGCCGCGATGTTCGATGCGCTCAAGGAAGGCCTCGCCGCGCCGCTCGGCGGCATGGGCATCTCCTTCTCCTCTTCGCTGTTCGGCTTGGCCGGCTCGCTCGTGCTCGGCTTCCTCGATCTGCAGACGAGTTCAGGCGCAGAACCGCTTCTACACCGAGCTTGAGGATTGGCTCGCAACGACCGTGCGCGATCTCGGCGTCGAGATCAGACCGAGCCAGTCGGGCGCGATCGGTAACGAGGTGCGCGTCGCGCTCGACCGCTTGCGCGAGGCGATCGGCGAAGCGGGCTCCAACAGGGCCGCCACCAACGCGATGGCCAACCTCGCCGAGGCGATCCAGGGGCTCGTGCATCACATGCGCAACGAGCAACAGATGCTGCGCGACTGGGTCGAGGGCCAGGCGGAACAGCAACGCGAGGTGCGCCGTCTGCTTGCAGTCCTCGCCCGCGAACGGGCGGAGATGTGACATGGCGCTCGCGCGCTTTCGCCGCGACCGCGGCGTCGACTACTGGCCGGGCTTCGTCGACGCGCTGTCGACGCTGGTGCTCGGCATCATCTTCCTCCTCACGGTCTTCGTCGTGGTGCAGTTCTTTCTGTCGCAGGAGGTGGCGGGAAAGGATACCGCGCTCGCACGCCTGAATGCGCAGATCGCCCAGCTCACCGAAATGCTGTCGCTGGAGAAGGTGGGAAAGACCAATCTCGAAGACGAGCTTGCGCGGCTGCAGGCGAGTCTCTCCGGGGCCGAGAACGAACGCGACCGCCTCAAGGCGGGCGCCGGCGCAGGCGGACTCCAGGATCAACTCGGCGCCGCCCAGGGCAAAGTCAGCGAACTGTCCGGCGCGCTCGACGTCGAGAAGCGGGCGACCGCCCGCGCGCTCGCGCAGATCGAACTGCTGAACCAGCAGATTGCCGCATTGCGACGCCAGCTCGCCGCGCTCGAAACGGCGCTGCAGGCCGCCGAGAGCAAGGAAAAGGATTCCCAGACGCGCATTGCCGATCTCGGCCAGCGGCTCAATGTTGCGCTCGCCCAGAGGGTGCAGGAATTGGCGCGCTATCGCTCGGATTTCTTCGGCCGCTTGCGCGCGATTCTGGGCAATCGTCCCGACATTCGCATTGTCGGCGATCGCTTCGTGTTCCAGTCGGAGATTTTCTTCGATACGGCACAAGCGCAACTTCGTCCGGAGGGCCGCGAGGAACTCGACAAACTCGCAGCTGCGCTGGTCGACCTGGAAAAGCGAATCCCCTCCGGATATCCCCTGGGTGCTGCGGGTCGACGGCCACACCGACATCCGCCCGATTGCGAGTCCCCAGTTCCCCTCCAACTGGGCGCTCTCCGCCGCACGCGCAATCTCGGTCGTGCAGTATCTCGTCAGCAAAGGCGTGTCGCCGCAGCACCTGGTCGCCGCCGGTTTTGGCGAATACCAGCCGCTCGATCCCGATCGCACCGAGGATGCGTTCCAACGCAACCGCCGCCTCGAGCTGAAGCTCACGGAGCGGTAAGCGCGGGCTTCCCGTTGGCCGTTCGGCGCGCACGTCTTCGACCAACGCCGCAAGGGACTTGCCGCGCGCGCGCCGAGCAGTGATCATGCGCCGCCGGGGGCACGCATGCTCAATTTCACCGTCCGCTACTACCAGAGGGATGACGAGGACGCCGCCATTGAACTTTGGCGGCGCACTTGGCAGGCGGCGTATCCCGCCTTCAACTTCTCTGCACGTGTCCAATGGTGGCGCGAGCGCTGGCGGCGTGAGCTGGTTCCGATATCGGCGATCACGGTTGCAGAAGCCGACGACAAGCTGATCGGCTTCGTCACCATCGAGGAAACCGGCTATCTCGACCAGATCGTCGTCGCGCCGGAAGCCTGGGGATCGACCGTCGCGGCGGCGCTGCTCGACGAAGCGAAAATCATCGCGCCGCACGGCATTGATCTGCACGTCAACAAGGACAATGTTCGGGCGATCCGTTTCTACGAAAAACACGGCTTCTTCGTCGGCGGCGAGGATGTGAATCCGCACTCGCAATCGCCCATCCTGATGATGTGCTGGCGGCCCAACAGCCCGGCCGACGCGGCCTATTGGTAAGCCGGCGCCCGCTCGCCGTCTGGCGATTGCGACCCGCGTTCTCGTAAGCGCCCGTCGCTCCCGGATGGCGGTTCTCTCGCCGAGAGCCGCTCGCTTGGCGCGCTTACTCCGCGGCGGCGGCAGCCGCCGTGTCGAACTGCAGCCGGGCCAGTCGCGCATAAAGGCCGCCGCGCGCGACCAGTGCGTCGTGCGTGCCTTCCTCGACAATGCGGCCGCGATCGAGCACGACGATGCGGTCGCAGGAGAGAACGGTCGCGAGACGGTGCGCGATGACGAGCGTGGTGCGGCCCTGCATCAGATGCGTGAGCCCCGCCTGCACCAGCGTCTCGTTCTCGGCGTCGAGCGAGGAGGTCGCTTCGTCGAGCAGCAGCAGCGGCGCCTCGCGCAGGATCGCGCGCGCGATCGCGATGCGCTGCCGCTCGCCGCCCGAGAGCGTGACGCCGCGCTCGCCGACCGGCGAGTTCAGTCCGTCCGGCATGCGGGCGATGAACTCGGACGCAGCCGCCAACTCGGCCGCGCGCGCGATTTCCGCGTCCGACGCATCGGGCCGGCCGAAGCGGATGTTTTCCGCAACGCTCGCCGCGAACACCACCGGGTCCTGCGGAACGAGCGCGATGCGCGCCCGCAGCTCGTGCGGATCGGCATCTATCAACCGGACGCCGTCGTAGGTGACCGCGCCGGAGGTGGGATCGTAGAAGCGGAGGATCAGATGGAAGACGGTGCTCTTGCCCGCGCCCGAAGGCCCGACGATCGCGACCTTTTCGCCCGGGCTGACGCGGAACGAGACACCGTCGAGGGCAAAGACCTCCGGCCGGCCGGGATAGGCGAAGCGCACCTGGTCGAAGGCGACCGCGCCCTGCCCGCCCGCGGGCAAGACGGCCGGACGAGCCGGCGCGGTGATCACCGGATGGACCGCGAGCAACTCGCTCAAGCGCTCGGCGGCGCCCGCCGCCTGCGAGATTTCGCCGAACATCTGCGACAGCTCGCCGAGCGCCCCCGCGGCGAACACGGCGTAGAGGACGAACTGGCTGAGCCGGCCGGCCGTGATACGATGGTCGATCACGTCCTGCGCCCCGACCCAGAGAACGACCACCACGCTCGCAAATACGAGGAAGATCACGACGGCGGTGAGCCAGGCGCGGGCGCCGGTCGAGTGGAGCGCCGCCGAATAGGCGCGTTCCACCGCGGCGGCGAAGCGCTTCTGCGCCAGCTTCTCGTTGGTGAAGGCCTGCAGGACCCGCATCGCTCCGATGAGCTCGGCGGCGTAGGCGGACGCATCGGCGAGCGTGTCCTGGGCCGCGCGCGAGCGGACGCGCACCATTCGTCCGAAGGCGACGAGGGGCAGCACGATCACCGGGATCGCTGCGATCACGAACAAGGAAAGCCGCGGGCTGGTGACGACCATCATCACCGCTGAGCCGACGAACAGCACCAGATTGCGCAGCGCGACCGATATCGACGTTCCGACGGCGGTCTTGATCTGGGTCGTATCGGCGGTCAGACGGGACACGAGTTCGCCCGTACGTGCGCTGTCGAAGAACGCCGCCGACAGTCCGGTCAGGTGGTCGAATACGCTCGCGCGCAGATCGGCCACCACCCGCTCGCCGATGGTGGTGACGAGGTAGTAGCGTAGCGCGCTTGCCGCCGCGAGCATCGCGGCAACGGCGATCAGCACCATGAAATACTGATCGATCAGGCCGATGCGCTCTTCGCTGAAGCCGAAATCGATCATCCGGCGCACGGCGATCGGCACGGCGAGCGTCGCCAGCGAAGCCACGAGCAGGGCCAGCAGCGCGCCGATTGCGCGCACCCGATAGCGCGCGATGAAAGGCATCATCGCGAGCAACGGCCGAGCGCTGCGCGAACGGGCTTGATCGACCTCCGCCCGGTCGGCCGCGTTCGCCTCGAGGCCCCCGCCCCTGCCGTCGATAAAGTTCATGACCTCGTCTCCGATCGCCAACGCGCGATCAGCGGCGGCTGCAAAACGCCCCCCCTGTAACCGCCGAGCCGAGAGGCCTGCGACCCGAAAAGCGGAAACAGCAGGAGTTCAGGCGATGCGCGCACTACCAGGGGGAATGCTTGTGCACGCGCCCCATATGGGCTATCAGCGCGGCGCGCAAGCGCGCTCCCGACGGAGGCGCGTCCAGAAACCGCGACGATCATGAAACCTGATATCCACCCCCAGTATCATACCGTCAAGGTCGTCATGACCGATGGCACTGAGTTCGAGACGCGCACGACCTGGGGCAGCCCGGGCGACACGCTGCGGCTCGACATCGATTCCAAATCGCATCCTGCTTGGACCGGCGGCGCGCAGCAAATCGTCGACCGCGGCGGCCGGGTCTCGCGTTTCCAGAAAAAATTCTCAGGCCTTGGGCTGAAATAGGCGAACGCCGATCCTTACGCACGCTTGTCGCGCTCAAACGCGGCCTTCAGCAGGCCGAGTTGCTGCGCGAGCGGATTTGCATTCGCGATCGTCGCGGCGGGCGGGTGAATCGTCGCGTCCAGGCGTCGGATGTCGGCCTGCAGACGGGACGTCCTTCGGATCAATTCGACGAGCTGCTCAGGCAATGCGTTCAGCGCGTCGGCGTCGCTGGCGTCCGGCTCGCCGAGCCTGACCTTCCGCTTTTCCTTGTTCGCCTCGGCGAGCGACATTTCGCCCTCATTGACGGCGCGATGCAGGAGCAGCCACGAGGCGAGCTGCATCAGCCGCGTCGTGAGGCGCATGCTCTCGGTGGCGTAACAGAGCGCCGCGGCACGCGTGAGCCGCTTCGACTGCTGGCGGCCCGGTCCGTCGAGATAGGCCGCGGTCTGTTCGACGAGCGCCATTCCCTCGCGAAAGAGCGTCGAGAACGCCTGGGAGGCCGCCAGCCTTTCGCCGAACGCAACAAGACCCCCGTCCCCGGCCGGACTTTCCGCCATGACAATCCCTTTCGTGCCGGCAATATCACTCCGGCCATCGAGCGGAGTCCAGCAGCGCCAGGGTCAAGTTGAAGACATAGTTTCCAAGGACGAGGTTAAAAAAAAGCCGCCGTTGCCGGCGGCTTAAGAGTGTATCAACAGGGAGGCGTCAACAGAGTGGACAAGACCAACTGACGTCCACGCAGTGGACTGCCGAGAGTAGTAATCGGGAAAGCTTAACGTCCCCCTAACCGATGCGAAAAATGCCGGTCGACCGTCCGGCGACGTTGCGCAAGTGATTGTCAACGCTTGAAAAATTGATCGGCGGCCGACCGCGAGGCGCGTTTCTTGGCGAACGCCTCTTCAAGCCGGGCGATCTCTTCCTGCAAAAGCGCGATGCGCTCGGCGATCTCGTCGACCGATAACAGGGCGAGATCCTGACCGATCTCGTGGGTGACCTTCCTTTTCGGCCGGTCATCCTCGTCCATGGCGGGCATAGCAGGCTCCTTCTCAGCGGCCCGACCGTAGCCGGCGCCGAGCCGATCGTCATCTCCCCGCGCGAGTTTGAGCCCAGGGGCCGATGCGCTAAGAAAGGCAACCCAGAACAGTCAGGATCTCCCCATGAGCACCCTTCCGGCCCGCATGACGGCCATCGGCATTCGCGCGCTAGGCGGACCGGAGGTGCTGGTTGCCGAGGATCGGCCGGTCCCAACCCCAGGGGCGGGCGAGATCCTGGTCGCGGTGCAGGCCGCCGGGATCAACCGCCCCGACGTGATGCAGCGGCAAGGACTTTATCCGCCCCTTAAGGGCGCACCCGATATTCCGGGGCTCGAAATCGCCGGGCGGGTGGCGGCATGCGGCAAAGGGGTCGAGCGATGGCGGGAGGGCGATCCGGTCGCCGCGCTGGTCGTCGGCGGAGGCTATGCCGAGTACTGCGTCGCGCACGAGACCCATGCGCTGCCCATGCCGACGAACCTCACACCGGTCGAGGCCGCCGCCGTTCCGGAGACATTCTTCACGGTCTGGCACAACGTATTCGAGCGGGGCGGCCTGAAGAGCGGCGAGACGCTGCTGGTGCACGGGGGTAGTTCCGGCATCGGAACGACCGCAATCCAGCTCGCCAAGGCGTTCGGCGCCAAAGTGATCGTGACGGCGGGCTCGGCGGAGAAATGCGCGGCCTGCCGCGCGCTCGGGGCCGACCTCGCCATCGACTACAAGTCGGAGGATTTCGTCGCGGGCACGAAGGCTGCGACGGGCGGCGCAGGCGCCGACGTCGTCCTGGACATGGTGGGCGGAGATTATATTGAGCGCAACTTCGAGGCCGCCGCCGTCGAGGGCCGTATTGTGCAGATCGGGTTTCAAGCCTCCCCGCGGGCGACCGTCGACTTCCGCCGCATTCTGCTCAAGCGCCTGCACCATACCGGGTCGACCCTGCGCTCGCGTTCGGTCGCCGACAAGGCGGCGATCGCCCGCGCGGTCGAGGAAAAGCTGTGGCCGCTGATCGCCGCCGGCCGGGTGCGCCCGATCATGGACCGGACATTCCCCCTCGCCGCGGCGGCGGAGGCGCATGCGCGTATGGAGTCGAGCGTGCATATCGGCAAGATCGTGCTCACCATCTGAGCCGCCGATGGCCCATCTTGCTGTCGCCACAAGGTCCCTTTACCGCTCGCTGTTCGCCGGCGGGAGCGCCAGGCTGGAGGTTCAGGCTTTGCGTTTGCGCGCCATATTCGCGGCAGGATTGCTCTTGCTGGCCGCCGGAGCTGTGACGTCCGCGCAGGCCGTGCAAGCGGTCAATGTCCGGCGCGACGCGCCTGCGATCGATCTGACCGAAGCGGTCGAGCAACAACAGACCGAAGGCGACCGCGTCCAGGTGTCGACCGCGCCCGGTCCCGACGGCATCGTCCGGCGCATCGAAGTGCGCGCGCGCGAGGGCGGCAACAACTGGGCGGTCTTCGCGCTCGCCAATCCGAGCGACGAACAGTTCGATCGCCTCATCGTCGTGCCGCATTACCAGATGGTCGAACTCGGGGCTAATCTGGCCGGACCTCGGCCTCTCCCGGGTCGCCAGCATCACGCCGAGCGTCGGCGACCGGCCCGAGCGCCAGGACAGCGCCACCGCGGACATTTTTCGCGTCACGCTCGATCCGGGCGCGGTCGTCACCTTCGTGATGGAGCTGCGCACCAAGCGGTTGCCGCACATCTACCTGTGGGAGCCAGAAGCCTACAAAGACAAGATCAACAGCTTCACGCTGTATCACGGCATAGTCATCGGCATTGCCGGCCTGCTCGCGCTGTTTCTGACCATCCTGTTCGTGGTCAAGGGCAGCGTCATGTTCCCGGCGGCGGCGGCGCTTGCGTGGGCGGTGTTGGTCTATATCGGGGTGGACTTCGGTTTCTGGGCCAAGGTGTTCGACATGACCGCGGGCGCCGAGCGCATCTGGCGCGCCTGCGCCGAGGCGATCCTCGCCGCAACGCTCGTGGTTTTCCTGTTCACCTATCTCAACCTCAGCCGTTGGCATGTGCGATACGCGCATGTGACGATCGGATGGATCGCCGCGCTCGCCGCCCTCGTGGCCGTCGCGCTGTTCGATCCGCCGGTGGCCTCGGGCATCGCCCGTCTTTCCTTTTTCCTGGTGGCGGCGGCTGGGCTCGCGCTCGTGATCTTTCTGGCGACGCGCGGCTCCGACCGCGCCGTGCTTCTGATCCCCACCTGGTTCCTGTTTTTCGTGTGGGTGCTCGCCGCCGGGATGACGGTGACCGGCGTCGTGACCAACGATATCGTCGGGCCGGCTCTGCTCGGCGGCCTCGTGCTGATCGTTATGCTGATCGGCTTTACGGTGATGCAGCATGCGTTCGCCGGCGGCATCACCCATGGCCTCGTCTCGGATATGGAGCGCCGCGCACTGGCGCTCACCGGCGCAGGAGACCTGGTCTGGGACTGGGACGTCGCCGCCGACAAGGTGTTCACGAGCCCCGAAACAGAGCAGGCCTTAGGCCTCAAGCCGGGAACGCTGGAGGGGCCGGCGGCGGAATGGCTCGACGTGCTGCATCCGATCGACCGTGACCGCTTCCGCTCGGCGCTCGACCGCGTGCTCGAGCAACGCCGGGGGCGTCTCGTCCTCGACTTTCGCTTGCGCGGCGCGGACGGCCATTTCCTGTGGTTCGAGCTCAAGGCCCGGCCGGTGGTCGGATCGGACGGAGAGGTCGTGCGCCTGGTCGGCACCTTGACCGACGTGACCGATTTCAAGACCGCCGAGGAGCGGCTGCTGCACGACGCCGTTCACGACAACCTCACCGGGCTGCCCAATCGCGAGCTATTCCTCGACCGGCTCGACACCGCCCTCGGCTTTGCGAAGGCCAATAGCGGAATTCGGCCGACGGTGATGGTGATCGATCTCGACCATTTCCAACAGGTCAATGAATCGGTCGGCGTGGCGGTCGGGGATTCGATTCTGCTCACGCTCGCCCGCCGACTGTCGCGCCTGCTCAAGCCACAGGACACGCTGGCGCGACTGGATGGCGAAACTTTCGGCGCGATTCTCGTGTCAGAAAAGGACACAGGTCCGCTCATTGCTTTCGCCGAAACGATGCGCAAGGCGATCGGCGGTCCGATCACCTTCGGCGATCACGAGATTGCTTTGACCGCTTCCATCGGGCTCGCGCTGTCGGACGGAGAGCCGCAACAGGGCGAGGAATTGCTGAAGGACGCCGAGCTCGCGATGTATCACGGCAAGAGGATTGGCGGCGATCGCATCGAGGTGTTCAAGCCGGCGATGCGTGCGCGCAAGAGCGATCGAGCAATGCTCCAATCCGAACTGCGGCGCGCGCTCGAGCGCGAGGAGATCATCATCCTCTATCAGCCGATCGTGCGTCTCGAGGATCGCGCGGTGGCCGGCTTCGCGGCGCTCCCGCGCTGGGACCATCCAAAAATGGGGCGGCTGTCGCCGTTCGAGATCGCCTCGATCGACGAGGACAACCGCCTCCTGGCGGATCTGGGCCTGTTCGTTCTCGAACGCACGGCGCGCCAGCTCGCCGTCTGGCAACGCTCCGGCTTAACACGCGTGCCGATCTTCGCCAGCGTGAGCCTGTCGTCGCGCCAGGTGCTGCGCCACGAAATGATCCAGGATCTGCGCGCGGTTCTGGCCCGGTCGGGGCTGATCCGCGGCAGCCTCAAACTCGAACTGACCAAATCGCTGGTGATGGAGAATCCCGAGATCGCCGCCCAGATACTTCCTCGAATCAAAGAGGTCGGGGCCGGGCTCACGCTGGACGGTTTCGGCACCGGGTATTTTTCGCTCGCCTATCTGCAGCGCTTTCCTTTCGACATGATCACGATCGACAAGTCGTTCGTGCGCACGACGACGAGCGGCGCGCGGCCTGCCGTTCTGCGATCCATGATTGGGCTTGCGCACGATCTCGGAATGGAGGTGGTCGCGGAAGGGGCGGAGTCGGAGTCGGACGCCGTCGAGCTTCATCAGCTTGGCTGCGAATACGTGCAGGGCAGCCTGTTCGGCGAGCCGCTGGCCTCGGAGGCCGCACGGGAACGCATCGTCAAGGAGCGCCTCGCCTTGGTGCGCTGAAGGCGTCGGGCGAGCGCCTTTTCCGATCGCGCTCAGTCCCCCGGGGAGACCCCTTTCGAGGGGGAATGACGAAGCAGCGCCGGAAGCCGTCTTTACAGATTTTCTTATGAGTTCTCCCATGATTTGCCGCGCGTCCTGCTTAACATCTCCAACGCGAACGGCTATAGCCGGCTCGCCCCTATTGACGGCTTTGGGAGGGGTCCTTATCGTCCGCCGCCCATTGCGACCCGCGCGGCGCACAAAGCCCCCCTTTTCCAGATTCGGACGGTTCCATGCCGTTGAATGACCTCGTTGCGCCGCAGGCGGTTATTCCTGCGCTCAAGGTCAATAACAAGAAGCAGGCGCTCCAGGAGATCGCAGCACGGGCGGCTGAGCTGACGGGCCGTCCCGAGCGGGAAATCCTCGACGTGCTGATGCAGCGCGAGCGGCTGGGCTCTACGGCCATCGGCAATGGCATCGCGATCCCGCACGGCAAACTGCCCAAGCTCGAGCGACTGTTCGGACTGTTCGCGCGCCTCGACCGGCCGATCGACTTCGAGGCGCTCGACGGGCAGCCGGTCGATCTCATCTTTCTGCTGCTCGCGCCGGAAAACGCCGGGGCCGACCATCTGAAAGCCTTGGCGCGCATCGCCCGTTTGCTGCGCGACAGCGATAGGACCAGCCTATTGCGCGATTCCACCGATCGGGAAGCGCTCTACGCCGTTCTCACCATGTCGTCGTCGACCCCATAGTCAGAACCAGAACCGCCATTTCGATCCCGCCAACGGCTCGAAAATGCGAATGCCCGGCGCTGGGCGCCGGGCATTCCGCTCAAGCCAACCGCGAACGTCAGTGAACGCTCACCGTTTCGAGCTCATGGCTCCATGCATTGGCGATTGCCGCTTCGCGGCTGTCGGTGAGCATGATCGGCGTGCCATCGGCCGCGTGCAGAGCGAACAACTGCATGCCGGGCGCAACCTCGGGCGCCTGCGGAAACAGCGTCGGGACGTCCTCCGAGCGGATCGTTTTCACATAAGCGAGGCGGCCGCCGCCAAGCTGGGCGAGCGCTTCGGCTGAGATGACGGGGTGGTTCCGGGGGGTTGTTTCACTGTTCATGGCCCTCAACTCCTTACAGACGGGTCAAATCACGGACGGGTCAAATCCTTGAGAATCCGGTTAGTCTTGTTGGCTGATCGCGACCGTTTTCACGGTGCGTGCAGGCTCGGGGCGCACGAGATCGATCGATAGCAGTCCGTTCTTCAAATCCGCGCCCAACACCTCCATGCCGTCCGCCAGCAGAAACGTGCGCTGAAACTGGCGCGCGGCGATGCCGCGATGCAGATATTGGCGCGCCTTGTCCTCTTGCTGGCGTCCGCGAATGAGAAGCTGCTTCTCTTCGATGCTCACGTCGAGCTGGTCGCGGGTGAAGCCCGCGACTGCGAGCGTGATGCGCAGGCGTTCCGGTTCGCCGTCGCCGGCGGCGATCCGCTCGATATTATATGGCGGATAGCCGTCCGCGCCCTTGCTGACGCGTTCGAGCGCCCGCTCGATCTCGTCGAAACCCAGCAGAAACGGACTCGAAAGGGAGGAAATGCGTGACATGCTCCAAAGCCCCGTTCAGCGACTTTGTCCTTCGGGGCCCTTGCGGCGCCCCAGCCTAACGAGAAGCCGCCTTCGGCCTATCCTCGTTCGGACAGCACCAATATGGGGCGAACCCGGAACATTTCAAGCAGCGGGAGCTACGGGCTGGTTGCGTCTCGTCGCCAGCCGGTAAAATTGAACCTCGGCCCGATTTTCGTTCAATTTTAGAGCTTGTGAATGGAGCGAGACCCAGGAGCGAGGCTGCAGATGATGTGGACCAGCCGAACGGCGCGTATTGCATTTTTCCTCCTCGTGGCGGCGGCGATCGCCGGACCGGCCGGCGCGCAAATTCTGCGGCCGACGCCGCCCGAGACGATGCAGATCGAGGAGCAGCCCGGCTACGAGCCAAGTCCCGAGGAAGAGCGGGCGCCGGTCGCCTTTCAGCGCCAGCTCGTGTTCTTCCGTACCACCGAGGCCCCCGGCACCATCATCGTGCACACCTCGGAACGCTACCTGTATGTCGTGCAGGGGAACAACCGGGCGCTGCGCTACGGCATCGGCGTGGGCCGCGAGGGCTTTCAGTGGCAAGGCCTGGTGCGGATCTCGCGCAAGGCTGAATGGCCGGACTGGACGCCGCCGCCGGAGATGATCGGCCGCCAGCCCTATCTGCCGCGTTTCATGGCGGGCGGGCCCGGCAATCCGATGGGAGCGCGCGCGCTCTATCTCGGCGAGACCGTCTACCGCATTCACGGCACCAACCAGCCGCAAACCATCGGCGAGGCCGTGTCGTCCGGCTGCTTCCGTCTGGTCAACCCGGACGTGATCGACCTTTACGACCGCATCCCTGTCGGCACCCGCGTGGTGGTGCGGCAGGCGCCGGAGATGTAGCAATGAAGATTGGGCTCGCTCCTCGAACTTGGTCTCGCATCCCCGGCGCGCTGCTGGCGGCCGTGGCGGTCGCTTGCGCGGCGGCGGGGACGCCCGGCGCCGCGCAGGCGCAGACGCTGAATGCGGTGAAAGAGCGCGGCGCGCTCGTCTGCGGAGTGAGCGAGGGCTTGCTGGGGTTCTCCGCGAAGGACGCCAAGGGCGAATGGATCGGCTTTGACGTCGACTTCTGCCGAGCGCTCGCCGCCGCCATTTTCAACGACCCGACCAAGGTGCGCTTCGTGCCGCTGAATGCCGAGATGCGTTTTGCCGCGCTGAAAGCGGGCGCGATCGACGTTCTCTCGCGCAACTCGACCTGGACCATGGCGCGCGAGGCGGAACTGAAACTCATCTTTCCGGCGGTGACCTATTACGATGGACAGGGTTTCCTTGTTCGTCGCGCGATGCCGGTGCAGTCCGCGCTCGAACTCGACGGCGCGAAGATATGCGTGCAGGAGGGCACGACCAGCGAGCAGAATATCGCCGACTATTTCCGCGTCAATTCGATGAAGTTCGATCTCATCAAAGCGACGAGCGCGGCCGACGCGGCGAAAGCCTATGACGCCAATCTCTGCACCGTGTTCACCGGCGACGTGTCGCAACTGCATGCCGAGCGCCTGACGCTCGCCAAGCCGGACGAGCACGTGATCCTTCCCGACGTGATCTCCAAGGAGCCGCTCGGCCCGGTGGTGCGTCAGGGCGACGAGCAATGGGCGCTCATCGTGAAATGGACGCAATTCGTCCTGCTCAACGCGGAAGAACTTGGTGTCAGCTCGAAAACGTTGGAGCAGGCGCTCAAGTCGCAGAAGCCCACGGTCAAGCGCCTGGTCGGAACGGAGGGCAAACTCGGAGAGGAGATCGGGCTGTCGGCGGACTGGGCTGTCCGCATCGTTCGCGCGGTTGGCAATTACGGCGAGGTCTTCGAGCGCAATGTCGGATTGGGATCGAAGCTCGGCATTCCGCGCGGGCTCAATCACCTGTGGACCAGTGGCGGCATCCAATACGCGCCGCCGCTGCAATGACTGGCTGCAGCCCGTCGCGACGAGCGCACGCTTACGAAAAGCAGAGGGCGGCCGTCCCTTGTTCGACTCCCACGGGCGACACGACCTAACCTATTCGGGGCGCCCTCGACCTGCTGGGGGGCACGTCAGTGTGCTTCACCTAAGCGTCATACAATGAAATTCCAAGTGCGCACGCTCCGGCAAGCAGCTGCTCGTCATAGCTCGCTAGGTCCACCGTTTGGCGGCGGGCGCGCAGAAACTCGATCGACGCGAGATGAAGCGCATTAAGAGTGCGAACCGGCACCGGAAACGATTCCAGCGCCCGCGCGAGCACCGGGACGGCCAGTTCCACCAGCGCGACGCGGCCGATAAGTTCCCGCACCGCGTCGCCGTGCGAGCGCTCAAGCCGGCGCGCATGAATCCGATTCCATACTTCGTATTCGAGCAGCCGGCTCGAGACCAGCGCTTCTCGCCAAAGGCGTTCCGGCGGTGCACGATCCTCCGCCAGCAAATGGGCGAGCGCGACCGAGCTATCGAGATAGATCACCGATCTTCTCGATCGCGCTGCAGGTCCTGCATAAGCTCGCGCAACGTCATGACGGGTTTACGGGGCGGCGGACCCTCGGCGGCGCCGACAGGCGGCGCAATCCAGCCCTCACGCACCGCCTCGGCGAGCAGCGCGTCGGCCAGCAGCGAGCTGCGGCCCGGACGCGGCGGCACGATTTCCGCCACGACGCGATCGCGGTCCGTAACCAGCACCGTCTCGCCGCCCGCGGCAAGCCGGACATATTCGCTGAGCTTGTTCTTGAGCGTCTTGAGGCCGACAGCGCGCATGCCGCCAAGGTAGCTACCACGAGCTACCTTCGTCAACCCCGGTGGCGGAACGCCGATCACGCCCCCGTTTGCAAACATGCGCCGTCGATCACCGGTATGGTCGATCACCGGTATGTAAGACAAAAAACCCTTCAGACGTGGCGAAAATTGGTGGAGCCAGGGGGAGTCGAACCCCCGACCTCTTGAATGCCATTCTAAAGACATCGCATTCCTTGAGTTTCCTCAACTTTCCCAGACTGTCAGAAATCCCCTTGTAATGGCTATTTCTGAGTGTATCCTGCTTCCGTGAGGTTCCCCGGACTTCCTTTTCGGTGTTTCCCCGGTGCTTCCCCGGAGGATTTTCGGGCCAAAAGCAGGGGCAGCCGTGGCTGACCAGCGGATCACCAAGCGCGTTGTCGACAGCCTAAAGCCGCAGGCAAGGGAGTTCGCCGTCTGGGACGGCAAGCTCCCTGGCTTCGGGGTCCGCGTGCGGCCGAGCGGGGCCATGTCTTACATCGTGGTCTATAGGGCGGGCGCTGGGCGCGGCGCCCCGGTCCGGCGCTTCACCATCGCGAACGTCGGCAAGGCCACGCCGGAGGCCGCCAGAGGGCGGGCAAAGGCCATCCTCGGAGCGGTGGCCCATGGTCACGACCCGGCGGGAGAGAAGGCCACCGAACGCGGCACGCTCACGATCGCCAGCCTGGCCGACCGTTTCATGTCCGAGCACGTCGAGCAGAAGCGCAAGCCCGGAACCGTCGCCTTCTACCGGCACCTCTTGGACAAAATCATCAAGCCTGAACTCGGGGCTACTAAGGCCGACAAGGTCACGCGAGCGCAGGTCGCGAGGCTGCACGGGAAGCTCAAGGCGACCCCGTTCCAGGCCAATCGCATCCTGGCCGTCATCGGCAGCATGTATGCCTTCGCCGGACGCAGCGGCATTGTCGCCGAGGGAATGAATCCGGCTCGTCGGATCGAGCAATTCAGGGAGCACCGCCGCGAGCGGTTCCTGACCGGCGAGGAGCTTATGAGACTGGGGACGGCGATCCGCGAGGCGGAGACCAGGGGCATTCCTTGGAACGTTGACGAAGCAAAGCCCAAGGCCAAGCACCTGCCGAAGGCCAAGAACCGCTTCACCAAGATCGGTCCCTTCGCCGGCGCGGCGATCCGGCTGCTGCTGTTCACTGGCTGCCGGCTCCGGGAAATCCTGCACCTCAAATGGGAGCAGGTGGACCTGGAGCGGGGCCTGCTGTTTCTCACCGACTCCAAGACCGGCCGGAAGACCGTGATTCTGAACGCGCCGGCGATGGCGGTGCTGGCCGGCCTCGACCGATTCGGCTCGTATGTGGTGCCGGGCGACGATCCCGAGAAGCCGCGCGCTGATCTGAAACGTCCATGGGAGGCGGTGGCGGGGCGGGCCGGGCTTGAGGGCGTTCGCCTACACGACCTCCGCCACACCTATGCCAGCTTCGGCGCCGGTGGCGGGCTTGGCCTCCCGATCATCGGAAAGCTGTTGGGGCATACCCAAGCGTCGACGACGCAGCGTTACGCGCACCTCGACGCCGATCCTCTGCGCCGTGCATCGGAGGCAATTGGCGGCAGGATCGCCGCCGCGCTGGACGGGAAGCGAGCCGGATCAGTGGTGCAGTTGAAACGCGGCCGTCGCCGTTAGGAATTCCACGATCAGCAGGCTATTTCACTGTCTCCTGATCCAACTGCCGTCGCACGAACGCTGCCGCTTCTTTCACGACCGCGAGCACGTTGACCGTCGGATCGCTTTCTAGCGTGACCGAGCCGACATCGAAGGCGCCCACGTCGAATGTCGCTATGTCAACGCCGCAGGCATCGAGACCATCGAGACGACTTCTTTCGCTCTGAGGTCCGGGCTGGCGGGATTGCCGGCTTTCACGTGCTTAAAGGCGTGCGCGATGTCGTCGACGGTCGCGAACGCCTTCGATTTGCCGTTCCACTGCTGTCGCAATGTCGCGGGCTTGCGGGGATGCGCGAGGTAATCGACGGAGTGGAACGTCACGACGCAGGCAATGAACGCGAGGCGCACTGACGAGGGGTCCCGCTCGAAATCGGCAATCGTCGGCTCGACACATTCTTCCAGGTAACGGCGCAGGTCTTCCATATCTTGCCTCAATGACGCGATCTCCGGCCGCGCATTTCCGGTTCGAGTATGCTCCGTCGCGAGTGAATCCAGGAGATCGCTAGACCTCCTGAAAGCGTTATGCGGGATACGCTACCGAAAAAGAACCCCCGCGAGATGCTCGCCGTGGTCTGCGCGTTATGGTCCGGCGGCTGCAAGGTCGCTCAGCATCCCGTCGGTACCATCGAAGAAATGCCCAACGCCTGTCATCACCTCGCGGATATTTTCAAGGTCATAGAGGCCTTCCGGGAGCTTCGGCGGGGTGTTGTTCCTGTCCGTTCCGTACCGGAAGGCGAGTGCCGATTTGTCAATATCATGCATCTTCTCTTTGATAATCGTCTCGACAGTGTCGGTCGACGCGTCATGGTCTCCCGCTACGTCAACCACTTCTCGGCACAGTTTCCAGAGCTGCCACAGATAAAAGCACTGGCGTCCTCGGACGCCCAAGTCCTTGTCTGCACATCCCAATGTTGGCGCCGATCCTCTCCTTCATGCCGCCAAACTGCGCCATCGCTACTACGATGCTCGTCCGTGACCTCCGTTGCATCGCCGGCATCTACATGCCGGCGGGTCGCTCGCCCGTGCCGAGCGCCCGAATGATTTCGGCCTGTCGGTGGCGGCCAACATCTCCGTAGCTCGAAAATGTCGTCAGGACATTCTCGTGGCCCAGGTTCTGCGACCACGCCTTGTACTCCTCCGGCGACTTGCAGATTTGGCCGCCGAGCAGCGCCAAGGTCTTCCGGAAGCTGTGCGGGTTGAAGTAGGGCAGACCGGCCGCCGCGAAGGCGTCCTTGAAGATCGTCCGGATCGGGCCGGCGCTGCTCCAGTGCTTGCGGTCGAGCCCCGATGCCTCGAAATGCCGGGTATCCCCGACTACAATCTTCGTCGCTGGGAACAGCGGATCGTCGAGCCCCCAGAGCTTCTCCCGCCGCAGGTAATCGACCCAGTCGACGGCAATCTGGCGGATATCGCCGCCGACCGGAAAGAACCAGGTCGTGAACGTCTTGGAGAATTTCGTGTTCACCTGCCGCGCGTCCTGGTCGACCCGGCCCTGATCGATATCGACGTGCTTGAGCTTGAGCGATGCAATCGCCCCGTCGCGCGCGCCGGTCAGAGTGGTGAAGGCAATGAGAGCCCGGTCGCGGCGCTCGATCTCAGTGCTGGCCGGCATCGTTCGGATGACGTGCCGGATTTGCTCCAAGGTCGGCACACGCGCGTCCCGATGCGCCCTGGCGATCCTCGTCTCCTTGGCCGACAAGTTCGCGTGACAGGCGCGCCGCAGTACCCGCTGCATTTTGGCGCGCCCAGTCTTCTTTCTCGATTTCGACGAGAGCCTTCAGTTCGCGCAAGTGGTAGGGCGTTGCACTAGAGGCGTGCCGCACGCCCGGCATCGTGTAATAGGGCTTCCAGTGATCGTGGACAACGATGCCGGCGACGATTAGATCAAGAGGCTGCCGCGCTTGGCGCAGACGGCGATAGAAGGTGCAGCAGCGCGGTGGAGGCGATGATGCAGCGCATTGCGTTCTGCCGCCGATCCGAAAGCCGGTTTCATCCATATGCTTGACCGGCGCCGCTGCGACATGGTCTCGCACGACATCGGCGAAGCCTTGGAAGCGCCGGGCACAGTCCTGGCTGATCCGGGCGATGGTCGCGGTCACCAGCTTCACCCCGAGGAGATCGGCCATCAACTCGCACCAGACGCTTCTCGGGCAACAACTGGTAGTGCAGGAGATAGAGCACGAAAGCGCCAATCCGCGGGCCGTATTGCACGGGCGCATTGACGCCGTCTGGAAACGGCGCCCGTGTTTCCGCGCCGCAAGCGGCGCATCGGCAATCGTGCGCACGATGTTCGGTGACGACGAGAGCGCGCGCGGCTCGGGCAGATCGAACACCTGCCGAGATGCTGTGGCCGACGCTCGTGTCCGGATCGAGGGCCCGCGCCGCACCCAAAGCAGGCCGACGGGTAATGCATCGACGACCTCATCGGGATCAGACGACCTGCCGCAGCGTCTCGCCTTTGTGACCCTTCTGCCCGCCCCGGTTTCTTGCCGGAACGTTCCCGCAGGGCTCGTCAGCCCGTGCCGGCTTCTTCAGCCGATCGCTCGACGGAGGCTTGCCGCTGTTCGAACTGTTCAACCCGAGCCGGCGATCGAGCTTCGGCCATCCGCGCTCTCAGAGACGCATTCTCCGCCTTCAGCGACGCTATCAGCGACGATCAGGTCTTCCGTGGACGGCACGCTCGGCGTTTCGCGAATCATCCGAATCTTAAATCGGAACTCGCCGAAATATTCGGCATCGGAGTACGAAATCCGGGACTTGTACCCCGGCTGTCCGGCCAGCCAGATGAAGAACCGCTTCAGGGCGCTCAGCGTGGCGTAGAGCGTCGCCTTGCTGAGGTGATCCTTGGTCCGAGCGCTCATTTGTTCAGCGAGGCTCGCCTTGAAGCCCTTGGCCTGCTCGATGTGGAACGCCTTGAAGTCGCGGAACCTGGTGTAGGTCTCGAACCGGTTCAGGGCCTTCGCGACGCCGTCGAGCGTCGCCTCGCTGAAGCCCTTGGCCTCGGCCAAATAGGTCAAGTATGCCCGCTTGAGTCGCTCGTTCTGGGGGTTATGAGTTTTCATTGGCTTGAGCCTTCTGGCTGAAGTCACAGTTCACGGAGGGAGCCGCCCTCTCTCTTATGCGTGCCCGGGGCTGTGTAACCGTGATCTCCAGTTCGCCTCGAACCACATCGATTTTCGCGAGATTGACCCGCCGGTAGATGAGCCGGCCGCAGTCAGGGCAGATGCCGCACAGGTTCCCCGCCGAGGCACTCGTGGGGATGCAATCCGCCATATTCCCGGCCGGGGCCTTCGGCACCCGGCATGCGATGCAATAAATCCGGCCCGGGCCACAGGTCCGCTTTGCTCTCTTCCGGCGCTCCACCAGGAACCGCGACAGCTCCGGACCGAGCACCAACGTCGGCCGCTGCCCGTCGATGGCTGCCAATCCCTGTTTCAGCCAATTGCGGACGGTGTTCTTGTGGATACCGAACACCCGTGAAATGTCCTCCACCGAATAATTCCGGTGCATCTTCACGAGCCGGGGATTGGGGTGACGTGAGCCCATAGGCTCATGCCGGATCGACTTCTGAGGTCGACCGCTGGGGCGGACCGATGCGTCCCTGCGCCCACTGGTCCAGTTCGCTCGGCTCGTAGACCGGATACCGGCCGGCCTTGCGGAACACCGGCCCGCCGCCGATCACCGCGAGCTTCGCGAGCCATTGCCGCGAGCAGGGGAAGCCATACCGCTCGGTGATGTATGCCGCCGCATCGGCGCGGCGGAGGAAGTGCCGGCCGGGCGCTGCCGACGTCGAGTTGTTCTGCATCGTTCGACCTCTTCATCGACTCCCGGATATGCCGGGAAATCGTCCGAAGAGATGCGAGCCCTGCGATGCCCGATAAAGCTGCCCGAAATTGCCCGAAATTATTATTTTCGGGTCTTTTTAGTGCGCCCCTGATGCTCGTGCCGCAGCCGGTTCGTTATAGTCTTGGGTGTCAACCGCGGGGCGTCCGGGTACGTGTTCCGCAGCCATTCGGAAAGGACCTGCGCTTCCGCACCAATACTGACATTGGCTTCGCCACGATCCCAACGAGCGCGGTACTCCAGCTCAACCAAATGCATTGAACTTGGTCGCCCGGGGGCGCCGGCGTTGTTGATCATCGGGGCAGTGTTCATTGTGCCTTCCGCCACCGAAAAGGGCCAGTGACGCAACACATCAGGTTTCAAGACCATCAAATGCGACCATTGCAGCCGTGCCGCGTCTGAAGGTTGTCATTGAACCCTCTGCGCCAATGCTCTTCGTCGATATAGACGCAGGCGGACAGATACAATTCCTCGCTGAACAGCGGGTCGAGAGGCGTATCTGAAAAAGGATAATCCACCGGAATGCCTGCGAAGATGTGCCCTTCGATCTTTTCCCGCTCACTGTCGCGGAGCCCGGTCACGGCTACATCGCCGGAAGAAATCCGCGCGAGCAATTGCGAGAACGCGTTTTCCCACAAAGACACATCGCATGGATTGATCTCGACGGCGCCGCCACTGGTCGCTATCCATTGCGCGGCGAAATAGAGCGGCATATAGCCTGGCCCCTCAGGTTTGATCTGCGTCGGCAACTTGCGTCCGCGCTCTTCAACGGACTTGCCCCACGTCGCTCCGGTTCTCGCTAACGCCTCCGCCCACACTCGTTCAAAGGCGCGAGCCGAGACCCCGAACTTCGTCTGCGCCTCACGGCACCAGTCGCGCTTAGGTCGGGGGTTATGATCGGGATTGGCGCGCATCTTCGCTTCAAGCCATGTGCGGCAGTCGTTTTCGGTCACCTGCGGTCTGCGATCCCTTTCGCGCGCGAGCCAGTTGTCAAACGCAACCGTCTTGATCAGCAAAGTCCGTCCGTCGTGACGTTGGATGTCTTCGCCGACCGAGGCGCGCACTTGACCGCCGACAATCATGTCGCGCAAAAATGCACATCGCATCCATTCGCTGGGGAGGATGCGAAACATCTGACTGCCTGCTGGGTCGCGAACGAACGCAACCAAGTCCTCGGCGCGCAGGGCGACGCACAGTTTCAGGAGAGCCAACTCACGCTTCGCCCAGGGCAGCGCGCCAACGAGCTGCTCGGGGATTATCTCCGGCAGGCGCACCTCGGCATCCGCGATCTGCGCAGTTAGACGCGAAACTGCCTCCGGCAGCGTTGTATAACCTTGGGGGATCGGGTCGATCATTTCTTCCGTCCCGCCCATCTGAGCAGCATCACCTTGGCACGTTTTCCAGTTACGATGCCTTCGACATGAGCAATACGTGGCTATCAAGGCTCATAACGACAAAACGATCGCATGGAAAACGGACGGATCGGCGGTATTGACGGCTACGCTCCACAATAACGTGATCAACACTTATTTGGGCACCACGAGCGGCAGTAGCTTCGCTTTTCCGTCCTGGTCCGGGTGTGTTTTATCGAGTCACCCCGGAACTTTACAACAGCACTATTGATGACGGATAGTCGATGCTGTTTTATCAACATCGCGTTGACCCGGACGTGCCGATCGAAGACGTGGCAGGCGCGGTGAAGGACCTGATTAAGGAAGGTAAGGTCAAGCACTTCGGCCTTTCCGAAGCAGGCGTGCAAACGATCCGTCGCGCCCACGCGGTCCAGCCGGTCACGGCAGTCCAGAGCGAATATTCGCTGTGGTGGAGACGCCCCGAAGCGGAGGTGTTGCCGGCCCTCGAGGAACTGGGAATCGGCTTCGTCCCCTACAGCCCACTGGGCAAGGGATTCCTCACCGGCAAAATCGACCAAAACACTAAGTTCGACAGCGCCGACTTCCGCACCACCCTCCCGCGCTTCACGCCGGATGCCCGGAAAGCCAATCAGGCCCTCGTCGATCTGCTGGGCATGATCGGGCGGCGCAAGAAGGCGACACCTGCGCAAATCGCGCTCGCGTGGTTGCTGGCCCAGAAGCCGTGGATTGTTCCGATCCCCGGAACCAAGATGCTGGAGCGGCTGGAGGAGAACATCGGGGCAGTGGCGGTCGAGCTTACGACCGACGACCTCCGCGAGATCGAAGATGCGACCTCAAGGATCGCCGTGCAAGGAGCGCGCTACCCCGAAAAGCTGGAGCAATTGACCGGCCGCTGAACGGTCGTCACCACAATCAAGCATTGTCGATATGAGCAATAACATCGCAGGGAAAGTCGTCGTCATCACGGGCGCGAGCAGCGGATTGGGCGAGGCGACCGCCCGGCTACTCTCTGCAGAAGGCGCGAGCGTCGTATTGGGTGCGCGGCGCCTCGATCGCCTCCAATCATTGGCTGACGAGTTGAAAGGCCGTGGCGGCAAGGCACTCGCCATGGCGACGGACGTCAGCCATTGCGACCAGATTCAAAAATTGGTCGACACTGCCGTGAAGACTTACGGGCGCGTCGATGTTCTGATCAACAACGCCGGGCTGATGCCGCACTCGCCGCTCGAACGCCTCAAGATCGATGACTGGAACCGGATGATCGATGTGAACATCAAGGGCGTGCTGTACGGCATTGCCGCGGCGCTGCCGCATATGAAGCGGCAGAAAGCCGGGCATATCATCAATGTCTCGTCTGTGGCCGGCCATAAGGTCCACGCCGGCGGCGCGGTCTATGCGGCGACCAAGCATGCCGTGCTGGCCCTGTCCGAAGGGCTGCGCCAAGAAGTGAAGCCCTACAACATCCGCACGACGGTAATCTCGCCGGGCGCAGTAGCCACGGAACTGCCGGACAGCATCACCGAGTCGGATGTCGCCGAGAACATCCACAAGTTTTATCAGGCGTTTGCAATCCCTGCCGACGCGTTCGCGCGGGTGGTTGCCTTCGCCATCAGCCAGCCGGAGGAGGTGGACGTGAACGAGATCCTGTTCCGGCCCACGCGCCAGGAATTGTAGCCTCCTGCTGGCTTAACTCGGTTCAGGGTGAGTGGCGCCATGCGCGTTGGCATTCTCGGTTCGGGGTTGACGGGCGGCAAACTCGGAACGCTCTTCGCGCGCGCGGGGCATGAGGTGGTGTTCAGCTACGCACGCAACACGGAAAAGCTGAACAGAATTGCCAAGGATGGGATAGGGAATGCGCGGGCGGGGACGCCGCGCCAAGCTGCGCAGGACGCGGACGCTCTTTTGCTCGCCGTGCATTGGTCGCGCATCGACGATGTGTTGCATCAGGCAGGCGATCTGTCGGGCAAGGTGATCGTAAGCTGCTCGCTTCCGATGAATGCCGACAATACCGACCTCGTCATCGCCCACACGTCTTCCGGTGCGGAGGCCCTTGCAAAGAAGGTCCCGAAGGCTCGGGTCGTCTGTGCTTTCAACACCGTACCGAGCGAAGTACTTTTCCGGGTCTTCGAGGGCCGCCGCAGAACAAGCAGACCAAGCCTCGTGTACTGCGGGGATGATTTGCGCAGCAAAAGGATAGCAGCTGAACTGATCCGCGACGTGGGTTTCGATCCTGTGGACGCGGGCCCCCTGCGGATCGCGCGTTATACTGAGCCATTTGCACTGCTCGTCGCCCAACTCGCGTACGAGGGAAAACGGGGCCCGGAGCTGGCGTACCGGTTCGAGCGATTTGGGAAATAGGATAACCAATGGCATGGCCGAGCCACAAGCCGGTTAGCTCGTTCGCCACAGCGACGTGCGCCTCGGAGAGCCGGAATCCTCTATTGCCTGGCCGCAGCTATCTTCGACTTGATCATTCGCGACGGAAGTCGCCGAGGCAATTCGGTCTTGCGCTTCCCGCACACCCGAAAAGCAGACACGAACTTATCGATCGGATTTCGCCGGTCAGCCGGTCGATGACGACCGGAACGCCATCGCCAGCGTAATCCACAAACAGTCGCTCGCCGCCCGCATGCGTCTGCCGCATCGTCGGCGACAGCTTCGTTTCAAAACCGCGATAAAGTTCACAAAACCTCGAATAGCTGTAACCACCGGGATTGGCGGCGATATATTCGTCCCAGACGATCAATAGGGTGACATGCTTGCGCTTCAACTCCCGATGAACAGTCGGCCAATCCGGTTCGGCGTGCCGACGGTGGCCCCGTTTACTCCGTCGATTGGCGTAGAGCGCCTCCTCCAGCCCGGCATCCGTCATGCCGTCCGGCAGGGGCCAACTCAGTCCCGAGCCCTCGAAACGCTTCAAGGTCTCCCGCACGGTCGAGGGCGCCACGCCAAGACGCCGCGCGATATCGCGCGTTGGAACCGAAACAGAAAAACTTCAGACGAATAATCTCGCGCATGGCGCATTGCAATTCTCTCCGCCGGCATCGATCGCTCCTTGGATTCGCCAAGGACGCGACTCTAGAAGTGGCCAGCGAAGATGCTCGTCGCCCCGAATGCCCGGGCGGGATTATCCCGTTCCGGTGGGCGACATCATCTCGTTATGATGGGCGGCATCATCTCGTTATGATGGGTGGCATCATCTCGTTTTGGTGGGCGACTTCGATCGGAATCAGCACTCGAGAGCACGCCGCCGCGCCGTGAACTCCGGCGCAATAGCAGGATGTTCTGCGAACCCCGAGTACGCAATCGGTGTGTGTGGATATCTCGAGATTCGCCGCGCGAGACTACCCTTGAGAGGGAAACGCCGCGCACGACAAATTGTTCTAACACGAGATAGATTTTGCGTTGATTGCCGATCAATCAGGACGACGGTTTTGTCGTAACCATGCGGTCCTTCGCGGCCTTGTTAACGGTCTCGCCGATGTTCTTCACCTGTTCGCTCAGCCCTCGCATTTGCGATTGAACGAACAGGTTTCACATCCGGACCAGTTCCTGAACGTCACTGGCCCGTATGATGATGTGGGCAAGTTCGAAGGCCGACAAACATTAGCCGGGCAAAGCTCATTGCCTTCTTGCTGATGTCCAGCGCGCCGACTTGGCCAGCCTCAACCCCCGCCCGCGGAAACGGCTTTTTCAGTCGCTCGCATGTAACTGTTGAAGGCAAGCTTCGCCTGTTCGACGCTTCGCTCAGCTACATCACGCACCTCGTTCGGGATGAACCGTGGTGTCGTGCTCACGGGTACCGCCTAATCTAAGTCACATATTCTCAACCAACATTCCCAAACGCCGATCATTGGTGGCTCGCTCAAGCAGCAACTGCGATGCCATGCGTTGGACTTGGTCGGCATAGGCGTCGGTCCCCTCGGGCGGCACGCCGGCTCGGCCCCAATGCACTCTAACGCTCTGCAGCATGTCATCGGGATTACTGTAAGGATGCGCCCGAAAGACAGCTCCGGTCGGAATATGGACTACTTCCAATTCGCTTCTGATTTCGAACTGTTCGCGTGCTACAGATGCGAATCCCATCACTCGCCTCCTGAAGATTCTTATGACGATTTTTGGATTGCGCTGGATTAACGCGCGGGCGGATCACCTGTTCCGACTAGCTGTAGGGAGGGCGGGGTTATTGCCAAAGATCGATAAGTACTTACCCTTAGCCAGGTCCCATTGGCCGCGTCTGGGCCGCTCCGCGAACCGAGAGTATGACGTCGTCCCCCCGATTGCGCACGGTCGTAAGTCCTGACCTCTGCCGAATGAGCACTCAGGGGCTCAAGAAGGCGGCCGCTACCCGGAGGACGTTTATGAGCTGTGCGCAGGCTCACGCCAAAAAAGCGCAGGATCGGCTTCTCCAGATTTCAGGTGATTTGGAAGAAAAATAGCCGCGATGGCCCCATATAGAACTGGTTTTCTTTTTTATTGCATAAGCTTGCGCGGAATCAGAACGATCTTCTATTAGACCTCATAAGCCCACCCGGGCCGCGACCATTACGAGGGCGCTATGTCCGACCAAGCTCTGTCCCATCCTGCTCCTACGGCAAGTTCCGCCGCGCCCTCCACGACCAGCCACTGGCGCACCGAGGACTGGATCGCCGTCGTGCTCGGCTTTCTGGTGATCACGGCAGTGCTGCTGACCTTTCAGTGGAAGGTTGCGGACCTACGCAATGTAGTCCCAACCTTTCGCTGGACCACGGACGCGCAGATCGCCTCGCTGACGCCGAACTGGACCAACGCGCTCGATTCCATCGTGAAGGAAGCGGACGCCAAGGGGCAGCAGAACTTGGCGGCCTTGAGCAAGAACCTCAAGGACGCGCTCGGAACCCAAGACCGCAAGGCGATCGAAGATGCCGCCGCCAAGATGGCGGCGCTCGGTTCGCGCACGGTCGCCGGGGCGCTGGCGGCGGAAATCCGTGGTCACGCGGCCGCGTCGGCCGAAAACCGAGTCTTCACGCGCGACAACCTTTCGAAGGTCGCGTATGTCGGGATCGGGCTTCTCATCGTCGCCACGCTCGGAATCGCGTTGATCAACGGACGTGTGCTGCCGTTTCTCGTTGGCATGCCGGCGATCTTCGCGCTCGCATGGTTCGCGCGCCTGCTTGCCGGCAACGGGCTGCTCGTAGACTGGGGCGTCGAGTATGTGATCTCCGCGCTGCTCTTGGGGCTGCTGATCAGCAATGCGATCGGGACGCCGGAGTGGCTCAAACCTGCGGTGCAGACCGAATTTTTCATCAAGACCGGCCTCGTCATCCTCGGCGCAAGCCTGATCTTCTCGGAGGTGCTGCAGGCCGGCGCTCTCGGCATCGCACAGGCGGTGCTTGTCGTCTTCGTGGTTTGGTATTCGTGCTTTTGGCTCGCCCGCAAGCTGAACGTGGACGACGAGTTCGCCGCCATGCTGTCGACGGCGGTCTCGATCTGTGGCGTGTCGGCCGCGATCGCAGCCTGCGGCGCGATCAAGGGCGACAAGAAAAAGCTCTCCTACGTCACCTCGCTGGTGCTGATCGTCGCGGTTCCCATGATGGTCGCGATGCCGTGGATCGCAAAGTCCGTCGGCATGAACGATCTCGTGGCGGGCGCATGGCTCGGCGGCACGCTCGACACCTCCGCTTCGGTGGTTGCGGCCGGCGCCCTGATCAACGACGCCGCCATGAAGACCGGCGTGATCGTGAAATTCTCGCAGAACGCGTTGATCGGCGTGGCGGCGTTCATGCTGGCGATCTGGTGGAGCTTCAAAATCGGCGCTGCGACCGGCGAGCGGCCGAGCGTGGGCGTGATCTGGGAGCGCTTCCCGAAATTCGTGATCGGATTCGTGCTCGCTTCGGCCGTGTTCTCCTTCCTGCTGCCGCCGGAGATCGTCTCCGGCACGCGCAGTGCGCTCGGTGAGATCAGGACATGGTGGTTCGCGCTCGCCTTCGTCTGCATCGGTCTGGAAACGCGCTTCATCGATCTTGCGACGACCGACCGGGGGCGGCCGGCGCTCGCCTTCCTAGGCGCGCAGACGTTCAACGTGTTCTGGACGCTGCTGCTCGCATGGCTCTTGTTCGGCGGCGTGCTGTTCGCGCAGCCGACGATCAATTGACGATGGCACGGATGAGTGGCTCGCCGATACCGAAAACCGCGCCGTTCGCCGACAACGAGATTGACCTGCTCAATCGCGTCGTCGGCCCGGCAACTCCGGTGCAACGTGCATGGCTCGCGGGTTTCCTCGCGGGCCTTGATGCCGCTGCGGGGGAAGCCGCCGGCGCTGCGCAGCCCGCTGCTGCGCCGCAGCCGGTCGAGCCGCTGACGATCCTCTACGCGACGGAATCCGGCAATTCGGAGAAGCTCGCCGGCGATGTCGCCCGGGCGGCGCGCAAGCTCGGCTTGAAACCGACATTGGTCGATATGGCGGATCTCGAACTGGCGACGCTTGCAAGCGTGAGAAGGCTTATCGTGGTCGCCGCGACCTGGGGCGAAGGCGAGCCGCCCGCGCGTGCGACGCGGGCCTACAAGGAACTGATGAGCGATGCGGCTCCGCGCCTCGACGGCACGGAGTTCGGCGTGCTCGCGCTCGGCGACACGGCCTATGCGGAGTTTTGCGCCATCGGCAGGGCGCTCGACGAACGGCTGGCCGCGCTGGGCGGAAAGCGTGTCGCCGAGCGTGTCGATTGCGATCTCGATTTCGTCGAGCCGGCAGCGAAGTGGATCGCCGGCGCCCTGAAGGCGCTGGCGCCTGCGGCCGATGCCGAACGTGCCAAGGTGATCGCTGTCGACTTCGGCGCCAAGCCAGCTCCGAACCTCGATGTGATTGAGGCCGAGGTCACCGAGCATATTAACCTCAATTCATCGCGCTCCGACAAGGAGACGATCCACCTGGAGCTTTCCTTCGACGGCGCCGCACCGGCCTACAAACCCGGCGACTCACTCGATCTGTTCGCCGAGAACGATCCCGCATATGTGGACGCGCTGCTCAAGGCGGTGGAGCTTTCGTCAGATGCAGCGCTGCGTTCAGAGCTCATCAAAAGCGTCGACGTCACCACGCTGTCGCTCAATGCAGTCGAGACCTATGCGTCATCGACCGGGCATCAGTATGTGAAGGAGCTGCTGACGTCGGGCCAGGCCAAGAACTGGATTGTGGGGCGCCAGCTCATCGACCTGATCGAGCATTTCCCGATCGCGCTCGACGCCGAGAAGCTGCGCGCGCTGACGCGCCCACTCGCTCCCCGCGCCTATTCAATCGCGTCTTCGCGCAGCGCAGTCGGCGAGGAAGCGCATTTGCTCATCTCGGCGGTGCGCTACCAAACGCAGGGCCGCGTCCGCAAGGGCGTCGCCTCGAACTACGCCGCCGAGAGGCTGAAGAAGGGCAGCCGCGTGCGCGTGAAGCTCAAGCCCAACAAGCATTTCGTCTTGCCCGCGCTCGACCGCGACATCATCATGGTCGGCCCCGGGACCGGCGTCGCGCCGTTCCGCGCCTTCGTCCAGGAGCGACGCGCCACGCAAGCTTCGGGCCGCAGTTGGCTGTTCTTCGGCGACCGCACCTTCACCCACGACTTCCTTTACCAGCTCGAATGGCAGGAGGCGCTCACGGACGGCGCGCTGACCCGCATGGACGTCGCCTTTTCGCGGGATGCGCCCGAGAAAGTCTACGTGCAGCATCGCCTATGGCAGAAGCGCCGCGACCTCGTCGCATGGCTCGAGGGCGGCGCGACGTTTTACGTGTGCGGCGACGCCAAGGCGATGGCGAAAGACGTGCGCGCGACGCTCGTGCGGGCCTACGCGGATGTTAAGGCGCTTTCGCCCGAGGCCGCCGAACAGGCGGTGGCGACGCTCGAACGCGACAAGCGCTATCAGCAGGATGTGTATTGATGCGTGAAGCAACGAACGCCACAGAGACCCCACTATGACCGAGCTCTCCCGCAACGAATACATCAAAGAGGCGAGCGATTATCTGCGCGGAACCCTGAGCGAGGGCCTCGCCGACGAAATCACCGGCGCGATTGCCGAGAGCGATCAGCAGCTCGTGAAATTCCACGGCATGTATCTGCAGGACGACCGCGACCTGCGCGCCGAGCGCACGCGCAAGAAGCTGGAGAAAGCATTCGCCTTCATGCTGCGCGTGCGCATTCCGGGCGGCGTGCTGACCACTAAGCAATGGCGCGCGCTCGACTGGGTCGCGCGCGTCTATGGCAACGGCACGATGCGTGCGACAACGCGCCAGACGATCCAGCTACACGGCGTCATCAAGTCGAACCTGAAGGCGACGCTCAAGGCGATTGACGAGCAGTTGCTGAGCACCATCGCAGCATGCGGGGACGTGAACCGCAACGTGATGTGCAATCCGAACCCCTACCAGTCGAAGGCGCACGCGATCGCGTTAGAGCTTGCGCGCGGGATTTCCGATCACTTGACGCCGCGAACCGGCGCCTATCGGGAGATCTGGCTCGACGGCACAAGAATCGCGGGCGGCGAGACGGAAGCGGTCGAGCCGATCTACGGCAGGACCTACCTGCCGCGGAAGTTCAAGACCGTGGTGGCGGTGCCGCCTTCCAACGACGTCGACGTCTTCGCGCACGATCTCGGCTTCATCGCGATCCTGGATGAGACCGGCGACGTTACCGGCTGGAACGTTACCGTCGGCGGCGGCATGGGCATGTCCCACGGCGAGCCCGACACCTATCCGCGCGCCGCCGACCTGATGGGCTCTTGTCTAACGCGCGACGCGATCGCCGTTGCTGAGGCAGTCGTGACGGTGCAGCGCGACTGGGGCGACCGTGCCAATCGCAAACATGCGCGGCTGAAATACACCATCGAGGACCGCGGGCTTGATGCGTTTCGCGCCGAGGTGGAGAAGCGCGCCGGCGTAAAGCTCGAAGCGCCGCGGCCGTTCACGTTTACCTCGACGGGCGACCGCTACGGCTGGACCGAGGGCGAGAACGGCGACGCGCACCTCACGCTCTATGTCGAGAACGGCCGGATCAGGGACAAGGCCCGCGGCGCGGAAATGCTCACGGGGTTGCGCAAGATCGCGGAGATGCACAAGGGCGACATGCGCCTGACGGCGAATCAGAACGTCATCATCGCGAACGTCAGCAAGGATGAACGCGCCACGATCGAGGCACTGGTCGCCCAGTATCGCTTGAGCGAACCAAGTTCCGGCCTGCGCCGCAACGCCATGGCGTGCGTCGCGCTGCCGACCTGCGGGCTCGCCCTCGCCGAGAGCGAACGGTATCTCCCGACCTTGCTCACTGCGCTTGACGAGAAGCTCGCGGCGTCCGGGCTTTCGGAGGACGACATCGTCATCCGCATGACAGGTTGCCCGAATGGCTGCGCGCGGCCATATCTCGCCGAGATCGGTTTGGTCGGCAAGGGGCCCGGCCGCTACAACCTCTATCTCGGCGCCGCGTTCGACGGCTCGCGGCTGGCGAAGCTGTACGCGGAGGATCTGGAACACGACGGAATTGTCGCCGCGCTCGATCCGCTGTTCGCCGCTTATGCCAAGGAGCGCCACGGCGGCGAACACTTTGGCGACTTTGTCATTCGCGCCGGCTTTGTGGCACCGACCAGAAATGGCCGGGATTTCCATGAGAATACGGGGGCGCAGCGCGCCGAATAAACATGCTGGTGAACGCGCGACATAATGCCCGCCTGCGTAATCGCTCGACCACGCTAACTTGAATATTTGATTTTAAATGCCGCTCGGCGAGCGCTGACAAGTGGAAGCAGGGCGATTGATTTTAAGCCTGGCCGTAGCGATTCTTTCATGCGCACGGCCGCGGGCGACGCGCTATTCGCCTTTACCCGCCTGCCGCCGAGCCAGTGGAAGAGCGCCAGGACAACCAACGCGATCGAACGCCTGCACGAGGAGTTCAAACGAAGGATCAAGACGCAAACCGTGCTGCCGTCCGCCGAAACCGCCGCCATCTCGCCTCTCCTCGAATCGAAAGAGGCAAGAAAATCACGCCCGCAGCCGTCCAGAAATCCCTCGCGCGTCAAATTCACACGCCGCTGGTATGAGCCGGTCTTTTCTTGGTGATGCTACCTTAAAACACTCTTGCGTCCCGGTTAGGCACTCGCAACACCCGACCAGGACATCGGCCAACCATAGAGCGCTCGACCAACCGTTTACCGAGCCTTGATCTCTTCAAATTTCGAAAGCGCTCGTTCAAATTTACTATTGAAGCGCCACATCGCATCAAGAATATCGCGGAAGGTTGCAGATGTTCTTGCCCTGTCAGCTTGTCCAAAGGCGAAGATGCTATTGTTTCGCAGATATCTCATGATCGCCGGGTCGGAAACCTTGTAGTCGACTAAGCTGCCTGACTTGAGTGCGGATCTTGTCGGAGTAGGAATAATTTGTATGAGTTCAAAAAGCTTCATTTGATCGATCGGGTTTGGGAGTGTTTTCACAATCACCGGTATTTGCGGAAAAAGGTTTGCGTGTGCGCTCATTAGGCCATCTCTCACGGCAGTCCAGTGGTTGAGCCGATGATCTAAATCACCGACCCGCGCCTCTTCCTTGTCATCGCGAGCGCTTAATTCGGGATCAAACGCTGTTATCAGCTTTTTTATTGCTTCCCACTTCTTTCGACCATTTTTATCTTCAAATGGTCCTGTTTGCAAGCTGCCCTTGTATCTATTCGAGCGCGCATTACCGATATTTTGCTTGCCATTTGTCTCCGCAAAAAAGAGTCCCAGACTGATACGACCTGCCGCTTCAGCACTGGTCTCATCAAGGCCCTTGGCTCGCGCAATAGCAATGCCCAATCGACAACGTCCTTGAATGGAGTAGCTGAGTTTTGCGCATTGACGGGTGGCGCCTCCATGATGTCGAAGAGCTTCCTGTACTCATCGGCCAGCGGTTCATTGTCGGCGTCAAAGTATTCTGGAGGAATTCCGAATTTATTGGGCCTTCCGATTTTGGACGGAAGGGCATCCGTGAGATCTTTGTCGATCATCGGCTGGAATCCTGTCCGCCTTGCGTCGGGATTCCGCACATAACGGCGAGGAGCAACGGGATGACCCAGTCCGACATGAGAGTGATTTTTGCCGGTTTGTTAGGTGCGAGCTTGGCCGTGGCTACGCCAATATCGGCTAAATTCATCGGTACAATGTTTTACGTACCGAGCGTGATGCTTGGGATGTGCAAGTCCGACATCGCGCGTGGGGAGGCCGGGTTTTGCACGGGATACGTTATCGCCACTCAGGAACAGTTGGCGGGCGCAGGCGCGGTCTGTATTCCACCTGGCCTCGAATACGAGGACATGCTCCGCGCCGTAGTCAAGCGGATCGAGACTGTGGGCGGATCGGACACCCGTTTTCACACCGAATGGGCCTTGCGCCTCGCATGGCCGTGCAGTGAGAGGTAATCAAATGGTAACCCCGCTAGCTTGCGCCTTACTATCCGAGCATCGGTCGACCCTCGATTGATCCGGAGTTCATGATCCGGATGCTGTCTCGCTGCCCCCAGCCTCCACATATTGCATGTGTATCCTCCCGAGCGAGCGGCAATTAGGCGAACTCTCGTATTTCAAGCCGTTGTCCCGAACATCTAACAGACATTGGTCGGCGGCTTGGCTAAGCCTGCTGGCGATCACTTCAAGCTGAGGCTCGGCCACGGCTGGCGAACACACCAATGCTTGGAGGGCGAGGAGAAGGGATATTGCGAACGAACGGCTTTGCCAAAACCCGCGCCGGCGCCAAGGCCGAACCTGCGGGCCTTCGTCATCTGTAGAGGTATTTACTTAATCGTCCGGCAAACCTTAAACAACTCGCTGCTCCGAAATGTGCACGCTATCGACAATCAGCCCAAAGGGGTGAGCAGTTACCGCTGTATCGACGCCGCGCAGGTAAACCAGCGAAACTGTTCGACGCTCGTTCGAACGCGATGCGCGCCTGAATGCGGCGTGCGGATTCAAGCTGCTGCGCCAGCGCCTCGGCCCTTTCGCGCTCCTGCTGCAAAGATTGCCGCAGCTCCGCCGTGGCGGTGTCGGCGGCCCGCTTGACCTGCGCGGCTTCACTGCCCGCCTTGATCGACAGCGCCTCGCGCGCCTTCATTTCGTCACGCGCCTTGCTCAGGTCGCGGCTCAGCGCCTCGGCCCTTTCGCGCTCCTGCTGCAAAGATTGCCGCAGCTCCGCCGTGGCGGTGTCGGCGGCCCGCTTGACCTGCGCGGCTTCACTGCCCGCCTTGATCGACAGCGCCTCGCGCGCCTTCATTTCGTCACGCGCCTTGCTCAGGTCGCGGCTCAGCGCCTCGGCCCTTTCGCGCTCCTGCTGCAAAGATTGCCGCAGCTCCGCCGTGGCGGTGTCGGCGGCCCGCTTGACCTGCGCGGCTTCACTGCCCGCCTTGATCGACAGCGCCTCGCGCGCCTTCATTTCGTCACGCGCCTTGCTCAGGTCGCGGCCCAGCGCCTCGGCCCTTTCGCGCTCCTGCTGCAAAGATTGCCGCAGCTCCGCCGTGGCGGTGTCGGCGGCCCGCTTGACCTGCGCGGCTTCACTGCCCGCCTTGATCGACAGCGCCTCGCGCGCCTTCATTTCGTCACGCGCCTTGCTCAGGTCGCGGCTCAGCGCCTCGGCCCTTTCGCGCTCCTGCTGCAAAGATTGCCGCAGCTCCGCCGTGGCGGTGTCGGCGGCCCGCTTGACCTGCGCGGCTTCACTGCCCGCCTTGATCGACAGCGCCTCGCGCGCCTTCATTTCGTCACGCGCCTTGCTCAGGTCGCGGCCCAGCGCCTCGGCCCTTTCGCGCTCCTGCTGCAAAGATTGCCGCAGCTCCGCCGTGGCGGTGTCGGCGGCCCGCTTGACCTGCGCGGCTTCGCTGCCCGCCTTGATCGACAGCGCCTCGCGCGCCTTCATTTCGTCACGCGCCTTGCTCAGGTCGCGGCTCAGCGCCTCGGCCCTTTCGCGCTCCTGCTGCAAAGATTGCCGCAGCTCCGCCGTGGCGGTGTCGGCGGCCCGCTTGACCTGCGCGGCTTCACTGCCCGCCTTGATCGACAGCGCCTCGCGCGCCTTCATTTCGTCACGCGCCTTGCTCAGGTCGCGGCTCAGCGCCTCGGCCCTTTCGCGCTCCTGCTGCAAAGATTGCCGCAGCTCCGCCGTGGCGGTGTCGGCGGCCCGCTTGACCTGCGCGGCTTCGCTGCCCGCCTTGATCGACAGCGCCTCGCGCGCCTTCATTTCGTCACGCGCCTTGCTCAGGTCGCGGCTCAGCGCCTCGGCCCTTTCGCGCTCCTGCTGCAAAGATTGCCGCAGCTCCGCCGTGGCGGTGTCGGCGGCCCGCTTGACCTGCGCGGCTTCACTGCCCGCCTTGATCGACAGCGCCTCGCGCGCCTTCATTTCGTCACGCGCCTTGCTCAGGTCGCGGCTCAGCGCCTCGGCCCTTTCGCGCTCCTGCTGCAAAGATTGCCGCAGCTCCGCCGTGGCGGTGTCGGCGGCCCGCTTGACCTGCGCGGCTTCGCTGCCCGCCTTGATCGACAGCGCCTCGCGCGCCTTCATTTCGTCACGCGCCTTGCTCAGGTCGCGGCTCAGCGCCTCGGCCCTTTCGCGCTCCTGCTGCAAAGATTGTCGCAGCTCCGCCGTGGCGGTGTCGGCGGCCCGCTTGACCTGCGCGGCTTCGCTGCCCGCCTTGATCGACAGCGCCTCACGCGCCTTCATTTCGTCACGCGCCTTGCTCAGGTCGCGGCTCAGCGCCTCGGCCCTTTCGCGCTCCTGCTGCAAAGATTGTCGCAGCTCCGCCGCGGCGGCGTCGGCGGCCCGCTTGACCTGCGCGGCTTCGCTGCCCGCCTTGCTCGACAGCGCCTCACGCGCCTTCATTTCGTCACGCGCCTTGCTCAGGTCGCGGCTCAGCGCCTCGGCCCGTTCGCGCTCCTGCTGCAAAGATTGTCGCAGCTCCGCCGTGGCGGTGTCGGCGGCCCGCTTGACCTGCGCGGCTTCGCTGCCCGCCTTGCTCGACAGCGCCTCACGCGCCTTCATTTCGTCACGCGCCTTGCTCAGGTCGCGGCTCAGCGCCTCGGCCCGTTCGCGCTCCTGCTGCAAAGATTGTCGCAGCTCCGCCGCGGCGGTGTCGGCGGCCCGCTTGACCTGCGCGGCTTCGCTGCCCGCCTTGCTCGACAGCGCCTCACGCGCCTTCATTTCGTCACGCGCCTTGCTCAGGTCGCGGCTCAGCGCCTCGGCCCTTTCGCGCTCCTGCTGCAAAGATTGTCGCAGCTCCGCCGCGGCGGCGTCGGCGGCCCGCTTGACCTGCGCGGCTTCGCTGCCCGCCTTGCTCGACAGCGCCTCACGCGCCTTCATTTCGTCACGCGCCTTGCTCAGGTCGCGGCTCAGCGCCTCGGCCCTTTCGCGCTCCTGCTGTAAAGATTGTCGCAGCTCCGCCGCGGCGGCGTCGGCGGCCCGCTTGACCTGCGCGGCTTCGCTGCCCGCCTTGCTCGACAGCGCCTCACGCGCCTTCATTTCGTCACGCGCCTTGCTCAGGTCGCGGCTCAGCGCCTCGGCCCGTTCGCGCTCCTGCTGCAAAGATTGTCGCAGCTCCGCCGCGGCGGCGTCGGCGGCCCGCTTGACCTGCGCGGCTTCGCTGCCCGCCTTGCTCGACAGCGCCTCACGCGCCTTCATTTCGTCACGCGCCTTGCTCAGGTCGCGGCTCAGCGCCTCGGCCCGTTCGCGCTCCTGCTGCAAAGATTGCCGCAGCTCCGCCGTGGCGGTGTCGGCGGCCCGCTTGACCTGCGCGGCTTCGCTGCCCGCCTTGATCGACAGCGCCTCGCGCGCCTTCATTTCGTCACGCGCCTTGCTCAGGTCGCGCGCTCGCTGCATCGTGCTTGCTTAGTCGCAATTGCGGCGGCTTGCGCGGCCGCCGACTCCAGATGGCATAGTGCACATCCGTCAGCTTTCGTGCCTCAAGCGCATTGGTCAAATCCCCAGTGACCGCGGCAATCCTAGCAAGATCCACATGCGCATATCGCGTCGCAAAGGCAGCAAGCTCAACACGAAACAAAAAGCCGAGGAGCGCTACTCCGACGAGGATTGCGGCCATTGACGAAACAGCAAGTCGTCGCCGCGCACGGGGCCCGCGATTTTCTTCGACCAGCGCGGCCTGCACATCAACCCCCGCCGATCGGCTGAGAATGTGCTCTGATCTGCGCTTGGGCTTCCTCAGACGGAACCCAGTCGAGCGGGGAGGGCCCCGATCCATGATCCTCTTGTGAAAACGGATGCCAATACGTCGGCGTGATCTTACTGGGCGCACCGTCTTCGCCGACCCAGCCGCCCGCTTCGGTTGACCAGCGTGCGATTTCTCGCGCTCCGGTGGCGTCATCCTCGAGGATGACGAATTTCCCGTCCATCGGTACGGTTAAGATCGGCTGGCGCATGAGATAAGTCCCTATTCTGCCGGTTTTGTCGCGGCCAAGTGCTGGCTCGCGCGTCAATCGCCGCCGGCCTCATCTACTGCCGTAGCTTGCTTGCAGATAATCAACGATTGTTTTTGCGTCGTTCGCGTCGATCGGGGCGCCGAATACGTCTATCATCTTGGCTAGCTCGGCATCCCAGCCCGCCGGACTGAGAAACGGTGAATTCATCTGGATGTAGTCGAGGCTATGGCAGCCTGTACAATTGGCCTCAACCTTGTCTCGCCCCGGTGCGACTTTCAGCCTAATCTGCTCCTCGGCATCAACCTGAGCAACGAAGAGTGCTGCAAGCAGGACGGCGATGATGATGCGCATGGCTTCTCCTCAGCTCGCACTTAGCGTCAGCTCGCATTTAGCGTCAGGGTTTGCATGAGGTTGTGGTGATAACCGCCGGGATTCAGGATCAGGCTGGACGTCTGGACCTGTCCGATCGCATTGGTAGCACGTGCCGTGACCGTGTTCTTGCCGCGCTTGGCAGAGAGTTCGTAGCTCCATGGCCGGAACGCGTAACGACCCAGATCGTCTCCGAGTGTCGCTTGCACCCAGGTGCGGCCGCCGTCTACCGAAATCTCCACAGTGCGAATTCCGTGTCCGCCGTCCCACGCGAGTCCGCTGACCGTTACCTTTCCAACCTTCACGGCAACGCCATCCTCAGGGCTGGTAATCAGCGAGTTCACCATCATTTCTGTGATCGGCGTATTGGCCGCCGTTTCCTGAGAGGTGAAACGGCTGACCAGCGGGAACTTAGCAGCCGGGATACGATAGGCGGACTTCATCCAGAATCCGTCAAATGGTTTGGTCACCGCCCGAATCGAGATGATGTGCTTCATCCAATAGGTGCCGGTCCAGCCGGGAACAACGAGACGGGCTGGAAAACCATTGAAGTGCGGCAGCGGCTGACCATTCATTTCATATGCGACGAGTGTCGTGTCCTCCATTGCTTTCCAAACTGGAATGCTTTTCACGAAGTCCGGGATTTTGTAGTCATGCGGTCCATCGGCGCCGTTGACCACGATTTCAACGGCTTCCTTCTTGATCCCGACCCTGTCCAAAATGTCGCTCAGGCGCGCGCCCCTCCAGCGAGCGCAACCCATGCCGCCATATCCCCATTGAACGCCGGCAACATGCGGCTGGGATAGACCTCGCCGATTGCCGGAGCATTGGTTGATGGCGATAATTTCCGCAGCCGGCATCTTCCGGAGGTCGTCAAACGTGAGCTGCATCTCGTCGTTCGCCCCATCTCCCCCGATCGCGAGTTTCCATTCGGCGGTATTTATTTCGGGGATGTCCGGTAGGTGATACCGCACGAAAAACGCGTCATTGGAGGTGACCGGGGTGCGCAAATACCTGAACGGCGTTTCGTAGTTCGGTGGCCGGTAGCTTAGCTTGATAAGCGGCTTTTTGCCTGGCAACGCGTCCAGAACGGCTTCCTCGCGCAGACCTTGCGGTAATGCAGCAGGGAGGTCAGCGATCGCACCTTCGCCCTTGATTGGTCTTGGAACGGCGATGCCGCTCCAGGCCACCGCACCAGCGGCGCCTGTCACCTCCAAGATACGCCGACGCGTGATCATGACTTCCTCTTGCAGATTTATTCTGTTGTGGAACGCTGCGGCACAGTGCCACTGTCGCCGGCGGCGGCCTCGGTCTCACGGACACCGACAGGCTGAGCATGGGCTAGGCCCCTCCGGGTGCGCTCCCGCGCGCGGGCCAAAGGACCAAAATCGTACGATCTCCGCTCAACGGCGGTTTTGCGACCCGAGAACTTGCTGGAACTTGCGGAAGAGAGCCTCGCGCTCGCTGTCCGAAAAGGCCCGCTCCCCGTTCGAGTCGGTGTACTGGGACATGAACTGGTCGAAGGCCCGCCTCAGATTGTCCGAAGAAGACCTGTCCGATCCGCCCTCATGACGCGCCACAATTGCTTTGCGATGCTCGGAGAGCCAGTCCGCTGCGGGCTTGAAGCGGGTCCACCCCGGAATCTCGGTGGCAATATTGATTTCGCGCCACTTCGGGTGCCTGGCGCCATCCTGGAACTGGTCGATCCTGCCGAAGAAGTCGCGAACGAACCGAGCAAGCCGGTTGTAGCGAGCCGAATTCTTCTGCCACGAATAGGCGACCAGCAAGGCCTCGTTCGCGATCGTCGGCACGGTCGTGCCTTGGGGAATCAGCGCCGGGTATTGCTCGTGGGTGAGTTCGATCGGCAGATAGTCGCTGAACAGCACGGCGGCGTTGCGGTCCGGCAGGCTGTTCTCGTCGAGGGCGAGGAAATGCACGCCGTCCTCTTTCTTGAGCTTGGACAGGGCCGCCTGCGGTGCCCCCGACAAAATGATCATCGCCGCGATCTCGCCATCACGCAGTTTCTTGATCGCCTCGTCGTTGTCGTAGTTCGACCGTTCGACCTCGATGTTGAGCGTCTTGAAGACGATTTCGGCGGTCACCTCGGTCTGACTGTCCTTCAGATTGAAGTTGACCTTCTTGCCGCGCAGATCGTCGTAGCTCTTGATGTCGTTGCGTGCGACGACGTGGAATTCCGAATTGTAGAGCTTAGTGATGTAGTGTACGCGCTGCTCGATATTGGCGTACAGCTGCGGATCGCGCTTCTTCAGCAGCCGCATGTTGTCCGCGTCGACGACGCCCATGTCGATGCCCTTTAGGAAGAGCACGTCGTTGAGGTTCTGCAATCCGCCGACGCCGATCACCGGTAGGACCCGGAGCCCGTCGGGTCGCAGGTCGTTCACCACGTTCCGGATGTCCTCGGCGAAGCGCGCGCAAGTGCAGGAGATTCCCGACACCACGATGTTGACCGCAATGTCATTGGTCTGGCGCTTCTTGTCCTCGTAAGTGGCTTGCTTTTGCGCCAATGCCGGGTCGAGCAGCAACGGCGCGGCGGAGAACAGACAGAATGTGGCGAAAAGAATCCTAGTGGCGGGCATCGAGATACGCATCGCTTTCTCCTAAAACTAGACGCTTCGCAGTGCATCGACGACAAGCTGCGCCGGCGTCCAATCGGTTACCTCTCAGCTAAATCTTTCGGACAACACGCTCTGACGTCGTCATTTGGCGACCGCGACGACGCCATTGCTCAGCGCGCTCCCGGCGCGAGCGGTTCGAGCCGGCTCACGGCCTCGGCCGATCCGAGGTCCACCGCGCGCCGATACCAAGCGCGCGCCTGGGCCGGATCGGGAGTCAAGCCGATCACCTTAAAGTGCTTGAACGTGGCGGGATCATAGGTCGAGCCCAGGAGGAGCGCGGCCTGCGCATCGCCGCCATCCGCGGCGCGGCGCAGGACGAGGCGGGCGGCTCCGAGGTCCCCATTAGCAATGAAATCCTGGCCGCGTTTGACGAGCATGGCCGCAAGGCCGATGGCCGACGGCACTGCGGTGGCAACGGAGCCGAGGAGGAGCGCGGCCTGCGCATCGCCGCCATCCGCGGCGCGGCGCAGGACGAGGCGGGCGGCTCCGAGGTCCCCATTAGCAATGAAGTCCTGGCCGCGTTTGACGAGCATGGCCGCAAGGCCGATGGCCGACGGCACTGCGGTGGCAACGGTCGCATCCTTGCGCTGTGCGGCCTTGGGCTCGGGTCCACTTGTCGCAGCCAGCTCCGCCTTGCCAGAAGCCGCACCGCTGGAAGTCGGTGCCAACCTCGCCACGGCCGCGTCCGGAGCCTCGCCACTCTGTGGAAGCGAGGGCGGCGTGACCGCGGGGGTGACGCGAACCTCGACGATGCGTTCTGAGAGCACCACGCCATCGTCGTCGACCAGCCCGAAGAGAAGGTCGAGATTGCCAGACAAGCCGGGCGGGATCTCGATCTTAAGATCATCAAGCACCCGCAGGGGCACCATCCAGACTCGCTCGCCGTTCGCAAGCGGCACTGCGCCTGATAATGTTACGCCCTCAGGAAGTCCCTTGATACGGACAAAGGGGCCGAGCGGCGCATCCTCCGGCGGACCGTCCAGGCCAACGAACATTGATTGTCGCGCCCGGCAGTTCGGCCGCCCGCGTGGCACCGCGCGTCTTCGACGCCGTGCTAACGGCCTGTTTTCCCCGTGCCGCATCTGCGCTCGGCGTAGCGGCGAACGCGGACTTGACACGAAGTGCAACGGTGCGTTTGGCGAACACGGCGCCGTCGCTGCCGACCAGTGCTACGACGAAGTCAAGATTGCCGGACAGGCCGGACGGGATCTCGATCTTGAGACTATCCTTGGGATCGTCCTTGAGATCATCGAGCGCCCACAGCGGCACCTTCCAGGTATGCTCCGCATTGGTCTGACCGCCCGACAATGTTGCGCCAGCAGGAAGGCCCTTGACGAGGTAATAGGGACCGCGCGGAACATCTTCCGGCCCGGCCGAAACGCTCGTCGGCGTGCCCGCCGCCAGCGCGGCTACTGACAGATGGATCGCCAGCGACAGCCGGGCTAGATTATTGCTGCAACCCTTTTTGCCGCTTGCGCCACATCTGCGATTCTCTTCTGAAAGCGAGCTTACTGTTTCAGTGGCGGCTCTTGCCGGGTGCAGTGCGGTTGCCGCAGGGCGGGTGGGCCGCGAGGAGCCCGTATTGAGTCTGGCTGACCTAGGAATCCCAACTCCGTCGTGCTTCAAATGGCGCGATATTAAGACCACCATCGCGCAGGGATCCTCTTACCGTCGTTTTGGAACCTGAGATTAACTCTCCTCATTGGACAATGCTGCAATTAAACGGCGCAGACTCAATTCATCCGGATGGACTAGATGTAACGGCTAGTGTTCTGACCCATTTATCGGATTCCCAAGGGCCTGCAAATCAGATTGAACGGCGGCATGCGAAACATCGATGCATGCCTGTACGTCAGGCCCAGTGACCGGACGACACTGGAGCGGCTCGTCGCTGATGGCAAGACGGCGCAGAAAATCGTTGCACGCGCACGCATTGTGCTGCTGTCGGGTCGCGGGTTCGGCACGAATAGCATCCAGCGCGAGGCTCGGGTATCGAAGCCGACGGTTTGGCGCTGGCAGAAAGCCTACATGGATGGTGGCGTCGAGCGCTTGCTCAAGGACAGGGGCAAGGGCGCGCGCGCCGGCAAGAAGTCGATCAGTGCCGAGGTGCGGCTCGCGATCGTGAAGCGTACAGCCCAGGAGAAGCCCAAGCACGCAACGCACTGGAGCGCACGCATGTTGGCCGAGGAGATCGGCGTCGGCCACACGACCGTGCAACGCGTCTGGAAGGAGCATGGCCTCAAGCCGCATCTGACACGCCCATTCAAGCTATCGAACGATCCAAAATTCGCTGACAAAGTAGTCGACATCGTCGGGCTCTACCTCAATCCACCCGACAAGGCAGTCGTGCTCTGCGTCAACGAGAAAAGCCAAATTCAAGCGCTCGATCGTACGCAACCGGGCCTGCCGATGAAGAAGGGCCGTGCTCAAACGATGACGCACGACTACAAGCGCAATGGCACGACGACATTGTTCGCGGCACTCGATGTGAAGACCGGCGAGGTCATCGGCGAGTGTCTGCCACGCCACCGCGCCAAGGAATTCATCCGTTTCCTGAAAAAGATCAACCGGGCCGTAGCCAAGCACCTCGACGTGCATGCGATCTGCGACAACTACAAGACCCACAAGACCAAGGAGGTGCAGGCTTGGCTCGCCAAGCATCCGCGCTTCAAGCTGCACTTCACACCAACATCGTCGTCCTGGATCAACCTGGTCGAGCGGCTGTTCGCCGAAATCACCCGCCAGCAAATCCGCCGCGGCGTATTCAAGAGCGTCGCCGAACTCGAGGCTGCCATCGAGACCTGGCTCACCGAGCGCAACGCCAAACCGAAGCCCTTCAAGTGGACCGCCAAAGCCAATATCATCCTCGAGAAGAATGCACGTGCCAGGCGCGCGCTGGAAGAAGACCTCGCGGCGGGTACTAAATGAATAAGTCAGAACACTAGGGCGTGTTTACATTCATCGGGTCCAGAGGACCACGGCGACGATGTTAATCATCGCGGCGAAGCAGGTATCGGTCTTTTCGTAGCGCGTGGCGATGCGTCGAAACGCCTTGATGGCACAGAAGAAGTTTTCAACGAGGTGGCGCCACTTGTACTTTCCGCGTCATGCGCGGGGTGTCCAGTGGTCCCCTCGCGCAGCGGAATGACCGCCTCGATGCCTCCGCTGGTCAAGCGCTCGCGCAGCCAGCCGGCATCGAAGGCCTTGTCGCCGATAAGAGCCAGGCAGGCGATGCCGGCCATGAGAACGTCAAGACTGGTGATGTCGTGACGCTGGCCCGGCAGGAGCCCGAAGCGCACCAGATTGCCAAGCGCGTCGACAAGCGCTGCAATCTTCGTCGTCAGGCCGCCGCGCGACTTGCCGATGGCCTGATTTTAAAGTCACCCTTTTCGCCGGTGCCATGCTGATGGAGCCGGATGTACGTCGCGTCGATGAGGACGTATTCGAAGTCGGGATCGTCCGACAAGGCCTTGAAAACCCCCTCCCAGACACCTTTCTGCGCCCAGCGCCAGAAGCGCGTGTAGATGCTGTACCATTTGCCGAACTCGCGCGGCAGATCACGCCAGGGCGCGCCAGTTCGCGCGATCCACAAGACCGCTTCGACAAACAGCCGATTGTCACACGCAGTCGCGCCGGGATCACCAAGCTTGCCCGGCAGCTCTGGCGCAATCCGTTCCCATTGCTGCTCGTTCAGAATCGTGCAAATCAAGGCTGACCTCCATTTTTCAGCCTTAAAATCAGAACTGCGCGGGATTGGGAATCGGTCTCGTGGCTACGAATGTAAACAGGCCCTAGTATCTCGCGCGCGCGACGCTCGTTAAGGACGAACGCAATCTCGACAAGTTCGACCGCGTGTTCTGAAGGGTTGGGATTTGAACCCACAATCCTCTCAGACAGGAGGCAGCCGTCACCTCACCGCCGCCTCGTCATGGCACGCCGGGTATGCCGGCGCTGCGCCGCAACGCCGCCTGCGGGAAGGCGGCATTGAGGATCGCGAGCCGTCGGTCGATCAGCGTGTGGATTTGTCGATACGATCGCGCCCCGCTCAGCATGGCGATGATCGAGAGCAAATCACGCCGACTTGGCCGTATATTTTTCCTTCGGCGCGCCGCCGATCGATCGTCAACTCCATGGGGGCAACCTCCGAATCAGGTTGCTGCCCGTGCAATTAAGAGAGAATTCGTCCGGAAAAGCAAAATGCCACCTGACGCCCCGGCGGTCGCGGGCGGTCTTCACGGCCTCAAGTCAAGAGCGTTGAACAGCCCTGAGTCATTGATGCGATTGCCGTTGCAGATGTCGAGGCCGTCCTGCGAGCAATATTTCCAGATCGCCCGGTGCACCAAGCGTGGAAAGGTCTGATTAGCGGCTCAATGCCGGCCATGCTTATGGCCCGGCCTGCTACCGGCCCGGCGCCTGCGCCGAGATCATCGAGCTGGTCGCGCAGCAGATCAATGAGAGAGAATTCAACCGTAACTATCCGCGGTGCGATCAAAGTTGCACGAGGGTGTCGACGGCGATCATGCCGGCCCCTACTTCCGCCCAGGTACGTCGAAACGGGGCGCCAAGAAACAGGCTCGAAAGGGCCAAGCATAGCGGGCTGCTCGTCTCGGCCGATCTCGGTCAAGGGCGCTTGCGCTTAGCCTGCCGAAGCGGGCTTGGCGAACGATCCAAATGGCGTAAGGGCTCGGCCGAGCCGCTGCGGTCGCGATTTGCTCGCCTCGTGTTTGCGTGGCGCATCGCGATGATTGGCTACCCGACCGTCGCCCGGAAGAGTGGTTGCTGATCGAGTGGCTGCACCAAGCGTGGAAAGGTCTGCGGATAGTTACGGTTGAATTCTCTCGCATCGATCCGCTGCACGACCGGGCTCGATGATTCTCGGCGCAGGCGCCGGGCCGGTGAAAGTGGGCCGGGGAATAAGCATGGCCGGCATTGATAGAATGCCGGTGCGATGCAAAAAATTGTGCACTTCATGTCGACGGCGATCATGCCGGCCCCTACTTCCGCCCAGGTAGGTCGAAACGGGGCGCCAAGAAACAGGCTCGGCAGGGCCAAGCATAGCGGGCTGCTCGTCTCGGCCGATCTCGGTCAAGGGCGCTTGCGCTTAGCCTGCCGAAGCGGGCTTGGCGAACGATCCAAATGGCGTAAGGGCTCGGCCGAGCCGCTGCGGTCGCGATTTGCTCGCCTCGTGTTTGCGTGGCGCATCGCGATGATTGGCTACCCGACCGTGGCCCGGAAGAGTGGTTGCTGATCGAGTGGCCCAAGGGCGAGACCGGACCCGAGCCGGCGAGCGCGGGAAGGCCCGCCGGAGACCGGCGATGACGGCGCGGATCGCGCCATTGCCATCCTGCGCCGCCCGTTTGGGATGGATTTGCTCGTGGATGAAAGCGAGCTTGATGATGATTTGGGGCGAGAGCACGAACGGGTACAGATCCGGCAGACCCATGCTACGATTGATGGAATTGACCGCGAAGGTTAACGGAAGCCAGGCGTCGATCAGTCGCGCGAGAGAATTGTCGCGCGGCTCGAAATCGATGGCGACGCTGAGCTGATCCGTCTGCGGATGGCGCGGATGCATCGCAAGCCCGAAGGTGCTCGCCGTTTCCAGTGTGTCGGCGATGTGCAGATAGTGCGCCCAGGTTTCGGCAAAGTCCTCCCACGGGTGCGCGCTGGCATAGGCCGTGACGAACCTGTCCTGCCAATCGGTCGGACCGCCAAGGATCTTGTCAGTGCTTCTGCAGCGCGTTCGCATAGTCCTGCCGCTCATCCCCGAAGATCGAGCGAAACGCATCCAATTTGGAACTGTCGCTCCGCACTAGCCGATCCCAGTAATAATGTCCACTTTCATGGCGGAAATGGCCGAGCAGGGTTCGATGCGGCTCGCCCATTCTTCCGCGAAGATCCGTTTCGCGCTATGACTGGGGCTTCCGCGAGCCCCCAATTCGCGGCCGGCAGCTAACCGGCTAAGCCAACGGCGATGCGAACCCCGCAGTTCTACTGCTCGACGGTTACCCGGACAGTTTTGCTCGCTATTGAGAGGCTGAATTTGAAACTCTCCTGCGATCCGGCTCCAAAGCCATGCCACGAAAACGCCAAGACGAAAGCGCGGGCACCCCTTGACCGTCGCGATGGCGCCCTCCAGCAATGGCAGCGAGCCATGCAGCTGCCGCGGCCACCACCAGGGCCGCAGCGGTGAGAAAGCCGATGATCACGCCGCTTCTGCAGGCCTGAGCGGTCGAACGACGAGATTCTTCTAAAACCTGGCTGACGCGACGGTCGGCTTCGGGCTGCGCGAGCCCTGTACGAGCGGTTACGAGCCGCGATAAGTAGGTTCGATCTTCAGGAGCGATGTTACGGCGGCCAAGACCGGACATAATGATGCGCCGGGCTTCGTCTCGGCCCGCCTCGGTCTTCCCCTTGACGAACCGCCCGGTCGCTCCGCAACAAGCGATCCAATTCGAAGGCAAGGAACGCCGGCGCCCTGCTTGTTTTCCGGCCGAGCCGAAGTGGCGTCGCTGCGAGCGAAAGAAGCTGCGGTCGCTGTCGTCCACAGCAAGAAAACCCACCAATGATCACGCCGAGCGCCCAGGCCAACAGTCCGTGCATCCCGTCGCGGAACTCGACCTCATTCGCATCAAGACCAGTTAGCCTTGTCGCGTGTTCGTCCTGCAACATATCCCGCAAGAGCAAAGCTGAAGACCTGCACCAGAAGTACCCAAACCCCTGATAGCAGGGCCAGCCATGCCGACGCATCCCGCCAGGTGGGAGACGGAGAAGCGACCGCTAAGCCTATCGCAGCCGCAAAAGCCATCATCACGAAAACAATCGCCGCGCCTGCGACCGCGCCGCCGAGATGGTGAAGGCCATTGAACATAGCTGGAATGCGTGCGCAACTTCACTCGGGGGGTCGGCGCCATCGCCTCATCCATCGCTGGATCTCCTTTTGGTTTACCGAAGACCAAGAAACGAAAGGATTGCGAGAACAATCACAATTAGTCCAACAAGGTAGATGATGCCGCCCATGGTCGCACCTTTTCCGGTTTGTGTGTCGACTAATTAATCAATCCACGAAATGAATGTTCCCGGTCTACACCGTCCTGCTTCCGAGATTGTCGGTTGCACCTTTGATGACCGCGGTAGCGGCCCAGCCAAACACCAGCACGGCCGGCGTCGCGGTGAAGTGGCCCATCTGATCACGGCCGCCGGCTATCCACATCATTGCGGCCATAGCGGGAACCGCGACGACGCCGTTGATCACAGCACCCCCAAACAATGCTTTGATCGGGTCCAGCGGCGAGAAATCGATGCCGGGTTCCGAGGAGTGTGGCACCGACAATGACAGAGTAGAACCCGACGGCCTCCCACGGCAAATCCTGCGTGCTTTGCCTAAGATGGCCAAGGCGGTCGGCCCAATCGGAAGAGCTGCGGCTGGGTCTTGGCAAACGGCATCCTCGGGATATTGCTAGCTCTCTATCTTTGGGCCAGTCTTCCGGTAACGGCCATCTGGCTGCTTGGCTTATTGCTCGGGACGCCGCTCTCGGTTATCTGCCGTGGCAGGTACGTCAGAGTTGACGCTGGAACTACAGTCAAGCACCAGACACCAAACAGTCCGGCAAGCCTGGGAGGTGTGAACCCCTCCTGGCCGGTGGTGCGGAAGCGGCGGGTCCGGCTACTTGCGGCCGAGCCGCCAAGAGTCAGCGAGGAGGGACGCGCCGCCTGAGTGTCAAGGCTTCCCGGCTCGCTATATTTGGATCAGCGGCGCAAGCCCCGGAGGCGCGCGCGCTTGGCCGGAAGCGGCCCCCGAATTGTTCTCCGCCGAAGAACAAGCCCGATCAATGCGCGTGGGAATTTGGCACCGAGGGCGTCGTTGCGCATTAGCGCGCAGCGCCTTTCTCACAGAGAAGTAGCAGCGCGGAGACCCGTTCCCGGCACTCGTGTTGTCGTGATGTCTCGAACAATCGAGCCTTAAGCAAATGTGGCAGAGTAATCCTGGCTCCGCTCTTCGTGGCAGCCCTTCCCTGTCGGTTCCGCTCTGGCGCAACCAGCCGACCCAGACCGTTGGCCTTGATGCCCGTCAGTGGAGGGTGTTTTCCGACGGACGCGCCGCCTGAGTGTCAAGGCTCGCCGGCTCGCTATATTTGGATCAGCGGCGCAAGCCCCGGAGGCGCCGCGCGCTTCGCAGGAAGCGGCCCCGAATTGTTCTCCGCCGAAGAACAAGCCCGATCAATGCGGTGGGAATTTGGCACCGAGGGCGTTGGTCGTTTAGCGCGTAGCGCCTTTCTTACAGAGAAGTAGCAGCGCGGAACCCGTTCCCCCGGCACTCGTGTTGTCGTGATGTCTCGAACAATCGAGCCTTAAGCAAATGTGGCGGGAAACTCCTGGCTCCGCTCTTCGTGGC
>CAVRVX010000026.1:0-116096 GCA_963724735.1 uncultured Alphaproteobacteria bacterium
CGGCCAACGGCGAAAGCAGGCGGAACGGCGCCTTGAGCGTTGCATGGAATCCATAAACGCGCGGCTCGCGCGTGAGCGCGGCCAACTCGGCGGGACCTATTCCGGGCAAAGGAGGCGGCGCAGGCTCTTCGCCGGAATAGCAATCATAGCCCAGAACCGCCCGGCCGAACCGGAACAGCGGGTGATAGTCGGCGGGCACGAAATAGACCGCGTAGCGGGGTCGAAAATCACACGTATCCATCGATGCAATAGCCTGCGTAAAGCCGTGCGAGCGCGGCGTTGCGCACCGTTCCGGGGCGGCAATCGAAGAGCGGGCCGAGATCCGCGCCTAACCGGTTTTGACAATCACCTTGCCGGTCGTGCCGCGGTCGCCAAGCGCCGCAAGCGCCTTCGGAAGTTCGTCGAACGCGAAAACGGCCCCGACATGCGGACGAATTGCTCCGCCTGCCGCGAGTGTGGAAAGCTGCTCGGTCAGGCGGGCGAGCACCTCATGATCATGCGTATAATCCCAGTAGACGCCGATCGCGGAAAGACGCCGCAGCATGAGGCGGTTCGCAGGGATTTGCGGTATTTCGCCCGAGCTGAAGCCGACGATCAACAGCCGCCCGCCCCAAGCGAGAAGGCGTATCGAATCCATGGTGAACTCGCCGCCGACCGAATCGACGACGATACTGACGCCTCGACCGATGGTGATCGCCCGCACTTGGTCGATCAGCGGTCCACGGCGATAGTCGACCGCGATGTCGGCGCCATGCGCCTGCGCTAGCGCGCACTTGTCGGCGCCGCCCGCCGCCGCGATGACGAACGCCCCGAAGTGTTTCGCCACTTCGACCATCGCCAATCCGGTTCCGCCGGCGGCCGCAAGCACGAGCACGGTGTCGCCCGGCGAAACCATCGTGCTATCGGCAAGCGCAACGAGCGCGGTCGTGTAGGCGATCGGCAGCGCCGCCGCTGCTTCGGGCGAAAAGCCCGCCGGAACGCGCATGGCCATGTCGCCCTTGACGATCGCGTAGTCGGCGAACCCGCCGCAGATCACCTTGCTCGCGATGCGCTCGCCCTCGGCGAAGGTCGTTCCCGGCCCCGCCGCTACGACCGTTCCGGCCAGCTCCTGGCCCGCGATGAAGGGGCGCTCGGGCTTCACCTGATAGCGGTCGTTGAGCATCAAGATGTCGGCGTAATTCAAGGCGGCCGCATCGACCCGCACCAAGAGCTCGCCGGCCTTGGGTTCAGGGCAAGGCGCTTCGCCAGGCTCGAGGCCGGCGAGGCCCTTCGTATTCGAGCGCCAGGCTCGCATTGTTTTTATTGTCATGGGATTTCACCATTCTGCGCCGCCGCGCAACGCGGCGCATCGTCCGTCGATGGCGCGGCTTAGAGGCTTTCAGGCCGCATGTTAATCCGACCTTGGTGGGGTTCGCGTCTTCGTTTGATGCAAAGGAGAAAGCCGGCGCAGCCCGGACCTTCGACAACTCTTGGAACCGGCCTAGGCTTTCGATAATTCCCGCGCCTCCGCGGCGGGCTTTGCCTGCCGATGCTGGCGCTCGATCAAGCTGAGCAGCGTTGCGATGGTGATCGATCCAAGGGTCGCGCGGGCGATGTCGTCGATCTCGCCGAGGACTTCGCGCAATGTCGCCCCTTCCGGCGTGTTCGCGCCCGGCGCTCCGTCGTCGTCGCGGGTGCCGAAATTCTCGAACAGCTGAATGATGTCGAGGAGCGTCGTCCGCCGCGTATTGCCGATGAACTGATAGCCTCCGCCGGCCCCGCGCACGGAGCGCACCAGCGCGGCGCGCCCCAACACGTGCATCACCTTGGCGAGGTGGTGGCTGGACACGCCGTATTTCTCGCCGATCTCGCCCACAGAGAGCTGGCGCTCAGGGTTCGCCGCAAGCTCGAGCACGGCGAAGATGGCAAGGCGACTGGCGATCTGCAGGTTCATTGGTCCTGTCCGTCGATTCCGGCCGCGGGGAACGCGGCCGCCTGCCTCCTCAGCGGAGGTCCTTTTCCAGTTGAATATAGGGTCCCGCCATCATCCCTTCACCGCGAAAAAACAGAGAATGCAGCCGGTTGTCGCGCGCCACCATGGTGCGCATCTTGCTCATTCCCGCCTGCTTGAACTTCTCCGACATGGCGAGGAAGAGCTGCTCGCCCACCCCGAGCAGCCGGGCGTCGGGGTCGACCGACAAGGCGAACACCCATCCGCAAGGTTCCGACCCGAATTCCCAGGCCCTGATCTCGCCGATGATGAAGCCGAGCACGCGCCGTCCGACATTCCGCTTGGCGGGCACCGCCACCAGGAAGAATCGCTCGTTCGGTCGGGTCCGGCCGTAGCGCTCATAGGCCTGTCGCCAATAGTCCGCCTTGGCCAAGCCGGTGATGCGCTGGTCGAGGGCGATCACCTGCGGGATGTCGGTCGCCCGCACGGCGCGAATCGTCAGCGCATCCTGATCGTCATTCGCCTTCATTCTGCGACCTCGGCCGAGCCCATTCCTGACGCTTGCAACCCTCGTGCTAGGGGTTCACGCGAGCGAAAGCAGCAATCTGGCGTTGGGTTCCGACTGTAGCCGAGAGGACGGTATCCCTGGCAAGGGGCAAATTCCTTTTATCGTTGGACAAATGTCCTCGCCTCGGGGCTGGCGGGGTCGGAGAGGGTCGCGCCGCCGAGGCGAATATTGGCGCTCTCTCCTACGGTCCGACCAGCCGCTCAGCGAAGAGGGCCATGGTCTTGCGGTAGATCACCGCCCGGTTCCACTCGCGCATCACCTCGAAATTCTCGGAGCCCTCGGAAAACGGGGCGCCCGCGCGCCAGCCATTGACCTTCAGGAGATTGGCGGTGGAGGCGAGCACGTCCGGCACGCTGTGGCGCAGATCGACATGGCCGTCGCCATCGTAGTCGACGCCGTACTTGATATACGACGAGGGCAGGAACTGGGTCTGCCCGATCTCGCCGGCATAGGCGCCGATCAGGTCGCGCAGCGGGAGGTCGCCGCGCTGCAGGATCTGCAAGGCGGCGAGAAGCTCGCGCTGGAACAGCTCGGTGCGACGGCAGTCATGCGCAAGCGTCGCAATCGTACGGACGACCGGCAGCTTGCCCATGTCGCCGGTCCCGTTGTCGCTTTCGAGCGTCCAGATCGCCATGATCAGCGTCGAAGGCACGCCGAATTGCCGCTCGATGCGCGAGAGCAGGGCCGCATGCCGCTGCATCAGCTTATTGGCGCGGTTGATGCGGGCGGGAACGATGCGCGTGGCGGCATATTCCTCGAAGGTCTTGCGAAAGGTGCCGCGCTGGCGGCGGTCGAAGGCAAGCACCGCCGGGTCCGGGCTGACGCCGGCGAACGCCTGGTCGATCACTACTCGCGAGACGCCTGCGGCCTGGGCCTCGCGCCCCATCTCCGATAGAAAGGCAAAAAAATCGCCGCCGCACTTCGCGGCATGCGCCGGGGCGACGGGGCCGAGCGGGCCCAGGATTGCGACGAGCGTGCACAGGAAAGCCGCAACCAGGCGCGCGATCATGCGGATCCTCGTCCTAATCGAATTGCTGGGCCGACATTGGCACGTGGCGAAGGAGGGCGGAAGCAAGGCCCCGTCCTCCGCCGCCATTGCCGATTTGAACCGGCGATCCATTTCTCTCGATGAGCGTTATATGGATGTGCGGGCCGCGCCCAGGGCCGCGCCCGCGGATGCGGAACCGGCGAGGGTCGAGCCCCATGGCTGCATCGCAAAGGCCGATCGTCCGGGCGCCGCTGCTGCGGCTGCTCGCGATCAACCTCGCCGCCGGCGCAGGACTGGCGGCGTTGCTGCTTTTCGGCCTGCTCGCGCTCGATCCACATGGCCTGCGTGGCCTGATCCTGGCGGACCATTCGCCCGCGACCGCGATTGGGCTGTTGCTGTTCGGCCTGTTCATTACCTTCGGCAGCGCGGCGATGGGCACCGCCATTATGGCGCTCGGCGGCAGGGACGACGGTGGAAGTGGCGAGGGCCGAGACGATGGTCGCCGCCGCGATGTTGAACCCACGAACGACAATCGCCCCGCCGTACGGGTGCGCGCGCGATAATCTATTGCGACCATGGCCGGCGCGCCGATAGGCCGGGTGACGACAAGCCTGCGCCGGCGCGCATGACCGTATCGCGCCGGTCGAAGGCCAAGCGCAGCAAAATCCGGGTCATCTCCACCGTCCTGAGCCACGGTCAGCCATCTCCGTTCTCGCGGCGCGGAGGCGCCCGAGGTTTGCCGCAAGGTCCCCCCGCCAATGCGAGGGCGCGCGGAACGCCGGGGCCGAAAACCCCGCAGCCCTGTGTGCAGTTGGGTAAGGCACACAGGCGATAGTCGCCGCAGGATTTGCCGGATGCGCCGGCGTCCCGCGCGCGGTGTTTGAGGCTTGCTCCGCATGGCCCCGGTGGACTCGACCGTTGATATCCACCGCTCGCGGGCTCAAACGAGGCCTGTCGGCGATCTGACCACGCCCGGCCTCACCGCCAGTGGAGCCACAGTGGCGCGCGGTGGCGCGCGCCGGACGCATGCGGCTTGGGCCGCCGATGCAGCGCGCGCGTTAATCGCCCCGCACCGGCCACCGCCGCCCGCCCCGCGCCTCGTGACGCTCGCGAAACGCCCCTCGCGGTGGGGACGGGCTGCCTAGGAATTTATTCATGGATTGGGGCGGCAGTGTGGCGGAGACGGCCAGCTCCCTACGAGCTTTTCCCCTCCCTCATGGTGAAGAGCCGTGCGAAGCACGGCGTCTCGAACCATGCATCCTTCGAGACGCCGACCTGCGGTCGGCTCCTCAGGATGAGGCGTGCAGGCGATCGTTTTGCGCGATCAGGCCACTTCCGGCCGGGCCGGTCCGTAGCCCGCATGAAGCGAAGCGAAATGTGGGATTTACCCGCACCGAAGACGAAGACCCGGATTTTGCTCCGCTCATCCGGGCTACGTGCTACCCGCGCTTTGGTCGCTTCTGAGAGCGGACGGGGCGAGCGGCAGCTTGCGCCGACGTGTTCAGCGCCACGGCGGCGCGAATGAGCGCCTTCAACGCCCTTTCATCAATCTTGTCGCCCTCATGGATATCGATGGCGCGCCTCACGTTGCCCTCGAGGCTGGCGTTGAAGAGGCCTGAAGGGTCCTCCAACGAGGCGCCATGGGCGAAGGTCATCTTCACGACAGTCTTGTACGTCTCGCCGGTGCAGATCATTCCCGCGTGCGACCACACCGGAACCCCTCGCCACTTCCACTCCTCCACCACCTCGGGGTCGGCCTCTTTGATGAGCATTCGGACCCGAGCGAGCGTCTCGCCCCGCCAATCACCCAGCTCCTTGACCCTCGCATCGATCAGCTGAGAGGGAGAGTCTCCTCCTTTTCCTTCCTGCGAGCCGCTCTTGCTCTTCTTCATGGTTGTTGTGGCTTTCTTCATGGTAGTACCAGACCCCTTGCCACCTTTGGTCGCTGCGTTCAACTCCAACTGATAGACCTATGCTTCTTCGGGAATGGACCTGGACCGAACGCCCGCGCGTTTAAAGGGTCGGGGCGAAAGATATGAGGTCGCGATCCGTTGCGTTGTCGGAGCGCCTGCTCAGGAGAAACAGCCATGCCCAATACCGTTCGATTGCACCGCGTCCTGGCAACGAAGCCCGATAAGGTCTATCGCGCCTTCATCGAGGCAGACGCCATGGCGAAGTGGCTGCCGCCCAACGGCTTTACCTGCACCGTGCATCATCTCGACGCGAAAGTCGGCGGCACCTACAGGATGTCATTCCGCAATTTCACTACGGGCAAGAGCCATTCTTTCGGCGGAAAATATGTCGAACTCGTGCCCGGCGAGCGTTTGCGCTACACGGACAGATTCGAGGATCCCAATTTGCCGGGCGAAATCCAGGTGACGGTGGCGCTCAAGCAAGTATCCGTCGGCACCGAGCTGAACATCGTGCAGGAAGGTCTTCCCGACGCCATTCCGGTGGAAGCGTGCTATCTCGGCTGGCAGGATTCGTTGCGAAACCTCGCCAGCGTCGTCGAGCCCGAAATCAATCAATAGCCCGTAGCCCGGATGGAGCGAAGCGAAATCCGGGATTTACCCGCACCGGAGATGAAGACCCGGATTGCGCTTCGCTCCATCCGGGCTACTTGCTATATCCTCATCACCGACCGACTTGTGAGTTAGAATTATGCCTGAATGGCTTCCCATGTTCGCGTTGCCGAACATCGAGACACGCAAGCCGATTGAGGTTGATGGCTTCGCGCTTGTGTCGATCCACGACGAGCGCCTGCAGCAGATGGCGAAGAAGCATCGGCGTTTCGGCAGCTATCTGAAGCAATTCAAGACAGAGTTTGGCGAACCCATTATCCCGAGCATCTTCATCTGGCGCGACGATGCTCCGCAGGGATATCGGGGTGTAGACGCGATCGCTGGCTTTAGAGACGCCATAGCAATGTCAGTCATTCCGCAAAGCTGGGCGAAAGCGCTGCGGTTCGATAACAACTTCGGCATCAAGTACGCCAACTACTTCGCCGTTTACCCTTGGATGGTCGACAAGAACTATGAAGGCCTAATCACGCGCACCCTGGAGATGCTCGGCTGGCACGAGGTCTCAAAACTGCGGGCGCAATCAATTCCCGCTCTTTCCCACGCGATTTTGGACAAAAGTCGTCTCGACTGGCCGCTACTCGATGAACTGCATAAACGCTGGCAGTCGTGCTTCAGCACCGACACACCCGACACAGAAGACCTAAAGCTCTTTCGCTCGTTGAATATGGCGAACGCAGCGGCGCAGTTGCCTGCCGGCGCCGATGTAACGAACCTTGATATCGGCCGATCAGTGGCGCTTTGGTCCAGCGCCTTCGAGATCCTGGCGCCCAGAAAATCCGAGGGCTTTAGAAACGTCTACGCGCTGCTGGACAAAATCACGTGGAACTTCACACCCTGCAAGGAGCTGAAGTACGAGGCCTATGGTTACTTGCTCGGCACGGCTGGCGCAAGCTGATGCCCCGTCCGTTTCATCCCAAGCGGGACCTCGCGGCGCAAAGCGCGTTTAAAAAAACGGCTTTCCGCGCGGCGTGAGACGCGCCGCGCGGGCGGCGGCGGCCCGTGGTCGTCCCTTGCGGGTCATGTTCGCCGACGAGGCGCGGTTCGGCCGGATCAACCGCCGCGGCCATGCTGGGCGCCGGCAGGTCAGACCCGCGGTCGCTTCCCAACTCGTTCGCGAGTACATCTATCTGTACGGTGCGGTCTGCCCCAAGGACGGGGCGTGCGCCTATTTGGTCATGCCGACGTCGAACACGGAATGCTTCCAGGTTTTCCTCGATTGCTTTCACGAAAATTCGCCCGGTCCCATATTCTTCTGGTTCTCGACGGGGCTCCCAACCACCGGTGTCGCGACCTCGTGCTCCCCGACAACATCTCGCTGCTATTCCTTCCGCCTACTCGCCGGAGCTCAACCCGAAGGAAAATGTCTGGCACGGCGGGCGATGGACATGACTTTCCAGGGCTGATCGACCAGGGAGTTCCAGGCGTAACAGCAGTGATCGACAATATCGTCGTAGGATTTGAACACGCGGTTGGAGAGCCAGTTCGCGCGCATGAACTGCCAAATATTTTCCTGGGGATTGAGTTCGGGGGAGCGCGGCGGGAGCGGCATCAACGAGATGTTCGACGGCGTCTTGAGCGACTTGGCGCCGTGCCAACCGGCCTGGTCGAAGATCAGGATGGCGTGGGCGTGCGGCGCGACCTTGGCGGCGATGTCGTCGAGATGGAACTGCATGGCCTCGGCGTTGCAGACGGGCAGGACGAGGCCTGAGCCTTTTCCCTGCTCCGGGCAGACCGCGCCGAACAGATAGGTCGACTGCGTGCGTTGATCATGCGCAGCGCGCGGGCGTGAGCCGGTTCGCGCCCACCGATAAGTCAGCTTGTTCTTCTGGCCGACCCGCATCTCGTCCTGGAACCAGACCTCTATCGGCGTGTCCGGCGGGAGGTTCTGGCGGATGTCCGCGACGCGCGCGGCGAAGTTTTTTTGAACGCCTCGATCGCCTCCGGGTCCTGCTTGTAGGCCTGCGGCCGCGCGCTCAGATGCGAGAAGCCGAGCTTGTGCAGGGCGCGGTAGATCGTGTCGTCCGACACCGAGAGCCCGAACTCCTCATGCAGCCGCATGATCAGGTCGCAAGCCCGCCAGCGCACCACGCCATGGATCGCAGGAACCGGGCCTTCCTCCACGACCTGGGCGAGAAAGGCCTTGTGCTCAGCCGTGAGCTTGGCCGGCGCGCCCGGCGAGGGAATGTTGATTAGCCTTTCCGGCCCCTGCGCGTTGAACCTGATCACCCAGTCCCGAAGCGTCTGCCGATCCATCCCGCCAAGGCGCGCCGCCTCCTCGCGCGATGACCCGTCCAGCACCGCCGCGATCGCCAGCAATCGCCGCGCCTGCCCCGCGTCCTTCGCCCGCTGCGCCAGCCGCCGAACCTCGCCGCTCGTATAGTCCGTCCGCACCGCAATGGCTCGCCCCATGGCAAACGATCCTCCGTTTGCCACCGTAAATCATTGCGCAGCTGATTTGGAGCACGTGTCGTGAGTCACTCAATCGGAGGGTTGGTATAAGAAGGACAAGACCAAGCGAAATCTGCCGTCATGGCTGTTCGGCGAAATCAATGCCGCACGAAACGACTTCCTGCACGGCAACCCAATTACTGGCTCTCGCCTGATAGTGTCGCCGGCAAAAAGGCCGCTGCATCTCTATGCGTCTCTTCTCTATCGCATGGCACTGGCGGCATTCCTAGACCTGAGGCACGTCTCGACGCCGCGGAAAGAAGGCGAGACCGAGTACGAGGCCCATTGGCGCGATGACTTTGCCTTCGGGCGGTTCCAAGGCGACATCGAGGTCGCATTGTCGACCATCATGATGACGGAGAAGGAATACCTAGACCAACGGCAGGGACGCATTGATAAGGTCAGAGTTCAGTGGCGACGCAGAAACAATGAGTCCGAGCCTCAGAACGACTTTAGCAAGTAGCCCGGATGGAGCCCCGGGTCGCACCTTCGGTGCGCCCGGGGTGAACTCAGCGAAATCCGGGGTCAACCCCTCCGCTCGCCGAGCAGGATCACGATCGCATCGATCGTGAAAGGATGCTCGTGCCGCGCGATCCGGAACGCCATCCGCAAGGCGCTTACGGGATCAACCAGCGCCGAGGATGTCCGGTCAGCGAGCGTGGCCGTGAAGAAATAGGCGCCGCCTGCAACGAAATCGCGCCGGTATCGAACCATCCGCGAAGCATATCCCGGATTTCGCTTCGCTCCATCCGGGCTACAAGTTGGCCGCTCACTCGCGACGTAGCCCGGATTGCGTTGCCCTCCATCGGGGCTACGTACTGCATCATCCGAACGAATTAAAAAATCATCATCCATCGCCGTCTGGCTATGAACTGCTTCACATCGCGCTGCAGCGGTTTTGAGTATTAAGGGCAGGCATTCGGTTGATCAAGGCCCACTGGCAAGCGCGTCAGGCGTGTCGCGATGCACGGTTCGCCGAGGCGCGCGCGTTATACGAGCTCGTCCTCTCCCTCGGTCCGGTCGTTGGTCACGAATCGGAGGAATAGTCGTTGCCGAGATACGCGTAACGGATTTCGCGGCAACGCCGATCCGCGTCGGGTGGTCCTCTCCCGGCACACGCGACGCGGCGGGACCGGCCGAAGCCACAGACCTCGGCCGGTCCTTCGGAATGGCAGCGCGTTACCCGGACGGGCGCAGCGAGCGGCTGATGCGTGTGACGATCGCATCCCAGCGCCGCTCCTCCTCCTTCGGATAAGCGAGATAGATGCAATGCGCCGGCCCTCGGACGCCGGAGGGGAAATTGCAGCGGCTGTAATAGGTCTGGTCGTCGTTCACGCCGGAAATGGCGAAGAAGCGGGCGGCGACGCGATTGTAATCGAGCTGGCCGCGCGGCGCGGTCAGGTAGGCGCGCATGAAGCTCGCCGGCGTGTGCCGAGCCTCGTTGTCCTCGACATAGATCATCAGCGCGGCGCGGTCGTCGGCGGATCGCAGCACGCGGCCGGTTCCCCGCGGCGTCGAACCCGCGTCGACCGAGAAGATGTTTTCCGGATAGTCCACCGTCGTACCCAGCGGGTCGGAGAACACGGTCCAGTGCGGCGCGTCGACGCCTACGGTCGGGGCGCCCAGCTGCGCCCGAACGGCGGCGGGCGAGAAGAGGGAGGCGAGAGCGGCCAGGGCCGCCGCGAATCCAATCAGTCTTGTCGTTCCGATCTGCATCGTAGCATCCATTTTCTCATGCCATGCCAACGCGAGCGCGGCCGACGCGTTCCGAACGATCGGCGCGGCGCGGGATTGACCGCGAGCGTTCCCAACCCGCCCGTCTCCAGCAAAGTCATGGCGCATCGTGTCGTACGGGCGAACAAGCCGATGGTTCTTCGCGTCCGCGCGAATTCAACCGGAATTGAGGACGGCGAACAGCGTCGGGCGCCGGCTCGTCGCAGCCTGTCCTACGGGCTTTCCGCCCGCAGTTTGAAGCGCTGGATCTTGCCGGTCGCCGTCTTCGGCAACTCGGCGCGAAAATCGAGCCAGCGCGGATATTTGTACGGCGCGAGCCGCTGTTTGCAGTGTTCCTGCAAGGCTTGCGCAAGCTCCGGCGAAGCGCGGCCCGCGTCTTTCAGCACGACAAAGGCCTTGGGCTTGATCAGCCGATCTTCGTCCGGCCAGGCGACCACGGCCGCTTCCAGCACGTCCGGGTGGGTCAGCAGAGCGCCCTCGACCTCGAACGGCGAGACGTAGATGCCGCCCACCTTCAGCATGTCGTCGCGCCGGCCGCAGTAAACGAAATAGCCGTCCGGGTCCTCGACATATTTATCGCCGGAGCGCGTCCATTCCCCGAGGAAGGTCGCGCGCGACTGGGCGCGGTTGTTCCAGTACATCAGCGCGCTGGTCGGCCCCCGGACATGCAATTCGCCCATATCTCCCTTGGTCACCGGCATTCCATCGTCGCCGACGAGCTTGATGTCGTAGCCCGGGACCGGCTTGCCGGTCGTGCCGTATCGCACCTCGCCCTTCCGGTTCGAAAGATAGATGTGGAGCATTTCGGTCGAGCCGAGTCCGTCGAGAATGTCGACGCCGTAGCGTTCGCTCCAGCGGCGTCCGATGTCGGTCGGCAGCGGCTCGCCGGCGGAGACGGCGCAGCGCAGCTTTACTTCCTCGCGCCGCAGCGCGACCGGACTCGCAAGATAGGCCGCATAGAAGGTCGGCACGCCGTAGAACACCGTCACCGGATGCGCCCGCAGCACCGCCGCGACCGACTCCGGCGTCGGGCGCTCGGGCATGAGCACGGTGGTCGCGCCGGCCGACATCGGAAACGTCAGCGCATTGCCGAGCCCGTAGGCAAAGAACAGCTTGGCGACCGAGAAGCACAGGTCGTTCTCGGTCAGACGCAGAAGCGGCGCGGCGTACAGCATGTTGGTCAGCGGCAGGCTGGCGTGCGCATGCACCGCTCCTTTCGGCTTGCCGGTCGAACCCGAGGTGTAGAGCCAGAAGCAGATATCGTCGCGCGTCGTCGGCGCGGTGAAGGCCGGACCGCTCGCCTCCTGCAGCACGTCCTCGAAGCGATGATGTCCGTGCGGGTTTTCGCCCGACACGATCACATGCGCGAGGTCGGGACAGGCGGCGATGATGTTCGCGAATTTCGGATAGAGCGCCTCCGACACGACGAGCAGACGCGCGCGGCTGTCGGCCAACATGTAACGATAGTCGTCCTCGGTCAGCAGCGTGTTGACCGGCACCGCGATCACGCCCGCCTTGATTGCGCCGAGAAAGGCGGTCGGCCAGTCGATCGAGTTGAGAAGGCAGATCAGGATGCGTTCTTCGCGCCGGATATCGAGCTTGCGCAGCACGTGGCCGAAACGCTCGACGCGCTCGGCGAGGTCGCCGTAGGTCCAAGCGGCGCGCGGGTCGATGAAGGCCGGCTTGGCCGCGCGGCCGGCGGCGAGATTCTGCGTCAGGATGTCGGCGGCGAAGTTGTATTGGCGCGGAATCGTGTCAGGCCCGGGCTCCTGCGCGTTTCTTGGCGCTGAGGGCGTAGCGATGCGTTCTGCAAGCGACATGAGCGTTCGTCCCATTCTTTGGCGATTTGGTTGAGTTGGCCTTGTCGTAGTTATGCAGGTGGTTCCAAAGGCGTTATGCAGGCGCTTCCAAAGGTCGGCAATCCGCCCTCCACACCGGCCTCGCGCTGCATCGAATTCGAGGCGCGACATCTTGGGCCGGCGCGGCGGCAAGATCAATGTTACTTCGCATTCGATTGCCTCTATACTTCGACTTCCCGCCGACGCGACGGCGCATCAAGAACGCCCCGAGGAGACCGCCATGGATCAGATCACGCGCGAGGTCCGCGCCGAAGACATCAACCCGCGTTACAACTGGGGCCGAGCGCTGCCGGCGCTCGGCATCACGGGGGTCGATTTCGAGGAACGCGTCGACTACCGCCGCATGCATAATTATCGGCTGTCGCGCGCCCGCCAGGCCCTCAACAATTCCGAGCTCGGCGCGCTCCTGGTGATGGACACCAACAATATCCGCTACCTCACTTCGACCAAGATCGGCGAATGGGAGCGCGACAAGATCTGCCGCTGGGCGCTGCTCACGCGCACCGGCGACCCGATCCTGTGGGACTTCGGCTCGGCGGCGGTGCACCATCGGCTCTACTGCCCGTGGCTCAAGCCGGAAAACTGCAAGGCCGGACTGCTCGGATTACGCGGGACGGTGTCGCCGTCCTTCGGCCTGATGGCGAAGCACGCCGCCGAAATCGCCGCGCTGATCAAGGAAGCCGGATGCGACAACATGCCGGTCGGCGTCGACATTATCGAGCCACCGATGATGTTCGAATTGGAAAAGGCCGGCCTGAAGATCGTCGACGGCCAGCAGGTGATGCTCGAGGCGCGCGAGATCAAGAATGTCGATGAGATCGCACTGCTCAACCGCGCCGCTGCGATGGTCGACGGCGCCTATCACCTCATCAACGAGGAACTCAAGCCGGGCGTGCGCGAGAACGACATCGTCGCCAAGGTCAACGAGTTTCTCTATCGCAACGGCTCGGACGACGTCGAGGCGGTGAACGCCATTTCGGGCGAGCGTTGCAATCCGCACCCGCACAATTTCACCGACCGCATGGTGCGGCCCGGCGATCAGGTGTTCTTCGACATCCTGCAATCGTTCATGGGCTACCGCACCTGCTACTACCGCACCTTCAATGTCGGCCGCGCCACGCCGGTGCAGCACGACGCCTACAAGCTGTGCCGCGAATGGCTCGATCTTGCGATCGACCTGATCAAGCCGGGGGTGACGACCGACCGCGTCTGCAGCGTGTGGCCCAAGGCGCAGGAATTCGGCTTCCCGGACGAGACGTCGGCCTTCGGCCTGCAGTTCGGCCACGGGCTCGGCCTCGCTCTGCACGAACGCCCGATCATCTCGCGCGTCGTCTCGCTGGAGCATCCGACCGAAATCAAGGAGGGCATGGTCTTCGCGCTCGAGACCTACTGCCCGGCGAAGGACGGCTACTCCGCCGCGCGCATCGAGGAAGAGGTGGTGGTCACCAACAATGGCTGCCGCGTGATCACGCTGTTCCCGGGCGAGGAATTGCCGATCGCGGCCCGTTATTGACGTCCGGCAATTTGCACAGCAGGCCTTTGCTTCCTTCTCTCCCCGGAGAGGGAAGTTTCGTGAAGGACCCGTTCGAACCGGCGCCAAAAAGCGCCGCGGGCGCCCGCGGCGCAGTCATTCTGTTGTCGCCGAGCAAGCCTAAACTGCGCCTCGTCTGAAGGAGGCCAGATGCCGATCGCTGAGCGCTCGGGGGCGGAAAGCTGAAGTCGTCGGCGGCCCTCAGGGCTGTTCAACGCTCTTTACAAACCGCTGTATGAGAGGCTGATAGCTGGGATCGATAGCTGCGATCCAGAAGCGCCTCGGCGATATTGGTTACGCCGTTTGCGCGGGCGATGTTGAGCGCCTGACTGCGTAATCGCGCCATGATACCTGGGTTGATGCGGATGCGGCTGGCATCCTCGGCGAGGGTGACGTCGCGCACCCAGTGATTTTGGTTTTCGATAGCCCAATGATTGCGGATGGCGCTGGCGAAGGTTTTTGCGGGCAGCATGACGGACGAGGCGTAGAAGGCTGTCTCCTGGCGCGTGGTCCATTGTCCGGTCGCGGCGGAACGGATGAGGGTATTGGCGTTCGACGCGCACGATGGCGGCGACCAGCGACTCCCACTCGGTATCGTCGAGCGCTGATCCGGGAAAGTAGACCGCAACGCTAGCGGTCCTCCTGGCGATTTCGCGCGAGATTGCGACTGTCGTCGATGGCGATTGGCGCGGTTGTTGCGGCGATGTCTTCGAGGCGACGCAGCAGGCTCGGCTGATTGTCCTTGACCTGCACGATCAGGTCATTGCCGGTGTCGCGGGCGATCTCGAAGGTTTTTTTGGCAGTGCATGGCGTCGAGCGTGAACACGCGGCCGCTCAGTCCGAGCGTGGCGATCAAGGTCTGTACGGCCGGAATTTCGTTCGACTTCTCGTCGACCACCTCATGGGCGAGGATGATCTGATGATCGACCGCAAACGCGCGTGTGGATTTGTCGGTACGACCGCGCCCCGCTCAGCATGGCGATGATCGAGAACAGGATCACGCCGACTTGGCCGTAAATCTTCCCTTCGGCGCGCCGCCGGTCCGGGATCGACAGTGAGGCAGGACGCGAGATCAATTGTCGACTCCATGGGGCAACCTCCGAATCAGGTTGCTCCCGATAGATTCAGAGCGGATTCGTCTGGAAAAGCAGAAAATATCGCCTCTACGCCCCGCGTCGCCCACCCGCATCACGGCCTCATAACGTTAAGAGCGTTGAACAGCCCTGCGTCGGCCCTAAGGACCGCTCAAGATTTTATCTAAAATATTATAACGTATAATATTGCGGTTATAACGTATAATATTGCGCTTAAGTCAATTTTAATCTGCATCTCTACAGTAGAACAATATTTTATTTTCAACGATTGCTGGAACTTTGAGAGCAATCTCTGATTGATACTTGGCGACTGCGCCGTCAAAGCGCAGCGAACGCCAAGGCATTTCGCCGTGCGCTGAGACAATCAACCGAGGAGATACGCAATGCTCAACCCCCAGACCGACAACGTTCCGCAGGCCATGCAAGAGGCGGCGCAAGTGGGCGCCGAGCAGGCCGGTCGCATCGTGCAAATTTCCGCCGAGGCCGGCGAACGCGCGGCGCGCGCCGGAACGGAAATTCTTCAACGCAATGCCGAGACCGTCCAGGAGGCGCTGCACTCGAGCGCCGAGATCGCGGCGCGGCTGACCGAACGCTCGGCCGATCACTTCGGCCGCGCGTTCGGCATTTCCGGGGAGGAGGCCCATAAGGCCGTTCGGAAGTCTTCGGACAATATCGACGCCATTATCCATTCGAGCTCCATTCTCGCCGAGGTGACGCAAAGCGTCTCGCGGGAGTGGGTGAGTTTTACCCGCGAGCGCATGGAGCACAACTTCGACCAGTTCGACAGGCTGCTGCGCTGCCGCTCGCCGCAGGAGCTGACTGCACTCCAGAGCGAATTCCTGCGCGACAACTTGGAGAGTTTCCTGCAATGCGCTCGCCGGATCGCGCAGAAAGCGATGCAGACGCCCGACGAAACGACCCAACCGGCCGAGGCGGTGGAGCGCGTCCACGCAGCTTGAGCAAGCCGGATAAAGATGCTGGCTTTGGCGCCGCTCAGGAAGCCAAGCGGCGCGCAAGCCCGCGTCCGATCTCTCGGGGCCAATTCCGTAAAATCAAAGGGCCGGCGCGGTGGCGCCGGCCCTCGTCATTTCTAGTTTTGCAACTCTAGTTTTGCAACCGACCGGCGTCAGAAGCCGAAGCCGATGCCCAGCTTCACGGTCTGGAACGTGGGATGAATCTCGACCGTGCTGCCGAACGACGGGCTGGCGCAGCTGACGCAGTAGTTGCTGACCGGAATGGGCTTGGTGAACTTGCCAAAGTCGGTGTAGCGATACTCGACCCTTGCCGACCACGGCCCGAAAAGCTGAACTTCGATGCCGCCGCCGACGGTCCCGCCGACCACCCCTTCAGTGAAGCTGCCGGCGGCCGTCGTATTGCCGATCAGCGGGCCTGAGGAAGAAGAATACAGGTACCCGGCATAGGTACAGCGTGCCGGTTACGCGTTCGAACGCGACGCCGCCGGTTCCGTAGAGCAGAATCCACGGGGTCACCAGATAGCCGACCCGCGCGCGAACGGAGCCGTCCCAGCCCTGCTTGACGGTGCCGACGAAAGCGTCGTTTCGCACGAAGGAGCTGATGGAGGTGTTGGAAGTCTGGGCGACCGCGCTCGTATTGTTCTTGTACGACGCGTCGGCTTCGACGCCGACCACCCACACGCCGAGCTGCGCACGGTAGCCGATGAACGGGCCGGCGGTGTAGCTCGTCGAATGGCCGGTGAAGTTGAACGGCGTTTCGGAACAGCCGCTACCGAGATAAATGAAGGGCGGGCAGATATAAGAGCCCGGATCGGCGAAGGCGTTATTGGCGAAGCTGCCGCCGTTCGAGCCGCCGATCTGGCCGCCCGTCCAGTTGCTCGTGGGAGCTGCAGCAGCCTGACGCACCGGCTCCGGCCGTGGAGCGACGCGCGCCGGAGCGGCCCTCTTCGTGGGCGGTGGCTCGTCTGCAAGAGCGGGAGTTGCGGTTGCGATAGCGGCCAGCAGGCCGAGGCCCATAAGGATGGTGCGATTCATGATAGCCCCCCGATGAAATAATTCCCCGCGCCCACCGTGCGACGAGTAGGCCGGTAAAATCAACCCCGAAGTGGGGTGAGGGCCCCTAAAGTGTCTTTTTCTTCGCCGGGCGTAACATTATGGCAACGCTGCGGCGGCTTGAGCTGGGTGTTCCCGCCGGTCCCTTGGGGTGCGCGCTCACCGGTGCGCACCCTCGCCGATAATGGAGAACGGGCCCCAGATCGCTGGGTCGGCGTTACGCGGATCGGATTGATCGTCGAGAAGGGCGAGCATCGCCCGCTGCAAGGCCTCGGCGCGTCCAAGCCCCGGATTGGCGGCGAGAATGTCGAACGTCGTCGTCGTCAGCCGCGTCGCCGCGTTGGACTCCACCGCCCAATGCGAGACCAGCAGAGCCCGGGCGCCGGCATAGAAAAACGCGCGCGCCAGCCCCGAGAGGGCCTCGGCTCCCGGCTTCTCTCCGGCGATGGTGTTACAGGCGGAGAGCACGACCCAGTCGGCATTGAGCTTCAATTGAGCGATTTCGCTGGCGGTAAGAAGACCGTCGTCATCCTCCGTTTGCTGCGTCGGAATTGTCAGCGCAAGCGAGGGCTCGGCCAGTCCTTTGACGTCACCGGCGACAAGCCCGTGCGTGGCGAAGTAGATGATGCGAAAATCGTCGAGCGGGGTGTGCTTGACGGTGGTCTCACGCGCTTTCTCGCGCAATTTGAGGTCGCTCATCGGCGCCCCGACCTTTTGCGCGATCGACTTCAACTCGTCGGCGGTTTCCTCAAGCCGCGGCAGCGTTTCGCCGAGCTTTTTCCGGTCGACATTGGCGCCGCGCCAGAATTCGGAATAGGCGCGCGTGACGAGGCTGCGGCTCCTGCCGCGGTTTGCCGGCGGCCCCTGCGGCTCCTCCGGCCCGAAGATCGGATCGCCGAAGCCAAGCAGCGGCTTGCCGCCTCGGTCGCCCCGCGTCTGCGTGCGAAGCGCGCGGAGGCTTGCGACCGAGGGCAGCACGGTCACGGCATGCCGGCGGATCAGCCACGCAGCCTGCCGGTAACGGACGGCATCGGGCTCGCCCTGGGACGGCTCGCTCGGCTTATCGGTCACGAGCAGATGGAACGGGAGGGCGGTCAGGGGCCCGGAGGGCACGATCAGCAGATGCCGCTTGTTCTTGATCAGGCTTTCGACCGGGCCGATCAGCGTCGAATAAAGCTCGTAGCCCGCAGCCGGGTCGAATTTCTCCGTCTTTCGGGCCGGGTCGGCATCGACGAAGAGGCCGCGCCGGAGCTGGAGCACCTTGTCGGCAAGGGCGTCGGCGCCGAGGGGGATGGTTTTCCAGGCATGGCCGTCCCGCGTGACGGCGAAGACATAGCTTTCGGACTCGCCGGGAAGAAGAAACACGAGCGCTTCTTCCGGCCCGAGCAATTGCTGGATCTCCTCCACCTTCATCGGGGTCGGGCGCGTGAGCGCCACATAACCGCTGAACTCCTTCTGCAGACGGGCGGAATTGTCGTTGAGCTTGCGGTCGGTGTCGGCCATCTGCCGCCGGATATTGGCGATGACGGCCGAATTTTCGGGCGTGCTCGGCTGCGCCAGCGCCTGGGTCAGGGCGCGGTCGCGCGACCGCCAGAGGGCGGTGAGGTCCTGGCTCTCGCGCACGAGGGCGGCGAGCGCGTCGCTGCCGGCTGACGAACGCACGCCCATTTGCTGGATCGCGGCGGCGGCGGAGGATTGATTCGCCCATTGAGCCGTTTCCAGAGCCTCCTGGCCGAGCGCAGACTCCGAGCCGAGATTGGACCGCGCCGCTTGCGCGACGCTTGCGAGGTGATTGATGAAAAAGCGGGACCGCTGTTCAACGAGGCCTCCGGCGCCGCCCGGGCCGGCCGGATCGGCCGCGGCATGCGCGAGCACGGCGGCGCTTGCCTTGCGCGAGTAGGACAGCCAGTCGCCGGGATTGTTGCGCGCCGAGCTCAGCAGAGCGAGCCGGTAAAGCACGCGGGCGGTCTCCGGATGGTTCGGTCCGCGCGTCTGCTCGTTGATCGCGAGCGCGCGGGTGAGGGCCGCGGCGGCTTCATCGAAACGGCGCTGATGCTCGAACAACCGGGCCTGCGATACGAGCACGACGGCGACCGAGCCGTGATCGGGGCCGTATTTGTCGGTGAGAATGGCCAGCGCACGCTTGAACTGCGGGTCGGCCTCGGAATAGCGGCCCTGGCCGTCATAGGCGACGCCAAGCTTGCGCACGACCTTGGCGGTATCGGGATTTTCCGGACCGAGCGTTTTTTCGACCACGTTCAGCGACCGTCGGGCGAAGGACTCGACGTCGCGGTAGCGGTCCTGGAATTCGTAAAGCGCGGCGAGATTATTGGCCACCGTCGCCGCCTGGGTCGAATTGGGACCGAACAGGTCTTCACGGATGCTGAGCGCCCGCTTGTAGAGCTGCTCGGCTTCCTCGTAACGCTCCTCGCCGACATAGACGAGGGCGAGGTTGTTCAAGGCGGTTGCGAGGTCAGGATTTTCTGGGGCCAAGCGCCTTTTGCCACATCTCGACCGCGCGCTGATACAGCCGGTCGGCCTCGGCATAGCGGCCCAACCGCTCGTAGAGGTGGGCGAGATTGTTGATATTGAAGGCGACATCCGGGTGGTTCGGACCGCGCACCTTCTCGTTGATCTCGCGGGCGCGGGCGAGGACCGTCTCGGCTTCGCTGTAGCGGCCTTCGTCTTCGTAGATCTTGGTCAGATTATTGAGGATGTCGGCGGCCTGGACGCTGTCGCGGCCGGCCGTCTGCTCGGCCATTTCGAGCGCTTTGTTATATTGGTCCTCGGCCTCGCGGTAACGCGCCTGGAACCGGTAGACGTCCCCCATATTCATCGTGAGCGTGGCCAAGGCCGCGCTCGGCCCTGTCCTCGCCGCAGTCGCCTCCAGCGCGTCCTTGAACAGCGTTTCGGCTTCGCCGTAGCGGCCCAGCAGGAGATAAACTTTGGCGAGATTGGCGTTCGATTGGACCAGTTTCGGATCGCTCGCCGGCACGTTCTTTTTCAGCGTGTCCACGACCTGCTTGAACAAATGCCCGGCTTCAGGATAGCGACCCAGAGCCTGATTGGCGCGGCCGAGATCATTGAGCGCAAGAACGTAGGGAAGCGTGTTGACGCCCCCGCGTTTGGCGGCCGTTTCGTTCTTGACCGCTTCGTCATAAGCGTCCTGGTACCGGCCGGCGGCGTAGAGATCCTGGAACCGCTTCTGCGCGGCCGCGATGTCAAACCCCTGGGCCTTGGCCGGCGCCGATCCGAGCCAGAGGCCGAACGCAAAGACCATCACCAAAATTCCGACCAGCCGTGCGGTTCTCACATCCATGTTCCCGACTAGGCGGCGTATCGGTCGCATCCGGTCGATGTCAGGACTTGCCACCGACTGATGCAACGACGCCGCAGACGATCCCGAATTCCGGCGGCAAAGACTGCCGCAAGCCGCAACGCGTGCCGCGCGCCAGAATCACCCGGCGCCCGCACGTTCCCCGCCCCATATGGTCAGCAAATCAGGCCATGGGAAGAACGGCTTGCAGTCGCACGCCGCTTCCGAGACCATCAGTGGCGACCAATAGGCCTGCGGTTCAAAAAAGGAAATGGCGGCATCGCCGCGCGGCAAGTGCGCCGTATGCAAGATTTTGCAGCGGCTTATGCGGCTTGCGGCTTGCCGGGCGGCGCCTCCGCACGGCATTTTGATGGCGCGGAAAGCCATGGAGCGATGGTTTTGGATCGAGCAAAGCCGAGGGAGAGGAGCGAGGCCATTTTGGCTGCGTTGCCGGTGGCGCGCGGCTATCCGGGCCTCGTCCAAACAGCCGCAGATATTCCCGACCTCGCCGGCGCCTATATCCTGGTGATCGATCTTGCCGAGCCCGTCAGGGTTACGATCGGCGGACACACCTGGAGGTTGGAATCCGGCCGCTATCTCTACTGCGGCTCGGCGCACGGACCGGGCGGCCTGCGCGCGCGGGTCGCGCGACATATGCGGCGCGGCAAGCCGGTGCGCTGGCACGCGGATCAACTGACCGAGCGCGGCCGCGTTCGCGGCGCCTTGATCTTTCCGGGGCGCCGCGAATGTGCGCTTGCCGCGCGGCTGGCGCACCTGCCCGTGCCCATCCCTGGCTTCGGCAGTTCCGATTGCCGGCGTTGCGCAAGCCACCTCTTTGCGTGGCCTGAAGGCGCGCCGCCATGGCCCGCTCTCCGGCGGCGCGGAGAGCGCAGGATACAGAGGAGCGGACCCGCGCCACGGCGCTGACGCGGGCTTATACTCGTCCTCGCAATTTATTGACTCGCCATGCGCAAGCTTGACCCGCGCATCCACCTTAAAAAGCCAAGTTATCTCAGAAAGATGGATTGCCGGGTCAAGCCCGGCAATGACGACGCGGAGAGTTCGGAGGCGTGATCCTCGGGCTTAGGCCTCAGGCGGTCGCCGCGAGCGGCTTGCGCTCGCCGCCCCCCAGCGCCTGGCTGACGATCGCCTGCGCCTCGGTGACGATCGCCTGCAAGTGCTTCTCGTCGCGGAAGCTTTCCGCATAGATCTTGTAGATGTTCTCGGTGCCGGACGGCCGCGCTGCGAACCAGCCGCTCTTGGTCACGACCTTCAGCCCGCCGATGGGAGCGTCATTGCCGGGCGCATTGGTCAGCTTCGCCGTGATCGCGTCGCCGGCGAGCGTGCTCGCCGCCACCGCCGCCGGCGACAGCTTGGCGAGCCGCGCCTTTTCCTCGGGCGTCGCCGCTGCGTCGATCCGGGTATAGAGCGGGGCGCCGAACTCCGCCGTCAGCTCGCGGTAATGCTCGCCGGGATCCTTGCCGGTGCGGGCGGTGATCTCCGCGGCGAGGAGATCCATGATGATGCCGTCCTTGTCGGTGGTCCAGGCGGCGCCGTCCTTGCGCAGGAAGCTCGCGCCGGCGCTTTCCTCGCCGCCGAAGCACATGGTGCCTTCGATCAGCCCGGGGACGAACCATTTGAAGCCGACCGGCACCTCCGACAGCCTGCGGCCGAGCTTGGCCACGACGCGGTCGATCATGCTGCTGCTCACCAGCGTCTTGCCGACAGCCGCCGCGGCCGGCCAGCCGGGACGATGGGTGAGGAGATAGCGGATGGCGACGGCGAGGTAGTGATTGGGGTTCAGCAGGCCGGTGCCCGGCGTGACGATGCCGTGGCGGTCCGAGTCGGTGTCGTTGCCGAAGGCGACCTGGTAGGCGTCCTTCAGGCGGACGAGGCTCGCCATCGCGTAGGGGCTCGAGCAGTCCATGCGAATCTTGCCGTCGTGATCGACCGTCATGAAGGCGAAGCGCGGATCGACCGCTTTGTTCACGACGTCGATATTGAGGCCATAGCGGGCGTTGATCGGCTCCCAGTACTGGAGCGACGCGCCGCCGAGCGGGTCGACGGCGAGCTTCAGCTCGGCCGCCTTGATCGCGTCCATGTCGAGCACGTTGACGAGGTCGTCGACATAGGGCTGCACGAAATCCTGCTGCTGCGTGGTCGCGGCCTTCAGCGCGTTCTCATACGGCATGCGCCGAATGGCGGCGGCGCCTTCGCGCAGCAGCGCATTCGCCCTGTTCTCGATCCATTTGGTGGCGTCGGTGTCGGCCGGGCCGCCGTGCGGCGGGTTGTATTTGAAGCCGCCATCCTCGGGCGGGTTGTGCGAGGGCGTCACCACGACGCCGTCCGCCAGATGGTCCTTGCGCCCGCGATTATAGGCAATGACCGCACGCGAAATGACCGGGGTGGGGGTGAAGCCATCCCCGCGCTGGATCGCCGTCGTCACTCCGTTGGCCGCGAAAACCTCCAAAGCGGTGCGCTGCGCCGGGCCGGAAAGGGCATGCGAGTCCTTGCCGAGCAGCAGCGGACCGTCGATGCCTTCGCCGGCGCGGTACTCGCAGATGGCCTGGGAGACCGCGAGAATATGGGCTTCGTTGAACGAGCCGGCGAGAGACGAGCCGCGGTGTCCGCTCGTTCCAAAAGAGACGCGCTGGGTCGCGTCTTCAGGGTCGGGTTTGCGCTCATAATAGGCGCGCTCCAAGCGCGCGAGATCGACCAGCAGCTCCGGCGGGGCGAGCTTGCCGGCTAGGGGGGAAATTGCCATCGGATGAGTCCTCGGATCGAAAAGTCGGTCAATCTAACGCGGGGGCGGGGCCTGGCATAACAGATTTCGCGGGCTGCGAGCCAGCTGAACGAGCTCGCGTGACCACCGTTTTCGCGCCATTCTTCTCGGGTAAGGGTAAGGCGACCCAGCCGGCCGTTTTCGCTGGCCGAAACGGGTTTCAGGCGCCGCCGGGTGGAATGACCCGGTTCGTCCGAGGCCGCCGGTTTTCCAAAGCGGCGTCCGCGTGGTATACCGCGGCAAGACCGGAGAACTGTTGATGTCGACGCCCGCCGTGCCAAGCGCGAGCTGCAGACGTTTTTGTCTGATTCTGGTGAAACCGACCCATTATGACGACGACGGCTACGTCATCCAGTGGTTTCGCTCGGCCATTCCGTCCAACTCGCTCGCCTGCCTTTATGGCCTCGCCCGCGACCTGGCGGATCGACGCGTGCTCGGCGACGACGTCGACTTCGATATTCACGCGTTGGACGAAACCAACACGCGCATCCGCCCGGAGCGGTTGGCGCGGCTGGTGAGGGGCGCCGACGCCGGCATGGTCATGCTGGTCGGCGTGCAGTCGAACCAGATCCCGCGCGCGCTCGACATCGCCCGTCCGCTGCGCGCCATGGACATCCAGGTCGGCATCGGCGGTTTCCATGTGTCCGGCGTCATCTCGATGATCGGGGGCGACGACGACGCCTTGCGCGAAGCGCAGGCGCTGGGCGTCTCGATCTTCGCCGGCGAGGCGGAAGGGCGGCTCGAAGAGGTATTGCGCGACGCCAATGCGGGCGCCCTCAAGCCGCTCTACAATTTCATGGAGGATCTGCCCGGCATCTCCGGCGTGCCCATTCCGTTCCTCGGACGCGAGCGCGTCACCCGCACGGCCGGCGCGATCACGAGCTTCGACGCCGGCCGCGGCTGTCCCTTTCAGTGCTCGTTCTGCACCATCATCAACGTGCAGGGGCGCGTGTCGCGTCGGCGCACGCCCGACGACATCGAGACGATCGTGCGCGAGAACATCGCCCAGGGCCTGTCGCGCTTCTTCATCACCGACGATAATTTCGCCCGCAACAAGGATTGGGAGTCGATCCTCGACCGGCTGATCCATTTGCGCGAAGTCGAGCGCATGGATTTCAGCTTCATCATCCAGGTCGACACGCTCTGCCACCGTACCCCCGGCTTTATCGAAAAATGCCGGCGCGCGGGCGTGAAGCGGGTGTTCATCGGGCTTGAGAACATCAATCCGGACAACCTGGCCGGGGCGAAGAAGAAGCAGAACAAGATCACCGAATACCGGACGATGCTGCTCGCCTGGCAGCATGTCGGCATTCTGACCTATGCCGGCTACATCATCGGTTTTCCCGGCGATACGCCCGAATTGGTGGCGCGCGAGATCGAAATCATCAAGCGCGAGCTGCCGGTCGACGTGCTGGAGTTCTTCTATCTCACCCCGCTGCCTGGCTCGGAGGACCACCAGAAGCTCCACCGCGTGGGCGCCTGGATGGATCCCGATCTCAACAAATACGACTTGTTCCACATCACGACCGACCATCCCCGCATGTCGCGCGAGGAATGGACGACGGCCTATCAGGAGGCCTGGAACAGCTTCTATTCGACTGAGCACGTGACGACGGTGATGCGGCGGGCCGCGGCGCTGCACTCGTTCGGCGCCACCTTGTTTGCGATCACCTGGTTCAAGTGCTCGATCGAGATCGAGAACGTGCATCCGCTGGAAAGCGGGTTCCTGCGCATGAAATTCCGCCGCGATCGCCGCCCGACGCTGCCGCGCGAGCCGGTCTGGTCGTTCTATCCGAAATTCCTCCTCGAAACCGTCGTCAAGAACGCGCGCTGGGCTTACACCTATCTGCGGCTGCGCCGGATCTATCTCCGCATCAAGCACGATCCCAAGCGCTACGAGTATCGCGATCTGGCGATCACGCCGGTGACCGACGATGAGACCGGCTCGCGCGAACTGTTCCAGAACGCCGCCGCGCAGGCCTTTGTCGATCAGCAGCGGCGGCTGAAGGAAATCCGCGAAGGCGCAGCGGCGTGACCTGAAGTGCCTTCCTCACGCGCGACGCGATAGACTATCGCTCGTCGCCTCTGCACGGCCGTATTAAATGCGGCCGTCCCCTAAATTTGATTCCCTTGCGATCAGCTCATCCGACAGCCGGTTTCCCTGATGCCTGACGGCTCCCGAGCGAGGTCCGTGATCGAGACGATACGGCCGTTCCGCTGGCGCATCGCGGTCACCTATGCGCTGACCGTCAGCGAGGACCTGCTGGCGCTGTCCTATCCGTGGGCCACGGGGATCGCGATCAACGGTCTGCTGGCGCACGATTATCGGATGATCGCGCCGGTGATGATCGCCTGGTTGCTGCACACCGCGATCGGCTGCGTCCGCCAGCTCTACGACACGCGCCTCTACACCAAGATCTACAACGCCATCGTGATCGATACGGTGCTGCGCCAGCGTCAGTCCGGCGTCGAACCCACCAAGGTGGCGGCGCGCTCGGCCATGTCGCGCGAGTTCGTGACCTTTTTCGAAAAGGACATGCCGGTCGTCCTCAACACGCTGGTGAGCATCGTCGGCTCCGCCGCCATCCTGTTCTACTACGACCTCGTGATCGGCGTGGTCGCCGCGTCGCAGTTCATCCCGGTCGCCATCCTCAACCGCAGCTACATGCGGCGCTCGCTGATGCTCAACGAGGGGCTCAACAACCAGCTCGAGCACGAGGTCCGGGTGATCGAGGCGGCGCAGGAGGGCGCCGTCACCCGCCATTTCGCCGAGGTGCGCGCCTGGCGCGTCAAGCTCTCCGACGCCGACGCCTTCAACTGGACGGCGATCGAGGCGCTGTCGATCCTGGTGTTCCTCCTGGTGCTGCTGCGCGTCGCCTACATGCCGAATGCCGACGTCGGCGCCATCTTTGCGATCTTCGTCTATGTCTGGCACGTGATGGAAAAGCTCGACATGATGCCGACGATCGTTCAGCAGCTCATGCGCCTCAAGGACATCCGCCGCCGCATCGAGGCGGGGAACGCGATCGATGTCATAGGCGCGCAAATCGAGCGCACCAGCCCCGACAAGAGCGGGCCGCCCTGACGGCGCCACACCTGCTTCGCCTCAGTAACCGACCCGACGTTCGCTAGCGCGGGCGAGCGCCGTCGCCGCGCGCTTCGAGGCCGAGCCCTTCGCAGCCTTGAGATTGATCGCCAGCTCGTATTTGGTCGGTGCGTGCACCGGTAGGTCGGAAGGCTTCTCGCCCCTGAGGATGCGATCGACATACGAAGCTGAACACCCGCTGGGTTCGGTGGCCGATTTTGTTATCGGCATCAGGCCGGCGTGCTCCGCGGCCCTGGCATGGCCAGGATTAACCGCGCCACCTGCTCCGGCTCATCCAGTTGGACGAAGTGTCGAGCGCCCGGGATCAGGAATAGTTCGGAGTCCGGGAGGAACTCGTGGAACGTCCGGGCGACACCGCTGTTCAGGGAAGGATCGGCGTCGCCGAAAATGATCCGGACCGGGCGTTTGAACTCTTTCAGCTTGGGGATCATTTGTGTGCGCGACCGGACCATGGGCAATAAGTCTTCGTTCAGTCGAAAGAAGGCAGGGCGAGCACTCGGCGTGGCGTCGAACTGTTGATACAGCAGCGGCACGAACTCACGTCTGACATCCGCGTCTCGGATAAAGCTCCCGACCTGCCACCAGTACATCCGGCGGAAGAGCCAGTTCCCGAACATCCGCGACACAGGCCTCGCGACGCTTCTGATCACGGGCGTGGAGAAGAGCCAGATCGCCTCCGGCCGCCGGAGCGTCGGCATTTCGCAGTAGTACGTGTTCAACAACACCAGCGCGGCGACGCGCTCGGGGTGGGCCAGTGCCCAGTCGATGGCCGGTGGGCCCGAGGCGTCGTGCGCGACGAGGACGACTTGCTCGAGCCCCAGTTGGGTGATGACAGCGTCGAGGTCACCGACTTGATTGTCGGTGGTGTAAGGGTGGCCGGACGGCTTATCCGAACTGCCCCACCCCAGAAAATCAAATAGCACGACCCGGCGCGGCGGCGAAAGGTGAGGAGACAGACGGTCGTAGAGATGTACGTTGTCCGGGAACCCGTGCATGAGAATAATCGCCGGTTCCGCCCCGGAGTGGTCTCGGACGTAGATCCGGTGTTGGTCCCGCTGAACAAATGTCTCTTGGTAGGCCATCATCCCTCGGGACGGAGTGTCACACAACAAATCGCGCTTGAGCTGCGGGGTGCGGCCGCTCCGGGCGGAGGGAGTCATTCTCGACGGCGGCCGTCGCGCCGTTCCGGCCAGCGGTCCAGCCCGATAGCTTCTGCAACGACGCCCCGATACGCGGAGGTCGACCGGATTGTCTTGAGCGTGCGGCATAAGCACGCCGATTGCACCGCATGCGCTCGCCCTGCGGCGCCCCCGCCGCCAGCGGCCACACCGCCGCCGCGTCGCCGAGCAGGGGAATGAACTCGCGGCGTTTCCAACAATCGAATTGCATCAAATCGTCCACGAGACAGAACCGCATTGCAGGATATCGCATTGGCGAGGATCAGTCAGGAGGTATTGGAGCGAGTTTACAGCCCGCCATCCGTCGGTGAGGCAAGGTCCGCCCGCGCTGGCGGGCCGTCTCAGTCGCGGTGCGAAGAGCACATGAACCGGCATGCGAACATCATGACCAGCATCATGAGCGCCATCATCAGCGGGCAAATCCACCACCAGGACGACCAGCCGCCCCACATGAACCACGGGCCGAACCAAGTATCCCAGGATGGATTCTGTGCCTGCGCAAAGGCCCGCGCCGGCGGGCTTGCTGCGCTACCGAGCAGAACCAGAAGAATCGCAAGTTTCCGCCGCATTGTGTCCTCCCATGTCCGCAGCGATCATCGCTGCCAAATTGTTAGACGGGGAGGAGCCGCCGAAAGTTACAGTCGTCAGCTCGCCGCTGCCGGCGTCGAGGCGCAACACTCAGGGGATGCGGGCTTGCAGGACAGTTCGTTGCGATAGAAGTCGCAGCGCGCTGCGATGATCTTTCTGAGTTCCTTTCTCGCACGGTGCAGCCGCACCTTAGCATTGGCCAGGGTTATGCCGAGGGCATCGGCGATTTGCTGGTCATCGAGTTGGCCAAGGAAGCTCAGCATGAGCGCTTCGCGGTAAGGCGCGGCTAATTTGGCAATCTCGCCCCGGATGCAGGCTTGCGTATCCTTATGGGCGACTTCCTGCTCGGGCGACGGCGGCGTGTCGATCATTGCAGCCCTTGTCAGGGCGCCAGTCTTATCCTCGGCCGATGGCTCTGGCAGAGGCACGGTCAGTTTGGCGTCGTGCGCCGGTCGGCTGCGCAGCCAATCGAGCGCGACATTGACGGCCAAACGATGGAGCCAAGTCGAGACCTCGGCGTCGCCGCGAAAATTCGGCAGCGCCTGGGCGGCTTTGGCAAACGTCACCTGGGTTAAGTCCTCGGCGTCCTGCGGCCCGACCATGCGGCTCAACAGGCCACGAATTTGCCTCTGGTTCGACGCACAAAGCGCTCGGAAAGCATCTGTTTGTATGTTCAATCCGGTACCCATATCGATAGAAGAGCCCGGCGCGGCGGTCGTGGCATTGCGAAAAATCAATGATGCCTTCGGAGCCGTGATGTCTGCCTTCGTGACGCGGACATGCGAGGTTCGCGGCGCTCGGTCCGCTTCACCCTTCTGATCCGACATGACCGAGTGTGTGCGGCAAGCCCGAGCCGGGCCACGAGGCGAGGCCGGCGGGGCACCGCGTCTGATTATTGATCGGCTTTGTAACTTTTTCCCTCCGGTTATCGTCCAACGCATTAGGAAGCGAAGCGCGCGAGGCGCTCCGGCGACCTAGAGACTATTTGGCCGTTGCGGCTAACGAGAGGAAAAACGCCATGAACAGTCGTGGCTTGGACTACATATGCGGCTGCGCGCCGATCGACGATAATTCTACAAAGATGGCCCGCCACGCGCCGTGCGCCATGATGGCGCTGGCGCTGATCGGATTGGCGGTTGCTGTATACGACTCCTACATGATCTACATCGGCCAGCCGCTGTGGTGTCCGCCGCCGATCGACGGATGCAACGAGGTCGCGGCGAGCCCCTATGCACGCATCCTCGGCCTGCCGATTGGGTACTATGGCGTCGTATTCTATCTCTACATGTTCGGTCTCGCGGCTTTGCTCGCGTTTGATCCGGTTTCGCGTGGGCTGCGCCTTGGCGCGATTCTCTGCGCCGGCTTGGGCGTGCTGTTCTCGCTCTACTTCATGGTGCTGCAGGTCGCCCTCATCCGCGCATTTTGCATCTACTGCCTCATTTCGGCGGTGACCACGCTGCTCCTTGCCGTGGTCGCAGCCGTGCATGCGAAGCCGATTCGGGCGGGACGGCGGGCCGCGTGAGCGCAGGTACGTAACTTTTTTGCGGCGGATTACGTCCAAAGCTTCAGCAGCAATGGCGCAGTCTGCAAGATAAGGGATGACGGCCGAGCGTATTGCGCGAGGTGCCGCATTGAGGATTGTGATAGATGATCACGTCCATCCGGCCGAACTCCGTTTAATAAGCGAGGCCGGCAAGGGCTTCACGGCCAAGCGCCGTGACATCGGCCGATAGCGGCAGGTACCCAAGTTGAGCGCCGTAATTCTGGGCCTGCTGCGACAACACCCATTCGGCATAATCACGCATTGCTTTTCCCTTTACGGGGTCGGCATGGCGCGGATACAGGAACATCCAGCTGTACGTTGTGATCGGATACGCCCCAGAAGCGGCCGGGTCGAGTACCGACGCGTCGAGCTTTGCGGCTTCGCTTTCGGTGAGTATTTCATCACTACCCGCGAAATCGACCTCCCGGGCGATGAAGCGTTTCACCCCCTCGCCGCTGCCGACCGCGTCATACCCGATCGACACGTCACGGTGGGCGACGGCATATTCCTCGATCATTTTCCGATAGAACGGCGCTGCAAAGGTCGAACCTGCGCCACGAATCGAAACGGCCGCGTTCGGCTGTGCGCCCTGTGCCCAACTTGTGATCGGCGAACCAATCAGCGCCGCAAGGACCGTCACAAGGGCGCTGAAGCGCAAGGATGCAGGGGTCATCGCAATCCTCCAAAGTGAGTTAAGCATCACGCGACCTCCGGCTTGCGACCGGTCGCGCCTTCCATACGGCCGATGTCCCGCAGCCGGTTGCTGAGCGCGACCTCGTCAAGGCTTTTAAACGGCAAGGATGCGAAGACGCTGATGCGGTTCCTGAGATACCGAAGCGCCAGCACAAACGCGCGCTCCTTTTCGAGAGCGCTGCCCTCGACCGCCGCCGGGTCTTCAATTCCCCAATGCGCCGTCATGGGCTGGCCCGGCCAGAGCGGGCAGACTTCACCGGCCGCGTTGTCACAGACGGTGAACACAAAATCCAACGGCGGTGCATCCGGCGTCGCCAATTCGTTCCAGCTTTTCGAGCGCAGCCCGTCGGTTGGAAAGCCATAGTGTTCGAGCATCCTGAGGGCGAGCGGGTTGACGACGCCTTGGGGGTGACTTCCGGCCGAGAACGCGCGGAAGCGCCCAGCGCCGTCCTTGCGCATGATGCTCTCCGCCATGATGGAACGCGCCGTGTTGCCGGTGCACAGGAACAGCACGTTGTAGGTCGGATCAGGCATCGGAGGATTCATCCTCTGGTTTTCGGCAGGACGTGGATGGCGCTATCAGCGCAGCACAGAGGTCCGGCCTGCCTCCGCAGCAGTTCGTGGCGAGAAAGTCGATCAGCGCGCGCAGGCTGGCGATCTCGGCGCGGTAGATGATGGTGCGGCTGCGCCGCTCGGCGCTCACAAGCCTCGCACGCGCAAGCACGCCCAGGTGCGCCGACATGGTGTTGGCGGGAACGGCCAGGCGGCGCGCAATCTCCCCAGCGGGCAAACCTCCCGGTTCATGCTCGATCAGCAGCTGGAACACATCCAGCCGCGTCGCCTGCGAAAGCGCTGCGAAGGCGAGAAGAGCTACCTGCGTTTCCATATTTCTTTTATACTAGAATTAATGAAATAAGCAACCTCCAAGTCAAAGCCGGCGGTTCGGGCCGAGACGCGCCGCTAGGCGACGTTCGGCCAGGCGGCGGCACGGCTCGCGTTTCCCGGCGGGAATTCGCCTTGAACCAGGCTGCGCTACTTCACGCGGGCGGTCTCGTCCGAGACATGGTCGGGTCCGCCCGCCTGCGTCGTTCCCGAGGCGGCGGCGAGTTCCCTTACCCGCGCACGGATTGGTTCGAACGGCCCGAATTTGTGTTGTTCGGCGCTGAAACCGTCGGCGTAGGGCCCGTATCCCGTATCGACGGGCTTCTGGAGTCGGATCGGGAAGTCCTTATCGAGGTCGCGCTTCTGCGGGCGGGTTTGGCTGACAAGGTATGCCGCGACATCGTAGGCGTCATCGTCTGTGAGCACCGGACGATTGAACGTCGTCCCGAACGGCATGTTGTGCATCGCATAGGCGGCGGCAGTCAGGACGCGGTTCATCCCCGCTCCGTTGTTATAGCTGTCGGGTCCCCAGAGCGGTGGGACCTGATAGCCGGCGCCTTGGGGGGCGCGCTGGCCCAAACCATCAGCGCCATGACAGACGCTGCATACCTCGGCGTAGACGGCGGCGCCGCGGCCGGGATCGGCTGCGCGCGCCGGCTCCTTGACGCGCAAGGCGCCGGCGCCGATCAGCCGCGCTCCGTCTGGGATCCCAGTTGAGAGCCATCGCATATAGGCGGCGAACGCCTTCATCTCGCGACTCTCAAGCGGCATTGGACGCCCATTCATGCTGCGCTCCAGGCATCCATTGATCCGATCTTCGAGCGTGTCGACATCGCCCTCGCGCCCGCGATATTGCGGAAACTGCCCCCAGATGCCGGTCAGCGGCATTGCATAGGGTTGTGTGCCAGCCTGCAAATGACAATTCTGGCAAGCGAGATTGTTGCCGCTGAAGCGCTTGTTGGGGTCCGCAACCGTTGGACCGATCTCATTCGCTGTGTCGGTCACAAGCGCATGGCCGTACTTGACAAGCTTGCCGAACGGATCATTCCCCACTGCGGCAAGATCGGGGGGTGACCACTGGGTGAGGTCGACAGTGGCGAGGTCACGAGCCGGAAGATCGCTGGCTTTCATCAAAGCGGCGGCCAACACTATCCCGACAAGGAAGCCAGGGCTGACGCGTTTCATCACTGCACCTGCGAGAAGGAAGCAGATTGCCAGTTGCTTGTGCGTCCGTCGCCATAAATATTGTTGCAGGGACGCATGGCAGCACGGCTTTCCAGCAATTGGAACCGGGTCGAATGGCGAAATGATGTGCGGCTTTGGCCCGATGCCCGGAGGATACTTACTCAACACTGAGCTGCAGAACGGAGACCCACATGCGGATCGACAGAATCGATCACTTCGTCCTGACGGTCGCCGACGTGGATGCGACATGCGCGTTCTACGAGCGGGTTCTTGGCATGCGAGTGATCACGTTCGGCAGAGGTCGGAAGGCGCTTCAGTTCGGCGACCAAAAGATCAATCTTCACCAGCTTGGGAAGGAGATCGAACCCAAGGCGGCGAATCCGATGTCCGGCTCCGCCGACTTTTGCCTGATCACCACAAACCCTCTTGCGCAAGCGCTCGCCCACATTCGCGCCTGCGGCATCGCAGTCGAGGACGGGCCCGTTCCCAGGACCGGCGCTTTGGGCCCCATTCGGTCGGTCTACTGTCGCGATCCCGATGGCAACCTGATCGAGGTTTCGACCTACGGCACGTGATCGCGCCATTCTGAGCGGTTTATCGTCATTGACCGCAGCGGGTCAGACGCGGACATGCGGGGTTCGCAGCGCTCGGTCCGCTTCACTCTCAATGACCGGGCAGCAGCGGGTGTCTCCGGCAAGGCGGAAGCCGCCATGAGCTGCCAAATGACTACTTTCGATGGCCCGTGTCTCCGAAGGAATTAAGGCGGCGACAATCCAGTTTGAAACGGAAGGTCTCGTGCCCGACCGCTGATCACGCAGTCAACCTTACTCAAATCCCTGCGCGGCAGGCGAGCTAGCCGATTGTTCCGAAGGTCTCGTCGATGGAACCGAGCTTGCCACGCCGCTTCCTTTGTCATCCGCGAGAGGTGCGGCAGCCCCCGCTTGCTCGCCGCGAACGGTGCGCAGCGCATTAAAACGCGCCTTCTGCTCGTCGCTGAGCATGTCATAGAATTTGACGAGTGCGGGTTGCATCGTTTTGGCGGCGCCGAGCGTCGCGTCGAGTTGCTGCTCCATCGCCGCGACGCGGCCCACCGGTGTGAGCGCCTGGTAGGTCGGACAATTGGCTTGGAGCGTGTCAGCGGCCTTGAGCGAGGCAATCTTCAGTTCATCGAGCGCGACCCGCTGTGGCTCGTTCGGCTGTACCGCCTGCGCGATCCGGTCAATCGGCAAATCAATGATCCCTCGCGAGCGCCCATCGCAAAGCTTGGCAAAATCTTGCTGATCCTTCCTGGCTGCCGCGCCATTGGTCGGCGCAACCGCATTGAAGCGCGCTTTCTGCTCGTCGCTGAGAGACTGGTAGAAGCCGTCAAGCGCAGGGCGCACGATCTTGACCGCCGCCAGCATGACCTCGAGCCGACTTTCCATTGCCGCCAATCGCCCGGTCGGTATGCTGGGCAGATCTTTTGGGCAAGCGTCCTTCAGCACGGCGATGGCGTTGGCGTTCGCGTCCTTGAGCGCGTCGAGTTCGGCGCGCTGGGCGTCGGTCGGCTGCACGGTTTCCGCAATGAGCCCGATCGGCCAGTCGGTAAGCTCGGGCGCGGGAGCGTTGCAGACGTCAGCTGGACGCCATGCTGGCCCGCCCGCCCGTGCGGTGCGCCGGCGCAGTTGGCTCGGGCGCGGATCGTAATAGGCGTATGCTCCGTAGATGCCGTAATAGACATCATCGTACGCGTAGGGCCAGAAATCGTCATAAACATACGGCCAGAAGACATAGTCGAAGAAGTCGTCATAGACATAGGGCCAAAATACCGGCCCTATCCATCCGATGACGATGCCGCCGCTCCACCACGGCCAGGGCGAGCCGGGAAAGCGACCATAAAACCGCACGGGCGCGATCGCCGACCGCCACGCCGCGTTGGTGATGAAGCGATTGCCGAAAATCGCGTTCCCGCGAGCGACGTTCCGCGTTAACGTCCCTGGTCCCGCGAGCGAGCCGCGTGACGCTGTCACGAACCGATTGCCAGCCTTGCCAGGAGCAAATCCTGCCGCGGCAGGGCGCACGCCCGATACTGTGCGCGAGCCTCCGACCACCCGGTTCGTTCCCGCGGGTCGAGCAGCGACGCCGGACCGACTAAACCGCGGGGCCGCCCACCCGGCAACCGCTCCGCCGGAAGCACCGGAGCAGTCATGGCAAGCTTTGCGATGGGCGCTCGCGAGGGAGCTTGAATTGCCGATCGACCGGATCGCGCAGGCGGTACAGCCGACGGGGCCACGCAGGTCGCACTCGCTGAACTGAAGATTGCCTCGCTCGAAGGCCGTGACCGCTCCAAGCCAATTGTCCGACCGCGGGCCTCCGCCGGTGGGCGCGTCGCGGCAATGGAGCACATCGACGCGACGCTCGGCGCCGCCAAAACGCTGCTGCCCGCACTCGTCAAATTCTATGACATGCTCAGCGACGAGCAGAAGGCGCGTTTCGATGCGCTGCGCATCTCGCGGCGCGCAAGCAGGGGCTGTCGCAACTCGGCGGATGACAAGGGAGCTGGCGTGGCACTCGTTCCATCGCGAGACTCGGGCAGTCGGCTAGCTCGCCTGCTCAGCAGGGATTTGAGTGGATTACTGCGGATCAGCGGTCGGGCACGAGACCTTCCAATCAAACTGGATTGTCGCCGCCTTGCTTCCCTTCGGGCCATGGCCATCGAAAGTCAGCATTTGGTCCGCTCTTGACCCGGCGCGGTCATTGGAGTGAAGGGACCGAGCGCTGCGAACCGCTCGCAGTCCGAGCTGACCCGAGCAGGAGACCTAGACCTTGTTGAGATCCTGGTCCAGGGGCGCTATGTTGCCGCTCTATTCTTGGCATCTTGGCCGCCCCGAAGACCCGAGCAAATAAAAAAGTGACTTACAATGCGGGCGACCCGTAGATCGGAGAAGGCATATATGTCTAGGGCGTTAGCTTTGTTTTTTCAATTGATCTTCGCTTGCAAGGCTGCGCAGCCGAAGATGCAGAAATCATAGGCACATGGAGATTGGTTTCGTATAACACCGAACTTCAGGATGGCAGCCTAAACCGCCCATGATTCGGCACAAAGCCAATCGGGTTTATGATCTTCGCCCCGGATAAGCGCTTGATGGTTGTGGCTGAAGCCGAGAATCGAAAGACGCCTGAGAAAGACGAGGAACGGGCGGCTCAGTTCTGAGGACCAGTTTGCAACACGTGGTTTGGATGGAGATTGATGGCGATAAGATGATCGTCCCCGTGGATAGTTCGTGGAGACGGTGTTGGAATGGAAGCGAAGGCAAATTCGTTATCTTCAAGCCCTGTACGAGGAGATCAGTCGCGACGACATCCTGGCTCATGCATACGCTCAGTGCCGCTCCAACAAGGGCGCACCGGGAGTGGATGGTCAGGAGTTTGCGGACATCGAAGCGTATGGGGTGCAACGGTGGCTGGGTGAACTGGCGCTTGCACTCAGGCAGGAGACTTACCGACCGGACCCCATCGAAGAGCTGACAGCCCGAACCGGGACATGGCAAGACACCACAGAGCTGGTGAACAAGTTGAACCGCACGCTGCGCGGCTGGGCGAACTACTTCAATGTAGGCACCGTCACCAAAGCGTACCGGGCGCTCGACAACTACACTGCTGTGCGGTTGCGCCGGTGGTTGCGCATCAAGCACAAGGTCAGGCGACGCAGGGGCGGGACCTATCCACTCTCGCACCTCTATGGGCACTTCGGGAGCCCCGTGGAAGAAACCGACGATCGAGGAAGGAAGACACGCACGACGGAGGCTCGGGACGACAGGCGCGGCATTCCGCAAGGCTCACCGATCTCACCACTGCTGGCTAACTTGTACATGCGCCGGTTTGTGTTGGGATGGAAGATGCTCGGGTTGGAGCGAAGCCTCGGAAAGCCAATGGCAAACTCAGACCGATGGGCATCTCGACCTTGCGCGATCAGGTCTGCATGACAGCAGCAATGCTGGTGCTGGAACCGATCTTCGAAGCCGATCTTCCACCCGAGCAGTATGCATACCGTCCTGGGCGAAATGCTCAACAGGCGGTGGTCGAGGTGGAAGCACTGCTGTTTCGCGGCCACCCGGAAGTCGTTGACGCCGACCTCGCGGACTACTTCGGGAGCATTCCGCATGCCGAGCTATTAAAGTCGGTAGCGCGCCGGATTGTTGATCGGCGCGTGCTAGGGCACTTCGGGCTCGTACGCCTGGGCCGGCTTGGACACGACGTGCCGTGGGTGAAGGCGTGAAGTTCTGTCCGAGAGCCGGATGCGGGAGACCCGCCTGTCCGGTTCGATGAGCGGAATGTGGAAACGGAGTCACGGTCGAACCACTAAGGCACCGCCAAACGAAAGAGGCGGCAACAGATATGTTCAGCCTACAGCCACCGCGCCACATTCCGACTCTACCATCTTCGCCAGTCGATTGGCGTGTCCGCGACGGACGGTCTGCCTTCGATTGCTGACGGTCCGCGCCCCGCACGCGCACCATTGGCAGCTCGACCCCAACTTCCGGACCCACAAGAGCAATAGCCGGCACGGACGGTTCGTGCCACATCCGGACATTCGCTCCCGCCGATGTTCTCGCGTTATTCAGGAAGTGGGTGCCCGTATCAACGAGCCGGGGAAAAGAGCTGAACCGGTTCTGAAAATCCTTTCAGGGTTTCAGAACCTGCTGGCTCAAATTCCAGATCGACATCAATACACGCATCCCTGACTTCCCAAGATACAAGGATGACGTTTGTTTGCGCGATGTCACACCGCTTGACAGAGTTTGTCAGGCCTTTGCAAGAATTTCTATCACCTTGTTCGCATCGTCTAGCGAGTCCACCGCCACATAGGCGAGAAATTGTGTGCCAATCACGGAGGCAGAGAAGCCGCGCAGGTTAATTCCCCCGTCGGCAAGCTTCTGAGTCAACTCCGCGGCGATGCCCGGCCGGTCACGGCCTATGACTCGAACGGAATGGAGGGTATGCGCAACGTTAAAACCCACCTGCGCGGCTGCGGCGATTTCCCTGTCACCTCGGAGTGGCGTGACGAACACTACTCCCTTGCCGGGTTCTGCGCGCCGAGCGATGATGAATTGCAGGTCTGCGCCCGCTTCCCGCAGCTCAGCCAGCACATGTGCAAGGTCGCCGGGTCTGTCTTCGATGGTCGCCGCCCACACATCAACACGTTCTACATATTCCACGAGAGGATCCATAATAGTTCTCCTTCCTCTCAACTTGTTGTGCGTTAAGTGCACTCTCGGTCATGACTCGCCCAATAGCAAGTCGCAGCGGGGACTTCTTGACGGAATCCGTCTTGAAGCCACGCATACGCCATCCAAATGCTCCCCACCCCGTGTAGGCCGCCGTCACGCTTAGCCGCGAGTCAACGCACTGCATTCGGGCTACCCATCCGTTATGCCGCTGATAGCGGCGCGAAAGCGCCGAGGACCGCTGTGGCAGGGTCAGACGCGGACAAGCGGGGTTCGCAGCGCTCGGTCCGCTTCACCCTCAATGACTGGGCATTCAATGACCGGGCATTTGGCGGGCGTCTCCGGCAAGGCCGGGAAGCGCCAATTGCGGGCGAGAGCAGGTGCAGCAGCATGCGCCACCAGAGGCACGCTCAGTTTTCAGTGCGATCCGCGCCTGTACCGGTTTCATGCTCCGCCACTTTTGGAATGCGGCGTGCCTATGTACGGGAACTCCTTCAGGATGTCGGTGTGGGGCTTGAGGCCGGTGGGCGGACACTGATTCTTCGTCAGGAAAGCGATGCGGTAATCGATCACGTCGTCAGTGAAGACCCGGCCGTTGGGATACTTTGCGGTCTTCGACGGGTCGAAACTTAGCACGTCGGGAAGCGTGCGCTCCTTGTCGATCGCGGCGATCGCTTCCTCGCGCGTGTAATTGCCGGTATGCCCCATCAGATGCACGAATTGGTCGAGCCATCGCTTGCGGTCGTTGACGGGCTCGCTCGCGTTGTATTCCTCCTTGGTGTCATCGGTGTTGAAAAAGCTGCTAACGCTCGGATGGCCCGCGCGATCGACGTGAAGCAACTTGCCGTCGCGTCTTACGCTGCACCGCCCCCATATATGGATCTCGGGCTTGGGATTGAGTTCGCTTGTTGGCAGCTCGATCACCGTCGAAAACACGTTCGCTTCCGTATTCGAATCTACGCCGGTCCATGGAGACTTGCCGCCGAGATGAGGCTCGGTGAAGTTCCGTTTACCCCGGGTATCGAATAGGTTCTTGATACCGTCGAAGTCGAAAAAGAACGCGTCGCTGCGGCTGCCGGCGAAAAAACTGTAGGGGCCCGACTTGATGATATTCGGCTTGGCGCCGAAAGAGACCTCGGCGTCGCCGATTATCTTCGTTCCTACCGCTTCGGCCGAGCGCAACTCCGAGCCCGTCGCCACGAACACGTTAACGGTCTGCCTGCCATTCTGCGGCTTCGAGAACACATAGCTGAATGCGATGTCCGTCAGGCAATCGCCGTCGTTATCGAGGTTGAGGCGATAGATTGCGTCGGGATGAAGTGCGTCTGCATTAGGATTTGCATTGAGGATGATCACGGTTCTGTTCTTGTCAGCGGGCGACTGGAATGCGTACAGGTCGCAGAGGTCGAGTCGTTGATCGCCCAGCGGCGGGCCGAGACTGAGTCCAGTGAAGTGGTTTGACATTGCACTCTCCTGTCAACCGAGATTTCCATTTTGATTCGGTCCAGAGTCAATCCCCGACACCGAGACCACGCAGCATTGGCGTCCCGCATTTTCTCGCGACGCGTTATCTCCGCACGAAAGGCATCAAACCTCAGTTCCCGAATGGGATCGTCAGTTCCGTCTCGTTCGTGTCCACCACGAACACCGCGAGGAGCTTGGCCGGCTTCGTCTCGCTGGCATTGGCGCTGACGCCGTGGCGGTCGCCGGGCAACTCGGAGAAGCTCTCTCCGGCCTGGTAGGTCGTCACCGGTCCGTCGTTGACCTGACTGCGGATCGCCCCCTCAAGCACGGTCGCGTAGATGAAGGCGGATTTGGGATGCGTGTGACCAGGCGAGTAGCCGCCCGGGCCGTATTCGACCAGCACGCCCTTGATGCTCTTGCCGGGAACGTTCGGCAGCGCGTGCTGGTAGACGAGGGTCACCTTGGCGTTCTTCTCCTTCGGCGCATCCGCGAGGACGCTGCCGAACGGCAGGGTGGCGACAAGCAGCGAACACAGGATGCGTTTCATGGAGCCGTATCCTTCGGTTGGCGGATGCAGGATCAGGCTGCTGCCCGTGAGCGGCGGAGCCAATCGTCTAAACCGATGCGGCCGAGGCGCGCTTCGCCCAACGGCACGAGCGAGCGCTCCTCGACCCGGCCGCCGAAGTATCGGGCCTCGGGGTCGCTTACGACCTCACGCGGGTCGCCGACCGCCGTCAGATAGCGGGCGACGATTTCGTTGAACGGCGCTCGTTCCGGGCCGGCGATCTCGACGATGCCGTTTCGCGGCGTCGCGAGCGCCACATCGGCGACGATGGCGGCAACGTCGTCCGCCGCGATGGGCTGGAACAGGCCGGGCGAAAGCCTGACCATGTTTCCATCCGCACTTGAAGCGGCGATGCCGCCGAGGAATTCCAGGAACTGGGTCGAGCGGATGATGGTGTAGGGGATGCCGGAGGTCTCGATCAGTTTCTCTTGGGCGACCTTGGCGCGGAAATAGCCATTGTCGGGCGTCCGGTCGGTTCCGACGATGGATAGCGCGACATGGCGCCGGACGCCCGCTGCGGCCTCCGCCGCGAGAAGGTTGCGGCCGGAGGTCTCGAAGAATTCCAGCACCGCCTTGTCTTCAAATGAGGGCGAATTGGCAAGGTCGATCACCACCTGCGCGCCGGCCATGGCCTCTTTGAGCCCCTCGCCGGTGATGGTGTTGATGCCGCTTTTGGGCGAGGCGGCGACGACCTCGTGGCCGCCCTGGCGCAGAATGGCGACGGTCTTCGAGCCGATCAGGCCGGTGCCGCCGATGACGACGATCTTCATGGTTCACCCTCCCTTGTCGACGACTGGAGACCCTTAACTGGGTTCGAATGCAAGTGAGGAAGATATCTGGGCCTCAACGCGTGTGAATAATGCGAACCCGTGAGGAGACCCCGAGGCGTCCCTGCTGCACACACCGCTGTGCCGCTCACGACGTCGAGCACGTCGAACGGAACACCAAAGCGGATGTCGCGTATTTGTTCCGCTCGCCACGGTGACGGGAGGCTAACTATCAGGCAAAAGAGCTAACTCAGATGATCCACCTCCTTCGCCAGCTCACCCCAGGTCCTTCAGGAGGTCATTGAGCCTTTCTTCGGGTCAGATGCGGACGTTCGGGGTTCGCAGCGCTCGGTCCGCTTCACCTGAATGACCTGACAGTAGCGAGTGTCTCCGGCAAGGCCGGGTCGCCGGGCTCGGAGCCATTTGCCAATCGTCGCGCCGCCGTTCGCAGATGCTCCGCGCAAAAACGCAGATCGGCGACGAAGCGGTCGTATTCGCGCGCCGTGGCGCCTTCGTCCTCGATGCGCAGAATAAAGGACGGGTGGATGGTGACGACGACGCGCGCGCCGCCGCGTCCTTCGATGAGCGCGCCGCGCACCCGCGCGATCGTCACGCTGCGCCCGAGCAGGCTTGCCGCCGCGGTCGCGCCGAGCGCCACGGTCAGCGCGGGTTGCACGATCGCGCGCTCGATGTCGCTCCACCAGCGGCAACGATCGATCTCATAGGCGCTCGGCTTCTTGTGCAGCCGCCGTTTTCCCCGCGGCTCCCATTTGAAATGCTTCACCGCATTGGTGACGAACACCTCGCCGCGCTCGATGCCCGCCTCGGCGATGGCGCGGTCGAGCACGCGCCCGGCCGGGCCGACGAACGGACGTCCCCGGATATCCTCCTGGTCGCCCGGTTGCTCGCCCACCAGCATCAGCCGCGCGGGCGCGGGGCCTTCGCCGGGCGCCACCTGGGTCGCATCGCGGTAAAGCGGGCGGCGCCGGCACGCGGTTTCGGCGGCGCGCAATTCGGCGAACGTGCTGATCGGGGGAAGCGTCTCGGCCATGGTCATCCAATCTAATCGCGCGTGCCTGGTTCCGGAGCCTTGTCGCGCTTATCTGTGGCGCTTTGCGCCGGGCAGGGCCTCGACTATCTCCGACCCATGTCGCACCGCCTCGAAACCGAAGCCGATATCGATCGCGGCCTTGCGCATTTGTTGCGGATCGATCCGCGCCTTCAGGACGTGTTGGCGGTGGCGGGTCGGCCGCCGCTGCGCCGGCGGCCGGCGGGTTTTCCCGGCCTGGTCGCAACCATGATCGGGCAACAGCTCTCGACGGCGAGCGCCAATGCGATCTGGTTGCGGCTCGCCGCAGCTTATGACCCGTTCGTCCCCGAGGCGTTGCGCCGGGCGCGCATTGCACGGCTCAAACAAGTCGGACTGTCGGAGGCCAAGATCCGCTCGCTCAAGGCGCTCGCGACCGCGCTCGCATCCGGCGCCCTCGACCTGGAGATGCTTGCCGACATGGACGCCGACGAGGCGCATCGCGCTTTGGTCGCCCATCATGGGATCGGGCCATGGACCGCGGACAGTTATCTCTTGTTCTGTCTCGGCCATGCCGACGCCTGGCCTGCCGGCGATCTCGCCTTGCGCGAAGCGCTGCGGCTTGCGTTTGCCCTGGCCGAGCGCCCAAGCATCAAAGAGATGCACGCGATCGCCGAGTCGTGGCGGCCGTGGCGCGGGGTGGCGGCGTTTCTGCTCTGGTCCTATTATCGGGCGGTCAAACGCCGCGATCCGATCCTCAATCCATCATCATCACAAGCCTGACGTATGGCAGGGAGGCAGATTTGGCTGCAGAGCTCGACGGTCCCCGGATAGAGCCGCGCTCGCGCGGACCCGCCCGCCAGCTCGTCGTCCTTCTCCACGGCTATGGCGCGGACGGCAACGATCTCATCGAGATCGGCCGCATGTGGCAGGATTTGTTGCCGCACGCCGCCTTCGTGTCGCCGCACGCGCCCCGGCCCTGCGGCCAGGCGCCGGTGGGCCGCGAGTGGTTTCCGCTCACCTTTCGCGAGGCCAATGAGCGCTGGACGGGCGTCAAGGCCGCTGCGCCGCAGCTCGATCGTTTCCTCGATTCCGAACTCAAGCGACGCAATCTGCCGCCGAGCGCGCTCGCGCTGGTCGGGTTCAGCCAGGGGACGATGATGGCGCTGCATGTCGGGTTGCGCCGGGCATCGCCGCCGGCGGCGATCGTCGGTTATTCCGGCATTTTCGTTCTGCCGGGCGGCGCCGCCCCCGACGCGGTCAAGACGGACATCCGCGCTCGCCCGCCGATTCTCCTTCTGCACGGCTCCGAGGATGAGCTGATCCCGGCCCAGGCGCTCTTTCTGGCCACCCGCGATCTCGCCGCGCTCTCGATCCCGGTCGAGTGGCACCTCTCCTACGGGATGGGCCACGGCATCGACCCGGAGGGACTGCGGCACGGCGGCGAGTTCCTGGCCCGGCGATTCGCGGTGAAGTGAGACCCCGCCGCCTACGCTTGGCGGTTGCCGCACGGCTATGCCGTCGCCAAAAGGGCGCGCTTCACAATCCTGTCACGCCCCCGTATAAACTGCGGGCGGGGGCGATTTGGTGCAGTGCGTCGTCGGAAGCGCCGACATACTGAGGTGACTGCGGTTTGAACGCTCACGTCTCGCCGAACGGATGGCCGGCCCTCGTGCTCAATGCGGATTTTCGTCCGCTGAGCTACTACCCGCTCTCGCTGTGGTGCTGGCAGGACACGATCAAGGCAGTGTTCCTCGATCGTGTGAACATCATCGCCCATTACGACAAGGCGGTGCACAGCCCGAGCTTGGAGATAAAGCTGCCGAGCGTCGTTTCGCTGAAGACCTTTGTGAAGCCTTCGACCAACCCGGCCTTCACCCGGTTCAACGTCTTTCTGCGCGACCGCTTCGCCTGCCAGTATTGCGGCTCCGGCGAGGATTTGACCTTCGATCACCTGCTGCCGCGCTCGCGCGGGGGGCACACGACCTGGTCGAACGTCGTCGCCGCCTGCGCCAACTGCAATCTGCGCAAGGGCAGCAAGACGCCGGCGGAATCCGGCATGTGGCCAAGCCAGAGGCCGTTCCAGCCGTCGGTGCATCACCTGCACCGGAACGGCCGCCTGTTCCCGCCCAATTACCTGCACGAGAGCTGGCTCGACTATCTCTATTGGGACACCGAACTCGATCCGTAAGCCCAACGCGGTGGCGCGATCACACAGTTTGGGTCATCCTTAACGCTTGCTTTACTGCGCAGGGCGCTCGCTCTGCGCGGAGCGCGTAGGTCCTCCATTTATGATAGGGGTGCTTCGTGCGCCTTTGGGGGGCTCGATGACGATCCTTGCTCTCGTGATCCTTGCGCTGGCGGCGGCATGGGTCGGCTGGCGGCTGCGTTCTAGACGGACGCTGCTGCCTTGCCCGGCCGAGTTCGCTTGGCTCGTCGAGATGGAAAATCCGCTCGCCCGCGCGACGAACTCCGACCATGTCGTGCGGGAGCTTGCCTTGCCGCCCGGCGCGCGCGTCTTGGATATCGGCTGCGGACCGGGTCGGGTGACGATTCCGCTCGCGCGGGCGGTGGGGCCGCACGGCGAAGTCCTCGCGCTCGACGTTCAGGCGGCGATGCTGGCGCGGGTGGCCGAAAAGGCCGCGAAGGAAGGCCTTGCCAATATTCGCCCGGTTCATTCGGACGTGCGCAGCGCATCGATCCAGAAGGGCTCCCTCGACGCCGCCGTGATGGTGATGGCGCTTGGCGAAGTTCCTGAAGGGGCCAGCGTCTTCCCGTTCATCGTCTCCGCGCTCAAGCCGGGCGGGCGGCTGCTGGTGGCGGAGAGCATTTTCGATCCGCACTTCGTGAGCCGCCGGAAGCTGCGCGAACAGGCTGCGGGCGCGGGATTGGTCGAGCGCGCCTATGCGGGAAATATTTTTGGCTACAGCATTGTCTTTGAAAAGCCGCGGAGCGGCTGACGCTCACGCAGCCTCGGCCTGCGGCGCGCCTGGCGCTCTCTCTCGGTCTCGATCCGCTAAATTCGCGGCCATGGCGAAGCCGGCCATTGTAGATGCCGAAGACGGCTCAGCCCCGTTTCACTGCTGCGCCGAGCCTGCCGAGCGCGCTGCGTAAATCATCGTCGGCGATAGCGGAGAGGCGCTTCGTCTCCGCTTGCACCGCCTCTTTGTCGGGGCGGGGAGGGGCCTTACGTGTCCGCCGCCGCAGCGGCGCCTGACGCAGCGCAATGCGGCCGATGGCGGGCCAGCCGAAGAAGCTGTTCACCCGCGCGATGATGACCGCCGCTTGATGCTGAATCTCGATCGCGCAAGGACCCTCGACCCGCAGGACGAGCACGGCGGGCTCGGGGTCGGCGGCAGCGGCGCTGCGTCGGCGCGGCCACTCGATCTTCATCGGTTCGCAATGCGCCGCAATGTCCGCGCCGGCGATCTCGGCCCAGCGCGTCACGATCTCGGCGGCGGCAAAGCCGCGCTGCGCGAACGTGTCGGCGAGGCACTTGCCCACCAAGGCCGCGAGCGGTTTGGCTCTGCTCGGGTGAGGCTTGTTCATGGCGCGCGGCTCTGTCATCAGGGCGTATGACCCTATCAGCGCGAGACGCGGAGCCAAAGCTGATTCGCCCCGGCGGCCGGCCGATCGAAAAAGCTGTGCAAAATCTCGCCCGGCGTCTGCTTGCCTGGTACGACCGGAACCGGCGCGACCTTCCTTGGCGCGCCCGGCCGGGTGAACGAAACGACCCGTACCGCGTGTGGGTCTCCGAGGTCATGCTGCAGCAGACCACGGCAGCCGCAACTATTCCCTATTACGAGCGCTTCGTCGCTCGCTTCCCCACGGTCCGGGCGCTCGCCGCCGCCGATCTCGACGAGGTGCTGCGGCTGTGGGCGGGCCTCGGCTATTATGCGCGGGCGCGCAACCTGCATGCCTGCGCGCGCGCCGTTATCGACCGGCACGCGGGACAATTCCCGCGGGCGCTGGCGGAGTTGTGCGCCTTGCCGGGGATCGGCGCCTACACCGCGGCCGCGGTTGCGGCGATCGCCTTCGACGAATGCGCGGTTCCGGTCGACGGCAATGTCGAGCGCGTGGTCGCGCGACTGTTCGCAATCCGGGACCCGCTGCCGCGGGGCAAGGCCGCGATCCGACGCACGGCGGAGCGGCTCGCCCCGCGCCGCCGGGCCGGCGATTTCGCGCAAGCGCTGATGGATCTCGGGGCGACGTTGTGCACGCCGCGCGGTCCCGCCTGTGTCCGCTGCCCTTTGCGTGCGGATTGCGCGGCGGCCGCGCGCGGCGATCCCGAGGCTTTTCCGGCAAAGGCGGCGAAACGGCCAGGACGGCTGCGGCGCGGCGCGGCCTTCGTCGTGCTGCGCGCGGACGGCTGCGTTCTCCTGCGCACCCGGCCCGCGCACGGTCTACTGGGCGGCATGACCGAGGTTCCGACCACCGACTGGACGCACGACTTCGACGAGGCGACCGCGCTCGCCTCCGCACCCATCCTCCCCCGCGCAGCGGGGGAGGGGAACCGCGCGAAGCGCGGTGGCGGGGGCACAGGTTTCGATGCCCCCTCCGCCATGCTGCGCATGGTCCCCCTCCCTCGATTTACGGGGGAGGATGAAGGCGGCTCAAGCGGGCGTTTCATTCATTCCGACGGGACATCTTCTTTTGACGGGACATCTTCCACGGAAGCTCACCCCAACCCTCTCCCCGATGGCGAGACCGCGATCGTCTGGCTGCGCGTGCCCGGCGTAGTCACGCATGTGTTCACGCATTTCCCGCTCGAGCTTTTCGTGTTCGTCGCGCAAGCCCCGGCCGACGCGGAAGCGCCCGCGGGCATGCGGTGGGTCGCGTTGGAAACGCTCGACCGCGAAGCACTGCCTAATCTCATGCGCAAGGTGATCGCGCATGCGGGACTGGTTAGGGGAGGGAATGCTGACGCGGGTGCAGGAAAGGCGGCCGGCCTCAGGTCAGCTCTGCCCGCACCTCGGCGCGCAGCGCGTCGATCGAGGTAAGGCCGGTCGGCGTCTCGAGGTGCCAGAAGGTCCAGCCGTTGCACGCATCGAGCCCCTGGGCGAGCGCGCCGATGCGATGGATCGATCCGATCGCTTCGCCGAGCGCGATGGCGCCGTCGGGGCGCACCAGCGCCTTCACCCGGCGCTTGGCGTCGACAAGCTTGGCGCCCGGCGTCACCAGCCCACGCTCCACGAGCGCCGCGAAGGGCACGCGCGGGGCGTCGCGCGCGGTCGGGACGGGCGCAAGTGTTTCGCCTGCGAGCGGTTCGACCGCGGCGATGCGCGTTTGTGCGGCCTGCGCATAGTCGCTGACCCGTTCGAAGCCGATAAATCGCCGGCCGAGACGCTTGGCCGCCGCGCCGGTCGTGCCGGTGCCGCAAAACGGGTCCAGCACCAGATCGCCCGGACGCGACGAGGATAATATGATGCGAAAGAGCAACGCTTCAGGTTTTTGGGTCGGGTGGAGCTTTTTTCCGTCTTTCGCCTTCAGACGCTCCTCGCCGGTGCACAGCGCCAGCGTCCAGTCGGAACGCACCTGGATGTCCTCGTTGCCGGCCTTCAGCGCTTCGTAGTTGAACGTATAGCCCGTCGCGCCGCGGTCGCGCGCGGCCCAGATCAGCGTCTCGTGTGCGTTGGTAAAGCGCCGGCCGCGGAAATTCGGCATCGGGTTGGACTTGCGCCAGATCACGTCGTTGAGGATCCAGAAGCCGAGGTCCTGCAGCGCGGCGCCGACGCGAAAGATGTTGTGATACGAACCGATCACCCACAACGTGGCGGTGGGCTTCATCACCCGGCGGCAGGCGGCAAGCCAGGCGCGCGTGAAATCGTCATATGCGGCAAAGCTTTCGAACTTGTCCCAGGCGTCGTCGACGGCGTCGACATGCGAATCGTCGGGCCGCTTGAGGTCGCCGCGGAGCTGAAGATTGTAGGGCGGATCGGCAAAGACGAGGTCGACCGATGCGGCCGACAGCTTGGCCATTTCGGCGATGCTGTCGCCGATCACGACACGGAAGCTGGAGGCTTGGCCCGAAGTTAAGCGGGGCGTCCCATGGGACGCCCCGTGGCGCGTTGCACTCATAACTCAACTCGAACTCAGACGACGCATCGGCGACGCAGAACCTACATCCGACAGCGCGCACTCTGCCAAACCAAGGTAAATACGGACTTAATCGAAACGCACTGGCGCGGTATTCAAAGCAGGACCATATGTCTGCGGCCACGATCGCTCGCGCCCGCACCGTCGTGCGGCGTGTCATAAGGCGAGGCGCGGTCACGGCGCGAAGGGGAGCAAAGCGATGCGCTGGGAAAATCTGCCCGGTAGCGACAATATCGAGGATCGCCGCGGCGAAGAGGGCGGCGGGGGCGGCGGCGGCTTCGGCTTGCCGATCGGCGGCGGGATCGGCATCGGCACGCTCGTCGTGCTCGGCTTGGTCGGCTGGGCGCTCGGCATCGATCCGCGGCTGCTGATCGGCGGCGCGGAGATCTTGTCCGGCGGCGGCTCGCAGACCGAGCAGCGCTACCAGCCGTCCAATCAGGCGCGCCGCACCGGCAAGCCGGACGACGAGATGGGCAAGTTCGTCGCCGCCGTGCTCGGCAGCGCCGATTTCCAATGGAAAGAGATCTTCGCCAAGGATGGCCATCAGTATCGCGGGCCGGTGCTTGTGCTTTATCGCGATGTCACCGACCAGGCCTGCGGCGGCGTCGCCCAGAAGGCGATGGGCCCGTTCTATTGCCCGAACGACCGCAAGGTCTATCTCGACACCTCGTTCTTCCGCGACATCGAGCAGCGCTTCCGCGGCTGCCAGGTCGGGTCGAAGTCATGCCAATTCGCGCAGGCCTATGTGATCGCGCATGAGGTCGGCCATCACGTGCAGAATCTGCTCGGCATTCTGCCGCGCGTGCAACAAATGCAGCGTGGGCTTCCCAAGGCGGAGGCGAACCACTTGCAGGTTCAGGTCGAACTGCAGGCGGATTGTTTCGCCGGCGTCTGGGCGCACGGCGCCGATGAGCGCTGGAAGGCGATCGAGCCGGGCGATGTCGAAGCAGCGCTGCGAACGGCCTCGGCGATCGGCGACGACAAGCTGCAGAAGCAGGCGCGCGGCTATGTCGTGCCTGACTCTTTTACGCACGGGACGTCCGCGCAGCGTCAGCGCTGGTTCGAGGCCGGGTTCAGGGAAGGTACGATCTCCGCCTGCAATACCTTCCGCACCGCCAATCTCTAAGTTTTGCCGACGCGCGCAGGATTGACCGCCATGCCTGGATTGGACGAGAGCCGAGAGTTTATTCCGTTGCGGATTGCGGTGCTCACCGTATCCGATACGCGCACCTACGAGGACGACAGGTCGGGCGGGACGCTCGCGGAATGCCTTGGCGCGGCCGGCCACGTGCTCGCGGTGCGCGCCATCGTGCCGGACGACGTCGTCGCGATCCGCAGCCGTGTCGAAGCCTGGATCGCCGATCCGGAAATCGATGTGGTGATCACCACCGGGGGCACCGGCTTCACCGGCCGCGACGTCACGCCGGAGGCGATCGAGCCGCTGTTCGAAAAGCGGATGGACGGGTTCGCGACGCTCTTCCTGCTGGTGAGCTTCGAGGCGATCGGCACCTCGGCGATCCAGACGCGGGCGACCGCGGGCGTTGCGCGGGCGACGTATATCTTCTGCCTGCCCGGCTCGCCCAGCGCCTGCCGGGACGCCTGGGACAACATCCTCGTCCATCAGCTCGATTACCGCTACCGGCCCTGTAATTTCGTCGAGCTGATGCCGCGGCTCGACGAACATCTGCGCCGGCCGAAGGCGAAAGGGGCGACGGTTTAGGGCGAGGCGCTCCGGCTGGGGGGCTTTGCCGCGAAAAACTATCGCTGCCGTCAAACGCCGGCTTGCCTTGAATCGATTGCCGAGCCGATGAGCGGCTGCCCGCCGAGCTTACTGTCCCGCGGCTTCCTCGGCCCAGACGCAAAAATCCGTCAAAGCGCCCGGTCCGAATATGTGCGTCAGAGGCACATCGGCGGCGTCGCGTCCGTGCGCGATGAGTATGCGTCCGACACGAGGGGCATTGTTGCGAGGATCGAAGGCGTGCCACCGGCCGCCGAGATAAACCTCGATCCACGCCGCAAAGTCCATGGGCGCATACGGCGGAGGAAGGCCGATGTCGGTGATATAACCGGTGCAATAGCGCGTCGGGATGTTCAAGCAGCGGCAGAAGGTGGCCGCAAGATGTGCAAAATCGCGACAAACGCCGCGGCGCTCGACATAGGCCTCGAACGCGGTTCTGGTCGGGCGCGAATATTCATAGCCGAAGGTGATGTGATCGTGCACGAAGTCGCAGATCGCCTGCACGCGCGGCCAGCCGAGCGGCGTATGTCCGAAGAGCCGCCAGGCGTCGTCGGACAGGCGATCGGTCTCACAATAACGACTGCCAAGCAGGAACAACATGGTTTGCACCGGCAAGTGCTGGACCTGATGTTGGAGCGCATCGAGGTCGACTCCGTCGGGCATGCCTGGATCGCGCACGACCGTATCGGTGCCGAGAGCGAAACGTCCGGCCGGCGCGACGAGGCGACTGCACCAGTTCCCGAAGCTGTCGTGATAACCCTCCAGGGGAACCGCAGGACTGGTCGTCAGGTAATCCGGGCTCTCCAGATCGGAGAAGCGCGAGGAGTGCACGTTCAGCGTCACGATCATCGGCGTCGTCCGCGGAAAATCGAAGCTGAGCTGACAGCCGACGTGAATGCGCATGATGGTTCCGTGCTTCTCGAATTGGCGGCTTTCGACGACGACGCTCGCGCCGCGCGACAATCGATGTTACTCAAGTCGCCGGAGCAAATTCCGTTCCAAATGGCGGCGCAGCTCGCCGTTTTTTCGTGTTCTTCGCGCGGCGACCGGTCCGCCTGCAGTGCGGACTACAGGTCGCGCTCCCACGTCTCGCCGATGAGGTCGTGGCCGAAGCTGCAGTGCCGCTCCTGCCGCACAAGCGTGAAGCCCGAGCGCTCGTAGAGCGCCCGCGCCGCGGTGAGAATGCTCTGCGTCCACAGCGTGACGCGGCGGTAGCGCGCTTCGCGCGCAAAGCGAAGGAACTCGTCAACCAGGAGGCCCCCGACGCCGAACCCGCGCGCCTGCGGCTCGACCAGCAGAAGCCGCAGCTTCGCGACGTCGTCGCCGCCGTTGACCAGGAACACCGAGCCGACCGGCGCGCCGTCCGTCTCGGCGATCCAGCAGCGCTCGCGCGCCGGATCGAAATCGCGCAGAAACTGCGCGACAATGTCGGCGACCAGCGCCTCGAAGGCCGCGCCCCAACCGTGCTCCTTCGCATAGTTGACCGCGTGGCGCGACACGACCCAGCCCATATCGCCCGCCCGATGGAGACGCAGCACGACTTGCGGCGCAGCCTTTTCGGGCGCCAGCGACCGCTCGATCAGGCGCATCGCATCGACCAGCTGCCGCTGGCGCGGCTCCGGCATGGCGCCGAGCAAGTCCGCCACCAGTCGGTCCGAGCGGCGGTCGAGCGTGCGGAACGCCGCGCGGCCCTTGGCGCTGAGCGCCAGCCGGGTCTGCCGGGCGTCGTCCGCCGACGGTTTGCGTCTGATCAGATCGTCCTCGGCGAACCGGCCGAGAATGCGGCTGAGATAGCCGTGGTCGAGCCCGAGCGCGGCGGCGACCGCGCTCGCCGTCGTATCCGGCGCTTGCGCGAGCTCGTAGAGCACGCGCGCTTCCGTGAGCGAAAAGCGGGTGTCGACCATGCCGTCCCGCAGCAAACCGATCTGCCGCGTGTAGAAGCGATTGAAGCGGCGCACGGCGTCGACGCGCGCGGTCAAGTCGGACGAGGTCATCGGGGCCACCCGGGCAAATATGTGACAAAGTCACTTAATTTGTTGCCAAAGTCAAGTAATGGAGGACCTGCCCCAGGGCTAGCGCCGGTCATCGTCGAACAGCCGGATGGCGCTGCGCAGCCGGACGATCCGGCCGGACAGCCGGCGGAGCAGGTCACGCTGCGCATCGCCGCCACCGGGCCGATGGCCGCCCACCTTGTGGTAGAATTTTCGGCTGATCAGAAGACCCTGGTCGGGGCCGGGCGTCCGGCGCAGCGCCTCCCTGGCCAGCGTCAGCGCCTGGCCGATGAACGAGCGGCCGGTCGGCGACGACGATTGAGCCCGGAACACCGCCGCCCTGTCCGCCATGCCGCTAAGCTCGGCATCCTCGACAAAGCGCGCGGCCTCTTCGCCCCAGCCTGTTTCGAGCACGCATCCCGGCGGCAGGAAGAGGAGCCAGGAGCCGCGCGTCGCCGCCGCCGCTTCCTTCAGCCGCGTCGCCAGCGGCGCATCGGACACCAGCAGGGTGCAGCCGGCGATCTCGGCGATGCGGCCGGTTTCGTCGCGCGAGCCGGCGTCGGCGACCACCACGTCGCGCACGACGCCCGCGACGGCGGCGCTGACCAGCATGGCGAGCGTGCGCACCAGCGCGTGCTCGCAGTCACGGGTGGCGATGATGACGCTCAGCATGCTCGGCAACTCGGGCAAGGGGGGTCACGACGCGCGCCCGACCGCGGTCGCCTTCTACCAGACCGTCGGCTATGAATGCCACCCCTCGCCCTTGATGCGGAAGGAACTCTGAACGCAGACAAATCGGCATTCGATGCAGGGGACGCCTCCCCATGCAGAGCGCTGAGGAATCGCTTTCCTCGCGCGCGGTTAACTCCTCCGCGCCGACCGCAAAATTGGGCCCAGTGCGTTGCCGGTCTTCCCGATGTGATGACATTGGACGGCCTCGCGCTCGAAATGAGGAGGGCCCGATGCTTAATCAGCTTTCAATTGAAATTTTGGCTATGTTGCGCGGAGTCGCAGACGGTCCAATTGCGATAGGAGCCCTTGTATTGATTGTCATACTGGTCCTCTGGTGGCTTTTTTGAAGCAGAATTTGGTTTGTTTATTCACGCCGTTTTGTTCTTGATATGTTCCAATCGCATGCTACATCCCCGGCATGGCAAGCCTGTCCTCCTCCGCCTTCCGCCGCCTTCCGCCGGAACCGCCGCACGCGCGGCCGGCGGGAGGCGCGCTGGGCGCAGCCGTCGAGGCCAAGCGGCGGCGTGGCCGCGGGGCGCAGTCGAATGCGAGCGGCCGCTACGAACCCATCGCCCGCGTTGTCCTCGACGACGGCTGGCAAAACCTGGACGACCTGCCGCCCTTCCAAACCAGCGTTTCCGTCGACACGGCGCGGAAGGTCATCACTCGCAACGACTCGCCCGACATTTCCTTCGATCGCTCGATCAATCCCTATCGCGGCTGCGAGCATGGCTGTGTGTATTGCTTTGCGCGTCCGACCCACGCTTATCTCGGCCTGTCGCCCGGTCTCGACTTCGAATCGAAGCTGTTCGTGAAACCGGATGCGCCGGACCTGCTCGAACGCGAGCTGTCCGCCCCGAACTATGTTCCGCGCACGATCGCGATCGGCACCAATACCGACCCCTATCAGCCGATCGAGCGGCGCTACCAAGTGATGCGGCGCATTCTGGAGGTGCTGGACAAGGCCGGCCACCCGGTCGGCATCGTCACCAAATCCGACCTGATCCTGCGCGACCTCGACATCCTCTCGCGCATGGCGCAGCGCCGGCTGGTGCGCGTCGCCATCTCGGTGACCACGCTCGATCCGCAACTTGCCCGCATCATGGAGCCGCGCGCGCCCACCCCGCCGCGTAGGCTCGCCGCGCTGCGCGCGCTCGCGGCGGCGGGCGTGCCGGTCTCGGTGATGGTCGCCCCGCTCGTCCCGGCCATCAACGACGCCGAGATCGAGCGCGTCCTCGACGCCGCGGCGGCGGCTGGCGTGGAGGGCGCGGGCTACGTGCTGCTGCGCCTGCCGCTCGAGCTGCGCGATCTTTTTCGCGAATGGCTCGCCGCCCATTTCCCGGACCGCGAAAAGCACGTGTTCGCCCTCATCCGCCAGATGCGCGGCGGCAAGGACTACGATTCGGCCTTCGGCACGCGCATGACGGGGCGTGGCCCCTATGCCTGGATGCTCGGCCGGCGGTTCGAGACCGCCTGCGCCCGGCTCGGCTTGAATGAGCGCAAGACCGTGCTCACCACCGAGCATTTCGCCCCGCCGCGCCCGCAGACGGAGCAGCTGAGCTTGTTTTGAGGAGCGTTGCGAGCCGTCGCCAACGGATACCTCTTATCCACAGCCGCAATCCGCCGAAAGCCGACAACCGACCAACGACGCGATGTGCCCCATAAGGAGAAATTGATATCAGCTCATCACCGCAAAAAGTCTGTGGGCGCGTTCTCTGCCTGTTCTCTTCACCTGAAATTCGTGTACGGTCCTGACCTGCACAAACTAGTCGCGGAACCGAGAATGCTCCAGATACCCGCCTCAATCCCATTGGAGAGGTTCCTCAACACGACCATAGTGGGAGACGCCTACGACCTATTCGAGCAGCTCCCAGCGGCTTCGATCGACCTCATCATCACAAGCCCTCCCTACTGGGGGCATCGCGATTACGGCCTCAAGCACAACTGGAACCGCTTCAATAATATCCCAGAGGTTCGGAAAATCGGCCCGAAGAGCCCTGGCTACGCTTGGTACCGTTCCAGGGGAGGTCTTCTCGGGTTGGAGCCGTATCCGGAGTGGTACATCTCGCACCTCATCGAGATACTCGATCGTGCGTCTCGCTGCCTCAAGTCTGACGGCAGTATGTGGATAAATGTCGGCGACACCTACTTCGCCCGATGGAGTAGCATTCGGAACGGCGGCCGGCAAGGAATGGGTGACACCAGCCGCAAGCGACGCAAAACTCCCCTCGGCTCATTTAGGGCGGAGAAACAGCTCCTCTTGATTCCCGCGCGATTTGCAATTCAGATGCAGGACCAGCGCTGGATACTCCGCAATGATCTAATTTGGCACAAGCCAAACGCCCTGCCTCTGCGAGAAAGCGATCGTCTGAACCTTTCTCATGAGCACTTCTTCCATTTCGTCAAGAAGCCGAAATTCGGCCGCCCAAAGTACTATTACGACGCGGACGCCACCGAGAACCGCCAATCAGACGTAGTTTCGGTTCTGGTGGAGCCAGGCGACGACGGCCACACGGCCACTTTCCCTAAGACACTCATCAAGCCGCGTATCCTCTCAAGCAGCCCGTTTGGCGGCGTTGTCCTCGACCCCTTTTGCGGCACAGGCCGCGCGCTTCAGGTCGCGATGGAGTCTGGTCGGCACGCGATTGGCTTCGACCTCCAATCGGAATTCGCAACCGCAGCCTTACGACGCATAAAGAAATGAAGAAGCCGCTCCAGAAAGGCAACTTTATCAGCGAATGGTTCGGTCAGCGGATTTTTCCCGAAGTTAGATTGGATTCAAATGCCGTCTCCGGTGCGAACTGGAGCACGTGCCCATTCTTGACCAGTGTCAAGCGCGAAAACACGAAATGCATCAAATCCGAGAACGCATTCGGTGTTTGCGCTATCAACTCGCTCGGCAACGGAGTTAGGAAGGATTGGCTCGTTTGTCCGTATCGCGTGATCGACAGCGAAATAGTTCGCGGCGCATGCGCGGCCATTTTTGGCGCATTACCCTCGCTTCCTCCTATTCCGATTTCCATTCTCAGAGACGAAAAGGGCCGGTCGGCTCTTAATCAAGGCCTTTCTGTAGACGGACGCGCTTTCGTGTTCTTTCAAGACAAGCTTGGCGGAGAGATTTCGATAAACGGCACGCTGGCATCGCCCGAAATATCCTTTTGACATCACTGTAGTCGAACTCTCGCAGCCTCAAAAAGACGCCCTAAAGATCAACCGGTATGGGTTCATCGAAATCCAGACGATGGATTTTCACGGTAGCTATAAGTCGGCTGTGTCGAATCTCAGGGACGCACTTCGCTTGCACAAGAAGAAGTTCCCAATCGAACTTGCGAAAAACCAGGCCTGGGCATCCCAGCATGTTGAAGGACCCAACATCGCGAACGTTTTCAAGCGCACCTTCTACCAGACCCTTCTCAAATTTGAGCTGAGCAAGGAAGGAGCTGCGGCCGGTACAGTTCTCGCGTTGCCTGAATCCGTATGGGATAGTTGGCAGCCATTCCTCGGTCGGCCGACTATCGAGCAGGTCGCGGAAACCGAGTACCGCCTTGTCGGCGGCGACAATGAGGGTTTCCATGGGACCAATGCATGGGTATTCGTTTTTGTCCTCGACGCAAACTCAGACCAGCCAATATCTCCGGTTCGGATAACGTCAAGGATTTGGGTCAGTGCTACCGATCTCGTGCAACACGCATTCGTTACGGTTCCTAGGAATATGCTTCAACGCGCGACTGCTGACGACGTTTTATTGCCGCGTATCCGGGATCGCATCAAAAAGGCTGTGGCATTCCTTCAAATCATGTAGTTCGCCCGAAATCGGTAAGAAGAACATGCTCTTGGGCGATCAATCACCGCCCGTCTTGCCTCCGGCCCGCCGACCCGCCACGATGGCGGCATGAGTTCGCAAGCCCGCCGACAACAGCGCGCCGCGCCTTCCGCTCGGGGAGGCGCCGATCCGGCCCACCTTCAAGCGCGAGCGCAAAGCCCTCCAACGTGGCCTCTGGCCGGTCGCGGGCTGCGACGAGGCGGGGCGCGGACCGCTCGCGGGGCCGGTGGTCGCCGCCGCCGTGATCCTCGACCCCAAGCGCATCCCGCGCGGGCTCGACGACTCCAAGAAACTCACACCGGAGCGGCGCGCGGTCCTCTATGCGCGCATCTGCGCCAGCGCCGAAGTCGGCGTCGCCGTCGCCTCGCGCGCCCGCATCGACCGCGACAATATCCGGCAGGCCTCGCTGTGGGCGCTCGCGCGGGCGGTGCGCGCGCTGCCGACGCCGCCGCGCCTCGTCTTCGTCGATGGCTGCGACCGGATCGAGGTCGCTTGCGATTGCGAAGCGGTGATCAGCGGGGATGCGCTGGTGCTCTCGATCGCGGCGGCCTCGATCGTCGCCAAGGTCGCGCGCGACCGGCTGATGGCGCAGGTGGGCGCGGCGCATCCGGGCTACGGCTTCGAGCGCCATATGGGGTACGGCGTGCCCGAGCATGCGGATGCGCTGACGCGGCTCGGGCCGACCATTCATCACCGGCGCAGCTTCGCCCCGGTCGCTATCGCCTATGGGGACCGTCCACTCGTTGCTCTGGAGGAGCAAACCCTGCTGTTCGGCGGTTCGGCCGAGCCCGCGGTCGAAGAAGACACGTCGGCGACCCTCCCGCTTTCGCCGTCCCGCGCAGTTTGATACGACCCTTGTCCCGGCTGCCGCTCGGCCGCGCCGACGCTCTGTCTCGCGTCGCGGTCTTGCGGCAGTCACCCGACCCTCGGTCCGGACCGCTATTCCCGCGTCCCTCCGGACTTGAGCTTCCCGCGTAGGATCGAATTCGGCCGCCAATGCTGCACGTCGCCTTGTTCGTCGAATTGCTGCGTTCGCGGCCGCGCTTCATGGTGTGGGCGGCGACGCTGACCCAGGCGGCGCTGTGGTGGCTCGTGCCGAGCATCTTCTACTCCGCGCCGCCGGGCGACCTCGCGCTGACCATCGCGGTCGGCCACGAGTTCAATCTCGGATCATTCTGGGGTCCGCCGCTCGCCTACTGGATCGCCGATATCGCCTTCGTCGTCGCCGGGATGCCCGGCGTCTATCTGCTCTCCCAGGCGTGCGTCGTCGTCACCTATTGGGCGGTGTTCCGCCTCGGCCAGTCGATCGTCGGCGTTCACCATGCGGCGCTGGCGGTGCTGCTGATGATCGGCATTTCCGCCTTCTCGGTGCCGACGCCGAATTTCGGCCCGCCGATTCTGGCCATGCCGCTGACCGCGCTCGCGGTTCTGCACTATTGGCGCGCGCTCGGCGAAGGCCGGCGCAATTATTCGTTCGTGTTGGCGGGCGAGCTTGCTCTCTTGATCCTCACCACCCATTCCGGCCTTATTCTGCTCGGCGTGATCATCGCGTTCACGCTCGTCGACCGGCGCGGGCGGGCGATGCTGCTGACCATCGAGCCGTGGATCGCCGGCATCGTCATCGTCGTGATTTTGTTTCCGCACCTGATCTGGCTGGACATGTCGGGAATGGGATGGGCTTGGCTGTCCCGGTTGCGTCCCGACCGTCCCGGAGATTGGGCGCTCACGTTATGGATTCGCCAGGTGTCCGGAGTTGTGCTCGCGCACGTGGGAGCGCTGGTGCTGGTTGGGTTGTCGTCGCGCTTCGGCGGCGTGGGCGAGAAGCCGCCCGTCTTCGAACGCAGTCCGCTGGACACGTTCGAGCGGCGCTTCGTCCTGTTTTTCGCGATTGCGCTGCCGCTCACCTCCACCGTTGTCGGGGCGCTGCTCGGCGAGCGCAGCCCGGTGGGCAGGATGAGCCCGAATGTCGTGCTTTCGGGCCTCGCGATTGTCGTGCTCGCGGGGAACGTCATCGAGCTGCATCGGCAGTGGCTCACAGGTTTTGCCTGGAGCGTTTTGCTGCTCGCGCCGCCGCTCTTCGCCGCCATCGCTCCCCTGGCCATGCCGTTTATTACGAACGCACCGATCGCGACCGCGCAGCCGGCGAAGGAGATCGGACGATTCTTCGGAGATAGTTTCGAGCGGCGCATCGGCAAGCGCCTTCCCATCGTCGCCGGCGATCAGCGGCTCGCCTCGTTGATCGCGATTTACGCGCGCGGGCGTCCGAGCCTCTTCCTCGACAACGCGCCCGAACGCACGCCCTGGGTCACCGGCGAGGATCTGCGGCGTCAGGGCGCCATTGTCGTATGGCAGACGACCGACACGGCCGGTGCGCCGCCCCCCGAGATCAGAGCGAGATTCCCCGACCTCGTGCCCGAAGTGCCGCGCGCCTTTGCCTACTCGGTCCAGGGCCGTCTGCCGCTCCTGCGCATCGGCTGGGGGGTGCTGCGCCCGCAGTAGCAGTTCGCCGTCCGGCGAAGGACGCCGGCACTTTTCCAGTGAACGCGCCTCGCCCGCGCGATTTGTTCTTGAATTGTTCTCATTCGTGGTGTAATCTCAGCGCGCTTGTCGGGCGTGTCATGTTGAGGGGCTTTCGATGACGCGGTGGTTTCGCCTGGCGGCCTGGGTGGCCGTGCTCAATGTTGCGCTTTTGTCGGCGGGCGGCGCGGCCGCGCAGGACCAGCGACAGAACGAACCGGGCAAGTTCGATTTCTATGTGCTCTCGCTCTCGTGGTCGCCGTCCTATTGCGAGGCGAGCGCGGAGCGACAGTCCGAAGGGCGGCGTCCCGACCCGCAATGCGGGCCGCGCCCTTTTTCCTTCGTGGTTCACGGGTTGTGGCCGCAATATGAAAACGGATTTCCCGAGTTTTGCCAGGTGCCGGCGCCGCGGCTTAACCGCGACCTCGTCTCCTCCATGCTCGACCTGATGCCGAAGTCCGCGCCTTGTGTTCCGTGAATGGGATCGTCACGGCGTGTGTTCGAGATTGCCGCCGGCCGGCTATTTCGAGTCGGTGCGCAAGGCGCGCGCCTTGGTCAAGATTCCGGCCGAATTCATCGAGCTGAAGGCGCCGCTGACGGTGACGCCCGCCGAGATCGAAACGGCGTTCGTCAAAGCCAATCCCGGTCTTTCTGCCGAAGGGATCGCGGTGCGTTGCGACAAGCGGCGCTTGCGCGAGGTGAGGATCTGCCTCAGCCGGGAATTCAGGTTTCAGAATTGTCCGGAGATCGATCGCCGCAGCTGCCGGCGCGAAAGTCTGACCATGCCTCCGGTCCGGGGCGGCTAAGTTCTATAGGCGGGCGGCAGCAGCCTCCGGCCCCTTGCGCGCGCATTTCCTGCTTGCGCATAAATGCGAACCAGACGTGGCGAGGGGGCCGAACGCCGCCGCGATAGGCAGGATCGAGCAGGCCCGAGCTTGTTGGCCCGAAGCGAAGGCGAATGAACTATCGGCACGCCTTTCATGCCGGCAACTTCGCCGACGTGCTCAAACACGCGACGCTCTCCCGCATACTCCTGCATCTATGCACGAAGCCAGCGGCCTTTCGTGTCATCGACACGCATGCGGGCGCGGGCCTGTATGACCTGACCGGACCGGAGGCGAGCCGCACCGGCGAATGGCGCGACGGAATCGGCCGGCTTCGCGCTGCGCCGCTCGCTCCCGAAATCGCGTCCTTGTTGGCGCCCTATCTCGAAGCGATCGGCGCATTCAACGAAGGCGATGCGCTGAAGCGCTATCCCGGGTCGCCGCTTCTGGCGCTGCGCCTGATGCGGACGCAGGACCGGCTCACGGCCTGCGAGCTTTCGCCCCCCGCCGCTGCGGCGCTTGAGCACGCGCTCGCCCGCGACGCGCGTGCGACCGTCGTGACGATCGACGGCTATGTCGCCCTCAAGGCCTATGTGCCGCCGAAGGAGAGGCGCGGGCTCGTGCTGGTCGACCCGCCATTCGAGCAGCCGGACGAGTTTTCGCGGCTCGCGAACTGCATAGAGCAGGCATGGCGCAAATGGGCGACCGGGACGTTCATGCTCTGGTATCCGCTTAAAGACCGGCGCGCCGCGACGGCGTTCGCGCACGCTCTCGGCGCCGGCCCGCTGCGGAAAATCCTGCGCGCCGAACTCGACGTGAACGCGAGCGCAACCGAACTTGGCGCCGCCGGACTCATCATCATCAACCCGCCCTGGCGGCTCGCCGACGAACTGAACCTGCTGCTCCCGGCCTTTGTCCGGCTGTTTGCGCGCGGCTCGGGCGGCGGGTATCGCCTCGATTGGCTAAGACGGGAGGCCTGAGCTTTCAATCGGGCGATGCAGGCCCCCTTTGTGGACCGCGGGCTCTATGTTAGTCTTTGCTGGGGCTTTGGCGTTCCATCCCTGCGAGAAGCCGATGGAGCGAACGGGGCGGATGAAGGCCGATGCTCCTCTCGGACTGCTAAGCAGCCGGTCGTCGCGCCGTGAGGGCCGGCGGCGAATGAAGTGGGGATTAGGAGCGTCCCGATGGCAATGGGCGGTACGGTCAAATTCTTCAATAGCGAGCGCGGCTACGGATTCATCAAGCCGGATGACGGCGGCCGTGATGTATTCGTGCACATCACCGCAGTCGAGCGCGCGGGGCTCAAGACGCTGAACGAAGGACAACGCATTACCTTCGACGTCGAGCCCGACAAGAAGGGGAAGGGCCCGAAGGCCGTCAATCTCGTGATTTCGTGACGATTCTCCCTCGCGACGCCAGCGCCGGCCACGCGCGACGCTGAGCGCCGCTCTCCACCGAGCATCGGCTGGACAATAGCGTTTGATGCACGCGCGCTCCGCGCGGGGGAGCCGCGGTTTGCGCGACCCGGGCGCGATTGCGTCAAAGCGCGGGCTCGGGCAAGCCGGCCGCAGCGCAGGCCGCGCGCAGCGTGTTGAGCATCAGGCATGCGATCGTCATCGGCCCGACCCCGCCGGGAACGGGCGTGATCGCCCCCGCCACGTCCGCCGCCTCTGCGAAGGCGACATCGCCGACGAGCCGGGTTTTTCCGCCCTCGGCCGCAACGCGGTTGATCCCGACATCGATCACGGTCGCGCCGGGCTTGATGAAGCCGCGTTTCACGAATTCGGGTCGGCCCATCGCGACAAAGAGGAGGTCTGCCCGGCGTGCGACCGCCGCAAGGTCGCGCGTCTTGGAATGAGCCACCGTCACGGTCGCGTCTTCAGCGAGCAGGAGGTGCGCGAGCGGCTTGCCGACAATGTTCGACCGACCGATGATCACCGCCTCCATCCCTGCAAGCGACGCATGCACGGTTTTAGCGAGCCGAACGCAGGCAAGCGGCGTGCACGGCCTGATGCCCGGCAGGCCGGCGGCGAGCAGGCCGGCGGTCAGCGGATGGAAGCCATCGACATCCTTGGCCGGCGTGATCGCCGCGATCACTTTTTGCCGATCGACCTGCGAAGGCAGCGGAAGTTGCACCAAAATCGCGTGCACCGCCGGATCGGCATTGAGCTTTGCAACGAGGCTCAGCACCTCGCTCTCGGCGACCGTCCCGGGCAGCTTGTAGAGAAAGGAGCGCATGCCGAGGGCGCCGCTTTTCGCCGCCTTGTTGCGGACATAGACCTCGCTGGCCGGATTGTCGCCGGCGAGCACGACAGCGAGCCCCGGTTCGAGGCCATGCTCCTTTTTCAAACGCGCCACCTCGCTTGCGATCTTGACGCCGAGTTCCTCGGCGATCGCCTTGCCGTCGATGCGGCGCGCGCTCATCCCGTCAGCCTTCCGTAAGCGCTGCAAGCGCGGCCGCAAGCTCGGGACCGGCCCCACTGATCTTGACCCTCTTGGTGCGAGCGGTTTCGCCGGCGACGATCGCCACGCGGCGCGGCGCTATGCGCAGCGCCTTCGCGAGCAGCGCGATCAATGCGGCGTTCGCGTCCCCGTCGCTCGGCGCGGCCCGCACGCGCGTCTTCAAGACCGCGCGGCCGTCGGCGAGCGTCTCCACGCCGTCGATCGCGTCGCATCCGCCTCGCGGGGTCAGCCTTACCGTCACGATCAGCCCATCCGCGGTCACCGCCCATGGCGCGCTGCCGCCGGCCGCGCTCAAACGAATGCCCGGGCGAGATTGGGAAGAATGACCGACTGGATGAACACGATGATCAGGATGACGATCACCGGCGAGACATCGATGCCGCCGAGACTGGGCAGGAGCCGCCGGATCGGCGCCAATACGGGCTCGGTGATCCGGAACAGGAACTCGGTGATCATGGCGACCGCGCCGTGGCGCGTGTTGACGACGTTGAACGCGATCAGCCAGCTCAGCACCGCCGCGGCGATGAGAATGTAGACGTAGAGGGTCAGGAGATAACTGATGAAGCCTAGAAGTTCTACCATGGCGGACTCTCAGGAACGGGTTTACCGAGATGTACCGGTCCCGCCGCGGTGCGGCAAGCGGCTAGATGTTGCAGCGCGCCCGCTCAGAGATGGCGCCACTCCCGGCGACGCTGCTTCGGGAAAGATCGAACCTGCATCGTTGCGGATTCTCGCAGGGGGACGCCTTCGATGCTTCGAACCGAGGCGCCGCTAATACGAGGACGCACCTGAATGGGCGAAAGCGAAATCGATGCGGTCCGGGCGCTACTGAGCGAGAAGCCGAGACCGGTCGGATGGACGGACCGGCGCCAGCGCCTCGACGAGGTCGGCGCGGTCTGGCCGGTCGCCGAGGACGTCAAGCTCGACGCCGTCGAATTCGGCGGCGTGCCCGGCGAGTGGTCGATCGTGCCCGGGAGCAATCCCGCGCGCGTGCTGATGTACTTTCATGGCGGCGGCTATTGCTCCGGTTCGATCGTGAGCCATCGCCGGATGGTGACCGAGGCGGGCCGCGCCGCCGGCGTGCGGACTCTGGCGGTCGGTTACCGGCTTGCGCCGGAGCATCCATTCCCGGCCGCGCTGGAGGATGCAGCGGCTGCGTGGCGCTTCGTCCGCGAGCAGGGAGTCGCCGCCGAACACATCGCCGTCGGGGGAGACAGCGCGGGCGGCGGGCTCACGGTGGCGTTGCTTACTCGGCTGCGCGCGGCTGGAGAGGAGTTGCCCGGCTGCGCTTGGCTGGTGTCGCCCTGGACGGACCTGACCATGTCCGGATCGACGCTCGCCACCAAGGATTCGGTCGATCCGCTGATCCACAAAGCCTATCTCGAAGAACTCGCGGCTGCCTACGTTCCCGCCGGGATGGACCGGAGGGACCCGCGCTTCTCCGTTCTCTACGCCGACCTCAGGGGTCTACCGCCGATCCTCATCCAGGCTGGTTCGGACGAGACGCTGCTCGACGACGCGACCCGCTTCGCCGCCGCGGCGGGGGCCGCCGACGTCTCCGTCACGCTCGAGATTTGGCCGCACATGATTCATGCCTGGCAGCTGTGGAATGCGCGGCTGGAGCCGGGGCGCCGCGCGCTCCAGAGCGCAGGCGCATTCCTGCAACGACACCTCTGATCGCCGGAACCTTCCCGTCAGCCGAACACGACGATCTGCCGAACCGCCTCGCCTTTCTGCAGGCGGTCGAAGCCCGCGTTGATGTCGTCGAGCCGCAGGCGGTCGGTGAGCAGCCGGTCGATCGGAAGCCGGCCGCGCCGAAACAGCCCGAGATAGCGCGGCAAATCGCGCGACGGCACCGAGGTCCCGATATAGCTGCCCTTCAGGGTGCGCTCTTCGGCGACGAGGCTGACCGCCGGGACCGGCAGCACGGCGTCGGGCGGCGGCAGGCCCGCGGTCACTGTCGTCCCGCCGCGCCGCGTGATGCGATAGGCGAGGTCGAGCGCTTTCACCGAGCCGGCCATTTCCAGCGCGAAATCGACCCCGCCGCGCGTCGCTTCCCGTATCTTGTCCACCGCGTCAGCGTCGCCCGCATTGAATTGGTCGGTTGCGCCAAGCTGACCGGCAAGCCCGAGCTTCGCCGCCGAGAGATCGACGGCGACGATGCGCTCCGCGCCCGCCGCGATCGCACCGAGCAGCGCCGCCAACCCGACCCCGCCGAGCCCGACAATGGCGACGGTCGAGCCCGCCGTCACGCGCGCGGTATTGACGACCGCGCCGACGCCGGTCAGGACCGCGCAGCCGAACAGAGCCGCGTTGTCGAGGGGCAGGTCGGGATCGATCTTCACGAGCGACCGGCGCGAGACGGTCGCGTATTCGGCAAAACACGACACGCCGAGATGATGGTTGATCGGGACGCCGTTGCGGGTGATGCGCCGGGTGCCGGACAACAGCGTTCCCTTGCCGTTGGCGACGGCGGCCGGCTCGCACAAAGCAGGCCGCCCGGTCGCGCACGGCTCGCAATGTCCGCAGCTCGGCACGAAGACGAGCACGGCGTGGTCCCCTTTTTTCAGGTCGTCGACGCCCTCGCCGGGCTCTTCGACGATCGCCGCGGCTTCATGGCCGAGCGCCATCGGCGTCGGGCGCGGCCGATTGCCGTCGATCACCGAAAGGTCCGAATGACAGAGGCCGGCGGCGGCGATCTTGACCAATACTTCGCCCGGACCCGGCGGGGCGAGTTCGACCTCGCTGATCGTCAACGGCTTTGATTCTGAATAAGGCGGCGAGCGGCCCATCTCTTCGAGGATGGCGGCGCGAATCTTCATGGCGAAATCCTCACACGTTGGCGTCGGCGCTCGTCACCACGCCGCGTTCGATAACGTACAAGACATCGATCAGATCGGCGGAGTGGACATAATCGGACTCCGACAGCAGCACCGAAATTCCGGTCGCGCGCAAGGCGGCGATCGCCTCCACGATGCGGCGCGCCAGCGCGGGCGCCACGCCCTCGAACGGCTCGTCGCACAAGAGCAGACGCCGGCCGCAGGTCAAGGCGCGCGCGAGCGCGACCAGCTTCTGCTGCCCGCCGGAGAGCTGCGCGGCGCGGCGCGGGGCAAAGTCGCGGACCTCGGGCAGGATGGCATAGACGAAGTCGAGCCGATCCTTGATCGCCGGTTCGTTATTCGCCCAGGCGGGCAGGAGGACGTTTTCCTCGACCGTAAGTTCCGGCACGAGGCGGCGGTCCTCGGGCATGTAGCCGATGCCGAGCCCCGCGCGCGCCTGCGGCGCGACCGAGCGCAGGTCGCGGTCGAGGAACATCATCGTCCCCGAGCGCACCGCCAGCAGGCCCATGATCGCGCGCATCAGCGTCGTCTTGCCCGCGCCGTTGCGGCCGATCAGGCCGACGAACCTGCTCTGTTCGATCGTGAGCGCGACGTCGTTGAGCACCGGGGAGCCGGCGATATCGACATGGAGCCCGCGCAGGTCGAGCGTCGCGCTCATGCGCGTCCCCTTTCCCGTCGGTGCAACTCGGTCCCGACGACGAAGCGGCGCACGTCGGCGTCGACGAAGACCCGCGCCGGTTCGCCATCGGCGATGACGCGGCCGTCATAGAAGGCGATCACGCGCTCGGCATAGCGTTCGACGATCTCCATGTCGTGTTCGATGAACAGCACGGTCGCCTCGGCGGCGCGCACGGCGTCGAGGACGAGATCCATCAGCGGAAACTTCTCGTCGGCGCTGATGCCGCTGGTCGGTTCGTCGAGCAACAACACCGCCGATTGGCCGATCATCGCAAGCGCGATGTCGAGCAGTTTGCGCTGTCCCTGCGGCAGCTCGGTCGTCTTGCGATGGGCCAGTGCGCCGAGGCCGGCGCGGTCGAGAATTCGGTCGGCCTCCTCGATCTGCTTGCGCGTTCGCAACTGCGCGAGCGGCGAGGGAAAAGCGCCCGCCGCGGCGGCGAGCGCCACCAGGACATTGTCGCGCACCGACAGATTGGGGAAAAGCTGCGCCACCTGGAACGAGCGGCGGATGCCGAGCCGCGTCACCTCGCGCGGCGCAAGACGCGTGATATCGACGCCGCGAAAGAAGATCGACCCGTCGTCCGGCTTGAGATAACCGGTCACGATATTGACGAAGGTGGTCTTGCCGGCCCCGTTCGAGCCGATGATTCCCACCGTTTCGCGCGGCCGGATTTCGACCGAGACGTTATCGGCCGCGGTCACGGCGCCGAACCGCTTGACGAGCCCGCGCGCGGAGATCAGGGACCCGCTCATCGCGCGTCTCCCGCGCGTTCGCGAGAAAACAGCGACCACAAGCCGGACGGCAGGAACAGGATGACGGCGAGCATGGAAAGGCCCACCACCATCTGCCAGGTGTAAGGCGAATACTCCAGCGCGAAGCTGCGGATCGCTTCGAAGATCGTCATTCCGAGCAACGGCGCGGCGACATGCCCGGTGCCGGACAGGATGGCGACGAACACGAATTCGCCGGACGTCGTCCAATAGGCGAGCTCGGGATCGATATGTCCCGCCGCCAATGCGACCAGAGCGCCGCCGAGCCCCGCCATCGCGGCGCCGATCACATAGACGAGGTGCAGCACCCGCGTGACCGAGGCGCCGAGATATTCGACGCGGATCTCGTTGGTGAGGATCGCTTGGCTGATGACGCCGGCATGCGAGCCGACGAAACGCTGCAACGCCATGGCCGATCCGCAGGCGAGGACCGCCGTCGTCATATAGAGAAGCAGGCGGCTTTGCTGCACGCCGACCTTGAAGCCGAAAAAGCTCGGGGGCGACAGATTGAAGCCGTCGGTCGAGCCGAGCGCAGCCGACCGCACGAGGATTCCGTATAGGATCATCGACAGAGCGAGGCTCAGCATCGCGAAGAAGATCTCGCGGTAGCGGGCCATCACGAAGCCGAGCACGAAGCCCGTCGCGGCGGCGACCGCGGCGCCGAGCAGGGCGAGCAGGATCGCATCGGTCACGCCGAGGAAATTCGCCGCGAGTCCGGCCGCATAGGCGCCGAGCCCATAGAACAATCCCTGGCCGAACGAGACGAGGCCGGCCCGCATCATGATCACGAGGCCGAGCACCACCAGCGCCTTGGCGAAGGCGACCGTGAGCATGAAGACGGCCCAGGACGGCAGAAATGGACCGATGGCGAGCAGCGCCACCAACGCGACGCACAGCGCCGGCACGGTTCCCCATCGCATGATCTAAATCTTTCGCGGCGCGGCGCGGCCGAACAGGCCTTGCGGGCGCACCGCAAGAACCGCCGCCATCACCGCATAGATGACAAACAGCTCCACCTCCGGCCAGAGGTGAACCGCGAGCGCGCGCGCAAGCCCCACGATCAGCGCGCCGAGCGCCGCTCCCTCGACGCTGCCGAGCCCGCCGATCACGCTGACAGCGAAGGCGAGCACGATCACGTCGACGCCGACCCCCGGCGCGACCGAGATCGCCGGCGCGGTCACCGCGCCGCCCAGCGCGCCGAGCACCGCGCCGACGACAAAGGTCGCCGTGAACATGCGGCCGACATTCACGCCCATGGCGGTCGACATCTCGCGATCGTGGATCACCGCGATCAGCAGCTTGCCGCGCCGGGTGAAATTGAGCGCCCAGAAAGCGAGGCCGCCGATCACGAGCGCGAGCGCCAGCAGCGCAAAGTCGTAGGTCGCAAAGGCGATGCCGCCGATCGACACGCGTCCGAGCAGTTCATAGGGCTGCGGCGCGAAATAGGGATCGACGCCCCAGACCAGCTTGATGACGTCTTCAAGCACCAAGAAGGCCGAGTAGGTGACGAGCACGAGGATGACTTCGTCACGCCCATACAGCGGGCGCAGCAGGCCGCGCTCGATCAGAAAGCCGGCGAGAGCGCCGACGCTGACGCCGGCGACAAAGAGAACCAGGTAAGAGCCGGCGACAGGATAAGAGCCGGCGAGATAAGCGCCGATCGCGGAGGACGCCGCATAGGCGCCGAGCGCATAGAAGCTGCCATGCGCGATATTGAGGATCTTCATCACGCCGTAGGTGAGCGTGAGGCCCAAGGACACGATGAACAGCCACGAAAAATAGGTCGTGCCGTCGACGAGGATGGCGGAAAGCTTTTGCATCGTCAGCCCTGCGCAGGGGCAGTCGCGCGCGGCGCGGCCGCCGCAGCAGCACGCGAGCCAAAAAATCCGGCGTTGGCGGCGAGGGTGATCGCCATCGACAGGTGCAGCGGTTTTGATAGGCCGATCGGCGCGGAGGAGGCCGAAGCAAGGCGAACGAAGAAGCGTTGGTCGGCGCTCGGCCGGCGGCCGTGTATCGGTCTGCGTCCGAGCTCCGGCATGGGCGGCGCAGGCGTCCGCATCACGGACACTTTGCGCCCTTGAAGCCTCCCTTGATCCACTCTTCGCTCTTGACCCCTTCCGGCGGATTGACGCAGTCGGCCGGATACACGATGACGTCGGTCAGGGTCGGTTGGCCGCTCGCGGGGTCGAACTTGAAGCGTCCATAGCCGGTCGATTGAACCGCCTGGTGCCCCTTGCCGATCTTCATGTCCACCTGGCCGCTCGGCGTCTCATAGCTGAGAATCTCGAACGCTGCGATGACGGCTTCATCGCCCGGACGCTCCGGCTTCCCGGCCGCCGCCTTCTCGGTCGCCGCCTTCAGGCCGAGGATCGCTTGCGCCATCTTGTACGAGGGATAGGTGGGCGGCGTGCCGTAGCGGTCCGTATAGGCGGTGCGGAACCAGCGATTGAGCGCGGTGTCGGGCGCGAACACGCCGTGCGGGCCGCGCCCGCCGATGATCGTGCCGTTGGGAATTTGCGTCGCCAGCCGGTACATCGCGGTCTCGCCGCAGGTCAGGACGACGTTGCGATCCTCGAACAGGCCGCGCGCCTTTCCTTGCAGCGCCAGCGCTTCCATGTCGCCGCCCCAGAAGCTCGAATGCACCGCGTCGGGCTTGTCGACGAGCAAGGCGGAAATCTCCGCGCCGTATTGACCGGCCAGCAGCTTCGGAAACTGCTCGGTGGTGATCTTGATGCCCGGCTTGAGCGCCTCCATCGAAGCCTTGAAGTCGTTCCAGGAGTCCTGGCCCCAGGCGTAGTTCTGATTGATGCCGGCGATGCTCTTGGTGGTGGGGGCGCGCGCAAGCACATATCGCGCGGCCGCGACGTTATCCATGGTCGCGGTGGGGCCGGTGCGGAACAGATATTTGTAGCTCGCGTCCTCGAACACGCGCGGCGTGCCGCAGTCGAAGAAGATGGTGATCTTCTTCAGCTCGTCGGCGAGCGGCGCGATCGCGAGGCAGTCGCCGGACGAGATGTAGCCGATCACCGCGTCGACGTTCTGCCGCTGCACCAGGTTGCGATATTCGGTGACTTGCTTCGTCGTGCCGCCCGCCTCGTCGACGATGACCGTTTCGATCGGGGCGCCGTTGATGCCCTTCTTGTCGTAGGGGGCCGGAAGCGTCCCGGCATTGAGCGCTTCGATCACCAGCTCGCCGGCATTGCGCGCCGGGACCCCGAAGGGGCCGGCGGCCGCTCCCGACAGGAAGGTCACGATGCCGAGCTTGTAGGGGGCCTGCTGGGCCGCCACCGGGCTCGCGGCGATCATGGCCGCCGTAGCCAACGCCAAGCCGAGAGGACGCGCGAGATTCATCAAAGTACCTCCCCAGTATCCGCTCGCTTTTACATCGCGCCGTAAGACGGACGAGACGCGAGCAGGTTGTATTTTGAGCGCCTGTTCAGCGCTGCGCGTCGTTTCAATCGCTTGAACGCGCGCACACCGGTCATAGTGCATTGATGCGCTCTGCGGTCAACAGGCGAAGGGCGAAGCGCAACGCGCCGCGCGACGAGGGTGCTCAATTCAGAGTCACCAATTCACCGAAACGTATTGCGTCTCCAGAAATTCCATCAGGCCTTCGTGCGCGCCCTCGCGCCCGAGCCCGCTCTGCTTCATGCCGCCGAAGGGCGCTGCGGGATCGGAAACGAGTTCGCGATTGAGGCCGACCATGCCGAAATCGAGCTTCTCCGACACGCGCATGCCGCGGCTCAGGTCCTGCGTATAGACATAGGCGATGAGGCCGTATTCGGTGTCGTTCGCCCGCCGCACCGCCTCTTCTTCGGACGTGAAGGTCTGGATCGACGCGACGGGGCCGAAAATCTCTTCGCGCAGCATGGCCGCATTGTCGGGCACGCGGGTCAGCACCGTCGCGGGATAGAAGAAGCCCTTGCCGGTGGGCGGGTTTGCCCCGACGAGCGCCTTGGCGCCCTTGGCGGTCGCGTCCTCGACGAGATGCTTGACCTTGTCGCGGGTATCGGCGTTGACCAGCGGGCCGAGCGCGACGCCGTCCTCGAGGCCGTTCCCCATCTTCAACGCGCCCATGCGAGCGGCGAGCTTCTCCGCAAAGGCGTCGTGCACCTTCTCGTGCACATAGAAGCGGTTCGCCGCGGTGCAGGCCTCGCCCATGTTGCGCATCTTGGCGATCATCGCGCCTTCGATCGCCGCGTCGATGTCGGCGTCCTCGAACACGATGAACGGCGCGTTGCCGCCGAGCTCCATCGCCGGCTTGATCACGCTGTCGGCCGCCTCGTGCAGAAGCTTGCGCCCGACCTCGGTCGAGCCGGTGAACGACACGACGCGCACGCGCGGATCGTGCAGCATGGCGCTCACCACCGGACCGGAGCGGCGCGACGGGATGACATTGACGACGCCCGGCGGCACGCCCGCCTCCTCCAGGATCGGCATCAGCGCGAGCATGGTCAGCGGCGTCTCGGACGCGGGCTTGAGCACGCAGGGGCAGCCGGCGGCGAGCGCCGGGCCGATCTTGCGCGTGGCCATCGCGGCCGGGAAATTCCACGGCGTCACCAGCACGGCGACGCCCGCCGGCCGGTGCTGCACGACGACGCGCGCGCCCGAACCAGGCGCATTGTAGACTTGCCCGATATTGCGCACCGCCTCCTCGGCGAACCAGCGGAAGAACTCCGCGGCATAAGCGACCTCGCCGCGCGAATCCGGCAGCGCCTTGCCGTTCTCCAGCGTGATCAGGCGGGCGAGGCGCTCCGCCTGGGCAATGATCAACTCAAAGGCCTTGCGCAGGATTTCCGCGCGCTCGCGCGGTTTCTTGGCGGCCCAGCCGGGAAACGCGTCCGAGGCGGCGTCGATGGCCGCCTTCGCATCATCAATGCTCGCGCTTGCGACCGATGCGATCGCGTCCTCGGTGGCCGGATCGATCACGTCGAAACGCGACTGGTCGGAAGCCTTGCGCCATGTCCCGCCGATCCACAGGTCGGTCGGCACTCCGGCAAGAAGATTGTCGTACATGATGGCCCTGCAAATTGTTGCGCTTCGCAAGCCTGGGCGCGCTCACTGGGGAGGTCGATTTAATACCCGGCCTTATTGTTTGTCGATGTCTCCGCGCCCGCCAAGGAGGACAAAGCCGATGCTACCGTAGCGCCGAAGCGTAAGCCGGACGAAGCCCCGCTTCCACCGTGATGGAGGGTAGTCGAATATTGAGCTAATCCAATCCCCTGGTTTTGGCATGGCGCCTGTCCCGTCACAGGCCCGGTTGAGATGGGCACAAAGATTGAGCACCGCGTGGGCGGCTGGGCTAAGATGAGCCTGTCACTTCGCTCAGTTGAAGCAGATGATTCTTCGAGTGGTGCAGGAATGGTCGCGGATCTCGCCATAACTAATTTTACGGTGGTGGAATCGATCTACGGCCGCTTCATCGTCAACCGCCATTGCAGCTACCAGGCCGAATCTCTGATCAAGACCGGCGCCCCCCACATCGATCGCGAAGTCAAGCTCATCCTCAAGATCGTCGGCACGCTTCCCAAGGATTGCATCGTCGTCGACGCGGGCGCGAATATCGGCCTTATCAGCATCCCGATCGCGCGCGCCATCAAGGAAAAGCGGGGCATCATTCATGCCTTCGAACCGCAGCGCATGCTGTTCTATGCGCTTTCCGGCGCCGCTGCCCTCAACGATCTGGACAATCTCTTTGTTCATCATAACGCGGTCGGAGCCGCCCCCGGCGTGCTCAAGCTTCCGCGCATCGACTATGGCACGCCGCAGGATTTCGGAATGGTGAGCCTCGCTCGCCAAGAGGCGATCGCCGAGCACGAGAGGGTGTCGATCGTGGCTATCGACGCGCTCGAGCTGCCGCACCTCGACCTTTTGAAGATCGACGTCGAAGGCATGGAGCTCGAAGTACTGAAGGGGGCTCGCCGAACGATCAACACGTATCGGCCGTGGTGCTGGATCGAATATTGGAAGGTCGACAAGAACGCCATCAAAGAGGCGTTCAGCGGGCTCGATTACCGATTCTATCTCGTGGATCCGCTCAACATGCTCTGTGCGCCCGGCTCGCGCGTCGCCGAGCAGAGAATCCAGATCGGCCTGAAGGAGGATCCGCCGGCCAGCGAGGCAAATGACCCTGTTGCGCTCAACAACCGGGCCCTGCAACTGCACGAGCAGGGCCAGTACGAGCAGGCGCTCGCGACCTACGACAAGGCGCTCGCCATCAAGCCGGACCTTGTCGAGGTGCTCTACAACCGCGGCAACGCGCTGTGCGTGGGGACGCGGAAGGGGAGCTATGCTCGAGCTTACGGTAAGCGGAGCGCAGCGATAAGCGAAGCGAGTAGAGCGTCGGCATGTAATAATGCAGCCCAGCGCCGGCCAGTTACATCAAGGCAAACGGGGCCGTTACCGGGAACATCATGGAGGGGACGAAATGGTTCGCAGAACTCGATTAGGAGGTTTACGTGCGTTCAGTCGCGCGAGATGGGACCCACGCGGCATTTGAGCCACACCTGTTCTCGCGGGGGCCGCTGGAAGAGGCTAGAATTTACTCGATTAGGTGGCGACCATGGACGACTCTCGCGAGAATGCAATCGAAGAGAACGTTGATCTTTTCGTCAATCGGTATCGACCGCTCGCGAGTAATTTCGGTTTTGTGAAAGGCTTCCTGTCAGCGGCGGTCGGCCATGCCGCGAGCACCTCAGATCGAAGGGTAGTCCGTGAACTCTTGCTCGATGCGGCCGCCGCTTTAGACAGACATGACGAGTGGCGTTCGCGGCATAGCCGACCGGAGCCATGGATGCCGATTGATGGCGAGCCGGGCACGGCGGCGCTCAGCGCAGAAGAGGTGGCCGGCACCCTTTCGACCATGCATGAGGCTCGTCCCAACGGGGAGCGGGCAATCGTCAATACCGCGGCATTGTGCGCGGCATTTATCATGCTGGGATGGCATGATCACAAGGCGGCCGCTTCAGTTCTCAGGGCGAAGGCGGACGAGCTTCGCGCAATCGTCTCTGACTAAGGTCCGCGTGGAAACCGCGCCTTTCCCTTTATCACGCTCCGGCGCGGTGTCCGGAGTTCACCGCGGGGCCGTCTGCCGGGCTTGGTGGGGCGTTAGGACTGTCAGCCTGCTGGCATCGCGAAATTGAACGAACGGAGGACATAACTTGCAAAACCGCCCCCTCGAAATAAGGTCAAGTGTTGGAGCGGGCGATGGGAATCGAACCCACGACATACAGCTTGGGAAGCTGTCGTTCTGCCACTGAACTACGCCCGCAAGATCAAGCGCTTAGCTCACATTCTCCGGTTCGCTTGGCAGGAATTTGGCATGACGATCACCTGAGAAAGATAGCGAAAACATTTCCTGCCGGAAAGGGGGCGGATCGGCGACGCTCTTCCTTGCGGCCTATGGCCGACGATAGCTCGATCCGCGCCGCTTGCCGTCAAGCCCCGCGCCTTCGGCGCGCCGCGGTGCGGCTTCGGGGCGTTGACTGCGCGGCGCGTCCGAGCAGATCGGGCGGCCATGCCGCAATGGATATGTCTGATGCTTGGGCATCGAACCTGAGGAAAAGAAAGGCGGCCCCACGGCCGCCATGTCGGCTCTCGTTCCTCCTCCTCAGATGCCTGTCGTCCGGTCCTCCTCCTCCTGATATGTCCGTACGCTCCCCTTAGTCGTCGAGATTGCTCGGCGCGCTGTAATCCATAAGGCTTGCTTTCGTTTCCCGACCGCATTGGTGGCAGTTGCAGCGGTGGGGATTGTAGAAGGGGAGAGAGAGGATCGGTTCGTCCTCCCGCACGATGGCGCTTTCGTGCGCGCTATCCGCCGTTAAACCATTCGTTACCACATCTTCCGGCTTACCTTGCTGAAACATCGGTACTAGCTCAATCTCGCCCGATCATGTCGACCAGGAGCGAACTATGAGCCGACTGGGCGAGGTTGCGAGTGACAAGTTGCGAGCGATCGTCGCGCTCATTGAGCGCATCGACGAGACGATTGGACCGACAAGCTCGTCGAAGGGAAAAAGGAAGACTGTCCCGAAGCCGAGCGTAAGGCCATCGAGATAGAGATTCTCCTCTATCTGCAAACAATAAAGCGAGCGGCACGGGCCGCGAAAAGCGGGCTGAGTGAGGGGCGGGTGTCGGCTTCTTCGAGAACGCCGGCACCCGCTGGTCCGGCTATAAACGAACACTTGCTAGGAAGTCTGCGCAACTGCGAGTGATCCGAAACCGTGCTGATCAAGACCCATCAGAAAGCGTATTCTGTCGAACTTGAGGACGGATCCAGGTGGCGTATATGGCCAGCTGATATGTACCGCACCCTGCGGTGGTCTCCGTCGACCGATCTCCGCGTGTTGGAGATTGAGGATGCCTTCTCCACTCACGCCCTCGTCGATCAAGATGGAACCCGAGTCCGCATTATCAGCGCGGATGCAGATTGGACCCCGAGGCGAATACGCGGACGTCTGATCGCGGCCGAGTGACGGGCATCGTGGCGCGCCCTTCGTGGCGAAGTCCATGATCATCGGCAACTTCTTCTTTGCTACAATACACTACACGCCCGGTATGCAAGCGAGCAGCATCAACATACCCGTCCGCCCTTCTCTTTAGGATACGCATACTGTCCTCCATGAGAGGAAAAGTTACGCGGCGGCTTTCGTTATGTCCGCGATCAATCGAGCCTTTGCCTTTTCGAGCGTTCTGTAATGCCCCCACCTGCGCGAGCTGTAGTAGATATTTGCCGAGGTGATGGCCTGTTTGAGCTTTGAACGCAGATAACCGTCATCAGTCTGGGCGAGAGGTTCGCGCAAGGCCGCAATTAGGTCGTCTCGGGTGATCTGGTCTTCAGAGATTCGATCTCGCAGTTCGCCGAGGGTCATCCTGTTCTCCGAAAGCATTTCGGCAGCAGGGACGAGGAAACCATAGAAGTGGTTAAGCAATTGTGAGCACATTGGCTGGTGCACGGGACGGGGGGCACGGGTCGCAGTGGAAAGCACGCGATCAAGACGGAGCGGCCGGACAACTCCTGAGATTTTTTGAGCGAGTCGTTACGCGGCTGTCCTGTCGCCGAACCGCGCGCCGCCGCCACACATCAGGAACGCGGCGGCGAGGAACCTTTTGCTTCGGGATCACCGCAGTCGAGGGCACGCCGGCCGATTAGCATTTCGCTGAAGACCGTCTTGACGGCCCAAGAAAGCGGCGCGCACAATGTTCCAACGAGCTCGATCAAAGCCAACGACGCCCAGTATCAGAACAGGTCGATCGAGTTGCGCACGGGGTAGCGTATGGAGGGCAAAATGCCCGCACAACGAACGCCGGAAGAATCCGCCCATCACCTTCTCGAAATCTTCGCTCACGCCCACGACGACAAGCTACGAGCGGGTCAGGTTCTCAGCCGCGGCCCAGCGAAAACGCTCTTCTTGAAGGATCACCAGTGGCACATCCAGGATTTTGTCGCTGGCCTCCATTATGCAAGCGAGCATCACTGGATACGAATACCATCGCCGACCGTCATTCGAATTACCGAGGACGGCACGCTGGTAGCCATGTGATCGATCGTAGCCCGCGGCCAACCGTGGGAGCTCGAAATGCGTCCTCGGATACGGTGGGTGCTGAACAACGATCGTAGGCCGGAATACGACGTCGTTTGCCGCTGCGGGAAGCACATAAACGGAGCGTTCGCGCGGGCATTGAGAACGAGGACAGTCTATTGCAGTGCGCAGTGCTGCGACCAAGACCTCCGGCGTTGGGACGAGTTGCTATTGGGCCAAATAGCAAGAATGATCGCCAACCATGATCGGTGGCGGAATGAACGGGTCGTACGCACTGACCGCACAGATGCCCCCGCGAAGGGGAAGCCCCCGGTGTCGACGGTGTGACTGATTACGTATGTACGTGGCCGATCCTGTGGCCGCAACCTGTAATGCTGCCCATCGGATAGGAACCGGCGCGAAGTCTGCTGCGCGGAGCGGGAATGAGTGTTGCTGCTTATTCTTCGTCACGCTTGCTGGAAGCGTACGCATTCCGTGTTTGATGTATTCAGCGCGAAGGGATGCTATTTCATTTCTTCGCTGTCCGGTAAATAAAAGAAGGCGAAATATAATGCCAAAATCGTCATGTCCGATCGGTGGCTTATCCCGTTGACTTAGGTCGCTCTAGATGTAGTGTGTTGTGAGGTCGGTCGCGTGAGGTCGCCAGGACGTACCCCCGATGGCTAGGGCACGCTCACTTTCCTAATTCCAGAAGGCATTTTCTGACGAAGCGAGCTGCGTTGCGTTGTTGTTCAAACGACGCTGGCCGGACGGTTTCATCTGCCTACATATAGACGCAGGGCTGTTCAACGCTCTTTACAAACCGCTGTATGAGAGGCTGATGCTGGGATCGATAGCTGCGATCCAGAGCGCCTCGGCGATATTGGTTACGCCGTTTGCGCGGGCGATGTTGAGCGCCTGACTGCGTAATCGCGCCATGATACCTGGGTTGATGCGGATGCGGCTGGCGTCCTCGGCGAGGGTGACGTCGCGCACCCAGTGATTTTGGTTTTCGATAGCCCAATGATTGCGGATGGCGCTGGCGAAGGTTTTAGCGGGCAGCATGACGGACGAGGCGTAGAAGGCTGTCTCCTGGCGCGTGGTCCATTGTCCGGTCGCGGCGGAACGGATGAGGGTATTGCGTTCGACGCGCACGACGGCGGCGACCAGCGGCTCCCACTCGGTATCGTCGAGCGCTGATCCGGGAAAGTAGACCGCAACGCTACGGTCCTCCTGGCGATTTCGCGCGAGATTGCGACTGTCGTCGATGGCGATTGGCGCGGTTGTTGCGGCGATGTCTTCGAGGCGACGCAGCAGGCTCGGCTGATTATCCTTGACCTGCACGATCAGGTCATTGCCGGTGTCGCGGGCGATCTCGAAGGTTTTTTTGGCAGTGCATGGCGTCGAGCGTGAACACCCGGCCGCTCAGTCCCAGCGTGGCGATCAGGGCCTGTACCGCCGGAATCTCGTTCGACTTCTCGTCGACCACCTCATGGGCGAGGATGATCTGGTGATCGACCGCGAACGCGCTGAGAACGTGCGCCGCCTTGCGATCCGCGAAGGCGTCGAAGCTCTGCCGCAACGTCTTCCCGTCGATCGCGATGAAGCGGGATGGAGCGTCGGCGCAGGATCGATCGAGCCCGTCCGCATGGCGCCTGAACGCCTCCTCCAGTTCGGCCGGATCGAGCCGTTGCAGGATGCCGCGCACCGACGTGTAGGCCGGCGCCCGCCGCAACGCCGCCTGCGGGAAGGCGGCATTGAGGATCGCGAGCCGTCGGTCGATCAACGTGTGGATTTGCCGGTACGACCGCGCCCCGCTCAGCATGGCGATGATCGAGAACAGGATCACGCCGACTTGGCCGTAAATCTTCCCTTCGGCGCGCCGCCGGTCCGGGATCGAAGTGAGGCAGGACGCGAGATCAATTGTCGACTCCATGGGGCAACCTCCGAATCAGGTTGCTCCCGATAGATTCAGAGCGGATTCGTCTGGAAAAGCAGAAAATATCGCCTCTAGCCCCGCTCGCCCACCCGCATCACCCTCATAGCGTTAAGAGCGTTGAACAGCCCTGATATAGACGGACCTGAGTTCAACGGGATAAGCCACTCCGATCGCGCGGTAAATGAGCCGTAATTCTTCATCTGTGAGCAGTCGAGTCCGGAAGGATACTTTGGCGAGTTGGAGTTTTTCTACCGGCGAACGTTCAAGGTAGTCCCTGCGTAAGCACCATTTGAAAAAAGTCTTATAAGTGAGCAGGGCTTGATTTCGCACCCTCGGCGTCATCGCGTCGAGCAGGTGGGTGATTGCGCGTGTGTCGGTCGTTTTTAGAAGGTCAAGATAGTGGGCGTATGAGCGTCTGGTATTGGGCCGGACCAATGAGCCGCGCCAGGTACTCTTCCTTCGCTGTTTTGCCGCCAGGAATGCCACGATGAGCAGCAATCCGTTGAGCAGTGATGGTGCCGTGGATTGACTGACGTACTTAAACGACCCTGGGGCTACGTACCGCATAGGTACCGCCGCCGCGACTTCTGCAAACGTCCTCAATCCACGACACTCTTCCTTGCGGCCTATGGACGACGATAGCTCGGATCGCGCCTTTTGCCGTCACGCCCCGCGCCATTGGCGCGCCGCCGGGCGGCTTCGGGGCGTTGACTGCGCGGCGCGCCCGAGCAGATCGGGCGGCCATGCCGCAATGAATTTGTCTGATGCTTGGGCATCGAACCTGAGGAAAAGAAAGGCGGTCTCAATTTTTCCTCCTATTTCCTCCGCCAACAGCCGCCCGATGTACGGACCCGATTCCTCGCCCAAGTAGGAAGCGATGTCTCCCTTCGTGAAGCGCACGCTCCCGCCAACCTTGACGAACGGAAGTGCCCGTGCCGACTGCAAGCGGCGCACGCTCGATACGGAGATCTTGCCATGTAGTCGAGCATGCATGGCCAAGTAGGCCTGGATTACAAGGTCGATGCAGTGATTTTTACCAGTCCACTACTGACTACGGCGATGAGCAAGAAGAGGACGCATAAACCCGCTGTCGTCGGGATGGGGCCAGCCTTTGCAAATGACTGGACCAAGCTGCGCATCTCCTGCATTGCTTCCCGGGCATCAAACGCTTGCGGCTGTGCCTCTTCGCTGGCGCTACGCGGCGCACGCGGCGGGGCCGTCCTCCGTACGTGGAGGATGACCTCGTAGCAAAAGAGCAGAAAGCTAAGGACGCAGAGGGCGGCAGAGCCGTAGAAAAGCAGATCGATCTTAGACATATTTGTCTCCTCATATTGTCAATTCTGATGCCGACGTTGCGACGACGATCATAGGACCGACCGTCGGTTCACGGCATTGCGAAATCGCGGCCCTTTTCCTTCAAAGCCGCATGCTCTTCTAGTCTGCGTGAAGCCAAGCGTTGGAGTCACTGAATACTAGGGCGTCGTTGGCGTTTGGTCGCAGCTCGTTTTTGGTGTGAACGGACAATCGCTCTGAGACCGCGTCCAGCCATCATTATTTCCACCGCAAACGCAAAGAGAGCGGCAATAGCGAAAAGAAGTGCGCCTCCGAAAAGAACAAACAATAGGGACCTGACAACCGCTGCTCGCAGAGCGCCGACAAACAATACGAGCGCAGCTCCGCAGGTCGCCACTCCGGCAATCGTTGCCAACACGACCGCCACGTCGATGTCGATCGACCGCCTCCTTAGATAGTCAAGTCGAGCCGACAAGAACTCAGCATCGGTCGCAGGTGCGCTCTGGAGATTTGCGACCACCTCGTCGATGGGTCGGCAACTCGACCCAATCGGGTTGAAAAGACGTTGAGCAACGCCGCGAGGGCCGTGAGGAGAAAAACTGGGGTTAGAGCGACCTGGATGACATGAATGACGTTGTCTAGTGAAGACGAATTGAAGCCGGGCATGCTGAACTCCGTCGAATGAGGCTCTCATCCGCTTGACTTGCCTGCCAGCACCGTGAACTTCTCCCTGTGCGATCCCGCGCGTCACCGCGAGAAGAGCCAGGCAAATAGCGCGGGCGCGACTTTTGCAGCTCCACTCAACGTTGGTGAACTCGAGCGAGCCGTCGGTCTGGTGAGGGGATGAAGGATAGCTCGGTCCGCGCCTTCGCCGTCAAGTCCCGCGCCTTTGGCGCGCCGCGGTGCGGCTTCGCCGTGTCCCCCGACATGGCTTGGGAGTGGTGCCCTCTAAATGTCAGGGTCGCTGGCGTCATCCGTTGGCAACTATGTGCGCCGCTGGCCCAACCGCAGAAACATTGGCGCTTGCCGGGCGAGAGCCTATCGATTGGAAACCCAGAACCCGTCACAGACGATGCGGCACCCGACTTCGCGAAAGGCAATCGGCTCGGCGCATGCCCATGTACCGAGCACGAAGCCACTCCAGGTCGCAAGCAACGCCAGCCAGAAGAACCGGTATGACATGGTTCTAGGTTCACCGTTTCGACCACTTCAGAAGCGCAACCCCGGCGCGTCCGTGTGGCCACACGAGGCAAGTAGTGTGCCAAATTCAGGGCGGCGACGACCGCGAAGGGGACGGCGGGCTTGGCTTTCACCGTTAGGCAAGCGCGTTGTGCTGGCGCTGCGATCGCGATCAGGCGCTCGTCCCCAGAAGCCGGAGCCGAGGTCACCCTCTTTGTCCCACTCGTCTATGCGGCATGCATAGTCCCGAAAATGCGCCACCAGTAACCTATTTGACAACGACTGTATCGGATAACCGGAACGGGGGCGGGTGCGGCTCGGCTCGTACGCGCCTCAGGGCGGTGGTTGCGGGCAGCGGTGCGAGCGTTGCACGTCAGGGGAACCGCCACTCCGCGCCACCGTCCGCTCCATCTTCCAGTATGTCCCATCGCGGGCCGCCGGTGCACGATTTAGGGCGTTAGAAGGGCCGAGCAAACCTCGACATACGGCTGCTCATGCAAGGCGCCGACATCCACACGGCCGCCCGCCGCTTTTTCCTTAAAAGGAATAGCCCGAATAGCCGTAAGAGGGGACAGTCTCCCGAGAGAGAACAAAGCCTAAAGACGAAGCCACGCGCCCAATAAGGGACACCAGGGGCCCACAATGGCATTGAGGGAGGGTGGGTGGGCATGCGCAGGCGAACGCGGGGTCGGGCGGCCCGCGGCACGTTTGAGCTCTTCCGGCTGTGCCATCGCGGGCCGCCCACACAGAGCGGGACGATCGCACCGCGGGTGCGCAGGCAGCGGAAGCACGACGGTTCGATGCCGCGTGTACTTCGGCTAGCGATTTGTATGCCGTAGCCGCCCGATAAGCCGGTTGGCGGCAAGCTTGGGCTTGGCGTGCGCGTAGTAGCGGCAGGCTGCAGCGCGTGCAGTAGCGCTCTTTTCCGGCGCGCACATGATCCTCGGGCAGATGGTGGCACCAGATGCAGGGACTGAGCATAGGGTGGATCGCCCGAATGCGCGGACGCGGTAGATAACGTCCGCGCACTCAGGCGTGCTAAGCTGGTAATGCACCGCTTGGGGCGGCGCAGGGCGGAGGATCAGTACTCCTCCGCCAGCATGACCGTGAGGACACGCTCGGTAACGCTCTCGTCCGATGGGTCGGGCGAGCCGTACTTGAGATCGCGGTCGTAGCAATCGATCTTCCAGAAGACCTTCTTGCCCGCGTGCTCGAAGCTGCCGAAATCGTGCTCGTAGTACGGATCATTGTCCGGAGTAAAGGCGTCGAACGTCTGTACGCGCTGCAGGATCCGCGATCTTCTCTTCCTCCGGCAGCTCGTCAATGCCCCGCGTGAGGTAGACGTCGCCGTTCCCGTTGAGGGTTGTCCGGAACGCATCGTTCAGCTCGCGAATTGTTGCTGTCGAACTCATACGCTTGTGATGTGAGCGGCTAATAATATCGACCAGTCATCGGAGCGGTCGCTCCGCCGACGCTCAAACGGTCGGGGCAGCCGACAAGCGCGCGGTCAAGGGGGAAAGCTTCCACGGAAGCAAGAAAAGCAGCGCGAGCGCCGCGGCCCTTGACGGCGCGATTGCGGCTGCCACCCTGAAAAGAGCGGCGGAGCGACCGTTGCGAAATTCCAGCCGTTATCGGCGTCCGACATTCCAGCCGTCATTGGATTTCTGACGCGGTCACGAACGGCGCGCCTCACGGGGGCGCGCTTCGTCTTTTGTGGTTGCTGCGCGCCGGACTGCCACGGACGACGCATAACGTGACGACCGCGGCGGACTATCGGACGCGAGCGTGAACTGGAGCGAGTGTACGATAGCCCGACGCTGGTGTTCGTTATGCGGGGGAGCGTGATCAGTAGGAAACGACTGGTGGTTCAGACGGCGAAGCCGGCCGCATGGTCGTTTCCTTCCGCTGGGAGTACCGTCTCACGTCGCGCGGCCAACGAGGGACTGCGCCCTTCAGGGGGCAGTCCCGAGGCAAGGTACGGAGTACCGTCTCACCACGTACGTGCAACGAGGGCCTGCGCCCTTTAGGGCGGCAGGCCCGAGGCAAGGGCTCTCACACTCACCACGCGGCCCCGGCCCGCCCGCGCAAGCGGAAGGAAAGAAAGAAAAGAAAAACAAGACAAACAGAAATATGTCGCGGCCGGAAACCGCGCAGGCGGCTTAGCCGAACCTATTGAATTTCAAGAATTATTAGCCTCACTCCTGTGCCTACAGGGTGTGGTTACGGTAGGCATAGGCGTAGGCACAGGCGTAGGCACACCCGTAACCACAGCCTCAAGAAGTGAATAACCGCCCTTATTTTGATGGGGGAGTGGGTGAGAGGGACATAGAGGCAGAACGTCGGTCAGAGCGGGGCAGCATGCAGGTGAGAAAGTGAGGCGAAGATATATGGTCGCGCAGGGTAGGCGCGTCGCTGGAAGACGCGGATTTGTTGTTGAGTCCTCAGAAGAGAGCGAGATTGTTCGGTATGCAGGGAGGGATGAAACCAGTGGCGGTCGATCAAGTCGGCGAACTACTCGTAGGGCTGCAGCGCTGAATTGAGCGCGCGCGACAGTACTCGAAGAAGCGCGCGCGAAGCCTCGCGTTGGTAGCACACACTGTCCGAAGTCAGAGCAGGTAGGCGGTGTTCATCGTGGGCGCGCGCAGCGCACAGGGCCTGGCGGCCTTCGAGCGACAGGTTCTCCCGGCGCGAGAGCAGCGTGTACTTCTGGCGGTTGAAGTACTCGCGAACCTGCCGCAAGCGCCGGTCGCACCAGCCCCCCGCGCCAGCCCACAGCCCCGCACCGTGAGCGCCGATCAGGCGCACGTCACACGTCCGACGCGCCAAACACCCCGCGTACCGCGCTGCGCCCGAGCCTGCGATGTTCCTCCGCAGACGCCGCTGTCGCTTGATGAATGCGCCATCCACTCCGGTGCCAAACTCCAACACCCTGCGAAATGCCTGAAAGCCAATATCCACGGCGCTTTCTGCGTGTCCACCCCATCAAATCACTCAGACGACTGCCCGAAGACCTTTTTTAATTTCCTCGCAGCTCAGGAGCGCCTGGCGCGAGCGTCGCCGCGCTGAAGGGAGCCGATGGCGTGCCGTCGATCATGAGCTTGAGGTAAATCCGGTAGTTCGGGAGCTGCAGGAAATCCGCGTGCGCAAACTTTTCATGGAATTCGCGGACAAGGTACGGCGCGTCTTCCGCGCCGACGCGGAATGACACGATGGAGCCGACATTGCCCAGGACGGCGTGGCGCACGTCGGGCTCCAGCTGGTGCATGTATTGGTGCGCGATCGTGAAGCCGACGCGGTACTTCCGCAGCTCCGAGAGCATGCCTGCCATGGCGAGCGTCGTGAAGCTCTGGAACTCGTCGATGTAGACGAAGAAGTCGCGGCGCTGTGCTTCTGGCATGTCTGCACGGCTATACGCGGCAAGTCCGATAGCGGTGACGAGCAAGCCGCCAAGCAGTGAAGAGCTGTCCTCGCCGATCCTGCCTTTCGCCAAGTTGACCAAAAGCACCTGCCCTTTATCCATGATGTGTCGGATGTGGAGGTCCTTCTCCGGCGCGGTCAATATCCTGTTCAGCATGGGATCGGCGAGGAACGCGCCGACCTTGTTTTGGATCGGTGCCGTGCCGTCGGCGCGGTAGCCGAACGAGAACTGGTCGAACTCGTGCAAGAGGAATGTGCGGACGGTTTCGTTGCGGAGCGACTTCCCGACGCTCCTGCGGAACTCCTTGTCGGAGAAAATGCGCAGCACTTCGTGGAGGGTGGCATCGGGCTGCTCCAGGAGCGCCATGAGCACGTTGCGCAAAATGTGCTCCATGCGCACGCCCCATGCCTCCGGCCACATTTTCTTGAAGACATCCATCATGCCCGAGGCGGCGAGCGCGATGCGATCCTCCCTCACATGGCGCAGCGGATTGTAGCCGTACGGTTGGCCCGGATCCGTCGCGTCCAGATAGATGACGTCTTGCCGTCCCGATGCAGGGACTCGCGCCGCGATGCGCGCCACGAGATCGCCGTGCGGGTCGATCAGGGCGAAGCCGTGCCCGCGCTCCAAGTCTTGGAGCGCCATGTTCTCCAAGAGCGTCGATTTTCCCGTGCCGGTCTTGCCGATGAGGTACATGTGCAAGAGCCGGTCTTCGTCCTTGATGCCGAAGACGCGCTCGTCGCTGCGAAAATCGACGCGGGCGAACCGCGTGACATGATCTGCGCCCATACAGGCGCGCATCTTCCTCCGCGCCGGTCGTGCGGGCGAGAGGGGAGTTTTGCCGTAAAGAATTCATCAACCAGATGTGAAGCACGTCATACCCAATCGCTTGCCGATAGGCGCATACTGCAAAAGACCAAATGTGTCGGGAGGCAGCCATGCGCCTTCTTTCAGAAGTTCGGGTACCGTTCGAACATATCGGGAGCCGCGTCGCCAACACCGGAGGCATCGTTCGCGCGTCGGGGTGGCATATCTGCTCTTTGCCCTGATGTTCCTCAGCATGGTCGGCGATGTATTCCTGCTGATTGTGCGCGCATATTCCTGATCACCGTGAAAAGCGCGGCAGGTGCCGCTCCCGGTCGGATGTGTTGCAGGCCGAGTAAAAGAGGGTCTTCGGGAAGTCGTGTGGGTGATTTGATGGGGTGGACATGGCAGAAAGCGCTGTGGATATTGGCTTTCAGGCATTTCGCAGGGTGTTGGAGTTTGGCATCCGGAGTGGATGGCGGATTCATCGAAGCGACAGCGGCGTCTGTCGGATGGATATTCATTCGCAGGCTTTCGGGCGCAAGCAGCGGTACGCGGGGTGTTTGGTGCGCCGGACGTTGTGATCGTGCGCCTTGATCGGCGCTCAAAAAAACGGTTTGCGGGTGCTGTGGGCTGGCGCAGAAGGGCTGGTACGACCGGCGCTTGCGGCAGGTTCGCGACCTGCCGAGTGCGGGGTTTCGGGTTGTCCTGGAACTGGAGGTGCGGCGCGTCGACTGCCGTCGTTGTGGCAGCGTGAAACGCGAGCGCCTGGATTTTCTGGCGGACAACGCGCATTTCACCAAGCGCTTTGCGTACTATGTCGGCCGCCGCTGCCAGCAGGCATCGATCCGCGATGTCGCCCGCGACCTCAAGCTTGACTGGGACACGGTCAAGACGCTGGAGCAACAATACATGCGGGCCCAGCTCAGACGTGCCGGCACGCCCGCCCCGCAAGCGATCGGCATCGACGAGATCGCGGTCCGCAAAGGCCACAGCTACCGCATCGTGGTCAGCGACCTCGTTCGCAAGCGGCCGATCTGGTTCGGCGGCACGGATCGCTCCGAGGCCAGCATGGCGGCGTTCTATAACTGGCTGGGGCGCAAGAAGAGCCGCAAAATCAGGCTCGCCGTGATGGACATGTGGAGGCCGTTCCGCACCGTTGCGCAAGCGCGAGTACCGCAAGCGGCGATCCTGTTCGACAAGTTCCACGTCATGCGCCACCTGGGCGAGGCGCTCGATGCCGTGCGCAAGAGCGAATATGCCCGGCTCTCCGGCAAGGACCGCCGTTACATCAAGGGCCAGAAGTACACGCTGCTCTCGCGCCGGGAGAACCTGACGCTCGAAGGCCGCCAGGCCCTGAAGACGCTGCTGCGCGCCAACAAACGATTGAACACCGCCTACCTGCTCAAGGAGTTCCTTCGGACAGTTGTGGGGCTACCAACGCGAGGGCTTCGCGCGGCGCTTCTTCGAGAACTGGCGCGCGGCGCTCAAATGGCAGCGCTTGCAGCCCTACGAGAAGTTCGCCGACATGATCGACCGCCACTGGGATGGCATCGCCGCCTACTGCAAACCGGAAAACAAGGTCTCGCTCGGCTTCGTCGAAGGACTCAACAACAAAATCCGCGTCTTCCAGCGACGCGCCTACGGCCTGCGCGACCAAGAATATCTTCGCCTCAAGGTTCTCACCTGCATGCTGCCGCCGCTCTGACCGACGTTCTGCCGCTATGATCCCGCAAAATCACCCACTCGATTCCCTGAAGACCCGTAAAAGAAAATGCCCCGGCGAGCGCTCTAGCGGCCGGGGCGGTTTGGCAGATGACTTCCAAGAAAGAATATACGTATCGCATAGGCGCAAGCGTGCTCAATTCATATAAGGTCGTACAGCTTTGGTCCTGACTCGCAAGAATTGGCTCACGGGCTAGCTGTTCCGGTCGAAGTTTGCCAATTTGGCATATCCTCCCTCCTCCCTTCGGTCGCCGATCGGCGGCATCATTCCCGCAGACATTGTTCTTTCTGTTCTTTCGCTCGGTTCGCATGTCGGGGCCGGTAGCGCGACGGAGAGCATTTCAAAGCGCAACGAAATGCTTGCGCATCCGTCTCGCTAACCGGTCTCGAACAGCTCTTTAACGCGGCAGTGATCTCCGCCTCGCGAGCGGGTGCCCGAAATAGTTCGGGCTTCCGTAGCGAGGAGGAGAGAATGACCTCGATTACTTTGAGTGCCAAAGCCGCCAAGCTGATGAAGCTCTGCGCGGCCGAAGGGTTTACCCGTCTCGACGATCTGCTTTCCGCTTCGATCTGCGACAGCGTATGTCCGGCCATCTGCATGACGGAGGGCTGCGACTACACGACGGAGATGGAGCCCGACCAAGAGGAAGGCTACTGCGAGGCCTGCGGCGGCAACACCGTCGTCTCGGCCCTCGTGCTCGCCGGCATCATTTGAGGGAGGGCGGGCAATGCTCTTTCGCAACTTCTACCGGTGCGCCACATGCGGCTGCGAATGGACCGACGTGTGGCCCGCGCAATGTGACGATGATTGTCCGCTCTGCGGCGCGCGTCACATGTCGCCGTACAAGAGCGAAGATGCCGAGGAGAGCGACGATGAGTAAGATCGCTCTTCTCAACGATGCGTTCCGGACGACCCTATCGGGTGGCTCGGTCTTGCTGTCCGCGGGAGTCAATGAACTCCCGGATATGGTGAAGGCGGCTGCGATCCGGAAGGTCGTCAGCTTCGATGAGTTCAACGAGGACAACGATCCATACGGCGAGCACGACTTCGGCAGCTTCGAGCTCTGCAATCGCCGGTTCTTCTGGAAAATCGATACTACGACCGCGCAATGGAGCACGGGAGCGAGGACCCGGCCGACCCGGACCAAACAACTCGCGTCATGACCATCATGCTCGCCTCCGAGTACTGACATGCGCCGCCGAGCGACTCAAAGCCCCCTTCGGGGGGCTTTTCTTGTCCTAAACTTCAACAGGCAGTTGCGAAATCTTGCTGTTGCACCCTATAATGCAGCAATGCCAAAAAGTGCCAAGGGGAGGCACAAGTCTCCAGTAGGTCCATACGTACCCGACACCGGCCGAACCCGAGAGTTTATGCTTAATCTATAAGGAATGGGGGCCGACGCACTAAATGCCTATTTGCCTGAACAGGACAAAGGCTCTACCTACTCGATTGTAGACCATCCGCACCTTCTATCGCCCGCGATGCGCCCGCTTTTTGAAGCTTTCCGTAAGGCGATACTCGCACTTGATCCGTGCGTGACTGAAGAGTTTTTCAAACCCTATGTGGCCTACAAGGCAGAAACAAACTTTGTAGACGTTGTGCCGCAGGCGAAAAGGCTGCGACTGTCGCTCAATATGCGCTTCCCGGAAATTAGCGATCCGAAAGGATTGTGTAGAGATGTATCAAGCATTGGCCATTATGGGAACGGCGATGTTGAAGTCGCCCTATCTACGCTGGATGAACTGCCATACGTCATTGGATTAGTACGGCAATCGCTTGAGCTACAACTCGGAAACGGCGGAGGGACCTGATCCACACCGGCCAACGAGAAATGCGGATCGATCTTCTGGAAGATCGAAGATCCCGCCGACCCCGAGCAGACGACCCGCGTCCTGACCATCATGCTCGCGTACGAGTGCTGGCAGCACCCATCGAGCGACCACTCAAGCCCCCTTCGGGGGGCTTTTCTTGTTGAACAAATGGGCGGTGGCTGTGCTAAGATATTGACAATGAATAGTAAAAAGAGCGACCTGACGTCGGAAGGTCCTCGCCCTACGGGTCCGCGAAAAAGAAGAAGCATGGCAAAACTTTCGCTCGCAAAACTCGAACGTCATCTTTACTCGGCCGCCGACCGACTCCGACAAGAGGGGCTCGATGCAGCGACGTACAAGGACTACATCTTCGGACTGCTTTTCCTGAAGCGCTGCTCCGACGTTTTCGAGGCGGAGCGCGAGAAGCTCATCGAGGAAAAAATCGCGAAGGGCATGTCGCGCGGGAAAGTTGAGGAGAAGTATGGGGAGGACCCGAACTATTACGACACCTTCTTCGTCCCGGAACGCGCGCGCTGGGCTTACCTCGAAAGCAAGCTCGGCGACGCACGCGAGCCCTACGGCAAGGTGCTCGAGAAAGCGCTCGGAGCGATGAGCGAGTTCGAACGAAGCCCTCGAGCATGTCCTGGATCACATCAGCTTCATGCGAGAGCAGGCGGGAAAGCGTGTCGTCTCGGACGAATTCTTGCAAGGATCCTCGTACGGCACTTCGCCCGATACCCTCTGCGGAATGAAGACTTTCAGTTCTCCGATCGGCAGCCAGAAATCGTCTCTTGCTCTTCGCGCTTGATCACGGTGTAGGCGAGATAGCTCGGTTGAACGCTTGCCATTCCAGTGTCCTTCCTTGTGATGGGGCAGGAGCGGTTGCTTGGGAACCTCGAAAAATTGCCAGCGCCCACCACCAACGACGCCGACGGGCAGAACGTCTGCGAATCCAAAAGAGAGCGAACCCGAATCATTTCACGGCAATTAGGTGGCAGTCTGATGGGAGACAGGAACTTTTCGAGGTTCCCTGTTGGTGCAGTGGTGGTAATGATCGCTCTTGGAGTTATCCAAGCGTTTCGTTCCGATATATCAGAATCAACGGCTTATTTTTTTAGCGCGGCAGTGTTTCATGTCTTCTTTGTGATTGTCGTCTTGATCGGAGCGAGCTTGCTCTATGCTCTGCGGACCGCCAAACGACAAGTCTATGCCGCCTTCGAGGTGATATTCGGCATTGTTGCGGCCACATATGCGGCCAATGAATTATACCATGGGATGGCTGGTGGCGGAACAAAAGCATTGTTTGCTGCTGTTGGGGGCGTTTACATAATCATTCGAGGCTTCGATAATTGGCACTCCGAGTAGTCCTTCTCTTTCATCTCGTTCTTCATCGCAAGGTGCAATAAACAAGGCCATTTACTGCATTTTTTTGAGGCGACAGCGGAGTTTGTCAGCGTCATCTTGCTAAGTGCCTTTAATTCCAATTCGGCGATCTTTGAGAAACACAAGCGGAAGCTTTCAGAGGGCATGCACAGTCAGAAGTTGAGCTTTGAAAGGGCGACCTTCGGCACGTGTAAAACAACTGTAGAGTATTTCGGTAAGCAGACGCGGGGACTTCTTTCTGAAGATGGAAAGGGTGCCGAGGATGCCTGATTTCTGACGCGAGGTGCAACACCCCCGCCGATTTGGTATCGGCAGGATCGAGACCTCAGGGAGTGTTGCCATGCGCGGTTATTCACATTTGTCAGATGACGAAAGAGAACAGATTGGTTTGTTGAAGGTCCTGGGCCATTCGATCGGCGCCATCGCTCGGGCGCTCCGCCGTCCGAAGTCGACGATCTCGCGCGAACTGTCGCGCAATCGGCTGCCCAGCGGGCGCTACTCGCCGCTTCACGCCGCCGGAGCTTATCAATTGCGCAGGCGGCGTGAAGCGTTGATCGAGAAAGATCGAGCCTTGCGCAGCTTCGTCTCGACCGCCTCGCCGAAGGGTGGACGCCCGAGCAAATTGCAGGCTGGCTGAAAGCCGGAAACGAACGCCGTCTGCGGGCCGTGGGCTGCGAGACGATCTACGCCTTCATCTACCGCGCCGCCCAAAAGGCCGAGCAGCTGTGGCGTTATCTCACCCGACGTCACAAACGCCGCCGCCCGCGTCGATCGAGGCCTTCGCGAGATACCATAAAGGATCGCGTCTCCATCCATGAACGGCCGGAAAATATCGACGCCAGAACCGAGGCTGGTCATTGGGAGGGCGACCTCATCATCTGCAAGCGCACACGGCCCGTGCTCGTTCTCTATGAGCGCAAATCCCGCGTCACGCTCGCAGCGAGGCTCGTCGGAAAAACCGCCGCCGAAACCATTTCGGTCATGCTGGCGGTGTTCGCCCGCATCGAACCCACGCTGCGCAAGTCCATTACTCTTGACAATGATACCGCCTTCGCCCAGCACGTCTCCTTAAGACCATGTGCGCCATGACCACTTGGTTCTGTGACGCCTACGCGTCGTGGCAGAAGGGCGGAGTTGAAAACGCCAACGGCCGATTACGACGCTGGCTGCCGCGTCAGATCGACATTGACAAAGTGTCCGACGAAGAAATCCAGGATATCATCCTCACCGCCAATCTCACGCCGAGAAAATGCCTCGGTTTCAAGACGCCATTCCAGGCAATCCTCAAAGAGCTTGGCAAAGACGTCCAAATACAGTTTTCATAAACCCGTTGCACCTCGCTCCAGAAACCACGATGCAAGGGCGCTATGCTTGAGCCTGTTTTCCGATCCGTCTCTATCTTTGCCCCAAGCTCTTGGGATCCAAAAAAATTGCCGGAGTACTCGCGAGAACAAACAAGATGCGCAATGACTGGGGTGGGCACGGTGGCATCGTCGGCGAACATGAAGCTAGGGTACTGAAACGAGGCGCTCCTCTCAGAGGTTGAGAACCTTCGCGATGCATTTGCAGACCTGTGGGCTGAGACACAGTTGATCCAATGCCGTCGTTGCCAACCCCGGCGCGGACTTTTCGAAAATGAGATAGCGATCCTAATGGGGAGCCACAGCGAATTTATCAAAGGGTCTTCAGGGATTTGAGTGGGTGATTTTGCGGGATCATAGCGGCAGAACGTCGGTCAGAGCGGCGGCAGCATGCAGGTGAGAACCTTGAGGCGAAGATATTCTTGGTCGCGCAGGCCGTAGGCGCGTCGCTGGAAGACGCGGATTTTGTTGTTGAGTCCTTCGACGAAGCCGAGCGAGACCTTGTTTTCCGGTTTGCAGTAGGCGGCGATGCCATCCCAGTGGCGGTCGATCATGTCGGCGAACTTCTCGTAGGGCTGCAAGCGCTGCCATTTGAGCGCCGCGCGCCAGTTCTCGAAGAAGCGCCGCGCGAAGCCCTCGTGTTGGTAGCCCCACAACTGTCCGAAGGACTCCTTGAGCAGGTAGGCGGTGTTCAATCGTTTGTTGGCGCGCAGCAGCGTCTTCAGGGCCTGGCGGCCTTCGAGCGTCAGGTTCTCCCGGCGCGAGAGCAGCGTGTACTTCTGGCCCTTGATGTAACGGCGGTCCTTGCCGGAGAGCCGGGCATATTCGCTCTTGCGCACGGCATCGAGCGCCTCGCCCAGGTGGCGCATGACGTGGAACTTGTCGAACAGGATCGCCGCTTGCGGTACTCGCGCTTGCGCAACGGTGCGGAACGGCCTCCACATGTCCATCACGGCGAGCCTGATTTTGCGGCTCTTCTTGCGCCCCAGCCAGTTATAGAACGCCGCCATGCTGGCCTCGGAGCGATCCGTGCCGCCGAACCAGATCGGCCGCTTGCGAACGAGGTCGCTGACCACGATGCGGTAGCTGTGGCCTTTGCGGACCGCGATCTCGTCGATGCCGATCGCTTGCGGGGCGGGCGTGCCGGCACGTCTGAGCTGGGCCCGCATGTATTGTTGCTCCAGCGTCTTGACCGTGTCCCAGTCAAGCTTGAGGTCGCGGGCGACATCGCGGATCGATGCCTGCTGGCAGCGGCGGCCGACATAGTACGCAAAGCGCTTGGTGAAATGCGCGTTGTCCGCCAGAAAATCCAGGCGCTCGCGTTTCACGCTGCCACAACGACGGCAGTCGACGCGCCGCACCTCCAGTTCCAGGACAACCCGAAACCCCGCACTCGGCAGGTCGCGAACCTGCCGCAAGCGCCGGTCGTACCAGCCCTTCTGCGCCAGCCCACAGCACCCCCGCGTACCGCTGCTTGCGCCCGAAAGCCTGCGAATGAATATCCATCCGACAGACGCCGCTGTCGCTTCGATGAATTCGCCATCCACTCCGGATGCCAAACTCCAGCACCCTGCGAAATGCCTGAAAGCCAATATCCACAGCGCTTTCTGCCATGTCCACCCCATCAAATCACCCACACGACTTCCCGAAGACCCTTATCAAAGAGACGTGAAAGATGAGCATGTGGCTTGATGTTGAGCGGCGCTATTTAACAAAGGAAAGATACAGGTCAGGCAATGATACTTCTGCCATTAATACAGGTCGGGCCACCGCCGCAGTCGGCGAAGAACGCGTGCTACTTCTTCAGTCGACTGGAACGTGATGGGGCACGGTTTGTTTCTTACCATTTTCAGGATAAGCCGGAACTTAAAGGGTCCATTTGCTGATGCCGCTGAGACAATTAAGCGGTTGTCTGAGTTGTCACCCGAAGTATGAGTTCAGGAAGGTAAAGCGCGTCATGACGGCCGTGCTCAAGGACGATGCGGAGCTGTACCGGCAGTTCAGCCACAATCCCGACTTCCGCCGCTGGATGACCGATACGATTTTTTCGATGACCTACGATGCGGCTGAGCCTGCTGGACGACAGTTGCGACCGAATGTGTAGTTCGACCAGCGTTTGGTCATGCGAGGTCTCAGCGAAAGCGCCGACTGGAATTGCCGACCCGGAAGTAGTTGACCCAGCCGGCCACGGCTGCGTTGACGCGGTCGACAAGCCCGGACGCAATTGCAACCAGTCCAATAAAGATCAGAGGTCGTGCATCGTTTCGTGTCATGAACTTTACAGTGCTCGCCTTTTGGTATCGGAACAGTACCTGGTTTTAGATCGCTTAACGACCAAACAAGTTGAACAGCCTTATGTTCATTGCCTGGGTACTAACGTTGTAGAGCCGCGCCAACTCTTTAACTGCGTCAGCATTTTCAAGGTCGATATATCTTTCGGCTGTGTCTCTTGCGAGGAACGTTCGGGGCATCAGAATTGATGCTGCAAAGAAGTTGGCTTCAATCTCTTCCATGTCTTCAGCCTTCGATGATTTTTCTGAGCGCAGATTGATCCGGTACTCCTTATCATACCAAGTGCTACCGGGATGCAGAAGAAAATGCCCGAACTCGTGCGCAAGCGTAAATCGTCGTCTTGTAACTGGGTGGGCACTGTTTACTCCGATAAAAGCTCGTGTGCCCTCGCGAACGACCAAGCCTGAAATATCATCGAGCTTTCCGTAGCGAATCTCTACGCCACCGCTCCTTACAATTTCATCAATAGGAACCGGCGGCGTTTTCACGCGATGAGAGGAGATGAGCTCTGTCGCCTGACGTTCGATCCATCCATATCGGGGTCTTATGACGGCCATTCTATTTCCTTTTCCTTGCACGTGAATTGGTTGACCTAAGACGCGGAATGAGATGAGCGATCTCAGCTGGCACGTTCACAACCGGCTCTACTTTCGACGCCGGCAACAACGCAATCGGTTCCAGAGTAAGTGCGCGAGCAAACGCGACCAGTTGATGCAGGAGGATTGTTTGTCGCCCTTGTTCGATATTCGTGATCGAAGTATGCGTTTCCCGCCGAAGTCCTCGCCGAGAACGTCGTTCAGTTCCTCCCTGATCACGTGAACGGTCGTGACAGCCATTTTGATTGCGTCTTACCCCTGTCGTATTGCGCCGTCAACGAAGGTCGTGAAGCCATCGATATCCGCAAGACGCGCGGGTCGCACGAAGTTGGTCGTGACCGCTGCCCCGCTCCGGGGCAGCGGTCGGAGAACTCGGCAATGCAATCTGGCGGTTCGTGAAATCGCGGGAGAACTGGAGGTTCGAGAGAATGGGGGCGAGCGGCTGCTGCCCAGGTCTTGCCCTCAAAGGCACATTAACAGCGACGGATCGTTCTGCTTGGGATTGCGAGCCGGGAAGGAATTTGCGATGGGATCGCCGCACGTCAATGGTGGGACAAGCTACAGGTCTTCTTAGTGTGCCAAGAGACGGCGCACGAATCCGGTGATTGGCCGAGCTACGCGGAGCTGTCGCACGGGATCGCCGGCGAGTATGAGCGCTGCGCCGAGGAACTGGCGGAGGAACTCGGCCTGCTCGAGCGGTATCGAGATGGGTGGATCACTAACGCAGCACTTCGAGTTGATTCCTCGACGCTGCGGCTAAGGAATGGTCGATCTCTCTGTCCATGCGGGCGGGTTGATCGCCGCCGACGACCCCTCCTGCGTCGTGACTGTTGGAAGGCTGAACTTAGCTGCCTGGCTGTTCTCGAGTTCCAGCGCCGCAAAGCGCTTGACGAGTTCTGGTCCAGCTTTGCTCAACAGAACCATTGCTGTGGTACGATGCTAGGTTGTCCCCTTCGCTCAGTCGTCACATCGGGGACAAATTAGCAATGCTCGCTCGATTCCACGACCGCCGCGTCCTCGCCGATGCTGTGCAACAGCAGCACTTTGTCTGGGGCAGCAGAAAGTTTGCGGAAGATATCGCTGACGCGGGAAAACTCGAGCAATGGACGCCGGAACTAAAATAACGACGCAGGGCGAGTTCAGATCGTGATTTGTTTCTAATCCTGCTCGGCGAATTTTCTGTACTGGTTAACGGCCGAGAAATGGCTATCAGGAAAGCCGGACAACACGTCGGAGAAATGACTGTTATTGATACACATGCACTTCGGGTCGGCCACGGTCTGTCGCACGTCACACAAAGTGTTACGCTTCGTATTACTGAAGCAGAGTTCACCAAACTCGCTCAAAAAAATCCAGATGCATGGCGATATATGGCCTCCCGAGCTAGCCGATCGGACTGCGTCAACGTGGCCGTTTCGTAAGAGAATCGTAATACAACACCTATCGTCTTTATTGGCTTCTTCCACTGTAGTTTCTGACCGATAGTCGACGCCATGCACGGCCTGAACTCCGCACATGATCCATTTATTGTGCGGCCTTGGACGACCGGTATATTTGAACCATCGCATTTTCCAATAGATGACCTAAAAACTCAGCTTGGACGAATTAGACTTCGCAGTCCTGGTCGTCGGACCTGACGACACAGTAACCTCCCGTGGCGTGCGCACTTTGGCGCGACGAGATAATGTTATCTTCGAGCTCGGACTTTTTATGGGCGCTCTCGGCAGGGAGCGGACCTTCATAGTTCAAGAACGCGGGATGAGACTTGAAGATACCTTCGGACCTTCTTGGCCTCGGAACAATTCGGTTCGATCCCGGTACACGTTCAGTTGCCGAGCGCCTTTATGCCTACCTGAGCAGGAATACGAGTTGAGGTCCAGCACCACTCGCAAGCCGGATTATCCAGGCTTGTGACGCGATCAGGGGAAAGGTCCGCCAGTGGGGAGCTCGTTGATATGGCACTGCGAGACGAACTAACAGCCGAGGTCAGACGCATTGTTGCGACCGACTGGGACGAACGGGGTGGCCGCGTCGTACCGGAACCGAAGGATGTTTCGCTTGATAATCAGGCCGTAATTTCGAGCGCGCGACCGTGCTCTATGCTGACCTTCGTGGCTCAACATCGTTGGTAGATGTAAAAAAATGGCGGTTCGCAGCGGAGGTGTACCGTACCTACTTGTACTGCGCGGCGAAATTGATCCGGGCAGAGGGTGGAGTCATCACCGCCTATCACGGGGATCGAGTGATGGGGGTGTTCTAGGTGATACGCAGTCAACCCCTGCGGTGCGGCGTGCACTGAAGATCAATCACGTACTGAAGGCGATCGTTAATCCGGGGCTTAAGACCCAGTATCCATCCAATGACTACGAGGTAAAGCATGTTATCGGCATCGATACCAGTGAAATTCGCGCAGCCCGCATCGGAGTTAGAGGGGGTAATGATCTTGTTTGGGTTGGCCGTGCCGCAAATTATGCAGCCAAGCTTGCAAATCTGGATTTTGATAGGGCGACATGGATTACGGAGGTGGTTTTCAGCAAACTCCACGATTTAGCGAAGTATAGTGGGTCTGATAGCAAACTTATGTGGGAAAAGTACAACTGGAACCAGATGGGAGGGCAGACAATCTATGGGTCGAATTGGACCTGGCGGATATAGAAAAGTTGGTCGCTTTTTTTGGAGAGTTCGCCAATTTGCAAAACATCCCATCTGTACGTGCTCCAGTACATTCCGGCCATGATGCGGCATGCCCAGTGAAGCTATTGAGGAATTCAGAGAGCTCTACAGGCGCCATTTTGGCGTCGAGTTAATCCACACGGAGGCAGAGATTACCGACCCGCACAATTCAGCAAAATCTCCCTCCTAGCCGCTGGAGAGCCGCTCGCAGCACATTAGGGTGCGATGAGCACGTACCAGAAGAAGCGCAAAGTCTACAAGGTAACGTATGAGGCGGTCGACCCGCTGCTGCCGGAAATGCAGAAGAAAGTGGACCTCGCTTTCGATATCCTATTCGACGCGGTTCTGAAGGAGGGCTCTTTGCTTCACGACGGATGCCGCAGGGCCGGAGTAAAATGTTTTGATGAGCTTATGGGCACCGAACAATTTGCAAACCCTATAACCCTGATTGCGACATACGCGAGAGTCTCCACCGCAAGGCAAGAAGAAGAGCGGACGATCGAGGTCCAGCTCGGAGCTCTCCGGGACTTTGCGCGCGAGCGCGGATACACCATCGTTAAAGAGTACGTTGACGACGGTTGGAGCGGGGACATTCTCGCCGAGGCACTCGCTCGATCGGTTGCGCGAAGATGCGAAGAAGAAGATGTGGCAGGCAGTACTGATCTACGACCCAGATCGATTGGCTCGCCGCTACTCGTACCAGGAGCTCGTGATGGACGAGCTGCGAGACATGGGGCTTGAGGTGATGTTCATCACGGTTGCTTCGCCAAAGAACAGCGAAGAGAAGATTCTGCATGGCGTCCGCGGATTGTTTGCTGAATATGAGCGGGCAAAGATACGCGAGCGTTTCCGGCTTGGGAAGGTGCGCAAGGTCAAAGAAGGGCACGTGTTGCTCAGTGCCCCGCCCTACGGCTACGCCTACGTACCTCGGCAAGGCGATCGGCACGGCTTCCTGGAAATAGACCCGAACGAGGCCCGCGTGGTCCGGATGCTATTCGACTGGGTTGGAAACCAAGGGCTCACGTTGCGGCAGGTCGTGCGCCGACTTCAGGAGCAAGGAGTACGCCCACGGCAGAGCGAACGTGGGGTATGGAACACGAGCACGCTAAGTACGCTCCTGCGAAATTCAGCCTACATCGGAGAAGCGCGCTGGGGCTCGTCCCACGCTGTTGCCCCGAAACGTCCGGTCAAGACGGGCACGTACCGCAAGATCAAAAAGACCAGCCGGATTTTGACGCCGAAGGAGGAGTGGATAATCATTCCGGTGCCGGCGATCATTGAGCGGGACCTCTTCGAGCGGACGCGGGCGCAGCTCGCGACCAACTATGCGCTGTGCAAGAGAAACAAGAAAAACCCATATTTGCTCGCCGGAAAAATCCGGTGCATATGCGGGCGCACCAGAAGCGGGGAAGGGCCGGCTCAACGGCAGGTACCTCTATTACAGATGCAGCGACAGGGTCTTACGATACCCACTGCCGCCCGAGTGCAGGGAACGCGGGCTCAACGCGAGGATCGCTGATGATCTCGTGTGGGGAACGATCGTCGAACTGATGAGCTCACCGGAATTGATGAGGCAGCAGGTGGAGCGCCGGGTGGGGTCTTTTCAATCTACTCCTACTCCGTCCCGTTGACGACATTGCAGCAATCGAACGGGAGGTCGATAAGCTGAAGGAGCAGGCGAGCCGCTATAACACGGCATACGGGGCCGGTGTGTTTACCATTGAGCAGCTTAGAGAATGCGTTACGCCCCTGAATGATAAGATCAAGGGCTTGGAAGCGCAGATCGCGGAGGCGGAGGATCAAAGCCAGGTCGCGCAGGCCGATGTACCGCCGAGCATCGAGGATATCGAGCGATTCGCGAGCAAAGCTCGGGAGGGCTTTAGCGGCTTGAATTTTGAGCAGAAACGCGCGATAGTTATCAACACGGTCGATAAGGTCGTTGGAACACAGCAAGAATTAAAAGTATCTGGCTATATTTCCATTCCTCAACATGTCGAATTGCGTACTAGCGATAGGCATGGTTTGTGCGCAACCCCACATTTTTTGCCCCGCAAATTCCCTTTGAATTCACGATTGCGATGCCGCCGCCCTGGAAGAGGGGAGTAGACTACGGCTTCCTGCCCGGCACAAATGTATCCCGTGGTTCGAGCACCGGTAGGAACGTCCCATAGGTCGGACAAAGGACGCGATGCGCGTCTTGTATTACGCAGACGAATTGGCGTTTTGGGCGTCAGGGGGAAGCCGTTCCGTCGACCGGCATATCGGGTCGTGAGCGTCTGGAGCGACGCTTGCTCTGGGCGAGCCGATAGCTTTCGCCATTCATTCGCGCCCCGTTCGTAACGCTGGCTGAAGACCTCGAACAGCAATGAAGCAGGTGTCCGAGTGCGGCAGATCGAATGCGAAGAAGTGAATTTTGCGTTCGACCCCCCCGATGATGCCGATCGCCTCGCCAAAGTCCACCTGGGCATGGCCAGGCGGATGCACCACGGCACGAACATCTCCTGCGATCGCTGCCGCCAACCGGCCACGTGATCCTTCACGATCGTGACGCCGCCCGCTTGCTCAGCCCCTCGATCTGAACCGCGTATCGAACCTTCGCATAGAGTTCCACTTGCCGTTCACATGCCACCGACTGAACGAAGACCTGGGCATTACCTGCAGAAATGCTCAGGTCCGCAAAATAACGTGGCACGTCCTCCGGCACACGTTCGCGACGCAGCTGACGCTACGAGGGGTTCCGCTCACGGTGGTAAAAGAATTGTTGGGTCATTCCACCATCGCGACGACCATGCGGTACTCACACGTTGCTCCGTCCACGTTACGTTCAGCGATAGAGATGCTGAACCCAAAGAAACGCGGAAGGCTGCGGATTTTGGGCAACCGGTGGGCAACAAGTGGCAGCAGTTGGTGGGATCCGGAAAATTCTTAAATTGAGGGAGCAGCCAAAATAGCGTAAGCGGTGCTGCGCTCCCACCTTGTCACGCGCGACGTGAGCCTCAAGATGCGAACCACCTTGGACAGAGGGGTTCGCATATATGGTTGACCATATAGTTGACACTTCAGAGCGCCGCGGTGGTGTCGATATCCGCGTTGGGGTTGGGCGCCGGCGCCGGTGGCGGTCGGCGGACAAGGGTCGGATCGTTGCGGAATCCTACGCACCGGGAGCGGTCGTATCGGAAGTCGCCCGTCGGCATGACATCACGCCGCAGCATCTGTTTGCCTGGCGTAAGGCTGCGCGGGCTGGTCGCCTGACCCTGCCGGCCGAGGAAGCTCCCATGTTCGTGCCGGTCGTGACGACGATCCGCGAGGTTGGGGGGCGGATGCGGCTGCGAACGGGCCAGAGTCGATCGTGATCGAGATTGCGGGGGCTATGGTTCGCGCGCAAAGAGGGGTTGATCTCGGCTGGCTGCGGGATGTGCTGCGGGCCGTGAAGGCGGCGAGATGATCGCGGTTGCGGCGGGGATGCGGGTGCTGGTGGCGACGAAGCCCGTAGACTTCCGCAAAGGTGCCGATGGCCTTGTTGCCCTGGTACGCGAGGCGCTTGGACATGATCCGTTTGCGGGAACGATTTTTGTTTTCCGCTCGAAACGCGCGGACCGATTGAAAATTCTGGTCTGGGACGGGTCCGGGCTGGTGCTGGTTTGGAAGCGGCTCGAGAATGGCGCATTCAGGTGGCCGCCGATCAGCGATGGCGTGATGCGACTGACCGCATCGCAGCTCGCCGCCCTCGTGGACGGGATGGACTGGTCGCGGCTGCACGCACGCGACGTTGCGCGGCCGATAGCAACATCGTGAGCGCTGCGACGTATTGAATCAGGCCGCTCGTTGCGAGTCACAACGAGGTGCGAATCTGATTTTTTGTGTCGCGCGTGAGCGAGATCGCACCTCAGCTGCCTACGGATATCGAAGCGCTGCATGCGCTGGTCGCGACGGCGCGTGCGGAGCGGGACGCCGCGATCGCAGAGCGCGATCATGCGCTTTCGCAGATTGATCGCCTGCGGCATCTCCTGCGCCAATTGCAGCGTGCGCAATTCGGCCGGCGATCGGAGAAGCTCGATCCCGAGCAGCTGCTTCTGGCGCTCGAGGATATCGAGCAAGCCATTGCCGGCAATGAGGCCGACGACGACAAGAAGGACCCAGTGGCCGCACGGGGGCGCGGCGAAAAGCGCCGTGCCAATCGCGGCGCGCTTCCTGCACATCTGCCGCGCGTGGATGTGACGATCGAGCCCGGAGACACCAACTGCCCCTGCTGCAGGGCGCCGATGCACGTGATCGGCGAGGAGACGTCGCAGCGGCTCGACGTGATCCCGGCGCAGTTCCGGGTGATCGTGACGCACCGTCCCAAATATGCTTGCCGGGCTTGCGAGGAGGCGGTGGTTCAGGCGCCGGCGCCGGAACGGCTGGTTAAGGGCGGGCTGCCGACCGAGGCGATGGTCGCCTATGTCCTGGTTGCCAAATACGCCTGGCATTTACCGCTCTATCGGCAAGCCCAGATGCTCCTCGCCCAAGGCCTCGACATCAAGCGCGCGGTCTTGGCGTTCTGGGTGGGCTATGCGGCAGCCGAGCTCAAGCCGCTCTATATTCGGCTCCGCGAACTCATTCTGGCCTCGGGTAAGATCGCGGTCGATGAGACCGTGGCGCCGGTGCTCGATCCTGGCCGCGGCCGCACCAAGAAAGGATATTTCTGGGCCATCGCTCGTGACGACCGGCCCTGGAGCGGCACCGACCCGCCTGCCGTCACCTACAGCTACGCTCCGGGTCGCGGCGCGGTCCACGCCCTGAAGCTGCTCGAGCACTATCGCGGCATCGTGCAGTGCGACGGATATGCCGCCTACAAGAGCATTGCCGACGCAGCGGGCGGCGAGGCGATCACGCTGGCTTTCTGCTGGGCCCACCTGCGACGCCGGTTCTTCGATATCGCCAAGGACGGCTCCGCTCCGATCGCCAGCGAAGCTCTCGAGCGCATCGCGGCGCTCTATGCGATCGAGAAGACGATCCGGGGGCACAGCTCCTGCGCGCGACGGGCAACGCGCCAGGAAAAGAGTAAGCCTCTCGTGCTGGCGCTCAAAAAGTGGTTCGAACAACAGCTCGCTCGTGTTTCGGCCAAGTCCGTAATCGCCGAAGCCATTCGCTACGCCTTGCACCATTGGGACGGACTTACTCGTTTCCTCGATGACGGACGCATCGAACTCGACACGAACGTCGTAGAAAGAAGCATCCGCCCCATTGTGCTCAATCGCAAGAACGCGCTCTTTGCCGGCCACGATCAGGGGGCGGAGAACTGGGCCTGCATTGCTTCGCTCATCGAAACCTGCAAATTGCACGGTGTCGATCCGCAAGCCTACTTCACCGACGTCCTTACCAGGCTCGTCAATCTCTGGCCCGCCGCGCGTCTCGACGAGCTCATGCCCTGGGCCTGGGGCGCCGAGCGCTCCACCAAACTCGCGGCGTGACAAGCCGAGTTGCGCCGCGGTCCCAGCAAAAAAAATCAAGCCGTCAAAGCCATGTGATCAGAGGACCGCTTACAAAATAGCGAGGAAATAAAAGACGAAAAGGCACCGAGCGGAATTGATGCCTTCAACGTCTCGTGTGCGTCGGGAGGGATTCAAACCCCGGGATTTCAAAAAACGAGGCAGGCGTAATCGGGCGCTGGGAATAAGGATTATTGGCCTAATCACTCGACATGGCAAGCGAAACTCGCCGACGCATCGATGCCAGGCGACGCTCAAGGTTCGCCGAACCATCTCGGCGTCGACCCGGACGACGAATTTTGCGAGTAGCAGGGGATACGGTTCGAATTGGTGCGAGTTAGATCAGTCTTGCACGACCACTTCGAGGCTGACTTGCGTGACCCCGGAGAAGCCGAGCTCTCGCGCCGCCGCAGGCGTCACATCAATCACTCGGCCACGGACGAAGGGACCACGGTCGTTGATCCGCACCACGACTGAACGGCCGGTCTTGTGGTTGGTCACTCGCACCTTCGTCCCGAACGGCAACGACCGGTGTGCAGCGGTCAACCCCTGTGAGCCAGCATGTTCGCCGCTTGCAGTCCGACCACCGGCATGCACGGAAGCAATACCAGATTGAGCTAATGATTCGGCGCTATAAGACAGCGCGACAGCGATCGCGCATAATCCCGCGACGAACGTGGTGGATTTGCGCATTTTCTTGGCCCCCCTGATAATTGCGAGGCTGACGGTTTCTTAAAATTGCGTGTCGAATTATTGGTAATGAGGTGGCACTCATGCGCCTGAAAGCAAAAATCGGCAGGACTGTTGCTTGTTGGCAACAAGCTGTGAGCGCGGAAGAGTTCAAGCAAAGCAGATTGGTGCTCACTGGGTGAGGCACCGATGTTTTGGCTCGGCGCGGCCAAGCAAAGATTTGCATCCTGGCAAAATTGCTCCCGACATGGCTCGTGAGCTCTGAGCTTCCAAGTCCCTCTATTGCTCCGTTGTTGTCCCGGAGACCGTTGCAGTACTCTCATTAGAAGAGGAATTTGAGTCAGGCGTTGTACTCGATGTCATTGTGTCAGTGTCGGCAGGTAGCACAGGGGTCGTTGTGGACGTCTCTTCAACTGAAGGCGGATTTTCAGCAGTGGTTGTTGCTGAAGTTAGGTCAGTCGTAGGTGCATCGTTGGGAGTTGTCACTGTAGTCGTTACGTCGGTAGTCGTTGCCGTAGAATCTGTAACCGCAAGATCAGAATTAGACGGGACAGGATGATACGACTCCGCTGTAGATTTCCGCGGCATTGGTGCATTGGGCGTGGCGAGTGCCGCATACTCTTCGGGCGTGAGTTTAAATTCATATGTATTGCCATGTCCGTCATTGCAGTCAGTCCATGATTGCGTCCCGATCACTGTGGCTCCGGCCGCCGCATGCCCAGTAACGGTGTCGTACAGATCAGAGGTGTAGGCCATCGTGCATGTAAGTGATTTCGGTGGCGAGCTTGTCGCAATGGACGGGGACGTTGTGGCTGCATCAGAAGATGTGCTTATGGCGGTATTGAACGCGTTCGCAGTTTCATTTGCAATTGTATCTGTTGCGATAGTCAAGGTTGGCGTGGCCGAATCTGAACTGGTCGCCGTTGTTTGATTATCGTTTGTCGAAAGAGATCGAAGCGGGCGCGCTCGTCGCGTCGGATGTTACCGTTTGTGCCGCAATGATCGTCGCCGTGCCCATAACGGCAACCGTTGCTAATCCGGCTAAAATCGAATACGCGCTACGTATTCGGTTACTTGAGCCCTCGCATGCTTACAGTCTAGCACCCCGGAGGTATTGGACAAGATTATCGTTGATTATTGTTGATAAGTGTCATTTTCCAAAAGGGGATAACTCCCTCAAGCGATTTCCGATTGTGTGGTAACCTTGAAGCATACTCTTGATGGGGTCATGCAAGTAAATATATTTTCTCGGCGACACAAAGATACTCTCAAAGTTGTTTCAGTTATTTTTATTCTTGCTATCAATCTCGCGCCGGTGACAGCTGTGTTTGCCGCAGCATCAAGTAGTGATAGTTCAGGCTCAAGTATTGGAGATGCTTCCAGCAGTAGTGGCGCGCAAGCTACGTCACCGACCGCTCCCGCGGCGGATGCTCCTTCTTTTAGTTTAGATGGCAATACCGCACCAGCTTCGGATAATCCTTCATCGCATCCCACTTCCGATTCTTCACAATCTCCATCGACACCACCACCTTCTTTGCCTTCGCCCCCTTCCGCTCCCAGTACTCCTTCTCCGACCGCCACAGGTCAGAATGTCTTTTCATACCAATCTGCAACGCCGCAGGTTGACGGAGCGACCGGCGCTCTTACTCAAAAAATCCAGCTCGATATTCCTCCGGGGCGTAATGGAATGCAGCCGGACCTCTCTCTTATTTACAATAGCAGAAACACCGATCAAGACAGCATCGTTGGGTATGGATGGTCCTTGTCCATTCCATACATCGAGAGACTCAATAAGACAGGGTCGCAGGATATGTATGGTTCGAATGCATATTTTACGTCGTCGCTTGATGGAGAACTTGCAGTTGCCACGGGTACCGCGTTGCTGCACTGCAACCACATCTACCGTGAGCGTCCTCGTCGTCGGCGGCGGAGGAGGCGGAGGTATTGAAAGGCGGTCGGCGGTGGCGGTGGAGGAGGTGGTGTCTACAACCTCTGCACTCTACAATGTCTGCAGGCTACGCATTCTGTCGTTGGCGGTGGTGCAGGTGGCGCATCTGACCTGCAGGCGGCTAGATCAATGGAGGTCACACTCAGTCATTTCAATTCAGGACGATATTACTGCTATAGGAGGAGGTGGTGGAGGCGCATACTTGGCTGCCGACAACGGCAGAAATGGCGGCAGGCGGTGGCGGTGCAGGGCAAACACGGCGGGACACGGATACTGGCAGGTGGACAAACGGAGGAATTATATGATGCAACAGTTACGAGCGTGGTGGCGGAGGTGGTGGCGGAGCTGGTGCTAACGGTATTCATTCTGCGAATCGGGAACCGAACGGTGGCAATGGCGGTGATTGGTGTCAATCGTATCGGCCATCACAGGTTCACTGATCACGTGCGGTGGCGGCGGAGGTGGTGCAGGATTTAACACACGATACGTATTAGGGGCAGGTGGTGCGGGAGGAGGAGGAAAAGGTGGCGTGAATGGTACATATCCGACCAGCGCAGGGACGGCAAATACAGGCGGCGGTGGCGGTGGGCGAAGTTGGAACATGCGTCCAACCGGTGGCAATGGAGGCTCCGGTGTTGTCATCATCAGCTATCCCACCGCATCAGCGTCCAGCAACACTTGCGGAGGAACGACGACAACCACAGGAACAAATACGGTTTGTACTTACACTTCGAGCGGGACGTTTACGGTGGCGCGTCACGTATCAACGGTAACTCCGATCAACTATCTGCCCGCATTGATGACGGCTCGTTTCGGTACATATACGTATGCGAGCTCAACCAATTCATGGATAATGTATGACAAAAATGGACGCAATACCTTTTTGGAACAACCACCCAAAGCCAGCAGAGTGCCACGACGAGTCCGAGCAATGTGTACAAATGGATGCTTGAGAAAGTTACCGATACGAATGGAAACTATGTGCGTTATGTGTACAACAAAGATGGCAATCAGATATACCCGTACCAGATCATATATACCGGCAATGGTTCGACCGACGGTCCGATGACCATCACCTTTGCGACTTCGACGCGACCGGATAAGGTGGTGAGTTTCAAAGGTGGTTTCGAAGAGGATACCAACTACCGTATATCGCAGATAACCGCTGCGGTGAATGCCAGCACGGTTCGTCAATATAATCTCTCGTACACAACAGGGAATAATGGCAATCGATCCCTCCTCTCGTCGATCCAAGAAAATGGATATGACGACAATAATGTCCAGACATCGCTGCCTGCGATGACATTTAGCTATGTAAGTTCATCGACATCCTTTGCGACAACAACAGGCTCAGGTATCGTCAATGGTGACCCATATCTGGCAGCCGACGTGAACGGCGATGGTCAAAACGATTCTACCAATATTGAATGTGTTTCAGGCTCAGGACCCGAGAACGGGTACATATACCCAGACGGCGCGACGAGCACCACCTTTACACCGCCACAGGTCAATAATCTCTGTTGGTCCTCTGGTACCACAGGCAACGGTGCTTTAAATGAAACAGGTACGCGGTTCGTAGATGTGAACGCTGATGGGAAAGCGGATATAGTTCAAAGTTCATATTCTACGACAACACGCACACTGTTAATAAACTCTATATCAATACCTATGCCACTTCGACCGGATGGACCGCTACTACCACATGGACCGGAGTTATCCCGACTTTTGTTCTATTGCCCGCCTACCTACACGACTGGCTTTTTTGGTGACGTGAATGGTGACGGCCTCCCGGACTATGTAATAGCGCTCGCATCATCGACCGGACAAATCGTCGTTGAATGGTGCGTATTTCGGCAATGGGTCAGCATGGAATTCTGCAACAACGACGCCATTCATTCCCGTAAAAAATGTGCCGACCGGCTCATCGGACTGTACCGCCTCGCAGTTATTCGATGTCAATGGCGATGGTCTCGCCGACTGGGTATTCACCGATGGTACGAGTACCTATACTCATCTAAATACAGGAACGGCATGGAATTCCACTCCAGACCCGCGCTGGACCTTATCTACAAGCACCGTTTATATATCGGGCGGCAATTGTTACGACCGAGGAATGCGTTTTGTAGATATAAACGGAGATGGACTTCCGGATTTTGTCCGCTCGTACAGAGTTTCGGCTTCAGCAGGACTTCCCGAGGTGGCTTATCCCGTTGACTCAGGCTCGTCTATATATATAGTGGCTATGCCGGTTTGATGGGTTGATCTCGTCTGACGCCCTGTGCGGGCGGCGCGCCGTCCTGGCGCATTCGGGTGGCGGTCTTGCTGCGGCGCGGCGCACGCCTGAGCGTTTCAGCACGCTTGCGAGGATTGTCTCGTTTGACGATATCCCAATAGCTCGCCGGCTCGTAATGTGCGGCGAGCCCAAGCAGGGCTTCAAATGAAACATGCCGGTGGAAGCGGCGATTGTAGCGAAAAACGAATTCATTGAGATACGTGTCGACGTGCTTGCGGCGTAGGCCGTGATATGTGCCGAGGCTCCATCGTTTCATCAACGAGAAAGCGCGATGGATCCACGGCAAGACAATGTGGCCCGCCATCTTGCCGACGATGCGTGGATCGTGCCGATAGCCGGTCAATCCCGGATAGGACGCGTGGCCATCGGTAATCAGCGTGGTTCCGCGCTTCACGTTGGCCTTTACGAAAGCTTCGATCGACCTGGCGGAATTGTTGGCGATCATGGCAAGGCGGATGCGGCCAGAACGTGTATCGAGGTATTTGGCGTGCTTGCGTCGCGGCCTAGCGTGATTGACGCCGCGATCGATGACCTCGACGGCCCCGATGACGAGGATTTTGCCGGCATTGCCGGGTTCGAAGAACGCGTCGCCCTCACGGAAGGGAATTTCCGCTTGATCGACTTCGACGACCCCCTCCAGTGGTTCGCGATCCGGATCGACCATCGATCGTCGCAACTTCTGCGTCAGCAGCCAGGCGGTCTTGTAGGTGACGCCGAGTTGGTCCTCCAATTGTCGCGCCGACATACCGTTGGAATGCGCCGCCATGAGATGCGCGGCCCAAAACCATGCCGTCAGCGGCAGCTTGGAGCGATGCATCGCCGTGCCCGCCGTGATCGAGGTTTGTCGACCACAATCAAGGCACTCGTACAAACGCGGTCGGCTTTTCAGCACCGCCGCGCGGCGTCCGCTGCAGCCAGGGCAGATGAAACCGTCCGGCCAGCGTCGTTTGAACAAGAACGCAACGCAGCTCGCTTCGTCAGAAAATGCCTTCTGGAATTCGGAAAGCGAGCGCGCCCTAGCCATCGGGATGTCCTGGCGACCTCACGCGGCCGACCTCACAACACTACATCTAGAGCGACCTAGTCAACGGGATAAGCCACTTCCCGAGGTCGCCACGTCTCAATTCGTGTATCTCAATACGGGCAATGGGTGGGCAACGAGCACCGGGTATACGCTCCCGTATGTCATTTCCAACACGAGTGGATCGACGGTTACGTATGCCCAACTGGCAAACTATCTGGGGAATGGGCAGCAGTATCAGGATGTTTTATCGACCATAACCTATCCGAAAGGCGGCAGCACGAGCGCCACGTACGGCTATACGACCCAATCGAAAGCGAATCCGCAACTCCCATACAGCCTCCTCGTCGTCACAAAGCTTATGAATAATCCCGGTATTGGCACAAGTGCAGAAAACGATTACTCATACGCTGGAGGGCTCCAATATCTGCCATCCAACGTATACGACCGGAAGTTCGCAGGATTTGCCTCGACCACCAATACGAATTCCGATGGAATGACGGTTACGTATTACAGTCAGGGGGCGACATCCACATCCCTTGGTGATCAGATCGATGGATACGCCAGCTCAACCATCCGTTCCGCACAGACGTTCTTACTCCTTCAGGCAGTTTAGTACAGAAGACATTCTTCCAGTGGAGTGCTGTCGGGCACGGGAATAGTCAGTTTGCAGGTCTCACCCGTCAGCTTGAGCAAGACTATGCAAGCAGTGGGTCGCATCAGGATAAAGCTACGGACTATGTATATTCCAGTACGACGGATGACCTTATCCAAGTCAAAAACTATGGAGCAGTGACCGGAAATTCGGACGGCACGTTCACCGACATCTCAGGCGACTCTCGTACCACCAGCATCACATACACCGCCAGTAGCTCGGTGAATCTGAGTCTGCCTATTGAGAAAACGGCACTCGATAACAGCGGGGCCACGACAACCGATACCCTCCTCTTCTACGATTCTCTCCCTCTCGGCCAGATCGGCGCCGGAAATCAGACCGAAGAAAAAGATTGGATCACCGGTACAACATACGCGTCTTCTACCAAGACTTACAATTTGTTCGGGCTCGTAGCCACCTCGACTGATCGTAATGGGAGTGCGACCACGTTTAACTATGACTCCTTGAATCTCTATCCCGCAACGACCACGAATGCGTTGTCGCAATCCACGACGTACACGTATGAATACTCAAATGGAAAATTCAAGAAGGTCACGAATCCCAACCGCGGCATTGTAAATAACATATACGACGGCATCGGTAGACCCATTGAGGGCGACCAGTCAAATCTTGCTAATCCGTCAATACTCGCCACAAGCACCACATATCAATTCAGCGATAATCCTTCGATTGCGCCCCCGTATATTCTTAAGACAGATTTTCTTAACAATGCGACCTCGACGTATACATACGATATTTACGACGGGCTCGATCGACTGATCGAGGAGCAAAAATCCACGGAAACCAGCGGAACATCAAGCGTAACTAATTTGACATATAACACTGTTGGGGAACTTGCCTCGCAAAGCCTGCCGTACTTCATTGTGAATACTTCAACCTCAACAAACTCCACTGACTCTCGACTTTCTTCTCGTTGGAGGGGGCGGTCAAGGTGGGGAGGATGGCGGTGGCGGTGGCGGTGCTGGCGGTGTTCTTGAAAAGGACTCATATTCTATTGCGGCAGGTTCTTATAATGTTGTAATTGGCGCCGGTGGCACCAGCACACAATCTGACCCACAGGTAGGAGCAAACGGTGGCAATACGACTTTTGATTCCATTACTGCGTATGGCGGCGGTGGCGGCGGAAGTTGAATGACCAATATGGAGGAAACGGAGGCAGCGGCGGAGGGGCGGGTCAGAAAATCCCTCTCCCCGCAACAGGTACACACTATGGAACAGGGACCGCGGGACAAGGGAACAATGGGGGAGAATATAATGGAGGATCAGGTTTTTCAAATTCAGCCGGCGGTGGCGGAGCGGGTGCCGTGGGCCAAGAGTTCTGGAAACAATTACGGAGGAAAAGGAGGAGATGGGGTATTTAAGTTCAATCACGGGAATAGCAATTTATTACGGCGGCGGCGGGGGTGGCCCTAAAGGAACTGGAACTAATGGAATAGGCGGTCTCGGCGGTGGAGGAGACGGGGCGATTGACGGCTCACATGACGGAAGTCAAGGCACTAACGGACATTGGCGGAGGTGGTGGTGGAGATTGGGGCGGCGGCACGCACCACGGCGGCAGCGGCGGCTCGGGGGTTGTAATTATCAGATATCCTACGGAGTTAGTGTCCAGCTATACCTGTGGAGGAAGTACGACAACCAATGGAGCTAGTACGGTCTGTACGTTCGCTTCGAGCGGAACGTTTACGGTTTCGGGCTCCCTCTTTTCACGTGTGAGTCCTGCCGATGCCCTACTAACTAGGTACACGTACGACCCTCTCGGACGCACCATAACGACGGCCAATGCCGTCGGGACCACGACCAACACGTACAGAGCTTGGACGACAACGACAACCGACCCGAATGGTGAAATCAAAGATTCAGTACTTGATGCATATAATAATCTCTCACAAGTCGTTGAGCATGGGACAGCTTCAAACGCCACTACCACCTACACGTACGATGCGGCAAATAATCTAACCAACATCACTGATGCTTTAAGTAACGTCCGCAATTTCACATATGATGGTCTTGGGAATCGCCTCACTGGGCAGGACCTTCACGCGAGCGGCGACGCTACTTTTGGCACATGGTTGTACAGTTACGACGACGCGGGGAACCTTGCTTCCAGTACTGATCCAAAGGGTCAAAATATCGTTCACGCATACGACGCCTTGAATCGCCCACTCACGGAATCTTGGGTCGGCCACGGGACCCAGATCACCAATACCTATGATTCATGCACCAACGGCATCGGACTTCTGTGTAGTGCATCAAGCACCGCCGCTCTCGATACCAACATATACGACGTGCTCGGTCATACGGTAGGAGCTACGACGACCATTGGTGGAACAGGCTACGGTCTCCGATATAGCTACGACCGGCAAGGCAACGTCACGAATGTGACGAATTATGCAAACAACACTCAGCTAGCATACACCTACAACACCGCCGGACTCGTGAGTGCTGTAAATAGAACGATCGCAAGCTCGACCTCGCTCATTGCCTCGATGTTCAATTATTCACCGATCAATCAGGTCGGTCAGGTGATCTTAGGTTCCGGCGCTTCGACGACGTACTCATATGATTCGTCAGCACTATACCGGCTGACGCGTATCCTCACGCTTGGAGCCGCTCCCACCACGCTTGCCGCAACAACATCTCCCGTCAGCATCCTCGTCGTCGGAGGCGGCGGCGCAGGCGGATCAAACGGCGGAGGAGGGGGTGGTGCAGGTGGATATCAATACAACAGTTCATATGCCGTAACTGTCGGTTCGTACTCCGTCGTTGTCGGTGCTGGCGGGACTGGTGCAACAGGTCTTCATGGGGGTAATGGGAGTGATTCATCTTTTGACGCTGGTGCCATAACAGCAACGGGTGGAGGCGGTGGCGGTTCTTATGACAATAATACAGGAACACATGCAGGACAAAACGGCGGCTCCGGAGGCGGTGCGGGCCAAAACACCGGCGGCTCATCAACCGGAGGAACGGGAAGTCAGGGCGGAAATGGTGGTAACCGAGCAGGAAACACAAACTACGGCGCGGCTGGCGGCGGCGGCGCAGGCGCAAATGGTCAAGATGGTCCCTTAAACGCATATCACGGAGGAAATGGCGGCAACGGCATCGCAAACAGCATCACTGGAAGCCCTGTTACATATGGCGGAGGTGGCGGTGGCTCCGAAGGAGACAACTTACATACGGGCTCGGTGGCTCAGGCGGAGGAGGTAATTCGGTGAATAGTGGAGATGGGTATCCAGGAACAGACGGACTTGGCGGCGGCGGTGGTGGAAACTGGGGAGGCGATGCGGCAGGAGGTAATGGAGGCTCTGGAGTTGTCATCATCAGCTATCAAACCACCTTAGCGTCCGGCTATACCTGCGGAGGAAGTACAACTACATCCGGAGCGAATACCATCTGCACGTTCCTTTCCAATGGGACCTTTACGGTAACGGGCGGTTCAGCTTGAACAACCTCTTCAAAGCTCCAGGATTTGAATTACACCTACGACGCCGACGGCAACATCCTCACGCGTACTGATAATTCCTACACGGCATTAGGTCAGAAGGTCTCCTACACATACGACACTCTCAATCGTCTTCTCACTGCATCCACGACTCTTTCGAATTTAAATTCATACTCACAAACCTTCACCTACGATGCGCTCGGCAACATTACGAGTGGCCCACTGGGTTCATATTCATATCAGGGAAATACCGGCTCAAACTTTGCCAATCCTGATGCCGTCACTCAAATAGCGCTGACGACCGGTGCGTCGTCTCCCACGATTGCCTACGACAACAGCGGCATGGGAGGCAACGGCACTCCCGCGTCCTCCCTCACATTCTCATACACCACCAACAGCAATACCAACGGTCTTATCATCGTATCCGTCGAAGAAGCGACGACGAGTCCCTCGTGTACGAGCGACAAAGTGACAGGTGTCACCAACAACGGCACGAGCCTTACCGATCTCGGCTACTACGCAGAGGACTCGAACGGTCTCGCACTGAAGACCTACTACGGCTTCGCTCCCGCGACGAGTACGCACAACATCGTCGTCTCCGCGAGCGCATCGTGTATCCCCTATGCCGCAGCCGCCACCTACACCGGCGTGAAGCAAAGCGGCATGCCGGATGCCTCGGGGTCGGGCAATCCTCTGAGCAGTAGTGGCCTGGTCTCGCTCCTTCAGGCGACCACGACCGCAAGCTACAACGCCTGGGCTATCCCTGCCGGCGTACCCTCGACCGCTGGCGCTGCCACGGCGGGAGCGGGCACGACGATACGTCAGCAGCAATCCGGGGACCTTTACTATGCCGACTCGGGCGGCCCCGTCTTCGGACCGACAGGATTGAGTTGGAGCAAAGGTGCCACGGCAGATTGGGCTGTCAATTACTTCTCCATCGCCGCCCTCGCATCGAATCCAGGCACGACCGCCACCACCACCTACGCATACGACAACAACGGCAACGTCATCCAAGTCGGCACCACCACCTCCTACACCTACGACTACCAAAACCGCCTCACGCAATCCGCGATCTGGACCGGCAACGCGACGACTACGATCACCTACGCATACGGTCCCTTCGGTGAGCGTGTCTCGCAGATGACTGGCAACACCACGACCGTGTATCCGAATAAGTTCTACTCGGTCGTCACCACCGGAGCGATAGCGACCAGTACCGACTACGTCTACACAGGCTCCAGCCTCCTCGCCACGATCGACCAACCGCTCGTCAATGGCACCGCTACCAGCACACCGATCATCCGCTACAACCACACTGATAATCTTGGCTCTACCAACGTCACCTCCGACGCCACCATGAACGTCGCGCAGTGGTTCGACTACGCGCCGTATGGGAGCGTGATTGCGTCCACGAATACCGGACAGACCGTCGCTGGACGGGGGTATATTGGACAGTTCACTGATCAAACTAATCTAAGCTACTTGAATGCGAGGTACTATAATGCCGCGCAGGGGCAGTTCATTACGCAGGACCCGGTGTTCTTAGGAGACCCCAGGGCTCAAAATCTTGCCGATCCACAGTCTTTGAATAGTTACAGCTATGCTGAGGATAATCCAATAAATAGGATGGACGCAGATGGTCGTGCCGCATCATTAACCAGCATTCTCAGCTCACTCATATCAGTATTACGCTCCTTACTTTCAATTCTAGGAGGAGGCGGGGGCGGAGGAGTTAGCGGTGGCCCCAGCGTACAAACCGGCGGAAATACTAATACCACTCAAAGCGCCACCAAAAATGTGAATACATATACTTCAGTATCACTTCCAGGTGGGTAGGAGCAGCAAAAAACATCAACCGGTTGTTTCAATGCATGTGCGGGCATGGTCGGGTACACACCTGACTCTAGGAGCCGGATTGTAACCTCGGATTTCAACAATAACGGAAGGTTAACACCTCAATCAAGTGCCAGTGAAGGCATTCAAACCATTGATTCCTATCTTGCAAACGGACGACCACTTTCGGTTGGTTTGAACATAAATGGTGGTACTCAATCAGATAATGGCATCAAAGCGACGCAACACTTTGTGGTCATTGACGGCTCGGGTACCGATGCTGGAGGGAAATATTACCATTTTGTTGACCCATACCCCGGCCATGGCATAAATCAGGAAAATAAATTGTATGTAAAAAGCGACAACAGTCTTACGGGTAATAGCACGTATGGAACAGATAAAGCATTTGTAGTGACAGAAGTGAGGCCCCAATAGTTATTATTATGAAAACCAACAAAATTATTTATGTAACTCTAGCGGTCTTAGCTCTCGGCCTTGTGGCGTATGCTTGGCGTAGCGATATTCAAAGCTTACTCACATATGGGTTGGGTGACTGGCCAACGCATGGCGCACCATCCGAAGGTTGCCCCTGGAAAAAAGAGGCTTTCAAGAAAGCGGGCATAGCAGCTTATGTGGGGAATTGCACTGATGAGCAGGCATTTAATACGACGACGGGGTACGCAATGATCTTCCTCGACGCAGACAAGAAAATTATAGGAAAGTGGGTAACAAATCCAGATTATCAGTTTGTAATCCATGTCTTTACGAAAAGCGCTTCTCAGAGCCCGATCGAGGCGGTGGGAGAATGGTACGCTAAACTTACACCCGAGCAACGGACCGTATGTGAGATTCAAAGCGCCGATGAGCCGCTTCAGCACTTTCATGACGGGAGATTGATGTGGACCGAAGACCCCCATCCCATGCCGCACAAGACAAGGTACAAAATCGATATTAAACCAGATGTCCGTCAAGGAATATTCCAGAATACAGAACCCGGCGAAACCAGGTATGACTATATGTGCGGTCATGTAGTTGGGACAACATTTGCAGGTCATGCCCCGGACCTTGAATTCGACGATCGAAGTCCCGATAAGTATTTATTCATTGGGTCTTATGGACATGAAGGACCAATGATTGATCTGAATTCAATACAATTTTAGGGCCGAACGGTGATTAAATATTTTAAATGACAACCACCTACACCGGCGTCAAGCAAAGCGGCATGCCGGATGCCTCGGGCTCGGGCAATCCTTTGAGCAGCAGCGGCCTCGTCTCGCTCCTGCAGGCGACCACGACCGCAAGCTACAACGCCTGGGCGGTCCTGATCGGCGCACCCTCGACCGCTGGCACTGCCACGGGGGGAGCGGGAACGACGATACGCCAGCAGCAATCCGGCGAACTCCACTATGCCGACTTCGGCGGCCTCGTCGATCATACGACCGACCTACGCCTGTTCACCCCGCACTGGAATCCCCGACACCCGAGTCACTCCGACGCACAACGGCGGATCGCGATTCAGTTATTGTTCGGAGCGTCCTAAGCCGCGCTCGAACACTAGCACGCTATTGGCTGGCAACAGTGCGGTAAAGCTACCGTGCGCGGCCTCGATCGTTCCGGCATTAGTCAGCCCGGAGCCGCCATATTCGCGCGCATCACTGTTGAAAATTTCCTGCCAGCTGCCATCGGCGGCTGGATGTTAATCCGGTAGCCGGCGGCGAAGTCGTGATTGTTCAGGCTAGCCACCACCATAATGTCCTGCTCGCCCTCCCATCGTCGGAAAGCCAGCACACGATTAGCATCGTGCACATGCAGGATGTCGATTGCGTGCGACCGCAACGCCGGATAAGCCAGCCGCAGGCGGATAAGCTCTTGATAGAAGCGGAACAGGTTGGCGCCCGCCCCAGCGCGCAGGCCGGGAAAGTCCTCACGGAAATTGATAAAGTCGTCGTAGCGATAAGGCTGCCGGCGCCCACTTCCTCGCCCATGAAGAAGATTGGCGGCGCCGGGCCGAGCAACGTGACGCCGGCGGCAAAATGCACGCGCGCCTCCGCGAGGCGGCGGGTCTCGCCGATCAGCGGTGCGTTGTTGACCGCGACCATGATGGTGCGGGCGGAATGCACATCCTGCCCATTCTCCCGATAGCGAGTTTCCCGCCTCGTCGTGCAACTCGTGATAGACGACGGTCTGCGGTCCGACATCGCCCAACAGTCCCGCGAACCACGACATGTTTAGTGCCCGATCGTCGCCGTAGCCAGCAAGCTTGAGCAGCCGCGCGCGCGAGGAGTCGTTAGTAGCGTCGCCAATTAGGTGGTGGTAGTACTCGGAGAGCAAAACGGCATCGAAGCCGAGGCCACGGGCCTCGGTCGATTGCGTCACGGCAGGGCAGCCCGAATGATCCTCGGCGATCAGGATCACATTCGGGCGGACGAGTCGCATGGTGCGTGTCCATTCGCGCAAGAACCTGGCGCCAAAAACGCGCGCGCTGTCGGCCGACCTTCCATCGGCGTGGACGACGGCGTACGGATGCAGCGACGTGGTCTGATCGACCCGGAACCCGTCGACGTGGAACTCGTCGACTAACATAGCGGCGCTGCTGATGAATAGCTTCCGGACTGGCTCCTCCCAGAAGCGCGGCGCCCAGCCAGTTGACATGTTATCGATGTAACCACCGTCCATGGTCGGATAGTCGCTCGGTCGTCCTTCGTACCAGTAGTAGATGTTGCGTTCGGGCGTGTTCGAGTCATAGGCCCACTCGGCGCGCTCGGCGTCCGGAGTGTAATGGTTATAGACCACGTCCATGATCACAGCGATGCCGTGGCGATGGCAGGCGCGGATAAAGTATTTGAACTGGTCGCGCCCACCGCCAGCGTACTCGATCGCGAGATAGTGCGAATTGCCATAGCCCCAGCTCACCCAACCCTCGTATTCGGCGAGGGGCATCAGCTCGACCGCGTTGACGCCGAGTTCCTTCAGGTAGGGCAGCAGGTCGATGGCGTCTTGCAAGGTTCCACGCGGGCTGCGTCCGGCGCCCAGGCCGTCGATATGCATCTCGTAGATGACGAGGTCTTCGAGCCGAGTCGGCACCGGGCGCTGCGGATCGAACTCATCGCGCCAGAAGTCTTCCTCGGTCACCCAGCGAGTTTCGGGAAACTCCGGCGAGCTGAACGCGGCCGTCACGAGCTCGGGATCGAT
>CAVRVX010000027.1:0-77699 GCA_963724735.1 uncultured Alphaproteobacteria bacterium
ATACCCCGACTCCACGAAGATCCGAAGACCCCCCTTGCCAACGGCGGGAATCCGGATTCTACCGAACGGATGATACGGCCCGGCTTTCTGGACATAGAATCGCGGAAAACCCGATCGAGTTGGCTGGGAAGGGTCGGCCGCTCATCGTCTGGCCCGACGTGCGAACGCGCTGGTGTTGCTAGACGATGGGATGAGCTGCGAGGCGATTGCGAAGGTCCTGTTGCTGGACGACGACACCATCCGCACTTGGTATCGCCTGTATGAAGAGGATGGGATCGAAGGGTTGACGAACTTCAGCTACGAGGGCAGCGCTTGCCAGTTGAGCGGCGAGCAACAGGAAAAGCTGAAAGCCTGGGTCGCCACGGCCTTACCGCGCACAACGCGCCAGGTCGGCGCCTGGATCGAGAATGAATTCGGCGTCGTTTACGAAGGCCGGTCAGGACTGATCGCGTTGTTGCATCGCCTGGGGCTCGAATATCACAAACCCAATGTCATCCCGCGCAAGCTCGACGAAGAAAAGCAGAAGGCTTTCATTGAGGGCTACGAAAAGCTGCTGAATTCCTTGGGCGACGACGAGGCCGTGCTGTTTGCGGACGCCGTGCATCCGACCCATGCGGCGCGGCCTGTCGGCTGCTGGGCGCCGAGCCAAGAGAAGCTCGCGATCGAGCAGACGAGCGGGCGTCAACGCATCAACATTCACGGCGCGATCGACCTGGAGACCGGACAAACCCGGATGATCGAGGCCCTGACCATCGACGCCGCCTCGACGATCAGGCTGCTGCAATCGATCGAGGCGCTCTATCCGATGCTGGCGCTCATCCATGTTTTCTTGGACAACGCGCGTCATCATCATGCCAAGCTCGTGCAGGAATGGTTGGCCCTGCCGGGACGACGCATCAAGCTGCACTTCATCCAAACGTATTGCCCGCACTTGAACCCGATCGAACGGTTATGGGGCCTCATGCACAGAAACGTCACTCACAACAAGTGCTACGCAACTTGCGCCCAGTTCGCCGATGCGACGCTCAGTTTTCTGCGTGAAAAGGTTCCGGGGAATTGGGCGGACCTTTGTGATTTGGTCACCGACAATTTCCGCGTCATCAACCCAAAGGATTTTCGGGTCATGACGTGAACGGGGTATATCGAGGATGGGGGCTTATCATGTCGCGGTTCCAAACAATGCTTCTCGCCACCAGCGCGCTCCTGGCGGCTGTCTCGACCCAGTCGGCGTTGGCTGCGGACATGGCGGTGAAGGCGCCCCCGGTGGTTCCGATCGTTTCGCAATGGGACGGGCTCTACGCCAGCTTCTCGGCGGGCGGAACGTGGACCGATCCAAAATCCTCAGAGACTGCCAACCTGGTTAATTCGTTCAACGGCGCGTTCTCCTCTTCTTTCGTTTTCGGCGATCGTTTATTAATCAGTCCATAAGTAGTTGCACATTTTTATTGACAGGGCGAATTTCGTCTGATTCTGAAGGGAGATGAAACAAGACGATGCTCGCAAGCTGGATCACGCGACGCTGGAAGAGATGCGCATGCGCGCCGTGCGCAGCGTACAGGCTGGCGAAAGCCCCGAGGTTGTCGCACGATCCATGCGGATCAACCGCCGTACGATCTATGGCTGGCTGGCGCAGTATCGGCGAGGTGGCTGGGGAGCGCTGAAAGCCAAGCCGCTTTTGGGCAGGCCGCCCAAACTGGATGCGCGCGCCTTGCAATGGATTTACAACACCATCACGCAGAAGAACCCGTTGCAACTGAAGTTCGCCTTCGCGCTGTGGACGCGTGTCATGGTGGCAAAGCTGATCAAGGATAAGTTTGGGGTCGTGGTGAGCGCCAATTCGGTTGGTCGACTGCTGGCGCAACTCGGCATCACTTGCCAGAAGCCCTCCCACATTGCCAAGAAGACCAGAGCTTTTGTCGACAGCCAACACGGCAGACTGCGGCTGTTTTTTCTGCCGCCCTATTCGCCCGACCGCAATCCAGACGAACTGGTCTGGAAACACCTCAAGGCCGACACTGTTGGCCGCATGACAATTACCGACAAGGCCGATTTCAAAGTCAAGGTCCGCGCATCTATGCGCCAACTGCAAAACGACCCAGAAAAAATCCGGTCATTCTACCAAAAACCATCGCTCAAATATGCCGCCTGAAAGTGCATTTACTTATGGACTGATTAATAACGGGAAAAGACATCGGCGCGGTCTTCACGTTCGGCATGGGCTACAACGTGACTTGGGGCCGCTGGCTGGCCGGCATTCAGTCCGAGGTCTCGTATAACAAGACTCTGATCAATGCGACCGGCAGCGCCACGAGCACATCCACCAATCCCGGCGGATTCAATACCTTTACGCAGGATGTCCGCGCCGATATCGAGCGCAATTGGACTATTTCGGAAATGGCCCGCATCGGGTATCTGGTCGCGCCCGATTGGCTGGTCTACGGACTGGTCGGCTGGAGCTGGAGCGGATTCGATTTCCGAGGGGACACCGGCAATGGAGCAGTGGCTCTGCCGTTTACCCTCAGCGGCGTCACCTGGGGCGCGGGCGTCGAGAAGGACTTCGGCTGGATGCGTGCGTTCGTCCAGTACAAGGGGATCGATTTCGGCAGCAAGGACGTGAGCCTGCCGAGTTTCTCCAGCACAACGTTCATCAACGGTGGGGTTGTATACCCCGACTTCGCGAGAATCCGAAGACCCCCCTTGCCAAATGGCGCGATCCGGATTCTACCGAACGGATGATACGGCCCGGCTTTCTGGACATAGAATTGCGGCAAAACCTGATCGAGTTGGCTCGGGACGGGTCGGCCGCTCATCGTCTGGCCCGACGTGCGAACGCGCTGGTGTTGCTAGACGATGGGATGAGCTGCGAGGCGATTGCGAAGGTCCTGTTGCTGGACGACGACACCATCCGCACTTGGTATCGCCTGTATGAAGAGGATGGGATCGAGGGGTTGACGAACTTCAGCTACGAGGGCAGCGCTTGCCAGTTGAGCGGCGAGCAACAGGAAAAGCTGAAAGCCTGGGTCGCCACGGCCTTACCGCGCACAACGCGCCAGGTCGGCGCCTGGATCGAGAATGAATTCGGCGTCGTTTACGAAGGCCGGTCAGGACTGATCGCGTTGTTGCTCGCCTGGGGCTCGAATATCACAAACCCAATGTCATCCCGCGCAAGCTCGACGAAGAAAAGCAGAAGGCTTTCATTGAGGGCTACGAAAAGCTGCTGAATTCCTTGGGCGACGACGAGGCCGTGCTGTTTGCGGACGCCGTGCATCCGACCCATGCGGCGCGGCCTGTCGGCTGCTGGGCGCCGAGCCAAGAGAAGCTCGCGATCGAGCAGACGAGCGGGCGTCAACGCATCAACATTCACGGCGCGATCGACCTGGAGACCGGACAAACCCGGATGATCGAGGCCCTGACCATCGACGCCGCCTCGACGATCAGGCTGCTGCAATCGATCGAGGCGCTCTATCCGATGCTGGCGCTCATCCATGTTTTCTTGGACAACGCGCGTTATCATCATGCCAAGCTCGTGCAGGATGGTTGGCCCTGCCGGGACGACGCATCAAGCTGCACTTCATCCCAACGTATTGCCCGCACTTGAACCCGATCGAACGGTTATGGGGCCTCATGCACAGAAACGTCACTCACAACAAGTGCTACGCAACTTGCGCCCAGTTCGCCGATGCGACGCTCAGTTTTCTGCGTGAAAAGGTTCCGGGAATTGGGCGGACCTTTGTGATTGGTCACCGACAATTTCCGCGTCATCAACCCAAAGGATTTCGGGTCATGACGGAACGGGGTTACAGACATTCCAAACCTCGGGAACCGACGTTCGCAGGCTGTCTGCCGTCGCCCAGGAATTCACCGCCGGCGTGACGATCCCGATCAATTTCCAACGCTCGCCCTACACGGCCTTTGCTGCCGCCGTGCCGGTGCCAGGAGCAGTTCCAGTCGTTCCTCGCTGGGATGGCCTTTATGCCAGCTTCTCGGCGGGCGGCGCCTGGACCCGGGCGAAATCCTCAGAGGCCAGAAACACAACGGATGTTAACGACGGCGTTACCGCGGATTCCTTTACCCTTACCGACAATTTGTCGGGCAAGGACATCGGGGCGGTGTTCACGTTTGGCATGGGCTACAACGTGCTTTGGGGCCGCTGGCTCGCGGGCATCCAGTCCGAGGTCTCGTATAACAAGACTCTGATCGACGCGAAGGGCACTTCCTCGAGCTTCGAAAACAACATCTTCTTCGGGACCAGGATTCAGACTTTTGACGTGCGCGCCGACGTCGAGCGCAAGTGGACCGTTTCCGAAATGGCCCGCCTCGGCTACCTCGTCGCGCCCGATTGGCTCGTCTACGGGCTGGTCGGCTGGAGCTGGAGCGGATTTGATTTCCGGGCGGACTTCAACAGGGTACAAGACCTGCCCTATACCCTGAACGGCATCACTTGGGGCGCGGGCGTCGAGAAAGACTTTGGCTGGCTGCGCGCGTTCATCCAGTACAAAGGGATCGATTTCGGCAGCAAGAGCGTCAACCTGCCGGTCGCCATCAGCGCATTCGGAGTCGATGGCGCCGTCGTCTTCTCTGGTCAAACGACCGGGAGTGACGTTCGCAGGCTGTCGGCCATCGCTCAGGAAATCACCGCCGGCGTGACGATCCCGATCAATTTCCATCGGTAGCAGATAAAGGGGCATCGGCTCGGCTGGTGCTCCTTACGACGTCACGAATAACAGGCTTTGAGCGGTCTTCGCGTGATGCCCTCCTTGGAGGACCGCTGATGGGCTCCGGCTTCCGGAGCCCATTTTGTTGGGATGCAGGCGACCGACCGACTGATGCGATTTGCCTTTCGTGAGTGGCTTCGAGCAAGCGTAGCCCGGATGGAGCGCAGCGCAATCCGGGTCTTCGTCTCCGGTGCGGGTAAATCCGCATTTCGCGGAGTTGACCCTCGGGCGCACCGAAGGTGCGACCCGGGGCTCCATGCGGGTTACGGACTGACTTTTCCTTCTCCCCTCGCGGGAGAAGGTGGCGAGCCGCGTCAGCGGCGCGCCGGATGAGGGGGAGAGCCGCGGGCAGCCCACCGGTTCGACGCCCCTCACTCGGCTCGGCATTTGCTGCGCTCATGCCTCGCCACCCTCTCCCGCGAGGAGAGGGAAGTAGGGAACAACCCTGCTGCGCACGAGCCCGAAAAGAGGAAGTCATTTCCTTGACAAGGCGAGGGAATACACCGACATCCGCAGGACCGTGACGCGGACTTCCGCGCCCTGCGGGTTCTTGACCCCGCGGTGCGGCAAGGAGGGACCCCGATGAACATTGCGAGCCCGTCGCCCGGCGGCGCCGTTCTGGCCATGCCGTCGCCGAAGCTGGACCCCCTCTGGGAGCGGCTGCGGGAGCAGGCCGAGGCGATGGTGCGCGCTGCGCCCGAGCTGGGCGGCCTCGTCATCCCCACCATTCTCAGCGCTCCGTCGTTCGAAGCCGCCGTCGCGCGGCGCATCGCGGCGCGGCTCGCGAACCTGGAAATATCCGCACATCTGCTCGGCGACGCCTTTGCCGAAGCGTTCCAGGCCGATGCTTCGATGGGGCGGGCGATCCGCGCGGACGCGCTCGCGGTGCTCGACCGCGATCCCGCGGCGATGCGCCTGATCGAGCCCGTCCTTTATTTCAAGGGCTTCCACACCATTCAGATCCATCGCCTGGCGCATTGGCTGTGGCGGCGCAACCGCCGGGATTTCGCCCTCTACCTGCAGAGCCGCTCCTCGGAAGTGTTCCAGACCGATATCCACCCGGCCGTGCCGTTCGGCGAAGGCATCTTTCTCGATCATGCGACCGGCCTCGTAATCGGCGAGACCGCGGTGGTGGAGGACGGCGTCTCCATTCTGCAGACTGTGACGCTCGGCGGCACCGGCAAGGAAAGCGGCGACCGCCACCCGAAAATCCGCCACGGCGTGCTGATCGGCGCAGGGGCGAAAATCCTCGGCAATATCGAGGTCGGCCATTGCGCCCGCATTGCCGCGGGCTCCGTCGTGCTGCAGCCGGTCCCGCCCAACACTACGGTCGCCGGCGTGCCGGCGCGGGTGGTCGGCACGGCGGGCTGTCCCGAGCCCGCGCGCACGATGGATCAGCTGCTCAGCCAGGAAGCGTACAACGCGTTCGATTACGTGATCTGATCGGCGGCGCGCTTCCGATCGCGCCGTTCGCCGCTCCGCGCGGTCGCGCGCGCCTCGGGATATCTCCGATCCGCGTTTGGCGGGGTGCGCCGGCCCGGATACGATGGCGGGACGAGGTGCGAGTCGCCCCATGCCCATCCGCCAGCTCGATCCCGCCGTCATCAACCGCATCGCCGCCGGCGAGGTGGTCGAACGCCCGGCCAGCGTGGTCAAGGAGCTCGTCGAAAACGCGCTCGACGCCGGCGCGCGCCGGATCGAGGTGTTCACCGAGGGCGGCGGTCGCCGGCGCATCGCCGTGACGGACGACGGCTGCGGCATGTCGCGCGCCGATCTCGCGCTTGCGGTCGAACGCCACGCCACCTCGAAGCTCGACGACGACGATCTCCTCGCCATCCGCACCCTCGGATTTCGCGGCGAGGCGCTGCCGTCGATCGGGGCGGTGGCGAAGCTCGCCATCACGACGCGCGCGGCCGACGAGCCGCATGCCTGGACGATCGCGGTCGAGGGCGGCGTGAAATCGGAGCTTAGGCCAGCGGCGCTCGCACAAGGCACGCGGGTCGAGGCGTGCGACCTGTTCTTTGCGACGCCCGCGCGGCTGAAATTCCTCAAGACCGACCGCACCGAGGCGGAGGCGGTGCGCGACGTGGTGCGCAGGCTCGCGATGAGCCGTCCCGATGTCGCCTTCACGCTTGCCGGCGAGGATCGCGCGCCGCAAACCTTTCCCGCCGCTCTGCCGGGAACCGGGCGGCTCGCCCGCTTGGCGGCGGTGCTCGGCCCCGAGTTCGCGGACAACGCCGTCGAGGTGCGCGGCGGGCGCGAGGGACTTGCCATCGAGGGCTTCGCCGGCCTGCCCACATTGAGCCGCGCCAATGCGCTCGGCCAGTATCTGTTCGTCAACGGCCGGCCGGTGCGCGACAAGCTGATGCTCGGCGCGGTGCGCGCCGCCTATGCCGACTATCTGCCGCGCGACCGCCACCCGCTCGTCGCGCTGTTCGTTGCGATCGAGCTGAGCGAGGTGGACGTCAACGTGCATCCGGCCAAGGCCGAAGTGCGCTTTCGCGACGCCGGCCTCGTGCGCGCGAGCCTCGTGCGCGCGCTCAAGGATGCGCTCGCGCGCGGGGCGGGGCGCGCGGCCTCGACCGGCGGGACGGCGACGCTCGACGCGTTGCGCGGTTCAGGCGGGGCGCGCGTAGGCGGGTGGGATTGGCGATATTCCCCGGCGCGACCGAACCTTGATGCAGCCGTCGCGGCGCTCGCAACCGAGGGCGCGGCTGCGCCGGAGGGGCTTGCGCCGCATTTCGCGGAAAGCGCCCAGGCGGCGTTCGACGTCGGCGCGCCTGCGGCCGATGTGCGTTCTGCTGCGGAGGAAGCCGCAGGCGCGGCGCTCGACCGGCCGCTCGGCGCTGCGCGCGCGCAGCTGCACGAGACCTATATCGTCGCGCAGACCCGCGACGGCGTGGTGATCGTCGATCAGCACGCCGCCCATGAGCGCATCGTCTATGAGCGCATGAAGACTCAACTGGCAGCGACCGGCGTCGCGCGGCAGACTTTGCTGATCCCGGAAATCGTCGAACTTGACGAGGCCGATGTCGCGCGCCTGCTGGCGCGGGCGGACGAGCTTGCGCGCTACGGCCTCGTCATCGAGTCGTTCGGCCCGGGCGCGGTCGCGGTGCGCGAGACGCCGGCGCTGCTCGGCGAGATCGATGCGCGCGCGCTGGTGTGCGATCTCGCCGAACACATGGCGGAATGGGACGAGGCGCTGCCGCTTGAACGACGGCTCTTGCACGTTGCCGCCACCCTGGCCTGCCACGGCTCGGTGCGCGCCGGCCGCAGGCTCAAGCCCGAGGAGATGAACGCGCTTCTGCGCGAGATGGAAGCAACCCCCAACGCCGGCCAGTGCAACCACGGCCGCCCCACTTACGTCGAACTGAGGCTTTCCGACATCGAGCGCCTGTTCGGGCGGAAGTAGCGCGGATGATTGCTATGCTTGCGCGGCCTTTAGGAATACGAGTTCCGTGTCGTCGCAGCGGCGGCGCTCGAGTTCCTGAAAACCGTCGGGCGCTTTGAAGGCGGACTGCGCCGCCTCTTCGACCACGACCAGCGCCTCGGGCGCAAACCACCCGCCGTCGTGCGCGGATGCGAGCGCCTGTTCGGCGAGCCCCTTGCCGTAGGGCGGATCGAGAAAGGCGAGCGAGAACGGCGCAAGCGGATGCACAGGGCCAAGCCTGGTCGCGTCCCGGCGGAAGATGCGGGTCACGCCGCCGAGCCCGAACGTCTCGACATTTTCCCGGATCAGCGCGCGCGCCTCCGCTCCGTCGTCGACGAACAGCGCAAAGGCCGCGCCGCGCGACAGCGCTTCCAGCCCGAGCGCCCCTGTGCCGGCGAAGAGATCGAGCACGCGCGCACCCGTAACCGGGTCGCCATAGGCATGCGCGAGAATGTTGAACAGGCTCTCGCGCAGGCGATCGCTGGTCGGGCGGATCGCCTGCGAGGAGGGGGCGGCCAGCTTGCGGCCGCGCAATCGTCCGCCGACGATGCGCATCAGCGCGGCCGTGGGCGCGAGGGCCGCGGTCCCGCGCCGCGCGGGCGGTCGCGCGGCTCCGGCCTGCCGCGCCGCGGCTTGCCGCCTTCCCGGCGCGGCGGCTTGCTTCCCTGCCGCAGCGGCGGTTGGCGGGCTTCCTCACGCGAAGCCTTCGGACCTTCCCCGAAGCGCTCGACCAGCACGCGGCGGCCCTTGCGGTCGGCGATGAGGCCCGTGCGTTTCGGGGCATCGCCTTCGGCCGCGGGCCGATGCGTCTTGCTGCTGCCGGCTCCGCGATAGTGACGGCTCAACGGCGCATCCTCGGCGCGCCAGGCATGGCCGCGGCGCGGGCGCCCCTGCGGCTTTTCCGTCTGCTCCGGTTCGGTCCGGTTCGCCCGCCGCGACTGGCCGCGTGTGCGCGCGTGCTCGTGGTCCCTGCGGTCGGAAGGCTCATCGCGTCGATGCTGCGTTTTGCGCCCGCTGCTCTCGGGGGTCCGCGCACGCCCCTTACGCTCGGCGCGAAGCTGCGAGGGCGCTCGCGGCTTGTCGGCTTCGCGCTGGATGATGGGCGCCGAGAAATCGCACCCGGCTTCCGCCACGACGCGCTCGCCGAGTTGTTCGCGCAGCACGCGAGTCTTGACCTCGGCGACGTCGCCCTCGCGCAGCTCGCCGAGCTGGAACGGGCCGAAGGAGATGCGGATCAGCCGGTTCGCCTGTAGGCCGAGCGCATCGACCACGTTGCGGATTTCGCGGTTCTTGCCCTCGCGGATCGCCATCGTGAGCCAGACATTCGCGCCTTGCTCGCGATCAAGCGTCGCCTCGATCGGGCCGTAGCTGACGCCGGCTACGGTAATTCCGGTGCGCAGCTTGTCGAGCGCCGCCTGATCGACATGACCGTGCGCGCGCACGCGATAGCGTCGCAGCCATCCGGTCGCCGGCAGTTCGAGTACGCGCGCGAGCCCGCCGTCATTGGTGAGGAGCAGCAGCCCTTCCGTATTGATGTCGAGCCGCCCGACGCTGACGAGGCGCGGGAGCGGCTTCGGCAGCGCCGCAAAGATTGTGGGGCGGCCCGCGGGATCGGCCGTCGTGGTCACGAGCCCGGCCGGCTTATAGTAGAGAAACAGCCGGGTGCGCTCGCGCGCCGGCAGCGGCTTGCCATCGACTTCGATGCGATCCTGAGCGGTGACGGTAACGGCCGGCGAGGCGATTGCCACCCCGTTGACCGCGACGCGGCCCGCAGCGATCCACGCCTCCGCCTCGCGGCGCGAGCAAAGGCCGGCGCGCGCGATCGCCTTGGCGATGCGTTCGCCGCCGGGCAGGGCTTGATTGTTCGGATGATTGGACGGCATGGCGCTGCGTGCCCAGGAACAAAGCCTCGTCATACGCGGGCTTGACCCGCGTATCCACCCCCTCCCCAACCCTCCCCCGCAAGCGGGGGAGGGAGCAGAGCGCAGCGATGCGGGAGGGGGCAGATGGACCGCCGGGTCAAGCCCGGCAATGATGATGAGACGGGTTGGAGCCTCAATTCTTGGTTTAACGAAATCCAACTATGGCGACGAGCAATGGGACAGAGCCTCATGGATGTGGCGCTCGAGGAGGCGCGCGCCGCGGCGGCTGCGGGCGAGGTGCCGGTCGGTTGCGTCATCGTGCGCGGCGGCGAGGTCATCGCGCGCGCGGGCAATCGCACGCTCGCCGACCATGACCCGACCGCGCACGCGGAAATGCTGGCGATCCGCGCAGCGGCCGCCGCATTGGGCTCGGAGCAACTCGCCGAGTGCGATCTCTACGTCACGCTCGAACCCTGCGCCATGTGCACGGCGGCGATGTCGTTTGCGCGCATCCGCCGGCTCTATTACGGCGCCTCCGACCCGAAGGGCGGCGCGGTCGAAAGCGGCGTGCGCTTTTTCTCTTCGCCGACCTGCCATCACCGCCCCGAAATCTATGGCGGCATCGGCGAAGCGGAGGCGGCGGCGCTGCTGACGGAGTTCTTTAAGGCGCGGCGATGAGACCCGCCCAAACTGTTTTGACCTCATGGTGAGGGGCGCAGCGAAGCTGCGCGTCTCGAACCATGCATCCTTCGAGACGCCCGCTTATGCGGGCTCCTCAGGATGAGGGCATTAGGGAATATTGTTCTTCGCTCGCGACCAAGCTGAGCCTACTTCCCGAGCAGCGCGGCGAGTTCCTCCTTCACCTCGTCCTTGATGCGTTCGCCCGCGCGAATGATCGCGCTCGCCTTGAGGAATTCGAGCATGCGGAAGGCGGCGACATGCGGCCGGACCAGGAGGTTCGGCACCTGCCCCTTAAGTTTTTCCGCCACGATGGTTTGCCCCATCATGGAGATGGTGGCGAACACCGTGTCCCACGGATCCGGCACGGCGCCGCCGGCCACCGGGCCGGCCGAGCAATCGACCGCAACCACGACATCGGCCCACCCGGCAAGTTGCGTGAAGGGCAGCGGATCGACCGCAGCGCCGTCCACCAGCACGCGGCCGCCGTGCTCGACCGGCCGCACCAGGCCAGGAATGGCCATGGAGGCCGCGATCGCCGGGCGCAGCGGGCCCTCCTTGAAAACGATCTCCTCGCGGGTGAACAGGTCGCTCGCGACCAGCAGCAGTGGGATCGGCAACTTGGCGAAGTCGTCCGGCACTTCGGGCGGCAGGAACGCCGCGCACAGCCGGTCGCCATCGAGCAAAACCGGGTTCTGACCGAGCGGCCGGCGCAGGAAGCTCGACCAGGGCGCCGCGCGCGCGCCCAGCAGGCGGCGGATGAGGTCGCCGCGGTCGTGCACGACCCGGATGACGTGCCGGCGTATCGCTTTCCCGCTCATGCCCGCCGCATAAGCCGCCCCGATCACCGAGCCGATCGAGGAACCCGCAATGACGACGGGCTTGACGTCGAGCTCGTCGATCGCCTCGAGCACGGCGATATGGGCGAGCCCGCGCGCGCCGCCGGCTCCGAGCGCGAGCGCGAAAGTCTTCACGGCGGTCCGGCGAAGAATTCGATCAGCGCCGCCGCCGTCGGCTCGGGGTTCTCTTCGCAGGGGAAGTGCCCGGAATCGATCGCCATTCCGCGCACGTCATTCGCCCATTCGCGCCAAGTCGCGAGCGGCGAGCTCTCGCTCGGAATGCCGGCTGAGCCCCACAGCGCGAGCAGCGGACAGTCGATCTTGCGTCCCGCCGCGCGGTCGGCCTCGTCGAGCGCGAGATCGGTCGTGCGTCCGGCGCGATAGTCTTCGCAAGTCGCATGGATGCGCAACGGATCCTGGAAGAAGGCGCGGTAATGCGCAAGCGCGCGGGGATCGAAGGCGGAGAGCTCCTTGGCCTTGGTCCAGCTCGCGATCTTCCAGTCGAGATAATAGACCGGGTCTTTGCCGATCAGCGTTTCCGGGAACGGGGCGGGCAGCGCGAGAAAGGTCCAGTGCCATACCTTGTAGGCGAGCGCGCGATCCATGCCGTGCCACATCGTATAGGTCGGCACGATGTCGAGGACGGCGAGCCTCGCGAGACGGCCGGGGTGGTCGAGCGCGAGCCGATAGCCAACCCGCCCGCCGCGGTCATGACCGGCGAGCGCAAATCGCGCAAAGCCGAGCTGCTCCATCAGGTCGATCATGGCGAGCGCCATCGCCCGTTTGGTGTAGGGCGCGTGATCGGGGCCGGCGCGCGGCGCCGCCGACCAGCCGTAGCCGGGCAGGTCGGGGATGACGAGGCTGAAGTGCTGGGCAAGCCGCGGCGCAACCTTGTGCCAGATCACGTTCGTCTGCGGATAGCCGTGCAGGAGCAGGAGCGGCGGGCCCGAGCCGCCGGTGCGGGCGAAAATCCGTCCGGCCGAGGTGTCGATCCAATGGGCGGCAAAGCCGTGATAGAGGTCGGCGAGGTCGGGCATGATCGGGCTCGGGATCGATCGAATGATTGGAGGTCACGGCCGCCAAGCGGGCACGATGTCGGTTTTGCCGAAGTCGTCGCCCTTGAACAAGAGGGGCAAGTGGCGAGTCTTGGCGAGCGCGTAGGAGAAACAATCGGCGAGGTTGAGCCGAGCCGGGTGCCGACCCTTGCCAAAGCGATCGAATGCGCGGATTGCGCCCTCCGCCAAAGTCTGATCGACGGGGACCAATTTGATTAAGAACAAGCCGAACATGTCATCAACGCGACTCCGCGCCAAGCGACTCGAGCGTCGGTCAACACCATGATCGTCTCGACATAGGTGACGGTCGAGCATATCGCGGAGTTCGACGCCTCCAATACGCCGACGAACATGTCTCGTTCGTCTTCCCGTGTGGCGATCGCGAAGAGGGCGGAGGTATCGACGACGATCACTCCGGCACTCCATTGTCGTTGTAGCCGATGATTTCATCCGGGCTGCGTGGATCATCAACCGGCAGCGAATCGAAATAGGCGAGCAGTTCAGCGAGCTTTGCGCGATCGATGCGGCCTTTCTTGCGGCGCGCCGGCAGGCGCGCGAGCCGCTCGTCGACCGCGCGTTCGACCGCCTGGGTGAGCGTCTCGCCGGTCCGCTTGGCGAGCCGGCGGATCTTCTTCTCGGTGGTCGGATTTTTAATGATCACGCCCATGACAGCTTTCGTATATATTTTGACGACACGAATATATACGAGCGCGCATGCGCCCGCCAGTTGCGGCGCTAAGCCCTCGTGTCCCGCGCCAGCGCGCGCCACCCGATGTCGCGCCGGCAAAAGCCTTCGGGCCAACGGATTTTGTCGACCGCCGCATAGGCGCGCGCCTGCGCCTCGGCGACCGTCTTCCCGATCGCCGACACATTGAGCACGCGCCCGCCATTCGCAACCAGGCGCCTGTCGGGGCGGCGCGCCGTGCCGGCGTGGAATATCTCGACTCCGTCGATCGCGGCGGCATCCTCCAATCCCGAGATCGCCGACCCCTTGCCGTAGCTCCCGGGATAGCCCTTCGCGGCCATGACGACCGTGAGCGCGGCCTCGTCATACCAGCGCAGGTCGAAATTCTTCAACACGCCGTCGCGCGCGGCGATGAGCGCGGGAACGAGGTCTGACTTCAGGCGGAGCATCATCACTTGGCATTCCGGATCGCCGAAGCGGACATTGTACTCGATCAGCTTCGGCCCCTCGCGCGTGATCATCAGCCCGGCGAACAGCACGCCTTTGTACGGCGCGCCGATATCGCTCATCGCGCGCAGCGTCGGCAGCACGATGTCGTCCATCGTGCGGTTCGTCATCTCCCCGGTCATGATCGGAGCAGGCGAATAGGCGCCCATGCCGCCGGTGTTCGGTCCTTGGTCGCCGTCGAAGGCGCGCTTGTGGTCTTGCGCGGAGGCGAGCGGCAACGCGTGCTCCCCATCGCACAGCGCGAAGAAGGAGGCTTCCTCGCCGTCGAGGAATTCCTCGATGACAAGCTCGGCGCCCGCCTGTCCCAAGCCGCCGCCGAGGATCCTGTCGATTGCGGTCTCGGCGGCGGCGATCGTCTCGGCGACGACCACGCCTTTGCCGGCGGCGAGCCCGTCCGCCTTGATGACGATGGGAGCGCCGCGCGCGCGCGCATAGGCCTTGGCCGGCGCGGCGGCGGCGAAACGCTGATAGGCCGCAGTCGGGATATTGTGCGCGCGGCAGAGGTCCTTGGCAAAGCCCTTGGAGCCTTCCAGCCGCGCCGCCGCCTTGCTCGGGCCGAACGCCTTGACGCCCGCGGCTTCGAGATCATCGACAATGCCGGCGACGAGCGGCGCCTCCGGCCCGATGACGACGAAGTCGATCGCGTTCTTCCTGCAGAACGCCACGACGGCGGCGTGATCGGAATGGTCGAGCGCGACGCACTCCGCCTCCTGCGCGATGCCGGCATTGCCGGGCGCGCAATAGAGCCGGTCGACGAGCGGGCTTGCCCCGATCTTCCAGGCGAGCGCATGCTCACGTCCGCCGGAGCCGAGAAGGAGAATGTTCATGGTCGTGCATCGCGCGAATGGCGGTTACGTCTATGGCGCGGCTTGGTCCGCCTCCGCAAGTCCGTTGGTGCTTCTCCGATGGCGGATTTGATGGGCCGTCGGGCGCGGGAGGCCAGAAAGAGGCGAAGCAACACACGTTGGGGGGACACATGGTTTCCGCCGTTCCGATCCTGTCATGGCTTGCCGCACTGGTCGCAGCCGCGATTGCGGTGGCGCGCGGCCCGCGGCCGATTACGTGGCGGTTCGCCGCCGACCGCCTGCTGCATTACCTGATGCTGTTTCCGGTCGGACTGATGGGGTTATGGGCGGCGGTCGGCCATCTCGTGTTCCCCGCCGAATCGGCGCAGGCGATCGGCTGGGCGACGAGCCCGTTCCAATCCGAGGTCGGCAGCGCCAATCTCGGCATTGGGCTTGCGGGCATCTATGCCGCGTTCCGCTCCTTCGACGCGCGGCTTGCGACCGCGCTCGTCGTCGCTGGATTTCTCGGCGGCGCCGGCGTCGTGCACATCGACGAGATCATGCGCACCGGCAATCTCGCGCCGGGGAACGCCGGGCCGATTCTGTTCACGGACTTCCTCACGCCGATCGTGATCCTGCTGCTTCTCGCGGCGACCCGTCCGCGGCGCGCCGCGTGATCGCCGCGGCCTCACGCCTCGCCGCGCGTCTCGAACAGCGCGGTTTCGATCGCCTCGCGCGGGCTCTTGCCTGCCCATAGGAGATACTGGAAGGCCTGATAGTAGCGCTCGCAGGTCTCCACCGCCGTGGAAAGCAGGAATTCGCACTGCGAATCGGAGGGAACGGCGCCGCCGGCGAGCGCGAGCGCATGGCGAAACATCACCAGCCCGTCCTTCGCCCACACGTCGAAATGGCCGACCCACAGCTGCTCGTTCACTATGGAGACGAGCTCGGTCATGTCCGCGCGCCGGCGCTCGGGGAATTTCAGATCGATGGCGCACGCGATGTGCAGCACTTCGATTTCGCGCATCCACGTGAAGGAGACCTGGTAGTCGGTCCAAACTCCCGAGATCACCAGGGTCAGTTCGTCCTCGCCGGCGCGAGCGAACGACAAACCATGCGATGCCGCCAGATGTTCAACCGTTTCAACCGGGTTGGTTTTTCTTGGAATCGGGGCTTCTGTCAGCGACATGCCACTTCCCCCTTGCTAGCCGGGCCGATGCGCACAGCGCGCAGATGGATCTTGCGCAACCTCGGGCCGAGGCCCACGGATACAGACCGACCTGTCGGCTCCTCGGCGCCGCCGCTTAGCCCTGCTCCCGACTAGCCCACCCGAAGCAGGTGCAAGGGATTGTAAATTCGGCGAAATTTAGCAATGTGCCGGGTGTCGCGGTCCACAGCGAACCATGCGACATGTTGACTCAAGTCGGACTTGGCACGTTATGCGCGACCCTGTTGCGGTCTGCGATCAGCGGGCGCGGCGGCGGGGAAGAATTCTGTTTTCGGGATGTCGGCAGAGGGCCGCAAAATCGTTCAGTCGAACAGCGTCGAGACCGACTGTTCCGCCGCGGTCCGCGCGATCGCTTCGCCCAGCAGCGTCGCAATCGACAAGACGCGGATATTCTCGGCGACCCGGACCGCCTCGGTCGGCTGGATCGAGTCGGTGATCACCAGCTCTTTCAAGTGAGAGGCGGTGACGCGCGCCACTGCGCCGCCGGAGAGGACCCCGTGGCTGATATAGGCGTAAACCTCGCGCGCGCCGTGATCGAGCAGCGCGTCCGCCGCGTTGACCAGCGTGCCGCCCGAATCGACGATGTCGTCGACCAGGATGCAAATTCGCGTCTCGACATCGCCGATCACGTTCATCACTTCCAATTCGCCCGCCCGCTCGCGCCGCTTGTCGATGATGGCGAGCGGCGCGTTGATCCGCTTGGCAAGAGCGCGCGCGCGCACGACGCCGCCGACATCGGGCGAGACCACCATCACGTTCGAGAGGTCGAAGCGCTCGCGAATGTCGCGCACCATCACCGGCGAGGCGTAGAGATTGTCGGTCGGAATGTCGAAGAACCCCTGAATCTGTCCGGCATGAAGATCGACCGTGAGCACTCGGTTGGCGCCCGCATGCGTGATCAGATTGGCGACGAGCTTGGCGGAAATCGGCGTGCGCGGTCCCGGCTTGCGATCCTGGCGAGCGTAGCCGAAATAGGGCAGGACCGCCGTGATGCGTCGGGCCGACGCGCGCTTGAGCGCGTCGATGATGATCAACAGCTCCATCAGGTGATCGTTGGCCGGGAACGACGTCGACTGAATCACGAAAACGTCGGTCCCGCGCACATTGTCGATGATCTCGACGAAGATCTCCATGTCGGCGAAACGCCGCACCACGGCCTTGGCGAGCGGGGTCTTGAGATAGGCGGCGATGGCTTCCGCAAGTCTCGGGTTGGAATTGCCGGCGACGAGCTTGATCGCTCCGTTATTGCCAGCCATTCCCTCCTCCCGAACGCTCGCCCGGGCAGCGCCCCGAACGCGGCCCTGATTACAGGCAGGTCTGCGGCTTAGCAAGACGGGCGAGCCATTTTCGAGAGCATTATCCGCCGGATAAATTCGCTCATGTCGATCCTATTCAGCGGCCATTGCGACGGCGGGAGCTCCGTCCGGCGTGGGCGACGCCGGTTCGCGCGGCGGGTTGGCGAGGAAGGCGACCAGGCGATCCATTCCGACGCGTGCGATCTTGCGGATCAGCTGATCGTCGGCTGCCGCCCAGGTGGTGCGGCCGGCGCCGGTCATCGGCTCCTCGCCCGACAGGCGGCGGGCGCGCTGCTGATTGGCGTCGTAGACATCCCAAACCCATTGGACGACGGAGCGCTTGGAATACACGATGGTGGCCGCGTAGATGCGGACGCGATACTGGGCCGGCGCGCCGCGCGAAACAACCGCGATCTGGCGGGCTCCGGCTTCCTCCGCAAGACTTTGCACCAGCTTGGTATAAATGCTCTCGGGCGGCCCGTCGATCAATTCGAAGGCGATGGTCGGTCCGCGTGCGCCGGATATCGGCATGGGCGCTTGCGCCGTCGTCGAATTGCACGCCGCCGCGCCCAGCGCCAGCAGCAACGCCGCGCCCAGACTGACCCATCGCGCATATGTATTTGGCCGCGGCGCGCCGGCGCGCCGTCGCACTCCCCCGTCCATTGACACCCCCACGGCTTGATGCGTAGGCCCGCCGAAACAAGCCTCGCGGGCGGATTGATCCGCCTCATGAGCCGATCCGAAATTTACTCTTTCGAGCCGCCACGGTCCAGCGAAAGCGTCACCCAGGCGCAAGCGCAATCGCGTTGAGATGCCGGCCGTAGTCAACTTCGCCTAAATGGGTCATGCGCCGGTAGCTGTAGAAACGCGTAGCGTCGGCGTACGTACAAACCCCGATATCCTCGACGCTCATCACCTCGGCGCGGGCGAGTCGCGCAGCGATGTAGCCAGCCAGGTCGAACATCGCCCGACCCGCCCGCGGCGACGGGGCAAAGAAACGCCGGTTGCCGCGCTCCTCGGACAGGAACTGATCCACGACTTCCGGCCCGACCTCGTAGTTGGGTTGACGGATCATCGGGCCGATCGCCGCGACGATGCGCGCGCGCCGCGCGCCCAATTGCTCCATCGCGTCGATCGTCGCATCGGTGACCCCGGCAAGCGCGCCCCGCCATCCTGCGTGCGCGGCTCCAATCACCCGGGCCGTGGCGTCGGCCAACAGCACCGGCCCGCAGTCGGCGGTCGAGGCGGCGATGGCGAGCCCCGGCCGACGCGTGACGACCGCATCCGCGCGCGGGCGCGTATCGGTCGGCCACGGCTCGTCGGCGACGACGACGTCGGGCGAATGCACCTGGTACATCGTGACAAGATGCTCCGGCTCCACGCCCAGCGCGCCCGCCATGCGGGCGCGGTTTTCCGCAACCCGGTGCGGTTCATCAGCCGAGCCGACGCCGGCGTTCAGGCTGGCATAGACGCCTTCGGAGACGCCGCCCGCCCGGGTGAAGAAGGCGTGGCGAACCGCAGGCAAGGCGGCAAGCGAGCGGGACTGGAGAAACATCGTCATGGATCGAATCCTGGAAACGGTCCAAGTCTTGAGTCGCAGAGCGCGAGCACTTTGAACAGAGTTCCCATGCCGGTCGGGGCGGACGCGGTGAGACGCGCAAGCGCCGTCTCGACGGCGACGGCTTGCGCCGGCGCCGCCGATTTCAGCGCCGCCGCCCGTATATCGATGCCGAGCCGCCGCAAGAAAAGACCCTGCGTGATCGGCCCGAAGGTGCGTGCGCCCGCACGTTCGGCCTCCGAACGCAGGGCGGCGAAATCGACATGGGCGGTGAGGTCAGCTTCACCCGGCGCGGCAAGCACGTCGGCGTAAGCGTGACCGCGCACGGCCTGCAGGGTGTCGCCCAGTCCGCTTTCGGCGTGGCCGTAGTCGATGATCAGCGCAGCGCCGCGGTCGGCGACGCGGGCGGCGAGCGCCCGCACCGCATCGGCGCAGCGCCACTCGAAGATTGCGCCGGGCTCCGCCTCGGCATCGAGAGGGCGCGGAATGCGGGCCGCGATCGTAGGAGAGGGGCTCGGCGTCGCCGCGAATGCAAGCGCCCCGCGCTCATCGAGGCCGATCAGGCGCTCATGCCAGCCGTCCGCGCTCCTGACCGCCTGATGAACCGGCAGTGCGTCGAAAAATTCGTTGGCGAGAATGATGGCGGGGCCGGCGGGGACATCGGTCAGGCTGCGATGCCAGGCGATTGGCACGCCGGACGCCGCGAGCGCTGCGCGCTGCCTCGTTTCGAGCGCGGGGCTCGTCTCGACGAGGTGCACCGACACTGCCGAGCAGAAGGCCGGCAGCGTTCGCGCCGCCCGCAAGGCGTCGGCCATCATGGCGCCGCGACCAGGGCCTAGCTCGATCAGCCGCGCGCCCGGCGGCGAGCCCATCTGCTGCCAGACGGTTGCAGCCCACAGGCCGAGCAACTCGCCGAACATCTGGCTGATCTCCGGCGCGGTGATGAAGTCGCCGGCGCGCCCGATCGGATCGCGGTTCATGTAATAGCCGTGCTCGGGGTGAGCGAGACACAGCGCCATGTAGCGGGAAACCGGGATCGGTCCGCTTGTCGAGATGATGGCGCGCAACTCGGCTTGCAGCGCGGACATCGGTCCCGTCTCAGGCCTTCCGCAGCGGCGGGCGCGACAGCGCAATCGCGATGAAGACGAGCCCCGCAAGGAACAGCGGAATGGAGAGCAGCATTCCCATTGTCAGGCCGCCCCACAAGAAGCCGAGCTGCGGGTCGGGCTCGCGAAAGAACTCGCAAAAGAAGCGCATCAACGCATAGAGGCAGGCAAACGCACCGACGATCAGGCCCGACCGCTTGAGCGCGCCGGCCCGCACCATCAGCGTGAGAATGGCGAGCAGGACGAGGCCCTCGAGCGCAGCTTCGTAAAGCTGGCTCGGGTGGCGCGGAAACGGGCCTGCGTTCGGGAAAATGATGCCCCAGGGCACGTCCGCCGCGCGGCCCCACAATTCGCCATTGATGAAATTGGCGAGCCGCCCGAGAAACAAGCCGATCGGCCCGACCGCGCAGGTGACATCCCCGAGCGATAGGAAGGAGATGCCACAATTCCACGAAAACAGCGCCGCGGCCAGCACGCAACCCGTAAAGCCGCCATGGAAGGACATGCCGCCCTTCCACAACTGTAGGATTTCGAGCGGATGCGCGGCGAAGAAGGGAAAATTGTAGAACAGCACGTAGCCGGCGCGCCCGCCGAGAATAATGCCAAGCGTCACCCAGAGAACGAAGTCGTCATAGTCGGCGACCGTCATGGGCGGCTCGCCGCCCCATAGCTGAGCGTTCGCGATCAACCGGCGCGCATAGAGCCACCCGAGGAGAATGCCGGCGATATAGGCGAGCGCATACCAGCGGATCGCAAACGGCCCGATGCTGACCAGCACCGGATCGATTGCGGGAAAGGGGAGGACCAGCACGGGCATGGGCGTCCTTCGGCGGGCGCTTGATGGGACGCGATCGGCGCTACGTCAAGCACGACGCGCCGCGCGGGCCTTGCGTCACCGGGCGCAGATCGCCATTGTTCCATGCGGAACGCGCCGGCGCATCGTCCCGCCGTTTAGACTGATTCGACGGAGACGATGCGACACGCGACAACAGCGACAGAAAAACGGTAATTCCGATTGCATCGGCACCTCTTCCGGAGCGCAAGCATGACCCAGACGAGCAACAGGTTCTTCGATGAGATCGCGCGATTGATGAACGATGCGGCGGGCGTCGCGCAAGGGGTGCGGCGGGAGTTCGAGACCCTCATGCGAACCCAGGGCGAAAAGATTTTGCGCGAGATGGACGTGGTCCGGCGCGAGGATTTCGAGGCGGTCCAGGACATGGCGCGCCTGGCCCGCGAGGAGAATGATGCGCTCAAGGCGCGTGTCGCAGCGATCGAGGCGAAGCTCGGCATGAGCGGCGGCGAAGGCTGATCCCTGGCGCTATGCGCGCCATAGCGGTGGCGCGGCGCCCGCGCAGCGCCGCCGAGGCGCGGGCGCGGTTTCTTGTCAATGCAGGCTGTCCTGTTCTATAAGCCGCCCACCCGTGGCTGCGCTGGGTGTGGGCTTTCGGCCGCGCGCCCGGCCGCGGGGTTTTTTCATTCGTCGATGCGAATAACGGGTCGCCGCGGGCGGCCATGAGGCGTCAAGGAAGGATGCGACGATGGCGAGCGTCAATGAACTGAAGGCTGTGGCCCGGCCGGAGGCCGGCAAAGGGGCCGCGCGCGCCGTGCGTCGCGAGGGCCGTGTGCCGGGCGTGATCTATGGCGACAATCAGCCGCCGCTCGGCATTTCGCTCGATCAGGACGAGCTGCGCCAGCGCATTTTCGGCGGCCGGTTTCTCACCAGCATTTTCGAGATCGAGGTCGACGGGGCCAGGTACCGCGTGATCCCTCGCGATTTTCAGCTCGATCCGGTCCGCGACCGCCCGCTGCATGTCGACTTTATGCGGCTCGGCAAGGGCGCGACCATCCGCGTGCGGGTGCCCGTTCGGGTGCGCAACGCCGAGCTTGCTCCCGGCGTAAAGCGCGGCGGCACGGTCAATATCGTCGCGCATACGATCGAGTTGCGCTGCCCGGCCGAGGCGATCCCGGAGGCCATCGAGGTCGATCTGACCGGACTGGAAATCAACTATTCCAAGCATCTGAGCGATATTGAGCTGCCGGCCAATGTGCGCGTCATTGGCCAAGCCGACCCCACGCTCGTGACCATCGTGCCGCCGTCCGGATATGCAGAAGAGATGAAGGCGGCGCAGGAGGCGGCGGCTGCTGCTGCAGCTGCGGCGGCTGCGCCGGCAGCTCCCGGCGCGGCGGCTCCGGGCGCGGCGGCGGCTCCGGGCGCGGCGGCAGCGCCCGCTGCCGGCGCCAGCGGCGCTGCCGAAAAGGAAAAGAAGTGAGGCGGCCGCTCGGGTAGGCACTCCGATCGGGGGCGGCCATGCGGCTTCTGGTCGGGCTCGGCAATCCGGGCCAGCGCTACGCCGGCAACCGGCACAATATCGGCTTCATGATGGCCGACGCGATCGCCCGCCGCCACGGCTTTGCGCCCTGGCGGCGGCGGTTTCACGGGCTTACGGCAGAAGGGCAGATTGCCGGCGAGCGTATCCTTCTGCTCAAGCCCGAAACCTACATGAACGACTCGGGCCGCGCGGTCGCCGAGGCAGCCCAGTTCTACAAGCTGGAGCCCGCCGATATCGTCGTCTTCCACGACGAGATCGACCTTCCGCCGGGCAAGGTCCGGGTCAAGGCCGGGGGCGGGACCGCCGGCCACAATGGCCTGCGATCGGTCGCCGGCCATATCGGCGGCGATTTTCACCGCGTTCGGATCGGCGTCGGCCACCCGGGTATCCGTGAGCTGGTCGAGTATTACGTACTCCAGGATTTCGCCAAAGCCGACCGCGAATGGGTCGAGGCGCTGTGCGAAACCGTTGCGGAGAATGCCGCTCTCATCGCCAAGGGTCAGGATGCGAGCTTTCAAAACAAGGTGCACCTCGCGATGCAGGCGAAGGGTTTTCTTCGTGGTGACGGAGACTTGAAGGACGATCCGCAGGCGCCCTCGAAACCGTCGGACCGGGCATGATAAAGCGCACGAAAACGACGGGCTAACCGCTTTAAAAAACTAATTTTTTCATTCCTGATGAGACCACCATGGGCTTCAAATGCGGTATTGTCGGCCTGCCCAATGTCGGCAAGTCGACCCTGTTCAATGCGCTGACTGCGACGGCAGCGGCGCAGGCGGCGAATTATCCCTTCTGCACCATCGAACCGAATGTGGGCGAGGTGGCGGTGCCCGATGCGCGCCTCGACGTGATCGCCGGCCTCGCCAAGTCGGGCGCGATCGTGCCGACGCGGCTTGCCTTCGTGGACATCGCAGGCCTCGTGCGCGGCGCCTCCAAAGGGGAGGGGCTCGGCAACCAGTTCCTCGCCAATATTCGCGAGGCCGATGCGATCGTCCACGTTGTCCGCTGCTTCGACGATTCGGACGTGACTCACGTCGAAGGGCGCATCGACCCGATCGCCGACATCGAGACGGTCGAGACCGAACTGATGCTGGCCGATCTCGAAAGCCTGGAGCGGCGGGTCGACCTCCTGGAAAAGAGGGCGAAAACAGGCGACCGGGAGGCGAAGGAGACGCTCTCGCTCGTCAATCGCGCGCTCGCCCTGCTGCGCGCCGGCAAGCCTGCGCGACTGGTCGAGCGCCGCCCCGAGGAGGAGAGGGTGTTCCGCCTGCTCGGTCTGCTGACGGCCAAGCCGGTGCTCTACGTGGCCAATGTCGACGAGGCCGCGGCGGCCACAGGCAACGCCTATTCGCGCGCGGTCGAAGCGCGCGCCGCCGAGGAGGGAGAGGGCGTGGTCGTCATCTCGGCCCAGATCGAGGCGGAGATCGCCGTGCTTCCGCGCGAGGAACGGGCCGAATATCTCGCCGCGATCGGCCTGGCCGAGCCCGGTCTCGACCGCCTCATTCGGGCGGGCTACGCCCTGCTTGGCCTGGTCACATTCTTTACCGCCGGGCCCAAGGAATCACGGGCCTGGACGGTCACCCGCGGGACGAAGGCCCCGCAGGCGGCGGGAACGATCCATACCGACTTCGAACGCGGCTTCATTCGCGCCGAGACCATCGCCTATGAGGACTATGTCGGCCTTGGCGGCGAGGCGGGGGCGCGCGAGGCCGGCAAGATGCGGCTCGAGGGCAAAGATTATGCGGTCGCCGACGGCGACGTGATGCATTTCCGGTTCGCCACCTGATCACGCAAGAAAACTGCGATTGATCGCGGTTTGGAGGGCACAATCGAGCCTTGTACAGCGCCCGCCTGCTCCCTAACTACCTCCAAGCAGGAGGGCTGCCATGGATCCGCTCAAACTCATTGCAATCGACCACGAGGACCTCGACGTGGTCGCGACCCATCTTCAGGATGCGGTGGTCAGGATTGGCGACATTCACTGGCGGCCACGGGAAAAGCGGCTGGTTTTGGGCCTTAACCGCTTTGACTGGGAATGCGCTCTCTGCGGTCAACCCCATTTCCAACGCCGCCGCACCGCCTTGCGGTTCGAGCGGGTGACCGCCTGCAAGTGCCGGAACATGCGGGCGCAGGACAAGGAGATGGTGCTGAACCTGCTGACGATCGAATTTGAGGAGAGCGACCCGCCCGGCGGCAGCATCATCTTCGTTTTCTCGGGCGGAGCCGAGCTGCGGGTCGATGTCGAGTGCCTGGAGGCGGAGCTTGCCGACCTCGGCCCGGTGTGGGATACGACCTGCTGTCCGGCGCACGGGGACGATCTGACGATCGCTTAGCCGCGATCCATCGCCCGCGGCGCGTCTTGACCGGTCTGACGACGGGCCGAAAGTTAACCACCGTTATTGTCCTAAAGCCCCGCTGCGGTGACGGGGTTTCCCGGCTTGCGGGAGCGTCGTGCCGACTGGGCCATGCCGATCCGTCTCAATACGCGCGAGCCCGATTTTCAACAGCGCTTCCGTGCGTTCCTCGCGACCAAGCGCGAGACCGCGCCGGATATCGAGGCGGATGTGCGCGCGATCATCGCCGATGTGGTCGCCCGCGGCGACCGGGCGCTGATCGACCTCACCCGCAAATTCGACCGCGTAGACTTGTCCGAGAGCGGGCTGCGGGTTGCGCCGTCGGAGATCGAGGCTGCGGTCTGGGCTTGCGACCCCACGCAGCTTTCGGCGCTCCGGCTCGCGCGCGAGCGGATCGAGGCGTACCATCGGCGGCAACTCCCCGACGACGAGCGGTTCACGGACGCGCTCGGGGTCGAGCTGGGTTATCGCTGGCGTCCGGTCGCCGCGGTCGGCCTCTATGTGCCGGGCGGGACCGCGGCCTATCCTTCGTCCGTGCTGATGAATGCGGTCCCGGCAAAGGTCGCGGGCGTGCCGCGTCTCGTCATGGTCGTGCCGACCCCCGATGGCGCGCTGAATCCGCTCGTGCTCGCCGCAGCGGACCTCGCCGGCGTCGATGAAATCTACCGCATCGGCGGCGCCCAGGCCGTGGCGGCGCTCGCCTATGGCACCGCGACCATCGCGCCGGTCGACAAGATCGTCGGGCCCGGCAACGTCTATGTGGCGGCAGCGAAGCGCCTTGTCTTCGGCAAGGTCGGAATCGACATGATCGCCGGGCCGTCGGAGGTGTTGATCATAGCTGACCGTGAGGCCAATCCCGATTGGATCGCGGCCGATCTCCTCGCCCAGGCGGAGCACGACGCCGCCGCGCAGGCCATTCTCGTCACCGACGACGACGATCTTGCCGGCTCCGTGGATCGCTCGATCGCCGCGCAGCTTGCGACCCTGCCACGCAGGGAGATCGCCGCCGCCTCCTGGCGTGACTTCGGAGCGATCATCCGCGTGCGTACGCTCGACGAAGCGCCGGCGCTGGTCGATGCGCTTGCGCCGGAGCATCTCGAAATCGCCGCGCGCGGAGGCGAGCAACTCGCCGAGGCGGTGAACCACGCGGGCGCTATTTTCATCGGCCAGCACACGCCGGAAGCGATCGGCGACTACGTCGCGGGGTCGAACCACGTGCTGCCGACCGCGCGGTCGGCGCGCTTCTCCTCGGGGCTGGGCGCGCTCGATTTCATGAAGCGCACATCGATCCTCAGATGCGGGCCCGATCAGCTTGCTGCGCTCGGTCCCGCCGCGGTAGCGCTTGCCGAGGCTGAGGGACTTGCCGCGCATGCGCGCTCGATCGCCATTCGGTTGAACTCACGATGATCGCCGCCGACCAGAATACGGAATCGACGAAGCGCCTCGTTGGGGTCACGCTTGATGAGGAGTCGCTCGATCCCGGCTCTCGTGACGTCGAACATGAACGCGAGGTGGCGATCTACGATCTGGTCGAGGAGAGCGTCTTCGCGCCGGCCGGACACGACGGCGGGCCGTATCGCCTGCATCTCCTGCACGCCGCCAACCGGCTCGTGTTCGACGTGCGACTGGAGGACGACACGCCGCTCGTCGCCCACTACCTCTCCCTCACTCCGTTCCGAAGGCTCGTCAAGGACTACCTCATGATGTGCGATAGCTATTACCAGGCGATTCGCACGTCGACGCCCAGTCAGATCGAGGCGATCGACATGGGCCGGCGCGGCCTGCATAACGAAGGCTCCGAGCTTCTCAAGGAGCGTCTCAAAGACAAGATCGAGATGGATTTCGACACGGCGCGCCGGCTATTCACCTTGGTCACCGTGCTGCACTGGAAGGGCTGATCGAGATGGACGCGCCGACCCGCGCTGGGCTTCCCCACGCGGTTCTGTTCGCTTGCGCCCAGAACTCGGTGCGCTCGCCGATGGCGGCGGCCATGTTTCGGCGGCTGTTCGGCCAGGCAAGCTACGCCCGCTCGGCCGGCGCGCGCAAAGGTGAGGCGGACCCGTTCGCCGTCGCCGTCATGGACGAGATCGGCGTCGATCTCACCAAGCACCGGCCGCGCACATTCGAGGAATTGGAGGATCTCGACGGCTTGAACTTCGACCTCATCGTCACGCTGTCGCCGGAGGCGCATCACCGCGCGCTCGAACTCACCCGCACGCTCGCGGTCGACGTCGAGTATTGGCCGACCGCGGATCCGACCACGCTCGAAGGCAGCCGCGAACAGCGGCTCGAGAGCTACCGCCAGCTGCGCGATCAGCTGCTGGCGCGAATCAAGCAACGATTCGGCTGGCGTCCTAGCGTCAATGAGTGACGTCCCGCGCCGTCATGGTCGCGATCTTGCACGGCCATCGTGCCGCGCGCGGCCTCAGGAACGCCGGCCAATGAACGCGGGACGGGCGGATCGGCCGTTGTCGCGGCGCGTTGTTTCCGGTAGGGTCCGCGCCCAACCTTCCGGGGGGCTCCGCGATGGAAACATCGGCCGCGGCCACTCCGAGTCCGGCTCGATCGATGGACAGCGTATGGCGAAAGAAGAATTGTTGGAGTTCCCAGGCGTCGTGACGGAATTGCTTCCCAACGCCACTTTCCGAGTAAAGCTCGAGAACGGCCACGAAATCATCGCCCACACCGCAGGACGCATGCGCAAGAACCGCATTCGCGTGCTCGCCGGCGACAAGGTGCTCGTTGAAATGACTCCCTACGACCTCACCAAGGGCCGCATCACCTATCGCTTCAAGTGATCGCCACAGACGATCGCAATGACGGAAATCCTGTTCGATGACCTACGACAGATCGGATCAGCGCTCGCGCTCAGCCGCGCGCCAGCGGCCGGCTCGGAGCGTGTGCGCCGACAGCGATCCGACCCCGAACCTTCATCGCGCTTGAGTTCCACGCCATGATCGGCCGGCCAAAATTCGTGCTCGCCTCGGGTTCGCCCCGCCGCCTCACGCTCATCAACCAGGCCGGCATCGAGCCTGATGCCTTGCGCCCGGCCGATATCGACGAGGTTCCGAAGCGCGGCGAGCTGCCGCGCGCCTGCGCCAACCGGCTCGCCCGCGCGAAGGCCGAAGTCGCGCTCGCCGCCCTACGCGAAGACCCCGATCTGCAGGGAGCGTATATTCTCGCCGCCGATACGGTGGTCGCGGTCGGTCGGCGCATTCTGCCCAAGGCCGAATTGCTCGACGAGGCAGCCCAGTGCCTGCGCCTGCTCTCCGGGCGCAACCATCGAGTCTACACCGCGATCTGCCTGGTGACGCCGAAGGAGGGCTTCCGCCAGCGCCTGGTCGAGACGCGGGTGCGGTTCAAGCGGCTGTCGCCTGAGGATATCGAGGCCTATCTGGCGTCAGGCGAATGGCGCGGCAAGGCGGGCGGCTACGCTGCGCAAGGTCTTGCCGGCACGTTCATCGTCAAGGTCGTCGGATCGTATTCGAGCGTCGTCGGCCTGCCGCTCTACGAGACCATGACGATGCTGGCCGGCGAGGGCTATCCGGTGCATTTCGGCTGGCTCAATCCGGCCTGAGGCAATCGCCCATTGTGAAGGCCTGTGATGCCGGGGCCGCGAGCCACGCGTCGCCTTCTTGCAAGACGGAGCCCGTTTCAATTCCGACCCATCGCTCCCACATCCTGTCCATGTCCACGGACGCGCAACCACGGACGCCGAAACAAAGGGCCTGCGCGATTTGCGCCAAGCCGGTCGTCGAGCGGTTCCGGCCGTTCTGCTCCAGGCGCTGCGCCGACATCGATCTCCATCGCTGGCTGTCCGGCGCCTATGCGGTGCCCGCTGTCGAGGCGGAGGACGATTCCGACAGCGAAGCGGCCGGAAGCGAGCCCCCGCACGGGGGTGGGTGATTGGACCCGATTTCGAAACGCTTGTGGGAAGGCAGCGACCGGGTTGCGGCGCCGAAAGCGGCAGTCTTCTCTATGATACGAATGGGGAAGGGCTTGGCGCTACGCCTCTGTTATACCTGCCATGGCCCGGTCGGGCTTCCCTCGCCGGCCGTTCTGGGCTAAGCATCGCGCGCCGCGCCGGCTCAGGGCGCGCGCAGGCAGGTCGGCAGGCGGCGCGTAAACGACGCCTTTTTTTGTGCCCGATTTCGGGAATGGAATGCCCAAACGCACCGACATTTCCTCGATCCTGATCATCGGCGCGGGGCCCATCGTCATCGGGCAGGCCTGCGAATTCGATTATTCCGGCACGCAGGCGGTCAAGGCGCTGAAGGCCGAGGGCTATCGGATCGTTCTCGTCAACTCCAATCCGGCCACCATCATGACCGATCCGGAGATGGCCGACGCCACCTATATCGAGCCGATCACGCCGGAGATCGTCGCAAAAATCATCGAGAAGGAGCGGCCGGACGCGCTGCTTCCGACCATGGGCGGACAAACCGCCCTCAATACCGCGCTGTCGCTGCGCCGGATGGGCGTGCTCGACCGGTTCGGCGTAAAGATGATCGGAGCGACCGCCGAGGCGATCGACAAGGCGGAGGACCGCGAGCTGTTTCGCGAGGCGATGGAGAAGATCGGCCTGGAGACGCCGAGATCCAGCCTCGCCAACGCCTCCGACCTGAAGAAAGCGGACCGCGAGCAGCGCGCCGCCGAAATCGACAAGATCAAGCGGCTCGGCCTGCCCGGCGACGAGGAGCGGCGCGCGCTCGACGCCTTCGAGGCGGGGTGGGCGGAGGGCGAGGGCGATCGCAAGCGCCGCTACATCGCCAAAGGGCTGGTCGAGGCGCTGGAAGCGCTGGAGCATGTCGGGCTGCCGGCGATCATCCGCCCGTCCTTCACGCTCGCCGGGACCGGCGGCGGAATCGCGTACAACAAGGCGGAGTTCATCGCCATCGTCGAGCGCGGGCTCGACGCGTCTCCCACCACCGAGGTGCTGATCGAGGAAAGCGTGCTCGGGTGGAAAGAGTTCGAGATGGAGGTCGTCCGCGACAAGAACGACAACTGCATCATCGTCTGCTCCATCGAGAATCTCGACCCGATGGGAGTGCATACCGGCAACTCGATCACGATTGCGCCGGCGCTCACGCTGACCGACAAGGAATACCAGGTGATGCGCGATGCGGCGATCGCCGTGCTGCGCGAAATCGGGGTCGAGACCGGCGGCTCGAACGTGCAGTTCGCGGTCAACCCGGCGGACGGGCGGTTGGTCATCATCGAGATGAATCCGCGCGTATCGCGCTCCTCCGCGCTCGCGTCGAAGGCGACCGGCTTTCCCATCGCCAAGGTCGCGGCGCGGCTCGCGGTCGGCTACACGCTCGACGAGATCGCCAATGACATCACCGGCGGCGCCACGCCCGCCTCGTTCGAGCCCACCATCGACTATGTCGTGACGAAGGTGCCGCGGTTCGCCTTCGAGAAATTTCCCGGCGCCGAGCCCGTCCTCACCACCTCGATGAAATCGGTCGGCGAGGCGATGGCGATCGGCCGCACCTTTCAGGAGTCGCTGCAGAAGGCCTTGCGTTCGCTCGAGACCGGGCTGACCGGGTTGGACGAAGTCGAAATCGAGGGGATCGGCGAAGGCGACGACAAGAACGCGATCCGCGCGGCGCTCGGCCGTCCGACGCCGGATCGCATCCTCGCGGTGGCGCAGGCGATGCGTCTCGGCGCTTCCGACGAAGACATCCACCGCTCATGCAAGATCGACCCGTGGTTCCTCGCCGAGATCCGCGGCATCGTCGACATGGAGGACGCGGTTCGGACGAGAGGCCTGCCAGAGACCGCCGGCGCGCTGCGCCGGTTGAAAGCCATGGGATTCTCCGATGCGCGCCTCGCGAAGCTCGCCGGCGCCAGCGCGGACGACGTGGCGCGCCGGCGGCATGCGCTCGGCGTGCGGCCCGTGTTCAAGCGGATCGACACCTGCGCAGCCGAGTTCGCCTCGCCGACCGCCTATATGTACTCGACCTACGAACCGCCCTTTGCGGGCGCGCCTGGCGATGAGGCGGCGCCCACGGACCGAACCAAGATCGTGATCCTCGGCGGGGGGCCGAACCGGATCGGGCAGGGGATCGAGTTCGACTATTGCTGCTGCCACGCCTCGTTCGCGCTGCGCGAGGTGGGGTACGAGACCATCATGGTCAACTGCAATCCGGAGACGGTCTCGACCGACTACGACACCTCGGACCGGCTCTATTTCGAACCGCTGACGGCGGAGGACGTCGTCGAGATCATCGACAATGAACGGCGCAACGGCGTTCTGCACGGCGTCATCGTCCAGTTCGGCGGACAGACCCCGCTCAAGCTGGCCGAGCCGCTCGAGCAGGCGAAGGTGCCGATTCTCGGCACCTCGCCGGACATGATCGATCTCGCCGAGGATCGCGACCGCTTCAAGCGACTGCTGGATAGGCTGAAGCTCCGCCAGCCGCTGAGCGGCATCGCCAAGAGCCCGAAGAAGGCGCGCGCCATCGCCGACAGCATCGGCTATCCGATCCTGATCCGGCCCTCCTATGTGCTGGGCGGGCGGGCGATGGAGATCGTCAACGATGCGGTGCAGCTCGATCGTTATCTTGCCCGGCTGGTGGTCGACCTCGGCCGCCCGTCCGAGCTTGCCGTCTCCGAGAAACGCCCGCTCCTGATCGACCGCTATCTCTCCGACGCGATCGAAGTCGACGTCGATTGCATCGCCGACGGAACCGACGCGTATATCGCCGGAATCATGCAGCACATCGAGGAAGCGGGCGTCCATTCCGGGGATTCCGCCTGTGCGCTGCCGCCGCATTCCCTCTCGGCGGAGACGATGTCCGAACTCGCGCGCCAGACCAAGGCGCTTGCGCTCGCACTCCACGTGCGAGGCCTGATGAACGTGCAATACGCGATCAAGGACGGAGACATCTATGTGCTCGAGGTCAATCCCCGCGCCTCCCGCACGGTGCCGTTTGTCGCCAAGGTGATCGGCCTGCCGGTGGCGAAGATCGCGGCGCGCATCATGGCGGGGGAAAGCCTCGGGAGTTTCGCGCTCGCCCCGCCGCAGTTCGCGCATGTAGGCGTCAAGGAAGCGGTCTTCCCGTTTGCCCGTTTTCCGGGCGTCGACACGATATTGGGGCCGGAGATGCGGTCGACCGGCGAGGTCATGGGGATCGACCGCAGCTTTGAGATCGCCTTCGCCAAGAGTCAGATCGGCGGCGGAGCGCGCCTGCCGCGCGCCGGCACCTTGTTCGTTTCGGTGCGCGACGCCGACAAATCGCGCATCCTCGACGCGGTCAAGCTGCTCGCCCAGCTTGGGTTCAAGGTGATCGCCACGTCGGGCACGCAGCGCTTTCTCGAAGAAAACGGCGTGCCCGCGCAGAAGGTCAACAAGGTTCTGGAGGGCCGCCCGCATATCGTCGACGCCATCAAGAATGGAGGCGTACAGCTCGTTTTCAACACCACCGAGGGGGTCCAGGCCCTAGCCAATTCGGGGTCGCTGCGCCGCGCCGCCCTCTTGCATAAAGTCCCGTACTACACCACTCTTTCCGGAGCCGTTGCGGCCGCCCTGGGCATCAAGGCCTATCTCGGAGGCGACCTTGAGGTGCGCACGCTGCAGAGCTATTTCGCCGGTCGCGCCTGACAGAAGCGCGGCCGGGTAGGAAGTTACGGACGACATCGACTGTAGCGGTTGCGCGCCGAGCATCCGCCGGCTCGCGATCGGGAGTTTTTCGGCCGGAGGATTTAATGGACAAGATACCAATGACGGCCGCCGGCTACGCCGCCCTCGAGCAGGAGCTGAAACACTGCCAGCAGGTCGAACGGCCGCGCATCATCCAGCAGATTACCGAGGCGCGCTCGCACGGCGATCTCTCGGAGAACGCCGAATATCATGCCGCCAAGGAAGTCCAGTCGATCAATGAGGGACGCATCGCGGAACTCGAGGACAAGCTCGCGCGCGCGGAGATTATCGATGTCTCTAAGCTGTCCGGCGAGACCATCAAGTTCGGCGCGACCGTGACGCTGATCGACGAAGACACGGAAAAGAAGACAGTCTGGCAGCTGGTCGGCGAGCCGGAAGCGGACGCAAAGGCGGGGAAGATCTCGATCACCTCACCGCTCGCGCGCGCTCTTGTCGGTAAAAAGAAAGGCGCCCAGGTCGAGGTCGTCACGCCCAGCGGCGCCAAGGCCTATGAGGTCCTTAAGGTCGAGTGGCGTTAGCTCAAGGCGAACGCCTATCAAGCGGAACGGTCGGCGCGTTCTTAGCGTTGCGCAGCGTCAGCGAAGTCTTCACGTTGCGCACATGGGGCGCCGCCGTCAGGTCTGCCACCAGCGACTGGAAGGCGGCGAGATTGGGCGTCACGCATTTCAGCAGGAAATCGATCTCGCCTGAAAGCATCCAGCATTCCCGCACATAGGGCTGATCCCGCACATAGGCTTCAAAGGCGGCGAGATCGGCTTCCGCTTGGCTTGCAAGATGGACCATGGCAAACGCGATGACCTCGAAGCCCAGCGCCTTGGCGTCGAGCAAGGCCCGGTACCCGGTGATAAAGCCTGACTCTTCCAGCGCGCGGACGCGCCGAAGACAGGGCGGCGGAGACATCCCGACGCGACGCGCAAGCTCGACATTCGACATGCGGCCGTCGTTCTGGAGCTCCATAAGGATCTGCAGGTCGATGGGGTCGGGACGCACGGCCACAAAGCATCTCCGCGGGACTCGGTCGGCGCCAAGCTTTACACGACAACGCGCGTGGCGGAAATATTGTTGCGCGATCGGAGTGACTTGCGCTTGATTCGGGGAAAAAAGGTGACCGAGGGGCGGCGCGGCTTGCATAGCTTTTCTCGCATTCGATAAATAGCGTCGCCGCGCTCGCGCATGGGATGCGGGCATGGCCTCGGCAATCGGCGGTTCGGACGGAATGAACATGGCAAAGCCTATTCGCGCCAAGATCGTGATCATCGGCTCTGGGCCCGCCGGCTACACCGCCGCCATCTATGCGGCGCGCGCCATGCTGGAGCCGATCCTGATCCAGGGCATTCAGCCGGGCGGCCAACTCACCATCACGACCGATGTGGAAAACTATCCGGGCTTCGCCGAGGTGATCCAGGGCCCATGGCTGATGGAAGAGATGCGGAAGCAGGCGACCCAGGTCGGCGCCCGCCTGGTCAGCGATCATGTGACCCGCGTGGAACTCGGGCGTCGTCCGTTCCGCGTGACCTGCGATTCAGGCGAAGTCTATTTGGCCGAAACGCTGATCCTCGCCACCGGCGCGCAGGCGCGGTGGCTTGGGCTTCCTTCCGAGCAGGCTTTCAAAGGGTTCGGCGTGTCCGCCTGCGCCACCTGCGACGGCTTTTTTTACCGCAACAAGGCGGTCGTGGTGGTGGGCGGCGGCAACACGGCGATCGAGGAAGCGGTGTTTCTCACCAATTTCGCCGCGAAGGTGACGGTTGTGCATCGACGCAATACGTTTCGCGCCGAGCGCATTCTGCAAGACAGGTTGTTCAAGAACCCGAAGATCTCCATCGTGTGGGACAGCGTCGTCGAGGAAATCACCGGCACGGACAATCCGCGCAAGGTGGCCGGCGTCACGCTCAGAAATGTCAGGACCGGCTCGCGTTCCGAGCTTGCCTGCGACGGCGTTTTCATCGCCATCGGCCACGTGCCGGCGACGGAGCTCGTAGTTGGCCAACTCGACATGAAACCGTCCGGCTATGTTAAGGTGGCGCCGTTCTCGACCGCCACCTCGGCGCCGGGCGTCTTTGCCGCCGGCGATGTCGCCGACGAGGTCTACCGCCAAGCAGTGACCGCAGCCGGCATGGGTTGCATGGCGGCGCTCGAGGCGGAGCGTTTCCTCGCCGCGCAATCGGAAGCCGGCTCAGTAGCGGCGGAATAGTTTGGCGGGAGCGTGTCGCGGGGCGGCATGCTTCCGAGCTTGACCCGGAGTCGGCAGACGAGGCGTCCGGCGCTTGATCGCGGTCGTCTTTTGCGGCGCCGGTGCGGATGGGCAGCGTGATAGGTTTTGAGCAGACGAGATGGACTGGGACAAGCTCAAGATTTTCCACGCCGCCGCCGAAGCGGGCAGCTTTACGCATGCCGGCGAACAGCTCGGTCTGTCGCAGTCGGCGGTGTCGCGTCAGATCAGCGCGCTGGAGCAGGATTTGTCCGTCGTTCTGTTTCACCGGCATGCCCGCGGCCTGATCTTGACCGAACAGGGCGAATTGCTGTTCCGCACGGCGCACGATGTGTTCACGCAGCTGGAAGCTGCGCGGATCAAGCTCGCCGACAGCCGCGAGCGCCCCAACGGCGAGCTGAAAGTCACCACGACGATGGGGATCGGCGTCCATTGGCTGACCCCTCGAACTCGGCGAATTCACCGATCTCTATCCCGATATCCAGCTGACCCTCATTACGACCGACGAAGAGCTGGACCTCGCCATGCGCGAGGCCGATGTCGCCATTCGTTTGCGCCAACCGACCCAGCCGGACCTGATCCAACGCAAGCTCTTCTCCGTCCATTTCCACGCTTATGCCGCGCCCGAGTACCTCAAGCAATTCGGGACGCCGCACTCATTCGAGGATTTGGACACCCATCGCTTGCTGATTCTCGGCGGTTCCGATGTGCCGCCACATCTCCAGGACGAGCGTTGGCTGTTGTCAGGGGCAGGCCGGAACGGCAAACAACCGCGGACCCCGCATCTGGTCATCACGAATATCCTGGGCATCCTGCGCGCCTGCCAGCGCGGCATCGGTATTGCCCTACTCCCCGACTATATCGTTGAAGAAGATGGCGGACTTATCCAACTGTTCAGTCATGACGCGGCCATCGCGTTGGACGCCTATTTCGTCTATCCGGAAGAACTGAAGTCAGTCGCGCGGGTGCAGGTTTTCCGCGACTTTCTCGTCGGCAAGGCGCAGCGCTGGCGCTATTAACGTTGCTTAACCAATAACTTGGACCATCCGGCCAGGCGGGCGCGGGCCGCCTTCGGCACGGGGAGAAAAGCCCTGCCCTTTTGGCATGGGAGACATGTAAAGTTGCCTATTGTGCATCGCATCAATTTGGCTCAGCCTGCAAAATTACAGTTGGTATGTTTTGAGTTGCCTCCCGGCAGGAGTGAAAGCGTAGCCAACTGTCCCTCTGGAAGGTGGTGTCGATCTACGGATCGACACAACTGCGCCGGGCCGAAAGGTCCGGCGTTTTTTGTCACCATTCACAGGTCAGGCAAGGCCAGAGGCGGCAGGCCGGCGGCGCCTCTCACGCCCACAGCCGTTCGCGGTCCAGTCCCTTGTAGAGGTTGGCGACGTATTCGCCGTAGCCGTTGAACAATTGCGTCGGACGCCGCTCGTCCGTGCCCAGCAGCATTTCGCTCGCCTGGCTCCAGCGCGGGTGCGGGACGTCCGGATTAACGTTCGCCCAGAACCCGTACTCGCTCCCCTGCAGCTGCTCCCAAAAGCCCTTGGGGCGCTCGGAGGTAAAGCTGAAGCGGACGATCGACTTGATCGATTTGAAACCGTACTTCCAGGGGACCGCAAGACGCAGCGGGGCGCCCATCGACTTTCGCAGGGGCTTGCCGTAGGCGCCTGTGACAAGGAATGCGAGATCATTCCCCGCCTCGGCGAGGGTCAGTCCTTCCGTGTAGGGCCAAGGATACCAGGATTGCCGTTGGCCGGAGGCGATGGCAGGATCGAGGAACGTCTCCATCTTTACATATTTTGCCGACGACAAGGGTCTCGCCAGCTCCACCAAGCTGCGAAAGGCGAAGCCGGACCACGGAACGGCCATCGCCCAGGCTTCGACACAGCGATGCCGGTAAAGACGTTCCTCCAGAGGCATTCGTCCGAGGAGGTCGTCGATGCCGATCTCCATTGGCTTTTCCACCAGGCCGTCGAGCTTGACGGTCCAGGGCCGGGTCTTTAGCGCCCGGGCGGCCTTGGCGATCGTCTTGGAGGAGCCGAATTCATAGAAATTGTTGTAAGTCGTGTTGATCGCCTCGTCGGTGATCGGCCGGTCCAGCACATATTTGTCGTTGCGCTTGACGGGGTAGAGCGCGGCGCTCGGATCGGGTAGATCGGCGATCCTTTGCGCTGCGGCCCAATTCGGAGCAAGCGCCGCCGTTGTGATCGCGCCCATCCCTGCGAGCACCCTGCGCCGGTTGAGGAAGACGTGCTCGGGCGTCGCCTGGCACTCGGGCAGCTCCCACCCTCGGCGACGGATCACATTCATGCGGGCCCTCCGGCTCAGGTCAGCGGCGACCCGGCGTTTCCATGATCATATACTTGGTCCACCGACTTTTTGTTTCCAGTCCAGAAAGCCGAAGGGGCGACCCCGTTTTTTCAGGGGAGGGAAGCGAAGGCCGCACATTCCCCTGAGACTGAAACCGATCTAGGGATGGAACGCGCCTCCCTCGCATTCATGGGACTACGGCCTTGTCGATCGTGACGGACCAGACGGAAGCCCTCGGCGAGATCCGCGCCGCGGTACGCGCGTTGTGCGGACGATTTCCCGGCGAGTACTGGCGCAAGCTCGATCGCGAGCGCGCCAACCCCACCGATTTCGTGCGCGCGCTGACCGAGGCCGGCTTCCTGGCCGCGCTGATCCCTGAGGAATTCGGCGGCAGCGGATTGACCCTCTCAGTCGCCGCGGCAATCCTGGAGGAAATCCACGCCTCCGGTTGCAATGGCGCCGCCTGTCACGCCCAGATGTACACGATGGGTACGCTCCTGCGTCATGGCGGCCCCGAGCAGAAGGCGCGCTATCTGCCCCGCATCGCGAGCGGCGAACTGCGGCTCCAGGCGTTCGGCGTCACCGAGCCGACGTCGGGGACCGACACGCTCAGCCTGCGAACTTCGGCGGTCCGCGACGGCGACCACTACGTCGTCAACGGCCAGAAGATTTGGACCTCCCGCGCCGAACACTCCGATCTGATGCTCCTGCTCGCGCGCACCACGCCGCGCGAGCAGGTGAACCGCCGGATCGAGGGTCTCTCGGTCTTCCTCGTCGATATGCGGACGGCGGCGGGGCTTACCATCCGGCCGATCCGCACCATGATGAATCATGCGACCACCGAGGTGTTCTTCGACGACATGCGCGTGCCGGCCGCCAATCTGATCGGCGAGGAAGGCAAGGGGTTTTCCTACATCCTTTCGGGCATGAATGCCGAGCGCATCCTGATCGCCGCCGAATGCATCGGCGACGCCAAGTGGTTCATCGAGCGGGCTGCGTCCTACGCCAGGGAGCGGGTTCTGTTCGGCCGGCCGATCGGCCAAAATCAGGGCGTGCAGTTTCCCATCGCCCGCGTCTATGCGCAGATGCGCGCCGCCGAGCTCATGGTGAAGGAGGCGGCCGGGCTCTATGAGGCGGGTCGCGACTGCGGCGCCGAGGCGAACATGGCGAAACTGCTCGCCGCCGACGCGTCCTGGGCGGCCGCCGACATGTGCGTGCAGACGCATGGCGGCTTCGGCTTTGCAGAGGATTTCGATATCGAGCGCAAATTCCGCGAGACGCGGCTCTATCAGGTGGCGCCGATCTCGACCAATCTCATCCTCTCATATCTGGCCGAGCACGTGCTCGGCCTGCCGCGCTCCTATTGATGCGGCGCCTCGAACGTGCCGGCGGGCGTTCGTCGGATGCGCGGACCCTATTCCCGCGACGCCGTCCGCTTGGATGCGGTCGGCAGCGGGCAACCCGCGGTGACGGCCTCGATCGCGGGCGGCGCGCCCTGGACGCGGAATTCCGCCGTCGCCCGCCCGGCGAACAGCGAGTTGACGCGCACCAGGAGCACATTCGCGCTGTTCAGGTCCTCGATAAACCGCGCGACCTCGGCCTTGTCGTCGATCACGATCGTCTTGTAATCGGGAAGAATCCTCGCCTCAGGCTCGCGGCCGGGCTTCTCGTCGAAACGATAGGCGACGTTGGAATTTTTGTTCGAACCGATCCGGTAGCCAAACACGATGCGGATGACGGGCCGTTTTTCGAAGCAGGCCAACTCGATCCCGGCCGCATAGAAGTTGCTCGTCCGGGTAAAGGTCGTGCGCGACGTGATGATGGACGCGACCGGTGCCGGCTCGCCCGAAATGCGATCGATTCTTTGCTCGATTTTCCATGCGCCGGAGGATTGCGGGGGCCCGGTCAGTTGGACCGAGGCGTCGCGGGTGACGCATGCGCCCGCTGCGAGCGCCAAGCCGACCAGCAAAATCGCGCGCATGACATCCCGGGACCACGCGTACAATCGCTTGAGTTCAATTCCGTTCCGGTGGAATCGGAATTGGCTCAAGCTGTTCTTTAGCGGTCGCATTTTTTTCGGCGCACCTGTTCCCACTTCGCCGGAAAATGCTCTTGGATTGCGTTATGTTGCCATAGCCGCAGCGAGCGTGCAATTACAGGTTCGGCGGATTTGCGGCTATCGGACGAACGCGACATGCCCATCATTCGGCTGAGCGACGCCGGGGCAACCGCGCAATGGTCGACCGCCAGGCGCGCTACACATTGCGCCGATATTGACCGCCGACCTCAAACAGCGCGTTGGAAATCTGGCCGAGCGAGCAGCAGCGCACCACCTCCATCAGCACCGCGAACAGATTCTCGTTGCGGGTGGCCGCCTGCTTGAGGCGGGCGAGCGCTGGGCCCGACTCGGCTGCATGCCTCTCCTGGAATTCGCGCAAGCGCGCGACCTGCGACTGTTTCTCCGCCTCGGTGGAGCGCGTGAGGCCCCTCGGCCCTGCCGCCGCGGCGGCATTGCCGAGAAACATGTTGACGCCGACGATCGGCAGAGAGCCGTCGTGCTTCTTCTGTTCGTAGTAAAGCGACTCGTCCTGAATCTTGCTGCGCTGATAGCCGGTCTCCATCGCGCCGAGCACGCCGCCGCGCGAGGCGATCGCCTCGAACTCGCGCAGCACGGCTTCTTCGACGAGATCGGTCAACTCCTCGATGATGAATGAGCCCTGGTTGGGATTCTCGTTCTTCGCCAAGCCCCATTCGCGATTGATGATGAGCTGGATTGCGAGCGCCCGGCGCACGCTCTCCTCGGTCGGAGTGGTGACCGCCTCGTCATACGCGTTGGTGTGCAGCGAATTGCAGTTGTCGTAGATGGCGATGAGGGCCTGCAGCGTGGTGCGGATGTCGTTGAACGCCATCTCCTGCGCGTGCAGCGAACGGCCGGACGTCTGGATGTGGTACTTGAGCTTTTGCGATCGTTCATTCGCGCCGTAGCGGTGCTTCATCGCGACCGCCCAGATGCGCCGCGCCACCCGCCCGATCACCGAATATTCGGGGTCCATGCCGTTGGAGAAGAAGAACGACAGGTTGGGCGCGAAATCGTCGATATGCATGCCGCGCGCGAGATAGGCTTCGACATAGGTGAAGCCGTTGGCGAGCGTGAAGGCGAGCTGTGAGATCGGGTTCGCTCCGGCTTCGGCGATGTGATAGCCGGAGATCGACACGGAGTAGAAGTTCCGGATGTCGTTGAGGACAAAATATTCCTGCACGTCGCCCATCAGCTTGAGCGCGAAGTCGGTGGAGAAGATGCAGGTGTTCTGTCCCTGGTCCTCCTTCAGGATGTCGGCCTGCACGGTGCCGCGAACATTGGCGAGGGCGATCGCGCGCAGCGCGCGCGCCTCCTCCGCGGTCGGGGGGCGCCCCTGCTCCTCGTGGAAGCGGTCGATCTGCTGGTCGATCGCCATGTTGAGGAACATGGCGAGGATCATCGGCGCTGGGCCGTTGATGGTCATTGACACCGAGGTGGCCGGATCGCACAGGTCGAATCCCGCATAGAGCGCCTTGACGTCGTCGATGGTGGCGATCGAGACGCCGGCATTGCCGACCTTGCCGTAGACGTCGGGGCGCTCGTTCGGATCGGCGCCATACAGCGTGACCGAGTCGAAGGCGGTCGAGAGGCGCACCGCCGGCATGCCCTCCGAGAGCTTGTGAAAACGCCGATTGGTCCGGAACGCGTCGCCTTCGCCGGCGAACATCCGGGTCGGGTCTTCGTTTTCGCGCTTGAAGGCGAACACGCCGGCGGTGAAGGGAAACGACCCCGGCACGTTTTCGCGTAGGAGCCAGCCGAGGATTTCGCCCTCGTCCTGCCACCGGGGCAGGGCGACCTTGCGCAGCGGCGTCCCGGACAGCGTCTTGTAGGTCAGGTTGGTGCGCCGTTCCTTGCCCCGCACCGTGGTGACGAATTCCGAGCTTTCGTATCTCTTCACCGTCGCCGGCCAGCAGGCCAGCAGCTCGCGGTTTTCCGGCGAAAGTTGCGCATCTTTCGCCGCGATCAGCCGGTCGAACTCCCTCACGTCGCGTGCGCCTTCGAGGAAGGCGGCGCGGGCGCGGCGGAGCGCCTGGCGGTCGCGCGCCGTCTCGCACTGCTCGGCCGCCCGCTGATGGTAGCCGCGCACGGTCTCGGCGATGTCGGCAAGATAGCGCGAGCGGTCGAGCGGGACGATGGCGCGCCCGGCGGAGGAATGTTTAACCTTCACCCGCGGCAGCCAGCGCTTTCCGACCGGGAGCCCGAACTCGGTAAGCTTCGTCGCGACCGCGTGATAGAGTGCGGTGACCCCGTCGTCGTTGAACCGCGCTGCGATCGTGCCGTAGACCGGCATGTCCTCCGGCCGCATGTCGAACAGCACCTGGTCGCGCTGATACTGCTTGCGCACGTCGTGCAGCGCGTCTTCCGCGCCGCGGCGATCGAACTTGTTGATGGCGACGAAGTCGGCGAAGTCCAGCATGTTGATCTTCTCGAGCTGACTTGCCGCGCCGAATTCGGGAGTCATCACGTAGATGGAGACATCGGCGATCTCGGCAATCGCGATGTCGCCCTGACCGATGCCGGAGGTTTCGACGATGATGAGGTCGAAGCCGGCCGCCTTGCAGGCGGCGACCGCGTCGGGAATGGCGGGAGACAGTTCGGCGCTTGCGCCGCGCGTCGCGAGCGAGCGCATATAGATGTTGGGGTGGTCGATCGCGTTCATCCGGATGCGGTCGCCGAGCAAGGCGCCGCCGGAGCGCCGCCGCGACGGATCGACCGCCAGCACGGCGATTTTCAGCTCGTCCTGATAGTCGAGCCGTAAGCGGCGGATCAACTCGTCGGTCAGGCTCGATTTGCCGGAGCCGCCGGTGCCGGTCAGGCCGAGGATCGGCGTCGTCCGCTGCGTGGCGTCGGCAAGGATGCTTCGAATCTCGTCGGGACAGGCGCCGTTCTCGCAGGCCGTGATGACGCGCGCGAGCGCGCGCCGATCGCCGTTCGCGAAGGCGGCCGGATCGGTGGGCATGCGTGCGGCGAGATCGAAATCGGCGTGGGCGATCACGTCATTGATCATCCCTTGCAGGCCCATGACCTGCCCATCCTCCGGCGTATAGATGCGGGTGACTCCATAGGCTTGCAGCTCCGCAGCCTCGTGCGGAACGATCACGCCGCCGCCGCCACCGAACACCTTGACCTCGTCCGCCCCGATCTTGCGGAGGAGGTCGAGCATGTATTTGAAGAATTCGATATGCCCGCCTTGATAGGACGTGACGGCGATGCCGTTGACGTCTTCCTGCACGGCGGCGTTGACGATTTCCTCGACCGAGCGGTTGTGGCCGAGATGGATCACCTCGACGCCGGTCGCCTGCAGCAGGCGGCGCATGATATTGATCGTCGCGTCGTGCCCATCGAACAGGCTCCCGGCGGTGACGAACCGCACCTTGTTGCGCGCGCGATAGGGCGTCGGCGCAGCATCAATGCGGCTTGTGACCGCCGTCACCTTCTCAACTCGCCCCATGGATATTCACCTCGTACACTGCTGATCCGCTCCGCCCGTTTCGCGGCTGCGGAATGAATTGCGGCGTCGGATTCCGCGAAGCGGCCCGCCTTGAGGCTGAAAAACCTACGTCATCGTCGGTGCAAACGGATCAAGTAAGCACCAGATCTCGCGATCATGGCAAGGCCGAACCTCGGCGTGGCGTTTATCGAATAGCCGATGCCCCGGCCGAAGCGGGGATGATCGCGCACGGGGGCTCGCCGCGCACCAGGGGGCCATGCTTTCCCGGGACGAATGGGCCCCGTTGCCGAATGCCATAATCCGGCGCCCGCTGTCACGCCAGCCAGCGCTTGCGGCGCTTGTAATGCTTGCCCTCGCGGAACGATTTGCGCCGGCCCTCGGCGATGCCGAGATAGAACTCCTTGACGTCCTCGTTCTCGCGTAGCGCCTGCGCGTCGCCGTCCATCACCACCCGGCCGTTTTCGAGGATATAACCGTACCGGGCGTATCTCAGCGCCATATTGGTGTTCTGCTCGGCCAGCAGGAAGGACACGCCTTCACTCAGGTTCAGGTTGCTCACTATCGTGAAAATCTCGTCGACCACCTGCGGCGCGAGGCCCATCGAAGGCTCGTCGAGCAAGATCATTTTCGGACGCGACATCAGCGCGCGCCCAAGCGCGCACATCTGCTGCTCGCCGCCCGAGGTGAAGCCGGCGAGCGAGGTTCTTCGTTCGCGCAGGCGGGGGAAATAGGAATAGACAAGCTCGAGGTCCCGCTTGATCGCGGCCTTGCCGTCGCGGCGGGTGAAGGCGCCCGTAAGCAGGTTCTCTTCGATGGTGAGATGGGCGAAGCAGCGCCGCCCCTCCATCACCTGGATGCAGCCGCGCCGCACCAGCTCGTTCGGCGTCATGGCCTGCACCTCGGCGCCATCGAAGATGATCGAGCCCTTGGTCACCTCGCCGCGCTCGGATTCCAACAAGTTGGAGATCGCCTTGAGCGTCGTGGTCTTGCCGGCCCCATTGGCGCCGAGCAGGGCGACGATGTCGCCCTTCGGCACCGACAACGACACGCCCTTCAAGACGAGAATGACGTGGTTGTAGACCACTTCGATGTTGTTGACGGCGAGAACGGAGGGCGGCGTCGGCGCCGCCCCCTTTCGCGTTTCAACCGTGGTGGATGCTGGTTGCATGTCAGGATGACTTGCATGCCCGCGGCGTGATGTTGTTTTCCTTGGCGTACTGCTCAGAATCCTCCTTGATGAGGGCGTCCACCACGTCACGGTCCGGTTCGTAATAGCCCTTGGAGACGATCTTCCAGGCCTTGCCGTCCCACTGCTGGACCGCGACCTTGCCGGGACCTTCGTGGTTGGCGCAGGTGATTTTCACGGGGATGGTGAGCCCTTCCGCGCCAAGCTCCTTCAGTCGCTTTTCGTCGACGTCAAGGTTTTCGAACCCGTCGCGCACATGGGTTCCTTTGACCTCTTTCGTATTGTGCATGTTCATGGCGGTGCGGATCGCCTCCGCGGTCCATAGGGCGGCGACGAGGCCGCGATTGTAGAGCACCTCGCCGACGCGCTCCTTGAAGGCGGGATCGGTCGCCTTGCCGGCGTCATAGACGTATTTGAGGATATCCTTGTGGACTGGGAAGTCCGCGCCCGCGGCGTGGAACGTTCCGGAAAGATAGCCCTTTGCCGCCATGCCCGCCGGTTTAACGTCGTTCTCGGAGCCGGACCACCACACGCCGATGAAGCGGTCCATCGGAAAACGGATCGAGGTCGCCTCCTTGATCGCGACCTGGTTCATCACGCCCCAGCCCCACAAGAGAACCCAGTCGGGCTTCTCGTTGCGGATCTGCAGCCATACCGATTTCTGCTCCTGGCCGGGGTGATCGACTGCGATGTCCCGGAACTCGAAGCCATGCTTCTGCGAGAGAGCCTGCAGCGTGCGGATCGGCTCCTTGCCGTAGGCGGAGTTGTGATAGACGAGATAGATTTTCTTGCCCTTGAGCTTGTCCATCCCGCCTTCGCGCTCGCCGATATATTTCACGAGTGCGGAAGCCTGGCTCCAATAGGTGGCGGGCAGATTGAACACCCACTCGAAGACCGCGCCATTGGCGGCCGAGGTGCGGCCGTAGCCCATCGAGAAGACTGGAATCTTGTCGGCCGAGGCTTTCGGAATGATCTGGTAGGTGATGCCGGTCGACAGCGGCTGAAAGACGAGCCCGCCCGAGGGAGACTCGCCCTTGGTCTTTTCGTAGCACTCGACGCCCTTCTGCGTGTTGTATTCGGTTTCGCACTGGACGATCTTGAATTTAACGCACTCGCCCGGCTTGACGCACAAGCCGCCGTCGCGCTCGTTCAGCATGGTGAAGTAGTCGGCATATCCGTTCGCGAACGGAATGCCGTTTGGCGCATAGGGGCCGGTGCGGAAGTCGAGCGCCGGAATCACAAGCTCGTAAGCGCCGGCGCTTCCGGCGGCCACAAGGGCGGCGACCGCGGCGAATGCTGCCGATTTCATCAGTTTACTGGGCGACATTCCAATTTCCTCCGTTTGTGTGAGCCCAAGCTCTTTTGGTTTCGTGACGTGCGACGCGCGCCGGCCGACCTTCAGTATGGGAACGGCCAAAGCCGGAGCTTTTCCTTGGCGATCTGCCAGAGCCGCGCCAGGCCGTGCGGCTCCATAATCAGGAATCCGATAATCAAGACGCCCATGATCACGTATTCCAGATGCTTGGCGAACACCGCGGTCATGCCGAGCGTATCCACCATCGTGTTCTTCAGGAAGATCGGCATCAGCACAAGGAACGCAGCTCCGAGAAAGCTCCCGAGCACGGTGCCGAGTCCGCCGATGATGACCATGAACAGCACGAGGAACGAGTTCTGAATCCCGAATGTTTCCCCCGCTTCGGCGGCGCCGAGCCACAGCGTAAACATCATCGCGCCCGCGACGCCGACATAGAACGAACTCACCCCGAAGGCGGAGAGCTTTGCCGAAAGCGGCCGGATCCCCATCAGTTCGGCGGCGACATCCATGTCGCGCATGGCCATCCATGCGCGCCCGAAGCGGCCGCGCACAAGATTCTTCGCGCCGAGCGCCAGCACCGTCACCATCGCGAGCGCCAGCAGGTATTTCGCGGCCGGCGTAGCGCTCGAACCCGTCATCAGGACGCCGAAAAACTCACGCGGGGGCACCGTGATCTGTCCGGTCGCGCTGTAATTGCGCAGCCAGCCCCATTTGTAGAACAGCCACACCAGGAAGAACTGCGCCGCGAGCGTCGCGACCGCGAGATAGAACCCCTTGATGCGCAGGCTCGGCAGGCCGAACACCATGCCGACGGCGGCGGTCACCAGGCCTGCCAACAGGAACACGACGACGAGGTTGAGTTCGGGCGCCGCCGTCATCAGCTTGAAGGCGGAATAGGCGCCGACGCCCATGAACGCGCCCGTGCCGAGCGAAAGCTGTCCGCAATAGCCGGTCAGGATGTTGAGCCCGAGCGCAGCCAAACCGAAGATGAGGAAGGGCAGCAGGATCGCGTTGAGCGAATAGGCGGTGATGAAAAACGGCACGACCAGGAAAGCCGCAAGCAGCACGGCGATGACGAACCAGCGGTCCTGTGCGATCGGGAAGATCGCCTGATCGGCGGCGTAGGACGTCTTGAACTGGCCGACCTCGCGGTAGAACAACGTTGCTCCTTACACCCGTCGGATGATCTTTTCGCCGAACAGGCCTTCCGGCCGCACCAGCAGGAAGGCCAGCGCGAGCATATAGGCGAACCAGTTCTCGACCGCGCCGCCCACCAGCGGGCCGAAATAGACCTCGGCAAGCTTCTCGCCGACGCCGATGATCAGTCCGCCGACAATGGCGCCGGGAACGGAATCGAAGCCGCCCAAGATCAGCACCGGCAACGCCTTGAGCGCGATCAGGGAGAGCGAAAACTGTATGCCGGACTTGGCGCCCCACATGATGCCGGCGACCAAAGCGACAATCCCGGCCGCCGCCCAGACGATCGCCCAGATCATGTTGAGCGAGATGCCGACCGAGAGCGCCGCCTGATGGTCGTCCGCCACCGCGCGCAAGGCCCGGCCGATCCGCGTCCGCTGGAAGAAGATGGCGAGCGCCGTGACGAGCAGGGCCGCGACCACCGCGGCGACGATTTCCAGCTGCTCGACATAGAGGCCGAAATTGTCGAGGAGCCAGTCATTCGCGCCGCTCGGCAGGCCGATATCGAGCACTTTGACGTCCGAGCCCCACAGGAGATCGCCGGCGCCCTCAAGAACGTAGGCGAGGCCGAGCGTCATCATGAAGAGGATGATCGGCTCCTGGTTGATCAGATGGCGGAGCACGAAGCGCTCGATCAGGATCGCGAGCCCGATCATCACGAGCACCGTCGCGAGGATCGCGAGCCAGGGCGGCATGGCGATCGCGGCGTTGATCTGGTGGGTGATCGGGATCGTGCCGCTCAGAAAGCCGGCGAGCGTCAATCCGGCGAACAGCGCCATGACCCCCTGGGCGAAGTTGAATACGCCCGACGCCTTGAAGATGAGCACGAAGCCGAGGGCGACCAGCGAATACATCACCCCGGTCAGGAGGCCGCTGATGACCGTCTCTGCGAAAAACAACATGCTGCTTATCCCGTTCAGCAATCCTTACGACTGCGCGCTCAGTGGCCCATGCCGAGATAGGCGCGAATGACCACCGGATCGTTCTGCACCTCGCCGGGCGGCCCTTCGGAGATTTTCACGCCGTGATCCAGCACCACGACGAAATTGGAGAGGTCCATCACCACGCCCATATCGTGCTCGATCAGGGCGATGGTGGTGCCGAACTGATCATTGACGTCGAGGATGTAGCGCGACATGTCCTCCTTTTCTTCGAGGTTCATTCCGGCCATCGGCTCGTCGAGCAGCAAGAGGTCGGGCTCCATGGCGAGAGCGCGGCCGAGCTCGACCCGCTTCTGCAGTCCGTAGGGCAGGCGGCCGACCGGCACCTTGCGAATATGTTCGATCTCGAGGAAATCGATGATGCGCTCGACCGCCTCGCGATGTTCGAGCTCCTCCGTCTGCGCCGGCCCCCAATGCAGGAATTGCCATAGAAGCCCTTTGCGCATCTTCAGCGCGCGGCCCGACATGATGTTGTCGAGCGTCGACATGCCCTTGAACAAAGCGACGTTTTGGAACGTCCGCCCGATGCCCTGGCTCGCCGCGACATACGGGCGCATTTGCTTGCGCTGTTCGCCCTTGAAGGTGATGGCGCCTTCCTGCGGGTGATAGAAGCCGTTGATCACGTTGAGCATCGAGGTCTTGCCGGCGCCGTTCGGGCCGATGATGGCGACGATCTCGCCGCGCTCGATCTCGAAGCTCACCTGCTGCAAGGCGTGCACGCCGCCGAAGCGCAGCGAGATATTGTCGATCTTGAGCAGGATATCGGCGGCGCGACCGGGATCGATGCGCGAGCCGCGACCGATGAAGTGATGGCGGCGGCGAATGGTGGCGAGGATCGCCAGGGCTTCGTCGCGCGTCTCGTAGAGGTTCGAGCGAAAGCGCTCGGTCTCCGCGCGCTTGCGAATCCTCGTCTTGGTTTCCTCGGTCGCGCCGAAGCGCGCCGTGCCGTTGCTGTACTTGACATTGGCGATCTTGCCGCGTGCGGCGAAATCCTCCCACGCTTCCGGGACGACGACGCAGTTCTCGTAATTGACGAGAAAGTACCAGCGCCCGCCCGCCGTCGCCATCTGCCGATCGACTTCGTCGTAGAACTCGCGCACCAGCTCCTTGTTTGCGAATACGACGTGGCTGAGATCGACCTCCATGAACTGCAGCACGGAATTGAATTTGATCCGGCTCGCGAAATCGATCGCCTGGGCGCTCCGGTGGGTCATGTCATCCATTCTGCGGCCTTTGCTCCGGCGCGGCGCTCGCGCGGCCGGCTCGGCGGTTCGGACGCTGCGGCGAGCGGAATGACCGCCGCACCCGGCAAGGGCTTCTCGCGGTTTCCTCGCCTCTCATTCCGCAGCCTCCCTGCGCGGCAGCGGCGTCCCTGGACGGAGGTCCATGTCGCGGATTTTCACGCGTGCGGAAATCGCGCCTTTGCGCCCGTCCTCAAACGTGACTTCGGTGGTGATGTCGGCCTCGGCGGAGCCGTCATAGAGCGCCTGCACCAGGGGCGCGTAGCGCTCCGCGATGAAGCTGCGCCGGACCTTCTGCGTGCGCGTGAGTTCGCCGTCGTCGGGGTCGAGCTCCTTGTGCAGGATCAGGAAGCGCCGGATCTGCGCGCCCGCCATCACCTCCTCTTCCGCCAGCAATCGGTTGACCTCGGCGATGTGCTTCTCGAGCATGTCGTAGACCATCGGATGGCCGGCGAGCTCCTGATAGGACGCATAGGCGATACTGTTGCGCTCGGCCCAGTTGCCGACCGCCGTGAGCTCGATATTGAGCATCGCCGCGACATAGTCGCGCTTGTCGCCGAAAGCGACCGCCTCCTTGATATTGGGAAAGAACTTCAGCTTGTTTTCGATGTATTTCGGCGCAAAGAGCGTGCCGTCCCTGAGACGGCCGACATCCTTCGCCCGGTCGATGATGCGCAAATGGCCGGTCTTCGGGTCGAAAACGCCGGCATCGCCGGTCTTGATATAGCCGTCACTCGTCAACGTCTCGGCGGTTTTTGTCTCGTCTTTGAAATAGCCGATGAACATGCCCGGCGACTTGAACTGCACCTCGCCCGACTCGGCGATGCGCAGATCGACATTGGGCGCGGGCGGGCCGACGGTCGCGGGATGGATGTGCCCGTCCGGATGGGCGGTGATGTAGAGGAAGGCCTCGGTCTGCCCATAGAGCTGCTTCAGGTTCATCCCGAGCGACCGATAGAAGGAGAACAGCTCAGGACCGATCGCCTCGCCCGCGGTATAGGCGACCCGCACGCGCGCGAGGCCGAGCACGTTCTTCAGCGGCTCGTAAATCAAGAACCTGCCGAACGCGTAAAGAAGACGCCCGTGCAGCGGCGTCGGTTCACGGTTGAGGATCGTCTCGCCGTACCGCCGTGCGACGCCGATGAAGTAATGAAACAGGCTGCGCTTGACGCGGCCCGCGTCCTTCATCCGGATGGTGATGCGGGTGAGCATCTGCTCGAAGATGCGCGGCGGCGCGAAGAAGAAAGTCGGGCCGATCTCCTTCAAGTCCTGCATCGCGGTTTCGCTGCTCTCCGGGCAGGCAATGCAGAACCCGGCGACCAGGCCTTGCGCAAAATTGAGATAATGGTCGCCGACCCAGGCGAGCGGCAGGTAGGCGAGGGCCACGTCCTTCTCGGTGAGTTTATCGAACGCGACCGTATCCGTGGCGGCATTGATGCAGCCTGCGGCCGACAGCATCACCCCCTTGGACTGGCCGGTGGTGCCTGAGGTGTAGAGAATGATCGAAACATCCATCCCTTTGCCCGCCGCGATCTCGGCAGCGAGCCAGGCGGCGACCGTCTGATCGGCGAGCGCCTCGCGCCCGGTCGCAATCACCTCGTCGATCGCCTGCAGGCGGGCATCCTCATAATCGCGCAGTCCACGCGGTTCGTCGTAGACAATGTGCTCGAACTTCGGCAGCCGGTCGGAGACCGACAACACCTTGTCGACTTGCTCCTGATCCTGAACGGCGGCGAACCGAACTTCGGAGTGGGCTAATACAAAGGCGAGTTCGTTGGCGACTGCGTCCGCGTAGACCGGGACCGGAATCGCCCCGAGAGCCTGTGCGGCCATGATCGACCAATAGAGCTTCGGCCGATTGGCGCCGACGATCGCGATCGTCTCGCCGCGCCGAAGCCCCAGCCGATGCAGGCCGACCGCATAGGCGCGAACGTGATCCAGCAACTGCGCCCACGACCAGGTCTGCCAGATGCCGAAATCCTTGTGCCGCATCGCCGGCCGGGGGCCAAACCGATCGGCATTTCGAATCAAAAGCTTAGGAAATGTGTCCGCCGCGGGGGCAGTCACCACGATGTTCCTCCCTGGAGGCCGGCGCGTTGGTCGCGCCTGTTATCCTCTGCCGCGGCTGCGATGTGCAGCCGCGCGTCTTATATGCAAGCGAATTATTATTGCGCCTTTATAGATCGTTTCAGAACCACCCGCAAATTAATACGGCACAATATTTGCCGCGCGAGCGATACAAATCGCGCCGCATCCGTGCGAACGCAGTCGGTTGCTCAAAGCTCGTTAAACTGGGCTATGTCCGGCGGAGTAAATTGCCGCGATTAAATAGGCGCAGAAAGCAGCGAGCGCCGCGCCCGTGGCGCGAATCAGTCGGCGGCGATCGTGTCGGGCTCGGCGCTGTGCTTCTGCTTGATCTGCGTGACCGCCATTGCCGGCAGACGGTGCCAGTCCACTCGCATGGCCTCGCGCACCAGCGCGCCGACCGCAGGCGAATGCGGCCGGCCGCGGACCGTGCAGAGATTGACCGTGCGCCAGAAGTCCGGCTCGATGAGAGGCCGAGCGATGACAGCGGGATCGGTCACGGAGAACCGCGGCATAAAGCCGAATCCCAGGCCGGCCCGGATCATCGCCAATACCCAATCATCGCGCTCGCTGCGGTAGACCGTCCGGCATTCGACGCCCTGCTCACGGAAGAACTGACCGGCATAACCGTTGAACTCGCATTTCGCCCGGTTCACGTAATTCATGCCGTGCAGGTCTTTGACTCGGATCGCCTCCTTGACCGCCAGTACATGGTTGGGCGGAATGACCACCATCATCTGCTCGCGGAAGAGCGGCATTGCGTAAATCCGCTCGTCGAGGGCGCGATCGGGCCGGCACAAAATGGCCACTTCGAGCTTGCCGTCGAGCAGCAGGGTCTCCAGCTCGCGCGCGCTCGCGTCGGTGATTTCGATGTCGTTGGACCGCGTCGGCACCGAGGTTACGAGGTCGATAAGCTGGGTCGGCGCAACCGTGCACATGATGCCGAGCCTCGGCGTCACTTTTTCCGGGGCATGATGCCGGACGTCTCTCAGCCTAATATTGTCGCCGATTTCGCATTTGCGCTCAATTTGCCCGGAGAGGCCATTTGAGCATGGCGACGCCGTCACGGCTGGCCGCTTGCTACGCGTCTTGTGCGTGCAGTGCGCCAATTTCATTCGGCAGTGCGGAACTCACGTTGAAGGGGGTATTCGTGTATTGCGCGCAGGTGCGGCAAAACGACACCGTCGATCGGGCGCAAGACCCGAGAGAGGCGAAATATAGCGTGGATATGCGATTCATCGAACGATACTTCTACGAGATAAGCGTTGCACTCGACTTTTGGACTACTGGACATGACAACATTCCGACACAAAATGCACGTGGACGTATCTGTGCGGCAGCGAGAGTTAAGAAGCGGTTGTCCCCGCGAGAAACGCAGCGGAGGGGGAATATCTCCACTGCTTTAACGGCTGATGCGGCTCATTTCGAAGGGAGTAGACAATGGGTGAAAGGCGTCGCGACGCCGTCGACATGCTGGTTGGCCGCAACATCCGCATCCTGCGCCAGGATCGCGGCATGTCGCAGACCGAGCTGGGCAGAAGGATCGACGTGACGTTCCAGCAGGTGCAGAAATACGAGAACGGCACCAATCGCGTCGGCAGCGGCCGCCTGTTCAAGATCGCCTCCAACCTCGGCGTGCCGATCACCGCCTTCTTCGAAGGAGCGCAGCAGACAGCGAGCGAGGAAGCGGCGCCTTCGCCCGTCGCCATGCTGGGGGAGCCCTATGTGCTGCGCCTGTTGCAGGCGTTCTGCGCCCTCGATGACATGGATCTGCGGCGCTCGATCGCGGAGCTCGCGGAGCAAATGGCGGCCGGTATGTCTCAAACCGCCAGCCATCGCGACAATAAGTCACACGATCTTAGACTGTAGCAGTCCGCGGGGGTGCGGCGCAGCAAGCCTGCCTCGCGCGGATGCAATCACAGACCTCTTTGCGTTGCGCCGCCACGCGGCGCTCCCTGCGCGGCAGCGCCATGCTGCGCGCGCAGTTTGAGATAGAGCTCATAGGTCTGCTTCGCGATGCTGCGCCAGCTGTAGCGTTCCTCCACCCGGCGGCGGCCGGCTTCGCACATGCGACGGCATAGCTCGGGATCGCTGGCGATGCGGTTGATCCCGTCCGCGAGGCCGCGCTCGAAGCGGGCGGGCGCGACCGGGTCGTGCGGCGGCTCCGGAGACAAGTTCGGATCGACGAGAATGCCGGTCTCGCCGTCCACTACGACTTCCCGGATACCGCCGACCGCGCTGCCCACGACCGGCGTGTCGCAGGCCATCGCCTCCAGATTGATGATGCCGAACGGCTCGTAGATCGACGGGCAGCAAAACACCGTAGCGTGCGAGTAAAGCGCGATCGTGTCCCGGCGCGGCAGCATTTTCGGTATCCAGACAATGCCGGGACGCTGGGCTTGCAACTCGTGCACGATCTCCTCGATTTCGCGCTGCATGGCGAGCGTGTCGGCGTCGCCTGCGCACAGCACGACCTGAAGGTCGGGATTGATGTGCGGAATCGCCTGCAAGAGATAATACAATCCCTTTTGCCGCGTGATGCGTCCGACGAACAACACGTAGGGACGCGCAGGGTCGACGCCGAGCTGGGTGATCACCTCGGGGGCGTGAATCGGCTTGTATTCGTCCGTGTCGATGCCGTTGGGAATGATAATCACCTTGTCCGGGTCCACGTTGAACAGGCGCAGAATGTCTTCGCGGGTGCTGTTGGAAACCGCGATGATCGTGTCGGCGCATTCCAGCGCGGTCTTCTCGATCCAGCGGGCGAGGTCGTAGCCATGTCCGAGCTGCTCGCGCTTCCACGGCCGCAGCGGCTCGAGCGAATGGACGGTGATCACCATCGGGATGTTGTAGAGAATCTTCGCGAGAATGCCGCTGAAATGCGTGTACCAGGTGTGGCAGTGAATCATTTCGACATTGCCCTCGAGCTCGTTGCCGATGCCTTGCCCGACAAAGGCGAGGCATGTGCTCAAGGCGCGCAGCGGCGAGACGAAGGATTGGGGGCAGCCGGCGAAATGCGTGGTGTCGACCTTGACGCCGCGCACATGCAGCTGGCCGTCGTCGAAGGTCTGGTCGTGGAAGCTGCGAACCTCCACCGGCGTCAGTTTCGCAAGCTCGCGCGAGAGGTATTCGACGTGAACGCCGGCGCCGCCGTAGACATAGGGTGGGAATTCGTTGGTGGCGAGCAATACGCGCATTGTACGATGCCTTTGCCAATAAATGGTCCTACTGATCGCTTCACGCCCTTCGTGTTGGCGTGAAAGCGGACGAAACGGCGTCGAATCGGGCGGGCGAGTTGCGCATGTCCTCCTTTCGCCCGACACGGATCAGGTGAGACAGCGGAGCAGGATAGCCGGATCTTTCTCCGGGTCGATGAACAGCCGCAGGCCGCCCCATTCGACCATGTGCCGCTCGCCGGTCACGAGGTTTTCCACCGCCCGGACGGTGCGGCTCTCCGGCCCGATCCTCATATCGCCGAAATGGAACCAGAACTCGTACGGCCCGGGGCCGAGCGCGATCGCGACGGCGACGGCGTTGTCCCGAGCCGGCAATTCCTTCACGAAGCCGGTCACGTCGCCGCTGTCGGCCATGACGAAGCGGAGATTGGCGGTCTGCTGCAGGGCCGGGTTCTCCCGCCGAATCGTGTTCAGCTGCGTGATATAGTCGATGATGTTATCGGGCGCGGTCCAGTCGCGCGGCTTGATCTCGTATTTCTCCGAGTCGAGATACTCCTCCTTGCCGGGCCCGAGCGGAAGGTGCTCCAGGAGCTCGAAACCGTTGTAGACGCCGTAACTGCCGGACAGCGTTGCGGCGAGCGCGATCCGCGACATGAACATCCACCGTTCTCCTGACTGCAGGTGAAACGGCAGAATGTCCGGCGTGTTGACGAAGAAGTTCGGACGGAAATATTCGCGCTCGGGATAGCGGGTGAGCTCGGTGAGATAGTCCTCGAACTCCTTCTTCCCGGTGCGCCAGGTGAAATAGGTGTAGGACTGAGTGAACCCGACCTTTGCGAGCGCCTTCATCACTTTCGGACGCGTGAACGCCTCCGACAGGAACACCACGTCCGGGTAACGCGCCTGCACCTCCCGGATCACCCATTCCCAGAACGGGAACGGCTTGGTGTGCGGATTATCGACGCGGAAGATGCGCACGCCGTGCTCGGCCCAGTGCAGGAAGACGTCGCGCAGCGCGTTCCACAGCCCCACGCGATCCGCGCAATAGAAGTCCGGGTTGACAATGTCTTCGTACTTCTTCGGCGGATTTTCGGCGTAGCGCATGGAGCCGTCGGCGCGCCGCTTGAACCAATCGGGATGGTCGCGCAGCCACGGGTGGTCGGGCGAGCATTGCGTGGCGAAGTCAAGCGCGATCTCGATCCCGTGGGCCTTCGCCGCCTCGACCAGCCGGTCGAAATCGGCATGCGTGCCGAGCTGGGGGTGGATCGCGTCATGGCCGCCTTCGTCGCTGCCGATCGCATAGGGGCTGCCGGGATCATCGGGACCCGGCGTGAGCGAGTTGTTCTTGCCCTTGCGGTTGATCCGGCCGATCGGATGGATCGGCGGGAAGTAGAGCACGTCGTAACCCTGCGCGGCGATGTCCGGCAGGCGCGCGATCACGTCGTCGAAGGTGCCGTGCCGGTTCGGGTCATTGGTTTGACTGCGCGGGAACAGTTCGTACCACGCGCCGCAGCGCGCGCGCACCCGTTCGATCCGGAGGGGGAATTCGTTGCTCCGGGTGAGATCGCGCCGCGGCTCGACCTCGGCCATCACCGCGGCAAGCTCCTCCTGGAGGAACGGCCCGGGCGCATGCGAGCGGTCGAAGGCGTCGAGCACGGCCTGCAAGGTGCCCATTCGGGAGCCGGCGCCCGGGAGCGCGGCGGCGATCAGGGCGCGAGCCTCCAGGAGCTCGACATGGATCGGCACGCCGGCCTTCTGCTTGAGCAAACAGCCGTGCCGCCACGTGGCGAAGACCGACGTCCACGCCTCGATGACGAAGACGTGGCGGCCGAGTTCGGTCGGCGTAAACGAAGCGCGCCAGCGGTCATTGTCGGGGAAGCGCATGGGGACGGACTGCCACTCCTTGTCCCCGTCGCGTCGCCAGAGCAAAGCGGCGGCGATCACATCGTGGCCATCGCGAAAGATGTCGGCCGTCACCTCGATCGGCTCGCCCGCGATCCGCTTGACCGCGAAACGCCCGCCGTCGACGGCGGGCTCGACGGCCTCGATAAAAAAGGTGCGGCTGGCGAGCCCCGCTGCCGGCCTATAGGAGGGCGCGTCCGTCGCCGGGTGAAGGGGCGCGGGCAGCGTCGGGGTCGAAAAAGCAGGGCCGATTAGCAGCTTTTTTGGCCTCGGAACGCGGGCCGTTGGCTTTTTCGTATCCACGTCGTCTCTGATCCGGAAAGGGGGCACCGAAGGGCCGCGAGGCCGACCGGCATCTCGCAGGCGCGAAGCTGTTATGTTGCTTTTCCGCGCCCGCGGCAAGGCCGTCGAGGCCTTAAGTGATTTTGCCGTAAATGACGCCACAATCGGCGACGCCAGCGCGTTGCAAGCTGGCGCGCGCGGGGGCCGGGGGGCCGGCGGAATTGCTGCGATGCAGGAGAGGCTTCGTCGCCGCTTGGGGTGGCTCGATAAGTAATTTCAATGCGCTATAGACCGGTCTCTTTCTCCAACCGGCGGTGCGCGCCGAACCGCACCTGTCGCGCGGCCAGCATCTGCGGCGAGCGGAAGATCGGATCGCCGGCGAGATAGGCCGCGAGCATCGGCAGCGAGTCTTCGCCCCAGAACAGGCGGTCCCCGACCAGAATGGTCGGCACGCCGAACACGCCGGCGGCAATGGCGGCCTCGGTGTTGTCGCGCAGGCGCTGCTTGACCTCCGGCGCTTCGATCAACGCGTCGGCAGCGGCGGCGACGCCGAGCGCGCGGGTGATGCCTTGCCACGTCTCCGGGGCTGTCGGGTCGGCCCCGGTCGTCCACAGCGCGTCGAACACGGCCGACGTTGCGGCGCGCGTCTCTCCCAAAGCGATGGTCAGCCGCAGATAGCGCAGCGGGTTGAATGGATGCACTCGCGGCGTCTGGAACGGGATACCGCAGGTTAGCGCCCGATAGGTGCAGAACTCGTAGATGTAGGTTCGCTTGCCGGGGGTTTCGGCCGGTCCTTTGGTGCCGTGCGCGTTCAGGAGGCCGGCGAACAGCACGGGCTTCAGCGCAAGCGCGAGCGGCAGCTCGGCGCGCCGGAGCTGGACGTCCATCAGGTAGGCGTAGGGGGAGATCACATCGAAATACAGGGTCGCGGGCGTGAGCGCCGGCGGCGTCGGGTTCGCGGGTGTCATGGCGCTTTCCTAGCACGGCGAGCGCTTTGCGCGGCAAGCCCTGCGCGTCACGGTCTCATCGGCCGCGCAATGTGACGGAGCGCACATTCCGGCCGGGCCGACTCAGGTAGGGTGCCCGTACAGGTTCGAGATCATGTGTTCTAAGACCCTCGGAGGACGCCATGACCACCCTCGACCTTTCGTCCGACCCGCTCTTCGACATGGACGCGGACCCCGGCTTTTCCTTCTTCGACTGGATACTTCATGCGCATATCGGCGTGCACAATACGCAGGTGATGCGCGCCCGCTACCGCCGCCGTATCCATCTGCCGATGCGCGCCCCCGCACGGCCTTGCGCGCGCGATGGCGCCGCGCAGACGTCCGACCCGCGCATGAATTGATGCGGCTGGCCGTGGTGCGCGACGCAACACGGACCGCCGCGTCGCCCGATGCCGCATTCCGCTCGCTCTATACCGGCTGCGCTTGCTGAGCTCGTCATCCATCCTCCCCCGCGATGAGCGGGGAAGGGGACCGCCCAGAGGGTGGTGGAGGGGGTCTCACCATCCGCCGGGTATCCTCATCAGCAAAGCCGCCGGCGGATCACGCACCTTTTCATCCTCCCCCCGCGATGAGCGGGGAGGGGGACCGCCCGGAGGGCGGTGAAGGCAGTCTCAGCAAACTGCCCGGTATCCGAAGTAGAGCCGCCGGTAGATCATGCACCTCTTCATCCTCCCCCCGCGTTCAGCGGGGGAGGGGGGACCGCCCAGAGGGCGGTGGAGGGGTAGCTCAACAGAGCGTGTCGCTGTAGAGCGTGTCGCTTTTGAAGAAAGGCGGCGTCTCCGGTTATTCGCATCCATACAGCGCTCCGGGGCAAGCGCCCCGAGACAAAATGAACCCGATGTCGCTCCGCTCATCCGGGCTACGCTTGCTATCCAGGCAAACTCAAGCGCGACTCTCAATCCGCCTGTGGGTTCTTCAAATCAGCGTTACTGCCCAGGTTAGACGACCGGGATGTGAATTGGCGATAGATTTCTCTCGACGGCCGAACCGGTTTTCGATTTAAGAATTGAATGATTTGCGAAGCGGAAAGCGAGCCGTCCGGAGACGAACTGCTCACGCTGATTGGGGCGCTGAGGGCTGAAAACGCGTCGCTGAAAGCACGGATCGCGGAACTTGAGCGCCGGCTCGGATTGAACAGCTCGAACAGTGGCAAGCCTCCGTCGAGCGATGGACTGAGGAGGCCGGTACGGGTGAAGAGCCTGCGGGAAGGGTCCGGCAAGCCACGGGGCGGGCAGAAAGGTCACACGGGCGAGACCCTGCGCCAGGTCACGGATCCTGACGACGTTGCCGATCATTACCCGTCGGCCTGCTCGAGGTGCGGTGCGGGCCTTGGGCCGGAGGCGAGTGTCGGCCATAGCGCTCGTCAGGTGTTTGATCTGCCCAAGCCGCAGCCGCTCATCGTCACCGAACATCGTGCGCATGATTGCCAGTGCGCCGCCTGCGGCGCGAAGACGCGAGCGCCGTTTCCGGACGGTGTCAACGCGCCCGTTCAGTATGGCGTCGGAATCGCCGCCGTCGTAGTCTATCTGTTGCATTATCAGTTGCTGCCGGAGGATCGCCTGGCCGAACTGATGGCCGATCTCTTCGGCGTGAAACTGGCCGCCGCGACGATCGCGAGAATGAGCCGGACTTGCGCCGAGCGTCTGCGGGGCTTTGCCGAAACGGTGCGAGATCTCGTGGCGGGCGCGCCGGTGAAACACCTGGACGAGACGGGGTTTCGCATTGGCGGCAAGACGCAATGGCTGCATGTGGCGTCCACCGCCCTGCTGACCTTCTATCGCGTCTGCGCCAAGCGTGGCAGTCTCTTGGCGAATGTCGTCGGCATCGTCGTTCACGATCACTGGAAGCCCTACTACACGATGCAAGGCGTGCTGCACGCCTTGTGCAATGCTCATCATTTGCGCGAACTGAAAGCTCTCGTCGAGATCGAGAAAGAGGCGTGGGCGGGCGAAATGCAGCGCCTGTTGCGCCGCGCGTGTCACGCCGCGAACAAAGCGCGAGAACGGGGCGTTCCTTTGAAGCCTCAACTGATCGAGTGTTGTGAGCGCCGTTACGACGTCATTGTCGCCGCGGGGCTCGCCTTCCATGAGGCCCAAGTGCCGCTGGCGCGAGCCGCGATGAAGGGAGGTGGCAAATGGCGCGGCCGTGCGCCGCGCCGAACCGGACATAATCTCCTCTTGCGTCTTGCAACACGCAAACAGGACACGTTGCGCTTCCTTCACGATCCGACGGTTCCCTTCACCAACAATCAGGCCGAACGCGACGGCCGCATGATGAAGCTTCGGCAAAAAATCTCCGGCGGCTTTCGCTCGCCGCAAGGCGCGATGGACTTCGCGCTCATCCGCTCCTTTTTCTCGACCGCCAAGAAACAGGGCTGGAACATCATCGACGCGCTCACCCGCGACCCTTCGGACTTGGCTATATCCCTACGCCTCGCCTGACCCCTCAAGACAACCTGGGCAGTTACAAATCAGCTTCAACAGCCACTGAGGCCACAGCGGCAATTCCCCTTTAAGTAACCCGTAAGCGATGGACGCAACTAGCGCAGATGTTACGGCGATGAGCCATGAAAGGGCTTGTGGCCACGCGCGTTCTACTAAATTCGGCTGTCTGGGTGAGAGATAGATCAAAGCATTTGGAATGAGGCGCGTGTGCACCTGTACAATGCACCAGCTTATGAACGCAACTATGGCAACAAAGATTATTCGCCGCGCCAGCGATAGCTCAGGTAAGACGATAAGCGTTCCAAGGGCGAGCAGACCATTAATATTCAACCCGAAAGTTCGGAAGGTTGTCGAAAACGCCTTTTGGTGAACACGCAATAGGGATGCAATCGATTCGGCTTTGCCTATAACCCAGGACTCCTGAACTCCCTGAGCTCGCACCTCATTTACTCCATCCGCGGTTAGTTCGACGACCACTAGACGGTTAATACCGTATGCTTCTGGTTCCTGAATTAACAGTTAAAAGTATCTCAGTTCTCCAGGCTTTACGTCGTCTTTAATTAAGTCAGAAGCGTATCTCGATATCTCATTTCCACGTTCTCGATACGTGACGATTACACGACCCTGAGCAAAGTCCTTGCCTAAGAAGACGATTAGTTCTTGTACATCGTCAGCATAGAGGCGGATCGCGCCTACAACGCGTGTAGCTGTATGAATACGTTCTGGAAGCAAACTGGACGGAGAATCGCGCTGCAATGCTGCGTCGTGCGGCAACAGTACGAACGTGCCACCAGCACCTATCGTCGAAGACCATTTCCCCCTGAGTTGGCCTTCAGGTGTCAAAGTTGCTTTCGCCGATATCGTGCCCGTATCGACTCCTTCGGGTGTTTGCGAAGGAGTTCCGCTAAGTTCAAGCGAGGTTCCATCAAATACCCCTGTAACTGCATACAAAGCCAGCCCAAAGCGATCGTCGGAAAGGCGGAGAATTCCGGTGAGGTTTCCGTCCGATGAATTTAGTTCGAGGAACAAATTGCCAGTGTTGGTACTATAAAGTTTCCCAGCCCATAGTTTTCCAAAAGAATTCATTGCCGATTCCATGGACAAACGCTGGTAACCGGGATCTTGGCCAACAAATCAATCACGAACACCCCGTCGTGCTTCCGCAGGTGTCGCATTTCAGGCAGGTGCCGTTGCGCAACAAGTGAAGTTGCCGCATTCGCCGCAGACTTCGTCTTTTCACAATCAGGCCGCATGCTCCGTTCGTCTCGTCATATCGCCGCGGCCGGCGAGAAGGCCGGCGACCGAAATATCCTCGTCGAGCTCTTCCCAATGTAGACCGGTGCGACTCAGCTCCACGCGCTCGCGTTGAGCAGGCGTGGCGCGTAGCAAACGGGGAAACCAGGCGAGCGGCACGCCGAGCGTTCGCCCGTCGCTCAACTCGACCCACATCGTGTAGTCGTCAAAGCGCACTGCCGTTGCCGAAATGCTCATGCCATGCTCTCAGGATTGCGGGTCGGTTCTCCAACACGACGCGTAGAATATGCGACAGCTCTTTGGAACTGTAGTTCCATAACTGTCGGCGAGCAAAACCTCTGGTTCGTGCCAAACTCTAGCATCGCACTCGGCGGCTGCTCACGTCAACATGCGGCCGTGCTCTCACGGCGTGCCCTCATTCGAATGAGCAATGAACGTGGTCGCAAACTCGCGCCTCTCGTCGAAGACAGCAGGCGATCCTTTGGTCCATGATGTCGCGCTTACCATATCACGAACTCTCCGTGTTGCTTGCCCGCAGGTGTCGCATTTCAGGCACGTGCCGTTGCGCACGAGCGTGAAGTTGCCGACGCGCAGGCTTCGCCTTCGTAGTGCTACGAGCATTGGGGCCGTTGCTGCGCCGATGCATAGCCATGGTCCCACGGCATCCCGCGCGGCGTGGTGAATGTGCAGGATTTAGATGCCGTGCTCCAAGGGTCATGATTAACACTCTGTCGGGTATCGGCCGAGCGGCACGACATGAACGCCAGTGCGGCCGGCCGATCGGCGACCGCTCCTTGGCCAGCTTGCGCGATCCGGGCAGACGACGGCGCGAATACGCCATATACCACCGAGGCGCGAGCGCGGGGTAGTTTATGGCCACGAATTTACGATTTCATACCGAGATCCTTCTGCGCCTCCTCGGTCGTAGCGGACCTTCATACGCGGCGGAACTTGGTAAGCGCCGCCTAGACTTCCTCGTCCGATGCAAACGGCCTTCGTCCGAGCCTGATTCCGCGGTCGATGCCAGCAACTCTCGTGGTCGGCTGGTAGTCGCCGGCCAAGCCCGCCTCGATATCAGAGCCACTTCGGCGATTCTTCTGCGCCGCCTCGGGCCGCTTCGACCCGCTCCAGCACGTCTCGCAGCACCTTGGTTTTCATGGCGGACACAAATACCATTTTCACGCACTTTCGGGGATGGTTTCGCGTTGAAAAATGCTTGTCCGGCTATTGCCTTAAGAACACCCCGTGGTGCCTCCACACGTATCGCACTTTAGGCAGGTGCCGTTGCGCACCAAGGTGAAGTTGCCGCATTCGCCGCAGGCTTCGCCTTCATAGCCTTTGGCTTTGGCTTCGGCGCGCATTTCGGCGGCGTGGGCTTTTGCTTCGGCGCGCGCCTCGCTGCGCGATATTGCGAGATGGTGCGCTTCGAGTTGCTCGGTCGGCGAAAGCTTTTGTTCAAGTTCGGCCTTGAGGGCGGCAACTTCTTCAATGGTGTCGCCCGCGCGGAGCGAAGTGATTTTGCCGCTCACCCCACCCCGGCCGCCTTCGGCGGCCGACGCTCCCCCTCCAGGGAGGGTAAAGAAGTCCACGCGTCTCGATCCCACGCGTCTCGCCCCCCTCGCGCTCGCCGCCGCCGGCGATCACGCCGAGCCGGTCGGTGCGCGAGCGGGTGAGCCCGCGCGAGACATATTTGGAGGCGGGGCGGCCGTCGGGCGGCAGCTTGCCTTCCGCCACGCCCTTGCCGAGCGCATCGAAGGTGGCGGCCACCACCGTCGGGTCGACATGGGCGAGGTCGAAGCGGTCGAGATAGGAAACCGCCAGCTCGCGGAAGACATAGTCGAGGATCGAGGTTGCGTATTTGATCGAGTCATTGCCCTGCACGGGGCCCGACGGCTCGAAGCGGGTGAAGGTGAAGGCGTCGACATATTCGTCGAGCGGCACGCCATATTGCAGGCCGAGCGACACCGCGATGGCGAAATTGTTCAACAGCGAGCGCAGCGCCGCGCCCTCCTTGTGCATGTCGATGAAGATTTCGCCCAGGCGGCCGTCGTCATATTCGCCGGTGCGGAGATAGACCTTGTGCCCGCCCACCACGGCCTTCTGGGTGTAGCCCTTGCGCCGGTCGGGCATGCGCTCGCGCTCGCGCATGACGACGATGCGCTCGACCACCTTCTCCACCACCTTCTCGGCGAGAGCGGCGGCGCGTCCGGCCGCCGGCTTCTCGACAAAGGCCTCGATGGCGTCCTCGTCCTCGTCCTCGTCGGCGATGAGCTGGCTCTGCAGCGGCTGCGACAGCTTCGAGCCATCGCGATAGAGCGCATTCGCCTTCAGCCCGAGCTTCCACGAGAGCAGATAGGCCTGCTTGCAGTCCTCGACGGTCGCCTCGTTCGGCATGTTGACGGTTTTCGAGATCGCGCCCGAGACGAAGGGCTGCGCCGCCGCCATCATGCGGATGTGGCTCTCGACCGAAAGGAAGCGCTTGCCGTTGCGCCCGCACGGATTGGCGCAGTCGAACACCGCGTAGTGCTCAGGCCGCAGATGCGGCGCGCCCTCGACCGTCATCGCCCCGCACACATGCACGTTCGCCGCCTCGATCTCGCGCCGCGAGAAGCCGAGCGCCGCCAGCATGTCGAAGGCGGGCCGCGCGAGGTCCTCAGGCGAAAGCCCCAGCGCCTCGGTGCAGAACGCCTCGCCCAGCGTCCATTTGTTGAAGGCGAAGCGGATGTCGAAGGCGGTCGGCAGCGCCTTTTCCAGCCGCTCGATCGCCTCGGGCGTGAAGCCCTTGGCTTTCAGCTCGGCGTGATTGATGCCCGGCGCGCCCGCGAGGGTGCCGTGACCGACCGCGTAGGTCTCGATGTCGGCGATCTCGCGCTCCGAATAGCCGAGCACGCGCAGCGCCTCCGGCACCGCGCGGTTGATGATCTTGAAATAGCCGCCGCCGGCGAGCTTCTTGAACTTCACCAGCGCGAAGTCGGGCTCGATGCCGGTGGTGTCGCAGTCCATCACGAGGCCGATCGTGCCGGTGGGCGCGATCACGGTCGCCTGCGCATTGCGATAGCCGTGCTGCTCGCCGAGCGCGAGGGCGCGGTCCCAGGCGAGCGTCGCATGCTCGATCAGGCGCCGGTCGGGACAGGCGGCGTGGTCGAGCCGCACCGGCGGGGTCGCGAGCGCCTCGTAGCCCGTCTTCTCGCCATAGGCCGCGCGGCGGTGATTGCGGATCACGCGCAGCATCGGCTCGCGGTTCTTCTTGTAACCGGGGAAGGCGCCGAGCTCAGCCGCCATCTCAGCCGAGGTCGCGTAGGCGACCCCGGTCATGATCGCGGAGAGCGCGCCGCACAGCGCGCGGCCCGCCTCAGAGTCGTAGGAAATGCCGGACGACATCAACAACCCGCCGAGATTGGCGTAGCCCAAGCCCAGTGTGCGGTACTCGTAGGAACGCTGCGCGATTTCCCTGGACGGGAACTGCGCCATCAGCACGGAGATTTCCAGCACGACGGTCCACAGCCGCACCGCGTGCTCATAGCCCGCGATGTCGAATGCGCCGGGGCTGAGTTTACCTCCCCCTGGAAGGGGGAGGTCGGTCCGCGCAGCGGACCGGGAGGAGGTGACGTCCACCCGGCTCCCCCCGATCAGGTCGGGGGTCGCCGACCCTCCCCCTGCAGGGGAGGGTGAAGGAGGAGCCTCGCGCGTCTGATGGAACGTGAGCAGGTTCAGCGAGGCGAGATTGCACGCCGTGTCGTCGAGGAACATGTATTCCGAGCACGGGTTGGAGGCGCGGATCGGCCCCGACGCCGGGCAGGTGTGCCAGTCATTGATGGTGGCGTGGTACTGCAGGCCGGGATCGGCGGAGGCCCAGGCCGCATAGGCGACCTTCTCCCACAGAGCGCGCGCTTTGACCGACTTGGCGACCTTGCCGGAGGTGCGCCAAGTCAGGTCCCAGTCGCCGTCCGCCTCGACCGCCTTCAAAAACTCGTCGCTCACCCGCACCGAATTGTTGGAGTTCTGCCCGGAGACGGTGAGATAGGCTTCCGAGTCCCAGTCGGTGTCGTAGACCGGGAACTCGATGTCCTTGTAGCCTTGCTTCGCGAACTGGATGACGCGCTTGATGTAATTGTCGGGCACATGATTGCTCCGCGCCGCCTTAATCTCCCGGCGCAGGACCGGATTCTTCTCCGGGTCGAAGCAGTCGTCGCCCGAGCCCTCGCAGTTGATGCACGCCTTCATCACCGCGCGCAGATGCTTCTGGTTGATCCAGGAGCCGGTGACCAGGCTCGCGACCTTCTGCTCCTCCTTCACCTTCCAATCGATGTACTGCTCGATATCGGGGTGATCGACGTCGACGATCACCATCTTGGCGGCGCGCCGCGTGGTGCCGCCCGACTTGATCGCGCCCGCCGCGCGGTCGCCGATCTTGAGGAAGCTCATCAGGCCGGACGAGCGCCCGCCGCCCGACAGCTTCTCGCCATCGCCGCGCAGGCTGGAGAAGTTCGAGCCGGTGCCCGAGCCATACTTGAACAGGCGCGCCTCGCGCACCCACAGATCCATGATCCCGCCCTCGTTGACGAGATCGTCCTTGATGCCCTGGATGAAGCAGGCGTGCGGCTGCGGGTGCTCGTAGGCCGTCTTCGACTTGACCATCTTGCCGGTCTTGAAGTCGACGTAAAAGTGGCCCTGGCTCGGTCCGTCGATGCCGTAGGCCCAGTGCAGCCCGGTGTTGAACCACTGCGGCGAGTTGGGCGCGACCATCTGCATCGCGAGCATGTAGCGAAGCTCGTCGAAGAACGCCTGCGCGTCGGCTTCCGAGTCAAAATAGCCGCCCTTCCATCCCCAATAGGTCCAGGTCCCGGCGAGCCGGTCGAAAACTTGCCGCGCGGAGTGTTCGCCGGTGATGCGCTCCTTTTCCGGCAATTCCCTCAACGCCGCTTCGTCGGCGATCGAGCGCCAGAGGAACGAGGGAACGCTCTCCTCCTCGACCTTCTTCAGGCGCGCGGGAACACCCGCCTTGCGGAAATATTTCTGCGCAAGCACGTCGGAGGCGACCTGCGACCAGGGCTCCGGCGCCTCGACATCGTCGGCGCGGAACACCACCGAACCGTCGGGATTGCGAATCTCGCTCGTGGTGAGCCGGAACTTGATGTCCGCATAAGGAGACTGGCCGTCTTTGGTGTAGCGCCGCTCGATCCGCATTGTTTCCGCCTCTCATTCGCCGCCAAGGGCTTGGCCTTGGCGCGCCGGCCGAATCCACCCCGCAAGCCGCGGCTTGCGTGCGTCCCGTGCCTCTGATCCTGGTTCTGACTTTTTCTAAGTACGCTACCGGCTGCACTCAGAGACGCGGTCCGGTGTCGAGCGCCGTTCGATGCCAGGCGGAGGCTCGGACAGAAGCAGCCCGCTTACGAGACCATTTGGCCTCGACGCAGTCCCTGAACAAGCCTCTCGGAAATCGTCCGGCGGGACGTCGAACCAACCCCGCCACAGAAATCGAAGGCTATGCCGACTCCGCCGCTTGCGTCAAGACATTGTGCCCGCTCTCAACAGGGCCCTCTAAATATGGTTATACAGGGCTTGTTCCGCCATGCGCCCATCGTCGCTTGCGGCGCGTGCGCATCGGGGACCGAATCAGCCTCGGCACTGCCGCCTGGACAAGGAGCGGGGGAGGTGGCATCACCGCGGCAAATCACGGGACAGCCGCGACGGCAGATCGCATGAAGCTCAAGACTTTCCTCATCCGTTTCTTCAGTTGGTGGAACGACCAGACATTCGGAACTCAGGTCTGGACTTCGCGGCATGGCGAGTTCGTCGGCGAGGACGAGTTCGGCAACCGCTATTATCGCGAGAAGGGCGGCCGAAAGAGCCCGGCGTTCGGCTATGACCGTCGCTGGGTGATCTACAATGGCGAGGCGGAGGCTTCGCGCATTCCCCCCGCCTGGCACGCCTGGATCCATCGCATCGTCGACGTCCCGCCGACAGAAGATAAGGTGACGCCGCGCCCCTGGTGGAAGCCGCACAAGCCGAATCTGACGGGTCTGCCCGGCGCCTACCGTCCGCCCGGCTCGACCCTCGCGCAGAATCGCCGCCCGCCGGCGACCGGCGATTATCGGGCCTGGACGCCGAATCGGTAAGGCCGATCATTTCTTCGGCGCCCGATACGATCCCGATACGATAATGCGTAGCGCCATGTCCTCGTGCCGCGTGTGGCGTGCGGAGTGTCTGGCCGTCGGCGTACCGCCGGCGCCACCCTTTCACCGCCGCATTCGGCATGTTAACTCGGCCAAGCGGCTGCGGGACTTGCGCCGGAACCCCGAACAGGACTCCCGAACGGATGCCGATGGCCCGATTCACTTGCGCAAACCTTGCGATTGTCGGACTAACCGCACAGGTTGCGATATTCGGTGTGGTGGCGATGCCCGCCGGTCCGGCGAGCGCGCAGTCGGACTTTTTCGGGGATGCGCCACCGCGACCTCCCTCATCGGTGCCGACTCGGCAGGGGCCGACGCGTGTGGGGCCGCCGCCGGCTCAGTATGGGGCACCGCCGGCGCAATATGGCGCGCAGCCCGAGCCATTGCCGCCGCCGCCCGGCGCCGCTGCAGCGCCGATGGGCGGCACCGCTGCGGCCCCGATGCGCGGCTTAGGGTCGGGCGTCGAATCGCAGCCGCTGCCGCCGCCGCCCGGTGGCGTGGTGGATCGGGGGCGTGCGCCGACCGCTTTGCAGCCACAACCACCGGCAATCGGCCCGCAAGGCGGACCTGCGCCCCCGCCTGCCGGCGGACGTGCGGGATTGACGCCGCCAAGCGGCGGCGCCGCCAATCCCCCCGCGGAGGGGATCGTGCTGGAGCCGCCCGCGCAGCGGGTCGCCAACCCGACGGCGGTGTTTTCCGGTCTCGACAAGATCACCGGTCGGATCACGGCGTTCGAAGTCGCGATGAACGAGACGGTGCAGTTCGGCGCGCTCAGGGTGCGGCCGCGGGCTTGCTTTACGCGTCCGCCGACCGAGGCGCCCAATACCACGGGGTTTATCGAGGTCGATGAAGTCACGCTGCAGGGAGACCTGAAGCGGCTGTTCCGCGGCTGGATGTTCGCGGCGAGCCCCGGCCTGCATGGGGTCGAGCACCCGATCTATGACGTGTGGCTTTCCGATTGCAAAGGCGCGCAAACCGCCGCGGTCGAAGAACCCGCGCCACAGCCTGCTCCGCCGCCACCGCAATCACACGACCGCACGCAAACGCCGCGCGCGTCGCGTCAGACCGCACCGCAGCGCCAGCCGCGCTGACGCCGGCCGCCGTCGGGCAGGCGTACGGTCCGGCGCAAGGTCAAGCTTATCAGCCGCCGCCAGTCGCCCTTGCAAGCGCGAGCGCGGTTACGCCGGGGACCGGTCGGTCGAGCGGCAGGGCGGCAAAATCGGCCGAGCCTCCGAGGGCGTTCACAAGCAGCTTATGGTAGGCGCGGCGCGACACTTCGATCGCTCCGAATTGGCGCAGGTGGTCGGTCACGAACTGGGTGTCGAGCAGCATGAATCCGCCCGCTTTCAGCCGCGCGACAAGATGCACCAACGCGACCTTCGAGGCGTCGCGTGCGCGATGGAACATGCTCTCGCCGAAAAACGCCGCGCCCAGGCTGACGCCGTAGAGCCCGCCGACCAGCCGATCGCCGTCGTACACCTCGATCGTGTGGCAATGCCCGGCATCATAGAGACGGCGATAGAGTTTCCGGATGCGAACATTGATCCAGGTGCGAGATCGGCCGAGCCCGGGCGCGGCGCAGCCGTCGATTACGCCGTCGAAATCGCGGCTGGCGACGACGACGAAGCGGTCCGATTTCACTAGGCGTGCAAGCCGCGACGGAACGTGGAAACCGTCGAGCGAGATGATCCCGCGCTCCTCCGGTTCGATCCAGTAGAGCGCCGGGTCTTCCGCACTCTCGGCCATGGGAAAAATCCCGCACGCATAGGCCTTGAGCAGAACCTCCGGCGTAATCTCGACCGAAGCAGAATCGCGACGGGCCATCAGACGACCAATCGGTTCGAGAGAACTTTGAGAGGGCGATGTTCGGAATTCGCTCCGGGCATCATGCATGACCGCATCGTCTCCGTCACACCTCTCTGGTAACGCCCGCGAATGCAGCGGCTAGCCGAACGGCTTAGACCTGCGGTTTGTTCAGCGATCAACGGATCGTGAAGAATCGCGTGCGCGCATTTTAACGGGTTGCTAACTCGCGATAAGTAATTCTCCGAAGAAACGAAATCAAATCTTCGGAACGAGTGTTTGGCGGTTCAACGCCCCGTTTGGGCGGGAGAGTAGCTATGGATCAGGCTTTGGCGCGACCCCCCCGCGTACTGCTGGTCGAGGACGAAGTGCTCATCGCGATGATGATCGAAGACGCAATGCTCGAGCGCGGTTTCAAGGTCTATACCGCGACAAGTGCGGGCGAGGCGTTGCAGGTGTTGAGCGAAGCGCCCGTGGACGTGCTGTTCACCGACATCAACATCGAAGGCGACATGGACGGATCGGCTCTTGCGCGCCGGGCGCGCGAAATGCACCCTGAACTCGCCGTGCTCTACGCATCCGGCACGCTCAAGTCGGTCGTCGACGCCGTGCCGGGCTCGACCTTCGTGCCGAAGCCCTATGCGCCTTCCGAGGTGTGCGCGATGGTGGCGGAGATGGCCAACGCCTGACGCCGGGGGGCGCGGGCGCCAGGGTCGCGGACCGGCACGTCCGCGGACGGGCGAAGAAAGAAAGAATTAATAACGTCGCAAATTTTTTTGCATCTGCGCTGCGTTTGAGCGTGCGGCGCGGTCGGCGCACAGAATTCACGCAGGCGGACGCCGCATGATATCGCCGGGGCCGTTTCCGCCGGCCCTCACTCCACGACGCTCGCGCGGGAAAGAAACTGTTCGAGCCAGTGGATGTGGTAGGCGCCGTCGATAATGTCCTTTTCGCGAATCAGGGCGCGGAACAAGGGCAGCGTGGTGTCGATGCCGTCGACCACCAGTTCGTCCAGCGCGCTGCGCAGCCGCATCAGGCATTCGGCGCGCGACTTGCCGTGGACGATCAGCTTGCCGAGCAGCGAATCGTAATAGGGCGGGATTCGATAGCCCTGATACACGGCCGAATCCATGCGCACGCCCATCCCGCCCGGCACGTGGTAATGCACGATCTTCCCGGGCGACGGGCGAAACGACACCGGATTTTCCGCATTGATGCGACATTCGATGGCGTGGCCGTGGAAGGTGACGTCCTTTTGCTCGATCCCGAGCGGCGCGCCGGAGGCGACACGAATTTGTTCGAGCACGAGATCGATGTCGGTCACCATTTCGGTGACCGGGTGCTCGACCTGGATGCGCGTGTTCATCTCGATGAAGTAGAATTCTCCCCCCGCGTAGAGAAACTCGATGGTCCCGACGCTGAGATATTTGAGCTCGCGCATCGCGCGGGCGACGGTTGTGCCCAGCGCTTCGCGCTGGTCGGCGTTGAGCGCTGGAGAAGGACTTTCCTCCAGGAGCTTCTGATGGCGCCGCTGCAGCGAACAGTCGCGTTCGCCGAGATGAACGGCGTTTCCCTGTCCGTCGCCGAGAATCTGAAATTCGATATGGCGCGGTTCGGCGAGATATTTCTCGAGATAGAGCGTGTCGTCGCCGAACGCAGCCATCGATTCAGCGCGCGCGGTCGCGAGCGCATGGGCAAGATCGCGCGCCTCGCGGGCGATCTTCATGCCCCGTCCGCCGCCGCCGGCGGCCGCCTTCACCAGCACGGGATAGCCGATGTCGCGCGCGATGGTCTGCGCTTCCGCCTCCGACCCCACCGCGCCGTCGGAGCCGGGCACGACCGGGATGCCGAGCTGCTTCGCCGTGCGTTTCGCCTCGATCTTGTCTCCCATCAGTCGGATATGGGCCGGCTTCGGGCCGATGAAATGCAGCCCGTGCTCGGCGAGGATTTCCGCGAAGCGGGCGTTCTCGGACAGAAAGCCGTAGCCTGGATGCACCGCGTCGGCGCCGGTGATCTCGCAAGCGGCGAGCAGCGCCGGGATGTTGAGATAGCTGTCCTTCGCCGCCGGCGGCCCGATGCACACGCTCTCGTCCGCCAGCCGCACGTGCATCGCGTCCTCGTCGGCCGTCGAATGCACCGCGACGGTCGCGATGCCGAGTTCCTTGCACGCGCGCAGCACCCGCAGCGCGATCTCTCCGCGATTGGCGATCAGGATTTTTTCGAACATGACGTCCCGTTCAACTCACCGCGTCGTTGCCGCGCGATGGGGCGCCGCATTTGATGAACGCCCGCGACTCCCGCTGAGCGCCGCGAACTCTTACTCGATGATCATCAGCGGCTCGCCGAATTCGACGGGCTGACCGTCCTCGATCAGAATCTGGGTGACAGTTCCCGCATGCGGCGCCGGAATCTGGTTCATGGTCTTCATCGCCTCAATGATGAGGATGGGGTCGCCAGCCTTCACCTTGCTGCCCACTTCGACGAACGGCTTTGCGCCTGGTTCGGGCGCGCGATAGGCGGTGCCGACCATGGGCGAGGTGAGTACGCCGGGATGCTTCGCGACCTCCGGAAGTCCGGCGGCGGGCGCAAACTCGCCGAGCGGGCCGTATTGGGGGCTCGTGGCGGCCGGCGTCGCTGCCGCGGCGACATAGGCCGCCGCTTGGCGGACGACGCGAACGCGCAGCCCGGCCTGCTCGATCTCGATTTCGGAAAGTCCGGTCTCATCCAATAGCCGCGCCAGGGCGCGCACGATCTGCTCTCCCGGCGCGATGGCGCTCGCCTCCGCCGCCCCCGCGGGGGCGGCGGCTAATGCCTGTCCGCTGTGGTCCTCCGCGCTCACGGCTCAGCCCTCCCGTTCGGTCGTTGCGGCCAGCCCTGAAATCGCCAGCGCGTATCCGAGCGGGCCAAATCCACAGATCACGGCCTTCGCCGCGCTTGACACATAGGACGTCCGGCGAAATTCCTCGCGGGCGTGAATGTTGGTGATGTGCACCTCGATCACCGGCGAAGGGCACGCCGCCACCGCGTCGAGCAGCGCAATCGAGGTGTGAGTGTAGGCGGCGGCGTTCAACACGACACCGGCGGCGCGTCTTGCCCCCGCCTCCTGAATCCAGCTCACCAGTTCGCCCTCGTGGTTGGATTGACGGAATTCAATAGCCAGACCGTGCGGCTCGGCCGCTGCGCGGCATAGCTTTTCGATGTCCGCGAGAGTGGCATGCCCATAGATCTCCGGTTCGCGCGTGCCGAGCAAGTTCAGGTTCGGCCCGTTGATGACGTAAACGGTCTGCGCCATGGCATGCCTTCCGCAAAAGCGCGAATCCGAACGATTTCATCATGTATCAGCTTTATAGGGGCGAGACGGGACAAGGGGAAGCCTCGCAGACATTGGGCGACCCCGTTCGCTGTTATGTATGCGCATGAATGCCTAGACCGGGATGGGGGTGCCGGCGGCGGCGTAATTTTCGGCTGTCGGACCGCCGCGAAAAGGCTAAGGTGGCGTCCGAGCGTCTTTGGCGTTTTCCTTGGCGGCCGTGTCGGACATCGCGCTGGGCCGAACGGCGACGGTCCGAGAGAGGCGAACGATTGATCGTTACCAATGGAGACCTGAATGTCGGACGAAAACCTGAATCCTGCCGAGCGCGCGCTCGAAGACGTGAAGAGAAGCGTGGACGAGGCGATTTCCCGCACAGAGAGCGCGATGGCGCGAATGGGCTATGACGTTTCCGCCGCGAGCCGGGCCGCCGACGACTACCGCACCCGGGTGTTTGAATACATGCGCATCAACATGAACGCCGCGCTCGATTATGCGAGCAATCTCGCCAGCGTAAAGTGGCCGCTCGACTTTATGGGGCTGTCGGCGGGAAGGGCGCGCGAACAAGGGCTGACCACGCCGGCGCTTGCGGAAATCTCCTCCGCCACCAAGGCGGCTGAGGAGTATCGGATGCGCATGTTCCAGTTCATGAAGGAAAATCTCAACGGGATGCTCGAATACGCCGAGCGCTTGGCCACGGTGAAATCCCCCACTGAGTTCATCGAGGTATCGACGAGCTTCGCTCGCAAGCAGTTCGAGGCGGCAACCGCGCAGTCGCAGGAGCTTGGGTCGCTCACCCAGAAGCTGTCCGCCTGCAACACGGAGTCTCTGTCGGGTCTGACGAAGGCGTTCACGCAGCCCAAAGAATAAAGAACAGAGCGCCGCGGCGCACCTCTGCGCCGGCCGCCGGCTCTTTTAATTTCGCAACCTCGTTATCGGGGTTGGGCGACGATGCGGATATAAGGCTTTGGCGCCGACCAGCCCTGTGGAAAGAGCTGTTTCGCCTCAGCCTCCGAAACCGATCCCGCGATAATCACGTCTTCGCCCTGCTTCCAATTCACGGGGGTCGCCACCCTGTGGTTGGCCGTGAGCTGCAGGGAGTTGATCACCCGCAGCACCTCGTCGAAGTTGCGACCGGTCGTCATCGGGTAGACCAGAATGAGCTTTATCTTCTTGTCCGGCCCAATCACGAAGACATTCCGCACGGTCTGGTTGTCCGCCGGCGTGCGGGTCGATGCATCGCCCGAGGCTGTGGCCGGAAGCATTCCGTAAAGCTTCGACACCTTGAGGTCCGGATCGCCGATCATCGGATAGTTCGGGGCAAATCCCTGGGTCTCCTTGATGTCGAGAGCCCATTTGGCGTGGCTGTCTACCGGGTCGACCGACAAGCCGATGATCTTGACGCCGCGTTTGGCGAACTCGGGCGCAATTTTCGCCATGTATCCGAGTTCCGTCGTGCAAACCGGGGTAAAGTCTTTGGGGTGGGAAAAGAGCACGGCCCATGAGTTCCCGATCCAGTCGTGGAAGTGGATGCGGCCCTGCGTCGTTTCGGCTTCGAAATCGGGTGCGACATCGCCGATCTGAAAAGTCATGGGCGGATCCTCCTGTCAGCTCGTACAGCATCGTGTCCGGGGGGAGCTGGCGAGCGCGGAGAGGTAATATAAGCGCGCGGCCGCTGCGGTAAATGACCTGTAAGCGATAGAATTTACATAAGTTTTTTCATTTGTGGCGATGCCGGTTAGGAGAATTTGCCGCTCTCTTGCCTGCGCTAGGGAGCAAAATTTCCTGCCGTCCACAACGAAAGCCACGGTGGGGTCGTCAAGCGACTTCGGCAGAGGAAAAAGTTGGTCGCGCGAACCGGTCACCGCGTAAATGTGTCGTCTTCATTGCATCGCGGCGTTGACTTTTTTGCGATGCGGCGGCAAGCCTGCTGCAAGGCTCGGATGAAGCTCGTGCATAATTTAAAAGGCGGACGGCGTTCGATGTTCAGGCGCATTCTAATTGCCAATCGCGGGGAAATTGCTTGTAGAATCATAAAGACGGCACGCCGGATGGGAATTGAGACCGTCGCCGTCTACTCCGACGCGGACAAGGACGCCCTGCATGTCGAGATGGCCGACACGGCCGTCCACATCGGTCCGCCGCCAGCCTCGGAGAGCTATCTCGTTATTGAAAAGATCCTGCAGGCCTGCATCCAATCCGGAGCCGAGGCGGTTCATCCGGGCTATGGCTTCCTGTCCGAGCGGGAGGCGTTCCCGATGGCCCTCGAAAGGGCCGGCATCGTCTTCATCGGTCCCAATCCGAAAGCGATGGCCGCGCTGGGCGACAAGATCGAGAGCAAGAAGGCGGCCGCGCAAGCGAATGTCTCGACGGTCCCGGGCCATATCGGCGTCATCGAAGACGATAAGCACGCGCTGCGGATCGCCGAGGAGATCGGCTTTCCGGTGATGATCAAGGCCTCCGCCGGCGGCGGCGGCAAGGGCATGCGCATCGCCTATGAAAAGGCGGAAGTCCTCGAAGGTTTCCACCGCGCGCGTTCGGAGGCGAAATCCTCGTTCGGCGACGACCGCGTCTTCATCGAGAAGTTCATCGTCGATCCCCGGCACGTGGAAATCCAGGTGCTCGGGGACAAGCACGGCAGTGTCATCTATCTGCACGAGCGCGAATGTTCGATCCAGCGCCGTAATCAGAAGGTCGTGGAAGAGGCGCCGTCGCCGCTGCTCGATCCCGCGACGCGCGAGAAGATGGGCATGCAGGCGGTCGCGCTCGCCAAGGCCGTGGGTTACGACTTTGCCGGAACGGTCGAGTTCGTCGCCGGTCAGGACCGCAGCTTCTACTTCCTCGAAATGAACACGCGCCTGCAGGTCGAGCATCCGGTGACCGAGCTGATCACGGGCCTCGATCTCGTCGAGCAGATGATCCGGATCGCGGCGGGCGAGCAGCTCACAATCAAGCAGAGCGACGTCAAGCTCAATGGCTGGGCCGTCGAGTTGCGCGTCTATGCCGAGGATCCATATCGGAACTTCCTCCCCTCGATCGGCCGTCTGGTACGTTACCGCACCCCGGTCGAGCGCGCGGGCGATGCCGTCGATCCCATCACCGTCCGCGTCGACACAGGCGTGTATGAAGGTGGCGAAATCTCCCTCTATTATGATCCGCTGATCGCGAAGCTCGTCACGCATGCGCCCACGCGGACGGCGGCGATCGACGCCCAGGCGCGCGCGCTCGATTGCTTCTGCGTCGAGGGCATCCGCCACAACGTGCCGTTCCTGGCGGCGCTGATGCAGCATCCGCGCTGGATCGAGGGCAAGCTGTCCACGCGCTTCATGGCCGAGGAATGGCCCGACGGCTTCCACCCCATTCCTGCGGATGGCGAACCCGCCAAGATCATTGCAGCCGTCGCTGCGATCATCGATTTCCAGATCGCCGAGCGCCGCCATCTCATCAGCGGTCAAATGCCGAGCCCGCATGTCACATATGAAAAGCGCCGCATCGTCGCGCTCGGAAAGATGGAGATCGAGCTCGAGGTCGAGCGCGAGAACAACGGCATCTCGGTGCATTTCATCGAGGAGGGCAAACGCGGGCCCAAGCGGTACACCGAATCGATGTGGAAGCCGGGCGACCCGGTCTGGCAGGGCGCGATCGACGACGATCCGATCGCGGTCCAACTCCGCCCGATCCCCAACGGCTATGAGTTTGCCTATCACGGCGTCGACGTGAAGGCCTTCGTCTACATGCCATGGGAGGCGACGGCGGCGCGGATCATGCCCGCAAAGCCGGAAGCGCGTTCCGCCAAGCAGGTCCTATGCCCGATGCCCGGCCTTGTCCTCTCGATCGCCGTCGAGCAGGGCCAGGAGGTGAAGACGGGCGAGACCTTGGCCATCGTCGAGGCGATGAAGATGGAAAACGTCATCCGGGCCGAGCGCGATGGCGTCATCGCGCGCGTCCTCGCCAAGAAGGGCGACAGCCTGCAGGTCGACGCGATGATTATGGAGTTCGCCTGACTTGACTGGCCGATCAATGCCGCGGCCACCAATGTTGGACTGCTTGTGATGCGCGTTTCGCCTTGTCTGCGCGTTGCGCGCAAAATGCGCCGACAGTCGTCGAACGCCGAGTTGCTTGCTTTGGGCGTAAATCGCGCGAGTCCTTGAGAGCCCGTGGCTGTGACCTGGCTCCGACCGCGGGTCGCCGACCGCCACGCGTGGGTGCTCGCATCGGCTTGAGACCGGTGCGCGCGTTGCCGCGCCGTGACCGCGGCGATCGTCGAAGGGCGGCATGTCGGCGGACGGCCAGCGGGGAAGGGCATGGCGAGAATTCTTCAGGGGATGCGGGTGGTGGAAGGGTCCGCCTTCGTCGCAATCCCGTTGGCCGGCATGACGCTCGCCCAAATGGGCGCCGACGTCATTAGGTTCGACCGCATCCGGGGCGGGCTCGACCACTATCGCTGGCCGGTGACCAAGGACAACAAGAGCTTGTTTTGGGCCGGACTGAACAAGGGTAAGCGGTCCCTTGCAGTCGACATGGCGACGCCGGGCGGCCAGGAGATCGTCACCCGGCTGATCTGCGCCCCGGGGCCGGACGCCGGCATGTTCCTGACCAATCTGCGGGTCCGCGGCTGGATGGATTACGAGAACCTGAAAAAGCATCGCGACGACCTGATCATGGTGTCGCTGCTCGGGACACGCGACGGCCGACCGGCCGTCGACTACACGATCAATCCGGCCGTCGGGTTTCCCTTCGCCACCGGGCCAGAAGGCTCGGAGGAGCCGGTCTGCCACGTGCTGCCGGCATGGGATTGCATCGCCGGGCAGACCGCGGCCATGGCCCTGCTGGCGGCGGAGCGCCACCGACGGCTCACCGGACAGGGCCAGATTGTTGAGTTGGCGCTCAAGGACGTGGCCCTCGGTACGATCGGCCATCTCGGCATCATCGGCGAAGTGATGGTCAATGGCGTGGATCGCGCCAAATACGGCAATGCGCTGTACGGCGCATATGGCCGCGACTTCGTCACCGCCGATGGGAAACGCGTGATGGTGATCGGCCTCACCAATCGGCAATGGGACGGGTTGCGGGCGGCAACAGGGATGCAGGTGGAATTTGAGGAGCTCGCACTTCGTTTGGGCCTCAATCTCGCCCGCGAAGGCGACCGCTTCAAGGCGCGCGAGGAGATCACCGCGCTTCTGGAGCCCTGGTTCCGCGTGCGTCGCGTCGAGGACTTCGCCCGCTCGTTCGACGAACATGGGGTCACTTGGTCTGTGTTCCGCTCCTTCAAGCAGACGGTGGAGGAGGATCCCGACTGCTCGACCCAGAACCCGATGTTCAGCATGTTGGAGCAGCCGGGCATCGGCAGCTATCTCGCGCCGGGCCTTCCCATCGGGTTCGGCGCGTTGCAACGCGAACCGCCGCGCCGCGCTGCGATTCTCGGCGAGCACACCGATGAAATCCTCGCTGAAATCGGCCTGACCGACGGCGAAATCGCCAAGCTGCACGACGACCGCGTGGTCGCCGGCCCCCGACCGTGAGGTGACTCTGCGGTCGGCTTGTCACGTCAGAGCAATGCGACCCGGCCGCCGGCCTGCCGGGCGAGGCGGCCAGCAAGCTCCAACTCTAGCAACGTGGTCAGCACGGTCGGAGCAGGAGCGCCCGACCAGCGAATGAGATCGTCGATCGCGACCGGGGTCGGCCCGAGCAGGGCGGTGATGCTCTGACGCGCGTCTCCATCCGGCGGCAGCGCGATCGGCAAGGCGGCGGCAAACGGTTCCTCCATCGGGCGCTCGGGCGCTTGTTCGATCATCGGGGAAAGCGCGGCGACGACGTCGTTTGCGACGCTCACCAGCGTTGCGCCCTGCTTGAGAAGATCGTTCGTGCCCTCCGCTCGCGGGTCGAGCGGCGAGCCCGGCACTGCGAACACTTCGCGCCCGTAGTCGAGCGCGCGGCGGGCGGTGATGAGCGAACCCGAGCGCCGCGCAGCCTCGACCACCACCACGCCGAGGACGAGGCCGGCGATAAGGCGATTGCGCCGGGGAAAATCACGCCCGCGTGGTGTCCAGCCGAGCGGCATTTCCGAGACCACGGCGCCGTTCGCAACGATGGCGTCAAGCAGATCCGCATGCTCGGGCGGATAGGGTCGGTCGTGGCCCCCCGCCAGCACCGCCGCCGTGCCGCGGGCGAGGCTGCCGCGATGGGCGGCGGCATCGATCCCGCGCGCAAGCCCGGACACCACAATGAAACCGG
>CAVRVX010000028.1:0-92677 GCA_963724735.1 uncultured Alphaproteobacteria bacterium
AACGCGGTGGTCACAGGAGATCGCTCACTACGATCCGGTAAGTGTGACCCTTGCGGATCGCAATCTCATCAATGCCGATCCGAACGCCCGCTACTGCATGCACACGCGTAGTCAATGCGCGCGCACAACTTTGAAGATATTCGGTTGTCCCTCCTGAAAATCATATCCGCGAATAGCGATGATGGAGTCCCGACAGAACAGGCGCAGCAATGATCGCTCCCCGTCGCTGGATTGATCGACCGAGGGGAGCATCCTTGTCCAACGACAGGTGCGTTCGCGTCTGATTGTAATAGCGGGAATACGCGGTCAGAACCCGCCGCAGATGTCGCGCATCCGGCGACGAGTTCAGTCCGCCAAGCCGTCCCCGCGCAACTGATGCCAGCGCGTGCATCGCGTCTGCCTCCTAAGCGACGACGATGCTCGATTTCACGGGCGGCTTGGCAGCTTCGGGCACCCCCGCGAGGGAGAACGCACCGCCTCGCGCTTGGCAATGCGCTCCGGAGTTGCTATCCCCTCTTGGATTTTATCCTGGAAGCCGGCCTCAGCTATGCTGACGAGAAACTGCGCCCCACATAGTCGTGCCGCAGCGTCGGTATCAGAATTGACAATATGAGGAGGCAACTATGTCTAAGATCGATTTGCTTTTCTACGGCTCTGCCGCCCTCTGCGTCCTTAGCTTTCTGCTCTTTTGCTACGAAGTCATCGTCCACGTGCGGAGGACTGCCCGGCCTCCTGCGCCGCGCGGCACCGGCGATGAGGCACGGCCGGAAGTTTTTGACGCCAGGGAAGCAATCCAGGAGATGCGCAGCTTGGTCCAGTCATTCGCAAAGGCTGGCCCCATCCCGACGACAGCGGGTTTGTGCGTCCTCTTCCTGCTCATCGCCGTGATCAGCAGTGGACTGGTGAAAATCGCTGCATCGACCTTGTGACCCAGGTGACGCCGCGCCTCTTACTTTCCTATCGTACGCGATGCGAGCAGGCGACGGAGCCAGCTTGCCCGAGTGTATAGACCGGCTGCTAACGGTATAGTCCGACGGGTGGTGCGGTCATGATTTCTCCCCAGCCTCTATCGAAGCCCTCCGCTGGTGAGCCCGCTAGTGCGCCTGTCTGTAGCGGCGGCAGAGATGGCGGCGGCATGCTCAGTTAAACGCACCGGGGCCAGCCTGGCCGCCTCTCCCCATGCTTCGGGGACGACCGATGGCCCGCCGGCATCGACGTGCTTCAGCGGACCGAACGAGATGTTTGTCCCCGGTTTGATTAGGGGTAGCGTCGTCTTGGCGGATTGTGCGCTGCCAGGAGCCAGCATGCCGAGCTGGGCGGCGGCGGCCACGGCCGTGGCGCCGATAAGGTGGCGAACGTCGCCGCCGGTGGTGATCGGAGCAGGCATGCGGCGCCTGCTGCGCGGGCGGTCAATACGGCGGCACCTTGCGCTGTCGCTGCGCTTTGGCCGCTTCCACCCACCACATGAGATCGTCGGTGGCTCGCCGAGGTCGAGAAGGACCTTGCGCTGGTTATGGAGCCGAGGTCGAAGTGGGACCGGCTGGTGCTGGCCGAGCGGTTGGTGGAGGCCGGTTTGACTCTGATTGTCGAGGCACAACAGCTCGCGGATAACGAGTTTGCCCGCGCGCGACGGGTACGCAACGGTCTCATGATCGCTCTGCTCGCAGTCTGCCCGAGCAGACTGAAGAATTTCTCGACCTTGGAGATCGGGTACACGTTCAAGCACGTGCACGGGAGCTGGTGGATCGCCGTGCCGGGTGCGCTGTTGTCCAGACGAGCGTCGCGTCCCGGAATGGTTGAACAGCGCCATAGACCTGTATTTGCACCAATCGCGACCCGTTCTTCTTCGCTCTGGGGCCACGACGAATGCCCTTTGGATATCTTCCACGACCGCCCGACCAATGACCACAACAAGCCTCGGTGCTTTGGTGTCCAAGGTCACTCTTGAGACCCTCGGCGTTGATGTCTCACCTCATCTGTTCCGCGCGGCTGCAGCTTCTACTGCCGCAACCTACGGAGGGAGCACTCCCCACCTCGCCAGTGCCTTATTGAACCATACCGACCCGCGCGTGACCGAGGAGCACTACAATCGGGCAAGCAGCGTGAGTGCGAGCAAGATATACGCGAGGATCACTGCCGGTTTTTTGCAAGGCTGAGGGCAGTCGCCGCTCTGTCGTTCTTTATGAGTGCTTTCCCGATCATGCGATAATCTCCTGTTATGCTTACATTTCCCCTCGGAATCAGACGAGGTTTGCGGCACGGGCAGAGCATTCGTTAATCCGTGGCCGGACGACGTTGACAACGCATGGGTGGCGTTCGGTCACCCTGGTTCCGCCGCGCACTGGCACTGGCGGCATGCAGACGGCCTTGCGCACGACTACATCCTTGCGCCTTGCATCCCCGCAGTGCCGCGGCATTGCTGCTCCTGCGTGAATATCAAGCCGGCAACCGTGCTGGCGCCTTGTCAAGCAGATCGAGGACACGAGCTAAAACACCGCTTACGGACTGACCGAGGGTTGGAAACGCGGGGGAAGCCGAGGCCGTGACTTCGGCAGACACTTGATTCAAGCCAAAGCAACGAGACGCGGCTACTCTATAGGTGCCGATAAACGGCGGCCGGCTCGCCGGCTCCTAACGGAAGACAAAGATGGACTTTCTTTTGCAGCTTGTGATCGTCCTTGCGTGCCTTTTATACGGTGCGCGCAAGGGCGGCATCGCCCTCGGCCTGCTCGGCGGCATCGGCATGGTCGTCATGGTCTATATCTTCCGGCTCAACCCCGGCCGGCCGCCAGTTGACGTCATGCTAACCATCATTGCCGTCGTTGCGGCATCAGCAACGTTACAGGCATCAGGCGGACTCGATGTACTGCTGCAGATCGCCGAGCGAATTTTGCGGCGCAATCCCCGCATCATCTCAATCCTGGCGCCATTCACGACCTGCGGTCTGACGATGCTGTGCGGTACTGGGCATGTCGTCTATACGATGTTGCCGATTGTCTACGACGTTGCGATCAAGAACAATGTCCGGCCCGAGCGTCCGATGGCCGCCAGTTCGATTGCTGCCCAAATGGGGATCATCGCCAGCCCGGTTTCAGTCGCAGTGGTTTCGCTGGTCGCGTTCCTCGCCAACTCGCCAATTGACGGCCGAACGATCGACTTCGTTCAACTCCTGTCGATAACCATTCCCTCTACGCTGACCGGTGTCCTGGCCATAGGTATTTTCAGCTTGCACCGGGGTAAGGACCTCGACAAGGACCCAGAATTCCAGGCGTTTATCGCTAAACCGGAGAATCGCGAATACGTCTACGGGGGCACCGCCTCGCTGCTCGGCACGACGCTATCTCGCAACCAGTGGACGGCGATGTTCCTGTTTATCGGCGCGATTGCGGTGGTGGCGATACTCGGCGCGTTCGAGGGTCTTCGCCCGCAAATCGCCGGCAAGCCCATGAGCATGGTGCTGACCATTCAAATGTTCATGCTGCTAGCGGGCGCGCTGATCGTCATCATAACCAAGATGGACGCAACCACGATCGGCAAGACTGAGGTGTTTCGCGCCGGCATGATCGCCGTCGTCGCAGTGTTCGGCATCGCGTGGATGGCCGACACCATGTTCGAGGCCCATCTTCCCTCGCTCAAGGAAATGCTCGCGGACATCGTCAAGGCGCACCCGTGGACCTATGCGCTAACGCTGCTGATCGTGTCGAAATTCGTCAACTCGCAAGCCGCGGCGATCGCGGCGCTTGTCCCAGTAGCCCTCTCGATCGGGGTACACCCCGGCTACGTCGTCGCGTTCGCCGCCGCATCCTACGGCTATTACATTCTGCCGACCTATCCCAGCGACCTCGCAGCAATCCAGTTCGACCGCTCAGGCACAACGCATATCGGAAAGTACGTGATCAACCACAGCTTCATTCTTCCCGGACTGATCGGGGTGTCGACCTCCTGCGTGGTCGGCTACCTCATCGCGCTGAGTCGGGGACTGGTGTAGGTGCGCGCGCTCCGGATGCGGACGATCCGGCTATGGCCGAGCTTGCTCGATTCGCCGAGTCGTTGAGGCGGTGATGTAACGCCGGTCAGCTCCGATCCCCAACAGCATAGCGCCGCTCTGATCTGCTCGGCCAATCGCGTGGGCGCAGCCACTTCCGCAGCTTCGACCATTGCCGGGCGCCCTGGCAGGTTCCGGACGGTGATGGCGACGGCTTTCTTCTGCCGAGAATCACAACCAGTTTCTTACCCACGATCGCCGTGTTTCGCCCTTCGAGATCGATCGTCACGCCGCCGAACGAGGAGATTAAGTGCCCGGAGCCCCGGAGCAGAATTAGGGCCCCCGCGATCGATCGATTTTTCGCTGATTTGGACACGAGATCCTCCGTTCGGTTTGTCGCGGCGTCCCGCCGCACCACCGAAGCCCCACATCGGCCATCAAGCCGGCGGGGCAGGATCTCGGAGCGCCCTGTGCGCCCGGATGTGACAAGAGTACCGCTCCAATGGCGCTCGAATGCAAGTCCTTTCTGGGTAATCGTGTTGCTCAGTTTCGGGCAGCACGATCGTGGACTTATCCTCTGGCCAACCGGATGACATTTGCGATAGGGACAACCGCATCGGCGGCGCTTTGCTCAAGTCAGCAGCCACGCGTCACCTGCTTCCAGGCGCGCATCCGCATGAACGAGCCGCACGATCTTGCGACGGTGCTGAGCTTGATCGCCAAGGGTGTGGTCTTCATGGTGCCGGGCCACAAACCGTCGACTTGATGCCTCAACGCGAGACCCCTACGCTATGCGCAAGAACGGCAATAGCTACAAAGAGCAGCTTGCGTGACGCGGGGGACCGGGAGGCCAGGGGGAACGGTTCCCCGTCTGACCGCCATTCGTTGGTAGTCATTATCTATTGGCTAAATACAAAATATTGCAGCTTATTTTCTCGCGCAACGCTGCCGATTCTTCGCCACGACCACCCAAACACCTGAGAGCAGCCGTCACACGCGAACACAGGGAGGCTCAACGCTCTTCGTAGCGGCGCGGTCATCCCAGCCCGCGGTTTCCAATCTCGCCTGCCGGCCCAACCGCAAAACAGCGGCAGGCTCCCGGTTATGCTTATGGTTAAAGAAGTGACAATTTTGCCACTCGAACGGCCGATCGCGCATCTCGCCAAATTCCGCGCCAAAAAAGCCGTTGTTCTGCCAAAAACAAAACCGAACCTCGCCGCGTGTATGAAACGGGGGGAAACAACAAATGATTATCACCGGGATTATCATAACCTTGCTTGCAGCGACGCTTTACGGTGTGTGCGCGACAGACTTTCGTCAGGTCACGCCCCGCCCGCCGCGGTATTTCGATGATTTCGACCACTGGATGTCGTTAGGACGAAAGCCGAAATAGCTTTCGCTTTGCCTTCTGAGGTTTTGGGCCGGTTTCAAGCAGGGGCGCGTCGCCAACAGGCCTGCCGTCAGCCGCCCGCGGAAACCCGGCCCCCGTCAGAAACGCGGACCGGGCCATTTAGGGTATTTCATCCGTATCAGTACCGCGCGACGACTGGCCCCTTGCCAAAGGGGAGCTTGCCGATCGGGGCCTTGCCAATCGGTGCGGCCACGGGCGGCGGCTCCTTTCGAGGCAGGTCAGCGGCCATAGCCCCGCCGACGAATGCGACAGACGCCAGAATTCCAAAGAGAAACTTCGACATTGATACCTCCCACCGTTGTCGACAGAGAAACACCGTAGCCCGCCATTTGTTCCACAACTCCATCAGTTCGGTCGAAGCGGTGGCGCGATTGCAAACCCAAACGCTCAGTTAAATCGGATGAAATACCTCCCCGGGGGCATCGGTCCCGGCATTTTCTTTTCGACGCGCGCGGGAAGGATCAAGTGGCTTTTTTGCAACATTGCTAAGAAAACGACGATCGGTAAGTGATATTACTGAATCCTTAATTGGAAAAGTTCGAATTGCCCTTCATAGTATTTTTACCTTGAAGTCCAGCACGGGAGGGGTCCTTGTTAAAGTTCCTTTTTGCCGCCGTCGCGTCTTTCGCGATGGTTGGTGGCGCTCTTGCGGCCGATCTACCTCGCAAAGAACCGCCACCTGTTGCCGCTCCAGTTGGCAAAGCTCCGATTGGTAAGCTTCCCTTCGGCAAGGGACCGGTTGTCGCGAGATACTGACAGGTTTGCGAGAATTTCCGCTGAGCGGCTCGGTCCGCACGGGACCGGATTTCGCTTTCGGAGCGTCTGAGGCGCGCTCCAAGCGGGTCTCAACAAGATCCACTGAGCAACTGGCTCAGTGGACTGGGCTGTAGCATGGGGAGGAGAAGCGATGCGTGTACAAAATTGCGGTTCAAAGCCCGCGGCAATGTTAGGTGCCCTCTGCCTTGCGCTTGGGCTCCTGTGGAGCAGCGCTGTCAGAGCGGACACTCGAGTTTATCTTCTGCGCGGTTGGTTTGGCGTCTTCTCGACCGGCCTCGACAACATTGCCGATGACCTAAGCAAGAAGGGCATCAAGGCAGAAACGATTGGACATCTGGCCTGGAGGTCAACGGTTTCGGAAATCGTGAAGGCCCATGCCGCCAACGATCACCTCGTTCTGATCGGGCACTCTCAGGGGGCCAACAATGTGATCGACATGGCCCGTTTGCTCGAGAAGGAAAAGATTGCGGTGGACCTGGTGGTAACGCTTGCACCACTTATGCAAGACCCGGTTCCGCGTAATGTGATGTGGGCCATCAATTACTATCATTCACCTGGCTGGGGTGCGCCGGTGACCGCCGATCCCGGCTATAGCGGCAAGCTCTCGAACGTTAACCTCGGCGGCGACTTCGGCGTTTCCCACATAACGATGGACAAAAGTTCAAAGGTTCAAGGGGAAATCGAGCGCGCCATCATAGCCGTCGCGCAGGCAAGATAGCGGGGAACGAATTGCGGTTTGGGCGTGTGTTCAATACAGCGATCGCGAACTGCTGGCGCAGAGCGGTTCTATTTGTCATCTCAATACTGTGCACGAGCATCACCGCCAATGCGGGACCGCTGCGAATTGTAGCGATCGGCGCCAGCAACACGCATGGATGGTATGTCGGCAATCAAGGGGCTTATCCGGCACGGTTGCAGACCCTGCTTAAAGCCAAGGGGATCGATGCTCAGGTGACCAATGCGGGAGTGCCGTTTGACACGACAGCGATGATGCTCCGACGTATCGATAAGGATGTACCGAACGGAACTAATATCGCGATTTTGCAGCCCGGCGGGAATGATCTACGCTTCTTCGGCACTAGGCAACAGCGTGCGGCCAACATTTCCGAAATGACGCGCCGGTTGCGTATTAGGTCGATTGATGTCATCGTGTTTGATGAAGATATTCCGCTTCACTATTACACCATCGACTTGATCCATCTGACTCGCGAGGGCCACGCGATGATTGCGGCCGCTCTGCTTCCCCGGGTGTTAGCTTCGGTTGATCGCCAGCGCGGTGCACACATGTCGAAGCTTGAGGCGAGCGCTAAGCCCGCACCCTCTATACAGCAAGCACATTAGTGGACGATGGCCCGACCGCGCGGAGCAGCTAATGACGCGCGCGGCGAACTTCCGTTGCAGAGCAATCAGTTGCTTGCAAAGACCGTCGAGCCGGTTTGGCGCGTTTCCGGCGCGAGCCAGGTTTCCTGAAAACCCCAGCACCGCGCGCAGGTCACGTCCTCGCTGATCGGGAACATATACGGCACCCATTGACCGCCGCCGCCTAACGTGGGTGTGCGCGTGGAGCCGGTTAAAATACCGTCGTCGGCTGAAGCGACCCTGATTGTCTGCTGGTTGTTCGTTCTCGAAGCCAGGTCTGTCCGATCGCTCTTCTCTAACTGTGCCAAGTCATACAACTCGTCCAGCACAGGTTTGACGACCCTTGGATCAACATCCATCAGCAAATGGGTATTGTATACGTAGTTTATCTCATCGAAACCGTTCTTCAGTCCGGCATTCGATAGGAAATCGGGACCATACCAAAGCACCGAACGTCTGGTGTTCCGCTTCTTGACGAGGTGATTGCGCCCGAGTGATGATTGCGCAACTGCGAGCAGAAGATCAACTTCCAGATGCTTCTGAAGGTAGGTCGCAGTCGTGTTCCCCAAGGAATAGCCGACAAGGCCGATTTTGTACCCCTCAGCTTTCTTTTGGGTGATTTTCTTCCAGGCCGAGCGCAGCTCGTAATATCGAAAGATTCCGGTTTCGATCCCAAGATTCTGCGCCTGCGCAGCTAGATACGCGATGCCCCACGAAAAAATGTACCCGCCCTGGCCGAGGAAGAACGCCACATAGGTTTTTTGCGGCGTTGGTGCCTCAACTGCCATTGTGCGCTCTGGCAAAACAACCGCATTCACGCTCAGTGCGAGAGCGAGCGCCAAAATACGAGACCGAAATCGGAAGCCCTTCGCCACCCGTCCCCAACCTCCGATGGCTAGCACTAAGAACTTAATTGCGGCATTGGTGGGGTAAGGCTCGCCGCGAGGAAGCGCGATGACGACCCTGATGACGATGAAAACGCTCGGCTGCCTCGTTGCGCTCGCCGTCTTCGTCCGCCCCGTCGGCGCGCAACCCGCCAATCCGCATGCGAGCGAGACGATCGGGACCGTGCAGGGAATATGGCAAGCTTCAGAAACGGTTTCCTGCCATTCTCGGCTCTCGTACTCCAGTCGTAATAAAAAAGGAACTGGGCGGGCGGGGTTCCGCATTTTGGTACCAAATACGACTGACAGAAGATTCTCGGGAACGCGCGAATGCCCTTTGCATGCAGCTAAGGTCAGCCGGTGGCGAATGCCTCGTGCTTAGCGATTAACCGCCATTGCGAGCGTCAACTGCTCGCGACAGAGGCGCTCCTAGCGCGGAACAGGATGCAAATTCCCGTAACTCGTTCGCGAATTCCCTACATCGCGAACTGATTCCCCGGTTCATGAGCGGGCAGCCAAGCCGACAACACCATGGCTGCTTGACCGCCGCCCTGTTAGGCAGCGAGCCGCAGCTCCAGAATATCTTCTAGAATGCGCCTAAAGGCCGGCTCTGGGGCCAGGCATGGTTCGATAAGTGTCCAGGAAGGGGAGGCAGCCCCTCAGCAGATCGTGAAAGACGACGGCGCCCTCCTGCCGCGCAGCATGAACGAGGTCTGCCCAGGACAATAGGCGCGCGGAAGGCATTCGATCGGGGTGCCGGCAAGGTCGAATTTGACCGCCCGGTCCGGCGCGTAGTTCACGATCACGCCAGTGACCGCGCCAAAGAAGGGCACCTCTCTTGTCCTTCGGGCGACAACGAGGGCCTGATTCGCGTAGGACAACGGCGGCTGAGCCAGGTCGAGAACAATCTTCAGCCACCTGTCCGGCCCGCCGGTGACGGCGCACAGGGCTATCTGGGCGGGCTGCGTTCTTTCCGTCGTCAGGTAGGCGTGGGCCACGAAGGCAGCTCGCCATGCGGCTTGCTGTTCGGCCTCGGCCTTACGCTTGGCATTGGCAATTGCTTCCTTTGTCCGGCAGACTTCCGCGGCCACGAGGCTTTCCTCGACCTCAAGCGCGGCAGCCAGGTTGCGAAGAATGGCCCTTGCCTGCTCATCCTGCCAAAACCCACGGTATACGTTGCCGAGAGCACGCAGTCCCGTGCGGATGTTCGTGATGCCACATCGTTCTGCGACCTGGGCCGGACGAATGCCGAGCTGGTCCATCCGTTTCAGAATCAAGGTCTCGATCGGCAGCGGGTAAGAGCTCATGCATCACCCCTTGGATCAGAGCCGGCATTCTCCGCCCATATCGGCCAACGACCAGAGACCCGTCGCGACGTACGCTCAGTATTCTTCCGCGAGCATGATGGTGAGCACGCGCTCGGTCACGGCGGGATCGGCGGGGTCGGGCGAGTGACAAGTAAGGTCGGTGTCAAGATAATCGATCTTGAAAAAGATCGTGTGGCCCTCCGCTTCGAACGCCCCAAAGTCATGCTCGCCGTACGGGTCGTTGGCCTGACAGAAATCGTCGAACACGGCGATCGTCTTGATGATGCGGGCGACGGCGGCTTGGCCCAGGCGGCAACCCCCGGCGTGATCACGGCGCGCCCGCCGATCAAGGTTCTGTCGCAGTTCATCGTTGAGGTTGCGGATTTGCTCGGTCGTGGTCTTGCTGGGCATGGTCGATCTCCTGGCTTGGCTACAGAGCGTGTCGAACCAGGCCGGGCGGCCGCATGGTCGCCCGGCTTGGCCGGTTCGGCGAACTGGTGAGGTTGGGGAGGGCGGGGCCCGGCCTTGGGTTGGGCCGCCCCCTGCCTGGCTTAGTCTGCGGTTACGCGCTGGGCGGGCTCATCAGGGCCACCGCGGTGCGGTGGCGAAAGAACTTGGGCAGCTTCGGGTAATCCCGGTACTGCAAGGTGAGCATGTCGTCGTTGCGGTCGAGCACGATGGCCTCGGACCAGCCGTATTCGGGGCTCTCCTGCACAATGACGAGATGGCCCGGCGCGATCTCGTCCCAGTTGCGCGGCAGGCCACGGGGAGCCGGGGTGCTGGCCTTGTCGGGGTGCGGGCCGACCGCGGCCTGCTGCGGCTCGTAGGAGAGCGCGGCAATGACGTCGCTGTACAGGCTCTGCCGCACATGCGGCACGAAGGCGCGGCCGTTGGCATAGAGCTGGCCGAGGGGCAGCTTCTTGGCGGCCGCGGCGACGTCCCGGGACGTGACCTTGTAGACCCTGAGGCCCATGAGCTGAGCGGCCTTGACGACGAGCGCCGGCTTGGCGTCGACAAAGCGCGCCCCGCACGGCTTTTGCCGGCCGTCGAAGCCGAGCACGATCAGGCCCGTGGCGGCGGACCCCGGGGTCGAGGATTTGGCGGACTTTTTGGCTTTTGCGTTGGTCATGATGGGTCTCCTGAAAAGCCGAAGGGGCCCAGAGGGGCCCCTTGCGGCAGTGCTGACGGATGAACAGCGGTCGCACACGGCGGACCGGAGCTGTTGTCAGGTATCATGGAGTAGTTCCTACAGATAATTGGCAGCAACGCGCTGCCAACAATTAAAGTACTATGAATGCGTGCGCGTAGTCAAATGTTTTAATTCTGTACTATACCTTATTAATCATCAATTTAGTGCTATTTATACAGTGATATTCTGTCACATATATTGTAGATTTGACAGTAGACGTTGTCGCAAGACTTGCGATCGTCGATGCGATTGCCGTTGCAGACGTTGAACCCTTGCTGGGCGCAGTACCGCCAGATGGCGTGCTGCACGAACCGGGGAAACACCGCCGGGAACGCCGGATTGAAGGCGCGGGCATCGATGCGGTCCGCACGGCCGCAATGATATCGGCACAGCCGCCGGGCCGATAGCACGCCGCCCCGTAGGCATGGCCGGCCCGGAACCGGTGCAGGATGCCGGTGCGGTGCAGAAAGTTGTGCACCAGGGTATCGACCGTGACCATGCTGGCGCCGGTCTCGACCCAGCGCCGCCGGTTCTTCGGGTCCCCGAGCAGGAGGCCAGACAGGGCCATGGTCAGCACCTTGTCGGAGACGCCGTGCACTTGCCGCAGCGGGTCGATGACCGCCGCCCGCAGGCGGGCCAACCGGTCAGCATCGGCCGGCCTGTCCGCCGCCTGCAGCCGCTCGTCGATCCAGCCGATCAGATCCTTATCGGCCAGGTCGCGAATGAACAGGTACAGGGCATAGGCGGTCTGGTTGAGGCGGCCGTTGCGCAAGTCATGGCTCGGCAGGGGACAGCGGCCGATGTGATCGGGCTCGGCGCAGGTGCGGCGCAGCTTGCTGTAGCCGCAGTCATAAAACTGCCAGTAGCTGTGCAGCTTGGGGCAGGTGGCGCCGTGGCGGAGCTTGCGTTTAATCTCGCGCCAGGTCACCCGGCCGTGCCGCTGCATGTAGTCGGACGCGATCGCATCGGCGATGCCCTGATAACTGAGCGTGGCGATCAGCCAATCGAAGACGGCGCGCGGTCTTGCGCTTGCTGATGGCGGCTCGAACCCCCGCCGCCGCAAGGTCGGCGCGAGTTTCGTCGAGCAACCTCGTCGAGCCGGCCAGGCAGCAGACGCGATAGATGACGCGAACCGCATGATCGATGGGGCTGGTTCGGGTGCGAGGTTGCGGAGGTGGTGCGGGCTTGGCGGGGCGATGCGGAACTGTCGTCCTGGCGCCCATGCCCTGAGCCCTACTCAAAGCAGCGACACGAGCTTGCGCTGCGCCTCGCTGTCGCCGTCGATGTAGCGCTGCGTCGTCTGATCGAGGCATGGCCGGCGAGCAGCTGAACGTCGCGCAGCGAGCCGCCGGCCCGATGGACCAACCGCGCCGCGCGGGTGACAAACGTCCTGCGGCCCGAATGGGACGAGCAGCCCTGCAGACCGGTCTGTCGGAACGCCCGGTTGAACCACACGACGATGCTGAGCGGCGTCATCGGCCCGCCGCGCTCCGATGCCGCCACGTAGTCGCGCTCGCCCGAACACCGACGCCAGGCGACCAGCGCGGCGCGGAGATGCGGATGCATGGGAATGATCCGGCCGCTGCCCTTCTTGGCGGCGCTGTCCCGCAGTTCGATGACGCCGCCGATCCGCCCGGTCGCATCCAGCACCATGTCCCAGGTCAGGTTGGCGATCTCGCCCGCGCGCAGGCCGGCCTTGGCCGACAGCAGCACGATCACGCGATTGCGCAACGCGTTGCGGGTGCAGCTGGCAAAGACCAGCAGATCGTTGAGATCGGCCGCGGACAGAAGTTTTGCTTGTTTGCCTGGCATTGCGATAGCAACTGCTATGACTAATTTAAGACTATCGCACAAAGTATGTTTAGTCAACAACAACTGTAATCTACCATAGCGCCACTAATTACTGATAAGGAAACACAGATTTGCTTATCAGTCACCCATGGTAATTTTATTCTGCTCCAGCAGGCAGGGGAAACCACCATGAACTACGGATGCAAACCGAGTTTGTTCAGTCGCAGGTCTGGGTCCTGAGCGAGCATTCTGGGCGCCGACGAACATGCCAAGCCGAGGGCGGCAAGGTTCGCAGCCGAGGATCCCGAACTGCTGGCCAAGGCCGCCGAGACCATGCACCTGCGGCTTGGTCCAGGTGACTAATAAAGAGCTGGCCGAATTTGCGACCAGGCTGCCGGGCGGGCGCCTGCATGCCAACGGGCGAGGTTTGGTCCCTTACAAGGCAAAGGCCTGCCCCAGTAGCGGAACCGTCGCGCGTGAATCGGTGACAGAGCCGGGAGCCGTCCGCGGGCTCGGTTGACGATACTCGACACGAGCCCGAGAGGTATGAAACATCTTGCATTCTGAAAGTGGCGCTAACCCGTTGATTGAAAACGGGGGGAATTTTTCCGATTTTTCAGAATGATCATTGAGGGAGAATGGGAATCGGCTGGTTTTGCAGACCGCTGCGTAACCACTCCGCCACGTGGCCTTTTGAGATGCCTCCCGAGTGGATAGTTAGCAACGCTGCACCAGGATGCAACAACAAACGCTGAACGGCGGCCAGGCGGCCGCGTTCAGCCTGTGTCGGCCAACCGCGGATTGCTTTGCTGCTGACAGAAGGTGTGCGGATCGCGTCGATTGGTGCTTCGCTGCTCCAGGCGCGTGGCTGCGCTTTGCGAGTGAGCCCCTCGATGTCAGCCGCGCAGCTGCTTCTTCTGAGCGAGCCGGTCGAGCAGCGCGTCGACGGCCAAACTCAAGACGACCAGGTAAAGACCGATGCCGGTCATGCCAGCGCCGAGCGCGGCGAACGTCAATAGTCCCTCTGGCACCGGAGCCTCCCCCTCGAAGATGCGGGGGATTATCAGCCGACGGTTCGATTTGGTATGTGAACCGGATCATGCAGGGCCTGGGACTACGCCCGATAAATCCGCTTCCGGCCGTCATGGTTCGCGCCATCCAGCCGCGCAGCGGCCTTGACCAGTGCAGCGGGGGCAGGTCACACTTGTTCTAAAGAGCGACCGGGGACTCGCCGCGGACCGCGCAGCGTCCCGTGAAGACGATCAGAACAATCAATGGGCAGCAAGGAGGCGCGCCAATGCCTGCCGTTTCGTTGACGGTGAACGGAAAGCCCGTGCGCGTCGAGGTCGAACCGCGCACGTTGCTCGTGCAACTGCTGCGTGACAACCTGCGGCTCACCGGAACGCATATCGGCTGCGACACCTCGCAATGCGGAGCGTGCGTGGTCCATGTGAATGGCAAGGCGGTGAAGTCCTGCACCATGCTTGCGCTACAGGCGGACGGCGTGGGGGTGCTCACCATCGAGGGGCTCGCGCCCGGCGATGCGCTGCATCCGATGCAGGAAGCCTTCCGCCAGAACCATGGCCTGCAATGCGGCTATTGCACGCCGGGGATGATCATGACGGCGGTCGATATCGTGCGTCGCAAGGGATTCGACCTCGACGATCGCACGATCCGCGAAGAGCTCGAAGGCAATCTCTGCCGCTGCACCGGCTACCACAACATCGTCAAATCGATTGCTGCAGGCGCGCGGGCGATGGCGCCGGATGCGCCAGTGCCGCAAGCAGCCGAATGATCGAACGGACAGGCCGCCGACAAGGGCGGTCGCCGCGGAGGAATCGTTTCGAGGGAGTGTCCCATGAGCGCGACAGGCGTAGGCGCATCGGTCCGGCGCAAGGAGGACTTCCGTTTCATCACCGGACGCGGCCAATACACCGACGACATTGCTCGCCCGTCCCAGGCTTGTGCCGTGTTCGTGCGGTCCCCGCACGCGCACGCGACGATCAACGCGGTCGATACGGCCGCGGCCGCGGCCATGCCCGGCGTGCTCGCCGTCCTGACCGGCGCGGACTTTGCGGCCGACAAGCTCGGCCACCTCATCTGTGGCTGGATGATTCATTCCAAAGACGGCTCGCCGATGAAGATGGCGCCCCATCCGGCGCTTGCGGCCGGCAAGGTCTGCTATGCCGGCGAGCCGGTCGCCGTAGTGATCGCCGAGAGCCTGGCGCAGGCGCGCGACGCGGCGGAGAAGGTCGCGGTTGATTATGCCGCATTGCCCGCGGCGGTCGATCCGGCGAATGCGCAATCGGCGGATGCACCGCAAATTCATGAAATCGCCCCGAGAAACACAATCTTCGAATGGCATCTCGGCGACGCGCAGGCGACCGAGGCCGCGCTTCGCTCGGCCCGGCACGTGACCCGTCTCGATCTGCGCAACAACCGGCTCGCCCCCAACGCGGTCGAGCCGCGCGCGGCGATCGCCGAATACGACGCCGGCGCGGGCGGCTTCACGCTGTGGAACACGACGCAGAACCCGCATGTCGCGCGCCTGGTGCTCTCGGCCTTCATCGGGGTCGCGCCCGAGCACAAGTTGCGCGTGATCGCGCCCGATGTCGGCGGCGGCTTCGGGTCGAAGATCTTCATCTATCCGGAGGAGGTGGTCTGCCTATGGGCGGCGAAGAAGGTGAGGCGGCCGGTGAAATGGGTGGCCGACCGCACCGAGGCCTTCCTCGCCGACGCGCATGGCCGCGACCACGTCACCCATGCGGAAATGGGCTTCAACGAGAAGGGCAGGGTCGTCGGGCTGCGGGTCAAGACGGTCGCCAATCTCGGCGGCTACATGTCGACCTTCTCGTCCTCCATTCCGACCTATCTCTACGCGACGCTGTTGTCGGGCCAATACGCGATACCGGCGATCTATTGCGAGGTGGACGCCGTCTACACCAATACGGTGCCGGTCGACGCCTATCGCGGGGCGGGGCGGCCGGAGGCCACCTATGTCGTCGAGCGGCTGATCGAGGTGGCCGCGCGGGAGATGGGCATAGACCCCGCCGAGTTGCGCCGGCGCAATTTCATCAAGGCGTTCCCGCACCAGACGCCGGTGATCATGACCTATGACTGCGGCGACTATGGCGCGTCGCTCGATAAAGCGCTGGAGCTGGCCGGCTATAAGAGCTTCAGCGAGCGCAAGCGCGAGGCGGCGCGGCGCGGGAAGCTGCGCGGCATTGGGCTCTCCACCTATATCGAAGCCTGTGGCATCGCGCCGAGCCAGGCGGTCGGCTCGCTCGGCGCCGGCGTCGGCCTTTGGGAATCGGCGGAGGTGCGGGTCAATCCAACCGGCACGGTCGAGGTTCTGACCGGCTGCCACAGCCATGGCCAGGGACACGAGACGACCTTTGCCCAGCTCGTCGCCGAGCGGCTCGGCATCCCCATCGAAAACGTCGCGATCGTGCATGGCGACACCGACAAGGTCCAGTTCGGCATGGGGACCTACGGCTCGCGCTCGGGCGCGGTCGGCATGTCGGCGATCGTCAAGGCGCTCGACAAGGTCGAAGCCAAGGCGAAGAAGGTCGCCGCCTACATGTTCGAGGCGGCCGAAGCGGATATCGTTTTCAAGGACGGCAAGTTCACGGTCGCGGGCACCGACAAGTCGGCGGCGTTCGGCGAGGTCGCGCTCAACGCCTATATCGCCCACAAATTCTCGGGAAGCGAACTGGAGCCGGGACTGAAGGAAGGCGCCTTCTACGACCCGACCAATTTCACGTTCCCGGCCGGCTGCCATGTCTGCGAGGTCGAGGTCGACCCCGAGACTGGCGAAACCCACATCGTGAACTGGACCGCGGTCGACGATTTCGGCGTCGTCGTCAATCCGATGATCGTCGAAGGCCAGGTGCATGGGGGGATCGCACAGGGGGTCGGCCAGGCCCTGATGGAGCGCGCGGTCTATGACGAGACGGGGCAGCTCGTCAACGGCTCGCTCAGCGACTACGTGCTGCCGCGCGCCGAGGATCTGCCGCCGCTCGTGGTCGACACGACGGTGACGCCATGCCCGTCCAATCCGCTCGGCATCAAAGGGTGCGGGGAAGCGGGCGCGATCGCGGCGCCTGCGGCGGCGATGAACGCGATCACCGACGCGATCGGGACGGAGGATTTGGCGATGCCGGCGACGCCGCAGGCGGTGTGGGCGGCGTTGCAGAAGACGAGCCGGCGCGAAGCGGCGGAATAGGGTTGCTTGGCGGAAAGGATCGAAGAGGATCGGCGATGTACAACTTCACCTATCACCGCGCGAGCGGGTTGCGGCAGGCGCAGAACCTGCTCGGAAAGCTCGAGGACGCCAAGCTCATCGCGGGCGGCCAGAGCCTGCTGCCGATGATGAAGCTCCGTCTGGCCGCGCCGGCCAACCTCGTCGATCTCGGCAAGGTCGAAGGGCTGTCGGGGATCGAGCTGAAGGGCCGCGCGCTTGTCATCGGCGCGATGGCCACGCATGCCGAGGTCAACGCCTCGCCGGTCGTGCAGGAGGCGCTGCCCGCGCTTGCCGAGCTGGCCGGCCTGATCGGCGATCCGGCGGTGCGCCATCGCGGCACGCTCGGCGGCTCGCTTGCCCACAACGACCCCACGGCGGACTATCCGGCCGCCTGCGTCGCGCTCGGCGCGACCATCATCACCACCAAGCGGCGCATTTCGGCCGACGAGTTCTTCACCGGCCTGTTCGAGACCGCGCTCGCGCCGGACGAAATCATCACCAAAGTGAGCTTTCCGCTCGCCAAAAAAGCCGCTTACCAGAAATTCCGCAATCCGGCCTCGCGCTACGCCATCGTCGGGGCGTTCGTGGCCAAGCGCCCGAGCGAGGTGCGGGTCGCCGTGACCGGTGCGGGCACGTCGGGCGTGTTTCGGGTCCCTGACTTCGAGGCGGCGCTGAAGTCCCGCTTCTCGCCGAAGGTGCTGGAGGGATTGAGCGTGCCCGCCGACGACCTCTCGAGCGACATCCATGCGAGCGCGGAGTACCGCGCCCATCTTATCGGCGTGCTCGCCCGCCGCGCGGTGGCGGCGGCGACGAAGTAGTTATTGCTCACGTCTCCCGGTGGGAAAAAGCGGAAGTCAGCGCCATGCACTTCACCTCCCCCCGGTGGGGAGAGGTCGAATTCCGCGCGGAGCGGGGAATTCGGGTGAGGGGACCTTTGGAGACGGATCAATCGCCCCCTCGACCTGCTCGCATCTCGTTACACTCCATGCTCGCCGACCTCTCCCCACGGGGGAGAGGTGAGGTAAAAGGGAGCCCCTACAAGCGCCCAGAAAGGCCCTTTGGTGACCTCGCTTCCTACCTCCATCGACGACACGCTGGATCTGCTCGCGCGAGAGAACTATCTCGCCGACCGGTCGCTTGCGACCGTGCTGTTCCTCGCGCTGCGCCTCGGGCGGCCATTGTTCGTCGAGGGCGAGGCGGGCGTCGGCAAGACCGAGATCGCCAAGGTGCTGAGCGCGGCCCTTGGGCGGCGGCTGATCCGCCTGCAATGCTACGAGGGGCTCGACATTGCCGCAGCGGTTTACGAGTGGAATTACGCCGCGCAGATGATCGCAATCCGCCTCGCCGAAGCTGAGGGCGCTGTCGATCGCGCGCGGCTCACGCACGATATTTTTTCCGAGCAGTATCTGATTAAGCGCCCGCTCCTGCAGGCGCTCGAGCCGGACACCGCGGGCCCGCCGGTCCTGCTGATCGACGAACTCGACCGCACCGACGAGGCGTTCGAGGCGTTCCTGCTGGAAGTGCTTGCCGACTTCCAGGTGACGGTGCCGGAGATGGGGACGGTGAAGGCTGCGCATCCGCCCATCGTCGTGATCACGTCGAACCGCACGCGCGAAATCCACGACGCGCTCAAGCGCCGCTGTCTCTATCATTGGATCGACTATCCGAGCGCCGAGCGCGAGCTTGCGATCGTGCGCGCCAAGGCGCCGGGGATTTCCGCGCGCCTGTCGGCGGAGATCGTGCATTTCGTGCAGGCGCTCCGCCGGCAGGATTTATTCAAGGCGCCCGGCGTCGCCGAAACGCTTGACTGGGCGAGCGCACTGGTCGAACTCAACACGGTCGCGCTCGATCCCGCCACCGTCACCGATACGCTCGGCGTGCTGCTGAAGTACCAGGACGACATCGCCCGCATCCAGGGCTCCAAGGCACAGGAGCTGATCGAGCAGATGCGGGCGGAGCTGAAAGCAGCGGAGTAGCGCTCGGTGTTTTCCCTCTCCCCTTGCGGGAGAGGGTGGTGAGCATCGCGCAGCGATGCGAGCCGGGTGAGGGGTCGGTCAATGCAGAACTTCAACTTTCATACCCCTCACCCGGTCCTCGCCCCGGACGATGTCCGTGGCTCGGGCCACCCTCTCCCGCAAGGGGAGAGGGAGACAACAAACGCAGGCCGGCTTGCCGACAACATCGTCTATTTCGCCCGCGCGTTGCGCCGCGCCGGCTTGCCGGTCGGGCCGGGCGCGGTGCTCGATGCGCTCCAGGCGGTTCAGGCCGCCGGCCTGTCCACCCGCGAGGACTTCTATTGGACGCTGCACGCGATCTTCGTGAAGCGCCACGAGCATTCGCTCGTGTTCGACCAGGCCTTCCGCATCTTCTTCCAGCGGCGCGGCTATCTCGAACAGCTCATGGCGCTGATGTCGCCGGTTGCCCCCGGCGGACCCGTGGCGGAGCCTCCGCCCGCCGCTGCCCGCGTGCACGAAGCGTTGTTCGCCGACGCCAAGGGACGGCGCACGCGCGAGCAACAGGAGAGCGAGGTCGTCGCACGGCTGACCGCGTCCGATCAGGAGGTGCTGCGCAAGAAGGACTTCGCGCAGATGAGCGCGGCCGAAATCGCCGCCGCCCGGGACGCGATCAAGCAGCTTGCATTCTCGCTCGACGAAGTCAGCACGCGGCGGCTTGCGCCTGACCGGCGTGGCAAGCGCATCGACCTGCGCCGCACGCTGCGGGCGAGCCTGCCGGCGGGCGGGGCGCTCATCGACCTGAAATGCCTCGGAGCAAAAACGCGTCCGCCGCCGCTGGTCGCGTTGCTCGACATTTCCGGGTCGATGGGCGAGTACACGCGGCTCTTCCTGCACTTCCTGCACGCCGTCACCGATGCGCGCCAGCGCGTGCACTCGTTCCTGTTCGGCACGCGGCTCACGAACGTCACCCGCGCGCTGAGGACCAAGGATCCCGACGCGGCGCTCGCCGCGTGCTCGAAGAGCGTGCCCGACTGGGCCGGCGGAACGCGCATCGCGACCTCGCTCGCAGCCTTCAACCGCCTGTGGGCGCGGCGAGTGCTCGCGCAAGGCGCGGTGGTGCTGCTGATCACGGACGGGCTCGAACGCGATCGCGACGACCGGCTCGCCTTCGAAATCGACCGCCTCCACCGGTCCTGCCGGCGGCTCATCTGGCTTAATCCGCTGCTGCGCTTTGCCGGATTCGAGCCGAAGGCGCACGGCATCCGCGCGATGCTGCCGCACGTGGACGAGTTCCGCGCGATCCACAATCTCGACAGCATGGCCGCCCTGGTGCGGGCGCTCTCCGAGCCGCACCACCGCTTTATCTCGCCGAGTCTGTCCGGGCGGCCGAGACGCGCGACGTGACGCTGGCAGCGGCAAGCGGTCCGGGAGGCGTCAGGATACCTCGGCGCGTCCGCCGACGTCACCAAAACCAGGTCAGCGGGTCTTCAATCGGCCTGTTGTCGCTCAGCCGCAAAACGCCCTTGACGCACCGGACCAGCGTGAACACGAACCACCAGACGAGCAGCAGATAGCCGATCAAGACAAACGACGTGAGCCCCCCGATCACCAGCCACAACAGGCCGATCCAGAATGTGCGAATTTGATAGACGAAGTGCGATTGCACCCACCCGGCCGCCTCGGATTTCTTGAGGTAAGCGATGATGAGGCCGACCAGCGCCGTCACGCCGACGAAGAACCCGATGAAATAAAGGATATAGTTCAGCAGCGCGAGTTGCTTGCCGTTGTCGTCGATGCCCCCCGAGGCGTCCGGCGACGAAATGTTTTCCATCTAACGCTCCAAACGTTTGCCTCGTGGGAAACAGCCACAGGCACAAAACGAAAAGGTCTCCAGGACGTCAACCCTGACGTAGCTCGGGATAAGCAGGGTTCAGCTGCAAACCCGTTCTCCCGCGTGCGCCGAAGCGAGCATTCAAAACCCCACGTCCCGGCTCTGCGAGACGTGGGGATCGAGGACGTGCGCCGCCCGAGCGGCAAGACAAGACAAACCTCGCCGCGTATTTCTACTCCCCGCCGATCGCTACTCCGCGGCCTCCCGCGTGTGGCCGAGGCGACGATTGAGCGAGTGCATGAGCTGCTCGGCGGCCTCCGCGATCACCGTGCCGGGCGGGAAGATCGCCTCGGCGCCGGAGGCCTTCAACTCGTCGTAGTCCTGTGGCGGGATAACGCCGCCGACGACGATCATGATGTCGCCGCGGCCTTCCGCGGTCAGCGCGGCCTTCAGCTCCGGCACCAGCGTGAGATGGCCGGCGGCGAGCGAAGACACGCCGACGATATGCACGTCGTTCTCGACCGCCTGGCGCGCTGCCTCGGCGGGGGTCGCGAACAGCGGGCCGATATCGACGTCGAAGCCGAGATCGGCGAAGGCCGACGCGATCACCTTCTGGCCGCGGTCATGGCCGTCCTGGCCGACCTTCGCGACGAGGATGCGCGGCCTGCGCCCTTCGTCATGCTCGAATTGCGAGACGAGTTTCAGCACCCGATCGATGGCTTGCGACATCCCGCCCGCCTCCCGTTTGTAGACTCCGGAGATCGCCCGGATTTCCGCGCGATGCCGGCCGAACACCTTCTCCAGCGCATAGGAAATCTCCCCGACCGTTGCCTTGGCGCGCGCAGCGTCGACCGCGAGCGCGAGCAGATTGCCGTTGCCCCCTTCGGCCGCGCGGGTGAGCGCGTCGAGCGTTTCCTGCACCTTCTGCGGATCGCGCTCGGCCTTGAGCTGATTGAGCTTCTCGATCTGCATGTGGCGCACGGCCGTGTTGTCGACCTTGCGCACCTCGATCGCCCGCTCGTCCTCGGGCCGGTACTTGTTGACGCCGATCACCGACTGGGTGCCGGAGTCGATGCGCGCCTGGGTCTTCGCCGCGGCTTCTTCGATGCGCAGCTTGGGAATGCCGGCCTCGATCGCCTTGGCCATGCCGCCCAGCTCTTCGACTTCCTGGATGTGGCCCCAGGCCTTCTTGGCGAGCTCATAGGTGAGCCGCTCGACATAGAACGAACCGCCCCACGGATCGGCGATGCGCGTCGTGCCGCTCTCCTGCTGCAGGAACAGCTGGGTATTGCGGGCGATGCGGGCGGAGAAGTCGGTCGGCAGCGCGAGCGCCTCGTCGAGCGCATTGGTGTGCAGCGACTGCGTGTGTCCTTGCGTCGCCGCCATTGCTTCGATCGCGGTGCGGATCACGTTGTTGAAGACGTCCTGCGCGGTGAGCGACCAGCCTGAGGTCTGCGAATGCGTGCGCAGGCTGAGCGAGCGCGGGTCGGACGGGTTGAACTGCTTCATCAGCTTCGCCCAGAGCAGCCGGCCGGCGCGCAGCTTCGCCACCTCCATGAAAAAGTTCATGCCGATGGCCCAGAAGAAGGAGAGGCGCGGCGCAAACTTGTCGACGGTAAGCCCGGCGGCAATGCCGGCGCGCACATATTCGACGCCGTCGGCGAGCGTGTAGGCGAGTTCGAGGTCCTGCGTCGCGCCCGCCTCCTGCATGTGATAGCCGGAGATCGAAATCGAGTTGAACTTCGGCATATTCTGCGAACTATAGGCGAAGATGTCGGAAATGATCCGCATCGAGGGCGTTGGCGGATAGATGTAGGTGTTGCGCACCATGAATTCTTTCAGGATGTCGTTCTGAATCGTTCCTGAAAGTTTTACCGGCGGCACGCCCTGTTCTTCCGCTGCCACGATGTAGAGCGCGAGCACCGGCAGCACGGCGCCGTTCATGGTCATCGACACGCTCATCTGGTCGAGCGGGATGCCGGAGAATAGCGTGCGCATGTCATAGATCGAGTTCGATCGCGACCCCCGCCATGCCGACGTCGCCGGAAACGCGCGGGTGATCGGAGTCATAGCCGCGGTGGGTGGCGAGATCGAAGGCGACCGACAGGCCTTTCTGGCCGGCGGCGAGATTGCGCCGGTAGAACGCGTTGGAATCCTCAGCCGTCGAGAAACCGGCATATTGGCGCACGGTCCACGGCTGGGTGACATACATCGTGGGGTAGGGGCCGCGCACATAGGGCGGCGCGCCGGGGAAGGTTTCGAGGAAGTCGAGTCCCTTGAGGTCGTCCGGTCCATAGACCTGCTTTACCGGAATGTCCTCTGGCGTGAGCCACGGCTTCGCCGTGCTTTCAGGCGCGGCGGTCGGTGGCTCGGTGAAAGCAACCGTTGAGAAATCCGGGATGCGGGTCATGGGGATCTACCTCGTTGGCCGGCCGGGCGGCCGGCGTGATCTCGAAATCTGCGCTGCCTACGTCATTGCGCACGGCCCGCCTCGGTTCCAACCGGGCGGGCCGCCAGTCTTGAGAGTTACGAACGAAGACCGATTGTCGCGTGCGCTGCATCAAGCGTAGCGAGCGCATCGCATCCGACGAAGATGAAGTCCTTCACGCCGGCCTCCTTGAGGGCGGCTTCCAGATCGCCGGGCCGTCCGGCGAGGTAGACCTTGGTCGCGCCCGCCGCGGCGAGCGCCTTCGCCGCCGCGACCGCCTCGACCGGATAGATCTTGTCGGACGAGCATACGCAGGCGAGCTTCGCTCCCGATGCCTCAAATGCGGCGACCAGCTCAGCCAGGTCGGTCTTGCCGTCCGCGCCGGCGAAGCCGTCATTGTTTACCGCCTCGATCCCACCCACCTCGAAGAAGTTCTTGGTGAAGGTGGCGCGCGCATTGAAGTCGGCGATGCGACCCAGATTGGCGAGGAAGATCTTAGGCCGCGCGCCCGTTTGCGCCGCCGCGCGATCGGAAGCCTCGCGCAGCCGTTCGAACGACTCGGCCAGCCGGGTCGGCTTGAGCGGCTCGACCACCGGGTTTCCGGGCTTGAGCGCCACGGGCGTCGCCGCGACAACCGAAACCGGCAATTCATGGATATTGGGAAACTCGCTGATGCCAGTGAGCGGCTCCTTGCGCGTGGCGATCGCCTTTTCGCGCGCGGCGACCACGGCGGCGACCTTCTTCTGCAAAAGACCGGATTGCAGCACGCTCCAGACGCCGCCCGCCTTCTCGATCTCCTGGAACAGGCTCCAGGCGCCGGCGCAGAGCTGTTTCGTCATCTCCTCGACGCCGCCCGATCCGGCCGCCGGGTCGGCGACGCGGGCAAGGTTCGAACTCTTCGAGGAGGATCAGCTGCGTATTGCGCGCAACCCGCCGGGCGAAGCGGTCGGGAAGTCCAAGCGCATTGGTGCAGGGCAGGACGGCGACCGCGTCGGCCCCGCCGACGCCCGCCGCAAACACGGCAATCGTCCCCCGCAGCATGTTCACCCACGGGTCGTTCCGCGTCATCATCCGCCATGCGGTCTCGGCGGAGATGAAAACGTGGCCGGGGGCGAGGCCGCAGGCTTCTTCAACGCGCGCCCACAGCTTCCGTGCGGCGCGGAACTTGGCGATCGACATGATCTGGTCTGCATCCGCCGACAATCGGAAGAAGATCGCTTGCCGTGCCGCTTCGATCGTCATCCCGGCTGCTTCGAACGCCCGCAAATATGCAACCGCCGCGGCGAGCACATAGGCAAGCTCCTGGGTTTCCGATCCGCCCGCGTTGTGGACGACGCGTCCGTCGGCCACGGCGAACGGGCCGCGGAATCCCTGTCCCGCCAGAATCCTTGACCATGGACGCGAGATGCGGAGCGATCTCCGGCCAAGGCGGGATGCCCCATCCGGTCGCGAGCGCGCCGATCGGGTCGAAGCCGAACCGGATATCGGTGGCGTCGGGCGCGTAACCGCTTTCCTTGACGATCGCGGCGAGATGGGCGGCTCCATCCCTGGCGGGCGGGCTTATCTGCAGTTCGAGCGAAAATCCCGCGTTGAGCTGCACGCCGTCGAGAACCTTGGCAAGCGCCGCCTTGTCAGGAGAAATGCCATAGCCGTTTGCTCCGACCGCGCCGGCGAAAACGAGCACGAGGCCGGTCGCCCCGTTCTCCAAGTCATGCAGCGCCTCGGCATTGGCGACGGCGGGGTCGGGATGGTCGACACGCTGCAGCACCTGCCAAGGAGCGCCGCCGGGGCGCGCGGCCAGCGGCCGGGACGCGGATTCCGGCGAGTAGAGCGGTTGAATGACCAGCCCGTCATAGGTCTTGCTGACGAGCCGTTTCTCAAACGGCGCTCCCTTGAGGGCGCCTTCGACGAGCTTGAGCCATTCCTCCCGGCGAACGCGGGGGAAATCGGCGGCGAGGGTGAGATCGATGTCCTGTGCCATGCCGGAAAAATGCCATGGTCGGGCCGCCGCGCCAATCGAATATTTTGCAACAAGGATCAGGGGAGGGGTGTAGCAGGGCACCACATCTAAGGAGGAGGGGGAGCGGCGGAAGGGCAGGGCGGGCTACCGCGGGGGTAACCGCTCCACGCCATGCGTATCGAGCCGGGCGAGAGCGGCGCGCACCGTAACGCCGCCGATGGTTCGATCGGGCGCGATTTCCATCAAGGGAACGAGCACGAAGGCGCGCTCCGACCAGGCGGGGTGCGGCAGGACGAGATCAGGTTCGGCGACCGCTAGATCGTCATAGGCGATGATATCGATATCGATCGGCCGCGGCTCCCATCGTTGTTCGTCTGTCCGATCGCGGCCGAGCGCGACCTCGATCCGCTGCGTCCGCGCGAGCAGCGCCCGCGGCGACAGCGCCGTTGCGAGGATCAGACACAGATTGATGAACGGCGGCTGATCGACGACGCCCCACGGAGCGGTCTGATAGTCGGATGATCGGGCGAGCAGCCGCGCGGTGTCGCCGTCGCATAGGAGCCTCACCGCATTGTCGAGCGTCTCGCGAACGGGCCCGACATTGCCGCCGAGCGACAGGATCGCTTCAGCCATGCCGCTCCCGCACGATCGAAACGCCCACATCGGTGAAGGTCGCCGCGATCGGCGCATGCGGCTTGTGCACGGTCACGCGGACCCGCGTTATGCGCGGAAAGCGAGTAAGGACAGCCTCTGCGACGGCGCCGGCGGCGGCTTCCACCAGTCGGAAGCGATCGGCGCAGAAGGCCCGGCAGGCGCAGTCCACCACTTCATTATAGGAGACCGTGCTCGCAATCCGGTCGGACCGCGACGCTTCGGCAAGGTCGATGCCGAGCTCCAGATCGAGCAGGAAGGTCTGCCCGACCGTCCCTTCATGCTCCATCGCGCCGTGATAGGCGTGGATCGCAAGCCCGGATACGAAGATCAGATCGCCGCCATCGCTCATTGCTCGCTCCGGATCGCCTGGGCGACCTTCAAGGCCTGCACGGTCGGCGCGACGTCATGGGTGCGGATGATCGCCGCCCCGTTGGCGATGGCCGCGAGGTGAGCCGCGAGCGAGCCGCCGAGACGCTCGTACGGCGCTGACGGCGAGACGCTGTCGATGAAGCGCTTACGCGAGGCGCCGACCAGCAGGGGCAGGCCGAACGTGCTCAGTCGGCCGAGCCGGGCAAGCACGGCTATGCTCTGCTCGGCCGTCTTGCCGAATCCGATGCCGGGGTCGAGCACAATCCGGCTTCGACTGATCCCGGCCTTGCCGGCAATCTCGAGCGAGCGGCGAAAAAAGGCTTCGATGTCGGCCATGATGTCGATCGCCGGATCGGCTTCCGTCCGGTTATGCATGATGATGATCAGCGCGCCGTGCGCCGCGACGATGTGGGCCATGTCCGGATCGCGTTGAAGGCCCCAGACGTCGTTGACGATCGCGGCGCCCAAGTCGAGCGCCCAAGCCGCCACGTCGGCCTTGATCGTATCGATTGACACCGGGACGCCGAGCGCGACGACGGGCGGCAGCACCGGCGCGAGCCGGCGGAGTTCCTCGCTTGCGGGCACCGGCGTCGCCCCGCCATAGGGACGCGTCGATTCCGCTCCGATATCGATGAAGTCCACCCCCTCGGCGACCATTCGCCGGGCTTGTTCGATCGCGGCATCAGGATCGAGGAATTTGCCGCCATCCGAGAATGAATCCGGCGTGACGTTGAGTATTCCCATCACCAGCGGCCGCCCCCCGCGCAAGAGATCGGCGACCGATTCCCGATGGGGCGTCCCTGTCTTTGGGGTAGGTTGGTGGAGAGCCATCGCGCGGCTTTGCGCGGCGCCTGTTCGGCTGTCAAGCGGCCCGTCGCTTCTAATCGGGTGAGAACGGCGCGAACACCGTCAGTAGCTGATCTTGATCGGCAGCTTTTTGGCGGTCTCGATCCAGCGCAGGACGACCTTTTCGGACGGCAGCACCCGGACGAGCTTGAGCTGCTTGTTCACTTCGGCCATGCGCTTCGCGAGATTGGCTGGATTGCGATATTTCAGCTCGCGCACCGTGTCGACGCCGGCGGCTTCGAGCAATTCCGCATAATCCTCGCCGATCCCTTTGATCCGCATCTTGTCGGCGAAATTGGCGGCGCGCAGCAGGCATTGCGGGCTCAACCCGGTCCGCTCGGCGAGCGTCTTGCGACCTTTCGGATCCTTGGCCGCTTCGAGAAGCTTGTCGGTGGTTCGAATGCCAAAAGATCGCAATCTGGTTGCAATACCGGGCTGAAGGGGATCGAGCTCGGCGATAGAGTATGACATGGTCGTCTCTTCTTTATTCGCGAGCTTCGGTTGAAAGAAAATCTTGGCGCGGCGAACAAGCCCGCCCCTCCATCACCAAGGGGGAATGGAATGAAATATCGCGGATGGCGGTCGGCTCTTGCGCCGCCCTGCTCGGCTCGACACTGATCGTGCCGACAACGCAGCTTACGACCTCGTCCATGGCCCCCTCACGACAGCCGATCGCAGCGCTATTCTGGCACCGTTGCGGCCAATCACAAAGACGCCACTATCGCCGCGTCGCGTGTTCGGCGCGACCTGTTGCGATGGCGCAACAATTCGGATGATCGACCGCGGTCCGTGCGCGCTCTCCGAACGGCGAACGGCTCGGGCTTTCCGTCCGTATATGGTATTTTCCGGCAGTATCCGTATCTAAACGGACGCGCGCCGCGGCAAGCGCATGACAGGGCGCCGACGTGAGAGACGCAATGATGAGCCTCGACCAGGACGGCAAGATCTTCGTTGGGCTGAGCACAAAGCCGGAAATGCTGACGCTCGCATTCGGCAATCGGCACGGGCTGATCACGGGAGCGACCGGGACAGGCAAAACGGTGACGCTGCAAACGCTTGCTGAAGGCTTTTCGCGCGCCGGCGTGCCGGTGTTTGCGGCCGACGTGAAAGGCGACCTGTCCGGCGTCGCCGCCATGGGCGAGAAGAAAGACGCTTTCGTCAAGCGCGCAAAGGAAATGGGCTTCGATTACGAGCCGGACCGGTTTCCCGTCGTCTTTTGGGATCTGTTCGGCGCGCAGGGGCACCCGATCCGCGCCACCGTGCACGACATGGGGCCGCTCCTGCTCACTCGCATGCTCGACCTCAACGACGTGCAGGAGGGCGTGATTAATATCGCCTTCCGCGTCGTGAGTGAAGCGGGCGGGGCGGATGATCCGCACAAGGGTCTGGTCGACCTGGAGAACCTGCGCGAGTTGCTCGCCTATCTCGGCGACAACGCGAAGAGAATCGGCGCGCGCTACGGAAATGTCGCACCGGCGACGATCGGCGCCGTGCAGCGCGAACTCCTGGTGGTCGAGAACCAAGGCGGCGAAAAGTTCTTCGGCCTGCCGCAGCTCGATCTATCGGATGTCATGGCGACCGACGGGGCGGGGCGGGGGCGCATCAACATTCTCGCCGCCGACAAGCTCATGGAAAGTCCCCGGCTCTACGCGACTTTTCTGTTGTGGCTGATTGCCGAATTATTCGAGCAGCTTCCCGAAGTTGGCGACCCCGACAAGCCGAAGCTCGTGTTCTTCTTCGATGAGGCGCATCTTCTGTTTAACGAGGCGCCCAAGGCGCTGCTCGACAAGATCGAACAGGTGGTGCGACTGATCCGCTCGAAGGGCGTCGGAATCTATTTCGTCACCCAAAACCCGCTGGACATTCCGGATAAGGTGCTCGCCCAACTCGGCAATCGCGTGCAGCACGCATTGCGCGCCTTCACGCCGCGCGATCAGAAAGCGGTGAAGGCGGCGGCAGAGACCTTCCGCCCCAATCCCGCTCTCAACACGGCGCAGGCGATCACCGAGCTCGGCAAGGGCGAAGCGCTGGTGTCCTTTCTGGAAGGCAACGGCACACCGTCGATAGTCGAACGTGCGCTCATTCGCCCGCCCAGCGCGCGGGTCGGACCGGTGACGCCGGAAGAGCGCAAAGCGATCATCGCCAAGAGCCCGGTCCGCGGCGGCTACGACAAGGTCGAACCGCATAAGCCGCTGTCGGCGCTTCTGGAAAAAGGAGCGGACCGTGTAGGCGAGACGGCCGACGAGCAACCGTCCGAGGAGGAGCGCGGCGCCGGACGACCCGAGGCGGCGCCCGGCGGCCTGTGGTCGCGCCTCCTTGTCGGATTGATGGCCTTCTTCGCGCATCCGGCCGTGCGGCAATTCTTCCGCTCGGCGGCGGCCGTGGTCGCCCGCACCGCAACGCAGGAGGCGATGCGGCAGATGGGCGTGCGGCCGTCCCGCCGGCGCACGAGCCGAAATCAAACCTACGGCATCGCAGACCTCGACCAGCTCTCAAACACAGCGGACGCGACGGCGAGCGAGCGCGGCTTGTTCGGCACGCCGCAGCAGTCTTCGAAACGCGCGAACAAGTCGCGCACAGGACGATCCTCATGACGCCTCTCGACGCTGTTCTCGCCCGCATCGATGCCGATCTCGACGCGAGCATCGAGCGCCTGTTTTCCTTGCTGCGCATTCCGTCGATTTCGACCGATCCGGCCTATCAGCGCGAATGCCGGGTGGCGGCGGAGCATGTCGCAGCCGATTTGCGCGGCATCGGCTTCGCAGCGGATTTGCGCGAGACGGCGGGGCACCCGGTCGTCCTTGCCAAGACGGACGGCGGGGGCGGGCCGCGCGTCCTGTTCTACGGCCATTACGACGTGCAGCCGGTCGATCCGCTCGATTTGTGGGAGACGTCGCCATTTGCGCCGCGCCTCGCAACGCTTTCCGACGGCCGCAAGGCGATCGTCGCGCGCGGGGCTTGCGACGACAAAGGGCAGGTGATGACCTTCATCGAGGCCTGCCGCGCCTGGAAGGCGGTAACCGGCTCGCTGCCTTTGCCGGTCACCATCCTGATCGAGGGCGAGGAGGAGTGCGGCTCCAAGAGCCTTGCCGCCTGGGTCGGCGCAAATACCGCCGATCTTGCCGCCGATCTTGCCCTGGTCTGCGACACCGGCATGTGGGATCCCGTCACCCCGGCGATCACCACCTCACTGCGCGGTCTCGTCTATGAGGAGGTGACGATCAAGGCGGCCAATCGCGACCTGCATTCCGGCCTGTTCGGCGGCGCGGCGCAAAACCCGATCCGCGTGCTCACCAGGATTCTCGGGAGCATTCACGCCGAAAACGGGCGGGTCACGATCCCCGGCTTCTACGATGGCGTCGCGGACCTGCCGCCCGAGGTGATCCGGCAATGGCGCACGCTCGGATTCACGGCAGAGAGCTTTCTCAGGCCCGTCGGCTTGAGCGTTCCGGCGGGCGAGACCGACCGGCTTTTGATCGAACAAGTCTTCTCCCGCCCGACCTGTGACGTGAACGGAATCTGGGGCGGCTATATGGGGCAGGGCTCAAAGACGGTGATTCCGTCCGAGGCGTCGGCGAAGGTGTCCTTCCGGCTGGTCCGGGGCCAGGAGCCTGAAAGGATCCGCGAGGCCTTCCGCGCTTTCGTACGCGCGCGCCTGCCCGCCGACTGCCGCGCCGAGTTCATCGATCACACGGCCGCCCCTGCGGTGGCGCTGCCCTGGGACCTGCCGCAACTCGGCGCTACGCGCCACGCGCTCGCCGAGGAATGGGGACGCGAGGCTCTGCTGGTCGGCTCCGGCGCTTCCATCCCGATCGTCGCCGATTTGAAGCGCCAGCTCGGCATGAACACGCTGCTGGTAGGTTTTGGCCTCGACGACGACCGCGTGCATTCGCCCAACGAGAAATTCGATCTCACGTCGTTCCACAAAGGCACACGGAGCTGGGCGCGCATCCTCGCGGCGCTCGCGGCGTAGGGGGCTCGCGGCGTTTAGAAAGCAACCATCGGCTTCACTCCGAAGGCGACCGAAATGGGGGCGCTGCCGTGAATTGAAAGGGACCTCAAGCGATCGCCTTGATCGCCCATGCTCGCGCCGTAAGGGAGATCGACCCGTCATCGCGGCGCGGGAGACTGTTGTATAAGGCCATCGTTAAGCGCTGCCGAGCCTCAGAATCGAGATTTGCGCAGTAACCAGGCGCAGGGCCTGTGCCTAACGTGAATGGATGCCAATAGTCTTCGAAATCCGTAAAAGCCGTGGGGATATCGATCGGCTTGCAATCAACGTGCGCCAAACCGGCTCCGCTCATCAGCTCTCCCAGACCGTCCGGCGTGCAGAAAGGAAAACGCTTATCCTCGGCGAGTTCCAGTGCAGCGGGATCGAGGTCAGCCGCCGCATCCCAGAAAGCACGTAGGAACTCCACGCCGCGCCCGGGATAGTCCCATACATAAAGGCCGACAGTGCCACCCGGTCGAGCGACCCGCCTCATTTCCCTGAGCGCTTTCAGTTTGTCGGGCACGAAGTTCAGCATCAGTGCGGACGCGACAACGTCGCGGCTTGCGGTTTCCAAGGATATGGCTTGGGCGTCCCCTACCCGGAAGTCGGCGCGTCGATCTCGAATCGTTGAACGTGCCGTCAAGACAAATTCTTCCGACGAGTCCATGGAGATCAGGCTCATCGGATTGCACTCCGCCAGGATGGCGGCGGAAAGCGCACCGGTGCCGCAGCCGATATCCAACCAATCGAGGCCGTTTCCTGCGCCTAGCCAGACAAGAAAGAGCGGCGCAATCTGACGGCTCCAGCGACCCATATACGCCTCGTAACGGTCGCCAGCCTGCCAAGCATCGTGGCGGGATGTCTCTGCCATTGGTGGGCCCGCTTATTGCACTGTCGAACGATACACTCGGGGATATGCGCTGCGTAGCCTGGGATGTCCGAGTTGGGGTTTTTTCGACCTTAGTCGGCCGCTCTTGCCGCCCGGCTTACCTCCGGCTCTTCGCGGGAGCAGGCCTCTGAAGTCAGGATGACAACAAGGACCTGCTGCGATAATGCCGGCCGGCGCTTGAGCTCACGCTATGACGTCGTGATGATGCCGTGGCGGTGGGACGCCGAAAGGCTCATTGCGCAGCCAAGATATCGAGAACGGCGGTGATCTGTTCTTCCGTATGCCGCGCATTGATGAAGAAGCGGACGCGCGGCTTCGCCTTGGGAACGCCCACCTGCGCGATCGGCGGCGCATAGAAGCCCGCCTCGAGCGCGGCATGCGAAGCGGCGCGACAGCTCTCGTGGTCGCGGAAATACAACGAGACGATGCCCGCCCCGATCGCCGGACCGGTGTCGAACCCGCGGGCGCGCGCCTTGCGCAAGAACAGCGCGGAGTTCTGCTGCACCCGCGCCACCCGCCAGGGCTCGGCGCGCAGGATCGACAGCGCCTCGTGGGCGCCGACCGCGACGGCGGGCGGAAGGCCCACCGTGAAGATGAACGCCGGCAGCGAGAACCGCAGCCATTCCGTCAGCTTGTGGGTTCCGCCGATGAACCCGCCACACGCGCCCAGCGCCTTCGACAGGGTCCCCATGATGATGTCGACGCGGCCCGGATCGACCTTGAAATGCTCGGTGATCCCACGCCCCGTCTTGCCGAGCACCCCGATCGAATGCGCCTCGTCGATCATCAGCCAGGCGTCATAGCGGTCCTTCAGCGCGAGCAGCCGCGGCAAGTCGGGAATGTCCCCGTCCATGCTGTACAGGCCCTCGACCGCGATCAAAACCTTGCCCACCTGACGCCGCCGGCTGGCGAGAATGTCCGCCAACGCATCGAGGTCGTTATGCGCAAACCGAACCATCGGCGAATTCGACAGCTGGCCGCCGAGCAGAATGCTGTTGTGCGCCAGCTCGTCGGCGATGATCAGGTCCCGGCGGCCGAGCAGATGGCCGACCAGCGACACATTGGTCATGAACCCGCTCACCAAGGCGAGCGTGTCCTCGACGCCGACGAAATCCGCAACCGCCGCCTCGAGCGCCGAATGAACGCTGCGTTCGCCGCCGACCAGGCGAGACGCGCCCGATCCCAGCCCGAACCGTTGGATCGCCTCGCACGTCGCCTGCTTGACCCGCGCGTCTTCGGCGAGGCCGAGATAGTCCAGGCTGGCGAAATTGGTGAACGAACGCCCGCGCCTCTCAAAGTCCCGCTTCAATTCATCGATCGGGAGACAGTAAGTCGAGTGCAGAACGCCGCTCCAAACCGCTTCCGGGTGATCCGCTTCCATGAAAGAGGCGGCCGCGTGGCGCAGGTGGCGGTGAGCATAGGCGCTCAAACTGCCGTCGGCGCTCGGACCGCCGTCCGCGGTCTCGATCGGCCGCCCCGCAATCTCGTCCGCAACGAACGACTGAACCGACATTAAGCCCCCCATTGCACCTCAATAGCCCTGGTCCGGGCGATGCTCGAGCTCAAGCGCAGCACGATCGCCATATATCACTTTTGCCCAAGCGCACTGAACCGGCCATACGTATATTTGCGCACGATTTTCAAGCGGCTATCTTCGCTCTGCGCCGTTGCCATGAATCGCCTCCTGTTGACGGAAGCCGAACTGATCGGATGTGCTTTCCAAGACTTGCTTGCTATGCGCCTGTCCGGCGGCAGCGTGCTGGGATCATTGGCATGACGCTGCGCGAAAATACATAAGCTTCAGTTTATTCCTAAGATCTACCCAAATTCAAGCTTTGCTTTGAGTGTTGTCAGCGTGAAAAGCCAGCCAGGTTATCGACAAATATCCCCGCAACCCATACTGCGAGATCGGTTTTTCACGGCGCCACTCGACCTGCCTATACGTGCCGAATAATCGGTCCCACCAATCAACCGTGATGCCGAAATTGTCTTTCCACATATGATGTTTGTGGTGCAGGTAATGTACCGGCTGTCGCATCCAGAAAACCAGATCCGGATTTTCGTGTTGGATCTCATGCGAGTACGCCGCCACGGCCGTGAAGGTCACCACTCCCACCGCCATCCCGATTCCTACTGGCGTCGATACTAAAAACCCAAGCAAGGTTAATGGGATGGATGGGACAAAATAATCGCGAAACTCGCCGAGCCATCCCTGTCCCCAACCCTCACGGTGATGCCGGGCGTGACGCTTGCCCAAAAAGTAGCTTCGATGCATAAGTCGATGGATCACGTATTCCATTAGAGTACCGAACACGAAGGTTAGAACCAGTGCCACTGCCCCGTGAAGCCAAGCAGCATACCCTTGCATCGTTCTTTCTCCCCAATTAGAACCTATATACGCCCTTAACCAAAAGTACCCCGCGTTTCTAAAGTGGCCGGTGCATTCATCAGCGCCGAGCAAGCGACTAGTGCTATTTAGCGTGCCCCGGTGTGGATCGCGCATGGTGATGATTGTGAACGCCGTCGCGAAAGAATGTGGGCATCAGAAGCGGAATTCCGATCAGGACGTTCCAGGTTGTTCGAAAGCCGGGAATCGCGCCGCGACGAAGATGTGACAGCTCGTGAATGAAAAGAGCATCGCTCGATACAGCGCGAGGATCGCGAGCACGCTGAACGCCGATTTTGCGGCCCAAGATGTGGAAAGGATGGCGGCGACAAGCGCCGCATAGCCTAGGGCCGAGCTGAGCAGGAGATCCGTCCAGTAGAGGAGCGGTCGAGGCCGGACGAGGTCCGACGTGAGCCGATGCGCGGTTATCACAAAATCGCGACTCTGATCGCCGTCAGAGGCCGACTGCGGAAGATCGATCTGCTCATTCACCGCCGCTCTCCGTCGAATGGCGACACGGTCTGGTCTTGGTTCGATCGACGCACCGATCGACAGCTTGACGTCACCCGTTCATAGCTCTTCGACAGTGGTTAGGAAAGACGGACAGATACTGAGCATGCTTGAGCGCTCGGCGACCACGCGGCGCGGAAGCTGTCGAGCAAGAACGTACCGCTCAGGGCGGGTCCGAACCAATTCATGCCCTTCCTGAGAGAGGGGTGACATTTCATACCGGAGACATCGGTGACACTTCTGGCCCTTTGCAGGAGAGCAGAGGTGCCGTGGAAGGAGTGTCACGTCTTGGACGTGCGGGTGGAGTTCATCGCGCGGGTGCTGGGCGGCGAGCCGATCTCGCGGCTGTGCGAAGAGTTCTCGATTTCGCGCAAGACCGGCTACAAAATCCTGAAGCGCTATCGCGACTGCGGGGTCGCCAGCAATCCTTGACAAAGTGGGGGGCGCATGCACTTTCCGCGCTCCGCCCGAGCAATCGCTCGTGTACCTCGCCTGGAGAGGCAATGCATCGCTATCGGACTCATACCTGCGGCGAACTGCGCGCGAGCGATGTCGGCGAGGACGTGCGCCTGTCCGGCTGGTGCCATCGCATCCGCGACCATGGCGGCGTGCTGTTCATTGACCTGCGCGATCACTACGGCGTCACGCAGTGCGTGATCGACCCGGACTCGCCGGCCTTTCCGACAGCCGAAACGCTTCGTTCGGAATGGGTGGTCAAGATCGACGGCAAGCTGCGCATGCGTCCCGCCGGCACGGAAAATCCCGATCTGCCGACCGGCGCGGTCGAAGTCTATGCGAGCGCGATCGAGGTGCTTGGCCCCGCCGCCGAACTGCCGATGCCCGTGTTCGGCGAACAGGAATACCCCGAGGACATTCGGCTGCGCTATCGCTTCCTCGATTTGCGGCGCGAGCGCCTGCATCGCAACATCATGCTGCGCGGGGCGATCATCGATTCGATCCGGCGGCGCATGAAGGAGCAGGGCTTCTTCGAGTTTCAGACGCCGATCCTCACCGCCTCAAGTCCGGAAGGCGCGCGCGATTTCCTGGTGCCGTCGCGGCTGCATCCGGGCAAATTCTACGCGCTGCCGCAGGCGCCGCAGCAGTTCAAGCAGCTCATCATGGTGTCCGGGTTCGATCGCTACTTCCAGATCGCGCCCTGCTTCCGCGACGAGGATGCGCGCGCCGACCGCTCGCCCGGCGAGTTCTATCAGCTCGATCTCGAGATGAGCTTCGTCACCCAGGACGACGTGTTCGCCGCCGTCGAGCCGGTGCTGCGCGGCCTGTTCAAGCAATTTAGCGACGGCAAGAAGGTGACACAGACGTTCCCGCGTATCCCTTACGCGGAAGCAATTCGGAAATATGGCACCGATAAACCCGACCTACGTAATCCGATTGAAATGGCCGATGTAAGTCAGCACTTTCGTGATTCTTGGCTTCAAGGTGTTCGCAAATATCCTACGGAATGACCCGGACGCTCAGGTGTGGGCGATCCCGGCGCCGAGTGGCGGCAATCGCGCTTTTTGCGATCGTATGGATAGCTGGGCAAAGGCAGAAGGGCTGCCGGGGTTGGGCTACATCTTCTGGCGGGAAAGTCCCCAAGCGACTGCCGATAGAGAAGTTGTCAAACGGATTGCTGCAGTCGCACGAACAAAAGGAGGAAAAGACATTATTGCAGAGTCGGGAGGGACGCCGACTGTTCGACAAGGGGTCCTACTATCGAGCGTCGATTTTCAACTCCTTACACTCGGAGTTCGGCGACTTATTAAGCAAGGCAAGTCCGAATTGGCGGCTGTCTTCTTAGCAAAGTATTTCGAAGGTGCCGGACCGCTTGCTAGGAACATCGGTCCTGATAGAACCGAGGCAATTCGTGAGCAACTTGGTTTCAATGCTGGTGATGCTGTCTTTTTTCTTGCGGGGAAGCCGAAGGACTTCGTGAAATTCGCCGGTGCGGCGCGCACGCGCATCGCCGAAGACCTTGGACTCATCGACAAGGACCAGTTCGCGTTTTGCTGGATCGTCGATTTCCCGATGTACGAATGGAACGAGGAGGAGAAGAAGATCGACTTCTCCCACAACCCGTTCTCCATGCCGAACCTGCCGGCGGAAGACTTCCTCGCGCTCGATCCGAGTGACGCCGACACGATCCTCGCGCTCAAGGCGGTTCAGTACGATGTCGTCTGCAACGGCATCGAGCTGTCCTCGGGGGCGATCCGCAATCATCGGCCGGACGTGATGAAGAAGGCCTTCGCCATCGCCGGCTATGGCGAGGACGTGCTGGAGCAAAAATTCGGCGGCATGCTGCGCGCGCTCTCGCTCGGCGCGCCGCCGCACGGCGGCATCGCCCCCGGCATCGACCGCATGGTCATGCTGCTCGCGGGCGAGGAGAATCTGCGCGAGGTCGTGCTATTCCCGATGAACCAGCGCGCCGAAGATTTATTGATGGGCGCGCCCTCCGAGGTCGCGCCCAAGCAGTTGCGCGAGTTGCATATCCGGCTCAATTTGCCGCAGAAAAGCTGAGGCAGCGGGGTCCCTTGCCCGCCTGGGCCTTGCCGCCGCAAGGGCGCCAGCCCCCGGCGCCGCACGTCGCCTCGAAAAAAGCCATGATTTTCCGTAGTCACAGACTCCGAATCTTGCAGGAGGAGGGAGTGGACATGATTCGAACCCTTGGGGCTGCCGCCCTCATTTCGCTGGCCGCCATTGTGCCGCACGAGCCTGCCGCTGCGCAGGACGCTTTGGGTGGTGCGTTGCTGGGCGGCGCCGCGGGCGCGCTCATCGGCGGGGCGGCGACCGGGCGGGCTGGCGGCGCGCTTGTCGGCGGCCTGATCGGCGGCACCGCCGGCGCGTTGATCGGATCCGAAGCGGAGCGGCGTCGATCGTATTACTGGTGGCACGGCCGCTGCTATCGCGCCGTCCCGGGCGGATATCAGCTCATCCCCCCGCGCTACTGCTACTGACGGAACGTTTCGCGTTCAATCCGATGCGATCCGGGGGCGGGAAGGCGCCGGCGCGCGCCTGCACCTCCGCCGGAACGCGGTAGTCCCGCATCACCGCCCTCGCATCGCGCAAGCCGCAGGCGTCGCGCTGGACGATGAACAGCCAGAGCGCGTGCCCGGCGGTCTCGACCAGCGTCGAGCGGCGGCGGCGGATATCTTCCGTGCGGCCCAATTCCGGATGCTCGGCATCGAAGCTTGCAAGGGCTGCGAGCGCCTGCTCGAGCCCGCGTCCGAGCCGTCCCAAGGCGGCCGCCTTTTCCTGGGCGATTTCGTAATCGAGCGGTCCGGCCGCCGAGCGATCGGGACGGCGATGCGGGCTTTGAATCAAGCTTGGTCGCCTCGTTCGATCCGGCGGAAGTCCGACTGCGCTTCCTCCGCGCTCTCGAAGATATGCGGGGCGACGCCGCGCCGTTCGAGCGACTCGCCGAGCTTCATGCGCAGGAAGCCGCTCGTCGTATAGCGCGAGACGCCGGAATAGTAGCGATCGACCAGGCCGCGCACCATCGCCGAGTATTCGTCGAGCAGTTCAGGCGAGATGGAGAAATTGTCGTAATTGACGATGGCGTAGACCTTGTGTCCGATCGGCGCGAGCTTCGCTTCCGCGCCTTCCTTTATGGCGCGGATGTCGTTTGCGCTGCGCACCGCAAGCCGCTCGAAGTTGACGAAGAATAGGTTCTGCCGCGGGTCGTAGGTAAAGCGCTGGTCGAGCGGCAGGCGCAGGATGTCTTCGCGCAGGTTCATCTTTTCGTCACGGAAGATGCGCGCATCCATCAGATCGAGGGGCTCGCGCACGAGCGGCTTGAAGTCCATCCGCGCGAGAATGTCGCGCTCGATGTCGACGCCCGGCGCGATCTCGATCAGTTCGAGTCCCTCGGGGCGCAGCGCAAACACGCAGCGCTCGGTGATGTAGAGGACCGGCCGTCCGCGCGCCGCCGCAAACGGACCGCTGAATGTCACGTGCTCGACCGCGTCGACGAACTTCTTCTCTGCGCCCTCCTGCAGGATGGCGAGCCTGCCGTCTTTGGTGGCGACGCGCAGCTTGCCGGCATTGAACGTGCCGACGAACACCACCTTCTTCGCGCTCTGGCTGATATTGATGAAGCCGCCGGCGCCGGCGAGCTTCGGTCCGAATTTGCTCACGTTCAGATTGCCGCGCCGATCGACCTGCGCCAGCCCGAGAAAGGCGACGTCGAGGCCGCCGCCATCGTAGAAATCGAACTGGTAGGGCTGGTCGATCACCGCTTCCGTGTTGACCGCCGCGCCGAAATTGAGCCCGCTCGCCGGAATCCCGCCGATCACGCCGGGTTCCGCCGTCAGGGTGATCAGGTCGATGACCTTTTCCTCGTTCGCGACCGCCGCGATTCCTTCCGGCATGCCGATGCCGAGATTGACCACGCTGTTGGGCTTGAGCTCGAAGGCCGCCCTGCGCGCGATGATTTTTCGCTCGGACAGCGGCATCGGCGGCAAGGAGCCCGCGCGGATGCGGATTTCGCCGGAGAAGGCCGGGTTGTACGGCGTGGCGAAGGTCTGCCAATGATTCTCCGGCTGGGAGACCACCACGCAGTCAACCAAGATGCCGGGCACCTTGACGTGACGGGGATTGAGGCTGCCGCTTTCCGCCACGCGCTCGACCTGCGCGATGACGATGCCGCCGGAATTGTGCACGGCCATGGCGATGGCGAGCGCCTCCAGCGTGAGCGCCTCGCGCTCCATGGTGAGGTTGCCTTCGGCGTCGCCGGTGGTCGCGCGGATGATGCCGACATGGATCGGGAAGGCGCGGTAGAACAAGCATTCCTGACCGTTGAGCGTGATCAGCTCGACGAGATCCTCGGTCGTGCGCGAATTGATCTTGCCGCCGCCGTTGCGCGGATCGACGAAGGTGCCGAGCCCGATGGTGGTGATGTGGCCGGGGCGATGCGCCGCGATGTCGCGGAACAGATGGGTGACCACGCCCTGCGGCAGATTGTAGGCCTCGATCTTGTTGTCGAAGGCGAGCTTCTGCAATTTCGGGGCGAGGCCCCAATGCCCGCCGACGACCCGCTTGACCAGTCCCTCATGGGCGAGATGGTTCAGGCCGCGCTCCTTCCCGTCGCCTTGGCCAGCGGCATAGACGAGGGTGAGGTTTCGCGGCGTGCCGGCCGGAGCGGGCGCTTCGGCGCCGTCATCGTTGCGGTCGCCCTTGAGAAAGCGCTCCTCCAGCGCGAGCGCGATTTCCTCCGCAAAGCCGATGCCGACGAAGCCGCCGGTCGCGACCGCATCGCCGTCGCGAATGAGCCGCACGGCCTCCGCGGCGCTCACCACCTTGCCCTTTTCCGGCGACCGCAAATAGGCGAGGGCGGGATGGACCGGCATGGCGTTCCTCTTGTTTTTCGTCTGAGCGGCGAAGCGCTGTCAGGCCTAAAGCCGCAGGGATTGTCCCGAGCAGTATAGGGCGGGAAATGTCGGGCGGGCAAAGGCTGCGGGGGTCTGCGCCCTGCGTCGCTGTCCTTCGCCTGAAGGATAAGCCTTCGTTTCAGGTTTACGCTGCGGCGTCCGGCAGGTCGTCGGGGAGGGGTCCGAAAGCCTGCAGGAGTGTCTCTGCGTGCGGGCCGCCGTCGACGGCCGCGATCAGCTCGTAATAGAGGCTCTTGTAGCTGAGCAACACGGCGCCCTCGGCCTGCATGCGCGCGATCGCTGCATCCACATTGCGGGACGAGGAGAACAAGAGCTCCTCGATCAAGAAGACCTCGTAGCCGAGATCGAGCAGGCCAAGGCAGGATTGCAGGACGCAGACATCGGTCTCGCAGCCCGCCAGGAGTACCTGCTTCTTCTTCAGCCGTCGAATATGCGCGGCGATGTCATCTTCCTTGGTGAGATCGAAGTAATCCTTCTCGAATATTTCCGCCGCGTCGCCGAGGTGCTTCTTGATCTCCTTCGGCAGGCGGCCTTTGCGGTCAATCGACCGTTCGAGCGTGACGACGATCGGCACGCGGAAATGCCCAAGCAGACGCGCGAACTGCTTGATGCGAGTCTTGAGCTTGGCGCGCAGACCTTTGTCCACCTGATCGAGGAAGAAGTCTTGAACGTCGATGATCGCGCCGAAGCACTGATCGTGGGCAATGCGTCTGGTCATGCCGTCTCCTCTCCGCATCTTTCCGCATCCGACCGACTGCATGCGCGCGACGAGATTGCCGTCACCGGACCTCGGCCGTCATCGCCTCTCGGACGAGCGAACGCACCTCCGAAAACGTCTTGAGCACGGGCGAGATCACGCCGTGCAGCCGTTTCTTGCCGATCAGCATGTCGTGCAAAGCGAGATAGTCCATGCCCGTGGCGAGAAAACAGGCGATCGCGTCATCCGGCGTCTCGACGATCGGCTCCCCTTTCACATTGAAGGAGGTATTCACCAGCACCGGCACGCCGGTGATCGCCTCGAATTCCTTGAGCAGCCGGTACAGAAGTGCGTTCTGGTCCTCGCGCACGGTCTGAATGCGCGCGGTGCCGTCGACATGGACGATCGCCGGGATCTTCTCTCTCCACTCGGGCCGCACGCGTTTGACCAGCAGCATGAACGGCGATTCCTCCTCGCCTTCGAATATCTCGTCGACGCGTTCGGCGAGGACGACGGGGGCGAACGGGCGGAAGGCCTGCCGGTGCTTGACCCGGAGATTCAGCTTATCCTTCATGTCGGGGCGACGCGGATCGGCGATGATGCTGCGGTTGCCAAGCGAACGTGGTCCGAACTCCGAGCCGCCCTGAAACCAGCCGAATACATGGCCTTCCGCCAGGAGCTTCGCGGTCTCCGCGCAGATGTTCGTGCACGCCGTGTTGACGGTCTGCATGCGTACGAGCGGCTTGTCGGCGGCCGCGCGGGCTTCCCGGTCTTGGTAAGGCCGACCGAGGAAGGCATGGTTCATGACGAAGGTGCGCGGCTTCTTGAGAATTTCCAGGTAGCCGTAATAGGCGCAGCCGATCGCAATGCCGTCGTCGCCGGCGGCGGGCTGGATCCAGACATTGTCGAAGCCGGCCTCGCGCTGGATGCGGCCGTTGGCGACGCAGTTCAGCGCCACCCCACCCGCCATGCATAGGTTTTTGGCGTTGGTCGTTTCCCGCAGCCATTTGGCGTGCGCAAGAAGCACCTTCTCGGTATCGTCCTGCACGCGCCAGGCGAGGTCCTCCCAGTGGCGCATGGACGGGCTTGCCTCCCAGTCGCGCTCGCGCTCCACCAGCCACGGCTTGTCGAATTCCAGGTCCCAATCGGGAATGTCCAGCGTCCCGTCGTCCTTCATCTCCATCAGCGGCTTGAACGCGCCGGGTCGACCATAGGGCGCAAGTCCCATCACCTCGCCGCACTTGTTCCAGTCGGCGAAAATGTAGCTCGACACCCGGCTGTACATCGCGCCGACGCCCGGCATGTAGAAGAACTCGTCGCTCAGAAAACCCCGGACGGGGCTGAGCCAAACCTTTTTCAAGGCTTCGAGCCGGGAACCGTCAAATCGGTAATAGCTTTCCGATTCGCGTGCGAGCGGATTGACATTGTCGGTCGGCTGGCCCGGCTCGGTGACGTCGGCGCAGTAGTTGCCCACGCCGTCCACCACCATCACGACGCCCGAATCGAAAGGGCAGGCGGCGAAGGCGCTGTATGCGTGCGCGACATGGTGGGAAACCATCACGACCTTGTCCGAACGCGACAGGTAAAGCGGATGTTTCGAGGCCTGGCGCCGCTCCTTGTCGTCCAAGATTTCCGCCACGTCCTCGTACACCATGCGGGTTTCGAGGTCTTCGACCGGCAAGACGTAGCAATTGCGCACCACGAGATCGACATCGTCCAGCGCGATGCCCTCGGCGTCGAGGCAGTAATCCACGACCTCCTGAAAGAATCCGGCGTCGTGTTTCTCGCGCGTGATCCGCTCCTTGTTGATGGCGACCGCGATTTCGCCATTGCGAAGAAGGCAGGCGCTCACGTCGTGGTCGTACGCATTGATGCCGAGTACGTATACGGGCTTTGTGTCCATCGGATTTGCTTCTGAGAGGGAACTTGCCGGTCGAAGCGCAGTTGATCACCGGAACGGGGCGGCGGTTGACCCCTGCTTGGACATAAACTAACGTCGCCAACTCGGGAATGACAAGGAGCGAGCATGACTGGATCAGTTGTCACGAGAGCGAGAGCCTTATTGGTGCGTGGCTTGGCCGTGGCGGCCGTGGTCCTGACCTACGCTGCGGGCAGCGTCGGGACCCACGTTCTCAGTGCCGTTGGGATATCGAGCCTCGCACTGACAACATCCGCGACTCCTGCGAGGGCCTGGTGGCGGCGTCGGGTATGGCGGCGACGGCGCTGGCGGCGACGGCGCTGGTGAAGTCGCGGTGACGTAAAACCGTCGCCGCAGGAAACCGAAATTGGAACGCCCGGGCGCGACCGCGCGCTCGGGCGATTTGTTTTTCCGTGCGGGTGCTCGAAAAGGTCGCGGCCAGCTCTGGGGAGAGCCGGCCGCAAGCAAATCCGATCGTGGGACAGGAGAGGGGTTGGGGACGAGACCGGGTTTGCCGAATGCCTTCAACTTTGCTTCACAAGTCGGTCACCGTGAGGCGGCCGTGGCGAGCGCCGGACGCGGATCGCCCAGCGCGACCCACGTGTTCGGATCCGCCTGCGATTGGCGCTTCACGAAACGGTAGCCGGTTTGCGTCCAAGGCAGGATAGTCTCGACCTGGTTGTCGAGAATGAATTCGCCCTGGTCAGTCTTGACCGTCAGGACGGCATGGCCTTCGTCCTTTTCGTCCCGCACGACGGTGATCAGGAGCGCCGTGCGCGGCCAGCCGGCGGCGATCAGCAGGCGACGCTTCAGCAGCACATAGTCCTCGCAATCGCCATAACCGTCGTCGGGATAGGACCACTTCTCCACCACGCCCCAGTGTTCGAGATCGGTGAGCGGCCGAATGCTCTCGTTGACCCGCCGGTTGATGCGTACGAGGTCATTCCAAGCCCGCTCGGACAACACGACGTCGCGAAGACGGGTCGTCTCCGCCTTGCATTCATGCGGATTGTCGGCGCAGAACGAGAGCCAGCCGACTGGCGCGCGGGTGGTATCGCCGACCGAGACGTAGAGCGGGCGTTCTTGCGTGGCGCCGGATACGGGCGTCGCAAGGACCGCGGCCACACTGAACAGCGCCGAGGCGACCCAGCCGAAACGAACTTTCATGATCGACCCTCCCGTCTTCTTAGGGTCGACCATCGCAGGAAAACTTTGCGCGGCCGCTAAATCAATTCTATCAAATTGAAGCAAATAACAGCCAAGATGTCAGTTTATACTATCTAACCGGCCTCTTATGAAGTAGATCGCAAATATAGTCTATTTTGATTCAAATTTGATCGATTTCGCAGAAAAGGCACGGCGCATCGAGCTTACGGCGCGCTGCGGCCGTCGTCGCAGGACCGACCTCGTTTACGCGCGTTGGCGGAATTGGCGCCAACCCCAGCCGGCGTGGTTTCGGCACACAGCGGACCGCCGCAATCAGGCGCTGAAAAATCTTGTGCTGAGGAGACGCCGGCGGCGCGATTATTCGCCGTCTGGGTGGGAATGCGGTCGATCGGCGAGGGCCTGATCGGCCAGCCGGGCCAGCCGGGCCGCCAGCTTGTCGCGCTTGCGCGCGGTGGCGGTGAAGTCCATGGCGAACCCGTTATCGAAGACGCGGGCGATCATGCCTTCAAGCCGGCCGACCCGATCGACATAGGCGATCACCTTCTCGCCTTCGCCGCCATTCACCGGCGCGATCACCGCCATTCCCACGGGCGACATGTCGGTCACCTGGCAGGGAAACTCGCGCCGGTTCTCGAGCATATAGCGGCCGAGCAGGTTGACGCTGACGCGCTGAAACCGCTGTTCGGAAATTTCAGCCGGGCTCGGCTTATGCGGGGCTATCGCCATCACTTGTCCGCCCATCACCGGACAGGCCGAACTTATGATAAACGACGTTAACGGCCGGTGTAGGCAGCCCGCCAGAGCCAGCCGGCTGGGCGCCCAAGCGCAGGCCGCGCCGGCGGCATCGGCGCGCGACGCGATGCGCGAATTGGCGGTTCCACGCTGGCGCTCGGCCAAGCCCGCCCTCATCGGCATTGCACGTGGCGACGCGGTGCGATCGGATGCAGCCATGCGGGCCGGGGCGACGGGTTGGAAAGCGGCAAGCACCAGCGCCTCGATCGGGCGTGCGCCGATCCAAGCGGGGAAGCCGAGCGGGGCGAGCACCCCGACGACGTGGTCATCCAGCGATGTCCCGCGCGACAAAGGCAGAAGCAGCATTTCCAAGGGGACTGATACGCCGGACGGCGTTCGCCCTGCCGCGCTCGCCACCACTGCGGCACCGCCCTCGCAAACGTGGGCGACGAGCGACTGCAATCGCGGCCGGCTGGCCGGATGCCACAGGCTGATGAATGGCAACGCTTTCAGTTCGCGGCCGAACAAGGCGCCAACGCGAGTTCCGGCCAGGCGGATCGGGTGCCCGGCGCCGTGGTTGAACGACAGACGGACGCTGTCGCCCAGGACTTTGCGCAGCGCGGCCGGATCGATCTCTTCCCGTTCAGGCGCATTCCGCCGGCCCCGAAGCTCGGTCCAATAGCGGAACATCTCGCGGCTCGACGAATGCTTCATCGGGCGCTGGTTCTTCGGCAGGACGGCGGCCGGCCGGGCAAGAAGCCGGGCACGCCTGGGGATAGCGCAAGGCGGGTGCAAGCGGGGATTTACGATGAATCAAGGTTAATGAAGGCGGTGCGGGCGCTCGGCCGTCGCTTCGAAGATGCGTGGCTTGCTTGCGGTGGCGCGTGGGGTGGCCTATTTCAGCCGGACCCGCTGGAACCTGTCCGTGAAGAAATCCACCGAACCCGTGTTCAACGTGCCGTCCGTGATCGTGGCGACGATCGCGGTGTTCTGCATCGTTCACGCCGTGCGCGAGCTGATTTTGACGCCGCAGCAGGACGTCGAGTTCCTCCTCCTGTTTGCCTTTATCCCTGCACGTTACACGCCGGCGATGCTCGCGGTCGACTCCCTGCCGGGGGGGATCGGCGCCGACGTGTGGACCTTCGTCACCTATGCATTCCTGCACGGCGACCTGACTCATCTTGCGATCAACTCTATCTGGCTGTTGCCATTCGGCAGTGCTGTCGCGCGCCGCTTCGGCACCGCGCGGTTTCTTGCCCTGTTTGCAGCCACGGCGGCGGCCGGCGCGGTAATGCATCTCGTCACCCATCCCGGCGAGCTTCTGCCCATGATTGGCGCTTCTGCGGCGATTTCCGGCTTTATGGCGGCGGCCATTCGTTTCGTCTTTCAGGCCGGCGGCCCGCTCGGCGTATTTCGCGGCGCCGAAGCGCCGGTCTATCACGTGCCGGCGGTTCCACTGCGCGAAGCGCTGCGCGACCCGCGCATCCTTGCGTTCCTAGGGGTCTGGTTCGGACTCAACGCGCTGTTCGGGATTGGTTCGGTGAGCCTGCTCGGCGTTGATCAGCCCGTCGCCTGGGAGGCGCATATCGGCGGGTTTCTTGCGGGGCTTCTGCTTTTTCCGATTTTCGATCCGATTGCCCAAACCAATGCACTGAAAAATTGAGTGCGTTGCAAAATGATCGCCCATTGCTGTTCTTTGTCGACAAGGGGTGGCGCTTCGCGCCTTGCACGCTCGGTGGATTTGTCCGATGATTAAGACCAAAATGCCACCGGAGCGCGCGGACCGGGATTTGTTCGCAGACGTTCGTTCCACGCCCGCCTGAGTTGCGCACGTGACCAGGTTATTGGCGTCGGCCGAGCTCCGATGTGACTGAAGGAGGCGAGTTTGACAGTTCACACCATCCTGTCCCGCAAGGGTTCGAGCGTCTACACCATCGAACCGACGGCTACCATCGACTCTGCCGCAAAGTTTCTCGCTGAGCACGGAATCGGCGCCCTGGTGGTGACGGGCGCGGAAGGCCGCACCATCGGCATCATTTCGGAACGCGACATCGTGCGGGCGCTGGCCGCCCGCGGGGGCGCGACGCTCGAAACGCCGGTCGCCGAGATCATGACGCGCAAGGTCATTACCTGCAGTCGGCACGACAAGCTGGTCGATCTGATGCAGCGGATGACGGAAGGCAAATTCCGTCATTTTCCTGTGGTCGAGGACGGACGGCTGATCGGCATCGTGTCGATCGGCGACGTGGTCAAGTCGCGGCTCGAGCAGATGGAGCAGGAGTCGAACGCGCTGCGCGATTATATTCGCTCGGCGTGACTCTTCGCCTGCAATTTGGCTGAAGCCGGCGCGACAAAACGAGGCCGGCGCTCGCGCAAGCTTACCTTGGTCGACCGGCCTTGTCCTGCATGCGCCCCGAAATCCCGGGGCGCTGCGACGTTGAAATGTCTTCCTGTCAGACTAACGCCTATGGCAGGAAAATCTTCGCGGCTGCTGCGAAGACGTCGATCCGTCAGCGCTTCTTGCGCCGCGAGCCGGTCGCTCCGGTGTGCTCCGGCGTATCGGGCGAATTGGCGCGAATCTTCCTTGCGTCCTGCCGCATCTCGAGACAGGTGATGAGTTCGACATAACTCGGGGGCCCGCTGATCCGGGCGAGGTTTACGCATTCGGCCCTGTCGCCGGGGGGAACTCCGGCCAGCGCTTCCTGAGCTGATCGAGTGCGGCCTGTTCGCTCCGAACGCAGCTGTCTAGGTTCCGTCCGGGAAAAATCCCCGCCGCCTCCGTCCCCCGACAGGTTTGCTTGGCATCGAAAGCCGGAACGCCGTCGGCGACCGCCACGCGCTGCAACCGTCTCGACCAAAGTCAGGTCCGGCTGTTCGGCAACCAGAGCCAAAATTTCGGTGGCCAACTCTTCCAGCGGAGAAATGCTGCCGCCGCGCGGCTTCGGCGCGGCGCTCTTACTTTCACGCCAGCGCTGCAGCCATTTGACTGCCGAGCTCACGCTTACCGCGAAAAGTTCGGCCGCCTCGCGCCGCGATGCGCCCGTCTCCACAGCTTCGATAACGCGTTCCCGCAAATCACCAGAATAAGCCTTTGGCATCGCCAGCCCCCTGAAGGAGAATCAAATGCACAAAGACTCGCCCATCCTTGACCTCTTCGGAATCCCACCGATTCAAATCGGACGGGAACCGCTTTAGAACAGTTTGGTGAAAACAAGGACCATCACGGCGTAGAGAAGGGCCACAAGCGCAGCTCCCGCGATCGTGCGCCTGACGTACTCGGCGGCGTCGGGACGAAACCACCAGCCGAAGCGCAGGCTCGTCCGAGGAATGAGAAAATCGAGGAGGACCACGCTCACTGCATTGCCGACGAACAAAGCGACAGGGAAGGGCAGTCCGGCCCAATTCATCAGAAGCGGCGTTTGCACGAAGACCGCAAAGAGGAAGACGATCGGATAAAGGAGGAGCAGAACGATCATGTTCTGTTTCCACGCGGCCGGCGGGGCGGCGCCTGCGGCGGTGGGAAACCACTGATCGAATCCGGTGCGGACCGTGCGGGTATGGAATTCTTCCGTGAAGTCGCCGGCCTCCTGAAGAAGCGCCCGGCGTTCCGGCGAATCGAGCCAGGCTTGGAGGTTCGCATCGCTGTCGAACCGCAGGATCGACACCCAGTCCTTTTGAATGCCGGGTATCGGCGGCTCGAAGCGATAGCCTTGGAATCCCGGAGCCTTGCTTTGCGCCGCCGCGATGCGCTGCTCCCAGCGGCGGTAGGCGGCCTCCTGGCCAGGCCTAATATGCGTCGAGATCACAATCGAGACGGGCGCCGGCAGCGCGCCCGTCTCTTCGTCCCTGACGATATGGATATCGTCGTTGCCGACGAACATGGGAAGCGCGGCTTGAACCCGCCTCAGGCGCTCGGGCGAATTGAGCCAGGCGACGGCGGCTGTCTGATTCGCGAAGCGCTGAAGGATCACCCAGTCGACTTGCTGCGGCGGGTTCGGCGGGATCACCGACTGCTCTATGAAGCCGGGGAAAGCGGCGACTGCTCTGCTCGTGTCGTCCTGCCACGCAGCGAAGGCTGCGGACGCCTCATGCCGGACCCGCGTCTGCGTCACGATTGTGACGCGAGCCGCGCGCGCGGAGGATGTTTGGTCGGCGCTCATGCCCCGCGAAGAAGCTTGGCGAAGATGCGATCAGCGGTGAAGGGAAGGTGTGCGAAGCGAACGCCGGTGGCGTTGGCGAGCGCATTGGCGATCGCAGGCGCGACTGGGTTGATCGCACATTCCCCTTGCGACTTGGCGCCAAGCGGACCGATCTTGTCGTAGGTGTCGGCGAAGTGCACCTCTGTGTAAGGAACATCCGCAAAGGCCGGAATGCGGTAATTGCGGAGGTTCGGGTTCACCACGGCGCCGTTGGCGTCATGGACCATATTCTCAGTAAGCGCCCATCCCACGCCCATGGCGACGGCGCCCTCGACTTGCCCGCGACACTGCATCGGATTAATCAGACGGCCGACATCGGCGGCGTGCACGCTATGCAGAATGCGGATCTCGCCGGTCATCCGATTCACCGCGAGCCGTATGCCATGCGCATTGAAGGCGATTGAGCGCGGCGACAGATAGGCCTTTCGCTTGGCCAGAAAGCGATGGTCGTCTTTGATCCCGGCCGCGTAGAGGTCGTGGAGCGAAATGCGCTGGTTGCCGCGCGCGACGCAGCCTGCCTCCAATCGCCAGTCCTCCGGGTCGGTCGCGGTGTAGCGTCCGGCATATTCGACGATGTTGGCGCGGAGCGCCCGGGCGGTGCGTTCGACGGCTTGGCCGGCGACGACCGTGCCGGTGCTGGCGAAGGTGCCACTGTCGTAAGGCGCAAGATCCGTGTCCGCGTTGATGATGTCGATCTGATCGGCGCGCGCCTCGAGTATGGCGGCGGCGATCTGGCGGTGCGACGTCACCGATCCATTGCCCATCTCGGTCGAGCCGACCGCGAGGTGATAGCGCCCGTCAGGAAGGAGCGCCATTTCGGCTCCCGAACGATGCTCGGTGGGAGGGCCGGATTCCAGCGCGGCGAGAGCGATGCCAATGCCTTCCGCCCACTCGTCGCCGTCCGGTTTAGGCGATCCGCCGCCCTTTCGCAGCGCCTGTTCGACTTGATCGAGGCACTGGTCGAGACCGTAGCTGCCGAAATCGACGTCGCTTGGATCCTTCCAGACGGATTCAATCCAGTCGCCGGGGCGGATCATGTTCTTGCGGCGAATGGCGAAGGGATCGAGACCAACGAGCTGCGCCAGTTCGTCGATGGCGCATTCGATCGCGAAAGTGGGCTGCGAGGAACCGTAACCGCGAAAGCCGCCGGCCGGGACGATGTTGGTGTAGACCGCGTAGCCATCCGCCTTCTTGTTGGGGCAGCGGTAGGCGGTCAACGGACTGCCGAGCGCCGCCCCCAGCGTCTCGCTTGCATGCCCGCCATAGGCGCCGGTGTTGGAGACGACATGGACCTCGATGGCCGTCAACGTTCCGTCGCGCTTGGCGCCGAGTTTGACGCGGATCGTCATCTGGTGGCGCGTCGTCGCGCCGATGAATTGCTCTTCGCGCGTGCACTCCCATTTGACGGGCCGCCCGGTCTTGAGCGTCGCGAGAACGCAGAGATCTTCCGAGAGCATCTCCTGCTTGCCGCCGAAGCCGCCGCCAACTCGCTCCGTGAATACATGCACGTTGCGCGAAAAGAGCCCGAAGAGATGCACCAGCTTCTGCTTGGCGATGAACGGGGCCTGCGAACTCGTACGCACGTGAACTCGCCCCGCCTCGTCCCGCCAGGCGAGAGATCCGTGCGTCTCGAGATGGACGTGCTGGACGCGGGAGGTCGAATAGGTAGCCTCATGCACGGCGTCGGCTGCGCGAAATCCGGCTGCGACGTCGCCCACCTCGCCGTGAATGTCGACAAAAATATTGCCCTTCGCCTCGCTGCCTTTCGCATGCAGGATCGGGGCGTCGGGCTCCATCGCGGCGAGGGGGTCGAACACGGCGGGCAGCACCTCGTAGTCGACTTCGAGCGCGCGGCAACCGGCGACGGCGGCGGCCTCGGTTTCGGCCACGACGGCGGCGACGCGCTGGCCGACGAAACGCATTGTGTCGTCGAGAATGTAGGTGTCGTCCGGGTCGACTAGGTGGTCCTCGTGAGTCGCCGTTGAGTAGAGCCGGCGCGGCGCGTCTTCCCAAGTGAACACGTCGATGACCCCGGGGACGGCGAACGCCTTCGTACGGTCGATACGCCGGATTTTCGCATGCGCATGCGGCGAGCGCAGGACCTTGAGGTGCAACGCGTCTTGCATCGCCACGTCCATGGTGTAGCGGGCGCGGCCGGTCACGATCGCCTCGCCGAACGGGTTTTTCAGGCTTGCGCCGCACGCCTTGCCGGCGATGTCGGGGTCGGCCGACGCAATGCCATGGATGGCGTCATGGATCGCCCGATAGCCGGTGCAGCGGCACAGATTGCCCTTGAGGGCGCGCGGCAAATCCGCCTTCTGCGCATCGTCGAGCGCGGCGGCGGTCATGATCAAGCCGGCGGCGCAGAAACCGCATTGGTACGCTTGAGCGTCGAGGAAATTCTGCTGCATCGGATGCAGCTTGCCGTCGTGCGCAAGCCCTTCGATGGTGGTCACGTTGCGGTTTGCGGCGCGAAAGGCCGGCACGAGGCAGGAATGGACCGGCTGGCCGTCGAGCCACACCGTGCAGGCTCCGCAATCGCCCGCGTCGCAGCCCTTCTTGACGCCGAAGAAGCCGAGCTCCCGCAGAAACGTGCGCAGGCATTGACCCGGCTGCGGCGTGGCGGAGAACAGTTTCCCATTGACGGTGTATTTCATTTGGCGCCTGCGGCTGCGGTGAGTTCGGCGCGAATCTGTTCGGCGAAGTGACAGGTCAAGTGGCGCTTGTAGGGCGCGCTTCCATGCACATCGTCGAAATAGGCGTCGGGCGGAATGGCTGCGTCGATTGCGTGCCGAAGCTCGTCCGCCGAGGGCGGACGCGCGAAGTGGAGCTGGACCGGGCGCGGCGTGGCGGCGGTGATGGTGATGCGAAGATCGTCCTCGGCGCCTCCACGGGTGCCGATCAACAGCGCAGCCGATCGTCCGAGCTTGGTCAACGAGGCGCGGCGGAAGGCGAAGCGCTTGGCAAGCGCCGACGCCGGCAAGTGAATGTTGCGCAACAGCTCGCCTGGCCGGAGGATATTCGCGTGATTGCCGGTGACGAAATCAAGACACGGCACTTGCCGGGGCTCGCCGTCGCGCGACCACAGCGTCAGTTCCCCTTCGAGGGCCGCGGCGAGCGAGATCATCGGTCCCGCCGGCAAGGACATGCAGATATTGCCGCCGACCGTCGCCGTGTTCCAGATTTTGAACGAGGCGAGCAGCGAATCGCAGCATTCCCTCAGCAAAGGCGCCGCGATCCACTCGGCGGGCGCCGCGAAATGATAGAGTTCCGCGATGCGGCAGGTTGCGGCAATATCGAGCCCGGCCGACGACGCCTGAAGGGCGGGCCACGCGAAGCTTTCGAGATCGATGAGCGTATCGAGCGCCGGCTGCGGCTCAGAGAAGAGCCATGTGCCGCCGGCGAGCCAGGCATAACCGTCGCGCCACTGCCCGACCGCATCGGGCGCGGCGGGGCGCATGATCTCCCTGATCGTGTCGAGATCCATGCTCAGCGCTCATGGAAGATCGCTGAGCGAGGTCGCGCCCGGGCCGGGTGTAATCAGCGTCGGCCATTGGTGTGAACCAAACGGCACGGCCGGAGGCAAGACAGGAGTCATGCCGCGCTTCGCGTCTTCGGCGATGATCGCCGCGCGCGCATCCCCGCCCATCAATTCAAAGTCCATCATGTGATAGTTGCCGAAAAACGCTGCGCCGACGGAGCGGTCGCCGATAATGCGCGTGAGCAACTCCATGAGTTCGTCAGGGGTGGTGGTGAACGAGATCGTCTCGATCAGCATGAGCCGGTCATTGATCGCCTCCGGCCCGAAAAACTGGGCGAGAACGCTGAACAATATGTTGTTCTGCCGGGCGACATAGATGGTGTTGCTCGCTGCGTAGGTCTGATCCCACTGGCTGCCGAGCATCTTCTTCCAGCCTTCGATGACGCTCATCCAATGGGCGACTTGCGTCTGCGCCGCCCAGGCGATGTTGCGTTTCAGCAGCGGGCCCTGTTTCTTGGCAAAGGCCTGCAGCGCATCGAGGGAGACAGCGCCCTTGGCGGCAGCCTCGTCCATGAATGCGATGTTGTTCTGAAGAATGATGCGGCTGTTCGCGCGCCAATCGGCCGGCATGTCCGTCTGGTCGATACCGTCGAGGGCGGACTGCATTTTGCTGCGATAGGCAAGCAGTGAGCCCAGCCAGGATTTGTCTTCGGGACTTTCGATGTAGGGCATGACCATCACGGACAGGGCCATGGTGCTGTGCCCGACCGATTTCAGGACCTGGTAAGAGACCGGCGCCGACGGCGCATCGAGCGGCGCTTCGCCCGGACGATAGAGAATGAAACGTCCGCCAGCCCCCGAAAAGAGTCCGAGGATAACCGGATGGCGGGCGAGGATATTGGCTTTGACGAGTTGAGCGGAGGTCGAATAGAGGTCGAACATCGCCGCGTTGAGGGCAAGCACGTTCTTGGTCGCGACCTCGGCGGGACTGGCGGCAAGCTTCCCGACGATCGTCTTGATCCCGGTCGACAAGTCGTCGGCGTGCGCCACCGAACAGGTGAGGAGAACAGCCGTCGCGCAAACGCCGCACAGTCGGCTCAAAGTCCGAATGCGTGCGATCGAGGACGATCGCTGGTCGCGGCTCTTGCGGATTTCGACTGCGCCGCTCATTGGGTCATTCTCCATGGTTTGTATCGGCTGACCTTTGTCTCAACGGCAACCGCCCGTCGCCTTTGGGTGGCTCATGCGCGATTGTGCTTCACCATCGGCCCTTGCGCGCCGAGGAAAGCGAATCTCGATCGGCCGGCTCGATCAATGCCGGGCCGAACAGTACACGGTGTCGGCAGGTAAATCCCCGCAGCGCCTACACTTTAGTGTGAAAATCCGGTGGTGGTGACAATGGCCAGAAACAGCTTGAAGTGAGGCCGCTCGGCAGCGGGTTACAGGCGGATGCACAGACTGAGTTGGGTCAAGCCATGCGCCGGCAGTGCCTGGATGAAGCGTTTGTTAATGGCTGTCTTTCCGACTGATCGTGCCCCTTTTTGACCGCTGCTGGCGCCGGCGGCTCCTCTGATCTACTATTCAGAGAACAATTTGCCGCGTGCGCCGCGACACGCTTCCTAAATCGATTGCTCCGACGCCACCCGTGGACCCTATGCCCGAAGCTGAGCGTCAGAAGACAAGGGCGGTGATAGAGCGATTGCTCGTGCTCGGCGCCTTCGCCAGTCTGTTGCTTGGCGTTGCGCTCGTCCTTCGACCATTTTTCACGGGAATCTTGTTTGGCAGCATAATCGTCATTGCAACCTGGCCGATCCGCGACCGGTTAGTGCGGAACGGCGTGTCCGTCGGTCTCACCGCGGCCCTCTTGCTGCTGGTCGCGCTCGGGATAGTGGGCGTTCCGGCGATCGTTCTTGCGCCCGGACTGGCGGAACGGATCGTCGATGGCATTCAGCGTTTGCAGGCGTACTTTGCTGGAGCGCCGGAACTACCGACCTGGCTGGCCCAGATCCCGTTTGCGCAGGACAGCATCGCGCGCCTTTGGATCAGTCTGGCGGACCCTAGCAGTGCGTTCCAGACGATCGTCAGGCCGTATTCCGCCGAACTTCGGAAGACCTTCATCGAGGTTGCCCGCGCTTTCGCCGAGGGCACGTTCCAGTTCGTGGTGTCGCTTGCTGTCGCAACAATGCTGTGGCTCCGCGGGAACGCCTTGGCCGAGACTTTGAAAGACGTCACCGAACGACTCGGCGGGCCCGCCGCCAGTTCGGCTTTGCTTCTGGCCGCGAATTCAGTGCGGGGCGTCGCCTACGGCATCGTCGGCACAGCGGCAATTCAGGCGATCATAATGGCGGTCGGATTGATGATTGCCAGCGTGCCCGGCGCCGGGCTGCTCGGCTTCATCACGTTGATCATCGCGCTCAGTCAGTTCGGCGTCTTATTGATCATCATCTGGGGTGGTGCAGCCTGGTGGCTCTTTGACCAGGGAAGCACGGGGTGGGCGGTTTTTGTGTCTGTCTGGGGCCTGCTCGTGTCCACGGTCGATAATTTCATCCGTCCATGGCTCGTAAGCTTTGGAGCGGAAATGCCGCTGATAATGATTTTCCTCGGCGTGCTCGGCGGATTTCTAGCGTTTGGATTTCTTGGTCTGTTTATCGGCCCGACGCTGCTCGGCGTATTCTACCAGCTGCTGCAGGCTTGGCGTGACCTTCCCGATTTTTCGATCTCGTCTCGCAACGCGGATGTCGAACGGAAAGCTCCTCGATAAGCCGCCATTTCAAGTTCACCATTTGCATAGGATCAATGTTTCACGAACCAATGACCATGTGCACTGTGCGAAGGAGTAGGTGATGGCGAAGACCGTCGATGATTTGATTCCGTCTGCAGAAGACGTGATGAAGAAGATTGCCCTCGCCGAGGCCGAAAAAGCCGCCGAAGCCTTCCGCAAGCACGCGCAGGCGGAAGCGGAGAGGAAAGCGGAAATGGCGCGGCTTGCGGGACCCTCGGGCCTTTCGGAGGACGAGAAGATCGAACTCGCGGCCAAGGTCATCCGCCGCGCGATCGACAGTGGCCGCACGGAAATGCTGGTCTATCGCTTTCCCAACCAGCTGTGCACCGATCACGGCCGCGCCATCAACCAGCGCGAGCCGGGCTGGGAAAACACCCTGACCGGGATTCCGAAGGAGGTGTATCAACTTTGGTATGATTTCCTTCGCCCTCGCGGGTACAAGATCAAGTTCGAAATCATCGACTGGCCCCACGGACTGCCTGGCGATATCGGCGTGACCTTGGTGTGGGGCTGACACTGCGGGCCCGCAGGCGCGGCCGCGATCGCCCTTAGCGCACAGTTCTTATAGCGGTTTCGCCCCTCCCGGCTCGGACTTGCCGGCGTGTGTTTGCGGGCGCGTTGACGGCCGCACCGTCTCGCGGATCCTTTGGAAGAACACGTAGAGCGGCGGGATCACGAAAATTCCGATGAACGAGGCGAAGATCATGCCGCCGAACACCGGCGTGCCGACATTGCGGCGCGCAAGCTGCGAGGCGCCGACGGCGACGACGAGCGGGAAAAGGCCGAGGATGAAGGCAAACGACGTCATCATCACCGGGCGGAAGCGCAGCCGCGCGCCCTCGGCGGCCGCTTCCAACAGCGGCACGCCCTTCTCGCGCTGCTCCTTGGCGAATTCGACGATGAGGATGCCGTTCTTGGCGGCAAGGCCGATCAGCACCACCATGCCGATCTGGCCGTAGAGGTCGAGCGTCAGGCCACCGATGAGGATCGCGGCGAACGCGCCGAGCACGCCGACCGAGACCGACAAGAGGACAGGAACCGGAATCGTCCAACTCTCGTACAGCGCGACGAGGAACAGATACGCGAACAGCAAGGCGAAGCCGAGGATTATTCCGGTTGTGCCTTCCGCGCGTTTTTCTTGGAACGCGGTGTCGGTCCAGGTGCCGCCATAGCCCTCCGGCAGCGTGCGGGCGGCGACGCTCTCCATCGCGTTCAGCGACTGTCCCGAGGAAACGCCGGCCGCCGGGCTGCCCTGGACCGTGACGGCGCGCAGATTGTTGAAGCGGATCAGCGCGGGTGGCCCGACCACGACATCGACCTCGACCAGGCTGCGCAGCGGAACCATCTTGCCTTCGGCGTTGCGCACATGAATGCGGCTGATGTCGTCCACGCTGCTCCGGTCCGCCGCTTCGGCCTGCACCTGCACCTGCCAAGTGCGGCCGAACAGGTTCATGTCGTTGACGTAGAATCCGCCGAGCGAGGTCTGCAGCGCCTGGAAGACGCCGCTCAAGTCGACGCCGAGAATCTGCGCCTTGTCGCGGTCGATATTGAGATAGATCGACGGGTTGGTGGCCGAGAACGTGGTGAAGACGCGCGCGAGTTGCGGATTCTGATTGGCCGCGACGACAAGGCCGCGCACGACTTGCGCAAGCGTCTTGGGATCGCCGCCGCGCAAATCCTGCAGCACATAGGTAAAGCCGCCGCCAGTGCCGAGGCCGATGATCGGCGGCGGTGCGAGCGGGACCACTGTCCCTCCTTGGATTTCGCTGAACTTCGGGCCGAGCCGCGCGATGATCGCCGCAGCGCCGAGCGAAGGGTCCTTGCGCTCCTCGAACGGTTTGAGCGTGACGACAATGAAGGCGGCGTTGGATTGCGAGTAGTTGTCGATGAAATTCAGGCCAATGACGGAGGTGAAATCCTCGACCGCCTTCTCCTCGCGCAGGATCGCCTCCGCCTTGCGGATAACGTCCGACGTCCGCTCCAGCGAGGCCGCTCCCGGCAGCTGGACGACGACGAACAACGCGCCCTGGTCGTCCTCCGGCAGGAATCCCGTCGGCGTCATCTTGGCGAGGCCGCCAGTTCCGAGCACAGCGAGGCCGACCGCCACGAGTCCGATCACGGCGACACGAACGATGCGGGCGACCACCGTCCCATAGCCGTCGCGCACGCGATCGATGGATCGCATCACCATGCCGATGACGCCGCGCCGCGGCCCGTGATGCGGGCGCAACAGAACGCCGCACAGGGCCGGAGATAAGGTCAGCGCGTTGATCGCCGACAAGAACATCGACACGGCCACCGTGATGGCGAACTGCCGGAACAGCTCGCCGGAAATCCCGGGAATGAAGGCGACCGGCACGAACACCGACAGCAGCACGAGCGTGATGGCGATGATGGGCGCCGTGATCTCGGCCATCGCCTTTTTGGTCGCCTCGGCGGGCGAGAGTTCGGGATGCTCCTCCATCACCCGCTCGACGTTCTCGACCACGACGATCGCGTCGTCGACGACAATGCCGATCGCGAGCACGATGGCGAGCAAGGACACCGTATTGGCGGAATAGCCGATCGCGAGCAGCGCAACGAAAGCGCCGATCAGGCTGACCGGCACCGCGAGCGTTGGAATGAGCGTCGCCCGCACGCTGCCCAAGAACAGAAATACGACCAGCACCACGAGGACGAACGCCTCGATCAAGGTCTTTTGCACTTCGTGAATCGTGTCCTTCACGAAGGTGGTCGGATCGTAGGTGACCTTCCAGGTCAAATCCTCGGGAAAGCGTTTCTCCAGTTCGGCAAGCTTGTCGCGCACCGCTTTCAGCGTCGCGATCGCGTTCGCGCCGGGCGACTGATAGATGGCGAGGACCGACGCGGGCCCGCCATTGAAGCGCGTCTGCCGGTCGAGATTGGCAGCGCCCAGCTCCAGCCGGGCCACGTCGCCGAGGCGCAACACCGATCCGTCCGGATTGGTGCGCACGACGATCTTCTCGAAATCCTTGACCGAGTTCGAGCCGGCCCTTGGTCTGGATGTTGAGTTGAAGCTGTTGGTCGTTCGAGATCGGCCGCGCGCCGATGCGGCCGACCGGAGCCTGCACATTCTGCGCTTCGATGGCCTTGATGATGTCGCCCGTCGTCAGATTCAGGCCGGTGAGCCGGTCGGTCCGGACCCAGGCGCGCATGGCGTAGTCCTGTGGCCCCCACAGGCTGGCGTCGCCGACGCCGGGCGTGCTCTTGATCGAATCGAGGAGATTGATCGTGACGTAATTGGAGATGAAGAGCTCGTCGTGCGTCACCTTGGGCGAATAGACCGCAATGACGCCGAGCAGGGCGGAGGACTGCTTCTTCACCGTGACGCCCTGCCGCTGGACGTCTTGCGGCAGCTTGGAGAGCGCGACCTGCACGCGGTTGTTGACGTTAACCGTGTTGATGTCGGGATTGGTGCCAAGCTCGAACGACACCAAGAGCGTGTAGCTGCCGTCGTCGCCGCTCACGCTCTTCATGTAGATCATCTTGTCGACGCCGACGACCTGCGCCTCGATCGGTTGGGCGATCGTCGCGTCGACCACCGCGGCGGAGGCGCCGGGATAACGGGTCGAAACGGAGACCTGGGGCGGGACGATGTCGGGATACTGCGCGAACGGGATGGCGTAGAGAGCGACGAGACCGGCAATCGTCGTGACGATGGCGATGACGATCGCCAAGCGCGGCCGGTCAACGAAGATCGCCGACAGCATGGCTCACATCCGGGCGCGGCTTTGCGGGACCGGGCTCGCGCGCACCGCGATGCCCGGACGTACATTCTGCAAGCCTTCGACGATCACCTGCGTTCCCGCCGCGAGCCCGTCCTCGACCACCACGTCGGTTCCGGTCTCGTCGCCGAGCTTGACCCGCTTGACCACCGCCTTACCGTCCCCGACGACGAAGACATAGACGCCCTGCTGGTCGGCGATCAGCGCCGATTGCGGGATCACGATTTGATGCTTCGGCTCGCCGCTTTCCAGGATGACGCGCACCAGCTGGCCGTCGATCAGCACGCCTTGCGGATTGGCGATCGTGGCGCGCACGATCACGGTGTCGGTAGTACGGTCCACCGTCACGTCGATGAAATTGATGACGCCCACCTGGTCGTAGATCGATCCGTCGGAAAAGCGGATGCGCACTTTTATGGTATTCACGGCGGGTCCGGGATCGGAGTCTTTGAATTGCAGGAACTCGCGCTGGCTCACCGGAAAGGTCACATACATCGGATCCTGGCTGACGATGGTGGTCAACGGCCCGTTCTCCGGACCGACCACGTTGCCTTTGGTGAGATTGGTGCGGCCGATCTTGCCGGCGATCGGCGCAGTGATATCAGTGTAACTGAGATTGATCTTGGCCGTGCGCAGGTCCGCTTCAGCGGCCATGACAGCGCCCTTCGCCTGGTTTTCTTCAGCCACCGTCTGGTCGCGCGCAACAACCGTGCCGGAGGCCTTCGCAAGCAAATCTTCGGCTCGCTTGCGCTGAAGTTCAGCAAGCGTGAGCGCGGCCTTGGCGCGCTCCAGGGCGCCGGCGGCCTGCTCGACGGCGGCCTCGAACAGACCTTTTTCAATGCGGTAGAGCGGCTGGCCTTCGGTGACGAGATCGCCCTCCTTGAACAGGACGGCTTCGAGAAAGCCTTTGACCCGGGCGCGCACTTCGACGCGGTTGATCGCCTCGATGCGCCCGACGAATTCGATCGACTTCGCGATCGGCTTGCTCTCTGCGTAGACCGTGCCAACGGCGACCGCCGACGCTTCCTCAGCCTGCGGGTGAACGGGAAACAGGAGGGCGGCGCACAGCAGCGCCAGAACCCTAAGCCTCGGGCGCATGTTGGCTGGCATCATGGTACCCTGAGATTGGCGGCAGTGTTGATTTGCTGGTACTAAGCGCCTGCTCGGTTCCGGCTACACGAGCCACGCGGCCGCGGAAACATTAGCCGCGCCCGCACAACAGGACAACTGCTCGTCCGCTTCATCGGCTTTGTCGGCGCTTCGGTCCTGCGCGAGGCTGCTTCGGCCGGCAATCGCTCTTGTCCTGAATCAATGTCTACGGCTTGCGGCTCGTCAGCTTGCAAAACGGCTTGTTGCCGACGAGCGCTTGCACGACCCCAATCGGGATTGTTCGGAAGTGGCGCGCCACGGTCGATGAAGATGGGCAATACTCGTTCGCCATTCCCCTATGATGCTCAACGCGATTACGCGCACTGGGCGGCAATACCGCAATTGCCTGCGAATGAGCACTTCGAATAATTGGCCTCGACGTGGCCCAGCGCGTCGTTGCAAGAGATATCAAGCCCTTGAGGCCTATACCTGAAGCCTTTCTCGTACCAGGCCATCGAGCGGTTCACGATCCAGAGCGGTCAGCATCATCGGGCCGCACGCCGACTACTTTGGCGAGCGCCGGGCCCGACTGGAATCCGAAGAGGCTGATTGCGGCGGCGACGGCGAGTTCGAAGAGTTGGACGTGCGGATAGGGCCGATGGGGGTTGAGCAATTTCAGTTGTGTGAACAACAATTTGGAAGGGTCGTCGCCAGCCCGTGCGGCTATCCACGCGGGATAGGGATTCCGACGTACTCTGCAAGCGAGCGCGGACGATATACAGGCGCGCTGCGAAAAGCCTTGCGGTACCGAGCCGTGCCAATGATCCCAGTCGGTCCCGCGCGCCATCAACGATGGGTGCGATAGCCAGCGCTCGGCACCTAGCATCCGATAGGAGACCCCCCGGCTCTGCCGGGGTGGCAGTAGCAGTTTGACGTTTAAAGGGGTCCATCGACGAAGCTTCCGAATCGTGAGCCGCCAAGCACACGAAAGGGAAGTTCATCGATGGACGAGGTTGAGAGCCTAAGTCACACGAAATGGGACTGCAAATATCACGTGGTCTTCATTCCCAAGTGCCGCAGGAAGACGCTGTACACCGAGCTGCGCAGGCATCTTGGGGAGGTGTTCCGGAAGTTGGCGATGCAGAAGGAATGCCGGATCGAAGAAGGGCACCTGATGCCGGATCACGTGCACACGATGATCTCGATCCCACCGAAATATGCGGTGTCGCAGGTCGTGGGCTTCATCAAGGGCAAGAGCGCCAATCCACCTGGCTGTCTACGGCGAACGTAGGCGCAACAGCATTTCTGGGCCAGAGGGTACTACGTCTCTACTGTGGGGCGGGACGAGCAAGCAATCCGTGAGTACATCAAGAACCAGGAAGAGGAGGATAAGCGCCTGGAGCAACTCAATCTGTGGCGCTGACGTGCCGCCATAGGCGGCACCCGAACCCGGGATCGCGTTAGCGACCCCAACCAGCCGCTTCGAGCGGCTCACATCCTAAAGCCCCCGGCTCTGCCGGGGGATATTTACTTGTCTCGGTCTTTGCCGCGCCGCGGTTGTTCCTCGCCCTCCTTCTCGCCGTCATCGGCTAGGGGTGGCAGGGAGGGACTGCGGACTTCGCTTTGCCTCGGACGCTCCCGCAAGAGGAAGGTCACACGTAACGCCGAATTCCAGTCTGCCATCACTGCCCCGCAAACCTCGCAATTGGCGACGGTTCGATCCTGGACCTGAAGGTGCCGCACTTCTACCGAATACAGAGCTCCGCAGCTTTCGCATACGAAATCGCGGCTGCCTGCTACGCTTTCGCAAGACTTCGCCATTGACATCACCCAATCACCCCGAGCGTCAACGGATAATCTTCTGAGAGGGCAGTCCTCTCGTTTTGGGGAAAGATCAGATTCTTCCTAGGCGTAGGCCGATCACGGTCGTCCCTTTCTCCTTGCGGGCGCCGATGCTATCTCCGGCGGCGAATTCTGCCCTCCTTGGCGCGTCTCATGCGCAAGCCGCAACGCCCTCAATCTCGCCGTCTTTTCGCGCACTGCGAGCGCATTAGCTTCGTACTCCGCCCACGCTTTCTGGCCCTCCGCGAGTTGCTTTTCCTTTTTCTTGAAGCTCGCTTCAGCCCGTTCTTGCGCAGTCCTGGTGTTGGTCGTCAAACGAGTTCCTCCTGATGAGATTCGCTGGCCCGATGCTGGTCGTCCACCGGAGACAGCGGCGCCGTTTACCTCAATATGGTGAGGCGGGCAGGCTAACGCGAGGGCCTCCGAAATTCGTTGTCGGTCGCGCTGTCCTGGCCGTCCATGAGTCGCTTGAGCCAGGAAGACCGAACGGTGCTCGCTCCGTCGCATTACAGAGGCTCCTTTTTTGGGCTCGCGCGACCGTTGGCGAGAACGCGGCCCTTGGAGCCTGCCGGCTTGACTCGCCGAGTCCTCAGACCGAAAGTGATTTTTCTGTGAACCTTGGTTTTCCTGTGCTTCGAACTTATATCAACCACGCTTCAGCCGAACAAAAAGTTCTTCGCAAAGTCACGTTCACATACCCCCAAGCTTTTGAATGCGGCTGTAGACCTTATCCGGGATCGAGTAGAAGCGGTTACGGCCCTTCGGGAGTTTTCCTCAGCAGGAGTTTGTTACATGTCAGATATCGCCCACGCATTCTTCGCCGGTCGCGATCGCGCCGAGAAGTCCCTCAACAAAGATGAACAGCACGCCGATCGATTTCAGCAGGGCGCTGCGTGGGTCGAGACGGTTCTCGTGCCCGCCGTTAAACAGGCCAACGAGGAAATGCACGGGTCAGGCGCGGCCTTGCGGCTCGATCTGAACCTCGATCATCGATCAACGAACCATCCGCATTGCGATTTTTGGTTTGTGCAGACCGACAGCCCGTCGGGCCAGAGCTATGATGGACCGAAATACTCGATCAACGTCACGGAGGATTGCGCCGTCCAGCTGTATAAGACCGGCGCCCCCGGACGCAGTCTAGGGATGATCTCGACGGTCGGACCGAACGAACTAAGGGCGTTGCTACGCGAGGCCGCCCAGGAATACGGCACGCTCTATCGCGCCGCGTAATCGAATCGCGCGAAGCCGCCCTCAGCGGCATTTCAAGCGGAGCCGCGAGATTTGCTCGCGGCTTTGTGTGACGGCCTCTTTGGCTTTCTCGATCTGATCCGTGAAAACGGCGCAGGCTGCGCCGGACCCTGAGATCGGTGTGGCGGATTGATCGATCAAATTGCGTGAATCCGCACAGAGCCGCTTCGTGTCGCGGATAGAATTTGGCTTAGTCATTTGTGCGCTCCTTCCCACAGGGGGAGCGCGATCGGTCTCTCAGTCACTGGCACGTGGACCAGATCCTTGCCGATTAGGAAGCCTACGCTAAACGATAGAAATTAGAGAGAGAAAACGCCCGTATATTCGCTAATATTCAGCGGGTCGCGCTGTGCAGTTCTAAATCGCTTTCCTTCACGACGCGTTCATGCGGCTCACGCATGCTCTTGATGCGATACTGGAACTCGCCGCCTTCGTCAGGGAGCTGCCGGACGATTTCGTAATCGCCTTCGGCCGCCCCGTAACGGATGCTACGGCAGAGGCGCACCACCTGCCCCGATCGAAATTGATGTGCCATATGTCCCTCCAATCTTTGATGCGTCATGGTCGCGTGTTCCGCATCGTCGCATGTTCCGCATCAGTGAGAAGAAAATAGAAAAGCCGCCCCCGAACAAAGGGACGGCTTGAAGGAATTTGTCGGACCCAAAGCGGCATTGCTCGTGAAGCTTATGCCGTTTGGATATTGCCCACCGCGGTCTTGCCGGAACGGCGGTCGACCTGTGTGTCGAAAGAGACTTTCTGACCCTCGTTGAGGCTGCGAATGCCGGCGCGTTCCAGAGCGGTCGCGTGTACGAACACGTCCTTGCTGCCGTCGTCCGGCTGGATAAAGCCGAATCCCTTCTGATCGTTGTAGAACTTAACGGTGCCCTTCATCATTTTCATGTAGCCTTTCGCTGACGCTGATGCACTTGAGGTCGAGACGCGCAAACGACGCACCTCGAAACTCTGCTCATCGATGTTTGGAGAGGGTCTGAACGTGCGCCCAACGCGTCGCGAAGGCGAAACGGCCCGATCGTCCGGCCAAATGTCGATGGTTAGAGCTAAGGCCCAATCACGGTTATTGCAAGGCAAATCCGAGAGGTTGTTGAAACTCGAGCTCAGCCGGTTGGGGCCGTGCGGTTCGCCGCTCCTAGGCCGTTTATCGCTGCCCAAGACTTGGCGTATTCCCGCGCCGCTCACTCGCACCGCTGGTCCGTAGTTCCCGAAATGAAATGAGGCGGTGCGCGGTTTCGTCCCACAGGGTCAACCGCACGCAGTGCAGGCTATCCTGGAGAGTGATGCGGCCCATTCGTGCAAGTTCGGGATGGACCCGAAGCGCGTGAGGCAACCGGTAGAACGGAACTCGGCTGCACAAATGATGCACGTGATGCATCCCGATATTGGCGGTGAACCAACCCAAGACAGCGGGAAGATCGTAATACGAGCTGCCGCGCAGCGCCGCTTCACGCACGCCCCATTCTTCGTTACGGGCCCAGAATGTGTCGGCGAACTGGTGCTGCACGTAGAACAGCCAGAACTCCGATCGAGGCGCCGAGCAGCGTGATCGGCAGATGCACGAGCAGGAAGGAGCCGAGACCGACGGCCCAGATCATGGTTGCGCTGAACAAGCCAATCGCGACGTTTGTGGCCATCGCGCTGACCCAGGGCCGCCAGCCGCCGCGCATGAATCCAACTGGCAGCCGTTGCTGGAGCAAGAAAAGATAAGCTGGGCCCAGGCCGAATAGCACAAAGGGATGCCGGTAGATGCGATAGCGCAGCCGGTCCCAGGCCGACAGCGACTGATATTCGCACACCGTCAGCGTGTCGATATCGCCGAACCCGCGCCGATCGAGATTGCCCGAGGTCGCATGATGGATTGCGTGCGCGCGGCGCCAGCAATCGTAGGGCGTCAATGTAAGAACACCGATTACGCGACCGACCCAGTCATTCGCGAGCCGGCTGCGGAAGAACGCGCCGTGCCCGCAGTCGTGCTGGATCATGAAAAGGCGCACGAGAAAGCCGGCGGCGGGAACGGCAAGCAGGAGACAAAGCCAATAGCCGACGCCGAGCGCGAACCACATGATCGTCCAGAGAAAAAGAAAGGACAGGAGGGATATCGCGATCTCGACGATGCTGCGAAGATGGTTCGGTTCGCGGTAGCGCGCCAACGCCCGCGCCACGGCGTTCGGGTCCGCCGTGACCGCTCGGTCGGGAGCAGCAACTCGATCATCAGGCGAGATCATACCCACAATTGCCCCGTGCGTTGTACTGGCGGTGATTCCGGGTTGTGCCGAGCGCCGATTGTCCGCGGTGAGACCCTTTACTCCACAGGACGCAAGTTCATCTTCGAAAGGCGTTCGAGTTCAGCGGGTGAAAGCTCCCAAACTTTGCTCTGGTTGGCGAGTTCGACGAACATGCGGTAAAGCGAATTCCTCGCGGCCTTCATCACCTCGGTGTCATCGAAATCGTGGCCCTGCAGATAAATCGGAACGTGAAAACCGAGAGGACCCCGTTCGATATGAAACACGGCGCAAACCCGCTTGCCTCGCTCGCCATCTTCGAAGGCTTCAATGCGCGCTAGCGTGACCTTGAATTCGCTCATAGAGATTCTCCGCGGCGGATCCGTGGCGCGAGTGCGACGACAGACTAAGATGTCGACGGGCGGTTGCACCGAACATAGACGAAGTGCAACGCAACCTGTTGAGCGCCAGAAACTCGATCGGTTGCTATTTCGACGGCGATGCGCGCCCACAAATCGTCTGCGGGCGCATGCGCGCAAGTTGACGGCGCAAATTTATCCGCCAGTAAACATATACATTGCCAATATAGACAGTCCATGAAAATAGGCCACCCGTATAAACAAATGTCTTTTTCGAAAACAAATGTTTTTCGAAAGTGGGCTGGTTTTTCCGTTATTTATTCATATATCGCTTCCTGTTATGACCTTATTCGATTATTCTGCCGAGGCGGAGCTGTTTTTTGTCAGACGCAAGAGTTGTCGGCGACAACCGCCTGGTTACAAACGGTTTTCACAGGCGGCGCTTGCCGTTCGCTTTGCCATCGAGGAGGTTCGACCCGAGCTTCTGCTCGGCGCCACTCTCGAAGTCGATGGGGCGAGATTCGACTACGACGGAATCCGTCGCTTGTACGACAGCGGCGAGTATCCGCTGCCGCGACGTGCGGTCGTCGGGGCGGCGTGAACGGCTGGCGCGGAAGCTCCGTTGCGTTCTCGGCCTGACGCGCTCCGTTCCAATGCAGTCTCGGCTGATCCGCGTCGACCTAAACTGAAGGCAAACGCCATGACAGATAAGCCAATCAACCTCGATGAGCACCGTGGAATGGCCGCCCAGAAGGCGACTGACCTTCGCCGACTGTTGGCGGAAGTCGCTGCCAATGAACAAGCGCTGCGGCTTCGGCAGGCCGAATTGGAGGCTCATTTGGTTGCGGCGCCGGCCGCGGACTGGCTCGAAGCCGCTGAAAAGGCGCGCTATCTGATTGGCCTCTTTGGAGCGACGCAGGTCGGGCAGGACCCGCGCAGGCAGACATTGATCGCGGCCGTGCTCGCCGACTTCGAGCGTCTCTCCAAGAAGGCCTGATCCCCACCGACGCCCCTAACACGGCACACCCCAGCCGTGGCGTCTTGAAATGAACACATCTCTGCACCACGTATGGCGTGCGCGACCTCAAGAAGGTCCCGGCGAGCCGCGTGTACGGATTCCGGTCACGGCGTCTGGCTCGATCGCAAGCGCTATATCATTGACAGCCCAGATCACGCGGGATGTCGTCACCCGGCCCGCGGCACGGATCTCAGCGCCTCTATGCGTTGAGAGCCGGTCTCGCGCCATTAGGAACCTTCATTGACTTCTTTCGATAATTTCGGCCTTGCCGAACCGATCATGCGTGCGCTGATCGAGGAAAAATACGAGACGCCCACCCCCATTCAGGTTGAGACCATTCCGGTTGCGCTGTCAGGGTGCGACGTCATCGGGATTGCGCAAACTGGCACCGGCAAAACCGCGGCCTTCGCGCTGCCGATCCTGCAACGCCTCTCCGCCGAGCCGCGCGCGCCGCAGCGCAAGGCCTGTCGCGTGCTGGTGCTCAGCCCCACGCGCGAACTGTCCGGCCAAATCCTCGACGCTTTCCAAGCCTATGGCCGTCATCTTCGCGTCAGCGCGACGCTCGTGATCGGCGGGGTGCCGATGGGCCGTCAGGTGCGCGCGCTATTGAACGGCGTCGACGTGCTGGTCGCGACGCCGGGCCGGCTGATCGATCTGGTGCGCGCCAACGCGCTGCGCCTTAGCGACGTCGAAGTTCTCGTGCTGGACGAAGCCGATCGCATGCTCGACATGGGCTTCATCCGCGACATCCGCACGATCGTGGCAAAGCTGCCGTCTCGCCGGCAGACCTTGTTTTTCTCGGCGACCATGCCGCTCGCAATCGCCGAGCTTGCCGAGGATATGCTGAATTCCCCCGCCAAGGTCGCCGTGACGCCCGCCGCCACGACGGTCGAACGCGTCGAACAGCAAGTCATCCATGTAGACCGCGCCGCAAAGCCGTCGATGCTCGCCGATCTGCTCGCACGCGCGCCGATCGAACGGGCGCTGGTGTTCACCCGCACCAAGCATGGCGCCGATAGAGTGGTGCGCGGTCTCGCCCGCGCCGGGATCGCGGCCGAAGCGATCCATGGCAACAAATCGCAGAACCAGCGCGAGCGCGCGCTCGCCGCGTTCCGCAAGGGCGCCGTGCGCACGCTGGTCGCGACGGACATAGCCGCGCGCGGGATCGACGTGGATGGCGTCAGCCATGTGGTGAATTTCGATCTGCCCAATGTGCCGGAAACCTATGTGCACCGGATCGGGCGCACGGCGCGCGCGGGCGCGGACGGCGTAGCGATTTCCTTCTGCGACGCCGAGGAGACTGCGTTTCTCCGCGACATCGAGAGGCTTATCCGCATGACAATCCCGGCAACGGATCGGCGGAGCGCGTCGCGCCGGCAGTGCGACGCGGTTCACGATGGCCGGAAGGCGCGGCCGCGTCCGGCGGCAGCAACAAAGCAACAGCGATACGAGCGCAGCAAGGCAAGGCCGCCTCAGCGCGACAGGCGCGAGCGCGCGCGGGCCGACGGCCCGGAATACGGAATCGCCGATGTCGCGTTCATGCGGCGCGGCAACGAGCAAGGGCGCGAAGGGCGGTCCTGAGCGCATTGTGCGCCGCTCCAGCCGATGGGCTGGTGCGCCGATAGAGCGCAGAAGAAGTGCTGCGCTTTTGTCGCGCAGAAAAGGAAACAACAATGGCGAAGGAAGAACTCATTCAATTCGAAGGCCGCGTGACCGAAATCCTGCCTGACGCGCGCTTCCGTGTTCAGCTCGACGCCGGGCACGAGATCGTCGCCTACACCGCCGGCAAGATGAAGAAGTTTCGAATCAAGACGCTGGCGGGCGATCGTGTCACCGTCGAGATGTCGCCCTACGATCTCGAAAAGGGCCGTCTGATCTTCCGCCACAAGGACGAGCGTGCGAGCGCGGCTCGCCGGCCGCCGGCTCGCAGCCAATTCCGGCGCCGTTGAATAAGGCGAACGAGCGAAGTTATTGGGGCAGCGGGGAGTTTTGCGAAAGAGGTTCGGAACGGATTCAATCGCGAGATGAACGAGCGAATCGAAGCCGCCTGAGCAATGCGAGCGCCGGAGAAAGGACCAGCCATGCGCATCTACGTTTTCAAGTCGGAGACTAGGAAGAAGTTGCGCGCCTTTGCGGGGGACGCGAGCGGCGACATGCTCCCCAAGCAACATGGTCCGTGGACCGCTACCGGCGTCGTCGCTGAGGATCGCGCCCCGCCCCATGGCTTTTCTCGCGACGCAATTGAGAAGGCGATTGATGCGGAGGGTTTCCAGCTCTGGCGATTGCGCGAAAAAGAGAAGGCGCAGGCATAGCGATGCCGCACGAATTGATCGTCCTCAGTCGGCCTGCGGCAAGCCGCGACCAAGCGCAAACTGACCGACCGGGCCCTCGACGTGAAACTCAAGGCCCGTCATGTTTGCAAACAGGCTGATATCAGCAGTTCCGATCGCGCATCCGCCAAGCCCAAGGTCGGTCAACACGACATACAGCGTTTGCATGAGCACGCCGACATCCTTGAGGATGAGCGCATAGGCGATCGAGCTGTATTTCCATGAAACCCGACCAAAGCGCGCCGCAATCGTGATCAGGATCTGGGGCGCTACATGCGAGCCCATGGCGAGAGCGGCTCCGGCCACGTGGGCTTCGAGTTCTTCCTTGCGGGCGTCAATCGGCACCAGCGCATGGATATCGGCATCGTAGTGATAGAACCCTGACGCAAGCCCGTCGCATTTGTTGACGGCCAGATAAAGCTCGAGCGGATAGCTGGCGCCGCCAGACGGATAGGGCCTGCTGGCGAATGAGACGACCGGACCGCCATCGGTAAAATCGAGCGTGCTTTCCCATCGCGCGCGGATACGCGCAACATTTTCCAGCAGCCGGGCAAGCTCGGAAAGCGTGATTGGCCGCTGGTCATCGAAGATACGTGTCGAATGGCGGTCACGCAGCACCTTCGTGACGGCCGAGATTTCCTCCGAAACGGCGGGCGAGATATTGCCGAGCTCGATCTTCTTTCCTGTCCATGCGGGACGCACGGCCGGCAGCGGAGCAATGAGCCCCGCATAGGGACAAAGGCCACCAACGGGGTTGGCATGCCGGCCAAGCGTGCTGCGTGCGTGGAACAAGAGATCGTGAAAGTCCCACAGAACGAGGTTGTCGTCGCCTTCGCCAGTTCGCAGGCCATCACCCCGCGCCGAGTCGATCTTGAAAACGATCCGGCAATCCACCAACAGGGCGAGCAGTTCGTGCCCCGGAGAATCGTCCTGCTGACGAAGCTGCTTTATCGGTTGCGGTGTCGACAACAGCGCGAGGGCAACTGCAATTTTTTTTGGATTGCAAATCCGAAACAGCGCAGCGGCCAGCGGCAATTCCAGAATCATGTCATTGCCGCGCCGCCGCATGTAAGCAAATCGCGACAGAGCGAGCATGTCGGCTTCGTCCAGTTGCGGCATGCGCGGCCAATAGTTGGGAACTTGTGGTTCGATGACGACCTCATCATCGTCGCGCGAGCGCCCGAGCGGGAACTCCAACAGGCCGTGCATCGCCAGTCGCCGGACCAGGCGTTCGATCTCGTCGCCGATGTCCGGGCCTTCGGCGGCCAACGAGTTCGAGCGGCAGCCCGGACTTCAGGTCCTGCGCGCGTTTTGCTGCGCGCGCGCTGAGCTTTCCCAGGCCGATCGCATCGCCGTCGATCGCGGCGGCGATTGTTCCATCCGCGCGCAGGTCGAGCTCAACGTAGGAGTTGAGGCGGGCGGACAGAATCACCCGCCCAGGCTTTTGCCTTTTCTTTGTCGTGGGTGGGCGCAAGCTTGGCTGCCCCTCAGGTCTGGGGGTGAAGCGGATTGAGTTCGTGTTCCGACAGCGGCCGGTCACGCAGGCCAAGCTTGACCGGAACATCGTAAAGCCGGCCGGGCGCGAAGCGGCGATAGAAGTGCCGCAATCCCGGAATGATCACTCTGACGACCGGTACCTCGATGTCGGGGCGCGTCTGATCAAGAACGAGGAAATCGAGGCCGCTGCGCTTGACGAGATCCACGCAGGCAGTCACTTGCTCTCGCGTGTCGAAACCGCCAAATCGGGCGCCGAGGTCTGATTGGACGGCGGCGGTTCCGCTCGGCATCAGATAGGGATGGTCCTCCAGTCGGAACCCCGGGCCATCGTGATGATGGTCCGCGTGGCTCGATGGGGTCTGGCTCCGGGCGCCCATGAGCCCGATGGACAGAAACTGATTCAGCTCGGTCATCGCGCGCAGCAAAGCAATGCGCGGATCAAAGTGGGCGCCTGACCCGAAGTCGACAAACTCCTGTCCGTCTTCCGTCCAATGCGCCACGGTGACAAAGGTCGGAATCCTGAGATCGCTGGTGACGTCGAGCACCCAGACGCGGCGCCCGGTATCGGCCAGCAGCGCTTTCAGATCATGGATGTAAGAATCCTCGAAATGGGTGAGGTTCACTTCCGGCCGCTGTGATCGATTGTACCACCAGATGGCGTAGGAATCGCGTTCGACCAACTCGAGGAATCCCTGGACGATTGCCTCCTCGAGCGTGTTGCCGGCTGCGCAACCGTTGGAATCCGCATGGACTCGATAGCCGGGAAGGCCGCTGTAGAAAAAATACAATTGGCTGGTCGGAAGATATTTGAAGCGCTCGTCGCGCAGCGACCAGACCGGCGACCATTCGAGCTCGGCCGACGGATCGAATGGTGCCGGCGCCGGCGTCTCGGCGTGATCGTGATCGTGACCGGGCGTGCGATCTCGGCGCGACTGCTCATCGCTGTAAAGCAAGACATCGTTCGGATGAATGGCATCGCCAGCCGGGAAATCGGCGAACCGCCGGGTCACACGAATCTCGTCGCCCTGATAAATCCCGGAATAGCGCTCGATCGCCTCCATCAGCGCGCTTGCTTCACCCTGCTCGGCGGTGCTGCCTTTGCCGAAGCTGCCGCCGCTCAGTCCTGCCTTGAGCTGCTCGACCGTCTCCGGCCTAAACGAAAAATTATGCGTCGCGAGAAAGTTGGTGTTGAGCGGCAGATCAGCTTCTATCCGCTCGAGACGGGACACCACGCCGGTGAGCGGGCTCACATGCTTGCGAAAACGCGCGACCGTCGACCCCGCCGAAACCGTCCGATATCCCCCGCTCGTCATGAGCAGGTGTCCCCTTGCGCCAAGTTCGATCGGCTTCGGCGCGCGCCCGGGGTCTCGCAACTCCGCGCGACCACAGCTTGGGCATTGCGGGCGGGCTGCTACGTGATGTCGCACAATCGTCGAGCCCAAAAGGTCGAGGCTGATGATGTGATCGCGCAGGTCGGTGCGAAACTCGGTGGCAATCGCTTTCGCGATCTCGATCGCCGCAAGCTGAATGCCGCTCTGTCCGAGCATATCCCGGGCGAGCGGCGACGTGGCGATGCAACGTGCCGATCCCCGGTCGAGCAGCGCCTTGACCTCGCGGTTTCGGGTCATCCGGTCGGTGAGGCAGGTCCAGCAGGCGTTTTTTCCCGGGCTCAGCACCGGTCCGACGAGCGGAAAGATGCCGGAGGGTTGCGCGAGCAGCCAGGGCGTCTGGTCCGCAAGATGCTTCTGGTTCAGCTCAGCGAGGCGACCTTCGAGATAATCGTTCACCAGCGTGACCGTCAGGTCGGCGGAACGCTTCACGATGTGAACGCCGAGCGCGGTCAAAGCGGTCGTAAGTTCCGCTTCGCCCTGCACGTCGATTGGTTGAATGCGCACGCGGCATTTCTGCAGGTTGCTCTCCGCGTCCTCTGGTGACAAGCCAAAACTCGCCCAATAGGCGGCGGCGGTGTCTTCCAAAGAGCTCGGCTTAGTGGTGATAAAGCCGCGATCATTCAGCCGTTTCAGGGCTTCGTGGATCAGGTCGGTCGGATAGCGGCGCTCGAATTTGCGAACGAGATCACGAAAGCTCCGCTTACCTTCGGCGATTGCCGAGGCAAGTGCGCAATAGAGCTCGCCGTGCAGGAAGAACTTTCGGTCCTCGGAGTAGAGGCTCACGACATCGGGGGGCAGCAGATAAACGGTAAAGTTTGGCGCGAACCGTGGAATGCCTTTGTCGTCGAACTGCGAAACGTCTTTGCCGTGCTTGCCTGTCATGAGGTGAACGCGGATGCCTTTGATCGACTGCGATTAGACTGGAGCGCATCAAACTGGAGCGCGATCGCAGACCTGCATCCTCCAGTTTCCAAAAGCGCACGGCACGTAACTGGGGTCACGTGCTTTGGATCACGTAACTTGCGTGCTCAAAATCTCGACGCGGTTGCCCCAAGCGAAAATGCCCGCACGACGGCACAGGAAAATAGGCCGCAAGGCATTTAGCCATCGCGGCCTAGATTTCTCAACCCGATCCGCGCAAAATGCCAAACTAGCAGATGCGGCAGAAACCCCATGACCAGCAGCAGCTGCAGCCACCGCAGCCGCAGCCGCCGCACCCGCGGCAACCTCTGCAGCCCCGACAGCCTCGACAGCCGCCGCAGCCGCGCCAAGCCAATCTTTCGCCCAGCCGGGGAGCGCCTGCGTTCTCTTTGTCAAAGACATAGAAGCTCGCCAAGGTCACGTCCGAGATCTCCTCCTCGGAGATCGCGACTTGGGGAGTTGACGCAAGATTTGGCGATGCCTCCAAAACTTGCCCGCCGGTCGCCGCGGATGCGCCGCTAGCCAGCGCGAATGACGCGCCGACAACCCCCAACACCGGCACGACTTCCGTTTGGCGTCTTCGCTTCGAAGATTGCTTGGTGCGAGGCATAACAATTCTCCCACGCCGTTTCCCGATTTGCGGCTCGCAAAGTCCGACTCAATCCTGCTCGTTTCGAATAGCCGTATTGCGAGCGATACGCAATAACAAGCCAGCACTGGGGCCCATCAACAGCTCGTGCTCTGCTATTGCATGCTGCGCCGCAACGTTATGCTCGAACAAAATTCGCGAATGTAACCCCGAAAGAAATAGCACATGAACAGTTCTCACGGCCAATTCGTCTGGTACGAGCTGGCGACGACGAATATGGAGGCCGCCAAAGCCTTCTACACCAAGGTCGTCGGTTGGGGCGTGCAGGACGTGGCGATGCCGGGTGTTGCTTACACCCTGTTCACCGCCGGGGACGCGCCAATATGCGGACTGATGAGCCTGCCCGAGGATGCAAGGGAATCAGGATACAGGCCGACCTGGCTCGGGTATATCGCTGTCGATGACGTGGACGTCACCGCCGGCCGCATTGCGCAGCTCGGCGGCGAAATCCACGTTCCACCCAAGGAAATCCCCAACGTCAGCCGTTTTGCCGTCGCTGTTGACCCACAAAGGGTGACGATCGCGGTATTTAAATGGTTAGAAGGCGGCGGTCAGCAACCTTCTGCGCTCGACGCGCCGGGCCGCGTCGGTTGGCACGAATTGCTGGCCGCCGATCGGGTGAAGGCGTTTGCTTTCTACGCCGAGCTTTTCGGCTGGCGGAAGGTGGGTGACGATAGCCGCGCAGCAGATGCGTACCAACTCTTCTCTACGGGCGGGCAGACGATCGGAGGCATTTGCACCAAGCCGGCCGCGGTGCCGTTTCCCTTCTGGCTATACTGCTTCAATGTTCCTGACATCGACACGGCGATGGCGCGCGTCAATGAGGGGGGCGGCGAGACACTTGATGGTCCGTTTGAGGTGCCGGACGGCAACTGGATGCTCCGATGTACAGACCCTCAGGGCGCCATCTTCGCGCTTTTGGGGAAGCGGAGCATAGATACCACAGAACGGCCCGCTACATCTCGGGTCCGCTGGTCCACTGACTGGAACGGACTTTCATTGCGCGGCACTCTACTTGTGACCCGGATTCCGCCAGGGGAGTAGGCGCTTTCGCGCCGGGGCCGGTACATTGGGGGCTGCATGGTGCCGATGGACAAGCTCGACACCCTCGTCGCCGATCACATCGAGCAACGCCTCTTACAGCCTAAGCGTCTCGAACAAATCCTATCGACCGTGCTCGACCGCCGCGAGGAACGTGCCGAGCGCCGGGTCGCACACATCGCTCAATTGCGCAAGCGCGCCGCCGAAGCCGAGGCCAAGTTGAAGCGTCTTTACGATGCGATCGAGAACGGCGTTGCCGACCTCGCCGATCCGATGCTGAAGGACCGCATTGCTGAACTGAAGGCCGTCCGCGATCAGGCCCGCGCTGACGCAGAGCGTGCCCAGGAAGCGATCGATCGCATGGGACCGGCCATCACACCTCAGGCCCTGAAGACCTTCGCCAGGCAGGCTCGCAGGCGCATGCGGACTGAGAGCGGCGGTTATCGCCGCGATCACCTGCGCGCGCTCGCTCAGCGCGTCGAAATAGACGTGAAAGAAGTTCGCATCTTGGGGTCCAAGAGCGAGCTGCTGCGCACGCTCGTCGCCGCTTCAAGCGCGAAAACGGCGGGTTTTGGCGTGCCCAGTTTTGTTCCGAAGTGGCGCGCCCAAGGGGACTCGAACCCCTGTTTTCGCCGTGAAAGGGCGACGTTTCCCAACTCCCGCAAACTCGAACCTAGCTAAAACTCCCGAAATCAGCGATATTTCCAACTAGGGCGAACCGGGGCGAACCGGGACGAGCGCCCTCTATCTTTGGTCTATCTTTGGTCGGAGACTACCATGGCCGGAACTGTGAAGGAAGCGAACCTGACGACGCGAACCGCCCGCCTAAGGCTCAAGCGGGGGAGGCAGCCGCACTGGACGACGATCCGCGCCGGCCGGGAGCACCTCGGCTATCAGCGCTCGCCCGGCCTCGCCGGAAGGCCGCTGGCTCGCCCGGCGCTATGCGGACGGTCGATACTCGGTCGAGACGCTCGGACGCGCCGACGACCGCGAGGCGGCGGACGGCCAGCGTGTCCTTAGCTACGAGCAGGCCCTAGCGAAGGCCGGCGCGGGGGAGCGGAGGCCGTCCCGGTACACCGTTCGCGACGCGGCGGTCGCCTACATCGAATATTTAGAGGCTCACGGTAAGCCGATCGCCGACGCTGAGAGGCGCATCGCGGCGCATATCCTTCCGCGCTTGGGCGATGTACCCGTGGCCGAGCTTACGGCGACGATGATCCGCCGATGGCTCGCCGACCTTGCTCCGTCGCCCGCGCTGAAGCGGACGCGGAAGGGCGTGGCGCAGAACTTATCGCGAGCACGACAACAATGACGAAGAGGCCGTGCGCCGTCGCCGATCGTCGGCTAACCGATGCTTGAACATAGTGAAGGCGGTGTTGAACCACGCGCATCACGAGGGTAAGGTGTCGTCGGCCGAAGCGTGGGGGCGAAAGGTGCGGAGTCTTTCGCGGCGCTAGATGCGGCGAGCGTCCGGTTCCTGTCGGTGGAAGAGTGCCAGCGGTTGATCAATGCGTCGGAGCCCGACTTCCGGGAATTGGTGGTCGGCCGCGTTACAAACGGGCGCCCGGTTCTCGGAACTGATGCGGCTGAGGTGTGCTGATTTTCGACGGAGCTGGCACAATCTGGATTCAGCGATCGAAGGCCGGCAAGGAACGACACATTATATTGAGTGCCGAGGGCGCGGAATTCTTCGCTACGCCTTGCGGTCGGGCGCGCCGGGGACGAACCGATGTTTGCTCGCGCTCGCCGCTGGAACGCGACGGCGCAAAGGCGCGAATTACGCGCGGCGTTAGCACGAACGAAGATTGAACGCCAGTCACATTTCACGGGTTGCGCCATACACGGCGTCGCTTGCAATAATGAATAACGTGCCAATGGAGGTTGTCGCGGAAAATTTGGGCCATGCTTCACGAGGATGGTGGAAAAATTTTATGGGCATCTAAGTCGCAGATTTCGCCGTTGAACAGGAGCGTCGCGGTGCGCCGAGGTTCTTGGAGGTTGACCCAAGTAACATCAAACCGATTCGAACGCGGCAATTCTAATTCCAACCCCTCTTTCCTTCCCCGCCGAGATAGAGTAATAAGGGAGCGCCAACCGTCGTGAGGCAGGTTGGTGCCCCCGCAAGGGGGTGGCTGCCCCGGAAGGGGAAAACCTAGCGTTGCTGCAGAGCACCTTCAATGGTGGCTTCATAAGTCAGTTACAACGGGGTACTCGCCTAACTCGTGGTCGTCACGCAGTGACTAAGTGGGCCATCGAGGACAGATGAGAGGGTCACCGCTAGACGCAATTAGCGTCGGCGGTGGCCTTTTTTATTTGGCTTCTCCCGACGCACGGAGGAGCCATGTCTGAGACGATTAACCGAAAAGATAATCAACGGTCGCTCCTGCGTTTTGCGCGCGGCATGGGTTCTCGAAAGCCAAATTTTACAGTCTGGTAGGCCCAAAAGTTGGCCCCCAAAATAACTTGGGTCGGTAATTGTGGTTTCGTCAGCGAAAAAGACGAAGCGGCCTATGACAAGGCGCTGGAAAATCCATCTCCCGCGCGGCTGCGCTTATTGAGCGGCCGAAGCCGAAGCCCGGACGCGGCGAGCAAAGGCGGCCGGCCTAGCGAGCGCCAAGGCGCGTCGCCAAGTAAGGCGTATGGCCCATACGCCATGATGATCCCGGCCAGGCGGGATTTTCCTGGCTGTCATCATGGAAGGAGAGTGATGGATGTTAATAATGACTGAATACCATCACGACATGATCTATAAGGCGATGGCGCACGTCCATCGATGCTGAGGCTTTGAAGGCACTACCTCGATGTGATGCGGCAAGAGCGACCTCTGGCCGATGACGAGGGTGCTGGACGACAAAATTGGTCGTCGTCATGCGGTCCACCTTCGCGCGGTGGCGCGCGCTAAGCTGGCTAGGCAAATGCCGCTCGATTGGCCGCGGAGAAAAGGACGAGATGGCTGCGCACCTGTCCCGTCCGAACAGCCCTGTGAACAAAGCAATCGGTGGAAGGCCGGAATATATACTTCCGGCCTCTTCTTTATTGGCTACTGAAAACACAAGCGACGTTTTATTATGCTTATAATTGTGGCCAGGATCGATGGGCATTCGACCCTGGCCGGTAGATGCTGGTGCTGGTGATGATGATCGTGACCCTAGGATGAGGAGGCCACAACATGTCTTATAGCGCAATACGAGAAACGTGGAAAGGGCAACCAAGATTGGAAACGGGAGGAACTGGTTTTTTATTGGCACAAGCTGCTGCACCATCGCTACGACGCAAAAGAGGTCGCCATGGCGGTTCGCAATTTGAGATCATTGGGCGTGAGTGAAGATTTGCTGAAGCGGGAGCTTGGCGCACAAATTTATGCGAAGGTGGCGAAACCATCCTTGGGCAAGATAGCGTAAATATTGGGTAAGCTTTGGAGTTAGGATAGATCGATCGAGGCTCACCCCCCTATTGTGAAGGTGGTGCTCCCCGAACAATCGTACCGGCACGGTGAAGAAGAGGCACCTTGCCGGTGAGAAACGAAAACGGCCGACCTACTGTGAAGGAGGCCGACCGTTCACGTGTGAAGGCGCGTGCGCGACATTATCGCGCTCCCGCCGCAAAAGTAAAGGGGAGCCTCTTCATGATAAGTGTTACATTTCTAGAGCAGCTGCGCCCTGGTGGGCCGTGGCTTCTTATTGCGATTAACCCGGACGGTCCGGGTATTGAAGGGACTACCGCGCATAGTGTTGAGGAGGCGGACGCCTTCGTGCGGCGGTACAATGGCCGGTGGAATTTGTACTATTCGCTGAACCCGGCCCGCGGGCCGATGAATAAGAAGCCCGAGAAGACAGACATTGCGCGGATTGAGTTCATCTGTGCTGATCTGGATCCAAAGCCCGACGAAACGCCCGAGGCGGCCAAGGCGCGCTACCTCCCACAATTGGCGATGTTTCAGCCTCAGCCGACCGCGATCATTGATTCCGGTAATGGGATTCATGGCCTGTGGCGATTGGGTGCGCCGATCCCTTTAGGGACGCCCGAGGATGCCGAGAAGATTAAGGACGCTGAGGCGCGCGGTAAGGAATTGCTGAACCGGTTCGGTGCCAAGACCGGAACCCAAAATATTGATCGCATATTGCGCTTGCCCGGAACGATGAACCTACCCAATGCGCAGAAGCGCGCAAGAGGGAAGGGTTCAGTGTGAGGCTAAACTCATATCGATGAATGGTGTGACATGCGCATTGGAGGATTTTCCGAAGGAGCAAAAAAAGACTAAGGCTGGCGGCGGCGGCGGCGGGGTACTCAAAGCGAATTGCCGCGCGATCTTGAGCTTATGCTGTTTTTGACTGGCGACGAGCCAGCAGGATACGAGTCACGCAGTCATTGATTTGGAAATTTATCCATAGTGCCTTGCGCAAAGGTGTCGAAGAAAACACGATCATAAAAGCCTGCCTAGACGCGAAATATTCCGGCAGTTCCATTTATGAGCATGTAAATAAGATCAATGATGCTGAGAGCTATATCAAGCGGCAGATCGAGCACGCCATCAATGCTTCTGATCTACCGCAGGGTGATAAGCGGATAATTCGAATGGCCGATGGCAATCTACATATGGAATGGCGGATGACGGAAGCAGCATTGCTCGCTGCGCGTTGTCCGGTGTTTGTGCGTGCGCGTAGTCTTGTTCAGCCGCTATGGCGCTTCGAGGATACTGGCGAAGGCAATCGGCAGGTTTTGAACTCAGTGTTCGTCAAATATAATATCCCACGTCTTACGGATGTTGTTGGGCACCACGCTGCCATCTTTCAAAAATATGATAACAAAATCCGCCGCTGGAGAAACATCGATCCGCCTAAGAAGGTAATTGAGGCGCTGATCGAAATGGGCCATTGGTGTTTCTCCGACGTGTCTGGGATTATTACCGCGCCAACGATGCGCCGCGATGGATCGCTGATTACTGAACCAGGATATGATTCCCGTACTCAATTGTGGTATAAGCCTGCTTCTGATATCAAGTTGCCGAAGATTGGTGAAACACGTAAAGAGGCTGAACACGCTTTAACTGACCTTAAAAAAATTGATCGAGGAATGTGCGTTCGTTTCTAATGTTGATTGGTCGGTCGCCCTCGCAGCCATGTTGACGGTTGTTCTTCGTGGTGCATTCACGATGGCGCCGCTATTCTTCTTTCACAAGCCTGAGCCTGGTACAGGCGGTAGCTATCTTACAAAGATCATTTCGACTATCCCCTTAGGACGCGAAGCCGTTCCGCTAAACGTGTCAGACGACAAAAAGGAATTTGTGAAAGAGTTGAGTGCTGCGGCTTATGAAGCCCGGCCAATCCTCAATCTCAATAATCTTAGTTTCGATTTGAAAAGCCCGCTGCTGAGCCAGATGATCAGCGAATGTATCGTGGACATTCGTCCGTTCGGTAAGAATACAGAGACAGTCCGCTGTGATTGTCGATACATGACCGTGATCGCGAATGGCAACAATGTGAGGGTTGTGGGTGAGCTCGTGCGGCGGACATTGACCGCTCGTTTAGATACCAAATTGGAGTGTCCCGAAACGAAGCCCTATAAAGCTGACCCACTCGCGGCAATTCAACGTGACCGTAGCAAGTATCTGGCGGCCATTTTGACGATTGCGCGAGCTTATTTGCAATCAGGCGAAAACCAAAAAGTCAAGAACATCAATGGCCTGGAACAATGGTCGCGGTTCGTTCAACAGCCCTTGGTTTGGTTGGGCGAAGCTGATCCTGTTAAGAGTCAAGCGGATGCCCGTAAGCGCGACCCGGATCGCGGCGCGTTGCGGACACGGATATTGGCCGTTGTAAATCATTTTCAAGGGGAGAAAAGATTCACTGCTAAGGATGTTCACGATAAGGCGTCAAAATTCTTCAATGGTGAGCCTGTAAATCGTGACTTGTTTGACGCGTTCTCCCGGCACGATGGGAAGGGATTGATGGATGCCCCCTCGATCGGGACTCAACTGTCGAAGGATGAAGGCCGAGTGATTAACAATTTCAGCATCCACGTAGCCTCCGATGTTAAGGGCGAAGCTAATCAATATGTAATCGCGGATGGCGAATCGCCCATGTAGAGGAACTTCTAGGCGACCTATGCTAACCTACGCTTTTTACTTCTAGATGCAGAAAAATAGCTAGTAAAATAATACCGCCGGGAGGGGAGGAGAGAGAGAGGAAGCGAAAATAGAGGATAGGATACCGAAAAGTATAGGGAAGCGTAGGGAGCGTAGGATTGCCCCCTTTGATCGGGCTAAGTAATTCGCGCTCGCGGTTCATCGCAGAGCGCCGGGCACGCTGATAGCTGCCGCGACCCGGTCGCGCCCGGGACGCCCGAGACTTTGGTCCGCTATCTCGGGGGTACGCGAGGGGATACGGCGGCCTTAAGGAAGCCCCAGGCCCCCTCGGAAACACGAACCCGCGGCCTCCCGCTCGGGCGTCTCGGGCCGGTCTAGCGCGCACGGCCGGCCGGCCTGGGAATATCCCCGATCGCCGCTCGAACCTCTCGAACCCTGATCGCCTCTCGGCGCCGCAAAGGGCCAATGACCTTGTAGCGTCTCGGCCGCGTTAGGGATACTCGTTACCCAGAGATCAATTTCGGATCATCTGGTCCATGTCCGACATGAGAGACGCAATACCGGGACGGAAGCGCGGGACCTCAAGGTCAATCTCTCACAGAACATCTTCGACGGGGGGGCAGCATGAATTTATTTGGACCCCATGAAGCTAAGACCGCCCACTTAATCATGGATCAACTGCTATTAATCCGCGATTAGCGGTCATCCTTAGGGGGCAAATATTCAGAGGTCTAGCATGGCGAAAAACCCACCTCTCTCCCTTGTCTCTCCCTCCACGACCGACCGCTCACCCCCACGCCAACTCGGCTCTCACGGCCGCCAACTATGGACACGAGGTTCAGCATCAATATGGGATTGACGACGTGGGCGGGCGCGAGCTTCTGGCGCAGGCCTGCGGCGCGCTCGATCTGGTCGAGACCCTGGGCGAGGCGATCGCCCGTGACGGCGCGATCGTCTACACGACCCGCGGCGTCCCGAGAGCGCATCCGGCAGTTAAGGATCAGATTGCTGCGCGCGCCTTCTGGTGCGGGTGCTGGAAAAACTCGGCATCACCGACGAAAATGTGAGGCCGGCTCCGGGACACCCACCGCGCCCACAGGCTGGGACCGGAGAATGAGCCATGCCTGGCACTCGACGCATTCCGCTTTCCCGCCGCCCAACGACGGTAGTCACCCCGCGCGCCGTCGAGCTATTCGCGCAGATGGGACGCTGCGCTGTGTTGTTGTAATGGTCACTCGTCTTGCCCAGCCTGCGACGAGTGGTGGCGGCTCCACGATGAACTGCACGATGAGTTGTGCCTGAAGCCCCACGAATGGCCCTGCGTGGCCCGCTGTGGCCCAAGGCATGCGGGACCAGCCAGCCAGGACGCGGACACCCTCGAACGTATGAGCGCTGTTGCGCGGGCCGCTCGAATGTTCAACGGCGTCGCTCTCTGAACTGACGCCAACACCCGGAGGATTGCATATGGACGCCGCAGAACGAGTCGCACAGGAACTCCGTGAGGACGAGCAGCGCAAGCGTGATGCCGAAGCCATCGTCCGGCGCGACTATCGGACAACAAGCTCTCTCCGAGGATTCGCCTGCATTGGTCTACAAAACCCACGAAGAGCCGGCCGCCGCTGCAGAGAAACCTTGGTGGCAATGGACGCGGGAACACGTCGACTACGAGCTTGAAGTTTTGCGCGAGGCTCTTGGCCAAGCGCTCGGGATGAAAGGCCGCGAGGTTCGTGGCGATCTGATGCGCGAGATCGATTTTCTCAAACGTGAACTTGCCGTCCTGCGCGAGGAAGTAGCTGCTGCCAGCAAGCTCAAAGCTCTGAGAGAGGAGGTCGAGGCCGCGCAAGCAACTATTCCGCGGGTGCCCGACCTCGTAGCCAGTCTCAAGGCTCAGCAGGCTGAGATGCGGAAGGAAACGGCGCGCTTGCGGCGCGAGTTGGCGACGGCAAAGGACGGATCGGCGCGCTCAAGTTGAGACTTCGCAGATCCCGGTACATCCTGAGCGAAATGGAAAAGAGTCGTCGTCAGCCGACCACCATCGACGCGGCGACGCTGGAGAAGTGGCGGCAGTGCATCGAGCGGTGGCTCAAGGAGAACGAGGAGCCTGCTGAGCCACCACAGCTGTTGCTGCCGCATGGCCATGCGTTGCCGCTGGAGCAAGGCAATGGCGCGCCGCCGTCGCACTGATAAAGCTGTCGAGCAACTTCGCGCCGCTGCTAATGAGGTGCGCGAGGAAGTCGCCTTCACGTGCTCTAGTTTGCACACTCTGCCGATCCCTGCCGACATCATCCAGGTTTTGAAAGATACTGCGATAGCGCGGCATAATTCGGAGGATTTGCTGGATCGGATACTGGCTGAAGACCCAGACAACGAAGATCGTGCCCGCCGTATCGCCACCCTCCAGGAATCGCTAGCCGATTTGAATGCCTCGGAAGCGCGATTCCGGAGGCGAGTCAACTTAGCCATCGAGATTGCCGAGCATTGAAATAAGACCCGCAAGCCAGCCTGGACGCTAGCGAGATGCGGCTGCGCCGACGGGCTCCCGGGATGGGGAGTTTTCCGACATGGGCTCAAATTGACGGATCTCCGCAGCGGCTCGTATTGATCACGCCCCACGGGCCGACTGGCAAGCCGCTTTACCGGATTGTCGGACGACGTGAAACGCGCGGCCCGTGATTCGCTTCCCAGACGCGCACTTCTGGGCGCAGGTCTGCCCATCGCGCGAAATAAGCCGTTACAGACAATCTTAGGCTCCGCCATGGGCGTTGCGGTCTGCACGTTCCTTGCCAGCAAAAAATCCGTCACCGTTCACCAGATCGTGGGCATGCAGCTCAAAATTCTCGGGGAGCTGTCCTCCGAAGAAGTTTGTCAGCAGTTCCCGGAAGATGCTGGTAGTTTCTCGCCATTTCTCGTCCGCCACGTCGATGCGCCGATAACGAAAATTGGCTGTCCATCGTTGGTGAGGTCGGCTCCAGTGCAGCCAGTCTCATCCACATAGAAAAAGTGCATAAGGCCCATCCTCCGAGAGGCCGCGACAGTTACCGTTGGTCTCGTTCAAATCACGCAAATCGTTCGTTAAACTTGATCATCACATCAAATCGATTATACTTGCGTTCAAGTGCCAGTTTGTAAAATAGGTACCATCCTTTCCATGTATTCGGCTGGGCTTCCCACAACGATCACCGGTGAACTTGTGTATGGTCTAGGAAGCGTGGCTCATAAAAAGCGTCGCTAGTGTCGGCAACGAATTCTTAATCGGTGAGACGATAATGCGCGAAGAACACCAGAAGCTGGCCGACTTTATCTGGAACATCGCGAACAAGCTTCGCGGCCCGTATCGTCCGCCACAGTACCGCAAGGTGATGCTTCCGCTGATCGTCCTACGCCGCCTCGATTGCGTCTTGGAGCCGACCAAGGCTGAGGTGCTGAAACAGTATCAGTCCTTGAAGGCGAACAAGAAACTTTCCCCAGAAGCGGTCCAGAAGGCGCTTGCCAAGATTGCCGGCAAGGACCGCAACCAGCCGCTCTATAACATCAGCCAATATACGTTTCAGAAGCTGCTTGGCGATCCGAACAGCATCGCCAAGAACCTCACCGCCTATATCAAGGGCTTCTCGCCTAAGGTGCGCGAGATTTTTGAGAAGTTTGAGTTTGAGACGGAGATAGAGAAGCTCGACGCGACAAACCGCCTTTTCGAGATCATCAAGGAGTTCGCCGCCGTCGACCTTCATCCGAACAGCGTCTCGAATATCGCGATGGGCTATGTTTTCGAGAAGCTGATCCGGCGGTTCAACGAACAGGCGAATGAAGAGGCTGGCGATCACTTCACGCCGCGCGAGGTCATCCGCCTGATGGCACACCTGATCTACACGGGCGATGAGGAAATCTATAAGCCCGGAATTTCCCGCACGATCTATGACCCGGCCTGCGGCACCGGGCGGCATGCTCTCGGTTTCGGAGGAGTACATTCGCGAGCACAACGACCAGGCCGCATCTGACCTTTTCGGGCAGGACTACAATGCCGAAGCCTACGCGATTTGCTGCTCCGACATGCTCATCAAGGACGAGCCGGTCGATAACATCGTTCACGGCGACACGCTGGGCGACGGCAAGACTTCCGATGGCCACGCCAGGTAAAACGTTTCACTACATGCTCGCCAATCCTCCCTTCGGGGTTGAGTGGAACCGCAGGAAGAAGTTGTCGAGAAGGAACACGAGGAATTCGGCTTCGAGGCCGGTTCGGGCCCGGGTCTGCCGCGCATCAACGATGGCGCGTTGCTCTTCCTCTTCACATGATCTCGAAGCGCAAGCCATCGCCAGACGACAGGGGCGAAGGCTCGAAGATCGCCATTGTCTTCAACGGCTCGCCGCTCTTTACGGGCGATGCCGGGTTCAGGCGAGAGCAATATCCGGCGCTGGATCATCGAGAATGACTGGCTGGATGCCATCGTCGCGCTGCCCGACCAGCTTTTCTACAACACCGGCATCTACACCTACATCTGGCTGGTGACGAACCGGAAGCCGCCCGAACGCGGCGCGGCAAGGTGCAACTCATCGACGCGACACGACACTACGCCAAGATGAAGAAGAGCCTTGGCAACAAGCGCAACGAGCTTTCCGAGGAGCATATTCAGGAAATCACGCGCCTCTACGGCGCGTTCGAGCACGACGCGAAATCGCGTTTCCAGAGCAATGGTGATGAGATTGAACGGGTCTGCTCGAAAATCTTCGACAACCGCGATTTTGGATTCCTCAAACTCACCATACAGCGCCCCTTGCGCCTGAATTTTCAGGCCAGCACGGAGAGGATTGTCCGCCTCAAGGAGCATCCCACCTACATCGGCCTTGCGGAGAGCAGCAAACGGAAGAACAAGGCGGCAATCGCGCGAGAAGAGGAGGAGGGTAAACAGCTGCAGCAGGATATTCTCGACGCGCTGTCATCCCTTGATGCCGATCGGTTGTACGATAACCGTGACGAATTCGTCGCGGCGCTCAACAACGCCATCGACTTCGCCGGGCTGAGAGTTCCGGCCAACGTCCGCAAGGCCATCCTCGCCGCCCTGTCGGAGCGCGACCCGACGGCTGATGTCTGCACGGATAGCAAGGGTGATCCAGAGCCCGATCCCGAACTGCGCGACAATGAGAGCATACCACTTCCGGCCGATATCGACCTGCCCTTGCCGATCGACTACGACAAGGATTCAGACAATCGGCAGCTTGTCGATCTGGTCCGTGCTCATTGCGATGTATATTGCGAAAAAGAGGTAAAGCCGCACTGGCCCGATGCGTGGATAGATTATTCGAAGACGAGGGTCGGCTACGAAATCGCGATTAACCGGCATTTCTATGTTTACGAAGCTCCACGACCGCTTGAAGAAATCGAAGCCGATCTGAGAAAAATCGAAGACGAGATCATTGGCATACTGAAGGAGGTAGCGTGATGGCCTCGCCTTATCCTTGTTACAGAAGCAGCGGTGTCCATTGGCTTGGCCTGATACCGGCACATTGGAAAATTGATCGACTGAAGTTCCTTGCTGCAGCTCGTACAAGTCCAGTTGATAAGCATATAAGAGACGATGAAGTACCTGTTCGTCTTTGTAACTATGTCGATGTCTATAATAATGAGTTAATAAATTCCGATATTGATTTTATGGAAGCTACTGCGACAACTGCTGAAATCGAGCGTTTCAAGATCAAAGCTGGGGATGTTTTGATTACCAAGGACAGTAAATCATGGGACGATATCGCTGTTCCGGCAATGATAGAGGAAGATTTAGACGATGTTCTTTGTGGTTATCATTTAGCAATAATTCGTTCACTTCCGGACGTATTCGACCCGGGCTATCTCTTTCGTCTTTTTAGCTCAGAAATGCTGAACTACCAATTCAAGATGGAGGCAAACGGCGTTACCCGCTTTGGTCTTCCCACAGCAGCCATTGATTCCGCTCTACTTCTTTGCCCGCCAATAGAGGAGCAAATCGCGATATCACAGTTTCTTGATCACGAGACGACCCGTATCGATAGGCTGATTGAAAAGAAGCGCCGCATGCTGGAGCTTTTTGCGGAGAAGCGGATGGCGTTGATTACAAAAGCAGTGCTAAAAGGTCTAGACTCGTCTGTGAAAACGAAGGATAGCGGTGTCGAGTGGATTGGTCAGATACCTGCTCACTGGAAGACGAACATAAAGTTTCAATATCTTGCGCGCGCTGAGCGCAATTCGTTTGTCAATGGGCCATTTGGGAGCGACTTGCTGACGAATGAATTGATCGATGAGGGCGTTCCGGTACTCTATTCGGGGGATATTCGTGAAGTCGGTTTCGCAAAACGGTCATCCAAATATGTGACAGAAGAAAAGGCAAAACAGTTGGATTTTTGTCGTGCTGATCCCGGCTGCTTGTTATTGGCCAAGGTTGGCGATCCTCCGGGATGTGCTTGTCTTTATCCTCAGGATGAACCAGCTGCGATTGTCACGCAAGATGTCGTTCGTGTCAGACTTGATACACGAATTGTCGATCCGCATTACATTGTCTATTTCCAAATTCGAAGGTTGGACGGCAATATATATTGTTTATTTCCGTGGAAGCGACGCGAGGTCGGTTTTCCCTCGCCGATCTGAAGGCAATTAGAATATTTCTACCTCCACTCGGCGAGCAACAAGAGATAGCTCAGAGTATCTCCGCTGCGACCTCTGCGATGCGTCGCATTGAAGACAGGCTATCGACTTCGATTGCTCAGCTAAGTGAGTATCGTTCCGCTCTGATCACCAACGCCGTCACCGGAAAGATAGACGTGCGCGGATTGACGGAAAAGGGGGCGGCCGCATGAGCGGCGGGGGCAAGCACACCGAGGCGCGGTTCGAAGACGCGATCGAACTTGCACTGGTGCGCACGGGCTACGAGAAGCGCATGCCTAACAGCTATGATCGTCGAACGTGGATGTTTCCTGCGGATGTGATTGCGTATGTCAGAACGTCTCAGCCCAAGAAATGGCAGTCGCTGGTTGATTTGCAGGGGAATGCCGCCGAGAGCGTTCTGATCGACGCCCTGGTCAAGGAGCTGGCAGCAAAGGGATCGCTCCACGTGCTGCGGCATGGCTTCAAGTGCTTCGGCAAAACTTTACCGATGGCGGCGTTCAAGCCCGCGAGCGGCATGAACCCCGACACCATGCAGCCTATAGCAGAATATACTCACCATCACCCGGCAGGTGGCATTCAATCCGGCCAAGACAGACCGTCGATGTGGTGCTCTCGGTCAACGGCGTGCCCGTCGTGACCGCTGAATTCAAGAACCCGATGAGCGGGCAGACAGTCGAGAACGCCAAGCACCAATACGCCAATGACCGCGATCCGCGCACGTCGCTGTTCCGCTTCAAGGAACGGGCGCTGGTGCATTTCGCGGTAGATCCCGACCTGGTGTTCATGACCACCAAGATCGACGGAAAGACAACACAATGGCTGCCCTTCAATCGCGGTTATCGGAACGGGGCGGGCAATCCGCCAGGCAAGGCGGGCAACTATCGCACAGCCTATCTGTGGGAAGAGACGCTGACACGCGACAGCCTGCTCGATATCCTCGCCCGTTATATGCATTTGGAGGTGAGGAGCGGCAAATCCGTACCGCGAGCGGAGTTCGGCCGTCCGAAAGGAGGTGATGATCTTCCCACGCCATCATCAGCTGAGCGCCGTGCGGAAGCTGGTAGCCCATGCGGGGACCAAGGGATCGGGCACAACTACCTGATCCAGCACTCCGCAGGTTCAGGCAAATCGAACTCCATCGCGTGGCTCGCGCATCATCTCGCCGGGCTTCACAACGCGAAGGACCAGAAGGTGTTCGACACGGTCATCGTGATCACCGACCGGCTCGTTCTTGACCGGCAATTGCAGGACACGATCTACCAGTTCGAGCACAAGAAAGGCGTCGTCGAGAAGATCGACGAGGATACGCAGCAGCTTGCCAAGGCGCTGGCGAGCCGCGTGCCAATCGTGATTTCGACGATCCAGAAGTTCCCCTTCATATCTCAGGCCATCAACACGATGGCCAAGAAGGGCGATACGGTTACAATCGACACCGCCGGTCGGCGCTTCGCCGTTATCGTCGACGAGGCGCATTCCTCTTCGGCCGGCGAGACCGCGCAGGAACTGCGCCGCATCCTGAACAGGGAAGGCATCGAAGCTGCGGTCGCGGCGCAGATACTGGATGAGGAGGACGATACCGGACTCTCGGCCGAAGCGCGCGAAGAACATGCTGCGCGAAATGGCCAAGCGCCCCCGGCAGCCCAACCTCACCTACTTTGCCTTCACGGCGACGCCGAAGTTCAAGACCAAGGTGCTTTTCGAGACCCGGCGAGGACGGGAATCGCCCTTCCACCTCTACAGCATGCGCCAGGCGATCCAGGAAGGCTTCATCATGGACGTGCTGGCGAATTACACCACCTACAAATCATATTTCGGCCTTGTGAAGTCGATAGCCGACGATCCGGAAGTCCCGCAGCGCGAAGCCGCCAAGGCGCTGGCGCGGTTTCTGTCGCTCCATCCCCACAATCTGCGACAGAAGGTCGAGGTTATTGTCGAGCATTTCCGGAACTTGACCAGGCATAAAATCGGCGGCCGCGCGAAGGCGATGGTGGTGACAGGCTCGCGCCTCCATGCCGTCCGCTACAAGCTGGAAATCGACAAGTACGTCCGCGGAAAAGGGTTACACGGACCTGAAGGCCTTGGTGGCGTTCTCCGGCGAGGTGATCGATCCGGATATTCCGGACAAGAAGTTCACCGAAGTCGCCATGAATGGCGGGATCCGGAAACCGAGCTGCCGGAGAAGTTCGCGACCGAAGAGTATCAGGTGCTGATCGTCGCCGAGAAATACCAAACGGGCTTCGACCAGCCCTGTTCACACGATGTATGTGGACAAGCGGCTTGATGGCGTCCAGGCCGTGCAAACGCTCTCCCGCCTGAATCGCCGCGCAACCGGAAAAGACGATACTTTCGTGCTCGATTTCGTCAATGAACGCGAAGACATCTTTAAAGCGTTCAAGCCCTACTATGGCGAGACGGAAATCGGGCGAGATGCCCAACGCGCAGCAGCTATACGAAATCCAGCATGAGCTTGAAACTTCGCCCGTCATCGACACCGCCGAAGTCACAGCCTTCTGTGAAATCTGGTATCCGCAAGCGCCGAGAGCCGACAGCAGGGGAGCACAAGCAACTAAACGGAATCATCGACAAGGCCGTTGAACGGTTCGAGAAAGCTCGAAGATGAGGAAAAGGACGCCTTCAAGGGCAAGCTGGTCAGCTTCCGGAACCTCTATGCATTCCTGGCCCAGATCATTCCCTATCAGGACTCTGATCTGGAAAAGCTTTACACCTATGCCCGCTTCCTGCTTCTCAAGCTGCCGCGACGGTCAACCGGAGCCGGGCTACGAGCTGGAGGACGAAGTCTCGCTCCGCTACTACCGCCTCCAGAAAATCAGCGAGGGCAGCATCGATCTTGAGGATGGCGAGGCCGACCCGCTCAAAGGCCCGACCGAAGTCGGAACAAAAGGGCGAAGACAAGCAGGTCGCCCTCTCTGAGCTGGTCGACAAGCTGAACGACCGCTTCGGTACGGATTTCACGCAGGCCGATCAGCTGTTCTTCGACCAGGTCGCCGAAGAGGCGGTGGAGAACGAAACCCTTAGGACAGCGGCTAAGGTCAACACGCTAGACAACTTCAAGCACGTGTTCGAACGCATGTAGAAGGGATGTTCATCGAACGCATGGAAGGCAATGAGGAAATTTTCGACCGCATCATGAAGGACCCAAGTTCCGCAAATTGCCTCGGATCACCTCATGCGGGAGGTCTATGAGAGGCTGCAAAACGCGGCGACTGGCGCTAGCTCCGTTCGACAAGCGGTCTAGTTTGCCTCGGCGTTTTCATCGCGGTTGCGTCGTGCGGGAGCGCGAGCCGATGAAGTGGCCGCGCGCGTCGTAGTACGAGACGCCATCGCGGTGGCGGATCGCGCTGCCGTCGAACCGTCCGCGTCCGTCGTAGAATGATGAGGCGTTCCCGCGCGTGATGGTGCTGCCGGTGAAGCTGCGTCATAGAACGACTCAGAGCGCGTCGCCTGTGCTTGCGCCAGCGTCGGCGCGAGCGCCAGCGCGACCATTGCTTTGTCAAAGTAGCGCAATTCGCCGTCGCCGCTCCGATCGGGGCGCAGTGCAATGCGTAGACAACTCGAACCGGGCAGCGGCGGTGTCAAGTTTCCTAGTGTGCTGCGTGTTCCTCACTTCACGCGGCGCTCAAGCCGCCGTCACTTGAACTTACGCGGGTCCAGGCGGCGGCGGCAAAATGCACGGCTGCTATTGGCTGCTATTAGCAGCCGCCTCGCCGTCGCGGCCGTCCGAGGCATGACGCGCGGTCGCGGCGGATGCCCTAGAGTTAGAAAACATGGACCCTGATGTAGAGCGAATTATCCAAAGCCTATCGCCGAAGAAAGCGCCGACGCTGGACGATGTCATCCGGTTGCTCGCCGAACAACGCGAGCTTTTTGATCGCAAAATTGATCGTCTAGCGGTTCGCCTTCGCCGCCTCGAAATGGCAGAGGGCAATAGGCGTACACGCGACCGGATACACGCGGCCGAGCATGATGACGATGATGATTGACCTGCAGCCACGCTAGAAATCATTCTCAATCGCGCACACGAGCCCGGCCGATAGGGCGTAGGTGATCACCGGGTTCAGGGCTTCCGTCGAGACCACACCGATTGCCTCGCCTTGCGTGTTGACGATCGGCGAACCTGACATACCGCTGGCGATGAGTTTTCCCGGCGTGAAAGCGAGCCGGCCGCCGCGGTGGCACACCTGTCCCTCCAGCCAGCGGCCGTCGAGCGAAAGCACACGCGCGACACCTTCGCCGGCCGTAGGTTTCTTGACCTGGCAATCACCAAAGGTCAGCAGCTCGAAGCCTTGAGCCGGCGCATCGGCTACCGGCAGCGCCGTTATGTCCTCCAGCAGCTGATCGAAGGCTTCGGCTTCGTCGCATAGCGCCTGGTTGTCGGGTGACCAAGCACGGCGATGTCGGCCATCGGGTCCACGAACAGGCATGTCGCCCACACTGTAGGGACAGCGCCTAGCAGGCCGAGCAATCCCGGATAGGTTTCTTCCCGCAGATAGCGCCACGGATGACATGGCGGCAGACCCGAGTTTCCATCGGCGAGGACCGCATGCTCAAGGCAATGCGCGGCGGTGATGATGATCTTCTCTCGGTTGCCAATGTAATTCCGACGTTCGACCACGAACCCGCGGCCATCTCCAACCCGCAGAACAGCATCAATGCTGCCGATCTCCAGTTTTTGTGCAGTCATCTTAGTTGCTGCGATAGGCTCCAATCTGAACTTACGATCTCCGAGCGCGAAGTCCTAGAGCACGACCGCGAGCGGTACAAGAGACTAGGCGCAGGAGCACATCTCGACGAGTGGATGGAGTTCTACCCAGGCCTCCGCATCCGTCGCCATCTAGCAATGAAGATCGCGCACACAAATCGGCCAGAGGGCCGTCGTTATGCCGAAGCCTTGAGCGCGCTCTATCGGGCGGACGGTTTCGACACCAACGACAAGACCTACATGCATCACCTGTCAGCGGTGTTGTGGATTAACGACGATCCCGAGCACATCCAAATCTTGCGCGAGATACGTGACGCGATGACGCCAGGGGAGCGTTCGGACTCAACTCGCCGATCTCAGCGCGCCAGCGGATCATGAAGAAGCTCGCCGAATCCATGACGGCTGAATTTGTCGCCCAAGAACGCGGGCCTTCTCGCAATCAAGAACTTTCGGCGAAGCTCACCAAGGCTGAAGCTGAGATTAAGAAGCTACGCGAGCGCAGCGATGGATCGCTATTCGATCTGAAACGGGACAGCGCGAGCGATATTGGCGAGACGATCGCCGACAACATCTCCGAGTCGAAATTTGACGCTGTCACTAAGGCTGCGAAGGCGCGCTACAAGGCGAAGGCGAAACGCCCAGCGGGTTGAACGATTGGAGCGGGGCGAAAGTCCCGCTCTTTCTATTTCGAGCAGCTTCTATCTTTGGTCTATCTTTGGTCCGCCGGCCATTCCGCCCGGCCTAAATC
>CAVRVX010000029.1:0-106196 GCA_963724735.1 uncultured Alphaproteobacteria bacterium
CGACATTGATCAGCTATTTGCCCATTGTGCGAAGAGTCTTAACCGCGCATTTCGGGAACAAGGCGCTTCGCCTTCAGGATCTGCAGCCGCAGCACCTGCATCGGTTGATTCTTCGTCAAGTTCCGCGGGGCAGCCGCACCTATTCCAAGCTCATGGTCACGGCACTGCGCTGGTTCCTACGCTTCTTGTGCCAGCGCGGAAGCACCAAGACTGACTTGGCCTCCGCCCTATTCGGGGTGGCGCACTGGCGATTGCGTCAGTACCCAAGTCGCTCCCGTCAGACCAGGTCGAGCAACTCCTGCGTTGCTGCGATCGCAGCACTGCGTCCGGCCAGCGTGATTACGCAATCCTGCTGCTCTTGGCTCGCCTCGGGTTGCGCGGCGGCGAAGTGCTAGCCATGACCTTGGACGACTTGGACTGGGAGCGCGGCGAGATTCTCGTGCGCGGCAAAGGCCAGCGATTGGAACGATTGCCGTTGCCTAAAGATGTAGGCACTGCTCTGGTTCACTATCTGCGTCAGGTTCGTCCAACGTGTTCGACACGCAAGGTCTTTATCCGCCTGAAAGCCCCGCGCCGCGGCCTTCGCCAAACCTCCATTTGTTGTGTGGTTCGTCGCGCCCTCCAGCGCGCCGGATTGAACCCCGATTTCAAAGGGGCGCATTTGTTGCGACATTCTCTGGCCACCAAGATGCTGGGCCGAGGTGCGTCTCTGGGTGAGATCGGTCAACTGCTTCGCCACCGGCAACCCACGACGACCCAGATCTACGCCAAGGTCGATATCAAAGCCCTGCGCGGTATTGCCCTTCCGTGGATGGGAGGTGCGTCATGAGTTCGTTGCAAACTGCGCTCGATGACTATCTCGCCGTGCGTCGCGCTCTGGGATACAAGTTGCTTCTGGAAGGGCGCCTGTTGCGTCGATTTATCGAATTTGCCAAGCACGCGCGCGCTGATTACATCACCACCGAACTGGCCTTGAAGTGGGCAACCCGGCCGGCCCATGCGCAACCGTCCCAGTGGGCCAACCGCCTAGGAATGGTGCGCCGCTTCGCGCGGTACTGCCGCCCCAACGATCCGCGCACCGTTGTACCGCCGCCTGATTTGCTTCCGCATCAGTACCGTCGGGTGGCGCCCTACATCTACAGTGACCAGGAGATCATCCGTCTGCTCAAGGCGGCGCGGCAGTTGCCGTCTACGATCGGTTTGCGGCCCTACACCTTTGCCACGCTTTTCGGTTTATACGCCGCCAGCGGCCTGCGGGCCAACGAAGCATTGCGTCTCGATCGCGGCGACGTGGATCTGATCAACGGCGTGCTGACAATTCGGGACACCAAATTCGGCAAAACAAGATACGTTCCCGTGCATCCTTCCACGCAACACGCTTTGCAACGCTACGCAAAACTTCGAGATCGCTTGTGTCCGACCCCGAGCAGTTCCAGATTCTTCCTCTCCGATCGTGGAACCCGCGTGACGTATGACACGCTGCGATGGACGTTTGTCAAAGTGTCTCGCCAGATCGGCCTGCGCGGCCCACGTGACTCGCACGGTCCCCGTCTGCATGGGTTACGCCACCGGCTGGCCATCAATACGCTTCTCAAGTGGCATCGCCGCGGGGTCGATGTCGAGCGTCATCTGCCAGCGCTCAGTGCGTATTTAGGCCACGCACATGTCACTGACACGCAGTGGTACCTCACCGCGACCCCGCAGTTGCTGCGCTACGTGCTGCGGCGGGTGGAGCGATCCGAACGCAGGGGTCGTCCATGAAAGGAGCCAGCCAATTTCCCACTCTGTTGGAGTCATTCTTCATGGATCGACTGATGAGGCAGCGACAGGCGAGTCCCCACACCATCGCAAGCTACCGCGACACCTTTCGTTTGCTGATGCAATATGCACAGCAGCGGCTACACAAAGCACCTTCACAGTTGACCATGCCGGATCTGGACACTCCGTTCCTCGGCGCCTTTCTCGATCATCTTGAGCAAAAACGCGATAACAGCGCCCGCAGCCGCAACGTGCGTCTCGCCGCCCTCCATTCGTTCTTTCGCTACGTTTCGTTGCATGCGCCGGAGTACAACGCCTTGGCGCAACGCGTGCTCGCCATGCAAAGTAAACGCTACGTGCGTCGACCGATTTGCTTTCTCACGCCGGTCGAAATTGAAGCTCTGCTCGCCGCGCCGGATCTCAACACCTGGAGCGGACGACGCGATCGAGCCCTGTTGCTGCTGGCCGTGCAGACCGGATTGCGCGCGGCAGAACTCACCGGCTTGCGCTGTGAGAACATCGCATTGAGCGGCGGTGCGCACGTGCAGTGCTTGGGCAAAGGACGCAAAAGCCGGTGCACCCCGCTTCGCAAAGAGACCGTCGCAGTGCTGCGCAGTTGGCTGCGAGAACGTGAGGGGCAAGCTTCCGATCCGGTCTTTCCAACCACACGAGGCCAGGCCTTAGGTCATGACGGCTTGGAATACCTGCTCAACAAACACCTGGTTGTGGCTCGCCGTCATTGTCCCTCCCTGAACAAAAAACGCATCACGCCCCATTCCTTGAGGCACTCGCTCGCGATGAACCTTCTTCATCACGGTGCCGATCGTTCCGTTATCGCTCTCTGGCTAGGCCACGAAGACGTCCAAACCACGTCGATTTACCTACAGGCCGACATGCGGATCAAAGAGCAGGCGTTGGCTAAGACTACGGCCACGCGGGCTCGCGCCTCTCGCTACCAGCCCACCGATCGTGTTTTGGCCTTCCTGAAAACGCTCTGATTATTCCGCCAATCTTGTACCCACGACCCCGCGATTCTCCGGGAAATACATCCGTTGCACGTCAGTTGCCGGAATAATCCGGGTGCCGGAATTATGCCGTTAATTCCGTTGGCGGAATTATCGTCACCGTTTCGCCGTCACGCGTCTTGCCGTCTGGCATCGGGAGAAGGCCGACGTGCAAGCGCTGTTGCCCTTGCTGGCGACTTACCTCGGTCACGCCCGCTACACCGATACCGCCTATTACGTCACCGGCACGGCGGATCTGCTGGGCATGGCAGCCGAGCGCGCATTTGTCGGTGGAGGTGTCGCATGAGCGCGCATCCCTCGCTCGCGCCACTGCTGGAGTTGTTCTTCCGCAACCGGCTCGCCAAGCAGCGGAACGCGAGCCCGTCGACGATCACCAGCTACCGCGATGCCTTGCGCATGCTGATCCTGTTCGCCACCGAACAGACCGGGCGCAAGCCGTCGCATTGGCGGTCGAGGATTTCGACTGCGACTTGGTTCTCGCGTTCCTGGACGAGATCGAGAAGAAGCGGAAGAACACGATCCAGACACGCAATGCGCGTCTCACGGCGATCCGGTCGTTCTTCCACCATGTGGCGGCGAACGATCCCGCGTCGCTCGGTATTGCGCAGCGTGTGCTCGTTATCCCCGTCAAGAAGTCGCACACCGAGGTGACGCATCACCTCGCCCGACAGGAACTTGATGCTCTGATTGACGCGCCGGACCAGCGAACGCGCCGCGGCCGTCGAGATCGGACATTGCTACTTTTCCTCGCGCGAACCGGCGCGCGCGTTTCCGAAGCGCTCGGGGTCGACGCCTGCGATCTTCAGCTCGATCGGCCGCGACCACAGGTGCTCCTGCGCGGCAAGGGACGCAAGGAACGGATCGTGCCGATCCCCGAGGATCTCGCAAGCGCTGCAGGCGTTGATGAGCGAGCGTGGCCTTGGAAGCCATGAGGCGAAATCGCTTTTCGTCGGCACACATGGAGCGCGCCTGACACGTTTCGGGGCGACGCACATCGTGCGGCGGGCGGTCGCCACGGCTACGGCGAACACGCCGGAACTGGCGCGTAAATCCATTTCGCCACATGTCCTGCGCCACACGCTCGCGATGACGCTGCTGCAGTCCGGGGTGGATCTCCTGACCATCCAGGCCTGGTTGGGGCATTCGCAAGTCGCCACCACGCATCGCTACGCCGCGGCCGACGTCGAGATGATGCGACACGGACTACACAAGGCGGGTGTTGCGGGCAACCAACCGGCGCGGTTTCAGCCCAAAGATGCAGTGCTGCAGCTGCTCGACAGTATCTGATAATATGTGGCGGCAAAGCCCACGATCGCCGCGGAATCACGCGCTACGGGAACACGCCGCCACATATCCACACCCGACACATATGAAGGGATCCTTCTTCAGGTGTTCCTGGATCAGCGTCGCAAGTCCATCGAGCCCCCTTGCGCATATCGGTATAGCCGAGCGCCAGGTGCACCTTCACGCCTGCCGGGACGACGATCATGATGCCTTCTCCTTACCGGCGAACTGCCGTTTCACCTCCGCCGGACTGCTGCCGGCCGGCGCAAAGACGCGCCGTCCATCTTCCAGTTCGAACGTCGTCATCCCGTTCGGCGGCCGCACGAGATCGCGCAACGCCGCGAGCGCCGGCACCTTATTCGTCGCGCCGTCGGCGAGCGCCACCGTCGCCAGTTGCGGCGCATTTCGGGCGGTCAGACCGAACTGGACCCGCCAGCGGAACAGCAGGCTGGTGGCGATGCCATGGCGGCGACAGACCTCCGCCACCGCTACACCAGGCTTCTCGGTCTCTTGCAACATCGCCCGCTTCTGCTCGTCAGTGAAGCGGCACCGGTTCGACCGCCCGCCCGTCCACCGCTTGCTCTGTCAAGCGGTATGTGCGCCGCGCGCAATTAGCAGCGCTGCTTAATTGAGCCCGGGCACTCGGATGAAGCAGGCTTCGCCAGTCCATTTCGTCGCCGGATCTTCGAGGCGATCGCGCCAGATGCGCAGCGCATGTGGCGACAGACCGAGCGCCGCGGCGTACTCGGCATGCCCCATGCCGCTGAAGTTCATCGCTTCGACATGCATGCTCCAGAACGCCCGAAGAGCAATCGGTTTGCTGTCCGTGCGCACGCCGTAACGATAGCGCGGCGGCCTCTGTGCTTCGACCGCGCCTTCTTGCCCTGTCGTTCAAGCTTTTCCAGGCGCAAATTCCGCAGACGTGCCTTGCGTTTGCGCAGATCTTCCGGGCTCACCAGATGACGCGCCCACAACATGAACGATCTCGTCGAAATATCGCGTCGGCGGCAATATTCCTCGACGTCTTGATGGCCAGCGTACCAGGTCGCGACGTGGTTCGACCAGTACGGGTTGTTGGCCTTTGCAAAGGAACGATGTGGTGCCACCGGAGATCCTCCACAGCAGTAGAGAACCCGAAATGGAACGAGAACACACTATCGAACAGACGTGCAGGACTCGGACGCTTACCAGGGCGAGTCGGCCAGATAAAGCGAACTGCGTTCGCACGCCATTCTGACTTAAGTATTTGTCTGCACATAGCTTTTTAGAGAGATACTGCCGCTCTCTTTGGGCAATTGGGGAGACTGTTCGTTTCCCTGCCCTTCTTTCTCCCGCAAGTTCAAGGTCCTATGAGGGAGATACTTGCCGGCGTGCGCCTAACTGCCCAATTTCGACGATTATGGCACAGGACGAAGACCGCTTCGAGCCGCGGCTGGGACGCGCCCGGCGTGACAAGGTTCGGACCCCGACGACGCTGCGCACGGCGCTGATGGGCCGCGTCGCCCGCGCCGGCGGCAATCCGCGCCGGCTGCTGAGCACCCTGTCCCGAATTTCGGTACAGTCGGCGTTACCACCACCGTCGCCGGGCCGGTTCAACGCACGCGGCCGAGGGGCGAAGATCGCCGCCACCTTCCCGCGCGGTTTGGGGTGGTCGTTCGATCGACGATCCGGCACGCGCGTGCGGCCCCGTCGCGTGACGGTGAAGGTCCGGATCGTGAAGGCCGAAGGAAAGGCCGGCGGATACAGGCCCATCTGCGCTACCTGGAGCGCGAGGGCGTCGGCCGCGAGGGCCGGCTCTATTCGACCTTCACCGACGAGGCGGACCGCGACGCGTTCATCGAACGCGGGCTGGAGGACCGCCAAGCTGGAAGCGATCCGGCGCGCGACCGGCGCTGTCGAACGGGAACGGGATGGAACCTGGACGATCGCGCCCGACCACCTGGACCGGGTCAGGGACTATGAGCAGCGACTTGCACAAGCGCGGCCCGTCGCGATCGAGACCCTATCCACTTTGCCGATCGAGCGGCAGATCGGAGCGGAGGGGGCGACCTGGCTTGACCGTCAGGTCATCCGCGAGGTGAATCATGAGCGTGCCGACCACGGCTTCGGCCGCGACGTTCACCAGGCGTTGGTACGCCGGCAGCAATGGCTGATCGAGCAGGGGCTGATGCAGCGCGACGGCAACGATGTCCTCTTCCGGAAGGATATCCTGAATGTGCTCCAGCAACGGGAACTGCGGCAGGTCGGAGACCAACTCTCCGCCCAGATCGGGAAGAGATTCGTCGACGCGATTCCCGGCGTCAGCGTCGACGGCGTCTATCGCCAAGCGGTCGATTTGGCGAGCGGACGCTTCGCCGTGATCGAAAAATCGCTGGAATTCACGCTGGTCCCCTGGAGACCGGTGCTGGAGCGCCACATTGGGCGCGCCGTTTCAGGCATTCCGCGTGGCGACGATTTTGATTGGACGATCGGCCGCGGACGCAGCGGACCGTCCTTGTGAAGCTCTTTGTCCAGCGGAAGCGTAGGAGAGCGTAGATGAGGTCTCTAACGCTTGGATTTGTCCAGGCGTATTCTAGGCTACGGCCGCGCCACCGAGTGCAGCCACGACCATCTTCGAATCAGGATTGAACGATGATCCGCGGCAAGACACGTCACCAGTTGTTTCTTCCCGACGAGATGAGCCGGCGCCTCACCGCCATGGCAAAAAGCAAGAAACGATCACGATCCGACCTGCTGTTGGAGATGGTTGAAGCCTATATGAACCGGCGATCGGCTTCGCAAGCGGAAGACCGCTTGGGCGCAAAGCTGGACCGCCTTGCTCGCGAGGTGAGCAAGACCAACGACGAGTGCGTCGTCATCGGCCACAGCCTTTATCGCTTCATCCGTCACCAGCTAATCTACGCCGCCGCCTTGCCCGCGCCCGGCGAGGATGCAAAAGCGCTGGGCGAGAAGCGGTTTCAGGTTTTTCTCGATTCCGTCGCCCAGATGCTTGCCAAGAGCGCCGACAACGACAACGAGCCTCCCGAGGCAAGCAAGGCCGACGAAGCATGATCCTTCGGCCCGCCGCCCGAGCGGCGCGGTGGATTTCCATTGGTGCTTGCCGGCAAGCAGGCCGGACCGCGTCGGGCGTCAAGGCTGGCGCTTCGCGCTACCGCGCAAGGCGCGGCTGCGGCCTTGACAGCCCGCCTCAACCGGCCCGGCAAAAGCTCGCCAAGCACCAATGGATAATCAGGAAGCGAGACGCTTCCCATTCTGACGAAAGGGCATCTCCGGCGCCAGCGTAATCCTGCGGCCGGGCGTGCGGGCGCTGTTGCAGGACGCACAGCGCGGCCGGTTCGAGATCGTGCTGGCCGAGGCTCTGGACCGTGTGAGCCGCGACCAGGCCGACGTGGCGACGCTGTTCAAGCACCTGCGCTTCGCCGGCGTGCAGATCGTCACCTTGAGCGAGGGCGAGATCACCGAACTGCATGTCGACCTCAAGGGCACGATGAATGCATGTCCGGGTTGAAGACGCCCGGCACGAGCTGCCGCCGGCCAATCACTCGGCAGGCGGACGGCCGGCACCCGAGATAGGCGGCAATCGCATCCCCGACGTCTTGCGGCAGCGGCAGGCGGACTTCGTAGCGCGACTTGCCCGAGACCCGTAGTGAGCCCGTCTGCCACTCGATGTCGACGAGATGGAGTTGCGCAACGTCGCCTGCCCTCAGCCCGAGCCGCGCCAGGAACAGGACGATCGCGCGATCACGCCGGCGCGCACGTGGTCGGCCTCGAAGGTCTCGATTGTGAATCGTATGCAAGAGGGGCTCTGACTCACTTTTGATGAAGTCCGGGATTCGGTTGGCGCTATTTTCTAGGAGGAATCAGCGCCATGGATCAGCGGCTTCGACCGTCCGAGCTTGTGCCGCCGGGTTTCAAGGTTGATAGGGTGACGATCGAGGGAACCAACATTATCATCACAATTGGCATCGAAACACGGTTGGGATTTGCCCGTCGTGCGGCCGAGCGTCCCGACGGGTCCATAGCCGTTATTGTCGCCGCGTCGCCGATCTCCCGCTGTCCGGGCGACGTGTCCGTCTGATCGTTGTGGCGCGCCGCTTTCGCTGTGACGCCGTGCTTTGCCGTCAGCGAATTTTTGCCGAGCGGTTTGGCGATGCCGTGCTTGCGGTCTTTGCAAGACGGACGGCCAAACTCGATTTCGTTGTCCACCATCTCGGACTGGCGCTGGGAGGCCGACCGGCGGCAAGCTTTGCGCGGCGGCTGATGGTTCCGGTCAGCAACGACACCTTGCTGCGCGTTGTTCGTCGGCGCTACCGCCTGCCGTCGAACCGTTTGACCGTGATCGGCATTGACGATTGGGCGTGGCGGCGTAACCACTCTTACGGGACCATCGTCTGCGATCTTGAACGACGCCGGCCGGTGACGCTTCTGCCCGAGCGCGAACAAGCCACGACGGCGGCCTGGCTTGCGCAGCATCAAGAGATCACGGTGATCGCACGCGACCGCGGAGGCGGATACGGCGAAGCGGCCGCCCGGGCGCTTCCCCATGCCGTCCAGGTCGCCGACCGCTGGCATCTCATGGAGAACGCCAGCCGCGCATTCCTCGATGCGGTGCGCAAATCGATGCGGCAGATCCGCGCCGCGATCGGCGCGACGACGATCGACCCGCGTCTACTCACAGCCGCCGAGCGCATTCAATACGAAGGCTATCTCCGCCGCGAAGAAACGAACGCCGCCGTTCTTGCTCTCGCCAAAGAGGGGGTGCCGATCAAGGAAATCGTCCGCCGCCTCGGGCATAGCCGCAAGCTCGTCCGACAGATCGTCCGGGAGAACGGCACGATGTGTTCCGGGTGCGGCAAAGCTCGTTAGACGTTTATCTGCCCTGGCTGGATGCCCAGTGGTCATCTGGCTGCCGCAATGGCGCCGATCTTTGGCGGCGTCTCAGGAGCCAAGGGTTCCGCGGTTCCCTCCGGGTCGTCACCGAATGGGCGACGCGCCGGCGGCGCGCCGAACGAGCCGATGCCGAAAACCTTCAGCGCATCCCCTCAGCGCGGACGATCGCGCGGTTGATGACCATCGGGAGAGATACGCTCTCGAAGGCGGAGACGGTCACGATTGCTGCCACCGAGAGCGGACTGCCGCGTTTGGTCGAAGCGCGAGAACTTGTCGCGCTCTTCCAGGCCATGATTCGCAAAACGGCGTCCGCCGACTTGGATTCTTGGATCGCACAGGCACGCGCAAGCCTTGTGGCATCGTTCGCGAGCGGTATCGCCAAAGACCAAGCCGCCGTTCGCGCCGCCATCGTCCTGCCCTGGTCCAACGGCCAGACCGAGGGGCAAATCACTAAGCTCAAGCTCGTCAAACGCCAGATGTACGGCCGTGGAAAGATCGATCTCCTCCAGGCTCGGCTGATCGGCGCAGCATGACATGCCACGGCACCAAAAGTGCGTCAGAGCCCAAAAAGGACTCCGCATCAAGGTGATAGCCCGGCAAGGCGAGCTGTTCGCATGAACTTCATGAACCAGGGGGCAGTATGAGACAGCATCCAAGAACGATCGGATGTCGGCGTCGAGAATGTAGTTCACCTTCGTGCGTGTGAGCCCGACCACAAGCGCGTCCAGCGCATCATGCTGGCTGCGCTGCGGTCGGAACCCGTACGAGAACCCGAGGAAGTCTTCCTCGTAGATTGCGTTCAGCACGGCGGTCACCGCCCGCTGGACGATCTTGTCCTCGAGGGCGGCAATCGCGAGCGGGCGCTGTCGGGACCATCCGGCTTTGGGATATGCCGCCGCCGTGACGCCAACGCCATCGGCGCAAACTCGCAGGTTCGGCGCCGATTTGTAAATCGTCCGTCAGTTACGGAACACGTGTGTATGTGTGGTAAATTGAAATGGACTCCAATTTTAGGACCGGTTGCATGAGGCTGGCTCTGTCGTGATACACGGAGCGGACGATGACGAAGAAGACGCGACGGCAGATGCGGCGCTGAAAGCGAAGATCGTCTTGAGGCGCTGCGCGAAAATATAAATAGGACGGTCGTGAAAAAAATCAAGGGAAATTCCGGCTCGTGTGCCGGGGTGAAACACGGGTCGAAATCGTGTAGCAAGATTCGCATGACGAAGATGAGCGATGAGCCAATTCACTAAACTTTCGGATGTGAAGTTTATGCGCCAGTTTATACATCGACTAATCTGGAAACGACTGCCGCGCAACCTCCGTCGTTCTTTACTTGTGTGGGTCACGCAAGCAATTACACTTAGGCCGACCCAGGTGCTTGATGGTTTTTCTGGTCCCTTCATTGTCGTCGGTTACCTTCGAACTTGCTCTGGGCTGGGTGCGTCCGCAAGGCTCTGCTACGAGGCGATGCGATCAAATGGTGTTGCGGTCGCAGGAATCGATCTTTCAGCCCCCATGATGCAGAGCGAGGATATGACCTATTTCGAGTTTGAGGATGGATCACACCTAGAAGGCACTGGCACTCTAATTCTGCACATCAATGCCCCATGGGTCCCATTTGCTTTATGGCTTCTCGGGCGTCGTTTAGTACGCGGTAAATGGATTGTTGGATATTGGCATTGGGAATTGCCCGAAGTACCTAAAATTTGGCGGATAGGCTACCGCTTCGTGCACGAAGTCTGGGTGCCCAGTCGTTTTGTGGCGCAAGCCTTGCTAAAAGGTGGATTCGACAAGCCTTTGCGAATTGTTCACCATCCCGTCGCACTGAGTGTGCCCTGCACGAAAGCAGTAGTGAAAAAAATAGATGCAAATCGTCGTTTTACTGTGTTGGTTATCTTCAATATGGCGTCTGGTTTTACGCGCAAAAATCCCCTTGCTGCTGTTAAAGCGTTTAGCTCCGCCTTTGGCGATAATCCTAGCACTCGTCTCATCATCAAGGTTAGCAATTCTCAACTCTATAAAGCTGGTTTCAAATCATTACTTTCGGCAATAGAGGGATTTAACAATATTGAGCTAGTGACGCGTCGTTTCAGCGCCGAGGAAATGAATGCGCTTTATGAGATGAGTGATGTCGTTTTGTCGTTGCATCGTTCTGAAGGGTTCGGGTTGGTCATCGCGGAAGCAATGTTACGCGGTCTACCAGTGATTGCAACAGATTGGTCCGGGAACCTTGATTTTCTCAACAGTTCGAACGGGATGCCGGTGCGGTGGACGCCTGTTCCAGTGGCTGACCCGCAGGGCGTATATGATCTAGGTGAGCTCAGCTGGGCCGATCCAGATATTCACGATGCGAGCTCAAAACTCATCGCCCTCCGCGCTGACCCGGACCTCCGGAGCACGCTGGGGCGACAGGCGCTCGAGGATGCTGCCTTTTTTTTTGGAGTGAAGAGGTACGTTAATGCTATTGCCTGTACCGTACGCGCGCCTCCCGCACTTCGCTGAGCGAGTCGGCAAAGGTTCCCGACTGGGTAAGCTGGAAAAGGAAAGGCTGCATCTTATGGGAGATGCGGGCCTTGGGCGAGCGGACCGGGGTGACAGATGGGGAGTGGGCGATTATTCGGCCTTTGCTTCCTTCAGAAAGAGGGCGCTGGGCGCGGCCGTCGCATGACAACCACTGTTATTTTGAGGGCATGCTGTGGATCGCGCTGTCCGGCTCGCAATGGCGGCATCTGCGGGACGAGCGTCGGTAAAGGCCGGAAGGAACGATGCGCGCCGAACGGCTCAGCGCCGACAGCGTCCAGTCTCTGCTGGGCAAACATGCGCGTGTCGCCCGCGAGAGATGTCCATCGTTGACGTCCAAGCGGGCCTTACGTACTCAGGGATAGCACTGCGATGGAGCTGCTGCAGGTGTGCGTCGATTGCTCCGTGATCTTATCGCGCCGTGGCTCGGTAATGAATTGATCGAGACGACTTAATCCTACCTGCATGCCCACTTGGTCCTGAAGGAAAGCGGTCTTGGCAAAGCTCAAGCCGTACGAACGCGGGAAGCCAACCAGCGTTCGACCGAACGACCGGCCGATCGCCTGTAATCGCTCGGTAAGGGGCCCTTATTATAATGCCGCGCCATCGCGTCGCCTTGCCGCGAGATGCCCAGCATGACGTCGGTCTCGCCCGACTGATAGCGCCTCGGCGTCAGCCCGAGATAGCCCCCGATATCGCGCATCCGCCGGAACCGCCCGACATCCTCGATCGCCGCCATGAAGGCGAGCGCCACAATCGGCCCCGATCCCACGACATAATGCCCATCTCGCTAGGTTATTGAAACATAAGGGTCTGCTGATCCGGATCTGGTGACGGCGGACTTTTGCGGCTCGTCTTGACGCGTGCGACCGGCCAAAAGCATAGGCGCCCGCATAAACGGGGTTGGTGAGGAAATTATTCACCGTTGCATAGACCGGCAGCTTCCACAGAATCTGAGGTTGCCCTGGGCTCTTATTATTGCTGTAGGGCAGCGTGATCCGCTCGGCTCGAAGTGACAAAAACACCTGACGTATGCTTTGCATCTCGGCAAAACGGGTGAAGACCAACCTGATCGCCTCGCGCACACGCAAATCAGGATCCATTTCGATTTTGTCGCGGCCCACTTTCACGTAACCGACCGCTACTGTGAAAAAGAGTTCCCCCCGCCGCGCTTTCTGCTTCAAAGCTTCCATGGAGCGGGCTCGCAGGATCGACAATTCGAGCTCACTCATCGTGCCTTTCATACCCAGAGCAGCCGATCGTTTGGATGACGTGGTTCATAGATGCCGTCCTCATCGACGATCAACGTGCCGACCAGACCGCAGAATTCGATCAACGTGTGCCAGTCACGCCCATTGCGGGCCAAACGCGATGCCTCGATGGCAAACACCGCACCCACATGGCCCTCACAGATCGCGGCAAGCAGTCGCTCGAAGCCCGGACGGCTGACGCCCGAACCCGAGCGACCAAGATCGTCATCGATAACTCTCACGTCCGTCCAACCAAGAACGCGAGCACGATCGGCCAGTCCATATTGACGTAGCCGGCTCTCTTGATTGTTGGCAAGCTGGTCGGCGGTCGATTGCCGGATGTAGATGAACGCACCACGTGCCAGATGGTCAGGCGTGATCTTCGTCATCGCTTGCCTCCATCGCCAGGGTGACTGCAAGAGTCTCCGCCAGGAGCGCGCTGACCAGGGGCAGTAGCTTCTTTCGCTCGGCTTCTGCCAGAGGCACCAGTGAATCGTCGAGCGCGAAGAGGTCGGGATGGCAATGGTTCGGCTGCGGCATGCTCGTCTCCTGCGCGACGTGAGTCGTCGCGCAGCAAACTTTGACAGGCATCGAGTTCACGGCGGAGTTCGCGCAGGCACGCCAGCGAGAGGCGCGGCCTCTCCCTTACCGTCATCGCTGCCGCCCGATCCTCCGTCATCCAGATTGGGAGCTGCGCGAATGTACCGTCGGGTTGCCGGATGGTCAGACTGACTTCGTCGCCGTGACGATTCCGCCCAACGACAATGACCGTTTCGCCACAACGCGGATGAAATTCATAACGGATAATCGCTTCACGTACCTGATAGTGGGCACTATGAAGCTGCTTCGCCGACGCCCGGAACGCTCATCAACCGCCAGCACACTTGCGATCGCCGCGCCAGCTCCTTCAGCCGTTCGTCGAGCCGCGCGATCTGGCCCTCCACCGCCGCCAGCGCCTCTAACAGCGCCGTCACGCTCGCCGACAGAACCGCATCGTGCCGCACCGCTTCATGCACCGCCGCATCAAACCTCTTCGTCCCCTGCCGCGATGGCAGCCTAATCCCGAACGGCCGCAACAGCCCGCGCACCTGGTTGCCGAGCGAACGCTTCGTCCGCACCAACTGGCCGCGCGCGCCCCGCAACGCCTTCAGCCGATGGCTCGCCTCGCTCTTCACATGCACCGCGCTGTAGAAGCCCGTCCGCAGCATCTCCGCCAGCGCCAGCGCGTCCGCCGTGTCCGACTTCACACGCCGCGTCTTCATCGCATCCGCCGCACGCCGCGCGTCCATGCACACCACCGGCAAGCCGCGCCCCATAAGCTCGCGCGCTAGCCAAGGCGACAACGATCCGCTCTCCAAACCCACCTTCGACAGCTCTTTGCGCCAGCGCCGCAGCGCCCCCGCAATCATCTCCGGGTGCGTATCAACAATCCCCCGCCACACAACCGCGCCGGCCTTGGCGATCACGCACAGCGCCGTCCGCTTGAAACCAACGTCCAACCCTGCAAACTATAGCCATCGCTGCTCTCCTTCCATCCCAGTGGAATCACCAGCGAGAAGCGTTGCCTTCCCGCCGGAGAGCAGCAACCTCATGTATGGGATGTATTAGTCGAGAAGCTGTTCGGGTGGTTCAACCAGCATCTGAATGCGAAGGGGTACATCGCCCGCGGCGGCCAGATGGTGGACGCCACGATCGTGCCGGTTCCGAAGCGCGGCGAGACGCCGGCGACGTGGGAGGACAAGCCGGCGAAGAACCGGCAGAAAGACAAAGACGCGCGCTGGACCAAGAAACACGGCAAGAGCTTTTTCGGTTACAAGAACCACGTGAACGCCGACAAGACCCACAAGCTGATCCGGGATTACGAGGTGACCGACGCGGCGGTGCACGACAGCCGCGTGCTGGAGACGCTGCTGGATAAGGCCAACACCAGCAAGGACGTGTTCGCCGACAGCGCCTATCGGTCGGCGGAAGCCGAGGAGAAGCTTGCCGCGCGAGGTTTTCGCAGTCGCATCTGCGTGCGCGGCACGCGTGGCCGTCCACTGTCGAAGGCCATGGCTGCGAACCGGGCGAAGAGCCCCATTCGCGCCCGCATCGAACATGTGTTCGGCAAGCAGGAGACCGCGCCCGGCGGCCGCCTCGCGCGCACGATCGGGATCGTGCGGGCGCGCGTCAAGATCGGCCTGCAAAACCTTGTCTACAACATCTGCCGGCTGGCGACGCTCGAACGAATGGCCGCCGCATGAGCCGGAATCCGCCCAAAGTGTTCGAAAACCGGCGCGAGGAAGGACACAGCAAGCTCCGCAGCGGCGCAGCGGTCAACGGCGCAGCGGTCAATGAAAGCGAATCCCGCGCCACATCAGCTCACCGCTGCGCGAGAAAACCCAATAGTTCGAGGTTCCCCTTAACCCGGATTATGCACGACTGAGGAATTAGAGACCTGTGAAAAGTGCAAATCGGCGTTCACGAATTGCGATTTGGATCAGCCCTGCGCCACAGCCGCCATGAACGACGATACGCTGCTTCCCTTTGAGCTTCCATCGGTCCAGCGCAAGAAACTCACAGTTGATTTTGCCGGCGGCCATCAGTCGTCGGATGGTGGTCTGCTGCTGTTGCGAGAGGCGGAGCGCCGGCTCGGGGTGTGCCGGCGGCTTGCGGAGGCGATGCCGGACCGGCGCGATCCGGACCGGGTGCGGCACGCGATGTTCGAGATGGTGATGGCGCGCGCGTCGGCGATTGCGTGCGGCTACGAGGACGCCATCGACCTCGACCGGCTGCGGCATGATCCTTTGATGAAGGTCGCGGTTGGCCGCTGTCCGCAAACCGGGGCGCCGCTGGCGTCGCAATCGACCATCTCTCGCCTGGAGAATGCGCCGAGCAGGACCGAGGCGGGGCGGCTGTCTGCGGCTCTGCTTGATCAGTTCGGCGCGACGGTGAAGCCGGGCAAGGTGGAGGTGCTCGACATCGACGACACGTTCTGCGCGGCGCATGGCGGCCAGCAGCTTGCGTTTTGGAACGCGCATCACGACGAGCGTGGTTTTGCGTCGATGCACATCTATCACGTGGCTAGCGGCGCGCCGGTGGCGGCGATCCTGCGCCCGGCGCGCACCCCCAAGGGCAGCGAGGTGCGCACCGTCATCAAGCATGTGACCAAGCGCCTGCGCCGTCATTGGCCGAAGACCCGCATTGTCTGGCGCGGCGACAGCCATTATGGCCGGGTCGAGGCGATGGACTGGGCGGAAGAGCACGGCGCGGACTACATTTTTGGCCTTGCCGGCAATGCCGTGCTCGACGCCCTGGCAGCGGAGACCGCGGTCAATCTGCGCTTTTATCATGCGATGAGCAGCAAGGCGAAGCTGCGCACCTATGTGAGTTTCCTGTACCAGGCCGGCAGCTGGAGACGGCCGCGCAAGGTCGTGGCGCGGCTCGAGTGCTCGCTGCAGCCGGTCGCTGGAGAGACCGGCATGCGCCAGGAGGTCGACATCCGCTACGTCGTGACCTCGCTCAAGGGCTCGGCGCGGCATCTTTACGAGAATGTCTATTGCCAGCGCGGCCAGATGGAGAACCTGATCAAGCTGCACAAGGCCCAGTTGGCGTCGGATCGCATGTCGTGTCACAGCGCGACCGCCAATCAGGTGCGGCTCGTCCTCCACACCGCCGCGTTCTGGCTGATGCATGGCGTGCGCGCCGCGATCCCGCGGAGCAATCCGCTCGCCAAGTGCGAGTTCGCGACCATCCGGGAACGACTGATCAAGATCGGCGCGCGCGTGATCGAGCATCTCGCCCGCATCCGCGTTCATCTGCCGACGAGCTGCCCGGCGGGCGCGCTGTTCCGCACCGTCGCCCTCGGCCTCATGCCGTCCGGCCCATAGGCCGCGGGGCCGTGTGCCCCGCCGAGCCGCCGACATGGCAGATCAACCCCGAACGCGCAGCATCACGAGTTGCCTACACCGATCCCGCCGGACGGAACGACGGCGCGCGTCAGCTCGCCTGACGTGCAAAAAAGCGTCATGTGATGCATGATCCGGGTTAACATGCTCTTTGGGCGGGGTTTTCCAATGCTGGTTGGCCGCTGCACCGTCAAGCATTTGTCTGATTTCCGCAGAAACGCGATCGGCCGCAACAATCAGCGCCGTATCCAAGTGCACATAGCCTTGTGTAACACCGCGTGCAGAATGGCCAAGCAATCCGGCAATCGTCAGCTCAGAAAACGCAAGGTCGCCTGCAACGCTGGCGAACGTATGCCGTAGAACATGCGGTGTCACGTTCTTCAGCTTTGCTTTCACACAGACACGATCGAGGACACGAGCAACACCGATGAAGTGGCCATCTCCCCCATCACCAGGAAACACGAAAGGTGAACCATCACGAGCCGGCTGGGCCTCAATGCAATCCATCGCAGCCTCGCCAAGTACGCGGAGTTGTGCGCCACTTTTCGTATCTGGGAAACGGATGCAGTGGTCATCTCGGCTAAACCACGGCCGCTGCAGTCCCAGGGCTTCCATCCTTCGAAATCCCGTTAACAGCATCAGCCGGATCGCCGCCAATCCGGTTGGATGCTCTCCTTCAGCCGCCGCTTCACGCATCACCTGACCGAGACGACGGACTTCGTCATCGCTCAAGCGGCGCCGTCTCTTTTCGCCGGCAATTTGTCGAACACCCTCGGCTGGATTTCTCGAAATGATACCGAAGCGAGCGGCGTGACCGAGCAGGCTACGTAAGGTTCCAACTGTTCGACCTGCGACGCCGGCACCGCCTGTCGCTTGTCCACCGCGCCCCTTCCGGCCGCGAGCCGTTTTGCCGGCTACGATGTCGGCCTGCATGCCCTCGATATTACGCAGGGTGAGACCGGTTACTCTGCAAGACCCCAACAACGGCTTGATGTGTGTCTCGATCCGGCTCCGGTCCATCTGGAGCGTTGATGCTTTGATCGGGCGGCGATTGCGACCCAGGATTCGGCCCGCTTCGGCTTCCTCGAGATACCAATCGCAAACTTCACTCACTGTTATCCCGGTTCTTGCAGCGTGGCGTTCCGCCGACGGGTCTTTGCCCTCGGCCACGGCGGTGAGTTTCTTGCGCGCTAGGTCGCGCGCTACCTTGGGTGTCAGCGCGCCGTACTGCCCCAGCACGAGACGGCGGGTCCGCCCCTCGGCATTTCGATACTGGATGAGCAAGGTCTTCACCCCGGAAGGCTTGACCCGAACACCGAAGCCTCTCAGCTCAGAGTCCCATGCGAACACGTCTCGGCCAGCTTGTGGTTCGAGCGCATCGACGGTGCGTTTCGTAATCTTGGCCATGTCTGTTCCTGCTCCTGTCGTTCGATTTTAGTTTAGTTCCCATTCTGCTTCCCCGGCTTTCCGGGTGGGGGCCGGGGAAGCAGGGAGGAAGCACAACAAGGAAAATCGCCGGTTCGGTGCAGGATAGGTGAGCGTAGACTGCAGGCAACAAAAACCCTTTTATGATAATGCTTTAGCGCACAACGGCGCGCGAAAGGATACTTTTGGCGAAAGCCGGCTAAGGACGTTGCCAAGGTTGGGGTCGTGGGTTCGAATCCCATCGCCCGCTCCAGATTTTCCTAAAAAAGTCAGTAGCTTACAAAGAAAACGCCCTTGAATGGCGGCTTTGATGTGTCTGCGTTTCTTTGAATATGACAGGCCATCCCCCGAATATTCCGATTCGCAGAGACCCAAATGAGCAAGGCTAGCGATTTTGATGAAGGGCGCGCCCCGCCGCGCCGACATATCAGCAAGCAGGAGGCAATCCGCCACCTTTTGCACTCCGGCATCAGGCTCATCATGAAAAAGGAAGATCCGTTTGCGGTCCACCTCATCGTGCATTCGGCCGACAAAATGATTCTCGACATTTCCAAGAGCCGCGGAGAATACCCGCGCACTGATTGGAAGCTATACATCAAGGACGAGTATCGAAAAGAGTTCTTCAAGCGTCACCGCGAGACGTACAACTACCTGAAGCATGCCCGTGAGGATTCGTCGGCCGAGCTCCCGGTCCACGACATCATGATGCTCAACGTCATGACTCTCTTTATAGCAATTGCGAACTACGCTGCACTATTCAAAGAGACGACGGACCACATGACGCTGTTCAGTATCTTCGTCATGAGCCTCTCCCCGGGCATTCTCCCATGTTCCCATGCGAGATGAGCTTCTGAAGAATATCGCGTCAAGCCAAGGTCTCACACCGCGGGAATTTTTCGAGCTATTCGAGAAAAATCAGAGTTTGCTGCCTCGCTTCGGGCGCGAAGTGTCCGAGGACCTGCAGGACATCATCCATTTTTATCACCTCTCGTTCGCGGACTTGCGAGCGGGTCGGACAAGAAGCCCGCGGTTTTTTCGCATCGCTGACTAAGCGTCAAGCGCCGCGCGAAATAGAGTTGAGATTGCGCAAGAGGCGACGCTTCCGGTCGCCAGGATACGGCTTCGACGTGTCCTCAAGCCAGTTCAGTATCTGCTTCGCTGCAATCACACCGGAATGCGCACGGTCGCGCGCAGGCCGCCGAGCGGGCTGTCGCCAAGCGAGATGTCGCCGCCATGCGAGCGGGCGATGTCGCGGGCGATGGCGAGCCCGAGCCCGGTTCCGCCCGCGCCCTCGTCCTGATTGCGCGAGTCGTCGAGCCGCAGAAACGGCTTGAACACCTCTTCGCGTAGCTTGATCGGAATGCCGGGCCCGTCGTCGTCGACCGTGATGGTGAGCCAGCGGTGGTCGCGCCGCCCGCTGATGGCGATCGCACCGGCGAAGCGGGCGGCGTTGGAGACGAGATTGGCAAGGCAGCGCTTGAACGCGTGCGGGCGCACGGTCACCACCGGGTAGCCATTGAAATCGACGGTGGTTTGGTGGCCGTGCCGTTCGGCGTCGGCCTTCAGCTCGTCGAGGAAGGCGGCCATGTCCGTCGGTTCGGCCTGTTCGCCGGAATCGCCGCGCGCAAAGGCGAGATAGGCCTCGACCATGCGCCCCATCTCGTCGACATCCTTTTTCAGCGCATCGAGCTCAGGCCCGTTGCCCAGCAGCGCGAGCTCCAGCTTGAATCGCGTCAACACCGTGCGCAGGTCGTGCGAGACGCCGGCGAGCATGGTGGTGCGCTGTTCGATCGCGCGCTCGACCCGGCGTTTCATTTCGATGAAGGCGAGCGCTGCGCGCCGCACCTCCTGCGCGCCGCGCGGCCCGAAGCTCGGCACGTCGCGTCCCTTGCCGAAATTCTCCACCGCTTCGGTCAGCCGCAGAATGGGTCGGATTTGGTTACGCAGGAAAAGGATCGCGACCGTGATCAGCACCAGCGACGTGCCCAGCATCCAAAACAGGAAGATTTCCGAGTTCGAAGCATAGGCTGCGCTGCGCGGCGCGAACACGCGGATGACGCTGTTGTCGAGCTGGATGCGGATTTCGACGAGCGCGGAGCGTCCGACGGTGTCGATCCAGAACGGCCGCCGGATCTGCTTGCGGATTTCCTTCGACAATGCCTGATCGAGCAATGAGAAGAAGGGCTTGGGACCGATCGGGGGAAGCTCCGTTCCCGGCAGGATGTCGACGACCAGGCCGAGCCGTTGTCCGATCCGAGGAAGCTGCGCCTGATCCGCATCCTGCGGAAAGCTCTGGTAGACGTCGATCAGGGCGGCGATGTCCTGGGTCACCGCCGCCGAGAGCCGCCGCGTGACGGTGTTCCAGTGGCGCTCCATGAACACGAAGGCGACAACCGATTGCAGAATGACCATCGGCGCGATGATGATCAACACCGCGCGGGCATAGAGCCCGGTGGGCATCAGGCTCTTGATCCACCGGCCGATGCGATCCCAGACGGTGGCAAACCGATCCGCAGCCGAGCGCAGATGCGACAAACCGATGTCGAGGGTCGTCATGTCGCCACCACCAGGCGATAGCCGATCCCCCGCACCGTCTGGATCAGGAGCGGGTTGGCCGGGTCGGTCTCGATCTTCCGCCGGAGCCGGTTGATCTGCACGTCGACCGCGCGCTCGCCTGCGGCGGCGCCGTTGCCGGCGAGCGCCAGGCGCGAAACCGTCTCGTTGGGCGCCGCCGCCAGCATGCGGAGCATCTCGCGCTCGCGATCGGTGAGGTGCACCACCTCATCGCCGCGCCGCAGCTCGCCGCGCGGGTTGTCGAACACGAAACGGCCGAACCACACCTGCTCCGGCGCGGGCGTCGGCGCCGGCTGGGCGCGCCGCAATATGCTGGCCACCCGCAGCGACAGCTCGCGCGGCTCGAACGGCTTGGCCACATAGTCGTCGGCGCCGAACTCGAGCCCGCTGATCCGGTCTTCCTTCTCCGCCAGAGCGGTCAGCATCAGGATGGGCACGGTCGATGTCGCGCGGATCGATTTGACGAGGTCTAAGCCGGTCTCGCCCGGCATCATCACGTCAAGAATCAGGAGATCGAAGCTCAGGCCGGCAAGCTTGGCGCGGGCGTCCTGCGCGTTCTCGGCCGTGGTGACGCGGTAGCCCTCGGCCTTGAGGTAGCGCGACAGCAAATCGCGGATGCGCCGGTCGTCGTCGACGACGAGAAGATGTAGCGCGTCATCGGGAAGAGCGACAGGAGCGACCGGCATGCCGCGTTCCTCAATCAAGGTCGCGGCCAGGGACCGGGGCCTGGCCGACTGATGAATTCAAGCACATCCTTGCGCGCATCGGCATTGATCATGGCAATCAGGAAGCGCCGCGCCGCCGCGTGCGCATCCGGGCCAATTTCGGAAAAGGCGCGGGCGATGCGTTTGCTTTGCAGCCGCGCAAGCTTCATCGCCAGCGCCGCGCCTTTCGGCGTGACGAACAGGAGACGCTGGCGACGGTCGGCGGCGCCTTCGCGCTGCTCGACATAGCCTTCATCGATCAGCTGCTTCAGCACCCGCCCGAGCGACTGCTTGGTGATTTTCAGGATGTCGAGGAGCTCGGCGACTTTCAGTCCGGGATTGCGGTTGACGAAATGCAGCACGCGGTGGTGCGCCCGGCCGAAGCCAAAAGCGGCGAGCACGCTGTCGGGATCGCCGACAAAATCCCGATAGGCGAAGAAAACCAGTTCGATAATGTCCCAAACCGGTTCCGACGGAGCGCTCACCGCGGCGTTCTGCCCGTCGGCACTCTGCGCGCCGGTTGCACGGGCCGGATCGGGTTTTAAATTTATGTCAGCCATGTTGACATATTTGGGTTCGATTGTTACGTATTTCTAGCAGCTGGCGAAACGCTCCGGCGGCGACGCCATTCGTTTCGGCGGCGGGAAACCGCTTTACGATCTGCGGTCTGGTCGCATTTCCGCCGGGAACCGGGTTCCCAGTGAGCCGGGTCGGAGGTCGCGCGGGCTGTTGCGTCGCCATCGGAAAGCGCGCTCTCATGATCGCGCCAAACATATCGGGACTCTGCCGGCGGTGCAAAAGCCGCAAGACGCGGGCTCGGCGTAGCCGGTCCGCGGAGTTCCAGGGAGGATTGCCATGGCGGTTCCCTTCGATCAACTCGATGGCTTCATCTGGTACGACGGCCAGTTGATTCCGTGGTCGGATGCGAAGCTGCATGTGCTTTCGCATGGCCTGCATTATGCGAGCGCCGTGTTCGAGGGCGAACGGGCCTATGGCGGACAGATCTTCAAGTCGACCCAGCATTCGGAGCGGTTGAAGCGCTCGGCCAATCTGCTTGATTTCGAGATTCCCTATTCGGCGGCGGAAATTGACGCCGCCAAGCGGCTGGTGCTGGAACGCAACGGGCAGCGCGACGCCTATATCCGTCCGGTGGCCTGGCGCGGCTCCGAGATGATGGGTGTGTCCGCGCAGAACAACGCGATTCACCTGGCCATCGCCAGCTGGCAATGGCCGAGCTACTTCAACCCGGCCGAGCGGCTCAAAGGCATCCGGCTCGATCTCGCAGAATACCGCCGACCAGATCCTGCCACCGCGCCGTCGCGTGCGAAGGCGTCAGGGCTGTACATGATCTGCACCATCTCCAAGCACCAGGCGGAGCGCCGGGGCTATGCCGACGCCATGATGCTCGACTGGCAGGGCCGCGTCGCCGAGTGCACAGGCGCGAATATCTTCTTCGTGAAAAACGGCGTGATTCACACCCCGATCGCCGACTGTTTCCTCGACGGCATCACGCGGCAGACGGTCATCGAGCTTGCGCACCGGCGCGGGATCAAGCTGGTCGAGCGCCGCATCTTGCCGGATGAGCTCGCCGATTTCTCGGAATGCTTCATCACCGGCAGCGCGGCGGAGGTGACCCCGGTGTCGGAGATCGCCGCATGGCGCTTTACGCCGGGCGAGATCACCAAGCAGTTGATGGACGACTATCAGGCCGAAGTGCAGCCAAAGGGCGCGGCGGCGGCGGCGTGACGGCGATTGGCCGGAAGGCAGGCCGCGGTGTGCGGCCCCTGCCTTCATCCGGCCTTCGATCTTGTGAGCGGCTTGACGAACGGCCGGTCGCCCCCGGACCTCGGCGTTCCATCAAATCTCGAGCTGCGTGCCCAGCTCCACCACCCGCTCGGTGGGGATCTTGAAAAACTTCATGGCCGTGGTCGCATTGAGCGCCATGTAGGCGAAAAAGAGTTCGCGCCAGCGCGCCATGCCGGGATAAAGGCTCGGCACGATCGTTTCCCAACTCAAGAAGAACGACGTCTTCATCAGGTCGAAATCGAGCCCGTAGGGACGGCAGTCGGCGAGCGCCGCCGGCACGTCCGGCGTCTCCATGAAGCCGTAGCGGATCACCAGCCGGTAGAAGCCGCTGTCGAGATCAGTCAACGTGATGCGCTGGCCTTCCGGCACGTACGGCACATCGGCCGTCGTCACCGTCGTCAGAATGGTGCGTTCATGGACGGTCTGGTTGTGCTTGATATTATGCAGGAGCGCCGCCGGCACGCCTTGGGTCGTCGCCGTCATGAAGACAGCGGTGCCGCGCGCGCGGGCGATGTGTTGGCCAAGCGATTTGATCACCACGTCAAGCGGCACCGACTTGGCGATGAGCTGTTTGCGGACCAGCTCGCGGCCTTTTTTCCAGGTGGTCAGCGTCGTGAACGAGGCGATCGCGATGGCGAGCGCAAACCAGCCGCCATGTCCGATCTTGATGATGTTGGATGCGAAGAACACGACGTCGATCGCCAGAAGCGCGCCGAGCAGCGGATAGGCGACCCACGGCCTCCACCGCCAAACGAGCAGCGCCACGAAGCCGATCATGATCGTGCTGATGATCATCGTGCCGGACACGGCGATGCCGTAGGCCGCGGCGAGATTGCTCGACGACTGGAACACCAGGACCGATCCGATCACGCCGATGAAGAGCGTCAGGTTCGTGAACGGGACATAGATTTGGCCAGCCTCGCTGGACGACGTGTGGGTAATCGTCATGCGCGGAAGATAGCCGAGCTGAACGGCCTGTTGCGCGACCGAGAACGCGCCGGAGATCACCGCCTGAGACGCAATCACGGTCGCGGCTGTGGCCAGCACCACCATCGGAATGAGCGCCCAGTCGGGGGCGAGGAGGTAAAAGGGATTGGCGACGCTGCTCGGGTCGTGAAGAAGCAGGGCCGCCTGGCCGCAATAATTCAGCACCAGCGCGGGCAGCACGAGGAAGAACCAGGCGAGCCGGATCGGATAGCGTCCGAAATGGCCCATGTCGGCGTACAGCGCTTCGCCGCCCGTCACGGCGAGAAAGATCGCCCCGAGGGCGAGAAAGCTTTCCCACGGATGCCGAATGATCAGCTCTACGCCATAGACCGGGCTGAGCGCGGCCAGCACGGCGGGCTCGTGCAGGATGTTGACGACGCCCAGCACTGCAAGCGTCACAAACCACACGCACATGATCGGCCCGAACAGCGCGCCGATGAGTTCGGTGCCGCGCCGCTGAATCCAGAACAAAACGCACAGGACGGCGATCGTGATCGGCATCACGTAATGCTTGAGCTCCGGAGCGACGACGTCGAGGCCTTCGACCGCGCTGAGGACCGAGATGGCGGGCGTGATCATGCTGTCGCCGTAGAACAGCGCGGCCGCGAAGATGCCGAGCATGGTCACGAAATAGGTGGCGCGCGAATTCTTCGTCAGATCGGTGATGAGCGCGAGCAGCGCGAGGCTTCCCCCTTCGCCGCGATTGTCGGCCCGCATGATGATCGCGACATATTTCAGCGTCACCAGCGCCATGATGGTCCAGAACATCAGGGAGACGACGCCGAGCACCCGTTCCGGCTCGACTGGCATCGCGTGTTGACCGCCGAAGGTTTCCTTGATCGCGTAAAGGGGACTCGTGCCGATGTCGCCGAAGACGACGCCGATCGCCCCGACGATGAGTCCCTTCAGATTTTTTGGATGCCCCGATAATGCGAGGCGGCTCGGGGAGATGTCGGCGACTGCGGCAAGCGAAGCAGCCGAGGGCGCCACTCCATAGGGTCCGCCGCCTGAGCCCGTGGCTTCGTTCATCTGCCCTCCGACCCAAAACCCGCTCTCACAGATCGGAAAGGGCCGATTGCCAGGCGATCGGCTTTGACCTTTATCAAAAAGACCTTTGCCTTAAGGGGTAGCCGGTCAGGCCTTATCGTTCCCGTGCCGGTGCGGCCCGGTCGACAGCGCGCACAGCGGCAAAGGAACACCGACCGCACGCCCGCTCAGTCCCGCACCACCGCGAGCCGGTTCGTCCCCGATTCCGCCGCCCAGGCTTCGCCGGGCCGGCCGAGCATCTGGCGCACGTCGGCGCCCTTCTTGTCGCTGACGAAGGTCTCGAACGTCTCCGTCTTCGGATCGAAACGCTGGATCGCATTGGCCGGCCAGTCGGTCGCCCACACTCTGTCCTTGTCGTCGACATAGACCGAATAGGTGCCCGTCGTGCTCTTCGGCATGGGATAGACCTTCCAGCTCTTGGTGGCGGGGTCGTAGCGCCCGAGGCCGCCCGCGCGCCACAGGCTCACCCACAGCGCGCCCTTGGAATCCGCCCAGATGCGGCGCGGGCCGGAGCCCGGCTTGGGCGGGTCGACCACCGTCACGGCGCCGGTCGCCGTATCGATCCGCGCGATATGGTCGCCGGCGAGGGAGGCGTACCACACGTCGCCAGATGGGGTCGTCGTGATGCCGTAGGGTCCGCGCCCCTTCGGCGCAGCCCATGCCTCGATCTTGCCGGTCGCCGGATCGAGGCGGCCATAGACGCCATTCTGTCCGGTGAACCACAGCACCCCCTTCGTGTCGAACGCGGCCGTGTTGAGATTGGCGTCAGGAAACTCCTTCGGGAGGGGGTACAGTTTGACGAGCTTCGTGAACGGCTCCACCCGCACGATCGCGTTCTGGCCCCCGTCCGTGACCCATGCGGCGCCATCGGGGCCGACAATGACGCCATGTGGTGAAGAGCCGGGACCGAGGGGAATTTCGTCGGTCAGGCCCGTTTTCGGGTTGAGTTGGCCGAGGAAACCCTTGCGTTGGCCGGTGAACCACACGGTTCCGTCCGGCGCGGGCGCCACATCATGCGGCGCCGAGCCCGCAGGAAGCGGATAATAGGCGGCGCTGGCGGCCACCGCCGCGGGCGTGGACAGCGCGGCTTGCGCAATCAGCGCTGCGAAGGCGAGCGCGGCCGTGGTACGAGCCATACGAGCCATGGGTATCCTCGCGGCAGTCGGTTGTCGTCGTGGGTATGGCGCCTACTCGGCGGCATCGCGGGACGCGGGCGGCGCCCTCCACCGCCCCGCCGCGTCGTCGTCGGCTTCCTTTGCGGCGATCCAGCAGGTCGCGCCCGCCCGCTCCTCCTGTTTCCAGAACGGGGCGCGCGTCTTCAGATAGTCCATGAGGAACTCGGCTGCCGCGAACGCGTCGCCGCGGTGCGCCGCAGCCGTCGCGACCAGTACGATCTTGTCGCCCGGAACCAGACGGCCGACGCGATAAATCACCGTGACGCCGAGCAGCGGCCAGCGCTGTTCGGCCTCGGCGACGTGGCGCGCGATCTCGGCTTCCGCCATGCCCGGATAATGCTCGAGCGTCATCGCGGCGATGCGCTCGCCGCCGTCCGCGCCGCGGCAGACGCCGGTGAAGGCGACCACCGCGCCGACATCGGTCCGCCCGCGCGTCAACGCCTCGGTTTCGGCCGCAGCGTCAAAGTCCTCGCGTTGCAGGCGGATCGTCGCCATGCCGCTTCGCTCCTAACCCCCGGTCATTGGCGGGAAGAAGGCGATCTCGCGCGCGCCGGCGATCTCTGCGTCCGGTTGCGCATGCGCGCGGTCGATCGCCGCGCGGATGACATTCGGATGCTCGAACGCATAGCGCATATTCCTCGCCGCGTCCCGCGAGCCACGCCATCAGTTCGCCCACGGTTGCGACGCCCGGCGGCGGGTCGACCGCCTCCTCCGCTTTTCCGATGCGCTCCCGCACCCAGGCGAAGTAGAGAACCTTCACGGGCAGTCCTCGCTCAGAAATGGTCGTCGGTCAGGTGATGCAGGCCGGCGCGGAAATAATCATAGCCGGTATAGAGCGTCAGCAAGGCCGACAGCCAAAGAAGCAACAACCCGATCAGGGTCACCGCCGGAAAGCCGATATCGACCACCTCGGCGATCAGCATGTCGCCGGCATTGCCGGCGAGCAGGAAGCCGACCGCGACCAGTTGCAGCGCGGTCTTCCACTTGGCGAGCCGCGTCACCGGAACGCTGACCTGCAGCTCGGCGAGATATTCGCGCAGCCCGGAAACCAGAATTTCGCGGCAGAGAATGACGATCGCCGCCCATAGGGACCAGCCGCGGATGGTTCCGTCGGCGGCCAGCATCAGCAGGCAGGATGATACCAGCAATTTGTCGGCGATCGGATCGAGCATTCGACCGAAGCTCGATTGCTGGCCCCAGCTGCGGGCGAAATAACCGTCGAGGACGTCGGTCACCGCCGCCATGATGAAGAGGGCGAGCGCAACCCAGCGCAGCCAAATGCCGCCCTGAAGAATGTCCTGCCAATACAGACAGGCGACCACCAGCGGCACTGCGGCTATGCGCGCATAGGTCAGCGCATTAGGCAGCGCCAAGGTCCGCGGCCGCACAGTGGTGGGTGTCGCGATTTCCATCGAGGTAAGATAACCGCTCAGGCCCATCGGCAACAGCCCTCATGCGCCGAGTGCCCTTTAAAAGGTCCATTCAGCGCGCGGACACGTGGAAATAATCATAAATCCGGCGCGCCGTCTCGGAACTCACGCCGGGAACTCGGGCAAGGTCGGCGAGCGAGGCCCGCTCGACTGCCTTGAGCGTTCCAAAATGGCGTAGCAGCGCGCGTTTGCGCGCCGGCCCGACGCCCGGAATCTCCTGCAGGCCGCCTTCGCGGACATCGCGTTTGCGCCGCTGCCGGTGCGAGCCGACCGCGAAGCGATGCGCTTCGTCGCGCAATCGCTCGACGAAATAGAGCACCGGGTCGCGCGGAGCGAGACGGAACGAGGCCCGCCCCGGCATGTGGAAGGTTTCGTGGCCGGCGTCGCGATCGGGGCCTTTGGCGATGGCGAGAAGGGGAAGATCGGTGATGCCAAGCCCGGCCAGGATATCCCGCGCCGCGGCAAGCTGGCCCGGTCCGCCGTCGATCAGCACGAGATCGGGCCAAGGGGAGGGCGGGGCCTCCGAGTCGATGTCTTCAACCCTCCCCTGGAGGGGGAGGGTCGGCGCGCTAGGCGCGCCGGAGTGGGGTGATAGGCTGTTTGGATTTGCCGGGTTCACCCCCTCCCGGTCCGCTTCGCCAACCGACCTCCCCCCTCCAGGGGGAGGTGCTTTCGTGCAACTCTCGTCGGTTACCGACTCACTGTCGCTTAGGGTGTTCGAGCCGACCGCCCCTTCGGCGGGAGGGCGCGGCGCTTCCGCCAACAGCCGCTTGAAGCGGCGGGTGAGAACCTCGCGCATCATCGCGTAGTCGTCGCCGGGCGTGAGCGTCGTCGAGCGGATGTTGAACTTGCGGTACTGACCTTTTTGGAAACCCTCCGCGCCGGCGACGATCATGGCCCCGACCGGGTTGGTTCCTTGGATATGGCTGTTGTCGTAGACCTCGATCCGGCGCGGGACGCGCGGCAGGCCGAAGGTCGCGGCGAGCGCCGCGAGCAGCCGCGCTTGCGAACTTGATTCCGCGAGCTTGCGCCCGAGCGCCTCGCGCGCATTGGCGGCGGCGTGATCGACCAGCTCTTTTTTCTCGCCGCGCCGGGGAACGAGCATCTCGATCGTCTGACCGCTCTTAAGCGAAAGCGCTTCGGCGAGCAGGCCGCACTCCTCGGGGCGGTGCGACAGGAGGATCAACCGCGGGCAGGGCTTGTCGTCATAGAACTGGGACAGGAACGATGCGAGCACGGCTTCGGCCGGCAGTGCGCGATCGGCCTTGGGAAAATAGGCGCGGTTGCCCCAGTTCTGGCCGGCGCGGAAGAAGAACACTTCGATACAGGAGAGGCCGCCGTCTTGGTGCACGGCGAACACGTCGGCCTGCTCGATCCCGCGGGGGTTGATCCCCTGGTGCGCCTGCACCAACGATAAGGCGGCCAGGCGGTCGCGCAGCACCGCCGCGCGCTCGAAATCGAGCGCAGCCGCCGCTCGATCCATCTCCGCGGCGAGCTCCTCCCGGACGGCGCGGCTCTTGCCGGAGAGGAACGCCTTCGCTTCCTCGACCAGCTTTGCGTAGTCGGTATGCGAGATTTCGCCCGTACACGGGGCCGAGCAGCGTTTGATCTGGTGCAGCAGGCAGGGCCGGGTGCGGCTTTCATAGACCGCGTCCGAGCACGAGCGCAGGAGGAAGGCGCGCTCAAGCGCGGTGATGGTGCGGTTGACGGCGTAGGCCGCGGCGAAAGGTCCGAAATAATCGCCCGCACGGTTGCGCGCTCCGCGATGCTTGCAAATCTGCGGCGGCAGCCGGTCGTGCGTGATCAGGATGTACGGAAACGACTTGTCGTCGCGCAACAGCACGTTGAAGCGCGGGCGCAGGCGCTTGATCAGGTTCGCTTCGAGCAGCAGCGCCTCGGTCTCGGTCGCCGTGGTGACGAACTCGAGCGCGGCGGTCGCGGCGATCATGCGCGCGATCCGCGCCGTGTGACCGGCCTCGCGCACATAGGCGAAAATGCGCTTCTTGATGTTCTTCGCCTTGCCGACATAGAGCACGTCGCCGCTCGCCGCGATCATGCGGTAGACGCCGGGGGCGGCCGGCGCGAGCTTCGCGTGGCGGGCGATCGTCGCGCGGCCAGCGCCGAGCGAGCCCGGCTCGGCGGCAAGATCAAACTCGGTCTCGGCCGGATCGGGGAGGCTCGGCTCCTCCTCGTCGTCGGCGAGTTCGATGTCCGGCTCGATGTTGTCCCTCGGTTCGTCCATGTCGGCTCGTCGGGGCGGCGGCGGGTTTGCTTTTGCGGCCTCTGCCGTAGCCCGACCGCAGGCGTCCGCCCAGTTTGCCCTGTCGCCCCTCAATAGATAAGTTCCCAAATCCCCGTCCCCAGGGCGAGCAGCCTGCCGCTGGGCGCGGCGGTGGTTCGCGCATCGAAACCAGCACCGAGCCCCCGACATGTCGTCCGAAATTCGTAAGGAAAGCCTCCCCTATCGCCCCTGCGTCGGGGTGATGGTGCTCAACCGCGATGGCCTTGCCTTTATCGGGCGGCGGATCGACGGACCTGAGCATGTCGATGAAACGCATGTCTGGCAAATGCCCCAGGGCGGCGTGGACAAGGGCGAAGACCCGTGGCCCGCGGCGCTGCGCGAGCTTTACGAGGAGACCAATATCCGCTCGGTCGAGAAACTCGGCGAAATCGACGAATGGCTGTCCTACGACCTGCCGTCGGATCTCATCGGCCATGCTTGGGGCGGCCGCTATCGCGGCCAGACCCAGAAGTGGTACGCGCTGCGCTTTGCCGGGGCCGAGAGCGAGATCGACATCGCCGATCCGGGCGGCGGCCACGAGCCGGAATTCGTCGAGTGGCGCTGGGAGCCGATCGCCAATCTTCCCGGCCTGATCATCCCCTTCAAACGGGCCGTTTATGAACGCGTGGTGGCCGAATTCGCCCGCTTCGCCCGCTAGGCGGCGGCCTCGGCCCGCTCCCGTTTGAGAGATGGATCGCAGAGCGGTCCGTGCGGGCAAAAATCTGCAAGCGTCCGACAAGGCACGCACGCTGCGGACGGCTCGAGCGGCATGAACGCAACGCGGCCTGTGCATATCGTGGCGTTCGTGCAACAGACGCCGGAAAAAGGTCAACCCGGTTTAAGAAAGGTGAGGCGCTGTCAACCGCTCGCGGTTAAAGTCATGCTTCGTGCAGGAGTTCTGTCGGGGGGCGGGAACGACCATGCTGTTGAAGCGCGCGGTATTGGTACTAAGCGGGCTGGCGCTGGCCGGCTGTGTTCACTCCGGCATTGTGCCCGACGCCAATTTTACGGCGCGCGACCGGCAGCAACTCGCAAATCCGCCCTATCAGCAGGCGTGGATTTCGCCCGCCTATCAGCGCCAGGTCGTCGATTTTCCGCGGAGGGAGGCGCCCGGAACCGTCGTGGTCGACACCTCGCAACGCTACGTCTATTTCGTGCTGCCGAAGGGCAAGGCGATCCGCTACGGCGCAGCCGTGGGCGAGGATGCGCAAGCCTGGTCGGGCGTGGTGACCGTCGGCCGCAAGGCGGAATGGCCGGGGTGGACGCCCACCGACAATGAGCGGCGGAGACTAGGCCCGCTTCCGAGCTATGTCGAAGGCGGCGCGCGCAATCCAATGGGCGCGCGCGCAATGTACCTCTACGCCAACGGCCAGGACACGCTCTATCGCATTCACGGAACGAACCAGCCGGGATGGATCGGACACGGTATTTCGTCGGGCTGCATCCGCCTGACCAATGAGGATGTGATCGATCTCTACAGCCGGGTGAGGGTGGGCGCGACGGTCGTGGTGCTGGGACCGCGACAAGGCCTCACGCACTCTGCGGCGGCCGGCGGCATCTAGAGAGCATTTTCCGGCGAAGTGGAAACCGGTTCGCCGCAGAAAATGTGACCACTAAAGGATAACGAGAGTCGAATTCCGATTCCATGGAACGGAATTCGCTCCAGCCGCTGCGAAAATCGCTCAGCGCGGTGCTTGCTTCGTCCTCTCGCACGCGGGAGGGCGACCGCTCAACGGGCGGCGACAGCGTTCATAGGCACTCGGCGGCAGCGCCGGGATCGTCCGGTGGCCCGGCGAATGCGGGCCGTGGCGCGTGCCCGGCGCCCGAGGTCGACGTCAAGGTTCACCAGAAAACCCGTAGTCGCCGCAAAATCTGGTCGAACTCGAACAGGTAGGGTTCGGCCACGTGTTGGTTGGCGGCGAAGATGACGATGTCGTGGGAAAAGACGGAGGCGTTGTACCAGTTAAAGCTTCCTTCCAACACGATATGGTTGTCGATCACGCAGTACTTGGAATGGATCGGCGAATACGGGACCGCCATATCGTGCTGACCGTAACCGAGCGCGACCGGGATTCCGGCCTCTTTCAGCCGCACGATGCTCGGCAACAGCGGGCGCTTCAGCTCTTCGGCCATGGGATGCTCTCGTCCCGGACTGCCTTGCCGCGCAAGATGGCCGTTGAGGATGATCCTGACGTCGACGCCCCGCCGCTGGGCGTGAATGAGCGCATCGATCACGCTGTCATGGTGCTCGCCGCGCAATTCGCCGATCAGGAACAGCACGAGCCTGATCGAATGCTTGGCGCGGTGGATTTCGGAAACGATGGCGTGATGCGGGCGATAGTTCCTCCCGCTCAGCGCGGCATGGCGTCCGAACGTGTACAGCAAATTGAAGTGGCTGTACGGGTCGATGCCGTAGCGTTGGATCACGCCGCCGCGCACGCTCTGAAAGATGTTGTCGAACAACTGGCGGACGCCACGCGAGCGAAACGTCATGCCCAATTCCCAGTTCGCCCACCAGCGGTCGAAGGTGATGTTGAACGAGCCGATGATGACGTCCTCGCTGCCGAAAATGATGAACTTGTTGTGCATATCCGGCGCGACCTCGATCAGCGAATCCTTGGGCGTGCAGAAGACGCCCAGAAGCTCAATCCCGGACCGCTTCAGCCGGATGTAATTGTCGCTGTTGGTCAGCGTCATCTTGCGCCAGTCGACGATGCACTGGACCCTGACGCCGTTCCAATGGGCGTGAATCAAATGGTTGATGAAATCCGCATCGTCGATGCAATCGACGCAGACCTTGATGGACTGGCGTCGATGCGGGTTTTCATGCTGCTTGTGGATCGTCGCATCGATGCGTTCGTGAATATAAGGTTTGGGGTGATAAGGATGATAGGGCTGGCCTTTGGTGAACTTGGGCGTGAGATGTAGCGACTCGAAATGGTGATTGCACCAGTCCACGTCGCGTTGCAGTTCGCCGGCGTCCAGTTCTCGCGTGCGGTACCCGTTGACCGTCGAGCCTTCCATCGTGATCTGGCGGTGGTGCGGGCGGTCTTCGCGAAAATGCCACTCGTCGAAAAGCACATATTCCTGCTGCGACGGAATCGAGCGCTCGTTGAGATGAGCGATGTACGAGAAGGTGACCCGCGCGATGTGCCCCAGCTTGGCCGGGAACGGATGGATGTAGAAATCGCGGGTGGCGCGCTTGTGCCGATCCCAGTGTACGTCGTGCGGATCGGTGTCGACGATGTAGCGCTCGCAGAGACCATCGAAGCGATGGACGCCTAACACGACCTTCAGATTGAGGTCATGTCCCCAGAAGACGTTGAACCAGATGTTTGCCCAGCGGACGAAAAACAATTCCTTGAAGTCGTTCGTGCGCGGGATGCTCGTGGCGAGCCGAGCGTCGATAGGCAATGCGTATCTTTCAGCGAACGGCATAATCGCGTCTCTTTATCCAAGGTTCGAAACATTCAGGCAGAAGAGGGGGTCGCTTCGAAAGCGCAGGCTTTGTCGCTTGGGATGCATTGTAAGTGAATAAGACATGTAATGAGACTCGAACTGATTTATCGATCATCTGCGATTAAAGGTCGATGCAATGGTCGGACCAGCGCGCCGGCTGAGGCGCCGTCAATGGCGGCCGACCGACTGCTTGGCGCGAAGGGTGGGGCGTGCGGATGCTCGACAACGATGCCTTCGGGATCAGCTTGTTACGGCGACACTTCATCGGCGATAACGGTCAGCTCGGTTCGAATTCGACGCAGTAGCCGGTATGGTCGGAAACGCGACCGTAGTCGCCGTTTGTAAACAATTCCCGGGCGGCGACGGCCTGCAACGAGCTGCGCTTTTGCATGAAAATGAAATCGATGCGACCGTCCTTGTCCAGATGCTCGATGTTGGACGACTGTTTCCGGAAGATCTGCTCAAACGCGTCCTGTGAGGTCACGGCAAGATATTGATCGTCATACTCGGAGGTCCGCACGACGGCCTGGTACCCCTCGGACCCGGCTTTGATATTGAAGTCGCCGCACAGGAACGTCGCCGCCACATTGCCGCCGTGCCGGTTATTCGCCCACATGCGAAGACGGTCGAACTGCTCGAAGAAGCCGCCGGTCGGCCAACTGAGATGCGCGGAAAACACGTTCACGAGACCCATGTAAGGCACGTCGACTTGGACCATGACGACCTTGCGGGAGTTGATGCTGTGGACGTCATGGCTGGCCGACACGTAGCCGGCGTCGGTCGTCACGAAGTCATATTTGCTTAGGACGGCCACGCCCTCGCGGAAGCGGTCGAAACCGATATGGGCCCAGTCGGTGTGCAGGTGGTAGGGTTGGCGCAGCCGGTCGCGAATGATCTTGGCTGCATTCGCGTTCCAGTCCCCGCCGCCGTTCCGCAACGGTTCGCCCACCTCCTGAAGACAGACGATATCGATATCGAGATCGTTGATGGCGTTGGCGATTTGACTGAACTTGGCGTCCTGGTTTTCCTCCTGGTAGCAATGCAGGTTCAGGGTGAGGATCTTGAGCCGCCGGCGTCGGCTGATGTAGTTGCAGCCGAAGTTGTTGTCCCAGATCGTCCCGCCCGGCGTTTCGCAGCCGATCACGTACTGGATGCGATACGCATCGTCGATCTTGAGCTGGCCGCTCCAGATGCTCGTGTCATAGCGATTGGGGTTGCGGGCGTTGCTGCGCGTCCACCGGTCCCAGTACATCCGCTGGAAGAAGCAGGGCGTCACCCGCGTGCTGCGCCAGTCGTCCGTCGTCCAGTAAATCCAGACGCGCTGAGGCTGGAGCGAGTGCCGCGTGGCGACCGTGACCGGATAGTGACGTTGATCGGCGCTCAGGGCGGGGGTGAAATCGACATTGAGGAGCGGGAGGTCCTGGTGCAGCAGCACGCCGGAGTCGGCGTTCGAAAAATAGTTGCGCGACCGATTGTTGTCCCAGAATTCCCGGCCGCGAACCCGATAGCGCAAGGCGAACTCGATATCGCCCGGCAGGGGTTCGTCGTCGGAGGCAAGGAGGCCTGCCTGCGCGCACCAGAGCTCCAGGCCCGAGTTCGACCGAGGCGCGATGCTCGGCAGGAAGAGTGCGCCAAATCCCGTCCTCGCCGACCCAGTGAACCTCGACAAGCTTGTCGTATGCGATGTTCTCGACAAGCAGGCTGAACGCCAGATCCTGCTGGAGGCGCTGCTTGTATCGCGAGATGACGTTTGTTGCTTGGAGAAGCTGGATGGACTTCATGAACTGACGAGAGGGTCGCTTGCTTTTGCAGACTGAAAGTAACGGCCAACCGGCGCACGTCAAGTACGGACGCTCGCCGCGGGACAGACGCGATGCGATCGCATCAATCAGCGCGATCGGGCATTGGCTGTCGTGCCCCTGCCGCGCGATTGTCCCGGCGCTCGCCAACGTCGGCGCCAGGCCGAATCGCACTCTCCCCACGCCAGTTTAAACGTCCTATAAGGCGCGTATCCGGCACGCCCTCCGGTTCACCGCGTCAGGCCAGGACCCTCCCATGAACGCCCCAGTCAACCCGTCCGCGCTCCCGCCCTTCCAGTACAACCCGTTGTTTCCCCTGGAAAAAGACACGACGTCCTACCGCAAACTGACGGGCGAAGGGGTGCGCGTCGAGAAAGCGTTTGGCAAGGAGTTTCTGGTGGTCGACCGCGAAGCGCTGCGGCTCCTGGCCGAGACCGCCTTCGCCGACATCAACCATTTCCTCCGCCCCGCCCATTTGAAGCAGCTCAGAAAGATCATCGACGACCCGGAGGCCTCCAACAACGACCGCTTCGTCGCCTACGACTTCCTGAAGAACGCCAATATCGCCGCCGGCGGCATTCTGCCGATGTGCCAGGACACCGGCACCGCCATCATCATGGGCAAGAAGGGCCGGCTCGTCTGGACCGACGGCAACGACGAAGCCGCCCTCGCCGAAGGCGCGCGCGACGCCTATCAAAAGAAGAACCTGCGCTACTCGCAACTCGCGCCGCTTTCGACCTTCGAGGAAACCAACACCAAGAACAATCTCCCCGCCCAGATCGAGCTCTACGCCGAGGGCGCGGGCGACTACGACCAGGCCTACAAGTTCCTGTTCATCGCCAAGGGCGGCGGCTCGGCCAACAAATCGTTCCTCTACCAGGCGACCCCGTCGATGCTCACGCGCGACCGCATGCTCGCCTTCCTCAAGGAGAAAATCCTCACCCTCGGCACCGCCGCCTGCCCGCCCTATCACCTCGCCATCGTGATCGGCGGCGCCTCGGCCGAGCTCACGATGAAGACGGTCAAGCTCGCCTCGGTGAAATATCTCGACGGCTTGCCGACGCAAGGCGCGGCCGACGGCCACGCTTTCCGCGATCTCGAACTGGAGGCCGAGGTCCACAAGATGACGCAGGCGACGGGCGTCGGGGCGCAGTTCGGCGGCAAATATTTTTGCCACGACGTCCGCGTCGTGCGGCTGCCGCGCCATGGCGCCTCGCTGCCGATCGGGATTGGCGTGTCGTGCTCGGCCGACCGCCAGGCGCTGGGCAAGATCACCCGCGACGGCGTCTATCTCGAGGAGCTGGAGCGCAACCCGGCGCAGTACCTGCCGGAGATCGACGAGACGCAGCTCGGCGGAAAGGTGGTGAAGATCGACCTCAACCGGCCGATGCAGGAGATCACGGCGGAGCTAACCAGACACCCGATCAAGACGCGGCTGTCGCTCTCCGGCCCGATGATCGTCGCGCGCGACCTCGCGCACGCCAAGCTGCGCGAGCGCGTCGAGAAGGGCCAAGGCCTGCCCGACTATTTCCTCAACCATCCGGTCTATTACGCGGGGCCGGCGAAGACGCCGGAAGGCTATGCGTCAGGCTCGTTCGGCCCGACCACGGCGGGGCGCATGGATTCCTTCGTGCACGATTTCCAGGCGCTCGGCGGCTCGATGGTGATGGTGGCGAAGGGCAACCGCTCCGCGGCGGTGCGCGAAGCGTGCAAGAAGCACGGCGGCTTCTATCTCGCCTCCATCGGCGGGGCGGCGGCCAATCTCGCCGAGCACTGCATCAAGAAGGTCGAGTGCGTCGAATATCCCGAGCTCGGCATGGAAGCGATCTGGCGCATCGAGGTGGAGAACTTCCCCGCCTTCATCGTCACCGACGACAAGGGCAACGACTTCTTCACCGAGCTGAACCTGGGGTGAAACGTTTTCGTCATTACCGCGCGCAGCGCCGAGACGCGGTGATCCATTCTCTGCCAGGACAAGATGAATTGCCGGGTCAAGCTAGGTCATGACGACGTGGAGAGTTCGGAGGCGTGATCCTTGGTATAAGGGCTCCGTAAAGGCTGACGGTTGAAGCTCGGCTGCTCCTGCTGACCTTCATCCGGCTACGCCCGCGGAGATGGTATTTTCAATTCCGCTCCGGCACCGGCGCGAATTGTCCATCCGGCCCAAGCACTTCCAGCTCCCCGCTGCGGATGCCGAAATAGCAGCCGTGCAACCGGAGCCGGCCGGCTTCCAGCGCCTCGCGGACCCACCAGAACGTCTTGAGATTGTCGAGCGAAAGGCGCACGACCTCGTGCTCGCAGGCAAGCTGGCGGTCATGCACGTGCCCGCACGCCATGACCCGCTGGCGGGCCGGCTCGGCGATTTGCATCCATTGTCCGACGAAATCGCTCACGGTGGGCGGCGTGCCTTCGAGCAGCGCGCGCACCCCGCCGCACTGGGCATGGCCGAGCACGACAAGGTGCGACACCTGCAGGGCGCGGACGCCGAATTCGAGCGCGGCGCTGGTGCCGTGATAGGCGGAATCCGGCGCATAAGGCGGGACCAGGTTCGCCACGTTGCGAACGATGAACATTTCGCCTGGGCCGGCGTCGAAAATCATGCTCGGGTCGACGCGGCTGTCCGAGCAGGTAATCACCATGGTGTGCGGCTGCTGCCCGCTCGCCAGGTGCTCGAATCGCTCCCGCTGCGGCGGCCAATGCTCCGAGCGGAATCGCCGGTACCCCCTAATCAGTTCGTCCACAATCTCACCTTGCAATGCAGCATCGCAATATTGCATCGCAGGACATCAAGCGCATGTCGGCAAAGAGCGAAAGCGGCTTCGTCTGCGTCGAATCGTCCGGCTATAGGATGAACCGGCTGAGATCGGCGTTTTTGGCTAGGTCGGCGACGCGGCTCGTGACATAGGCGCCGTCGATCGCCACCGTCTCGCCCGACTTGTCGGGGGCGGTGAATGAGATGTCGTCGAGGACGCGCTCCATGACGGTCTGCAGCCGCCGCGCGCCGATATTCTCGACCGTCGAATTGACCTGGACCGCGACGTCGGCGATCGCATCGATGGCGTCGGGCGAAAATTCGAGCGTGACGCCTTCGGTGGCGAGCAGCGCGACATATTGCTTGATCAGGGAGGCTTCCGGTTCGGTGAGGATGCGCCGGAAGTCGTCGCGCGTCAGCGGCTTCAATTCGACGCGGATCGGAAGGCGGCCCTGTAGTTCGGGCAGCAGGTCGGATGGCTTCGAGAGATGGAACGCCCCCGAAGCGATGAAGAGAATATGGTCGGTCTTCACCGTGCCGTGCTTGGTCGAGACGGTGGTGCCTTCGATCAGCGGCAGAAGATCGCGCTGCACGCCTTCGCGCGAGACGTCGGCGCCGACGCGCCCCTCGCGGCCGGCGATCTTGTCGATCTCGTCGAGGAACACGATGCCGTTGTTCTCGACCGCCTTGATCGCTTCCTGCACCAGCTGGTCCTGGTCGAGCAGCTTGTCCGACTCCTCATTGATCAGGATTTCGTAGGACTCCTTCACGTTGACCCGGCGCGTCTTGGTGCGGCTGCCGCCAAGCTTGCCGAAAATATCGCCGATCGAGATTGCGCCCATTTGCGCGCCCGGCATTCCGGGAATCTCGAACAGCGGCATTCCGCCGCCTGTGGCCTGCACCTCGATTTCGATCTCCTTGTCGTCAAGCTCGCCCGACCGCAGCTTCTTGCGGAACGTGTCCTTGGTCGAAGCGCTCGCGCTCGCGCCAACCAGCGCATCGACGACGCGGTCCTCGGCGGCCAGATGCGCGCGCGCCTGCACCTCTTTGCGTTTCTTCTCGCGCGCGAGCGCGATGCCGACCTCAACGAGATCGCGCACGATCTGCTCGACATCGCGGCCGACATAGCCGACCTCGGTGAACTTGGTCGCTTCGACCTTGATGAAGGGCGCGCCCGCAAGCTTGGCGAGCCGGCGCGAAATCTCGGTCTTGCCGACGCCGGTCGGGCCGATCATCAGAATGTTCTTCGGCATGACCTCTTCGCGCAGCTTCTCGTCGAGCTGCAGGCGCCGCCAGCGGTTGCGCAACGCGATTGCGACGGCGCGCTTGGCGTCGCCCTGGCCGATGATAAAGCGGTCGAGCTCGGAAACGATTTCGCGGGGAGAGAAGTCGGTCATGCGTTGCGAACCATCAAAAGCGCGGGCCCATCCGGCGTGTCTACGATCCGGTCTTTGCAGAAACCGGCTTTTTCATAGGCGCGCACGGCGCGGCCATTGGCCGGGTCTGGGTCGGTGACGATGCGCGGCACGCCGTCCGCGATCAGCCGGGCGACGAACGCGCGAATGAACGCCGACCCGTGTCCGCGCCCGATCATGTCTGGCTCGCCGATGAATTGATCAATGCCACGCGTCCCCCACGGCTGCCGGCCGAAGCCGCTATCCCACGCCGTGAGGTCATAGGACTGAAGGTACGCAAAAGGGCGGCGGTGCAACTCAACAATAAACTGCGCCATGTCAGGATGGTCGAGATCACCGCTGACCAGCGCGAACTGCTCGCCGGGATCCCCCCACCACTGCGCGACATGCGAAGCGGTCAGCCATTGCCTGACCCGGGCCAGGTCGTCCACGGTCAGAGGGCGGAATTCGTACATAGGGCCCCGGCCGACTAGGCGCTCTTCAGGGTTTCAACGATCACGTTTCGGTTCGTGTAGACGCAGATGTCGGCGGCGATGTCCATTGCCTTGCGGACAATCGTCTCCGCGTCGAGTTCGGTGTCGAAGAGAGCGCGCGCGGCCGCAAGCGCGAAATTGCCGCCCGAGCCGATGCCGACGATCCCGGACTCCGGTTCGAGCACGTCGCCGGTGCCGGTCAGCACGAGTGAGACCTGCGCGTCGGCGACGATCATCATCGCTTCGAGACGGCGCAGATAACGGTCCGTCCGCCAATCCTTGGCGAGTTCGACGGCGGCGCGCATGAGCTGGCCGGGATACTGCTCGAGCTTCGCCTCGAGGCGCTCGAACAGGGTGAAGGCGTCGGCTGTCGCGCCAGCGAATCCGCCGATCACGTCGCTCTTGGCGAGCCGCCGCACTTTTTTGGCGTTCGCTTTGATCACCGTCTGGCCGAGCGAAACCTGGCCGTCGCCGCCGACGGCGACGATACCGTTCTTGCGGACCGTGAGGATGGTAGTGCCGTGCCAGAGCCCGGCCGAGCTGTCGTTTATCAATATCGGGACCTCGCGTCCGCGAGATGTAAGGTCAGTTTCCGCCCGATGCAAATGCGGGGAAGGATCGTGGGCGTCTGTGGCGGGCGGGCGGGAGACGGTCGATGCTGCGGTGGCGAAACGACGAACGCCCTGCTAAAAGGCGCAACAGTCGAAGGAAAGAGACCATTCATGCGCAAGGGCGCCGTGCGGCGAACTACGAAAGAGACCGACGTCGAGATCACGCTTGACCTCGACGGCGCGGGGTCCGCCACGATTGCGACCGGCGTCGGCTTTCTCGACCATATGCTCGAACTGTTCGCGCGCCATTCGCGCATCGACCTCACCGTGAAGGCGAAGGGCGATCTGCATATCGATCAACACCACACGACCGAGGATGTGGGCATCACTTTGGGACAGGCGGTCAAGCAGGCGCTCGGCGACATGGCGGGCGTGACCCGCTACGCGGATGTGCATGTTCCGATGGACGAGGCCTTGACGCGGGTCGCGCTCGATCTGTCGGGCCGGCCGTTCCTCATCTTCAAGGTCGCGTTCTCGCACGACAAGATCGGCACCTTCGACACCGAACTGGTGCGCGAATGGTTTCAAGCCTTTGCGATGCACGCCGGTGTGACGCTGCACGTCGAGACCCTGTACGGCGAAAACAACCATCATATATCGGAGTCGTGCTTCAAAGGCCTGGCGCGGGCGCTGCGGGCGGCGGTGGCGTTCGATCCGCGCGCAAAGGGCGAGGTGCCGTCGACCAAGGGGACATTGGGCGAGTGATGTAAGTCGGCGGGCGCTCGACGAGGAGGCCAAGCGTCGAGGGCGGTCGTCCATAGTCGGCGCCGCTGGCGCGGTCGCAGCTTGAATCAGGTCCCGCTCGCGATCTTCCGCAAGCGCGCGATCGGGCGGCGTCTCATCTCGGGCAAACACGGCAAGAGGCGGGAGATGACGGTCTACTCAGTTCTCGAACCGGCCCGTGCGGCGGATGGGAGCCCGGCCGCGCCCGAGCGGTTTGCGTTCGTGCGCGACGGATTCAACTGGGCGGCATTCTTGTTCGGACCGCTATGGATGCTCTGGCGCGGGCTGTGGTTGGTTTTGCTCGGCTATATTCTGGCCATGGTGGCGCTCGAGACCGCCTATCGCGCGCTCGGTGCGTCGTTCGGCGTGCGGACCCTGATCAGCATTCTTATCGCGCTCCTGATCGGTCTCGAAGCGGCGAGTTTGCGGCGCTGGACCCTGCTCCGCCGCGGCTGGCGGGATCGCGGCATCGTGGTCGCCGACGATCTGGAAAGCGCCGAACACCGGTTTTTCTCGGACTGGGCGACGGGAATCGACGTCGAAACGCGCGCGCCTGTTGCACCCGCGTCAGCCGGCTTTGCCCGGCGTATATCGATGAGTTCGCCCACGGGCGTCGTCGGACTTTTTCCCCCGGCGGGGGGCGGCCGGTGAGCGTCGCCATTGTCGATTACGGCTCGGGCAATCTGCACTCGGCCGCGAAGGCGTTCGAGCGCGCCTCCCGGGAAAGCGGACGCGACGAGCCGATCCTGGTCACCTGCGATCCGGACGAGGTGCGCCGCGCCGACCGGGTCGTGTTGCCGGGCGTTGGCGCGTTCGCCGACTGCCGCCGCGGTCTCGACGCCGTGCCTGGGATGGTGGAAGCCCTGCATGAGACGGTGCGCCGCAAGGGCCGGCCGTTTCTCGGCATCTGCGTCGGCATGCAGCTCATGGCCGAACGCGGGCGCGAATATGCGGTGACCGAAGGCTTGGGCTGGATCGCGGGCGAGGTGGATCGCATCACGCCGCGCGATCCGAGCCTGAAAATTCCGCATATGGGCTGGAACACGCTCGATCAGACCAAGCCGCACCCATTGCTCGCCGGGATCCCGGTCGGGCCGCAGGGGCTGCATGCCTATTTCGTTCACAGCTATCACTTGAAGGTCGCCGACCGTTCCGATCTCGTGGCGGAGGCAAGTTACGGGGGGCCGGTCACCGCGATCGTCGCGCACGACACGGCCGTGGGCACGCAGTTCCATCCCGAGAAAAGCCAGCGCCTCGGGCTCAGGCTGATTGCCAATTTTCTAAGCTGGACGCCATGACAGCGGCCCCTTATCCGGTTCAGTCGTGATCCTCTTTCCCGCGATCGACATCAAAGACGGGTTGTGCGTGCGCCTGCAGCAGGGCGACATGGCGCGCGCGACCGTATTCAACCGCGACCCGGCCCAACAGGCGCATACTTTTGAAGAGACGGGATTCGACTATCTGCATGTCGTCGATCTCGACGGCGCCTTCGCTGGCCGGCCGGTGAATGTGTCGGCGGTCGAGCGCATTCTCGAGTCCGTCTCCATACTGGTGCAGCTTGGGGGCGGCATCCGCGACCTCGCCACAATCGAGGCTTGGCTGGACAAGGGCGTCACGCGGGTCATCATCGGCACGACGGCTGTGCGTGAGCCTCAATTGGTGAAGGAAGCGGCGCGGGCGTTTCCCGGCCGAATCGCCGTCGGGCTCGATGCTCGCGGCGGGGCCGTCGCGGTCGAAGGCTGGGCGGAAAGCGCGGATTTGCCGGCCCTCGATCTCGCACGCCGGTTCGAGGACGCGGGCGTCGCCGCCATCATCCACACCGACGTGGCGCGAGACGGCATGTTGACCGGCCTCGATCTCGACGCCTCGATCGCCCTCGCGGACGCAATCTCCATCCCAGTCATCGCCTCGGGCGGACTTGCCTCGATCGATGATGTCCGACGGCTGATCGAGCCGCGCGCCCAAAAACTTGCCGGTGCGATCGCCGGCCGCGCGCTCTATGACGGGCGGCTCGATCCGACCGAGGCGCTCCGGATCGTCCGGTCGGCGCAGGCCCCCAACGAAAGACGGCGCCGCCGATGACCGTTGCCCGCCCCTTCAAGATCGCCCTCTTGGCGATTATGGCCGTCGCGGCACTGCCCGTGGCGATGTTGTTGATCAGCGGAATCGTTGCGCTCGCAGGCGGTGGCTGTGCGGTGGACGAGGGCAACCCGCATCCATGCGTCGTTCTTGGCATCGATTTCGGAGAGATGCTTTATGCGCTGTCTTTGCTGGGGCTGCTCGGACTGATCATCGCCTGGCCGCTCGCTGGCGTCGCCCTCTTGATCTGGCTGGTCGTCGCCGGCATTGCCTGGTTGGTCCGGCGTCGTCGTCAACGCGTTGAAATGACATAGATGTTCAAAGTCCGCGTCATTCCGTGCCTCGATGTCAAGGACGGCCGTGTCGTCAAGGGCGTCAACTTTGTCAATCTGCGGGACGCCGGCGATCCGGTCGAGGCGGCGATCGCCTACGACGCAGCCGGCGCGGACGAGCTGTGCTTCCTCGACATCACCGCGAGCCACGAGAACCGCGGCATCATCCTGGACGTGGTGCAGCGGACGGCGGAGGCCTGCTTCATGCCGCTCACAGTCGGCGGCGGCGTGCGCACCATCGAAGACATCCGGGCTCTGCTCGCTTCGGGCGCCGACAAAGTCTCGATCAATACGGCAGCCGTGAATAACCGCACGTTCGTGCAGGAGGCGGCGGAAAAATTCGGCGATCAATGCATCGTCGTGGCGATCGACGCCAAGCGGGTCTCCGCCTCCGGCGAGCCCGACCGCTGGGAGATTTTCACCCATGGCGGCCGGCGGCCGACCGGCATCGACGCCGTCCATTACGCCAAGGAGGTGGTCGCGCTCGGCGCTGGCGAGATTTTGCTGACCTCCATGGACCGCGATGGCACCCGGCTTGGTTTCGATATTCCGCTGACCCGAACGATTGCCGACGCGGTGGCCGTTCCGGTCATCGCCTCGGGCGGGGTCGGCACCCTCGACCATCTGGTCGAGGGCATCCGCGACGGGCACGCCACCGCGGTGCTCGCCGCTTCCATCTTTCATTTCGGAGAACACACGGTGCGCGCCGCCAAGGAGCACATGGCACAAGCGGGCCTTCCGATGCGTCTCGACCCATGAATTTCCTCCCGTCGCCCCCGGCGAAATGCTAATCCGGGCCGCCATGCCGAGCTTCACCCTGCATGACCTCGAGCAACGGGTCGCCGAACGCGCCAAAGCGAGCGCGGAGACGTCCTACACCCGGAAGTTGCTCGACCGGGGCCCGGCCTACTGCGCGAAAAAGCTTGGCGAAGAGGCGGTCGAGACCGTGCTGGCGGCGGTCGGCGAACGCCGCGACAGGGTGATCGCGGAAGCCGCCGATCTGTTGTATCATTTGCTCGTCCTCCTCAAGGCGCGCGGAATCAAGCTCGCCGAAGTCGAAGCAGCCCTCCAATCCCGCACATCGCAGTCAGGTCTCGAAGAAAAGGCCGCACGCAAGGATTAGTGACCCGATGGATCAAGTAATTGGACTGCCGTCCGAGGATCGCCTGTCCCCCTACCGCGTCTTTTCCCGGACCGAATGGGCGGCCCTGCGTGAAGACACGCCGATGACGTTGAAGCCGCGCGAAGTGAAGCAGCTTCGCTCGCTGCACGACCGCCTCGACATGGACGAGGTGCGGGAGATTTATCTGCCGCTGTCGCGTCTGCTTTCGCTCTATGTCGCGGCGACCCAGCGGTTGTTCCGGGTGCAACAGCGCTTCCTGAACACCAGGGACGCCAAGATGCCCTATGTCATCGGCGTCGCGGGTTCGGTGGCGGTCGGCAAATCGACCACCGCGCGCGTCCTGCAGGCGCTGCTCGCGCGATGGCCGAACACGCCGAAGGTCGATCTGATCACGACCGACGGCTTTCTGTACCCCAACGAGGTGCTCAAGCGCGACGGGCTGATGGAGCGCAAGGGCTTCCCGGATAGTTACGACGTCTCCGCCCTGCTGCAATTCCTTTCCGACATCAAGGCCGGCAAGCGCTATGTGCGCGCCCCGGTCTATTCGCACTTGATCTACGACGTTCTCCCAGACGAATGGATCACGATCGACCGGCCCGATATCCTGATCGTCGAGGGGGTGAACGTGCTGCAGACCGGCCGTGCGCCCAAAGACGGCAAGGCCGTTCCCTTCGTCTCGGATTACTTCGATTTTTCGGTCTATCTGGACGCCGAAGACGAGGTCCTGCGGCATTGGTATGTCGAGCGCTTCCTCGCACTGCGCGCAACCAAATTCGCCGATCCGAAGTCGTATTTCCAACGCTACTCAAAGCTGACGGACTCCGAGGCCATACACACGGCGACTTCGATCTGGAACCGGATCAATTTGGTCAACCTGCACGAAAATATCCTGCCGACGCGCCAGCGCGCCGACTTGATCCTGAAGAAAAGCGAGACCCATGCCGTGGCGGAGGTCGCCCTGCGGCGGCTCTGATCCTGATCGCCCCTTCGATCCGGCACAAGGCCGCGGCCGTCGTCCGTGAAGAGTTCAGAACGCCTTGGGCCACGGGGCTAATCGGAGGTTTTGGCGTATTGGGATTCGCGGTTTTTTGGGGATTGGCGGTCGGTTTTCTTGCAAAATGCGCGGGCGGGATTCCTGCGAATCGAGGTCTGTGATTCCTTCGCCTGAGACGCGGCGGAGGGTTTTGCGATGCGGCCGAAGGAGCGCCGGGAGACGGGCGAGCAGGACCTGTTCCGCTCGCGGCTCGACCAGATCATCGACCTTGACCATGCGCTCGCCAGGCTGGCGCGAGCGATCGACTGGTCGTTTCTGGAGCGTGAGTTCGGTGCGGTCTATACCGACAAGCCTGGTCATCCGCCCTTGCCGACGCGGCTGATGGCGGGGCTCGCCATCCTCAAGCACAGCTATGATCTGTCCGACGAGGGGCTGTGCGAGCGCTGGATCGAGAACCCGTATTTCCAATATTTTTGCGGCGAGGCGTTCTTTCAGCACCGGCTCCCCTTCGACCGCTCCTCACTGACTCGCTGGCGCCAGCGCATGGGGGCGGAGCGGCTGGCTGCCCTGTTGCAGGAGAGCCTCGCCACCGCCGCGCGCACCGAGGCGATGAAGCCCTCCGATCTGTCGCGCGTGGTGATCGACACCACCGTGCAGGAGAAGGCGGTGGCGTTCCCGACCGACGCCAGGCTCCTCCATCGCGCGCGCGAACGGCTGGTGCGGCTTGCGAAGAAGCTCGGCGTCGTCTTGCGCCAGTCTTACGCCCGGGTCGGCAAGTTCGCGCTGATCAAGCATCAGCGCTACGTCCATGCCCACCAGTTCAAGCGCGCCGGCAAGGCGCTGCGCAAGCTCAGGACCTATCTCGGCCGCGTCATCCGCGACATCCGCCGCAAGAGCGTGGGCCAGGAGAAACTGCGCGAGGCCTTCGTCAAGCCGCTCCATCTCGCCGAGCGGGTGCTGGCGCAGGATCGCCGCCAGCGCGGCCGCAAGGTCTATTCGCTGCATGCGCCCGAGGTGGAGTGCATCGGCAAAGGCAAGGCGCACAAGCCGTATGAGTTCGGGGTGAAGGTCAGCGTCGCGACGACAGTGAAGCATTCCGCCGGCGGCCAGTTCGTCGCCCATGTCGCAACGCTGCCCGGCAACCCTTACGACGGGCATACGCTCGCCGCCGTCATCCCGGCGATGGAGGCGCTGATCGGCAACACGCTCGACCGCGCCCTCACCGACGCCGGCTATCGCGGCCACAACGCCCCGCCCGAGCACAGGTTCAAGGTCTATGTCGCCGGCCAGAAACGCCGCATGACAGAGCAGATCAAACGCGAGTTACGGCGCCGCTCGGCGATCGAGCCGGTAATCGGCCATCTCAAGGACGACCACCGCATGCGCCGCAATTACCTCGCCCATGCAAGCGGCGACGCCGTCAACGCCATCCTCGCCGCCGTCGGCTACAACTTCCGCCGCTTGATCCGCTGGCTCAGCTTTTTGTTGCTCAGAACCCTGCTCGCCCTCGCCGCGCTCGCAGCCCAAGCTCAGCCCAAACCGGCGTGAAAACCTCGTTCTTCACGGACAACTCTTCGATCCGGCACAAGGCCGCGGCCGACCTGAGCGCGCCTGAATAGGGCCAGCGCTCCCGGCAACTTGCGCCAAGTTCTTGACGGGACAGCGCTTAGGCCATGATGCGGCGCTCGCGCCGCGCGGCGTTACGCTCGAAGAACAAAGCCTGGCTGACGACGGCGGAGACGGTCGCGGGCTGGAACGGCTTGGCAATCAGGAAGGCAGGCTCCGGCCGCTGGCCGGTCAAGAAGCGTTCGGGATAGGCGGTGATGAAGATGACTGGCACCTCGAACGTGTCGAGCAGCTCGTTGACGGCGTCGAGCCCTGAGCTTCCGTCGGCGAGTTGGATGTCGGCGAGGATCAATCCCGGCGGCTTCTTTTTCGCGATGGCGACCGCTTCCGCATGGGTTCGGGCGATCCCGATCACCCGGTGCCCGAGGCTCTCGAGCAGGCCCTCGAGATCGAGAGCGATGAAGGTCTCATCCTCGATGATGAGGACGTCGGTGGCGATATCGCTGGCGAGCTCGCGTCCCGCCTCTTCGACCAGAGTGCGGAATTTCTCGATATCGACTTCGAGAATGTCGGCCGCATCCTCCTCGGAGAACCCTTCGAGCGAGATTAACAGGAAGGCTTGTCGCGCCTGCGGGGTCAGGTGCCCGAGCCGCCGTTCCGCCGGACCGTCGGAATCCATCGCTTCCGCCGATTCGTTCACCGGCAGCGAATTCCAGATCGCCGCAAACAGGCGGAATAGGGCGACCTTAGGATTGCGGTCCTCATCAAGGATATTCGGCTCCTTGATCATCGCTTCCAGGGTCGCAGCAACATAGGCGTCGCCGGAACTCTGACTCCCGGTCAGCGCGCGTGCATAGCGGCGCAGATAAGGAAGATGGTGGGCAACCACTTGCGCGGACGACAAATCGACATTCTCCCGGAAGTTGGGCCTCAGGCCGAAATCTTTGAACGCATCATAAACATAAAAGTTCCATTGGCTGGAACTGTGGCAAGTTTCGGGAGTTGGATCACAGTTTCGAGGGGTCCGGCCCCGTCCGGAGGGGGTCGGTGTGAGGAAATGATGAGAGAAAGAAAACAAGCGTTGCCGTCGGAAGGAACTGTGCGCGTGCGGTCGAACTCGGTTAGGACCGGCCCTGCTCTAAATCGCGATATCCAGACGAAAATTGGGCAGCAGCTTCGCGCCATTTATGACGATGTCGTGGACCAAGGCGTACCAGATCGGTTCGTCGAGTTGCTGCGCAATCTGGAACGGGAGAAAGACAAGGACGAGAGGGGCGACAAGGACTGCAGCGAATGAACCGTGACCCCTCCGTGCACGAGGCCATGCTTGCCGCCGTGCCGAGCCTGCGCGCTTTCGCCATTTCGCTGTCTGCGAATGTCGACCGCGCCGACGATCTGGTGCAGGAAACGCTCTTGCGCGCCTGGGCGAACATCGACTCCTTCGAGCCCGGCACCAACATGTCGGCTTGGCTGTTCACGATCCTGCGCAATCTGTTCCGGTCGGAATACCGCAAGCGTCGCCGGGAGATCGCCGACTCGGACGGCTCTTACGCCAACAGCATGAAAACCCAGCCCGAACAGAGCAGCCGGGTCGAATTCGAGGAGTTTCGCGAGGCGCTCGCGAAACTGCCGGGCGATCAGCGGGAAGCGCTGATCCTGGTCGGCGCCTCCGGTTTCTCCTACGAAGAAGCGGCGATGATCTGCGGGTGCGCGGTTGGAACCATCAAGAGCCGGGTGAACCGGGCGCGCACGCGGCTCGCCGAGCTTCTCTCCATCGAAAGTATCGAAGATCTCGGTCCGGACCGCGAGTTGCGCGCCGTCTTCTCCGGAGGCAGGAGCTGAGCCTCCCGCGGCGGCCGGGGGCTCGGCGATTGTCTTTTGCCGAATTGTCTTGGCGGTGCGCAATTGATGGCCCGCGCGCGGTCATGTCGCTCAAAAAAGCAACCGCCGCTGCTGCCGGCCTAGTCGCAGGGCTGCGCAGTTCGGCCTTATTTCCAACGCCATTCCAGCCTGCTTAGAATCGCGCGGGATACCTCCCAGCGGGCGAATCGAATAGAAGACGATCGCGGTTGCGACGTCATGGGGAGACCATGCGTATCCGACTTCGCGGGCTACAATGCGCGGTCCGGGCGTTTGCCTTCCTGTGGCTCACGCTCGTATTGGCTGGGACGGTCGCCGCGCAGACGCCGAGCCCTCCACCGAGCTTTGGCCTCAACTCGGTAAAATCGACCCTCGACGCCGCCAAATCGACCCTCGACGAGATCGACGAGACGTTGAAGTCCGATCTCCTCGACGAAACGCTGGCCGACATCAGACGTCGCCTCACGCCGCTGCGATCGGACCTGCGCGGCGCAGTCGAGACGCTGGAATCCAATCTCAACGAGGCCGTCTCGCACCTCAAGCAGCTCGGGGAGCCCCCGGCCTCCGACGACACGCCCGAGGACCCCAACATCGTCGCCGAGCGGGAGCGGCTGACGGAACAGCAGGGCGAATTCGAATCCACGCTCAAGAACGCGCGTTATCTCGCGACGCGCGCCGATGACGTAAGCAACAAGGTCAACGAGCTCAGGCGCGGGCTGTTCGCCCGCGAGCTCTTCGCGCGCAGCGCCGGACTGTTCAATCCGGCCTTCTGGAGGGACGTCTCCGATGCCATCCCCGCCGAAGCGGCGAGGCTCGGCCAGCTGCTGCGCGCCTGGTGGATTTCCGCCCGCGACAACGGCTCGCGCGGCGCCTGGATCGGCGCCATCCTGACCCTTCTCGGGTTCGCGGTCGTCGCCGTGCTGGTGGTGCGCTGGTGGCGCGCGCGACTGTACGGCGAGGCGCCGAGCACGCGGTTTCATCGCGCCTCGCAGGCGCTTCTCGTCATGGTGGGCGAGACCGCGGCGATGCCGGCCGTCCTCACCGTCGTCGTGCTGGTCTTGGACAATTACGGGCTGATGCCGTCGTGGATTCGCAACATCGGCGTCGGGTTGGCGACGGCGGTCGCAACCGCCACCTTTGGTCGCGGCGTCGCCCATGGCCTGTTTGCGCCGGCCTGGCCGCAATGGCGCTTGCTCGATTGGAGTGACCTCGAGGCGTCGCGCTTCGCCGCCCATCTGACCTGGAGCGCGCGCATTCTCGGGCTCGCGATCTTCCTCAATGTGCTCCACAGAACCACCGCGGCGCCGATTGCTCTGACGGTAGCGACAAGCGCGCTGTTGGCGCTGGGCGTGGCCTTGATCGGAGCGCACCTGATCTGGCGCACCACGGCGGTTGGATCGGGCGCCGAGGCGGCGACTGGACCGGGGCAGCGCGGATTGCGCGTTCTGCTCATTGTCGCGGTTGCCGTAATCGCGATATCGCTCGCTGCCGGCTATATCGCGCTTGCCGCCTTCATGTCCGGCCGGCTCGTGGTGGCGCTCGCGCTCGCCGGCGGGTTTATCGTCGCGAACACTTACATCGACGCCCTCTTCACCGATCTTCTGGCCGGCGACAGCGAACGGGCGCGGGCGGTCGCGGCATTGTTGGGGGTCTCGCGGCGCGGCCTCGATCTCCTTGCCACGCTGTTCTCTGCCGCGACGCGCCTCACGCTGCTCGTCCTCGCGGTTCTGGCCGTGATCGGACCGTGGGGCGTGTTTGCTGACGATATGTTCGCCGCGCTCGCTGAAGCGGCTTTCGGTTGGCATGTCGCCGGCGTCAGCGTCTCGATCCAGACCGTGTTCGGAGCGATTGGGATCCTGCTGCTCGGCATTCTCGCCGTGCGGAGCGTCCAGCGCTGGCTTACGAGGAGCTTCCTTCCGCGCACGGCGCTCGACCCGGGGCTGCAGCATTCGATCTCGGCGTTGTTCGGATATGCCGGATTGATCGCCGTGCTCTCCGCCGTGCTGGGCGCGATTGGCATCGACCTGCAAAAGATCGCCTTGATCGCCGGCGCGCTCTCGGTCGGCGTCGGCTTTGGCCTGCAATCGATCGTGTCGAATTTCGTCTCCGGCCTGATCCTGCTGGCCGAACGACCGATCCGCGTCGGCGACCTCGTGAACGTCAAGAACGAGGAGGGGATCGTTCGCCGCATCAGCGTGCGCGCGACCGAGATCGAAACATTCGACCGGGCCAGCGTGATTATTCCCAATTCCGAGTTCATCACCGGCGTCGTAAAGAACTGGACGCACGCCAATACGCTCGGCCGCATCACGCTGAAGGTGCGGGTCGCCTTCGGGAGCGACGTGGAGAAGGTCCGCAGCATCCTTTCCGCCTGCGCACTCGAAAACCCGAAGGTGCTGCGAAGTCCGCCGCCCGGCGTTTATCTGATGGGGTTCGGCGACATCGGCCTTGATTTTGAGCTGCGCTGCATCCTCGCCAATGTCGAGGACGCGCTCAGCGCAAAAAGCGATCTGCACGTCGCCGTGCTCCATCGTTTCCGCGACGAGGGCATTCGGATTCCCCAGCCGGGCCACGAGGAGCAGGTGCCCGGTCTGCCGCCGGTGGGTCCGCGAGGATGAGCCCGACTTTACGCCTGCCCCGACGATTTTTCGCCTCGCGCGCCGGCATTCTCGTCATGGCGGGCGTTGCGGCGGTTCTCGCCGGTTGCGCGGGCGACCGCGAACCGCCGAGCGAACCGAGCTTTTATCGGAGCCTGGCCGGCCCCAATGTCGAACTCGACGCCGCGACCGCCGCCTCGATGATCTCGGGCTATCGCCGCAACAACGGCCTTTCGCCCGTCGAAATCGACCCGCGGCTGATGCAGCTCGCGCACGAGCAGGCGCGCGCCATGGCGGAGAAGAACAAGCTCGGCCATGACGTGAAGGCCGATTTCAAGACCCGGCTTGCAGCGGGCGGCTTTGGCGGCCGATTGGCGGTGGAAAATGTCTCTGCGGGCTATCACACATTGGCAGAGGCTTTCTCGGGCTGGCGCGATTCCCCGCCACACCGCGCCAATATGCTGCAGAATGGCGTAAGCCGCATGGGCATCGCGGCCGTCTATGCGCCGTCATCGAAATACAAGGTGTTCTGGACCTTGATTCTCGCCGCTCCCGACGCGTCGCGCGGCTAGGGAGAGGTCGGCGGACAGCCGCGCGGGCGGTAATGCAATGATTAGCAAGGAGGCCATGAGCGCGCTGGACGCGTTGCGTCAGGTCAAGACTCCATGCATTCTCCGGATGAGCATGCGGCTGAAATCGCAGACGAACTGCGCTTTTGGCAGGCGCGTAAAAAAACGGCGGCGGGTAACGCTGTAGAATCCATCCGATCCGAGGAGCACCCATGTCGCATCGTGTTCTGTTGCCGGCCGGCTGGAAGCCGCCGATCGGCTATGCCAATGGGATCGAAGCGATGGGCCGGCTGGTGTTCATCGCCGGCCAAGTCGGGTGGAACGCCCAACAGGCTTTTGAAAGCGAGGAGCTGACGCCGCAATTCGAGCAGGCGCTGAAGAATGTGCTCGCGGTGCTCGCCGAAGCCGGCGGGCGGCCGGAACACATCTGCCGCATCACCGCCTTCTGCTGCGACAAGCAAGCCTATCTCGCCGCGCGGCCCGCGCTCGGCCGCATCTGGAGAAAGCTGATGGGCAAGCATTTTCCCTGCATGAGTATGATTTTCGTCTCCGACCTGCTCGACAGTCCGGGCAAGATCGAGCTCGAGGCGACGGCGGTCCTGCCAGCTTGATCAATTGTCGTAAGGAAAGACACGCCGCGTTCCAGCCGGGGCCGAACCCGGCCGGGACGATGTCAGTGGCTGAGGGTGGGGAGCCTGCGCGGAGCGCGGCAGGCGGAATGCAAATTCAGATCGGCGAACTACCGCAATCGGATATGGCGCCTCAACGAAAACGCGGCGGCCGCTTTTCGCGGAAAGCGGCGACGCCCTCCTTGGACTCCGGGGTCTCGTAGAACAGCTTGACGGCCTGCATGCCCAACGCGCTGATGCCGCGGATCGAGTCGGAATCGGCGTTGCAGGCGCGCTTGGCGATGGCGATCGCCGTCGGGCTGAGCGCCAGGATCTCCTTGCACCACCGGTCCACTTCGGCGTCTAGCTCGGCATGCGGGACGACGCAGTTCACCATGCCCATCGCCAGCGCCTCTTGCGCGCTGTAGCGCCGGCACAGGAACCAGATTTCGCGCGCCTTCTTCTCTCCGACCACGCGCGCCAGATAAGCCGTGCCAAAACCGGGATCGACCGAACCGACGCGCGGGCCGACCTGGCCGAACACCGCATTCTCCGAAGCGATCGCGAGGTCGGAGACGGTGACCAGCACATTGCCCCCGCCAATCGCGAATCCGTTGACGCGTGCAATCACCGGCTTCGGCACGTCGCGCATCAGGCCGTGCAGTTCCTCGAGCGGCAGCCCGATGGTGCCGCGGCCGCCATAGCCGCCTTCGTGCGTTCCCTGGTCTCCGCCGGTGCAGAAAGCCTTATCGCCGGCGCCGGTGAGGACGATCACGCCAGCGGACCGGTCCCATCCAGCCTTGTTGAAGGCGTCGATCAATTCGTCGCACGTGCGGGCGCGAAATGCATTGTACCGGTCGGGGCGGTTGATGGTAATGCGAGCAATGCCTTCATGAATATGAAAAGTAATGTCCGAATATTCTGCCATACTCACCTCCATTGAAGAACGTATCCGCTATGTGTCGTTGAAATGTTCTGGCGGCGTCGCCTATGCGGGGCCGGGAGCATGCGCCAATTCCGACAACGCTTCAATCCGAACGGAACGCGTTGATTCCCGGCAAGAAACTGAGGCATGATCGACCAAATCGCCGCAGGCGAATAATAAGAACGAGCGGCTCAGACCGCACGCACGATCCCGAACAGGATTGGGCGCCAGAGAGGAAACGAGACGGATTCACGTGCCGGGAATTCTATGTCGATCTGCAGACGGGCGGCGGACGCCGCGTTGGCCGCCCGTCTTCCGATGAGATGGGAAAGGAACATCGGATGAGCGCGACCTCGGCGCCGCTGCTCGCGGCCGAGCGCATTTCGCTGCGTTTCGGCGGCGTGCGCGCGCTCACCGATGTGAGCTTCGTCGTCAATCCGGGGGAGCTGTTTTCGATCATCGGGCCGAACGGCGCGGGCAAGACCTCGATGGTCAATTGCATATCCGGCCGCTACCGGCCGAGCGAGGGTCGCATCCTCTTTCGCGGGCGCGACATTTCCCGTCTGAAACCGAATGCCCGCGCCGCGCTCGGGATCGGCCGCACGTTCCAGAACCTCGCATTGTTCAATCATATGACCGTGCTCGACAACATCATGATCGGCCGGCACCATCTTCTGAAGAACAACTTCGTCACCGGGTCGCTCTATTGGCTCGCCGGCGCGCGGCGTGAGGAGCTCCAGCATCGGCGCAAAGTCGAGGAGATCGTCGACTTCCTCGATCTGCAGGCGGTGCGCAAGGCGATCACCGGAACGCTTCCGTACGGCCTGCGCAAACGCGTCGAGGTCGCGCGCGCGATGGCGATCGAGCCACAGCTCATTCTGCTCGACGAGCCGATGGCCGGAATGAATCTCGAAGAGAAGGAGGACATGGCGCGCTACATCGTCGATCTCAACGAGGAGCACGGCATGACGGTGATCATGATCGAGCACGATATGGGCGTGGTCATGGATATTTCGCATCGCGTGATGGTGCTCGATTTCGGCTGCAAGATCGCCGAGGGCGAGCCGGCCGCGGTGCTCGCCGACGCGCATGTGCGGCAGGCCTATCTCGGCGAGCACGACGCGTCTGCGGCGAGCGAGCTGCGGGCGCGCAGCGGCGCGGAGGCGAGCGCATGATCGACTACGCCGCGCGCGTTGCCCAGGCCGATACGTTTCCCAAGCTGCTTCGCCACAATGCGCGCGAGCATGCGAGAGAGGTCGCGCTGCGGGAGAAGGATTTCGGCCTCTGGCGCAGCTTTACCTGGGCCGATTATCACGGCCGCGTGCGGGATTTCGCGCTCGGTCTGGTGGAGCTTGGCGTCGGACGCGGCGACGTGGTCGCGCTGATCGGGGACAATCGGCCGGACTGGATGGCCGGCGAAATCGCCGCGCATGCGGTCGGCGCGATGAGCCTCGGCGTCTATCGCGACGCGCTCGAGGAAGAGGTGGCCTATCTCCTCACCTACGGCGACGCGAAACTCGTTTTCGCGGAAGACGAAGAACAGGTCGACAAGCTGCTCGGACTCGGCGAGCGAATTCCGAGCCTCCGCCACATCGTCTATGCCGATCCGCGCGGTATGCGCAAATATCGCGATCTGCGCCTGATCGCCGCCGAAGCGGTGGCAAGCCTCGGGCGCGAGCGCGCTGCGCGCGAACCTGACCTTTACGACCGGATGGTCGATGCGACCGAGGGCGATGCGGTCGCCGTGCTCTGCACGACGTCCGGCACCACCGCGCATCCCAAGCTCGCCATGTTGTCGGGCCGGCGCATTCTGCGCCACGCAGCGGTCTATCTCGCGAGCGATCCGAAGGGTCCGGAAGACGAATATGTCTCCGTGCTCCCGCTGCCCTGGATCATGGAGCAGATCTATGCGCTCGGCAAAGCGCTCGTGTGCCGGATGAAAGTGAACTTCGTCGAAGAGCCCGAGACGATGATGCACGATTTTCGGGAGATCGCGCCGACCTTCGTCCTGTTCGCGCCGCGGCTGTGGGAGGCGATCGCTGCCGATGTGCGCGCGCGCATCATGGATTCCTCCGCTCTCAAGCGCGGCCTCTATGAGTTCGGCATGAAGATCGGACTTGCGGCGCTTAGGCGCGGCCGGCGCTCGGCGCTCGCCGACCTGATCCTGTTCCGCGCGCTGCGCGACCGGCTCGGGTTCACGCGGCTGCGCTCGGCAGCGACCGGCGGGGCCGCGCTCGGCCCCGACACGTTCAGCTTCTTCCGCGCGCTCGGCGTCCCGCTTCACCAGATTTACGGCCAGACCGAAACGCTCGGCGCTTACACCATCCACCGTCCCGACGAAGTCGATTTCGACACGGTCGGCACGCCAATGGACGAGAAAGTCGAGGTGCGGATCGAGGCCGCCGACGCCAACGGAGTCGGCGAGATCGTCGCGCGCCATCCCAATATGTTCCTCGGTTATTACAAAAACGAGGAAGCGACCGCGGGCGACCTGCGCGAGGGCTGGATGCAAACCGGCGACGCCGGCTATTTCACCGACAAGCGCCATCTCGTCGTCATCGACCGGCTGAAGGATCTGGCGGTGACCGCGCAGGGCCATCGCTTCTCGCCGCAATACATCGAGAACAAATTGAAATTCTCGCCCTATATCGCCGAAGCCATCGTGCTCGGCGCCGGCCGCGATTTCCTCGCGGCGATGCTGTGCATCCGGTTTTCGATCGTCTCGAAATGGGCCGAGAAGAACCGCATCTCGTTCACCACCTACACCGACCTGTCGTCTCGCGCGGAGGTCTGTGCGGTGTTGCGCAAGGAAGTCGAGGGGGTGAACGCCACGCTTCCGCCGGCCCAGCGCATCGCCAAGTTTCTTCTGCTCTACAAGGAGCTCGACGCCGACGACGGCGAGCTCACCCGCACGCGCAAGGTTCGTCGCGGCGTGATCAACGAGAAATACGCCGGCATCATCGAGGCGATCTATGCCGGCGCGCCCGCGATCGACGTCGACACCGTCATCCGGTTCCAGGACGGCGCCACCCAGCGCATCCGGACGAAGCTCGCCGTGGTCGACCTGGAAGGTGCACCGGGGCCCGCGATCGCCATGGCGGCGGAATGAGACGAGGACTGCTGTCGTGAACGCCGAGCTTTTGCTCCAGCTTCTCGTCAACGGCCTCATCGTTGGCACGCTGTACGGCGTGGTCGCGATGTCCTTCGTGCTGATCTACAAGGCGACGCAGGTGGTCAACTTCGCGCAGGGCGAATTTCTGCTGATCGGCGCCTGGGTGTGCTGGTGGCTGCTCACCAAGTATCAACTCCCGTTCTATCTCGGCATGCCGATCACGCTCGCCTTCATGCTCGCGTTCGGCGTGGCGTTGCAGGTGGTGGTCCTGCGGCCCCTGGTGGGCGAGCCGATCATCTCCGTCATCATGGTGACGATCGGCCTGTCCACCGTATTCCAGGCGCTGATGAAGTGGATCTTCGGGACGAACCTTCAGCCTTTCCCGCCGGTGTTCACGGTCCAGACGGTGGATGTCCTCGGGCTGAAAATCCAAAGCGTGTACGTGCTGAGCCTCGTCGTCTCGCTTGCGATGATGGCGGGCATGGCCTGGTTCTTCCGCGCCACCAAGCATGGGCTTGCCATGCGCGCGACCGCGTTCGACCAGCAGGTCGCGCAGTCGCTCGGCATTTCGGTCGAGAACGTGTTCGCCATGGCCTGGGCGATTTCCGCCGCGGTGTCGGCAGTCGCCGGCGTCGTCGTGGCGGTGGTCAACGGGGTGTCCGCCGGCCTGTCCGCCTACGGCATCAAAGTGTTTCCGGCGGCGATTCTCGGCGGACTGGACAGCATCGGGGGCGCGGTCTTGGGCGGCGTCATCATCGGCCTGTTGGAGAACATCGCGCACTTCGTCGACAGCCAGTATCTGCACTGGGGCAATCTCTACGAGATCGCGCCTTTCTATGTGCTGATCATCATCCTGATGATCAAGCCGTACGGCCTGTTCGGCACGCGCGACATCGAGCGGGTGTGAGGATTGCCCATGACGACGCTCCTCCCGGCCGGCGATTTCCGTACGACCTATGCGGCCGACACCACCATCTTCCCCACCGTCACGAGCCGCAACGCCGCGATCGCAGGCATCCTCCTCGTATGCCTCGCGCCATTCGTGCTCAGCCAGTACTGGCTCAGCATCCTCATCCAGATCGGCTATTTCGCCATTGCCGCGGTCGGGCTCAATATTTTGGTCGGCTTCACCGGCCAGATTTCCATTGGGCACGCCGCTTTCTTCGGGTTTGGCGCCTTCACCTCCGCCTATCTCAGCACCAAGGCCGGTATTCCCGCGTTTTTCGCGATCCCGCTGGCCGGCGTCGTCACCGCACTGGTCGGCCTGGTCTTCGGGCTGCCCGCGGCGCGCCTGAAAGGCCTCTATCTCGCAATCGCAACCCTTGCGGCGCAGTACATCCTGCTCGATTTCTTTTCGCGCGCCGACTGGTTCACCGGCGGGATCGTGCCGGCAAGCGCCGCGCCGTTCACGCTGTTCGGCTTCACGGTGCGCGGCGACCGGCAGTATTTCTATGTCGTGCTCGCCTATCTGATCGTCAGCTATCTCCTCGTGACCAATCTCATTCGCACGCGCGATGGGCGCGCGCTGGTCGCGATAAGGGACCATTATCTCTCGGCCGAGATGATGGGGATCAATCTCACCAAGTACCGGACGCTGTCATTCGGCCTGGCGGCGTTCTACGCCGGCATCGGCGGCGCGCTCTATGCGCATTATCAGGAGGTCGTGTCGAACGAGGGTTTCGGCATCGACCGCTCGATCGTCTTTCTCGCCATGGTGATCATTGGCGGCGTCGGCTCGGTGATGGGAACCTTGATGGGCACCGTTTTCATGGTGCTGCTGCCGGAAGCGATGGAGTGGATCAGCGCTTTCCTGCGCGGCGGCGCGATCGATCGCGCGCTCGCGCTCAACAACAATATTGCGTTTCTGCGCGAGATCGCGATCGGCCTGGTGATCGTGCTTTTTCTTATCTTCGAGCCGGACGGGCTCGTCCATCGCTGGCGGCAGATCAAGGCCTATTGGAAGCTTTACCCGTTCTCACACTGAGGCAAATCAAACGGAACGGTGGGCGACATCGGAGCAACAAGGAGGAAATGCTCATGCAACTCGTTACATTACTGCGCGGCGCGTCACTGGCGGCGCTTCTCGTCGGCTTTGCCGGCGCAGCGAACGCTCAAAAGGTCACCGTGGGACAGCTCGCGGATTTCTCAGGCGCCACCGCGGATGTCGGCGTGCCGTTCGGACAGGGCGTCGTGGACGCCATCGCCTGGGCGAACAAGAAGGGGGGCGTCACGATCGACCTCGACACCGTCGACTACAGCTACCAGGTGCCGCGCGCTGTGGCGCAATACAAGAAATGGTCGGGCGCCGACAACAAGGTTCCGGCGATTCTCGGCTGGGGCACCGCCGATACGGAAGCGCTCACCGGCTTCATCGCGCAGGACCAGATCCCCTACATATCGGGCTCCTACGCCGCGGCCTTGACCGATCCGACCGGGGCGAGCGGGAAGGCCAAGCCTGCGCCCTACAATTTCTTCCATGCGCCGAGCTATTCCGATGCGCTGCGCGCGATGCTGACCTGGGCGGCGCAGGACTGGAAGGCCAAAGGCAAGACCGACAAACCGAAATTCGTCCATATGGGCGCCAACCACCCCTATCCCAATGCGCCCAAGGAAGCCGGCGAAGCGATCGCCAAGGAGCTCGGCTTCGAGGTGCTGCCGCCGGTGCAATTTCCGTTCACGCCCGGCGACTACACCGCGCAATGCCTCACGTTGAAAAACTCCGGGGCGAATTACGCTTATCTCGGCAATACGGCGGGCTCGAACATCGCCGTGTTGAAGGCCTGCAAGAATATCGGCGCGGACGTGCAATTCCTCGGCAATGTGTGGGGCATGGACGAGAACGCCGCCAAGGCGGGCGGCGCGGCCGCCGACGGCGTCGTATTCCCCTTGCGCACCGCCGTCCCCTTTGGGGGGGACGCGCCTGGCATGAAAAACTTGAAGGAGATTTCGAAAAACTCCGATCCATCGGGCGAGGCCTACCGCCCGGTGCACTACGTCGCGGCAGTCTGCACGGCGCTCTACCTGAAGGAGGCGATCGACTGGGCGGCGAAGAACGGCGGCGTCAACGGGCCGAACGTCAAGAAAGGCTTCTATCAGAAGAAGGACTGGGTCCCGGAGGGCATGGAAGGCGTCTGCAATGCCTCGACGTGGACGGAGACGGACCATCGTCCCATGACGAGCGTCGATCTCTATCGCATCAAGGTGAGTGGTCCGACCGAAGCGCCGCTTCCCGAGCTGATCAAGAACGGCACGATCAAGCTCGAGAAGGTGACGACGGTGAACCTGCCGCGCAAGCCCGAATGGCTTGGGTGGTAAAATACGGTGGCGCCTCTTCGAGCAGGCTCTCCGCCCTTATCAAGACTGACGTAATTCGTGATCCGGTCACAGGTCTGACCTGTGACCGGGTTCACACCCCGCCGCGGCGGAATACGCGACAATAGCAGCCAAGCGATTCAGGTGTGGTCGCAGGGAGGGAATGTCGCCCGCGACGGGGTTTTCTCCGCACTGGCGTACACGACAGCTTCAACACTGGGTTGCCTTTCCCGAGTTCCCGGCTCGGACGTTGCGGTCCTTTCGCCTGCGGCTCTCTCTTGGGCCGCTGGCCTGATCCGGGACGCCTGCGTCTCTCGGCTCTGAGGGAGTGGGACGGGCATGTGCCCCGCGCGACGATGACATGAACCGCCACCAAGTCGACGGCGCACCGGATCCGTTCCGGAACGAGGGCAGAGCGGCAGACGCCGCGCCGCTCCTCTCGGTGCGCAACGTCGAGGTTGTGTACGATGAGGTGATCCTGGTCTTGCGCGGCCTGAGTCTCGACGTGCCGCGCGGCGCGGTGGTGGCGCTGCTCGGCGCCAACGGCGCCGGCAAGTCGACCACGCTGAAGGCCATCTCCGGTCTGCTGAAGACCGAGAACGGCGCAGTCACGCGCGGCGAAATCCTCTTCGACGGCGAGCGGATCGACGGCGGCGATCCGGTGCGGACCGTCCGGCGCGGCGTATCGCAAGTGATGGAGGGCCGGCGCATCATCGCCGACCTCACCGCGCTCGAAAACCTCCGGCTCGGCGCCTTCACGCGCCGCGACAAGGAGGTCGCCCGCGATATCGAAATGGTGCTCAGCTACTTCCCGCGCCTGAAGGAGCGCACCGGTCTCGCCGGCTATCTCTCCGGCGGCGAGCAACAGATGCTCGCGATTGGCCGGGCGTTGATGGCGCGACCCCGACTCATTCTCATGGACGAACCGTCGATGGGGCTCTCGCCTCTGCTCGTGAACGAGGTGTTCGACATCATCCGCGACATCAACCGCGATCTCGGAGTGACCATCCTCCTGGTCGAACAGAATGCGCGCGCGGCGCTCTCGGTCGCAAGCTACGGCTACATCATGGAGCAAGGGAAAGTAGTGCTCGACGGCAGCGCGGACGCGCTGCGCGACAATGAGGACGTCAAGGAGTTCTATCTCGGCGGCGCGGGCGACCAACGCCGCAGCTTCAAAAACCTTAAGAGTTTCAGGAGACGCAAACGGTGGCTGTAATGGCGGCGGCGGCCGACGCGGCATTCGACAGGCTGGAGCGGCGCAGCGTTGACGAGCGTGAAACGGCGCTGGTGGCGTCGCTTGCCACGTTGATCGCGCACGCCAAGCAGGCCAGCGCCTATTACGGCGAGTTATTCGCGGATGTTCGGCCGCAGGACATCAAGGATTTCACGGCGCTCGCGCGCCTGCCTGTAACCCGCAAAGCGGAGCTGAAACAGCTGCAGGAGAAGCGGCCGCCGTTCGGCGGGCTCGAGGCAAATGCGACGCTGAAAATTGCCCGCGTGTTTGCATCGCCAGGACCGATATTCGAGCCGCAGGTGGCGCGTCCCGACTATTGGCGCTATGCCCGCGCCCTGTGGGCGACCGGGCTTCGACCCGGGGACCTTCTGCATAACTGTTTCGCCTATCATTTCACCCCGGCAGGCGCGATGATGGAAACCGGCGCGCTTGCGATCGGCGCTTCGGTTTTTCCGGCCGGCACCGGGCAGACCGAGCTTCAAGTTCAAGCCGCCGCGGGCCTGCGGCCCGTCGCCTATGCCGGCACGCCCGATTTCCTGCGCACAATTCTCGAACATGCGGACGCGCGGGCGAGGGACCTCTCCTGCTTCCGGATCGCTCATGTCACCGGCGGGGCGCTGCTCCCGGATGCACGCGCCTTTTACGCGAAACGGCAGATCGACGTGATGCAGAGCTACGGCACGGCGGAAGTCGGGCTCATCGCCTATGAAAGCGCGGCCCGCGAGGGACTGATCGCCGATGAATGCGTCATCATCGAGATCGTCGAGCCCGGCACCGGTACGCCGATCGCGGACGGCGAACCGGGCGAAGTGCTGGTCACTGTCCTCAATCCCGACTACCCGCTCATTCGCTTTGCGACCGGGGATCTGTCGGCGATCCTGCCGGGGGTAAGTCCGTGCGGCCGCACCAATCGACGCATCAAGGGCTGGCTCGGTCGCGCGGATCAGACGACGAAGGTGAGAGGCATGTTCGTGCACCCGCACCAGATCGCGGAAGCGGTCCGCCGCCATCCGGAAATCGGCTTCGCGCGTCTGGTTGTCGGCCGCGAGCGCGGCGCGGACGTGATGACGCTGAAGGTCGAGGCGGCGGCGGACGGCGAGGATTTCGCGCGTAAGGTGGAGGCGAGCGTTCAGGCGCTTACGCGTCTGAGGGCCAAGGTCGAGGTTTGTGCGGCGGGAAGCCTTCCGCGCGACGGCCGGCTGATCGAGGACGCGCGCGACTATGCGGGCAAGTCATAACCTTGCTTCAAGTCGCTGGACGCTATTGCCGTTGTGTGGCGCCGAGCCCCGCAACGGTGGGCTGCCCGCCTCGTCGCGGATCATGGAAGCGAGAGTTTCCGCCGCCGTCTTGAGCGAAGCGATCACCTCCGCCACAGGGGACCCGCCGAGCCGATTGGCGAGACCGACGATACCCAGACTGTAGAGCACGTCGCCGCCAAGTCGGATCGGGCACGCATAACTCAAAACGCCGGGATCGACCTCGGATTCGCAGACGGCGAAGCCCTGCTCGCGAACTTTGGCAAGTTCGGCGGCGATCTCCGCCTCCAAGATTTTCGTGCGTGTCGTGAAACGAACATGCGGCTTTGCGAGGAAGTCGCTGATGAGCCGGTCGTTGGCAAAGGCGAGGATTGCCTTCGCTGAAGCCGCGGCGTGAAAAGGCATGCTGCGTCCCGGATAGACGAACACCTCCCTCTCGCCTTTCGGCGGAGCCGCCGCCACCGTTTCCACCTCGTCGCCTTCCAGCTTGGCGATGAAAACCGTTTCTCCGAAATCTGCCGCCAAGCGTTCGAGGATGGGCTGCGCGAGCTCACGAATCGCGCGCCGCGACACGCCCGCGCAGAAGAGGCGCAGCAATCGGGGTCCGAGAACGTAGTGCTTGCGGCGTTCGCCTTGCACAAGGAAACCGACATGCACGAGCGCGTGCACGAGCCGATAGACGGTGGCCTGCGGCAGGCTCGTGTGTTGGGCGATGTCCGTCAACGGCAGGCCTTCCGATACCTGCGACACGGTATCAAGCACCAAAGCATAGCGGCTCAGTATCGCTCGGCCTCCATGGGCGCTTCTCTCCCGCTCCGCTATCGACTGAAGTTCCGACATTTTCGAATTCCAAAATTTTATTTTTGCTTGATGAAAATGTTCTGCCCAAGCGGGTTTTTTGTCAAGTAAGTGACATCGCACACACAGGCGTTCGAGGAGGCCATAAAAAACCCGATCACCTATTGGTTAGTTGCTGAATTCGCGGCATTTTTTGTTGAGTGGTCGAGACAGAGCCATGCAGTATCGACATGGCCGCCGGGCATTGGGCATAGGGGGCGAACGCCGCCGAAGGAGCTGTGCGATGACGCCGATCGCTGCTTTGCCCCGCGCTGCTGTCGCACTTTTGGTCCGGGCGCTTGCGTCCGCGGTGGTCATCGTCGCCCAGGCCGGATTTTGCGTGTGGGCGCAATCGAATACCGAGCTGCGGGAGCTGGTGGCTGCGCAGGTGGAACCCTGGCTGGACGTCGGCGCGGGCGCCGCCGTCGTCGTTCGCGATCACGGACGCACCACGTTCCTTGATTTCGGCTTCGCCGACCGCGAGGCCGGCCGGCGGGTTTCGTCCGACGCCATTTTCAACCTCGCCTCGGTCGGAAAGCTTTTCGCCGCGATACTGCTGGCCCAGGGGGTCGAGCGGGACGAACTGCGCCTCGACGATCCGGTCGCGAAATATGTCACCGAGCTTCAACGGGGCGGCGATATCGGTCGCGTCACGCTCGGCCAGCTTGCGAGCCACACCTCCGGCTTGACGCGCGGGCCCGGGGAATATGAGCCCTGGCACCACGGCAAATACACGTTGCCGGACTTCGTCCGCTACCTGAACGACTGGCGCGCCGACCCGCAGCATGAGCCGGGCGGCCAGAGCATCTACTCCAACAGCGCCTTTGTGCTGTTGCGGCTTGCGCTCGACCGGCGCTTCGACATGCCGTTCTCAGCCCTGATGGAGCGCCGCATCCTTAAGCCGCTCGGCATGAACTCGACGGCCTTGATCCTGCCCCCGGCGCTGAAACGACGCGCCGTGCAGGGCTACGGACCGGCGGGCCGTCCGATCGGGGAGCCCGGCGAGCAGCAGGGCGTTCTCGCGTTTCCCAGCGCCGGGCAGATCCACTCCTCGGCACGCGACATGGCGACATTCCTTGCCGCCAATCTCGGCGAGCTGCCCAATCAAGCTCCGCTCGAACAGGCGATGAAGCTCGCCCAGAAACCGGTGTTCACGGTTAACCAACGTTTCACACAGGCGCTCGGCTGGCAGCGCGTGCGCAATGACGGACTGACGATCGTCGACAAGAATGGCGGGCTCAATAACACCTCGACCTATATCGGCATGATCCCCGACCGCGGGCTCGGAATCGTGATCCTGTGCAATCGCGGCAAAGTCCCGGCCACGCGGATCGGCCGGCAAATCCTGCTCGCGCTCGCGCATGGCGGCGAGCCTGCGATCGAGGACGATTTGATGGGCGACGAGCTGGAGTGAGTTGCGCAAAGGTTTCCGCGGATCGGCTCGGCGCACGGTCATCGCTCACACAAGCGGTTGGCGCATCCTGAAATTATTCTCAGCATGCCTTGCTTGACCGCTGGAATACGTATATTATACGTATATGGTCAAGAAGCTTACAATTACCGTTTCCGACGACGTCTATGAGGGCCTGCACCGGCGCATTGGTCGGCGCAAAATCAGTCGCTTCATCGACGAACTCGCGCGCGAAAGCTTGCGCCCCCGCGCGCTCGCAGAAGAGTACGCGCAAGCGGCGCAGGACAAAGCGGCGGAACGGGAGGCGCTCGAATGGATCGAAGCCGGCGTCGGCGAGACCCTCGATGACGAAGACTTCGTCGAACCGTCCGGCAGTCCGCCGCGGTGAGGTGTGGTGGGTCGCGTTCGACCCGTCATTGGGCGGGGAAATCCGCAAGACGCGCCCTGCCGTCATCGTCTCGAACGATGACGCCAACGAGCACCAGAACCGCGTCCAAGTCGTGCCGCTGACAAGGCGCGATACGCCGGTCCGCTCGTGGGAGGCGCGTGTCGCTTCGCTCGGAACTCAGCACAAAGCGCTGGCCGACCAGATCAGAACGATCGCCAAGGAGCGCCTGCGCCAGAGGATGGGCACCGTTCTCGCCGCTGAGATGTCGGCGATCGATCGCGCGATCCGGGTCCAGCTCGGACTGCAGTAGCCTCGGGCACACTCACGCCGCCTGGCTCGGGACCTTGTCCTCCACGATCCGCACAATGTCGGTCATGATGCGGTTGAGCTCGAAGTCCTTCGGCGTGTAGACGGCGGCGACGCCCGCCGCCTTCATCGCCGCCTCGTCGTCCGGCGGGATGATGCCGCCGACCACGACCGGGATGTGGTCGAGGCCCGCCTCGCGCATCTTGGCGACGACGTCCTTCACCAGCGGCATATGCGAGCCGGACAGGATCGACAAGCCGACGACATGCACCTTCTTGTCGCGCGCGGCCTTGACGATGTCGGCCGGGGTGAAGCGGATGCCCTCGTAGACCACGTCCATGCCGGCGTCGCGCGCCCGCACCGCGACCTGCTCGGCGCCGTTGGAATGGCCGTCCAGGCCCGGCTTGCCGATCAGGAACTTCAGCCGCCGGCCGAGCTTGCGCGACACGCGGTCGACCTCGCCGCGCAGTTCGTCGACGCAGCGCGCATCGTTGCGCGCAGCCGACGACACGCCGGTCGGCGCCCGGTATTCGCCGAAGGCGTCGCGCAGGGCGAAGCCCCATTCGCCGGTGGTCACTCCCGCCTTGGCGCAGGCGATCGAGGCGGGCATGACGTTGCGGCCCTCGCGGGCGGCGCGGCGCAACTCGTTCAGGGCCGAATCGACCGCGGCCTGGTCGCGCGCGGCGCGCCAAGCCTGCAGGTTGGCGATCTGGCTCGCCTCGACCTCGGGCGGGATGGTGATGATCGAGCCCTCTCCGGTCGGCAAGGGCGACGGTTCGGTCTCGACGAACTTGTTGACGCCGACGATGATGCGCTCGCCCAACTCGATCTCATCGACGCGGCGTGAATTGCTCTCGACGAGCTGCGCCTTGAGATAGCCGGCCTCGACCGCGTCGACCGCGCCGCCCATCTCGAGGATGCGGCGAAGCTCGTCGCGCGCCTCGGTCTTGAGCTCCTCGACCTTCTTGGCGATGGCCGGCGAGCCGTCGAAAATGTCGCCATAGTCGAGCAAGTCGCTCTCATAGGCGAGAATCTGCTGGGCGCGGAGCGACCATTGCTGGTCCCACGGCCGCGGCAGGCCGAGCGCCTCGTTCCAGGCGGGAAGCTGCACGGCGCGCGCGCGCGCCTTCTTCGACAGCGTCACCGCGAGCATCTGCAGGAAGATGCGATAGACATTGTTTTCCGGCTGCTGCTCGGTCAGCCCGAGCGAATTGACCTGCACGCCATAGCGGAACAGCCGCTGCTTGGGGTCGGCGACGCCGTAGCGCTCGGCCAGGATCTCGTCCCACAGCTCGACGAAGGCGCGCATCTTGCAGATTTCGGTGATGAAGCGCATCCCGGCATTGACGAAGAACGAAATGCGGCCGGCGCAGTCGGCGAATGCCGCGCCTTCGACCGCGCCCGAAGACTTCACCGCGTCGAGCACCGCGACCCCGGTCGCGAGCGCATAGGCGAGTTCCTGCACCGGCGTCGCCCCCGCCTCCTGGAGGTGGTAGGAGCAGACATTCATCGGGTTCCACTTGGGCAGCTCCTTGGTCGTGAACAAAATCACGTCCTTGATCAGCCGCATCGAGGGGCCCGGCGGGAACACATAGGTGCCGCGCGACAGGTATTCCTTGATGATGTCGTTCTGGGTCGTGCCCTGGAGTTTTTCGCGCGCAACCCCTTGCTCGTCAGCGGCCGCAATATAGAGCGCCAGCAGCCAGGCGGCAGTCGCGTTGATGGTCATCGAGGTGTTCATCTCGCCGAGCGGGATGCCCTCGAACAAGGCGCGCATGTCGCCGAGATGGGAGATCGCGACGCCGACCTTGCCCACCTCGCCGCGGGCGAGGGGATGATCGCTGTCGTATCCGGTCTGGGTCGGGAGATCGAAGGCGATCGACAGGCCCGTCTGGCCTTTGGCCAGGTTCCGGCGATAGAGGGCGTTCGACTCCTTCGCCGTGGAATATCCCGCATAGGTGCGAATGATCCAGGGTTTGTCACGCATAGTGCGTTCCTTCAGGCCTTTGACCTTTTTCTACCTTCGGATCAACCCGATGATCAGCAAGAGTATGATCGCGCCGATGATCGCATTGATGATTTCGCCGAGTGTGCCGCCCCCGATCACGATGCCCAGCCGGGGGAGGAGCCATCCGGCGATGAAGGCGCCGACAATGCCGACGATGATGTTGCCGATGAGTCCGAAGCCATAGCCGCGTATGATCAGGCCGGCGAGCCAACCGGCGACGCCGCCTACGATCAACCAAACGATGAATCCCATCCGCACCCCCTTGGCCGCAAGGGCCCCTGATCCGATCCGCCTTTGCGCAGTGCAAAATCACGATAGCGCAAGCCTACGCCGCCGCAACCATCTTTCTTGCCTGTTTGGCTTGCCCTGCGCGTCGGAGCGCGGGCGCGCTAAATAATACCGGGCCAAAGGGCTTCTGGCTTGGAGGGTGAGGCGGCCACGTGAAAGAATCCATGAGATGCGGCGACAAAAGATGATATTTCGCAAAGTTCGCGGGCCCGCGGCCTGATTATATTTTATGACCCATGTTGCGGCGCATTACGCGCTGAGGCAGAGTAGAAAAAAGGTCACCGCTGCCTTTGGATCGACCGGAGGGCCGTATGTCGGTTGTCACCAAGCTAGAAACTCCCGCAAAAACCAAAGATTTATACGAGATGGGGGAGGTTCCCCCGCTCGGGCATGTCCCCGCCAAGATGCATGCCTGGGTCATCCGCAAGGAACGGCACGGTCCGCCCGAGAGCTCGATGCAGCTCGAAGTCGTGCCGACCTGGGAGATCGGCGACGAGGATGTGCTGGTGTATGTCATGGCCGGCGGCGTCAACTATAATGGCGTCTGGGCCGCCCTCGGCATCCCGATTTCCGTCATCGACGTCCACAAGAGCTCCCATCACATCGCGGGCTCCGACGCGGCCGGCATCGTGTGGGCGGTCGGCGGCAAGGTGAACCGCTGGAAGGTCGGCGACGAAGTGATCGTCCACTGCAATCAGGACGACGGCGACGACGAAGAGTGCAACGGCGGCGACCCGATGTTCTCGCCTTCGCAGAAGATCTGGGGCTACGAGACGCCGGACGGCTCCTTTGCCCAGTTCTGCCGGGTGCAGTCGCGCCAGCTTATGCCCAAGCCCAAGCATCTCACCTGGGAGGAGTCGGGCTGCTACGTGCTCACGCTTGCGACGGCCTATCGCATGCTGTTCGGTCACCAGCCGCACACGCTCAAGCCGAGCGACAATGTCCTGGTATGGGGCGCCTCGGGCGGGCTCGGCGTATTCGGGGTCCAGCTTTGCGCGGCCGCGGGCGCCAATGCGATCGGCATTATTTCCGACGAGTCGAAGCGCCAGTACGTCCTCGACCTCGGCGCCAAGGGCGTTATCAACCGGTCTGAATTCAAGTGCTGGGGCCAGTTGCCGAAGGTGAACACGCCGGAATACGACACCTGGACCAAGGAGGCGCGCAAGTTCGGCAAGGCGATCTGGGACATCACCGGCAAGAAGGACGTCGACCTCGTGTTCGAGCACCCGGGTGAAGCGACCTTTCCGGTCTCGACCCTGGTTGTGAAGCGCGGCGGCATGGTGGTGTTCTGCGCGGGCACCTCGGGCTACAACATCACCTTCGATGCGCGCTATGTGTGGATGCGGCAGAAGCGCATCCAGGGCTCGCACTTCGCGCACCTCAAGCAGGCGTCCGCGGCGAACCAGTTCGTGCTCGACCACCGTATCGACCCGTGCATGAGCGAGGTCTTCACCTGGGAGCAGATCCCGAAGGCGCACCACATGATGTGGAAGAACCTGCACAAGCCGGGCAACATGGCGGTGCTGGTCAACACGCCGCGCACCGGTCTGCGGACCTTGGAGGATGTGATCGAAGCGAAAGGCCAGAAATAGCGAAATCGAAGGGCGTGACGTCTGTCGTTCCTTCGACAGCGGCGGCGTGATCTATCGACTCTGACCTTTCCTGTTGTTTCTTGGCGCCTGGATCGGCAACCGTCCAGGCGCCCTTGTTTTGAGCGCCGCATTCACTGCGATCGATATCCGCTAATCAAGAAATCCCGCCGCGGCCAATGCCGGTCACGGGCGAGGGCGGTTCAATCGAACGCACGATCAACTGAGCAGTTTCCTCAGATACGAGCGCATCTCTTCCCGCGCCTTGCGTTGCGCGGGCTCGTAGACGCTGGGTGGGAGGAATTTCGGCTTGTAGGTCGGAGGAGCGGTGACCTCATAAGCTTTTCCACCCTCGCCCTCGTGAGGCTTCACCTCCTTGACCTCTCCCGCGTCCAATCCCGCCTGGATTTCATCCAAGCCGGCTCGGCAGAGCACCTCGTCGTCCGTTCGCAGCGGCGCGGTCTGACGCTCGATGGCGAGCGCAAGATCGATGACCTTCGATTTCACTTTGGCCGGCTGCGCTTTCAGAAACAGCAGGATCGGCCGGTTATTCTCGAGGAGTTGGTCGAGGCGATGCGAGGGGGGGATCGATCCTCGCATCTCTCGCCATCGATGGTGATGAGTTCAAGCGTGTACAGGGTGAAAAGCGCGGCCGTGACCCGCAGGTCGTTCATCGGGTCGGAAGACTTCGCCTCTCGGCCTGCGCTCCAAAGGTCGCGTGAGTAGAGAAATCCGAGTAACGATCCCGCGCCCGCCATGAGTTTGTCTCGCATCCAATCCATCTGCTGCGCGAATTGATCAGCGGTCTTGGCATTCGAGAGCGCGCGCGCAAGGCTCGTCCAATCGTGCGCGACGAACAGGGAATCGAGTCGTTCGATCGACCAAGCGCTGTCGCTCGCCGAGGGCGCGGCGGATTTGGGAGCCGCAGCGGCGACTTGAAGGCAAAGAAGCCCGATGGCCAGGCGCGCGAGCCAATTCTTCAACATGGTTGGACCCTCGCTCGGGCGGCCGCACCCGGGGGCGAGCCAATCCGGTTGAGATGCCTATTTGTTTGCGCCGATCGAACTGGCTCGCCGGCTGTGCCGCGTCAGCGCCGGATCAGCGTGCCGGCGCCGTGATCGGTCAGGAGTTCGAGCAGCACCGCGTGCTCGACCTTGCCGTCGAGAATGACGACGCCCTCGACGCCGGCCTCGAGCGCATAGATGCAGGTCTCGACCTTTGGGATCATGCCGCCGGAAATCGTGCCGTCGGCGATCAGCCGCCGCGCGTCAGAGACCGACAGCTCCTTGATCAGCGTCTTCGATCGATCAAGCACGCCCGGCACGTCGGTGAGCAGCAGCAGGCGCTTGGCCTTGAGCGCGCCGGCGACGGCGCCGGCAAACGTATCGGCATTGACATTGTAGGTGCCGCCCGCGGCTGAAGCGGCGACCGGCGCCAGCACCGGGATCAACTCGCGTCCGAGAATCTGGTCGAGGACCGTCGTGTCGACCTTGTCCGGTTCGCCGACGTAGCCGAGATCGACGATCTTTTCGATCGCGGAGTCGGGATCGACCACGGTCCGGCCGATCTTGCGCGCCTGCATCATATTGCCGTCCTTGCCGCACAGGCCGATGGCCTTGCCGCCCGCCTCGTTGATGTAGCCGACGATCTGCTTGTTGATCGATCCGGCGAGCACCATCTCGACGATCTCGATGGTCGCGGCGTCGGTGACGCGCAAACCCGCGGCGAACTCCGACTTGATCCCGAGCCGCTTGAGCATGTCCCCGATCTGCGGGCCGCCGCCATGCACCACCACGGGATTGATCGCCGTCTGCTCCAGCAGGACGATGTCGCGCGCGAAGCTGCGGGCGGCATTCTCCTGGCCCATGGCATGGCCGCCGTATTTCACTACGACGATCTCTTCGTCGTAGCGCTGCATGTGTGGCAAGGCCTCAATCAGAACACGGGCGGTTTCCTGCGGAGGCACGGACATGTCGGGGTCCTTGCGAGACGTGAGCGGTTCTGCGGTCTTGAACTCAATCCGAATTGCGCAGGCTGGCCTGTTGCGGCCATCCACGTCATTGGTTCGCTTACAAAGACGTGGATGCCCGGCATGGGCCGGGCATGACAAGCGCGGATTCGCGGGCCAGTCTTAGCCAATTTTCAGCGCACTGAAAACCGCGTCGTGGCGCGCGTCGCGGTCACGCGCCGCGGAGCAGGCCCAAGATCCCGGCGATGGTGAGAACAAACCAGCTTGCGATCATGATCGTGCCCCCGGTCGGCGCCGCCAGGGGAAATAGCCGATGGCCTGCAAAGGCGCGTAGCGCAATGTCGCCCGCGAACAGCGCCGCCCCGAGCGCAAGCCCGAACAGCGCGATTGCGCCGAGCGGCCGCCATATCAAGCCGGCATGCAGGATGGCTGCGCCGCCCAGCAACGCCGCCGCGTGCAGCGACAACATATGTCCCGCGCTGTCGAGCCCCGCATTCGGCACGGCATGCGCGGAAGCGGCCGCGAGAACGACGCCGCCCGCGCCCATGAGCCCCGCAAGAATAACCAGCAGCGTCGCCGTCATGGCCTCACCGTCCTTTGCCGTGCTCGGCCACGAGTTTCGCGATCGAGGCGCGCAGCTCGGCGACGCCCGAGCCGGTTCGCGCCGAGGTCGCGAGAACTTCGGGGAACGCCGCCCTTCTTTTCGCGAGCGCGGCGGTCGTCTCTTGCAGGCACGCTGCAAGCGCTTCGTCGCCGACTTGATCGGCCTTGGTCAGCACGATCTGGTAGCTCACCGCCGCGTTGTCGAGAAGGTCGAATACCGTCCCGTCACCGCTCTTGATGCCGTGCCGCGCGTCGATCAGGACGTAGGCGCGGGCGAGGTTGGCGCGGCCGCGCAGGTAAGCGCGGATCAGCTCGGTCCACGCGGCGACCTTGGTCTTGGATGCGGCGGCGTAACCATAGCCCGGCATGTCGACCAGCCGCCAACGCTCGTGAACGCAGAAGAAGTTCAGCTCCTGGGTGCGCCCGGGGGTGTGCGAGATGCGGGCGAGGCCGTGCCGTCCCGTGAGTGCATTGACGAGACTTGATTTGCCGACATTCGAGCGGCCGGCGAACGCCACCTCGACGCCGCGCGGCGGCGGCAGCGAGGCGATCGATGCGGCCGCGCGGAGAAAGCGCCACTCGCCGGCGAAAAGCCTGCGTCCTTCCGCGATCTCTTGGGGGGTGAAGGACGGCTCGGGCATGAGTTGGCGTCCTCACGCCGAACGGCAGGCGGTCACTCCTATGTCTTGCGCCTGGGTAGAACGGACTTGAGGTTGTCCCACAGCTCGATCTTTGCGCCATGCCGCCGCATGATCACCGTCTGCTGGATCACCGAGAGCGTGTTGTTCCACGCCCAGTAGATCACCAGTCCGGCCGCGAAGCTCGCCAGCATGAAAGTGAAAATTATCGGCATCCAATCGAAAATCATCTTCTGGGTGGGATCGGGGGGCGCCGGGTTGAGCTTCATCTGCACCCACATGGTCACGCCCATGATGAGTGGCCAGACTCCGAGATGGAGGAACGAGCCGATCACCGGGATGATCGTCGGATCGAATGGGATCAGTCCGAAGAGGTTGAACACGTTGGTTGGGTCGGGCGCGGAGAGGTCCTTGATCCAGCCGAAGAAGGGGGCATGGCGCATCTCGATGGTGACGAACAGCACCTTGTAGAGCGCAAAGAACACCGGAATCTGGATCACGATCGGCAGGCACCCCGCGACCGGATTGATCTTTTCGCGCTTATAGAGCTCCATCAGTTCCTGTTGCTGCCTGACTTTGTCGTCCGGCCAGCGTTCGCGGATGGCCACCATCTGCGGCTGCGCCGACTTCATCTTCGCCATCGAGGCATAGGACTTGTTGGCGAGCGGGAAGAACAAAATCTTCACCAGCACGGTGACGATGAGGATGGCGACCCCGAAATTGTGGGTCCAGCGGAAGAAGAAATCGATCACCATGAACATCGGCTTGGTGATGAAATAGAACCAGCCCCAGTCGATCAGAAGTTCGAACCGGTTGAGATTGAGTTTCTTGTCGTAATTATCGACGACGCTCACTTCCTTGGCGCCCGCAAACAGGCGGCCGCTTGCGCTCGCGCTCGATCCCGGCGCGACCGTCACCCCGTCGAGCAGATAGTCGGCCTGGTAGCTCTTGATCGTTCCGGCCGAGCCGGTAGAGAAACGCGCCTGCACATGCGCTTTCGGATCGGGCAGCAAGGTCGCCGCCCAGTACTTGTCAGTGATGCCGAGCCAGGCATTGGTGACGTTGAAATTCATTACCTTCTTGTCGTCGATGGTCTTGTAGGTCACCTCCTGCAGGCCCTGATCGCCGAGCACGCCAATCAGTCCTTCGTGCAGGATGTAATAGCCGAGCGTTTGAGGCGTCCCGTGCCGCGAGACCAGCGCGTAGGGATAGAGCGTGACCGGCGCAGTCCCTTTGTTGACCACCTGGTCCTGGACGGTGAACAGGTATTTGTCGTCGACGCTGATGGTCCGGCTGAAGACGAGGTTTTCACCGTTGTCGTAGATGAGCGTGATCGGCTTGCCGGGCGTCAGGGAGCCGGCGCCCTCCTGCCGCCAGACAGTGTCCGGGCCAGGTAGCTTGAGCTGCTGCCCGGCCCCTCCGACCCAGCCGAATTCCGCATAGAACGGATGCGGCGTGCCGGACGGCGACAGCAAGACAATCGCCGGCGATTTCGGGTCGACCGTCTCATGGAAGCGCGTGAGCGCGACATCGTCGATGCGTGCGCCGCGAAGCGCGACCGAACCTTTGATGTCCGGCGTATCGATTGCAACGCGCTCGCCCGCGGCGAGGACAGCCGCGCGCGTGCCGGACGGCGCGGGCGCCGGTTGCGGCGCGGAGCCTTGCGGGGCGCCCGGCACAGGGGGAGCGCCAGCCTCCGGGGTTGGTTGCGTTGGCGTCGGTTGCCCGGAGGCCGGTTGCGACGGCGATGGCTGGGTCGTCTGCTGTGTCTGCTGGGCTTGTCGCTGCAGCGCCTCCTGGCGCTGCTTTTCCATCTGCGGCATACCGAAAAAATACTGCCAGAGAAGAAGGACGGCCCCCGACAGGACGATAGCCAGAATCGTATTCTTGTATTCGTTCATCGCGTGCTCTCGCCGGCGGGCGATTTAGTTGTTTGCGTCGACGCAGACGCTGGCGTTTTCGCCGACGCGCGCCGTCCCCGATGGACCCGGGCCAATGCGGCGAGAAAGTCCGTGCGCAGTCGCTCGAACGGAAAGTCGAGTGCGGCGCGCCGGCCCACCAACACGTAATCTTTGCCTGCTTGCAGACGCCCCGCGGCCGAAAGCCGCACGATCTCGCGGAGCCGACGGCGCACCCGGTTTCGCTCAACCGCCGTGCCGACCTTCTTGGACACCGTGAAGCCGACCCGGGGCGGGCCGGCATCCTTACGCTGGCGGGCTTGCAGCAGAAAAGCCTCCCCGGGGGCTCTCGCCCCAGCGGCGGCCGCGAGAAAGTCCGACCGCTGTCTCAAGCGCTCCATGGACGCTGCGCCCGCCTGACATCGGCGCCGTTACGCGCTGAGCCGCTTTCGACCGCGCGCACGGCGCGCATTAATGACCTTGCGGCCGCCTTTGGTCGCCATGCGGGCGCGAAACCCATGCCGGCGCTTGCGCACCAATTTGCTCGGCTGATAAGTCCGCTTCACCGGTCTATTCTCCGCTTGTGTGCTCAAGCATTCGCGCAGACTGCCCGCGACTTAGCGGCATTGGGCCGGTAAGCTCTGTCGCGGATTGCGCGCTCGGAAAAATTTCCGCGGCTTATAAGGGAGGGGCCTGTTCGCGTCAATGCAAGCAGGGCGCGGCCGGCCCGCATCGCGCCGCATCACGCCTCCGCGATAGATGAGCGGGCTGCCCTCAAATACCGGTGAAATGGGTCTGAACTGGGGAGGCTGCGTTACAGAGTGCCGCTATGAAACGAATACCCAACCGATCCGCCTCGGTTCTCACCCTGTCTCGAAAGGCGCCCCCATCGGCTATGATCGCGCCATCCACCTTCTGATTAAGGTCACGCCGCTCGCGCTGGTCGTAATCCTCAGCGTGATCGTCATGGCGACGGGCCTGCACCGCGAATTGTCCGTCGCGACCTTGATACGGCACCGCGCAGCGGTCAACGGCTTCGTCGCCGGCCATCCCGTAACGGCCTTCGTCAGCTTTATCGCGCTTTACGTCGGCGTGGTCGCGCTTTCGATCCCCGGCGCGCTTGTCCTCACCGTATCCAGCGGGCTCCTCTTTGGTGCGCTCGTCGGCGCATCCGGCGCCTTCATCGGTGCGATCTTGGGCGCGTCTCTGATTTTCCTGATCGCTCGCTCTGCCTTGGGCGGCTGGCTCGTCAAGCGGGCCGGACCGTTTGCAGAAAAACTCGCCGCCGGTTTCCGTCGCGGCGCCTTCAGCTACCTTCTGTTCCTCCGTCTGGTTCCACTGTTCCCGTTCTGGCTGGTGAATATCGCGCCGGCCTTGTTCGGGGTCAGATTTTCGGTGTTCATCGGCGCCACCGCGCTTGGAATCATTCCCCTCACGGTCGCCTACGCCTTGTTCGGAGCCGGCCTCGACAGCGCGATCGCCGCCCAGGCGTCCGCCTATGAGGCCTGCCTTGCGGCTGCCCGCGAGCAGTGCCAGATCGACTTCGACCTGCGGCTCGCCCTGACGCCCCAGTTGATCGCCGCGCTGGCCGCGATCACGCTGGTGGCGCTAACGCCGCTGATCGTCAGACGGTGGAGAGCGCGGCGCGAGGCGATGACGAATGACGCGGATCGACCTTGACGGGATGGACCGGACGGGCGCCGGAGCGCGCCCTGCCAGCGGAGCGCGCTGAGGCCATGGCCGAGCGGCTTCGACCGGACATCTGCGTGATCGGCGGCGGCTCCGGCGGTCTCTCGGTCGCGGCCGCGGCGGCGGCGTTCGGCGTTCCCGTGGTCCTGGTCGAACAGAGTAGGATGGGGGGCGATTGCCTCAATTACGGCTGCGTTCCGTCCAAGTCGTTGATCGCCGCAGCGCGGCACGCGAAATGGGTCGCCGACGCGCCGCGCTTCGGCGTTCATGCCGCGCCGCCGACAGTCGATTTCGCAGCCGTCCATGCCCACGTTCATCGCGTGATCGCGAGCATTGCTCCAACCGACTCGGTTGAACGGTTCGCCGGCCTGGGCGTGCGCGTTTTGAAAGGGCGCGCGCGCTTTGTCGACGCGGACACGGTGCGCGTCGACGGCGACATCGAGGTTAAGGCCCGGCGCTTCGTCGTCGCCACCGGCTCGGCGCCCGTCATCCCAGCAATTCCAGGGCTCGCCGAGACCCCCTATCTCACCAATGAGACCGTTTTCGATCTGACGGCGTGTCCGCAGCGGCTGCTGGTGATCGGCGGCGGCGCGATCGGGCTCGAGCTCGGCCAGGCGTTCCGCCGGCTTGGCGCGGCGGTCACCGTGATCGAGGCGGCAAGCCCGCTCGGCCGGGACGATTCGGAATGCGCTGCGGTCGTAATCGAAACCCTACGGCGCGAGGGGGTGGTGGTTCGCGCTGGGCGCTCGGTGACGGCGATCAAGCCGCCGGAGCGGGCAGGCGGAGACATCGCTGTCGTGACAGATGGCGAAACGGGAGAAGAGACGGTCGCGGGAACGCATCTCCTGATCGCGGTCGGCCGGCGGCCAAACGTGGACGATCTTGGTCTTGACCGTGCCGGCATCGCCTGTGGGCGGGCCGGCATCACGGTCGATCAGGGGCTTCGCACCACGAACCGGCGCGTCTATGCGATCGGCGATGTGATCGGCGGGCGGCAGTTCACTCATGTCGCGAACTACCATGCGGGACTCGTGATCCGGAATGCGTTGTTTCGCTTGCCGGTGCGCATCGATGACGGCGCCCTCCCGGCCGTGACGTTCACCGATCCGGAACTTGCCCAGGTGGGATTGACCGAGACCGAAGCGATATCCCGCGGCCTCGCAATCAATGTGTACCGATGGCCGTATCACGAGAATGATCGTGCGCAGGCCGAGGGGCAGACGCACGGCCATATCAAGGTGGTCGCCAACCGACGCGGCCGCATCCTCGGCGCCACCATTGTGGGTCCGCAGGCCGGCGAACTGATCATGGCCTGGACGCTCGCAATCAGGCAGAAGCTGACGATCCGCGCCTTCGCCGAGCTGACGGCTGCATATCCCACTTACGCCGAAATCGGAAAACGCGCCGCCGTCAGCGCCTATTCGCGCAGTTTGACGAATCCGCTCGTGCGGCGCATTATTGGTTGGCTGCGCCGCCTGGGCTGACGGACGCTGGTGCAATCGCGCGAATGCCGGAAACGACGAATTCCCCGACCGCGCCGGACCCGGGCCGCCGCCGACACCCGTTCGGACTGTCGGGTCAGCTCCTCATGCTCACGGTCCTCTTCGTGATGCTGGCCGAGGTGCTGATCTACGTTCCCTCGGTCGCCAATTTCCGCCTGAGCTGGCTCAATGACCGCTTGGCCGCCGCCCACACGGCCGCCCTCGTCCTGGATGCGACGCCGAGCGGCGGAATGGTCCCCGAAACCCTCGCCCGCCAGATCCTCGACAGCATCGGCGCTCGCGCCGTGGCGATGAAGACGGGCCGCCAGCGCAACCTCCTCGCCACCGCCGAACTTCCGGCCGCCGAAGTCGTGCAGGACGTGGACGTGCGCAACGAGTCGCCCTTCAAGGCGATCGTCGATGCATTCGAAATCCTGCTGTTTGCGCGCGACAACGACCTCGTCCGTGCGGTCGGCCCGGCGCCGCGCGGGGGCGAGTTCGTGGAGATTGTGGTCGCGGCGGGTCCGTTGAAGCAGGCGATGTGGCGCTATTCGCGCAATGTGCTGCTGCTGTCGCTGATCATATCCGCCATTACGGCGGCGCTTGTCTATCTCGCTCTGCATATTCTCTTCGTGCGGCCGCTTCACCGGATCATCGCCAACATGACGGCGTTTCGCGCCGATCCGGAGAACCCCTCGCGCATCATCGCCGCATCGAGCCGCGCCGACGAATTGGGCGTCGCCGAGCGCGAGCTTGCCGCCATGCAGCAGGACCTCGCTTCGATGTTGGCGCAGCGCTATCGGCTCGCAGCGCTCGGCCTCGCCGTGTCGAAGATCAACCATGATCTGCGCAACATGCTTGCTTCCGCCCAGCTGGTCTCCGACCGGCTGAGCGTGATCGACGATGCGCAGGTGCAACGGTTTGCCCCCAAGCTGGTGCATGCGATCGAGCGCGCGATCGCCTTTTGCGAATCCACGCTCTCCTACGGGCGGGCGCATGAGCCGCCGCCCGATCGCAAGCTGTTTGCCGTGGAGACGCTGGTCGCCGAAGTGCGCGAGTTGGTCGGACTCGCGCCGGACGGGCCGATCGGATGGGTCGAGGCGATCGAGCGCGGCCTCATGATCGATGCCGACTATGATCAGGTCTTGCGCGTAATGATCAACCTCGTCCGCAACTCCATTCAGGCGTTGGAGCCGCGCGCGCCCAACGATCCGGCCCGCGATCAGATCAGGATCACCGGTCGGCGCGAAGGCGCAGTGATCGTGCTCGAAGTCGCCGACACCGGGCCCGGCCTGACCACGCGGGCACGCGAACACCTGTTCGAGGCGTTCCAAGGGTCGACCCGCTCAGGGGGCACCGGCCTCGGCCTCGCGATCGCGGCGGAGCTGGTCCGGGCGCATGGCGGAGAGATTCGTCTCGTCGAGGGGACCATCGGGGCGACTTTCCGGATCACCATTCCGGACCGCACGGTCGAACTGAGGAGCCGGCGCGACGAGCGGGCGCGCGCTTGAACGATCGGCCCAGGCTTCCGCTCTTTCACGATTTTTGGGAGCGCATGACCAACGGGACTGGGGAACTCACGCAAAACGATCGAGCCCTGGCGTCATCCCGCCAAAGTGTCCCGTGCATGGCTGCGCCCTGCCTCATTGTCGTCGGGGTTTGCTGGAGCTTCAGCCGTGACTGCGCTTGCGAAGGGGGGCCTGCCGGGTTTCGATAGAGAAAGATTGGCGAAGGAAGCTGCAGCGGGGCCGCCCCGCTACCTTCTTTGTCCCTGCGGCTCAACAGACGTCCCGATCGGAACGAAGCCGGGGACAGCCTTGCCAAGCCGGGCGGCGCTCTATAGCTATTCCACTGCCCGCCGCCAATTTTCCGCCGGCCGGACGCGCCCGTAGCTCAGCTGGATAGAGCACCAGACTACGAATCTGGGGGTCAGGAGTTCGAATCTCTTCGGGCGCGCCAGTAAGTTCAACGACTTATCAATCAGTCCATAAGTAGTTGCACATTTTTGTTGACAGGGCGAATCTCGTCTGATTCTGAAGGGAGATGAAACCAGACGATGCTCGCAAGTTGGATCACACGACGCTGGAAGAGATGCGCATGCGCGCCGTGCGCAGCGTACAGGCTGGCGAAAGTCCCGAGGTTGTCGCACGATCCATGCGGATCAACCGCCGTACGATCTATGGCTGGCTGGCGCAGTATCGGCGAGGTGGCTGGGGAGCGCTGAAAGCCAAGCCGCTTTTGGGCAGGCCGCCCAAACTGGATGCGCGCGCCTTGCAATGGATTTACAACACCATCACGCAGAAGAACCCGTTGCAACTGAAGTTCGCCTTCGCGCTGTGGACGCGTGCCATGGTGGCAAAGCTGATCAAGGATAAGTTTGGGGTCGTGTTGAGCGCCAATTCGGTTGGTCGACTGCTGGCGCAACTTGGCATCACTTGCCAGAAGCCCTTGCACCGTGCGCAGGAGCGCGACGAGGCTGTGGTCGAGCAATGGCTCAGGAAGGACTACCCGAAGATCAAAGCCCTGGCGCAGCGAGAAAAGGCCGAGATCTTCTTTGGCGACGCCGCCCACATGCGCTCCGATCATCATGCCGGGCGCACGTGGGGTAAGAGGGGCGCAACCCCCATCGTCGAAACCACGGGTGCGCGCCATCGCATGAGCCTGATCTCGGCGATTACCGCGCGCGGCCATATGCGGTTCATGATCAAAGAAAAGGGTGGGGTGAATGCAGCGGTCTTCATCGAGTTTCTCAAGCGCCTGATGGCCGGCGCCAAGCGCGCGATTTTCTTGATCGTCGATCGCGGCCCCGCCCACATTGCCAAGAAGACCAGAGCTTTTGTCGACAGCCAACACGGCAGACTGCGGCTGTTTTTTCTGCCGCCCTATTCGCCCGACCGCAATCCAGACGAACTGGTCTGGAAACACCTCAAGGCCGACACTGTTGGCCGCATGACAATTACCGACAAGGCCGATTTTAAAGTCAAGGTCCGCGCATCCATGCGCCAACTGCAAAACGACCCAGAAAAAATCCGGTCATTCTACCAAAAACCATCGCTCAAATATGCCGCCTGAGAGTGCATTTACTTATGGACCGATTAATAATTTGTGCGTAATTCCTACTTGGCTCTTTTTTGGCTCCGCATCGAGGCCGGCCGCACGCGTAAGCGCGCTTAGCGCGTGTGCTTGCGCGCGAGGACGGTGCGGGGGAAGAACTCGCAGTACTGGCGCTCGTTGAACCACGCGCACTTGAAATCGAACAGCGGGATGGCGGTCAAGTGCGAGAGGGCGAGCGCATAGAGGGTGAGTTGAGCGAATGGCTTCCCGGTGGTCGCGTCGGGCTTGTAGTCGAGAATGTGGATCGCGCCGTTGCGGATTTGCAGGAAGTCGATATGGCCGGTGATTGAGCGCGCCTCGCCCTCCGACGGGGCGGTCGCTGCTTTCGGGAAGAGCTCGATGTCCCAGCGCCGCTCGATGGCAGCGATGTCTTCCACATGGAGCCAGATCGGGACTTCGACCGCGACCGTCGTTGAATTGTTGGCGAGCATGAAGCGTTGAAGCTTCGGGTGGCGCTCGTAGTTGGTGCCGACCGAGGGGAGAATGAGCGCGGCCGTCTCGGTCGCCGTGTTCTGCCGTTCGATAACGACGAGCCGCGCGCTGCCATTAATGAATGCGGGATCAAGCTGCGAGCTGCGAGCACCGTCCTCGCGGCGGAAGAGATCGTGCGGGCAGGCGGTCGGAACTGACTCCAGGAAATTTGCGAGCGTGGCGAAGCGCGCGGTCGAGACGGCCGTCGCCGCGCGCTTTTCGTCGAGCGAGCCGTTCCGGAGAAAGGCGAGCTTGGCGCGATGGAAGGCGAAGTCGTAGACTTGGCGATGGTAGAGCTTGTGGGCGCGGATCACCTGGGTCGGCGTGAAGAGGCGGCGACCGCGCGCGCGGAGCCGGCGATACATGGTGAGCGCGGGATGCTCGGAGAGCCATCGCGAGATGGTCGAGGCTGCGACGGGGTGTCCGTGGCGCGATGATATTTTGGCGGCGGTTTCTTCGAGGGTATTGCCGCGGTCATACAGCGTGAGGGCTTCGAGGATTTCGTTAACGGGATAGGTTTTGTTGCGCACGGCCCGCGGGCCCTGCGTGAATGTGCGCCCGCATGCACGGCAGCGGTAGAGCGGGACGCGCTCAAGTTTCTTCTGCCGCGCGCCCTTCTTTATGAGGCGGCGGCTGTTGCAATGCGGGCAGCGTTCGGGAGGTTTGATCGAGGCTGGTCGAGCGTCCGGAGATCGGAACGTGCGATTGAGCGGGACAGGTTTGATTAAGGCTGGTCGGGCGGGAGCGCCCGCAGGTTGAAGTATCTAGGCAGGATACAGGAGGAGCGACCGTACTTACCCCCCAATCCCCGTAGGGGGAATCTAAGGCATACCCCGTGGCGAACCAGTAGATGTCTTCGGATACGTGCGGCACAAATTCGTACCGCACCTTCGTACCCTTCGGGACGGTGGACCCGCATGCGAGCATCTCTCCCGTATCGGCATTCACCGCCTGCGCATGGTACGTAATCGACACGTTGGGATTGCTCATGACCGAGAGTAGATTTAATGACTGGTAGTCCAAGTCATAAATTTCCGGCGTCAGTCCTACAGTGAAAACCACTGCTGTCCGGCAATTCTGCCGGGGGCATAGTGTAACGCGCTGATAAGGACTAAGAAAACGGATTTTGGGGGGTGTCACCAATTCCGAAGTGATTTTGAGAAACTGGGGTTTTTCGACCCCGGAGTTTTCTCATGCCGATCGGCAAACTGGTTTTCGCCCAGCTTATGGACTTTCTTCCACTCCATACGTTCCGGCGTTGCGTTGCGCGTTACCCTTCGAATTATCCGACCAAAACCTTTTCACATCTCGATCAATATCTGAGCATGGCGTTTGCGCAATTAACGTTTCGCGAAAGCTTGCGCGATATCGAAGTCTGTTTACGTGCGCATGAGGCCAAGCTTTATCATCTCGGCATTCGCGGACACGTCGCTCGCAGCAATCTGGGCGATGCGAACGAGAAACGCGATTGGCGCATTTATCGCGATTTCGCGAACAGCTTGATCGCGCAAGCGCGGCGGCTCTACGCAGACGATGCCTTCGCGGTTGATCTGGACAACAGCGTGTACGCTTTAGACACGACAACGATTGACCTATCGCTCAAAGTGTTTCCGTGGGCACATTTTCGCAAGGCCAAAGCTGCCGTGAAGATGCACACGCAGATTGATCTGCGCGGTAACATTCCCTCGTTTATCCACGTTTCCGACGGCAAAATGCATGAGGTGAACGTACTCGACCTCATGACGCCGGAACCCGGCAGCTTCTCGATCATGGATCGCGGTTTCCTTGATTTTGCGCGCCTGTATCGCCTGACGCAGGCGGGTGCTTTCTTCGTCATCCGCCCCAAAAGCAAGACGGCTTTCCAGCGCGTGTATTCACGATCCGTCGAAAAAACAACAGGCTTGCGCTGCGATCAGACCGTTCGGCTCACAGGCGTCACGTCAGCCAACGACCATCCGCAATATCTGCGCTACGTCGTTTTTTATGACGAAGAGAACGACAAACGCCTCGGGTTCTTCACCAACAATTTCGAGCTTCCGGCTTTGACCATCGCCCAGCTCTACAAATGCCGTTGGCAGGTCGAGTTGTTCTTCAAATGGATCAAGCAGCATCTGCGCATCAAGGCGTTTTTCGGCACGAACGAGAACGCGGTGAAAACGCAAATCTGGATCGCCATCAGTGTGTACGTGCTCGTTGCCATCGTCAAAAAACGTCTCGGCGTCGCAGCGTCGCTCTACACAATCCTACAGATTCTCAGCCTCACGCTTTTCGAGAAAACACCGTTGGATCAACTGCTTAACGATGCCGCTCTACAAAATCTAAATTCAGTCGATTCCAACCAGTTGAATTTCTTCAGTTAATTGCCGGACAGCAGTGAGTGAAAACATTGTTCCACTGTACGCTTTCGGCGCGCGCTGGTTGCACGAAAGACAGAGGCGCGATTACCGAGAGCGTCGTCGCGAATAGCGTGGAAGCCTTTGCCGACCGACAGCGCATATGTGTTAATCCTACCATGCGCTACGGCATTGAAGTTCTGGATGAATGCGAGTGTGTATATGTCCGGTGATGTGGCTGCGTCAGGCGCGTGATGGCCAGTCGCGAAAAAAGCGTACCATTGAAGGTACGCTTTTAGTATAGGAACTCCCCGGTTATCCGGGGAGTTTGGTTTGTGCATCGCGCTTAACGATTTCTTTGATGAGTTCGCGCGCGATCATGAGCGCGACGCTGCGGAGTGTATGAAAAGAGGGATGATTGACAAAGCGGCTTTTGCGTTGCGTGGCTGCATCATCAGTTTTGCGCGTATTCGCAGCGTCGGACACGCGGAACATAAAAGCTCATTGTAACATCCGGCGGGACGCAGAAAAGCGGCTATCCGCTTAACCCTTGAATGCGACCAAGGCCAACAGGGGCAAGGTCCACGCCAGAAGCGTTTTGTCGTCACCCGTAATGCGACGGATGGCGTGCCGCGCTAACAATGCCACCAGGCACGCTCGCCTATTTCTCGATCGTGCTCCGGGAAAAATTGCGAAAGTGGCTCGAAGAAGGAGGGGAAAGCCTTGACGCTCCCCGTGCAAGAGCGAACGGTGTGGTATGACCCCATCGCTTGCGCGATGAGGTACCTGGCCAAGTATCCCGAGGGGCTCAGCGCCGCTCGTCAGTCGCGACGACGCCGGCGTCGTCGATATGGCTCGCCCGGAGTAGCGAGAAGAGGAGCGAGAACCCCGCCAAGAGATAGGCCCTTTTTGCGGCGGCGTTGCACTTGGCTTTTGCCCTGTCCCTGCAACTGGTTTTGGACTTGGCCACGTCCGCCGCGGTTGCCCCGCTGCGCCGCTGCGGGCGTAGCAGTCGTCAAGACGAGCCCGGTCATTCCAACACTTGCCAAAAAATAAACTCCCAACAGCACCAGCACCGCCAGACAGCGCGCCACCAGCTTGCGGGGCCTCTTGCACAATTCGTTATTCATAGGATTCCCTTGCTTGCGATTTTGTTCAAGCGAAACCAAGTCCGGAAAAAAACGCTTGATCGTATCAGCCAGGATTCGCGGCGGCCAGCACCTTAACTGACTCCTGGACTGGCGTTGATATTCGCGTTTTTCCGAAGTTCCTGCAAGACAAATGCGAGGGCGGACGGCTCCCGGTCTGCGCGAGTGGCATAGAAGGCGACCCATGCGGTGCCGTCGGTCGATTGGTAGCGGCGGCCCTTCCAATCCGGGTGGGGGGCTGCAGCTGCCAGCCTGGCGGGATCAGCCCGGCAGCATCGGTTTGTGTGCGCCACCTGGACTCATAGCGGCCTGGTGGTGGGGCTCCGTATCTCACTGATGGCGGGGTAGCGCGATCCCGGCACGATCGGCGGCGCGTATCGCTCGATCGCATAATGGGAGTAGAGTTGCCAGTGGAGGGCGGAAAAAGAGTAGCTCCCCGTCATGCGGGGAGTTTGTTTTGCGTGTCGCGTTTGACGATCTCTTTGATGAGTTCGCGCGCGATCATGAGCGCGACGCTGCGCTCGCTCGAATAGGGACCTTTCATGCCGTGCAGGTCGCCGAAGCGCGACGTGCGTCCGAAGTACCAGCCCTTGCCCGTGCGCTCGACCGTATAGTCGGCGAGAGCGTAAATGCGGCGTCCGTTTGCTGTCCTGCGCATGGTCAGTACTCCGAGGCGAGCATGATGGTCATCACGCGCGTGGTTTTGTCCGGATTGCTCGGGTCTTCGCTCCCGTACTGCATGTCGCGGTCGTAGTAGATCCTATGAAGCGGACGGGCCACGAATCGTGGCCTGCTGAGTGGTCGCCGAGGTGACCAGCAAGGGATTCCGCTCATGACAACCGAATTCGCCGTCAATGACGTGTGTTGCGTAGCGCTCGAACTAAGCAAATCGACGTGGGTCTGTGCGTTCGCTCCACCGGAGAGCGGACGGGCAAGTGTTCATCGGATGAGAGCTGGTGACGTAGATCGCCTGATCAGCGTTTTGGAAGCTGGGCGCGCGCGAGCGATGGGTGACAGGTCGCGTGCGCTTGAGATCGTGCTTTGTTATGAAGTCGGATACGACGGCTTTTGGCTGGCACGTTTGCTGATTGCCCGCGGTATTTACACGATTGTGTTCGACCCGGCGAGCTTTCTCAAACCACGTCGAGGCCGACTGGCGAAGACTGATCGGCTTGATGCCGAGGAGATGACCCGAATCCTTCGAACCTGGCTTTCGGGTGATCGTGCGGTTGCCACGGCCGTGCGCATTCCGACCGTCGAGGAGGAGGATGCCAAGCGCATTGAGCGCGAGCGCAAGAACTTGGTTGAGGAACGGACTCGTATCGTCGGACGGATCAAGGGGCTGCTCGCCTTGCACGGCATTTGGCTTAGCAGCAAGCGAATTGGGAAAGGGCTGCTCGGTCGCCTCGATACCATGATAACCGGTGACGGTCGGCCGCTGCCACCATTCCTGCGTCGCGACATTGGACGCATGATCCAGCATTACAAGTTCATCTGCGATCAAATTGCGGAGGTCGAAGCGGATCGCAAGACAGCTCTCAATGACGAAGCGAGTTCCTTTCCACAGCGCGACAAGGTGCGGCGTTTGACCACTCTTGGAGCGGTCGGTGTGACGACCGCGACCGTTCTCGTTGCCGAGGTGTTCCATCGATCTTTCGAAACGCGACGGCACCTTGCGTCATTCATCGGACTTGCGCCGAGTCCATACGCCAGTGGCGATGTAAGTCGAGATCGCGGAATCAACAAAGCGGGGACGAAGCTCGCGCGCCAGACGCTTGTCGAACTCGCTTGGTTCTGGCTTCGCTACCAGCCGAACAGCAAACTCGCCCGTTGGTGGCACGAGCGGTTCGGGAATATGGGCATGCGAGGCAGGAAGGTTGGCATCGTCGCTCTGGCCCGCAAACTGGCGATCGCCCTGTGGCGGTTCGTCGAGCAGGGTGTCATACCGGAAGGCGCGACGCTCAAGGCCTAACAACAACGGATCAAAATTCGAGAGCTTGCCGCTACTTCGGCAAGGCGGGCTGGCGACCGGGAAGATTGATGGCTCTCTGAAGCCCAGTAGTAGTTTGGTCGTTACCCGCGCCTTTCAGGCTCCGGCTTACGTGAATAGCAATTGTGGTACAAGGGCGATGGCCTTCGACCGGATACAAGTCAATGCGCTGGTGCGCATGATCACGGCCGCAGCAGGAACGGTTACAATTCGGGGTGCCACGTACACAAAAGAAACCCCGCCATTTTAATGCGGGGCAGTTTGTCTTCAAGTCAGTACTCGCTGGCAAGCATGATCGTCAACACTCGGGTGACGACAGGTTCTCCGCTTTTGTCCTTGACTCCTGGCTCCTCATACAAGTCGATTTTCCAGAAGAACTTGCGGCCCCAGAGATCGAAGCTGCCGAAGTCGTGCTCACCGTACGGGTCGTTGTCTTCGGTGAACGTCGGCGAAGGTCGCGGCTTCCTTTGGAGCGCCGCCGCCTTCACCATGTCGGGAAGTGCATCGACGCCGGTCGTCATCACGACCTTGCCGCCAGAGAAGGTTCGGTGGAAGGCGTCGTTGAGGTCGCGGATGCGCGCCGTCTTTGCGGTTTGTGAAAGAGCTTGCATGGAGTCCTCCGTCCAGCTGGCCGACATCCGAAAGCGGGTGCCGGCGTGCGGGACGGAGGGGCTGAAACTATTTTACCTCAGCCGGTCACGTTATGTTGTAGGCGCGACGCATCGCGGTCACAGTGCGGCAATACAAGTGTCGTCGCCCCGGAATAGATGCATGTAAGGTATTTTCAGGGCACCAACAGTCATACCAAAAACATCTTTGTGGTTGGGACTGGACCAATCGAAGCTGAAAATTCGTCTAAGAAATTAAACGCGCACGCGCCGCTTCGAGCCTTTAGCACTTACAACTCAGACACTCAGGAGCAGTCATGAACCCCCGTTCTGACCTTGCGACAGAAATGACTGAAGATAATAGCCGTGTTGCATCGGAGCACATGCACGAAAACATGCGAACGGCAGGTGATACCACAGCGCAGGTTTGCGCTGGAATTATTATCCGGAATGCCGGAACCGTTCAGCAGGCACTTCAATCAGGCGCAGAGATCGCTGTGCGGATGACCGACTACTCGGCCGCTAATATCAACGCCATTGTGAAGTCCAACGTCGACGACCTCGTCGAAGTGACGCCGACCATGTCGCGCGACTGTGTGCGTTTTGCCCAGGAGGGCATCGAGCATGGTTTTGACCGGTTCAGATGTTTGCTGGAATACCGCGCGCCTCAGCATCTTGCCGATTTCCAGGAAGAAGTCGTGCGAGGCAGTCTTGACGCGTTTCTCGGGTACGCACAGCGCATCAGCGAGGAGTCCGTGCGTATGGCAGACGAGCTGATACGAACGAAAGCGATAGAATGGACTGACGACGGATGGCTACAGCGGGCTGCCTGACTGTCTCTTTGAAAGGTCGAGGTCTGGCGCCATGGTAGCAAAAGAAAAGAGCCGTCGGGACTGCCGGCGGAATAGGCGCGGTGCGTCGGTTGGCGCGGTTCTTTGTCCGCCATGGGAACACTCCTTCGAGCGGTTGCGGTGTCCTGCGCGAGCAGGCACCGGGGACGCACGGCCTGGTGCCTGCCAGCGAGGGATCGCAGCTCGAAGGAATGGCGGAGACTGCGGACAGGATATGCGGGAACAGCAGTTCGTCAAGGAAGGAAGCGGCGGCAGCGCGCGGCCAAGCGCTCAGCGCGCCATCGTCGGCCGTCACTCGCTGGCAATAGTTTGCCGTCGTTAGACCGTTTGGCTGTGCATGCGACGGGTTGGTATGATGAGTCTAGAAATCGCGCGCCGTTACCTGGACTTCCTTGTTGCTGAGGGAGGCGTCGATTGCGACCGCAACGTTGGCGCACAGGAGACTGCGACCGTCACCCTTTAGCACCTTGATGGTTTCTTGCACAATCCGATTTCCCTCCGTAGTGGACGGGTAGTAGTTCTTGAAATACAAGATCGTGTGCAGAGCTTGAATGATCTTTTCGATATCCTGGTTCCAGTTTTCGGTCATTTTCCAGTTCTCCATTCGTCGACTTCCCCGGAAGGCACCACTCATTCACCATACCACAGGGTCAACGGCCCGCGCGCGGCATTAGGCTCGCGCGTGCGCCTTCAAAGGAAGGCCCCAACTAAATGAGTTGAACAGCGCGGCCGTTGCCATCCCCCCACTCATGCGTAAGCGGATTGCTCGCGCGCAGCTCGTGGCGCGTGGCGAAGAGGAAAAGCGCCGCGCCCATGCTGTTGGGGACATGCAGTTGGCGTAGCGCCTCCATCATCGACTGCATCCGGTGATGGTCGGTCGTCACGGCGAGCACGCGAAAGGAACGGGCTCAAGCGCGCTCCTTTTTTGAGGCGCTCGACGCGGACTTAAATTTGAATCGCTCGATTACGCGCCCACGCGCCGTTCAAAGTGCGCGAGGCAAGTCAGCCATCAGAGTTCAGCCCCGGGGGTTGTAAAGTGGCAAATCGTCCCCATGTATAGAAGACGCAGCTAAGCAGAGCACAGCGTAGCCCATCGCAGCATAAACAAAGCAAAGCAGGCAGAGCAGAGCCCAGCTTAGCGAAGCAGGAAAGCCAGTTTTCCTCAAAGGAGACTGGCTTTTCGATCTAAGGTGATTTTCAGGTCCTAATTTGACTTTGGACTAATTATTTGTTTATGCTGCTACAGCGGCTGAGCCTCATACCCTCGTGCTATACATGGGCGACGCCCCAGAGAGCCCCGTTTCGCGAGCGGGGCTCTCTGCTTTTTAAGGGCCGCCTCAGTTGGCGGCCTCAGCCTTTACCATTCTCGGCGGTCTATGCTTTAAAGTGTATGATAGAAAATAAGCAGTACCTTTATTATACATAATAAATGGTCAGATCAGCCGAACACGCCGGAGGTTGCCGTCGAGCCACTCGTGCGCAAGCGGATCGCTTGCGCGCAACTCGTCGCGGGTCGTGAAGAAGAAGAGGGGAGCGCCGGGGCTGTGCGGGACATGCAAGCGGCGCAGCGCTTCCATCATCGACTGCATGCGGTACTGGTCGGTCGTGACCGTGAGGACCCGGAAGGTCTTCCAGCCGAAATGCTTCTCATGCTGTTTTCCGGCATACGCGGTGAGATAGGCGCGGTGCGGAAGCGGGGTGGCGGACTCGGGTAGAAATGATCTTGGCTTCACCCCACATCTCGGTTGTGTGGTGGAACTGAGCCGATTTGGTATAATGCCGTCATGACAAGAGATCAGGTAAAGGAAATTCTGGATCGCGTGATGAGCTGGCCGGCTGCCCGGCAAGCCGATGTGGCCCGCATTGTCGAGGTCATGGAAGAGCAGGACAGCAGCCCGCTGCGAATGAGCGATGAAGACGCCGCCGAGGTGCAACACCGGCTTGCTGAGCGGAATCCGAAGACGATTTCGTTTGCCGAATTCAGCGAACGCCTGCGACGCCGGTACGGCGTATGAAGCTCACCGTCCGCGAGTCGGCGGAGGATGACCTTGATCGAATATTTGCATGGATCGCGAAGGATCATCCTCGCGCCGCAGCGGAGATGGTCTCCCGCATTCGGGATCGGATCGGCGTGCTCGAAGCAAACAATCTGGCGCACATGGGGCGGCCCGGTCTCGTCCCGGGAACGCGCGAGTTGATCGAGTTTCCATACATCATCGTGTACACGGTCGACGACGACCGGCGAGAAGTGAGTATCGTGGCGATCGTGCATGGGGCCCAGGATCGCGGGCGCGAGTAGCGGAACAGAGAGCGAGCCCCGGCGATTTGCGCGGGGCTCGTTGGGGCTGCCGATCTGCGGCGCTGGCCGCCTTGAGTGCGGCTGGCGGGCTTCGACTGCGGCGACCGTAGGGGCGTCACGTTTTCGGTCGTTTCTTCGCCCTCGGTAATCTCGCGGCAGACGATCTTGCCGTCGAGCGGGAACGCCTGCAGCATGATGTTGAAGCCGCCGTTGTCCTTGTGCGGAAACACGAGGCCGATGTTGAGCCAGTAGTCGTCCTGGCCTTCGCGCTTGATCACGGAATAGGCGCGGTGCGTCGGCTGGCGCGGTTCTTTGTCCGCCATGGGAACACTCCTTTCGAGCGGTTGCGATGTCCTGCGTGAGCAGGCACCAGGGACGCACGGCCTGGTGCCTGCCAGCGAGGTATCGCGGCTCGGGGAAAGGCGGGGACTGCCGACACTATACGCGCGGTCGGCCGCGCGTCCAGCAAGGTCAGCTCAACAGTCCAAGGTCCGGTACTCGGGCATATCTCGACTTTCCAAAGACAGGCCAGTATCGTCGCAAATGACAATTATTGCCACTCGAGACATTTGATGCCAAGTGAAGCCAGAAAAGCTTTTGATGCCAATGTGGCGGATGTCGATCGTCTTCTTGCACTCCATTCTACGGCCGGGGGAGCAGGTCAGGGTAGACGTTATGGATTGGAGGTCTTAAACAAATCTGCAATTGTTTTGGTTACCGCTTACTGGGAAGCGTATTGCGAAGACATTGCCGCAGAAGCCCTGGCACATATTGTCAAACACACCAAGTCGTCAAGCCTTTTGCCGGAGGAACTCAAAAAACAACTGGCCAAGGAACTCAAGGCGGCACCACACGAACTTGAAGTCTGGAAAATTGCAGACAGGGGCTGGGAAAAATATTTAAGCGATCGTCTGGAACAATTGAAGGAAAAGCGGAACCGGGAATTGAATACGCCAAAGACCGCACAAATCGATGATCTATTTTTTAAGGCACTTGGCATCAAGACAATTTCAGCGTCGTGGAAATGGAAGAGGATGTCGGCGAACCAAGCTGGGGCAAAGCTTGATAAATACGTGACCCTGCGTGGAAGCGTTGCTCATCGAGGGAGAGGTTCCACAAGTATTAAGAAGTCTCATGTAAAGGATTATTTCAATTTCATAAAGACGCTTGCGGCGAAAACCGGTGGAGCAGTTAATCTACACGTCAAGAAAATAACGGGGCGGTCGCTTTGGACGTAGGGAGGGCTGTTGAGCGCACACCTCGCCAGCCTAATTCAGTCGGACTGCGCGGCCGTTGCCATCCTGCCACTCATGCGTAAGCGGATTGGAAGCGCGCAGCTCGTCACGGGTCGTGAAGAAGAAGAGGGGAGCGCCGGGGCTGTGCGGGATGTGAAGCTTGCGCAGCGCCTCCATCATCGACTGCATACGGTGATGGTCGGTCGTCACGGTGAGCACGCGAAAGGTTTTCCATCCGAATTGCCGCTCGTGCTGTTTAGCGGCATGCGCCATGTGACGCGGTCAGCTCGGTCGGTTCATCTCGCCCGAGAATCATCCATAGGCGCGGTAGGCTGCGGTTGCGATCGCGATCCATACGAAGCTACGAACAGTCATTGCGCCGACCGTTCTTATCTCGAACGCGCCTCCAAGAAGAATATGAATTCCGAACGCAATGAACGCAGCAACTGTCGCGAAGGCGATGACCACCGACAGCTGCGCCGCCCAACGCTTCCATAGGAAAATGCCGTAGCCCGCGATAACGTACGCGAAGCCGGCTATGAAATTAAACCAGAGTACGAAGGGCACGATATTCCCGGCGGCGGCTCTCTCGGCGGGATCGCCGAACAGGGTTTTTCCGCCAACCACGATGGTGACAACGCCGAATACCGCGGCGACCAAACCTGCCAGCGTGGCCCAGCAAGGACGACTCGATATCGTTCCAATCACGGGCTATCGTACTCCTACGGTAGGGTCAGGAGGTGTGCGACGGCGTACCCATCGAGCGTCAAAAGTGCCCTCCTCACGAGCGCTGCTTTTCGAGACGCTCGACGCGGACTTCAAGCTGTAGCCGCTTATCAACCTCCCGGTTCTCGAAGCCGCCGAGCTTTTCGTCAACGTGGTCGATTTTTGCAGTGAGCGTCGTTTCAATTCTTGACAGGTCTCGCTTCAGCTCGTTCAGATCATCGCGCAAGTCGGTGATTTCCTCATGCACACTTGCGAGATGCGTTCCCAAAGCTAAATCGACAATGTCCTTAATCTCTTTCAGATCGCTTTTGTTCATATGCGGAGAGTATACCATGCGGGCGCGGCGAGCACGCACGCCCGCCTCGACGTGCGGCCTGGCGGTATAAATCAGGCGGACGGCGCAGCCGGACAAATCAGGGCAGCGTGCCACCGTGGGTTGGTTTCTCGACCGAGCGAGCGGCGAGCACTGCTCGCTCTGTTAGACCGAACTTCCTTCTTTCAAGATTGTAAAGCGTTGATTTCGCTTTCGTTTATCGAAAGCGAGTGTCGGTTACTGGGTACGGTCGGGGTTGATGGCGAGGAGTTCGAAGGCGCGGCTCTGGATCGGGGTTGGCCTGGTGTGGAGGGTAAAGAGGTATTTCTCGTTGAGCGCGGTGGTCGCCTGGATCCGGCAGTATGTGGCGAGATCGGCGAGTAGGCTGCGGAAGCTGTGGACCGGGAGACCGTCGTCGGTGCGGCCGGTTGCTTGTTTGCGCTTGGCGGCGGCGGAGCGCTCGGCCTTGGCGACGATGCTGGTGCGCATCGCGGCGGCGGCCTCGTGATCGGTCTCGTCGTAGAGCATGGGGGCGAGCCTGGCGCGCATGTGATGCTCGACGTGATAGGCGAGCATGCACAGGAAGACGTGGGCGCGCACGCGCGGCGCCGTCCAGTGGAAGATCGGACGCAGATGGATGTCGACGGTCTTCAAGGAGCGGAACGCGCGCTCGACCCGGGCGAGGCTTTTGTAAGCGCCGACGGTCGCGGCGTTATCGAGCGCTTTCTTCGGCAAGCTGGTACGCACGACATAAATGCCGTCGAGCGCCGCCTCGGCGGCGATCGCCGCCGCCTTGCGATGGAACGCGAAGCTCGCCTCGCCGATGACGAGGTCGAAGTGCTTGGCCATCTTGCGCCGGTTGACGACGGCGCCGACCTTGAGCGCAATCGCGGCTTCGCCGCGCAGCGGCTTGCGGGCGCGCCGAACCGCCGCTGCGATGACGGCGAGGTCCTTCTCGGTCGCGGCCAGCAGGTCCTCGCGCTTGCGAGCGCGCTCGCGGGCGAGATCAGGATTGCGGCAGACGATGAGCCGCTCGCCCGGATAATCGGGCGAGGTGATGGCCGCCATGTCGCGGTCGTCGAACAGCGACATCTGCAGGGCTCCGGCGTCCGCAAGCTCCCGGATCGCCGGCGCCCGCAACGCCGTGATCCAGTCGAGCCCCGCCGGGGCGATCTCGGCGTCGATGCGCGCCTGCGTGATCATTCCGCGGTCGCCGACCAGCACCACATGATCAAGCGCGAAGCGCTTCTTGACCTTGTCGATCTGTGCGGCGAGCGTGCGCGGATCGGCGGTATTGCCCTCGAATGCCTCGATCGCCACCGGGCAGCCGTCTCCCGCGCACAGCAGGCCGTAGACGATCTGCAGCTTGCCCTTCTTGCCGTCGCGGTTGTAGCCGCGCTGCGCCAGTTCGCAGCAGCGGCCCTCCAGATAGCTCGACGACACGTCGTAGAGCACCAGCGTGCCGGCGCGCAGATGCTTGCGCGCGAGCGCCCTCTCGACCGCCTCCTGGCGCTCGCCCAGCCAGTCGAGGGCGACGTAGAGTTCGTCTTCGTCAACCGATCCAAGACCAAGCGTCTCGCCAAGGCTGAAGGCGGCGGTGAGCGGGTCGAGCATGCGGGCAGTGGCGAGCTTGGACGCCGGCGCGATCAGCCGCGCCACGATCATCGCGATGACGAGGTCGCGGCAGCGGTTGCCAGAAGGCCCGAGCAGACGATCAAGACCGATGTCGCGCAGCGTGCCGAGCACGGCCGCCACATGCCCGTGCGGCAAGGCGCGGCGCACCACAATCGTCTCCTGACCGGCCGGCGCCGCCGTGCCGCCTTTGAGCAGCGTGCGCAGACCTTCGACGATCTCGGTCGGCCAGTGGGACAGGTTCGCTATGGTGCGCTTCTTGATCTTGCCGCCGTCGCGATAGCTCTCCCGCAGCAGGATGGCGGGCGGCGAGTTCCGGTTCGGGACGGTTTCGATATACATGGCGCAATAATGCCATGCCCGTCACAATGACTCAACATAATTATCGCAAATTACATGGCTACACTTCAGCGACAGAATCCCGGGAAACTCACTACCTTCAATCGCTTACAGGTTTTGCAAGAGGGAAGTTCGGGTTAGATCAGTGCTTTTCCGGATGATAGCGGAAGGATGCTCGAACGCGGGCTCGATACTCGACCACTTTGTTCTCTTGCATCCTGATATCGAGTTGCTCAACTTCGGCAACCCGAAGGTCCTCTAAATGTTTCGCCGCCTCTTCGAGAGCTCCTTTGGCGGCGTCTTCCCAAGATGTCTGGCTGCTGCCGATTAAACGAACGACCCTATAAAGGCTCATTTGACTGTCTCCTTTGTTGCTTCTGAAACCGACTTCGTCGAGGAGCAGCCGTAATATTTTCTCCCCCGAACCAGCGGTCATTATTGATGCAAATCAAAAAAATCAGGCCGATATATCGAATAGCCGCAGTTTAGGCTAAGGGCGACGATCAATTCAAGGGCAGGGTGGCGGCAGACGAAGCGTAATGTTCAACAAAGTGCGGGACATCCCCGAAGAATCTGTTCTACTCTTTCCGTCCTTGCACGCTCTCCAGTACCTTGGGACGAGCTCAATCTGGTGCTGACCATCAATGCTTGGGGGCTCCGGCTCGGCGCCAGGCTCACCGGAGCTGAGCCTGATCCGCGTTTTCGCCGGGAGCGAGGCTGTCGAACCGTCCTGCGGGGATGAGCGGGCGGCAATTGATGGAGACGAAGTGATGGCGAACGATCGTAAGCGCGTCGTCATTCTCGGCGGCGGCTTCGGCGGTCTGCATCTAGCGCTTGCGCTGGAAAAGTCGCTGGCGCGAGAAGACGATGTGGACGTCACGCTGGTCAACGACGAGAATTATTTCCAATACACGCCGATGCTGCCGGAAGTGGTCGGAAGCGATATCGAGCTGTCGCATGTCATCGTCGCCACCAGGCAACTCTTCCGCCATGTCCATTTCTTCAAGGGAACCGTCAGGACCATCGCTCTCCACGACAAGCGCGTGACCATCACCGAGGGGCTGAACAACGCCCGCTCGCTCGACATTGCCTATGACTACCTGGTGATCGGACTGGGCAGCGTCACCAATTTCTACCATTTGCCCGGGCTGGAAAAAGATGCGCTGACTATGAAGACCCTGTGCGACGCCATTCGCCTGCGCAATCGGATGATCGAGCTCGTGTCGCAAGCCAATCGTGAGCCCCTGGCTGAAGCGCGTGCCGCTATGCTGACCTTCGTCGTCGCGGGCGGCGGCTTTTCCGGGGCGGAAACCGCCGCCGCCATGAACGATTTTCTCAAGGCGTCGTGCAAGTTTTTCAGCAATCTGGACGCGCGGGACATCAAGGTCGTGCTCGCGCATTCCGGCGACGTCATCCTACCGGAGCTCGACGCGAAACTCGGCATCTATGCGCAGAAAATAATGGCCGCGGCCGGACTCGATATCCGGCTCAAGACCAGGGTGCTTGGCTATGTCGAGGGCAAGGTTCAGCTGAGCGACGGGGGCAGCATCACGGCGGACACGCTGTTGTGGACGGCCGGCGTGTCCCCCAATCCGCTAGTTGCATCGCTTCCTTGCCGGAAGGAAAGGGGTCACATCGCCGTCAACGCGTACATGGAGGTCGCGGACTGGCCCGGCGTGTGGGCGCTCGGCGACTGCGCATTGATCCCTGCCCCGACAGACGGAAAATTCTATCCGCCGACCGCCCAGCACGCGGAAGCCGAATCAAAAATTCTTGCTGGCAACATCCGCGCGGCGATCCGCGGCGGCGACAAGAAGCCGTTCGTCTTCCAGGAACTCGGAAAAGTGGCAGTGATTGGGCGGCGGCGCGGGGTTGCCAATGTTTTGGGGATCGATTTCTCCGGCCTGATCGCCTGGATGATGTGGCGCGGACTGAACCTCTCACTGATTCCGGGAGCGGAGCGAAAGCTGCGCATCATGCTCGACTGGGGGCTCGATCTCATCTTCCCAAAGGATATCGTGGAGATAGGTATCGGCACCGGCGCCACCATCAGTACCGAGCCCAACGGCGAAGCAGCGCCAGTCGGCAGCGCCGACCCATCGAATAAGCCATGATCGCGCGGTGTCGTAAGGATTTGTTTTGAATTGTTGTTTTGTGTTAAAGACATCCGCGTAGTCTTGATAGATTGTTCACCGTGACGATAAGGAGGGTTTGCGATGCCCCCTCCGAGAGAGCCGTGGAGTTTGGCGCTCTGATACGGGCTGCGAAGGCGTGGACAATGCGGCTTTCCAGCGTCTTTGCGACTGCAGCACCGATCACCGTGCTTTCCCAACCGGGACTCGAATCCGAGGTGGCGGACAGCTCGGATCTCCTCAAGCGCCGCATGCAGGCTTTGCATCTTGATCCCGACGACCTGGCCCGCGATCCGGCGGGAATGGCCGACATTAAGCCGGGCCTATGCGCGCGCTGCGCGGCGCGCGGCAAGTGCATGCACGATCTCGACGACGAATTCGCCGACCCCGCCTGGGGCGACTGGCGCAATTACTGCCCGAACGCCACAAGCTTAAGCCTTCTGAGAACGTTGCACGGGTAAAAAGAAAAGCCGCCCGAAGGCGGCTGAGCACGGCTGCACCTCACTCGTGCTCGCGCAGGTGTTCACCGGTGAGTTTCCGCAGGAAGTCGGACGCCTGGCTCGCCTTGCTGGCGGCGGTGAAGATGGCGCGGTTGTCCTCTTTCAGAAGCTCCAGCCAATTTTCGATGTATGAGGCGTGGCGGAGCTCGCCGTTTACGCGGAGGTGGGCGCAGAGGAACGCCGAGGTCAGCTCGGCGATCAGTTCCTCGGCCGCATACGCTTGAGAACCGAACCGGATTTTGAAATCGCGATTGAGGCGGGTCTCGTGTCCGCTCCAGTGTCCAAGTTCGTGAAGCGCTGTCGCGAAATAGCTTTCGATGGCGGCGAAATCCGAGTGCTGCGGAAGCTGAATGATGTCGAGCGACGGGACGAAGCACGCGCGGCTGCCCCCGTGACGAATATCGGCGCGGGTCGCCTCGATGAAGCGCTGCGCATCGTCGTCGAGCGGCGGCGGTGCATCCTCCGGCGTCACGATGGTCGGCGGCAGGCCGTCGATCTGCGCGACATTGAAGACAGTGTAGCTCCGCATCATGCTGATCTGCTGTTCTTCGTCCTCCTCCTTCTTGATGGTGAGTTTCCGGGTGAAGACGATGTGAGTCCCTTTCTCGCCCTTGCGGACATTCGCATTGAGCGCGAGCGCTTGGCGGTACGTCATCCACGCCGGATCGGGATACCCGGCGTTCTTCGCGGCGTGCCAGAGGATCGGGATATTGATCCCGCTGTAGGTGCGCCCGGTGGCGAGATTCGCGGAAAGCAGCCCAAGCGCGGTTCGCCGCTTCGTCCGCCACGGCTGCACCCATGCGGGGACACCTTTCTCCAGTTCGTCGATGATGCTGCGCGTAATGCTCTCGTAGAGTGCGGCCATCTGCATGACCGCCTCCTACGCAAAGAATTTCGCGCGATCTCCTCGACGTGATCCGTGAGAGCTGCGGTTTCATCGACTTTCGCGATGTCGCCGATGAGGCACGACGCTTTCTGAGTTTGCCGCGCGCGGAACCGCGCCGAACCCCAAAGTCCGTTCGCACACTCGTTAGATGACGGGACGCTCGTCAAGAGCGGCAAGCGCCGTCTCGATCTCGGACAGTCGCTGGTCGACCTCTTCGGGAATCTCGTTCGCCTCGGCGTAGATCTCTTCAAGCTTGTCGACCTCGGCCCGGAGGGCGTCGTGAGCGGCCGTCTCCTCCTCCGCCAGCGGGCGCTGTTCGCCGACGAGCCGGCGGAGGTCATAGGTATGGCCATATGGGAAGTCGGGCGCGACCTCGATCCACTTCCAGCCCTCGGCGCGGACCGCTTCGGCCTCGCGCTCGAGCTTCTCCACGACCAGCCGGTTGAGCAGAGCGGGGTCCTGCAGCCAGCCGCCGTCGTCCTGAATTGAATAGATCGCGCAGGACGACTCCGCCTACCGCCTCATAGGCCTCGACGCCGACGAACTGCGCCCGTTTGTCGGACGCCCGGACCGCGCCCTCAGTGAGCATGCGGCGGATCTGGTGGGGCTCCTTGGTATAGGAGCGTTGCAGAGCTTCCCACACCCGCTCCTGGCGGGCATGGTCAGGGTTGACCGTGAACGCTCATCAACTGGTCCAAGCGTCATGCCATCCTCGGCATAGAACTCGAGCAGCTTGGGCGAGACCGCGGCGAGGCGGAGCCGCTGCCGCACCACCGCGACGCGAGACGAAGAACGCCGCCGCGATCTCTTCCTCCGACTCTGCCCTTCTCGCGCAGCGTCAGGAACGCCCGGAACTGGTCGAGCGGATGGAGCGGCGCGCGCTGGATGTTTTCGGCAAGGCTGTCTTCCTCGGCGAGGCCTTCTGTTCTTACGATGCAGGGGATCGGCGCGGTGCGGGCGAGCCGCTTCTGCTTGACCAGGGGTTCGAGCGCCCGGAAGCGTCGGCCGCCGGCCGGGACCTCGAACATGCCGGTCGCGGCGCCCTTGTCGTCGAGAATGGGCCGGACGGTAAGGCTCTGCAGGAGCGTGCGCCGGGCGATGTCTTCGGCGAGCTCCTCGATCGAGACGCCGGCCTTGATGCGGCGGACGTTGGCCTGGCTCAGGACCAGCCGGTTGAACGGGATGTCGCGCGAGCTGGAGAGCGCGATCTTCGGGACGGACTTCGGCATGAATCTTCTCCGCGACGGGCCGGCCGAGAACCTTTCTCTGCCGCATCAACCCGTCACGAACGCTGCGGTCCGCCTCTTCCTCTGAAGGCGCGAGCCGCAGAACTGACTGTCAGAAGAGACGCGGAGTTCGGGCTAAGCAAAGCGGGAAGGCCCTCACCCAGCGCGGTCGAGGAGCTTCTTGGCCTGCGTCTCCAGGTCCAGCCGGGCGTCCTGGTGCGTCTTGACGCGTGCGATCGCGGTGATGCCTTGGACGAAGTCGAACACGCTCTCCGGCTTGCGGCCTTCCTCGGCCAGCACCGTCTCGATGATTTTGGCGGTCTCCGACTTCGAGAAGCCGCGCTTGCGCAGGAAGTCGGCGCGGTGCTCGTCGGTGCGGGCGACGATCTGCGCACGCGCCGCCTTGATGCTGTTGACGAACCGCGCGGGGCTGGAGTTCGCGAAGCGCGTCAGCGCCGGCATCGCCTCGGCTGCAAAGCGCGAGGCGGCGTATTTCGAGTGCCGGATGGTGATCTCCTCGAAGTCCTCCACGCCGTCGGGTAGGGGCGAAGGCTCCCGGTGGGATACCCTACACCCCTCCCACGGAACCGGACGTGATAGTTTCCCATCATCCGGCTCCTACGCTTGCACCATGCGATCCAGTCTCTCCTGTAGCCGTCCGGCGTGATGCGCCACATGGCAGTCGCGGCAGAGCACGATTTGCTTGCGCGTGCGTGCGGCTTTGACGCGGGTCCACAGCGGGGTCCCTTGCATGTCGCTTATCTTCCGAACGTGATGCACCTCCATCGGCACACCGCCCGCGCCGCAGAACTCGCATGCGCGGGCACGCAGCTTATCGACGATGTCGCTTCGGCTGGTGAAGTGCATGGCTAGCTGCGGTTGGCGGTCGACGTGCACGGAAGCCAGCGGTCGTACCGAGAGACTCGAAAACCGCTGCGCGATCAATGCTCGTGTAAGAGACAAGGAATGCACCGAGCCGCGTTGCAGCCACTCCCAGGCGGCTAGCGCGGTCTGCGCAAGTGGAACTGTAACCCAATTCGCCACTAAACCAACATTATTTAGCATAACATACCTTTTTTTGAACTCAACGCCATAAAATAATCACGCATCACAATCAATGACTTACGAAAGCGCTGCCCGACGAAAACGAAAATGGTGTAGAAGAAGGGTGAGGGTTATCTTAGCGATCCATTTCGATGAACCATCACAATCAATATCACCCAAAGCCTGCATGATCCTACTCTTAGCTTGGTTACATTTTTTTTGATTGAAGTCCGGGGAGGTTTTGTGCGTTTCGATCGACATGCCGATCATAAGCCGTTTGGTTATTTTGCCTTGTCCGAGCAAAGTGGACAGAACGGCAACCCGGGTTACTAACTTTTCCCCCTTCAGAGATGCGAGACGCGCTTCTGCCTTACTCTGCAATCCCTGTGCATCGATGTTTTGCGTCATTGTGTGGCCTAAAACTGATAGACCTGGAAAGCTCACAGCTAGCTAGTCTTACTGCGTCAGAAAGTTCTGCGAGGTGATTGTCTTGCGATTGGCGCGGCGCAGCAGGGACATCGCGGCAGCGTTTTGACCAGGGCGGCGATGAGGCGCCGGCGCATAGTGGCGATCGAGTTTGGGATATGACGTTCGGGCCGGAGCGGCGGATCCACGGGGTCGGTAACCACTGGGTAGCGCAGATTTCGGGAACGTCCTGGAGGAACGAGATGCTGAGGGGGGAATCCTCGCCCGCTCGGAGATCAGGAATCCGTAGGCTGCGATGCACAGGGTGGCGTGGTGGTGGAAGCCCCGCCAACCGCGGCCTTCGAAGTGTCCAAGCCCGACCTCCTGCTTGAGCTCCTGATAGTCGCGCTCGATGCGCCAGCGCCGCTTCGCTGCGTCGACCAGATCAGGAAAGGCGATGTTTTGAGGAAGGGTCGAAAGCCAGTATTTGGTCGGCTCGCTTTCGCCCTTTGGCCACTCAATCAGCAGCCACTCTTCCGGTCGCGGCTCCGCGAGCCAATAATCGCGATGCGCCGCGCGAATACGCAGTCGCGCAAAGCGCGAGCGCAGCGGTTCGGCCGCGCCCTCACGCCATTCGATGGTTCGCCAAGCCCGCTTCGGCAGGCTGAGCGCAAGCGCCTTGACCGAGACCGGCCGATGCTTGTCGTCGCGCCGCATCAGCTTTGGTCGTCGTCCGCGGCCCGACCATGTTTTTGCCGGCAACGGCCGGGCGCCGGGCGCCCACACCGTGGTCGTCGACAAAATGCCGGCCGCGTAAGTCAAGCCCAGCGCCGTGATGTCAGCGCGCAGTTCGCTGTTATTGCCATAGCCGGCATCCAGCAAAACGACCCCGCGCGGCAGGCCGGCCTCACAGGCCCAGCGTAGCTCATCGAGTGCGATCTCCGGCTTGGTCTTGAACGCGATCTCCTCGGGAATCCCCGCCTTGCGCCGACGCGCACGGTCGCTCGCCCACTCCTGCGGCAGATACAGCCGGTAGGCGACCGGCAGGCTCGCATGGCGATTGGCCAGCGACAGCGATACCGCCACTTGGCAATTGTCCTGCTTGCCGAGTTGACCGCAATACTGCCGCGCCACGCCGACCGAATGCCGTCCCTGCTTGGGAAAGCTCGTGTCGTCGATGATCCAGGCCGAGATCGCGCCGTGCCGCTCAATCTGTGGCAGCACCATCTCGCGCACCTTGGCCAATACCCGCTCGTCCGACCAACCGCCCAAACCGATAAAATGCAGCAGCGATTGATGCTGGGCCGCCACCCGCGCCGGAGCCGTCACCGCCGCCAGCGGTTCGACGCTCTTGCGTTCGCACGGCATCATCAGGCCCATGCAATAGTCCCGCAATGGACCCTCTCGATCTCTGTGGCCGATTACACTCACAAGCCCCTCGACATACGCGTCAAACCGCGATCCACCGTCATCAGCCAGGTCCATCTCAGCCCCCATGCTGGTCGTGAATCGCCTCCGTTATGTGATTCTCCACCCCACTGCCCGCGACTTTGTGACTGAGTCAAACTAGGGTCCAGAATCAAATTAGCACGAACGGATGCGGCGGCGCCATGGTTGTCCTTCCCGAAAATCATATCATGTCGTAGCCCCGTGCCTGCATGCGCGTCCCTGCTCGTTCTTGCTGCGCCGCCAGCGCCGTGTTGGAACCGGACAGGCGGGTCTCCCGCATCCGGCTCTCGGACAGAACTTCACGCCTTCACCCACGGCACGTCGTGTTCCAACCTCTTGCACCTCGTTTCAGCCGAATCGTCCGGCACCGACCGTCCACGAACGCTTCCGAGGGACGCCGGGCGCTAGGCCGCAGTGCGTTCAAAGCGCACCGAAGCAGGAGGCGCAAGAGGACTCGACTCCTTGGACCCGCTGATGCGGAGCATACCCAGGTCCAGACGACGCTCCGCTACGCTCACCTCTTCGATAACCCTCTGCGAGCTCGGCGCTCATCGCAGCTCACGCGAACTCCTGACCGTATCCGATCGTTGGAACGGAACTGCAACAGCACCTCGATGACCGTCGCCAGCTCGCTCTTTTGAGCTGCACGCAGTTCGACGCACGGTCGCTCGGCCTCGAACAGGCTTGCCTGGAGATTCTCGGATCGGTGCGTCATTCTCTGGTCGCTCCGTTTTTGATTCGGACGCGAGAAAGCCTAGAAGCGCATCGACCTCGTTGCGTAGGGAGCGAAGAACATCGAGGGGGAAAAGCGGCGCATCGCCGATCTCGAATCGGGACGCACCCTCGTCAGTCATCCACACTGGAAGGCACGCGAAGGTGCCGTCAAGTTGGTGCACGACAACAAACGCGGCGCCGCCTCGCTCGAGCCGCCGCCTGACGCGTACGGTCTCGCCGAAGCGAGGATGAAATCGGTAGGTGATGCGTGCTTCAGCCTGTTGTTCGCGGGCAGTATGTCGCCATTCCGAGCAGGAGTTGAACGGCTCGAAGGTTCCCGGCTCGTCGGTAGATCAAAGTCGCCTTGGTCCGTCGGAGCAAGTGCGTGCCGAATTTCAACGGGTCGAGGCCGATGCTGGCGACCCACTCGCCGACGAGGCGCGCATATTGTCGAGTTCGTCAGCACGCGTCCCGAGCCCCCGCGTCCGGCGAACAAGAACTCGCCGGGCTTCCTGTGTCCCACGCGCAGGTAGTCATCGAGGGCCTGGCGCGTTTGTTCCGTCAGCGCGAAACCTAACTGGGCGCCCTGTCTTCTGCTGCCGGACGGTCGCTCGGTCGAAAGTGTATCTGTTCGGGGCGACGTCATCGACTCGCACCGCCACGACGTCACAGCCGCGAAGCTTGCTGTTGATCGCGAGGTTGAACAAGGCGTGATCGCGCGTTCGCCCTTCAATCTGCAATTTCGTCTGTATCGACCAGACATGGCTGGGCCGAAGCAGCGGCTTGGGTCCGATGAGCTTGCGCTTGTTCCACGGCTCGCGTGAGCGGACAGCAGGTGTGGATGCAGGATCACTGTCGTTCATGGTCTGTCTCCTTGGTTGAGAGAAAGACCGGAGTTCGGGAGCCACGGCGCATCCCGTACATGTTTTCGATCTCGTCTGGTCGCCCAAGTCGCCCAATCGGCTGATCCCTCAAAATTTCTTTCATCACATCTGGCTCTTTCGCCAACATGTCCACAACCATCGGCGTATCGATGGTTCCCAGGCATACAGCGTTTATTCGAATGCCCCTAGAGGCGTATTCGAGCGCAGCACTCTTGGTCAGACCGATCACACCATGCTTGGACGCATGGTAGGTGGCCCGGCCCGGAAGGCCGATCAGGCCGCCGATCGAAGAGCAGTTGACGATCGCGCCGCTTCTTTGCTGCCGCATCTGTCGCAGCTCGTATTTCATACAGCTCCATACGCCGCGGAGATTGATCGCATTCACGCGATCAAATTCTTCGCCGCTGGACTCCGCAGTTTCCACTGCAGGAGACTGCACGCCGGCATTGTTGAACGCCGCGTCAAGGCGACCGAATGCAGAAACGGTCTGCTCGACCATAGCAGCGACCTCCGCTTCGTCAGCCACATTGCAACGGAGCGCTATCGCCTTATGCCCGGCGGCAATCATTTCTTCTGCTGCAGAACGAACCGCATCCTCCTGAACGTCTGCCAACGCGACGGCCGCTCCCGCCTCGGTGAACCCCTGGCCGTCGCGAGACCCATCCCTGAAGCAGCTCCGGTTACTAGCCCGCATTTCTCACACTAAGTAGGCGCATCGGGGCTCCGAATCAGCGAAAGTCGTTGTGCCACAGCGACTTTGAGCTGAATTCGAAAGAAGCCCCGATGCCGACAGAGTGTATCGCAGAACAATTCGATTTTGGAACGGTTGAAGGCCGCGCTGTGGAAGCCGCGTTTGATGCCGGGTTGGTGACGTTGGATGCGGGGGCTTTGCTTTTGCGCGCGACGGATCGGGCGATCGGACTGATGGATCGGTTTGCGGCGTGCTTTCACGACGAGCGGCGACGGGAACTGATCGAGCACGAGGTGGTGACGTTGGTCGGCCAGCGGGTGTTCGCCATCGCACTTGGCTATGAGGATCTCAACGACCACGATCAGTTGCGCCACGACCCAATGATGGCCGTGTTAGCGGGCAAGCTGGAAGCACGCCGCGCGGACTGCGCGCCGGTGGCCGGCAAGTCGACGCTCAATCGGCTGGAGCTGAGCGAGCTTACGCCGACGCGCTACCACAAGATCAGCCACAATCCGATCGCGATCAGGACGCTGCTGGTCGACCTGTTCCTGGAGGCGCATGCGCGGCCTCCCAGGCAGATCATTCTCGACCTCGATGCGACGGATGATCCGCTGCACGGCGAGCAGGAGGGGCGGTTCTTCCACGGCTATTACGATTGCTACTGCTACCTGCCGCTCTACGTGTTCTGCGGCCGCCATCTGCTCGTCGCCAAGCTGCGGCGTGCCGACCTGGACGCGGCGGCCGGCGCGGTCGAGGAGATAGCACGCATCGTCGCGCAGGTTCGGCGTCGGTGGCCGCGGGTACGCATCCTGTTGCGCGCCGACAGCGGCTTTGCACGGGATGACCTGATGGCTTGGTGCGAGGCCGATGGCGTCGACTTCCTGTTCGGACTGGCGCGCAACGAGCGGCTCGTCTGCGAGATTGCCACCGAGCTTGATCTCGTCGCCGCCAAGAGCCGTCGCACCGGCCGGTCGGAGCGCCGCTTCAAGAGCTTCATGTGGACGACGCGCGAGAGCTGGAGCTGCCTGCGCCGGGTCGTGGCCAAAGCCGAGTGGACGCAAGGAGAAGCCAATCCGCGCTTTGTCGTCACCTCGCTCCGGCGCGACGAGTGCAAGGCCAAGTATCTCTATGAGAAGCTCTACTGCGCCCGCGGTGAGATGGTCGGGTAGGATCGAGGCGCGGACCGGGCTTCGACTGATGCCGACGTCTCCTCGATCCCCCCTATCATTCCGTACGGCGGGTTTTCCCCAGTACGG
>CAVRVX010000030.1:0-73238 GCA_963724735.1 uncultured Alphaproteobacteria bacterium
CGCTCTTCTTCTTTATATTGCTCGCTCCGGTCAGACTAGAAGCAGATATTGGTGACGACGTTTCCGGCCTTGTCCTTGATCACATAAGGACATTGCACGCGCTTGAGCGCGGCCTTGGCCTCTTCGTTACCGAGCGCCGCCGCCCGCTCGAAATAGGCCTTGGCGGCGCTTGTGTCCTTTGGTCCGCCGCGCCCGTTCTGCGCGAAGGCGCCCATCCGCTCCAAGGCGGCGGGATGATTCTGCGCCGCCGCCTTTTCGAACAAGGCCCGTGCGGCCGCATCGTCTTTCGGCCCGCCGATGCCGTCGGCGAGCATCATGCCGAGCTGATACTGCGCGTCCGCCGAATTCGCCTCGGCCGCTTTCGAAAGCAAGGCGCGGGTCTTGACGGGATCCGAGGGCGCGCCGTCATTCTCGGACAGCGCGGCGAGGTTGGTGGCGCCGCGGGGATTGCCGCCCGCGGCGGCCTGCTCGAACAGCTTGCGCGCCTGGGCTTCGTCCTTGGCGATGCCCGACCCCGTCCCGAGCAGCACGCCGAGTTCGACCATCGCCGACGTGCTCCCTTTGTCGGCCGCCTTGCGGTAGGCGCTGATCGCTTCCGGCAATTGCTTGTTGGCGGCGTAGGCGCGGCCGAGCTGGTAAAGCGCGCGGCGCGATCCGGCCGCCGCGACTTTGCAGAACTTGATCGCCGTCGCGATGTCGGATGGCGCGATCTCGGCGGCGCCGTTGACGTCAGCCGGCTTGTCCGGATCGGTGGGGTCGGCCGCGAGCCGGTCGCAGAGCACGAGATCGGCTGACTGCGCGCGCGCCGACGAACGAACGACAGAGTCCGGCGCCAGCAGCCCGATGGCGACGCTGCAAGCGATCGGAAATGCAACCAGTCGTCCAGTCATGTTGACCATGCCGATGTCCTGCGAAACGCTCTTGTGACGGCCTTCCTGCGAATGAACGAGCCAGGCTGTGGCCCGCGCCGGCGCGGCCGCGCTCCGCCTATTTTTAGCGGATGGTGCGATGTCGCGCCACCGAGCAAGGAATCCACGCGTCGCAACTCGTCTGAAGGGTTGGCGTGGGAGCGCGAAAGACTTTTCCCTTGCCGCCATGATCGCCTATCGTGATCCATATGGCTCGGTGGAATCGAGCGTCTCGATCCGCGGGCGCACGCGCAAATCGCAGCACCAGGGGAACTGCCATGGCATCGCTCACGCTTGCACAAGCCAGCACGATCGTCGACGTCGCATTGCAAAAGGGGCGCGCGACCAACAGCGCTCCGCTCGTCGCCGCGGTGCTCGATGCGGGCGGACACCTCGTCGCCTTCAAGCGGGAGGACAAAGTGGGAATCATGCGGTTCGACATCGCCTACGGCAAGGCGTGGGGCGCGCTCGGCATGGGATTCGGTTCGCGTCAATTGGCGGTGCGCGCCGCGACCAATCCGGTCTTCTTCAGTGCGCTCGCGGTGGCAAGCGGCGGGCGCTTCGTGCCGGTGCCGGGCGGCGTGCTGATCCGCGATGCCGCAGGCGAGATTATCGGCGCGGTGGGCGTGTCCGGCGACGTCTCCGACCGCGACGAGGAATGCGCTTTGGCGGGCATCGAGGCGGCCGGCCTTAAGGCCGATCCGGGCGCTCCCCAATAGACCTCGGAGGCGTTTTTTGGCCGCAGATGGCAGGCGGGGCGCTAGCGCTATTCCGCCTTGCGGTTGGTGAAGCGCGCATTGCCGAGCCCGGTGCCGATCGTGAAGACGCCCCAGTGCTCGACGTCGCGCATGAACGGAACCTGGCTCAGCCCCTGCACGACGGCATCGTTGTGCATGAGCAGGGAGGTTTCGAAGCCGCCGATCTCCGGAATGGCCTTGTGCAGCGCGCCGGGAAGGTTGAAGCGGGAGCTTTCCCAATTGCCCGGCAGATTCTGTGCGCCGCGGTCGATCGATCCGTCCGGCTCGATCCGGCCTGGGCAGCCAATGCCAATAAAGGGCGCAAGTCTCAATCCCTCTTTGTCGGCGCGCGCGATCAGCCGGCGCAGCATTTCGACGAGGCGTTGCACGGCGTCGTCGCGATTGGGCTTCTCGTCCCCGTGCCGCCACAGATCGAACTTCCACACCTCGGCCTTGGAGAAATCGGCCGCCTTTTTTTGGTTCAGCCGCACCACGCCCGCGCGGATATTGGTGCCGCCGATATCGACCGCGAGGATTGCATCATGCGCCTGGAACATCCAGGCGGGCGCGAGATGAACGGCCCCGATCAGCCCGGCCTCGTGCGGGTCGTGGCGGATCATCTCGATGTCCACCGTGAGCTTGTCCGCCTTGAGCTTGTCCACCTTGAGGAGCACGGACGCGCGCCCGATCGCGAGCTCGCCGACCCGGCCGCTGCGCAAACCTCCGCCGATGACGATCCGCTCGGTGTCCCGCCACGGCTTGAACTTGATAAAACGCCGAGTGACCTCGGCGAGCTCCTGGGCGAAATCCTCGATCGCGCCGTGCAGCACGCCCGCCGCTTCGGGCTGCCCCTCCGCAAGCAGGGTATCCAGCGCCTTCTTGGTCAGCTTGTTGCTTTCCTCGTCCCCGAACGGGTCCTGGTTCAACTCGCGCAGCGGCTTGCGCCATTTGTCGATAATGGCGCGGAAGGCCCGCTTGTTGGCGCGGTCGCCGACGAAGCCCTCCTCGTCGGCGAGCTCGACATTGTAACTGTCGACCAGAACGCTGGGCAGCCGGTCTGCGCCGTGGGTCGCAAGCACCGGTTGGATCGCAGTGGCGTCGGGCATGCAGGCCCCCGCAGTTAAGCCGCCGCGGAGATATGACGTTATCGCCGGGACTGCCACCCGACAACCGGAAAGGTCGGGAAAGGTTTCGGCGGCACGGTCTGACAGCTGGGTGATCGCGCTTCACCGGGCCGGCCCGTCATCCCCAGCGACGATGATCCGGACGGTATCGATGGCGCGCCGGAGCAGTGTCTCGGACGCTTCGACCGTGCGGAAGGCGGCATGGGCGGTGATGGTCACGTTTTCGCGGCGCGCGAGGGGATGGTCGGGCGCAAGCGGCTCGCCGTGGAACACGTCCAGCCCGGCATGGCGCAGCCGCCCGTCGCTCAGAGCCGCGATCAAGGCCGCTTCGTCGACAAGCGCCGCCCGCGCGGTATTGATCAGGATGGCGCCGGGCTTCACGCGAGCGAGCCGCTCGGCGTCGATCAGGCCGCGGGTCTCGTCGTTGAGAACGAGATGAAGCGAAATCACGTCGGCGCGCGCAAGCAGCGTGTCGAGGTCGACCAAAGCGATGTCGTTCCCCGGGCGCGGCGTGCGGTTCCAGGCGATCACCTCCATTCCGATTCCCGTGGCGATGCGCGCGACCTCGCGCCCGATGCCGCCGAGGCCGACAATGCCGAGCGTCTTGCCGAACAGCTGCATGCCCTCGGCCGGTTGCCACGTGCCGGCGCGCACCTCGCGATCCATCCGCGCAACCTCGCGCGCACAGGCGAACAGCAGCGCGATCGTGTGCTCCGCCACCGCCGTGTCGCCGTAGCCCTTGATCGTGTGCACCGTGATCCCGAGCTCGCGCAGAGCGGCGATGTCCATATAGCTCGCCGCGCCGGTGCCCAGGAACACGACATGCTTGAGATCGCGGCATTGCGCGATCGGCTCGGTCGGCAGATAGGAATGGTCGTCGAGCACGATCGCGTAGCCGGAAAGCAGGCGCGACAAGTCGGCGCTCGTAAAGGGCGTCGTGTTCACGGCGATGGGCGGGTCATCGGCGCGATGCGCCCGCATGAAAATCGGTTCGAGCTGCTGGTTGCAATCGATGAACAGCGATCTCATTCGGTCGTTGCCGTGTTTGAAAGGTTCCGCGTGTCGCCGTTCCTCGGTGATAGTATAACGCTTGGTCCCCGCCTATATCGAAGGCGATGACGGAGGCCGAATGAGCGCCCGTTGCTGCCACGATTGCGAGGGACCTGACGCCGCGCGCGACGCGTCCTATCGGCGCGTCTTGTGGCTTGTCCTGGCGGTCAACGCCGCGATGTTCGCGGTGGAGATCGGAGCGGGGCTCGCGGCCGGATCGGCGTCGCTCCAGGCGGACGCCTTGGACTTCCTGGGCGACGCTGCGAATTACGCGATCAGCCTGCTCGTCGTCGGCCTCGCGCTGCGCTACCGCGCCTCCGCCGCGCTTCTCAAAGGGGCAAGCATGGGCGTGTTCGCCGCATGGGTGATCGGCGTGATCGGCTGGCACGCCTGGCACGGCGCCCTGCCGAACGCCGTCACCATGAGCGCCGTCGGCATTGCCGCGCTCGTCGCCAACGCCGGCTCCTTCGCGCTGCTGTGGGCATTCCGAAACGGCGATTCGAATATGCGGTCGGCGTGGATTTGCACCCGCAACGACGTGCTCGGGAACCTCGCGGTCCTGGCTGCGGCGCTCGGCGTGTTCGGCACGGGCGCCGGCTGGCCGGACACGGTCGTCGCCGCGATCATGGCGAGCCTCGCCCTGCAAGGGGCCGCCGTCGTGATCCGCCAGGCCGTCCGCGAGCTTCGCGTGTCCGCCGCGCTTCCGGTCGCCGCCGAATAGCTGTTGTCTTCGACGGCAATTGCGCACGCAAACTCTTGCCCGAAATCCCGCGCAGTGTTGATGTTTCCGTAGCGTTGATTTGGGGAGGCGTCCATGCGGCTTGCGAGCTATGTCACCCGCGGCCGTTCCGGGTTTGGCGCGGTCGTCGGAAACGGCGTCGTCGATATGCGGCTGCGGTTCGGCCCGAGGTTCACCAGCCTGATCGACGTCTTACGCGAGGATGCGCTCGCCGAGGTCCAGGCGGCGCTCGCGGGCGTGCGTCCCGATTATCCGTTGGCCGAGGTCGAACTGCTGCGCCCGGTCGTACAGCCGGAAAAGATCATCTGCGTCGGAAACAATTACGCCGGCGCGGGCGAGCCAATCGCGCCGGCGAAATACCCCAACCTGTTCTTTCGCACGCCCGGGTCCCTCGTCGGCCATTTGCAGCCGATCCTGCGGCCGCCGGAATCGGAGCAGCTCGACTGCGAAGGCGAGATCGCCCTGGTGATCGGCCGCGAGGGGCGCCGCATCCCGGGCGAGCAGGCATTCGACTACGTCGCCGGCTACACGCTGTGCAACGAAGGCACGGTGCGCGACTGGATGCAGCATAACGCGCGCAACATCACTCCGGGCAAGAACTTCGACGCTTCGGGCAGTCTCGGCCCCTGGCTGGTCACCACCGACGAGATCGATCCTTCGCGGCCGCTGCGGCTGAGCATGCGGGTGAACGGAGAGCTGCGCCAGGACGACACCACCGCCAGCATGATTTTCGGGTTCGCCGACCTGATCGACTATATCAGCCGCTTCACAACGCTGAAGCCGGGCGACGTGATCGTCACCGGCACGCCTGCGGGCGCCGGCATGCCGCCGCGCTACCTGCGGTCGGGTGACGTGGTTGAGATTGCGGTGCCGGAGATCGGCGTTCTGCGCAACACGGTGATCGACGAACCATGAACGGGCGCCTGCCGGGTGCGCCGGCCGCCTGCGTGATCGGCTGGCCGGCGGCGCATTCGCGGTCTCCGCTGATCCACCGCTACTGGCTGAGGACTTACGGCATTTCCGGCGACTACCGGGCGGAAACCGTGCCGCCGGACGCGTTCGCGGACTTCGTGCGCAGCCTCGCAAGCCGCGGCTATGTCGGGGCCAATGTCACCGTTCCGCACAAGGCGGCGGCGCTCGCGCTCTCGGAGCCGGATGCGCGCGCGCAGGCGATCGGCGCGGCGAACACGCTGTGGCTCGAGGACGGCGGGCTGCGCTCGACCAACACGGACGCGGAGGGGTTCATCGCCAATCTCGACGCATCGACGCCGGGCTGGGACAAGGAGACCGAAGCGGCGCTCGTGCTCGGCGCCGGCGGGGCGGCCCGCGCCGTCGTGTTCGGGCTGCTCGAGCGCGGCGTGCCGCGCGTCCTCATCGCCAATCGAACCGCACCCCGCGCCGAGGCGCTTGCGGAAGCGTTCGGAAGTGCGGTGGAGCGGGTGCGCTGGGATCAGGTCAGCGAACGGCTTGCCGAGACGCAGCTCTTGGTCAACACCACGACGCTCGGCATGACCGGGCAGCCGCCTTTGACGATTGCGCTCGACCGCCTGCCGGCCGACGCCGTCGTCGCCGATCTTGTCTATGTCCCGCTCGAAACGGCGCTGCTCGCCGCCGCCCGCGCGCGCGGCCTGCGCTGCGCCGACGGTCTCGGCATGCTGCTGCATCAGGCGGTGCGCGGCTTTTCCCTGTGGTTCGGCGTGCGCCCTGACGTAACGCGCGAATTGCGGGCGCTGATCGAGGCCGATCTTGTCGGCGCCATTTGAGAGTTTGAATCACGGCCCTATGGCCAACCTCAACGCGGTTTCTGCTGTTGGCCGCAAGCCTAAAGGTCGCTTTCGGGGCAAAGCGGATATGAACCGGCAAGGAAGATCGGCTAAGTCGGTCGAAATTGACCCCCGAGCAGACATTCGCTGCGGCCGGCTTCGAGGGGTGCAAAGAGTTGAAAGCAAGTATTATGAATTGAACGAGTTGGAACTCGTGCACTATGCACCGGCTGGCTCGATTGTCGAAAAGTGCCGGAGGCATTCACCCAGAGACATCGCGAAGCCGGTAAGTTGTATGACCTCGAAAACTTCGGACTCGGACCGCTTGGCGGCAATGGAGCAGCCCCGAAAAGAGTTTCTGCGCTATTTGGAGTTATTCGAGGCTGCTTTCGATGAATTGCATGGTGCGGTCATGAAACAGGTGCATACGCCGCGTGCGCACATCCGCCCGCACCACGACTATCCTGTCATGTCCCTGCTGCACAGTGGCTTTCCATCATTCGATGAGGCAGGGTTTTATCGGGAGAGCACGCCGCGCGACTACGTTGGAATGGTTCAACCTCGCAGTCTCGGCGCGCTTCTGGCGGGAGACGTATTTCCTAAGAGTCCGTTTGAGAATGCATTTTAGTGAGCGATCCGTCTGAGCAGGAGGCTTCCGAGGGCGACGTGGATCATGGCCTTGGAGACGTCGATGCGCTGCTCGTAATCGCGCACGAGCCGCCGCCACCGCGTCATCCAACCGAAGGTCCGTTCGACGACCCACCGGCGCGGCAAGACCTTGAAGCCGGGTTCATTGTCGATGCGGCGAACGATCTCGACGACGAAATCCTTGAACGCCGCTTTGTCCATAAGCTTGCGTCGGTCGTAGGCGCCGTCGGCGAACAGGTGTTTGATCCAGGGCCAACGCTTGCGGATGGCGTCGAGGATCGTCTGCGCTCCCGCCGAATTGGCGATGTCCGCCGTCGTCAGGTTGACCATGAGAAGCCGTCCATCCGTGTCGACCGCAATGTGGCGCTTGCGTCCGTGGATCTTCTTGCCGGCGTCGTAGCCGCGGGCCTTGGCGGCCGGCGCTTTCACCGATTGGCTGTCGACCACGCCGGCGGTCGGGCTCGCCTCCCGCCCGGCCCGCTCGCGGTCGATCATCAGCGCCACGTCGTGGATCGTCTCGAACAGGAAACGGCGCATGAAGCGGCGGAACCACCAATAAACCGTCTGCCAGGGCGGAAAATCCTTCGGCAGCATCCGCCAGCCGCAGCCCGCCCGCGCGATGTAGCGGATCGCGTTCAACACCTCGCGCATGTCCACGCCGGGCTTGCGTCCTTGTCTCGCCGGCTTCGGCAAGAATGGAACGATCCGCTCCCACTCCTCGTCAGTGAGATCGGTGGGATAACGCTTGGTCTTCTTCTCGATTCTGGCCATCCGGCCGCGATTCGCTCGGGTCCACATCCCAAGCTTGAATCACGCCAGGAGCCCCTTCACAACCATTCTCAAACAGTCTCTAAGCTCAGCTTTCCAAAGGGTGCCGAACTCGCATCCTTCCTGCGAACTCATGACATCGGCGAGAGGCTGAATCTAAATCAGTTTGGTACGAGGGTTCGGTTTCAGATTGGCCCGTCGATCAATTGGTTGGCGATGCTGTGGAGCGATACATACATCTCCATGGGCTCAACGCTCCCGTCGAAGCCAAACGTCGTACGGCGGTTATTCTACCTCTAGTGCTCGGAACCATTTACCGAAGTTTCGACCTCAGACTGGTCGTTCCCATCACGATGACACACTTTGAGGTGGACCATTTCCCACTTACCGAAACAGCCTACATTGCACGGATGCCGAAGAAGCTCCAGTTGGGAAGAGCACGAATGAGCACGCGAGCTATGCGTGAATCTGGGTGACGACGGCTGAATGAAGGCGGCGTATCGAGGCGGGTGTCGAGCCTGCCAGAACCTCCCGAAAGGAGCGATACGCCATGTCGAGAGATAGCACTGTCATCCCGTTTCGTCAGCCTGACGCCATCGACGATCCGCTGACCGAGCTTGCCCGAGAGGGCGCCCGCCGCATGCTGGCGCAGGCGCTGATCGTGGAAGCCGACGCCTTCGTTGCCCAATGGAAGGACTTGAAATTGCCGGATGGGCGCGACCGCGTCGTCCGTCACGGCCATGGGCCGCAACGCACGATCCAGACCGGGGTCGGGCCTGTCGAGGTCAGGCGCGCCAAGGTGCGCGACCGGGGCGAGCCAGGCGCGGCGGACAAAATCCGCTTCAGCTCGTCGATCCTGCCGAAGTGGGCGCGGCGGACCAAGAGTCTCGACGCGCTGTTGCCGGTTCTCTACCTGCGCGGGGTGTCGACCGGCGACTTCCAGGAGGCGCTTGCCGCTCTCCTCGGCAAGGACGCGCCCAACCTGTCGCCCGCGGTGATCGCACGGCTGACGGCGGAGTGGCAGGCCGATTACGACACTTGGCGCAAACGCGATCTCTCGGCGCGGCGATACGTTTATGTGTGGGCGGACGGTGTCTACCTGCAGGCGCGGATGGAGGACGCCGCCGAATGCATGCTCGTGCTGATCGGCGCGACGCCCGAGGGAAAGAAGGAACTCGTCGGTTTCCAGACGGGGGTGCGCGAGAGCGCGCAGAGTTGGCGTGAGCTCCTCATCGACATCAAGGAGCGTGGGCTCGAGATCGCCCCGGACCTCGCGGTCGGCGACGGGGCGCTCGGCTTCTGGAAAGCAATCGAGCAGATCTTTCCCACCACCCGGCATCAGCGGTGCTGGGTCCATAAGACCGCCAATGTGCTGAACAAGGTCGCCCTCTCGGTCCAAGCCAACATGAAAACAGACCTTCGTGAAATCTACGGCGCGCCAACCCGCGCGGCGGCCGAGGCGGCGATCGACGTGTTCGCCGATAAATACGGCGCCAAGTACGAGAAAGCCGTCGCCTGCCTGACGAAAGACCGGGACGCTTTGCTCGCCTTCTTCGACTTTCCCGCCGAGCACTGGGACCATCTGCGCACGTCAAACCCGATCGAGAGCGTATTCGCGACGGTGCGTCATCGAACCGTTCGAACAAAGGGAGCCCTGTCGGCGAAGACCGCCAAACTCATGGTGTTCAAACTGGTCGACGCCGCCGCGAAAACTTGGCGGCGATTGAAGGGAGAAAACCAGTTGCCAAAGGTCATCGCCGGCATCAAATTCCAAAACGGAATTGAGGTCGTCAAAATGCCGGCTCACCACGCCGCCTAATCAACCTCGTCACCCAATCTCCTGCATAGCTCTGAGCACGCTGGGGTCAGGTGCAGTTCGGAGGGTGGTCGGCGCAGCCACACATGCGTTTGTATCTAAGGACTGGAAACTCAACATCGATAACATTCGTGAGGTCAATAAGTCTCTTAGCCAGTTGTCGTCGAATGTCTTGGACGCAATCGATAGCTTCTTTGGCGCGCTAAGAGTTGTAGCTGGTATCAATACGGGATACGCGCAAGCGATATGGGTGCCGAGAGGCTGGGCGCTGGAGTACTTCTGCGACCTAACGCCGGTTTATGGCGCAACTCTGCGTCGTTATCCGAGCGAATTTGACAGCTATGGATGGGAGGGCCAAGGGGAGACCGTTACAGCCGAGCATCTCATTGAGGTGCGCCGCATTTATCGAGCCGTTGTTAGCAGTCAGAGCGAAGTGGTACGGCTTGCGCTAAATCGGCTGAACGGGTGTCTCACTCGCACTGATGCGGCCGACGCCATTCTCGACGGAACGATTGGCCTCGAACTACTTCTTGGCGACGACCAGAATCAGTCGCTGTCTTACAAGCTTCGGCTTCGCGCTGCGGCTCTCGCGGTATTGCACGCAGACCCCGCTTATCCAGCAGCTGAGGTCGCCTCTAACGTTAAGAAACTCTATGAGGCAAGGTCGGCCATCGTCCACGGTCGGCGTAAGAAGCGCACCAAGAAGGCGTCCGAACCCACCGACACGAGCCAACGCCAAGAAGCGTTTGATTGCCTCTAACTTGCTTCGGTTCGTGCTCAACGTGCTTCTGATCAACCCAAAATATCAAGATCCAGCGAAGATCGACGAAGGCCTTCTTCTTAGGGGTGACGAAATTGTTGTACCACGGAAGGAGGGATGAAACCTGCGCGCCGGATACCAAGACACAACAAGAGTATTCTCGCTCACATCCGCTCCTGGTGCTTCGCGTCAGTTCGCGGCGACGCAGCGAGTCGGTCATTTTCGGAGCAAAGCGGACATCGACTGAGCCGGGCTTACATAACCGGATCATAACCGTATTATGAGGATACGGCCTAGTTTTCGCTGCCAGCGAGATCAGTGCCGACCTCGCGCGACGACAGCAGGTCGGAGCGTTCCAGGCGGCGCAGCGACGCCTCCAGACGCTCCTCGTCGCGGCGGATCTCCTCGACGGTATTGAAGGTGTAGCGAATGTGCTCGTCGGACACGCGCGCGGCGCGATCGACGTCGCCGCTCAGCACGGCATCGGCGATGGCGAGATGCTGTTCGAGCAGGAGCGGGCGCGTGCCGTGCCGGCGGTACAGCTGGTCGCGGTTATAGAACACCCCCTCGCGCAAAAGCTCGGCGAACACGCGCATGACATGCAGCAGCACGACATTGTGCGAAGCCTCATACACGGCGACATGCAGGTCGACATCGGCTTCGGCTTCCTTGAAGGGGTCTTCCAGCAAATTGGCCTGCTTCATGCGCTCGACGATGCCGCGGATGGTCTTGCGGTCGAGGTCGGTCGCCCGCAAAGCGGCCAATTTGGTGGCTTGCGCCTCCACAAAGCAGCGGTACTCGAAATAGTCCGCCGTCACCCGCGGCTTGTCGCGGAACAGTTCGGCCAGGGGCGCCGACAAGGGCGTCAGGAATTGCGCCACGCTGGTCCCGCCCCGGTTGGACGCCAACAGCCCGCGCTTTTCCAGCTGATCGAGCGCCTCGCGCAGCGAAGGGCGCGAAACGTCAAGCTTTTCAGCGAGATCGCGCTCCGAGGCGAAGCGTTCGCCGGGACGAAGCGCGCCTTCCAGGATCATGCGTTCGATATGGCCGGCGATGGCGTCGGCGAGGCGAGGGGGGCGAATGGCGTCTTGCATGAGCGGCTCTCCCGCGCCGGATGTGGCATGGTCCAGTAAGTGTGTCTAGTTTCTTAGTTGGATAATAGAATGATCCCATCTTGACATGATGGTCAATAAAGTTTACCAGAGGCAAAAATGCGAAAAATATAGGCAGGAAACCCCCGAAGGAGAATGGCATGAGCGCCTTGGTTGCAGGTGCCTTGAAATCAGACAGCCCACCCGGAGCAATTCAGATCGGCGTCAGCCGCCCGCCGCTTCCGCTGGGCGACATACCGACGCCGGAAGAAGTATTCAATAAGCCGAGGATCGGGCCGAAGGAGCTCTTCACCTGCGTCCTCGGACCAAGCATGATCGCGCTCGGGGTCTCCATCGGCAGCGGCGAATGGCTGCTCGGACCGCTCGGCTTCGGCAAATACGGCTTTATCGGCCTCGGCTTCCTGGTCACGGTCTCGGCCGTGCTGCAGACCTTCTACAACATCGAGAATGCGCGCTACACGCTTGCGACCGGCGAGGTGCCGATCGTCGGGTTTTATCGCGCCCCGCCGGGCGTCGCCTTCTGGCTGCCGATCTGCCTGATACTGATGTATGTCGGCTGGATCTGGGGCGGTTGGGCCTCCGCGGCTGGTCAGGCGCTCTATTCGATGTATCTTGGGAGCTCGGTCGATCTTAAAGTGCCGGGAAACCTGCAGACGGTGCGCATCATCGCAATCGCGCTGCTGTGCCTCTCGTTCGTGCTCTACATGTTCGGCAAGAAGATCGTCCGGACGCTGGAGGCGATCGACACGTTCCTCGTGGTCTTCATTCTGACGGTGCTGATCACCCTGACGATCATCTTTGCGCCCGGGCATATGTGGGGCGAAATGCTCACCAGCATCGTAACGCCGGCCATGCCTCCCAAGGGCATCGACGCGACGACGCTCGGCTCGATCATCGGCTATACCGGCTTCGCGTCGGGTTTCAATTTCATGCTGATCAACTACTATCGCGACCACGGCTACGCCATGGGCCACCGCGTCGGCTACTATTCGGGCATCATCGGCGGCGGCAAGTCGGAGGTGCTGCCCTCGGGCTGCACATTCACCGAGACCGAACAGAACGCCAGCACGTGGCGACGCTGGTGGCGTTTCCTGCTCGTCGATCAATGGTGCGTGTTCTTCACCGGCGCAATGATCGGGATGTTCATCCCCAGCATGCTGGTGGTCTCGCTCGCCGTCACGCCCGGCGCCGCCGAACCCTCGGTCGCGAACATGCCGGTCTATGCGGCGGTCGAATTAGGCAAAAAAGCCGCGTGGCTGTTCCCGTTCATCCTGTTCCTCGGCGCGCTGGTGCTGTTCAAGACGCAGACGACGCTGCTGGAAATGCTGATCCGCAACACGACCGACACCGCCATCGCGTCGAGCCCGCGGCTGCGCGCTTGGATTGCGGGCGATCCCCGCAAGTTCTACTACATTCTGGCGGCGACCTTCATCGTCGTCATCGGCATCATCATCCATCTGGCGCTGCCGACCAAGCTGCTGCAGTACTCGGCGAACATGGCGAACCTCGCCTCGATCATTTTCCCGCTGGTGCTGATCTATCTGAACCGTCAGCTTCCCAAGCCCGCGCGCAGCGGCCCTTGGCAGACGGCGTTGATGCTGGCGAACGTCGTGTTCTTCGGCTTCTTCTTCTGCAACTTCCTGGCGCTTCAGATCACGGGCAACCCGTTGGTCGTGTTCTAGAAACGATCTGCGGTGAACCGGAAACGGTTTGCCGCAGGAAGTCCCATCGACTGAGACAAATCGAGCGAGTTCCGAATCCACTGGAACGGAACTCGCTTCCCCAAAAAAAACATTGCACTGCGTACGGAGGAAACAATGGCCGGAACGGGCAAACGCGTCGGTCTCCTGGTCACCTGCCTCGTCGACCTGATCCGGCCCTCGGTCGGCTTCGCCGCGGTCAAGCTCCTGGAGCAGGCTGGCTGCGCCGTCGAGGTCCCGCGGCAATCGTGTTGCGGCCAGCCGGCGTTCAACTCGGGCGACCGCGCAACCGCGCGGGAGATCGCCGAGCAGGTGATCGCCGATTTCGAGCACTGCGACTATATCGTCGCGCCCTCCGGCTCCTGCGCGGGCCAGGTGCGGGTGCACTATCCCGAACTTTTCCAGGGCGACCCGAACTGGCAGCCGCGCGCCGATGCGTTCGCCGCCAAGACCTACGAACTCACCCAATTCCTTGTCGATGTGCTGGGCATTGCGCGCGTCGACGCCCGCTGCGATGCTGCAGCCACTTACCACGACTCGTGTTCCAGCCTGCGCGAATGCGGCGTGCGAGATCAGCCGCGTCGGCTGCTCGGTTCGGTCGAAGGCTTGACGCTGACGGAGCTCTCCGACGGCGAAACCTGCTGCGGCTTCGGCGGCACGTTTTGCGTGAAGTACCCGGACATCTCCAATGTCATGGTGTCGAAGAAGGCGGCGAAGGTGGCGGCGACCGGCGCCGACATGCTGCTTGGCGGCGATCTCGGCTGTCTCATGAACGTCGCCGGCAAGCTTGCCCGCGAGGGGAAGGGGGTCGCGGTGCGCCATGTGGCGGAGGTGCTCGCCGGCGCGTTCGATCAGCCGCCGATCGGCGTGGCGCGCGAGACCGTCACGCCGTCCGCGACGCAGGAGGCCGGCCGGTGACCCATCACGCCACCTCGCCCCGCTTCAAGGACAACGCCAAGGCGGCGCTCGTCGACGCCAATCTGCAAGACGCGCTTGCCTTCGTCGAGATGAATTTTCCGCAGCGGCGGCGCGCCGTCGCCGACATGCTGCCGGAGTTCGACGCGCTGCGCTCGTCGGCGCGCGACATCAAGAATCACACGCTGAGCTTTCTCGATCTCTATCTCGAAACATTCGAGGCGCGCGCGACCGCCCAGGGTTCGCACGTGCATTACGCCGCGACGGCGGAGGAAGCGAATCGCCTCGTCGCCGAGATCTGCCAAAAGCACGGCGCCAAGACCATCACCAAGGGCAAATCGATGGTCGGGGAGGAGATCGGCCTCAACGCTTTTCTCGAGGCGAACGGGTTCGTGCCGATCGAAACCGATCTCGGCGAATACATCATCCAGATCCGCCACGAATTGCCGTCGCACATCATCATGCCGGCGGTGCATTTGCGCAAGGCGCAGATCGAGGCGGACTTCCGCCGCGTTCATAAGAACCTGCCGAAGGAGCGCAATCTCGACGAACCCGCTGCGCTGCTCGCGGAAGCGCGCGCGACGCTGCGCGAGAAATTTCTTGCCGCCGATGTCGGCATCACCGGCGCGAATTTCCTGGTGGCCGAGACCGGCAGCGCCGTCATCGTCACCAACGAAGGCAACGGCGATCTCACCGCGACGCTGCCAAGGGTGCACATCGTGCTCGCGAGCATCGAGAAGATCGTGCCGACGCTCGAAGACATGGCGCAGCTCATGCGCGTGCTGGCGCGCTCCGCCACCGGCCAGGAAATGTCGGTCTACACGACGCTGATGACCGGGCCGCGCCGGGCGGACGATCCCGACGGGCCGCTGGAGCACCACATTGTCATTGTCGACAATGGCCGCTCGGCCATGCTGGCCGGCAAGTTCCGCGACATGCTCCGCTGCATCCGGTGCGGGGCCTGCCTCAATCACTGCCCGGTCTATCATGCGATCGGCGGGCACGCCTATGGCTGGGTCTATCCCGGCCCGATGGGCGCGGTTCTGACCCCGAGCCTGATCGGCGTCGACAAGGCCGGCCACCTGCCGAACGCCTCGACCTTTTGCGGTCGCTGCGAAGAGGTGTGCCCGGTTCGCATTCCGTTGCCGCGGCTGATGCGCTTCTGGCGCGAGCGCGAATTCGAGCGACAATTGTCGCCGGTAGCGCAGCGCGCCGGCCTCCGGCTTTGGGCCTTCTTCGCCAAGCGTCCGCGTCTCTACCAGTTCGCGACCGCGCCCGCCATGCGCCTGCTCGCCTGGCTCGGCCGCAGGCAAGGGCGGTTCCGCTGGCTCCCGCTCGCCTCGGGTTGGACGCGCGTGCGGGACCTTCCTGCGCCGCAGGGCGCGACTTTCCAGTCCCAGTGGCGCGAACGGAGGCGCGGATGAGCACGCGCGATCAGGTCTTCACATCCATCCGCCGCGCGCTGGGCGTCACTGGCGCCGAGGAGCCCCGCCGCAAGGCGGTGGAAGATCGGCTGCGCGATCATCCGCGCGGCGTCATCCCGAGGCGCGGGCAAGTAAGTCCCGCCGAGCGGGTCGCCTTGTTCACCAGCAAGGTCGAGGCGGTCGCCGGGACCGCGCAGCGGATCGCATCGACTGACGACCTGCCTGGCGCAGTCGCCGACTACCTCCGCGCCCATAATCTGCCGCTGGTGGTCAGGCGCGGCGCCGATCCGACGCTTGCCGCCGCGCCATGGGACCGCGAGCCCGCGTTGACGATCAGTGTTGGAGCGACCGGAGGCGGGGATTTGATCGCGCTCTCGCATGCGTTCGGGGCTGCGGCCGAGACCGGGACGCTCGTGCTGTTGTCGGGATCGGATAACCCGACCACGCTCAACTTCCTGCCCGACAATCACATCGTTGTCATCGCCGCCGAGACGATCGATGGCGATTACGAAGCTGTGCTGGGGCGACTGCGCGACCAAGTCGGCGCCGAGCGCTTGCCGCGTGCGATCAATCTCGTCACCGGCCCCTCGCGTTCCGCCGATATCGAGCAGACGCTCATCCTTGGCGCGCACGGCCCGCGCCGGTTGCACGTGATCGTCGTGGAGGCCGGGCTCCCCGCGCTCAACTGAACGCCTGAGGCTTTGCGGCGTTATCGTCATCGAGGCGCGATGCGCATTCCGACGGAGAACGCCAATGGGCCAGACAGCGAAGAAGGGTCACGCCCAAAAGCATGCCGAGCCCAGGGGCGCGGCCGAGGATAAGACCAAGAAAAAACGCGAAAACGCACAACTCGACGAAGCGTTGGAGGAGAGCTTTCCGGCGTCGGATCCGGTTTCGATCAGCCAACCGAAGGCCGATCCCGGCGACTGAATTCGCCTTTCGGACGCCTTGCCTGGTAGCGCGGTTAAGCGCCGCGCCGGGGCTCTTCCGTATTTCGACCAAAAATGCTGTACAATGTTTGTCGGTGCTTACACGCAGTGCGTGTGAGGCGCTTTCCCATTCGTTTGATGATGCTTAAAGGGGCCCATGGCGAACAAGTATTTCGGGACTGACGGCATTCGTGGCCGGGCGAACGGCGTGATCACGGCGCATCTCGCACTGAGCGTCGGCCAGGCGACGGGCCTGCTATTCCGTCGCGGCGAGCACCGCAACCGGGTGGTGATCGGCAAGGACACGCGACTCTCCGGCTATATGATCGAAACGGCGCTGGTGGCGGGCTTCACGTCCGTTGGGCTTGACGTGCTGCTGCTCGGTCCGATGCCGACGCCGGCCGTGGCGATGCTCACCCGCTCCATGCGGGCCGACGTCGGGGTGATGATTTCCGCCTCGCACAATCCGTACGACGACAACGGCATCAAGCTGTTCGGCCCGGACGGTTACAAGCTCTCAGACGAGATGGAGGAGGAGATCGAGACCCTGGTCGACTCCGACCTCACGAAGAAGCTCGCCAAGTCGGCTGCGCTCGGACGCGCCAAGCGCATCGAAGGCGTGCACGACCGCTACATCGAGTTCGCGAAGCGCACGCTGCCGCGCACGCTGTCCTTGGAAGGTCTGCGCGTGGTGGTCGATTGCGCCAACGGCGCGGCCTATCGTGTGGCGCCCGAGGCCCTGTGGGAGCTCGGCGCCGAGGTCATCTCGATTGGCGTCGAGCCCGACGGCTTCAATATCAACCGCGATTGCGGCTCGACCGCGCCTGCCGCGCTGATGGCGAAGGTGCGCGAGATGCGCGCCGATGTCGGGATTGCGCTCGACGGCGACGCCGATCGCGTCGTCATGGTGGACGAGTGCGGTCACCTCATCGACGGCGACCAGCTGCTTGCGGTCATCGCGGAGAGTTGGAAGGAAGACGGGCGGCTCTCGCAGCCCGGCCTGGTCGCAACCATCATGAGCAATCTCGGCCTGGAGCGACACCTCCAGTCGGTCGGGCTCTCGGTGGTGCGCACCCCGGTCGGCGACCGCTACGTGCTCGAAGAGATGCGCGCCCGCGGGCACAATCTCGGCGGCGAGCCCTCCGGCCACATCATCCTGTCGGACTACGCGACGACCGGCGACGGCTTCGTCGCCGCGCTGCAGGTTCTGGCGGTGGTCAAGAAGCTCGGGCAGCCGGTCTCGCAGGTGTGCCACCGCTTCGATCCGCTGCCGCAGGTGACCAAGAACGTGCGCTACCGCAACGGCAAGGAGAAGCCGACCGAGCACGCCAAGGTTCGCCACGCGATCGCCGAAGCCGAGCAGCGCCTCAACGGCCAGGGCCGGCTGATCGTCCGGCCGTCCGGGACGGAGCCGGTGATCCGCGTCACCGGCGAAGGCGACGATCCCGAGCTGGTCGAGGCGTTGGTGGACGGCATCGTCGAGGCGCTGCGCGACGTCACCGCGGGGTGAGCTTGGGATTTACGCGTGCCGTGCTTGGAATCGACGCGGCATGGACCCCCAATCGGCCAAGCGGCGTCGCGCTTGCGGCCGAATGTGCCGATGGCTGGCGACTGCTTGCGGCTGAGGCGTCGTATCAGCGCTTTCAAGATCGAGCCGACGGTCATTTGTTTACGGGGCCCGCGTTAGGCTCACCACCTAATCCGCGTGCAGTGCTTACTGCGGCTTCTTCGCTGCTAAACGGAAATTCCGTTGATCTGGTTGCTGTCGATATTCCGCTGGCACGCCAGCCGATAGTCGGGCGGCGTGCCTCTGACGACGCGGTCTCCAAGGCATACGGGGCTCGTAAGTGTGGAACGCACACTCCGAATGCCTCGCGCCCGGGCCGTATCAGCGTCGAGTTTAGGGAGGGCTTCGAGAAAGCAGGCTATCCCTTGCTGACAAGCACAATCGAGCCCCCCGGTCTCATCGAGGTCTATCCTCATCCGGCGCTCGTGGAGCTGTCAGGCGCGTCAGAGCGCCTGCGGTACAAAGCCTCCCGGGCAAGAAGCTATTGGCCATCGACTACCCCAGCGGAGTGGCGTTCCCGGCTGTATTGCCAATGGCGCAAGATCGTGTCGTTGCTCGATCGAAAGATTGCCGGTGTGGCGAACCGCATGCTGAACCCAGACCTTAACGCGAAGGGCGCGGAGCTGAAAGCCTACGAAGACACGCTCGACGCCATCGTCTGTGCGTGGGTTGCAATTTGCGCGCTTGAGGAAAGAGCCAGGCCGTTCGGCGACGAGGACTCGGCCATCTGGATTCCGATTCGGAGCTAGGCTTTTGTCATAGCGCCGCACGCCGCAATGCCTACCGGCTGCTCTGCCTCGAACTCTTGCCTCCGGCGTACCGCTACATACATCTGGCGCATTCCTCCCACGCGCCATTATGACCGATACGCCCACCGCCATCGTCGTCGACCGCCTCGTCAAGGTGTACCAGAGCGGCACGGCGGTCGCGGGCGTGTCGTTCGCCCTGCCGGTCGGCTCGATCACTGGGCTGCTGGGCGGCAACGGAGCGGGCAAGACCACGACCATCGCGATGATCATGGGCCTCGTCACGCCGACCTCCGGCGCGGTCACGGTGCTGGGGGCGGAGATGCCGCGCCACCGCTATCGCGTGCTGCACCGGATGAACTTCGAAAGCCCCTATGTCGAAATGCCCATGCGCCTGACGGTGCGGCAAAACCTGACGGTGTTCGCAAGGCTTTACGGGGTCGAGCGGATCGCCGAGCGGATCACGGAGCTGGCGGATGAGCTCGATCTTGGCGACCTGCTCCACCGGCCGACCGGCAAGCTCTCGGCGGGCCAGAAAACGCGGGTTTCCCTCGCCAAGGCGCTCCTCAACCGGCCGGAGGTGCTGCTGCTCGACGAGCCCACCGCCTCGCTCGATCCCGACACCGCCGACTGGGTGCGCGGGCATCTTGAACGCTACCGGGTCGAGCGCCGCGCCACCGTGCTGCTCGCCTCCCACAACATGGCCGAGGTCGAGCGCCTGTGCGAGCGCGTGATCATCATGAAACTGGGCAAGATCGAGGACGACGACACGCCCGCGGCGCTGCTCGCGCGCTACGGCCGGGCGACGCTGGAAGAGGTCTTCCTCGACGTCGCGCGCGGCCGGCAGAATCTGGAGGCCGCCCAGTGAGCGCGCGCAATCCGGAAACGGGCATCTCCGTCTATCGCATTGCGGCGATGGTCGAGCGCTACTGGTATCTGCTGCGCTCGTCCTGGCCGCGCCTGATCGAGATCGTCTATTGGCCCGCGGTGCAGATGCTGACGTGGGGCTTCCTGCAGCTCTACGTGGCGCAGACGGACAGCTTCTTCGCCCGCGCCGGCGGCACGTTCATCGGCGCCGTGCTCCTGTGGGACATATTGTTTCGCGGCCAGCTCGGCTTCTCGGTGTCGTTTCTCGAGGAAATGTGGTCGCGCAACCTCGCCAATCTGATGATGAGCCCGCTCAAGCCGGCGGAATTCGTCATTTCGCTCATGATCATGAGCGTGGTGCGGCTGCTGATCGGGATGATCCCGGTCTCGCTGTTGGCGATCGCCTTCTTCGGGTTCAACCTTTACGGCTTCGGGCTCGCGCTGGCGGCGTTTTTCGCCAATCTCATCCTGACGAGCTGGGCGGTAGGGATTTTCGTCTCGGGCCTGATTATTCGGAATGGCCTGGGAGCGGAAAATCTCGCCTGGACCATCATGTTCATCCTTCTGCCGCTGACCTGCGTTTACTACCCCGTCGCGGTGCTTCCGACCTTCCTCCAATATGTCGCCTGGGCGCTGCCGCCCACCTACGTCTTCGAGGGCATGCGGGCGCTTTTGATCGAGCATGTTTTCCGCGCCGATCTGATGCTGCAAGCCTTTGCGCTGAATATAGTTTTCTTCACCGCGGGAGCGCTCGCCTTCCTCCAATTGCTCAACAGCGCCCGCCGCCACGGCTCACTGTTGCAAACGGGGGAGTAGGGCGTCCAGAAGCTTCGTGTTTAGGCCAGAGGCGGCGATGCGATCGGCGATTTCGCGGCCGGGACCGCTGTTTTTCATCATCGCGTTGTACTGCGGCCCGGTTTTGAGACACCCGGCTGAGCTCATGTTGCCAGCCGTCGACCTCGGTGGCCGAGTATGGCTGGATGGCAGGTCCTGTAAAGGCGGTCCTGCGGCCCCCGCCTTCGGCGGCTGACGGCCTTGACAGGACCTGCCACCCAACCATCGTTTGCCACCAAGAATTCGACGGCCAGGAGCGGCTGAAGTGCACGCAAGCGCCCCTGCTCAGGCGGCCAACTTTAAATCGGCCGTTGTGTTCGGATCAAGCCTGCATTGATCGGCTCGCACCTGGGCTGGGGTACGATAGCCGTGCCGAGCGACGAGCCAAGTTTCGTTGTAGCGAGCCGCGAACTCGACGAGTGCGGCTCGCAGCTCTTCGATGGTGTCGAAGGTTCTCACCCACAGCAGGTTCTCTTTCAAGGTTCGGATGAAGCGCTCTGCGACGCCGTTGCCCTCGGGCTGTCGCACGAAGGAGGGCGAAGCTTCGATCCCCAGGCATTCGATCTCGTCCTGGAAATCGCCGGACATGTAGTTGGAGCCATGATCGTGACGCAGCTTCAATCCACACGCCACCCCGGGCGCGATGGCTCCGAAGCAGCGATGCACCCCCTGGCGCACCGGCTCCAAGGCCTCGAAGCGATTGGCCGACCGCGATGCATGAATGCCAACGACTTCCGAGTTGGCGTGTTCCACGGCGACGAAGACATTGGCTCGGCCTTCCCGGATGGTGATCGTCTGCGTCATGTCTGTTCCCCACATTTCATTGACCTTGTCGGTGATGATCGTCCCATCGTGTGGCTTGGTCTCGGTGCGTCCAACGCGGTGCGGCGCAAGCAGGCCGTTCTCGCGCATCACCCGTCGCACACGACGGGGGCTCGCGCGAACGCCAGCAAAGCGCAACCGCGCCCATAACTTGCGGTAGCCCTCGCCGTGAAGGCGGGAGGCGGCTATGTGCTGGCGGATATGCTCTGCCAGTTCCGCGTCCGAGCATGCGCCGACCGGACCAGGGCGACGGGCGATCGTGTTCGGCGGCGTCTCCTTGAGAGAGCGATAGACGCTGGCGCGCGAGATCTTCCACACCCGCGCGACGCGCGCCATGCCATAACAGCGAGCCAAGGAGGGCGAGAGTGTCTGGCTCATCGTCTCGACCTCCTGTGGGCCAAAGGGCGTTTACCCTCCAGCGCCTCGATCTTGGCGTAGAGAACTTCGTTGTCCATGGTGATCTCGCCCACCTTGGATTTCAGACGGGCGATCTCGTCGTCGCGGTCATCGCGTTCGCGTTCTTTCAGGGCTGTAGCCGCGCCTGCGAGCGCGCGCTCGCGCCACTCGCTGAGCCTGGCGATCGAGACAGTCGTCTCCCGCGCCACCAGTTCCAGCGGCTCGCCGCGCAACAGTCGCGCGACAATCGCCATCTTGCGCTGAACAGAAAAGCGCTTGGGGCCATTCCCGTCGACCCCCGAACCGCCCACGCCAGCTTTGGGGGAGCGCTCCGGCGCCCCTTCGGGCTTGCGACCGTCATCATTCGTCATGTGTAACACTCCGGTTGAGGTTCAATTTACCTCAGCCGGGTGTCTCAATTATCCGTGCCGCACCCCATTTTCATCATCGCGTCGACTAAGTCGCGACAATTTCTGTTGCGTAGCACAACAATTCTATTCCGGAGTTTCCCCAAGTAGCGACGGGCTGCATCATTGATCTAGAATAAAAAATATCATTGCAGCAGCGCTTAATATAAGTCGTTAGGAGTAAAATCATGACCATCAGCGATATCGGCGGGCCGGCGCCTTTTGCAGGCAACGGCGACGTTGGCCTATCCTCTCCGCTCTATTGGCTGTACGAGATGACCCACGCGGCGCTCAATCCCTCGCGGGCCATCGCCGACGCGACGCGGCTCTATTTCAACAATCCCGCCAATCCACTTTCCCAGACGACCATCGGCAAGTCGGTGGCGGCCGCCTGCGAGCTGTTTGAGCGCGCGACCCGCCGCTACAGCCAGCCGGAATGGGGGATCAGCGAGACGGTGGTGGGCGACAAGACCGTGCCGGTCCGCATCGAGGCGGTGTGGGAGCGGCCGTTCTGCCGGCTTCTGCATTTCGATCGGGCGGTGGGATTCGACCATCGGCCGGACCCGCGCGTGCTGATCGTCGCGCCCATGTCCGGGCATTACGCCACGCTTCTGCGCGGAACTGTGCAGGCGATGCTCCCGGATCACGACGTCTACGTCACCGAGTGGGTCGATGCCCGCATGGTCCCAATCAACGAGGGACCCTTCGATCTCGACGACTATATCGACTACCTGATTGCGATGCTGCATCTGCTCGGCAGCGACACGCATGTGATCGCCGTGTGTCAGCCCTCCGTCGCCGTGCTGGCGGCGATTTCGCTGATGGAGGCGAACGGCGACGACCACGTGCCCGAGTCGATGACCCTGATGGGCGGCCCGGTCGACACGCGCGTCAGCCCGACGGCGGTCAACAAGGTTGCGGAAAAACGCGGCATCGAGTGGTTCCGACGAAACGTCATCACCAAAGTGCCGTTCCCCAATCCGGGCGCCATGCGCGACGTCTATCCCGGCTTCCTCCACCTCAACGGCTTCATGTCGATGAACTTCGATCGGCATATCGAGGCGCACGGCAAGCTGTTCATGCATCTGATCAAGGGGGACGGGGATTCGGCGGCGGCCCATCGCGGTTTCTATGACGAGTATATGGCGGTCATGGACCTTGCCGCCGAGTTCTATCTGCAGACGATCGATACCGTGTTCATCCGCCACGCTTTGCCGACCGGCCAGATGATGCATCGCGGCTATCGGGTCGACCCGGGCAAGATCAAGCGCGTCGCTTTGATGACGATCGAGGGCGCGCATGACGACATCACCGGTCCCGGTCAAACGAGAGCCGCGCACGATCTCTGTCCCAACATTCCCGAGCATCGGCGGGCGCACTGGATGCAGCCGGGCGTCGGCCATTTCGGCGTGTTCAACGGCTCGCGCTTTCGCGCCGAGGTCTTGCCGCGCGTCAGCGCGTTCATCCGCGCACACGACTGAGCCGATCAGGCATCTCGATTGGAGCGCGCGCCGGTTGCGCGGGCGCGATGATTTTCTATTGCTTAATCCGGCAGTCGGAACCAGTCCGCGATGTAGCGGTTCGCGCGAATGCGCCTGCGATGATTTGGCTTGTCGTAGACAATGAGGATTCCATCCCCGCCCTGATATTTGAGGCAGCATATTCCTTCCGGCTTTTCCCCGTCGCTTGTCCAGTCGTCAAGGATCGGTTCGTCAAGGTCCTGCACGGCGTCGGTTGCGCGCGGCCTCCAGCGATGAATGCGGAATGGCCCGACGGCCGAGCTGACTGGTCCGGCGAGCACGAGGAGGTCGCTTCCAAAATGGGCGAGATCGCGAACTCCCAAACCGCCGAGGTTCAGGAAGTGGATCACCGGCTCATCGCCGCCAATGCGAAGCGCGTCTTTAATCGGGACCTCTATCACGACGGCGAAGCTGTCGATCAAGGGGCCGCGCAAGCCGAGCATGATTTTGTCTTTGACGATCACCATGCCTTCGATGTCGAGGCCGTTCTCTTTGCTCGGCAAATTTATGAAATCGGAAAGAAAGGGGTTTTTCGCCAAGCGCTCGCGTAAGCTTCCCTTGCCTTCAAACGGTAGCGTTTGACCCGCAGCAACGAGCGCGCCGCCGTTCCCCTTCAGGTCGATGCTCCCGAACAGGCATCGGCTTCGCCGCGAAACAATGTCCGGTTTGAGGACACTTGGCGTGTCCTTATCCGGCTTTTTCCGCACCCGGCAATGAGAGCCGCAGACCCACAACCGTCCGTCGGCAATATCGATCGACTCGATATCGGTTTCTTCGCTGTCTTTTCGGCCCGGAATGTCTTTGAATACGTCGTCGAGACAAATCTGCCGATGAAACCGATATCGGTCGCCGTCGATTTTGAGGCACTCGACCGTGCGCCCCCTCATCGCTCGCCGTCCACAAGTATTTCCCGTTGCCGACGACGGTCGACAAATTGTCGAGGAGCTCCGGCGTCTCCGCCGCCTCCGCATAGTCGAGCACAATCGATTCGAAATGCCGCGCCGACATCGTGCATCCCTCCTGCCGCTTTGATCTTTGGAAACCTACGGCATTCGCTCTGAGGTTGCCTAGTCTGAATTCTTCTCCCGCGTTTGTTCTGGCTAAGGGGAATCGGGTGAAGGACTTATGCGGCGAGGAGGCTTGCGAGGAAGTCGTCGTCCCATGCGGCGGTTTTGCGCCTGAGGCGGAGCGAATCTTTGCCGGGGGCTTTTCGGATCAGGTTGTGGGCAAAGTGTTTGAGGGTTGTGAAGTTGGCGGGCGCATGATCGGTGCGGATGCGGCATTCATCGTCGCGGAACACCATGTCCATCACCCAGTGCAGGCTGTTTTCGATCGCCCAATGACTTCGGATGACGGGGCCGAGCTGGCTTGCGAGACTTGTCAGCGAAGTGATGTATACCAGTTAATGAGATGACCCGAAAATCCTATGGGTTGATGACGCGGATATTGTCGATGACCGAATTAGAAAGGTCTGAACAATTCCCGGGACCTGTTCACGCAAAAAACTGAGCGACGCATCGGCGAACTGGGCGCAAGTTGCGATAGCACTTGTTGTGAGTGACGTTTCTGTGCATGAGGCCCCATAACCGTTCGATCGGGTTCAAGTGCGGGCAATACGTTGGGATGAAGTGCAGCTTGATGCGTCGTCCCGGCAGGGCCAACCATTCCTGCACGAGCTTGGCATGATGATAACGCGCGTTGTCCAAGAAAACATGGATGAGCGCCAACATCGGATAGAGCGCCTCGATCGATTGCAGCAGCCTGATCGTCGAGGCTGGCCGCCGACAAGCTCGGCGTGTCGGCGGCAGCTCGACCGTCCACCGGCTGTTCAAGCTATCGCTATTTCCAGCGGCTCACCAAGGTCGGGCTCATCAGCCCGGTGTCGAGCGCGGGCTATACGCTGGGCCCTGCGATCATCCAGATGGATCGGCAAATCCAGATCAGCGATCCGATGCTGAACGCCGCGCGCGGCGTCATGGCGGAGCTGATCGAATATGCGGCGGAGGGCTCGGTCATCCTGCTCTGCCGCCTGTTCCATGATCGCGTGATGTGCATGCACCAGGTGATGGGGCAGGGGCCGCAATCGCCGGTGAGCTACGAGCGCGGCCGGTTGATGCCGCTATTCCGCGGCGCGACCGCGCGAATCATTCTCGCCCATCTGCCGACGCGTAATTTGAAGACGCTGTTCGCGCGCAGCGCCGAGGAGATCGCTTCGGCCGGCCTCGGGCACGATTGGACCGAGTTCCGACGCAACATGGTCGATCTCCGCCGCGCTGGCTTTTGCATCAGCCGCAGCGAGCTCGACCCCGGCCGCGTCGGCGTCGCCGCGCCGATCTTCAATCACGAGCGCGCGGTGCTCGGCAGCCTCAGCTTCGTGCTGCCGGAGGCGCGCGCGCACGACACGCTGATCGGACGCCTCGCGCCCCTGACGGTTGCGGGCGCCCGCGAGATCGAGCGCGCCATGATGCGATCCACCATCACAAGACCGAGTTCGGCGCGGGTGAAACTGGCACGGTAAGGGCTTGCAGGCCCGGTTGGGAGGAACCATGAGCGTTGCGTCAAAAAAACCGGAACCCCGACTGTCAATCGCAAAGGCCAAGGCGCAGCTCGCGACGAAGATCTCGCCGCCGGCGTTTCAAACCATTCTCTGGACGCTCGGTCAGATGCTGATCGCGACCGCGATCTTCTACCCGCAATTCCGCATGCGGTTGAAGGAGCGCAATATCGTCGCGCAGATCAAGGCGCGCGACGAAAATATCGGCCGCTGGTTCGAATTCCGCGGCGGACACGTGCGCTCGCGCCACGGCCACCACAAAAAGCCCGACATCACGCTTGCGTTCAAGAACGCCGCCCTCGGCGTGCAGCTGCTGACGCCGCCGATCAACTGGCTGAACCAGGTCAACGCGCAGAAAGACTTCAAGCTCACCGTCGACGGCCCCGAGGACCTGACAAATCAGTAAAGTAAATGACTTCAGGCGGCTATTTGAGCGATGGTTTTGGTAGAAGGACTGGATTTTTTCTGGGTCGTTTTGCAGTTGGCGCATGGATGCGCGGACTTGACTTTGAAATCGGCCGTGTCGGTAATTGTCATGCGGCCAACAGTGTCGGCCTTGAGGTGTTTCCAGACCAGTTCGTCTGGATTACGGTCGGGCGAATAGGGCGGAAGAAAAAACAGCCGCAGTCTGCCGTGTTGGCTGTCGACAAAAGCTCTGGTCTTCTTGGCAATGTGGGCGGGGCCGCGATCGACGATCAAGAAAATCGCGCGCTTGGCACCGGCCATCAGGCGCTTGAGAAACTCGATGAAGACCGCGGCATTCACCCGCCTTGTCTTTGATCATGAACCGCATATGGCCGCGCGCGGTAATCGCCGAGATCAGGCTCATGCGATGGCGCGCACCTGTGGTTTCGACGATGGGGGTTGCGCCCCTCACCCCACGTGCGCCCGGCATGATGATCGGAGCGCATGTGAGCGGCGTCGCCAAAGAAGATCTCGGCCTTTTCTCGCTGCGCCAGGGCTTTGATCTTCGGGTAGTCCGTCTTAAGCCATTGCTCGACCAGAGCCTCGTCGCACTCGTGCGCACGGTGCAAGGGCTTCTGACAAGTGATGCCGAGTTGCGCCAGCAGTCGACCAACCGAATTGGCGCTCACCACGACCCCAAACTTATCCTTGATCAGCTTTGCTACCATGACACGCGTCCACAGCGCGAAGGCGAACTTCAGTTGCAACGGGTTCTTCTGCGTGATGGTGTTGTAAATCCATTGCAAGGCGCGCGCATCCAGTTTGGGCGGCCTGCCCAAAAGCGGCTTGGCTTTCAGCGCTCCCCAGCCACCTCGCCGATACTGCGCCAGCCAGCCATAGATCGTCCGGCGGTTGATCCGCATGGATCGTGCGACAACCTCGGGACTTTCGCCAGCCTGTACGCTGCGCACGGCGCGCATGCGCATCTCTTCCAGCGTCGCGTGATCCAGCTTGCGAGCATCGTCTTGTTTCATCTCCCTTCAGAATCAGACGAAATTCGCCCTGTCAACAAAAACGTGCAACTACTTATGGACTGATTAATAACTGGTTCGCGCAAACCCTCATGATGATGCAGTCGGTCGGCTACAAGATGGGCGTGCCGATGCCGGATGGTTCGGTGCGCTATTGCAACATGGCGAATGGCGGGCCGCTCTTCGTCTACGTCAAGGACGGCAAGATCCTCCGCACGACGCCGATCGCGTTCGACGATGCCGATCCGCAACCATGGACGATCGAGGCGCGCGGGCAAAAATTCACGCCGCCGCGCAAGACGACGCTCGCCCCGCACGGCCAGAACTCGAAGGCGATCATCTATTCGCCCGACCGCCTGCTTTATCCGCTCAAGCGCGTCGACTTCGATCCCAAGGGCGCGCGCAATCCGCATAACCGCGGCAAGTCCGGCTATGTGCGGATCAGTTGGGACGAAGCGCTCGACACTGTCGCGAACGAGATCAAGCGGGTGAAGCACGACCATGGCCCCGGCGCAATGACGGTGTCGCACGGCTCGCATCATACTTGGGGCCATGTCGGCTATTACCTCTCCTGCCTGTTCCGCTTCCGCAACGCGGTCGGGCATACGCCCGTGCACCACAATCCCGATAGCTGGGAAGGCTGGTACTGGGGCGCCTCGCACCATTGGGGCTACACGCTGCGCGTCGGTCAGTGCGAAACCTACGGCACGGTCGAAGATCTGTTGAAGAACTGCGAGATGGTGGTGTTCTGGGCGGCCGACCCGGACACCACCAGCGGCTCTTACGGCTCGCAGGAAGGCACTGTGCGCCGGCAATGGCTCAAGAAGCTCGGGATCAAGCTCGTCCACATCGATCCCTATTTCAACTCGTCCGCCCAGTTCCTTCCCGGCAAGTGGCTGTGCCCGAAGCCGACCACTTCGCCCGCGCTCGCGCTCGCGATCGCCTATGTGTGGATCAAGGAAGGCCTCTACGACAAGGACTACGTCGCCACCCACACCATCGGGTTCGACGCGTGGAAGGCCTATGTGATGGGCGAGGAGGACGGCACGCCGAAGACGCCGGAATGGCAGGAGAAGGAGACCGGCGTTCCGGCCAAGGATGTGCGCGCGCTGGCGCGCGAATGGGCGAAGCACCGCACCTATCTCGCCTGCGGCGGCTGGGGCAACGGCCATGGCGGCGCCTGTCGCAACCAGACCGGCATCCAATGGGCGCGCATGATGGTGTGCCTGATCGCGATGCAGGGCCTCGGCAAGCCCGGCGTCAATATGGGGAACCTGCAATGGGGGTCCCCGGTCGATCTCAATTTCTATTTCCCCGGCTATGCCGATGGCGCCATGTCGGGCGATCTCGAGGCGACCTCGCTCGCCGTCGAGCTGTATCAGCGCATGCCGCAGCTGCCGACCATGAACACGCCGCTGCAGAAGATTCCGCGCATCTATCTGCCCGAGGCGATCCTGGAAGGAAAGGCGGAAGGCTATCCATGGAACGGCAAGTCGATCGAGGCGCAGTTCCAGAAGTTCAGCTATCCGGCCGCCGGTCACGCGCCGGTGCGCATGCTCTACAAGTATGGCGGCTCGCTCATCGCGACGATGAACAACACCCACCGCCACATGAAGATGTTCCAGTCGGAGAATCTGGAATTCATCGTCGCGCAGTCGATCTGGATGGAGGGCGACACCAAGTTCGCCGACATCATCTTGCCGGCCTGCACCAATTTCGAGCGCGTCGACATCAGCGAATGGGCCGCGCTCGGCGGCTACGGCCACCATGGCCAGCAGCAGCTCAATCACCGCGTCATCATCTTTCAGGCGCCGGCGATCGAGCCGCTCGGTGAGTCCAGGTCCGACTTCTGGATCTTCAACGAAATCTGCAAACGGCTCGGGCTCGCCAATTATTTCTCGGAAGGGGTCAACGAGATCGACTGGGTCAAGCGCATCTTTCTCGCCTCCGACCTGCCCAAGCACGTTTCCTGGAAGGAGTTCATCCGCCGAGGCTATTTCGTCGTCCCGACGGAGAAAGAGCATCTCCGCACGCCGGTGTCCTTCCGCTGGTTCTGGGAAGGCCGCAAGAAGGACGTGCCCGAACCGCAGCCGCTGCCGTCAGACTATTCGGTCGAATATCTGCGCGGCCTGCAGACCCAGTCCGGCAAGCTCGAATTCGAATCGAGCAGCCTCAAGCGGCTGAAGGACCCGGAACGTCCGCCGGTCGTGCACTACGAGCCGTCGTGGGAGGGGCCGCACACGCGCGATCTCGTCAGCAACTATCCGCTGCAGCTCCTCACCCCGCACTGCAAATACAGCTTCCACACCCAGGGCGACGCGAAGGATTCGTATCTGCTCAACATTGCGGATCACCGGGTGAAGATCGACGGCTACTATTATTGGATCGTCCGGCTCAACCCGGCCGACGCGGCCGCGCGCGGCATCAAGCAGCACGATCTCGTCAAGGTGTACAATGATCGCGGCGCGGTGCTGTGCGCCGCGGTGATCACGCAGCGCCTGCCGCGCGGGGTCGCGCACAGCTTCGAATCCTCGGCGATCTATGACCCGATGGGCGAAATCGGCAAGTCGGTCGACCGCGGCGGCACCGTCAACCTGTTGATGCCGCACAAGTCGCAGACGAAATCGACGCACGCGCTGGCCGGCTCGCAGGCGCTCGTCGAGATCGCGCTGTGGGACGGCAATATCGAGCACGTTTCCGAGGCCTATCGCGAGGCAAGCCACCATTGATGCTGCCGCTCACCGTCATGACTCAAGAACGTAGCCCCCTCCCCATCCCTCCCCCGCTCGCGGGGGAGGGAGTCGCGCGGGCGCGCGACGGGTGGGGGCGTTTGCGAGCGAAACAATCACGCGACGGCGAAAACGGGCCGGCGTAAAGCCCGGCGCCGCTACCGCAATCGCACAGGCTTCTCAGGAGTTTCGACGATGAAGAAATGGACCATGATCATCGATGTCGCCGAGTGCACCAATTGCCAGAACTGCACGCTCGCGACCATGGACGAATATATCGGCAACGAGTTTCCCGGCTACGCCGCGCCGATGCCGAAGCATGGCCATCACTGGATAGACATTCTGCAGAAGGAGCGGGGCCAGGCGCCGATGATCGATATCGCCTACGTTCCCGTCATGTGCAATCACTGCGACAATGCGCCGTGCGTCGCCAAAGGCGCGGGCGCGGTGACAAAACGCGAGGACGGCATCGTCATCATCGATCCGGACAAGGCGAAGGGCCGCAAGGACCTCGCCGAGACTTGTCCCTATGGCAGCATCTGGTGGAACGAGGAACTGAAGCTTCCGCAGGCCTGGCCGTTCGACGCCCATCTCATCGATCAGGGCTGGACGCAGACGCGCGGCGAGCTTTCCTGTCCGACCGGGGCGATGCGCGCGGTTTGCGTGGAGGACGATGAACTGGCGAAGATGGTCGAAGACCAGGGCCTCGAGGTGCTCAAGCCCGAGCTCGGGACCAAGCCGCGCGTCTATTACCGCAATCTGTGGCGCTATTCGCGATGCTTCATCGGCGGCACGATCTCGACCGAGGTTAACGGAGCGGTCGAATGCGTCGAAGGCGCGCGGGTGAGGCTCCTGAAGGACGGCGTCTGGGTCAACGACGGGCGGACGGATGCCTATGGCGATTTCAAGTTCGACCGGCTGACGGCGAATTCCGGCGCCTATGCGATCGAGCTCGAGGTCGAGGGTAAGCCGACCAAGGCGGTCGAAGCGCAGCTCGGCGAAAGCGTCTATCTCGGCGAAATAAGGGTGTGAGCGAGTCTCGTCGCATTGTGCCGGACCTGCTCCCATTTGCATCCGCTGCCCTGTTCGAACCGGAGAACGGGGCTGGCGGCTCGTCAGCCCGTATTTACGATGAAAAACGGCCCCTCGGGGCGCGTCGACCGTTCAACCCGCGCTTTCCTGCGACGGCGTCGCCCAGGTCCTTCGCCTGTTCAGCAAGAACTTGCGTCTGCGACTGAAGGAATTCAGTGAGCAACCGAACGACCTCCGGAAGATCCTGGGCTATAAGGGTAAGCTAGAAATGCCGTCCCCATCCGGATAGAACGACCTCAATTCGCTCTGAATTCCGAATTGGTCATGCGTCACGGCTTTCCCGTCGCCGCCCCGACCCGCCGACATGACAACTCTACCGATCAATGTTCTGACTGACGAGCGCAGAAAGCCTGCCGGCGAGGGAAAGAAATTGACCCAGATCAAAATGGGAGGAACTGTCGCCATTGCTTTGTTATAATATTCTTTCGAATTGCTAATTTCAGACCTCCTGACATAGCGTAGCGCAAAAGTGTCCGGTTTTCGCGCCGATCAGGGGACCGGCGCGACGGCCGTGGCGTTGCTGCGCTCGACCGGCGAGCCAGGGAAGGCAAGCCCGATACGCGGTGGCGGACGCAGTGCGAAGCGAATCCGCAGACGAGATCCGGGGAAGAGTGTCGCCGTTTGGTCGAGCATCTCGCAGAGAGCCTGGGCGGCGCGCGTGCGATGCGGCGAGCTGAGCGGAGCCAAGGTGATGTGCAGCTCGCTATCGCAGACGCGGATGTCGCCGGCAGTGGCAAACAGCTCATGCAGCAGGGTTCGCCCTTCTTGATCGGCACGGGCGTAGTGAGGTCGCAGCAGCGCAAGCAGATCGCTCTCGGCCTGATAGGCAACCATCTTGATGATGTCGGTCAGGTGCTTTCGTTCGGTGGCGAGCTTGACGACGGCCCGCTCGTTGAGGTCTCGGACTTCGACGCGCTTGGGAACGCCGCGACGCTGCTCGAACAGCTGCGCCACGCGAGCGCGGGCTGTGCGCAGCTGCTTGCCGAGCCTGCCATGGGCGATCTTGAAGCCCCGCATGGTCGGCCGGCGCCGTTCGACGCTGTCCGCGGCGGCGGCGCCGTATTCGCGTTCGAGCCTGGCGAGATCAGCGCAGGCCGCACGGATCTCCTTATCCAGAGCGCGGCGCTCGGGATTGGGGATTGTGCGGGTCGGGTCCTCCGGCTCAATCTGGTAATCGATGAGCGCATCGAGCAGGAACTCTTCTCGCATGTACTTGAAGAAGTTCTCCTGTCGCCAGCGCTCGAACATGCGGTAGGCGACTTCGATGTCGCGCAGGTCCCATCGACTGGTGATCACCTGCGTCTGATGGCCGCCGTCGCACAAGCGCGTCACTTGCCGTAAGCGCAGCTTGCCTTTGAGGAAGCGCACGGGCTGGTCGTGGAGAAGATAGTCCACCCAGCGCCCGTCGAGCGCGGCGCGACGGCGGATGAACCGCCGCTCATTGATGCGACGGCACCGGCCCTTGCGATAGGTCAGCAAGTCGAAGCCGTCGGTGATCATCGTGCTGAACAACTTCGGGCTCCAGCCGCCGCGGTCGAACACGATGGTGACCCGTCGCTCGCCGACCACGTCCCGCACTTCGCGCAGCAGCCGGGGCAAGGCTTTCGTCAACGCAGCGTCGACCTCCCCGGTAATCACCAGCAACGGATCGCCGGAGCGGTCGTTGATCCAGTAGTCGGTGCTGGCGGGCATGGCCAGATGGCGGCGCGCTACGTAAGCCTTTGATGCGATGGCGTGTTGGCCGTGATAGGCGCGCACATGACCGTCAACGTACAAAAACCCCATGAGATGTCCGCGCTGATCGACACGCAGCCGCGCAAGCTCCGCGCCCAGCTGCTCGGCGCAATGGTGCGCCGCGAGGCGGGTGAGCCGGCGCCGCAGCGTCTTCACTTCCGGCGCTCGGTCGAGCCCGAGGAGGCTGCCGAACGCGGCCGGATCTCGTTCCTTGAGATGCTCGGGCCGCTTGATGCGGAGCAGCGCCATGAACAGGAGCGTCAGCAACGTCGTGCGCAGGCCATAGAACGCCGGACCGATTTCACCGTAGAGCTTGCGGCTGATCCGAAGCAGCCCGCTCTCGAGCAAACACGGCAGCGCGAGCAGGACACCGACACCAGGAACCGAAGACCCCTCGCGAAACAGCGGTGCGGCATCATCGAGCAGCCCGAGATAGGCGAGCCGCCGATCGAACGTCCGATCGCTCGCGTCGCAGTCGAGGCTCATCGGCGCCGGCTCGCCGTCGTCCCCAGGCGCGGCGATCAGATCGCGGTCGCCGGCGCGGTCCTCAGCCGGTGGCGTGGCGCGATCCGCATCATCGCCGGTCAATGTTGCAGACGGCACGCGCGACGCCGGTGACTTCCCCGCCGCCGCGGTCGTGATCCCAACGAACGCAAGCTGCGCGCTGTCGGCGGGCTTCGAAGGTCCGACCAGCTTGCGGATGGCCTTCTCGCTGACGCCCAGCCGGTGCGCGATCGCCCGGTTGCTCATTCCCTGGCTCTTCAGCATCTCAATGCTGCGCAGACGTTTCCCGGAGATGCGTCGTCGACCGCGACGCCAACCCTCTTCTCGATCGAGCGCCGCCATCCCGCCCTGCGCATAGCGCCTTTGGTACCGCCGCACGGTGCGCACCGATCGGGCAAACGCCCGCGCCACATCCGTTTGCTGGGCAAAGCCCGACTCCACCAAGAACACCATCGCATAGGCCTCGGCGACCGCATCCTCGGCACAATAGTGATGCACCGGCAGTCCAGCGACGATGATCACGCGCTGACCCGCTTCGATCCGCAAGCTGCAGCGCGCATTGATCACCACGGTATTCGAGGCCGCCGGCGAGGGCAGCGCCAAGGCTTGTTGGGTGCTCATACGCCGGGCTAGAGCGGACAAGTTTGAGTCCGCAAGCGCCGCCGCAAAACCTTCGCCGGTTCAGGGAGTTGCGTCTTGCCGACCAGAAAAACCGGACACGTATTGGTCCGCACTTCGGGGGACGGAAAGGCCAGTGATTTCAGCCGTGGAAATCCGCTATGTCAGGAGGTCTGAAATTAGATTGATTCTACTTCGTGGGAAAATGACCTCAGCGAATTCGCAAAGACACAACGTGACGCCGCGATCAGCGTCACCCGCCGATCATCCCAAGAGTGAGTCGACGGTTTTTTGCAATTCTCGCGGCTAAATCGGTTGGCGACGCTTGTGGAGCAATCTTGGCGCGCTTGCGCCGCTCCGCAGAGTGGATCGCGATATTTTTTGACAAATCCGCCTCGGGCGCACCGCGCGTCCCCCAAGGCATGGTGGCGACAGCCTGATCGAGCCTTGGCCAGCGATCGGATCTCGCGTGGGACACGGCGGCTGTCTCCGCGGCAAGCGTCACGTAGCGCCTCACCGCGCCGTCGAGAAGCGCGGCATGCGCGGATGTCGCAATGCGCCGCGCAATGCGTCGAGCATGGTTCCGAAAAGGCTTCGCCACAGATCGGCGACGATTGCTTCGATCGTCGGAGCGGCTTGGGATCGGCCCGTCATGGCGGCTATCTCCTGCACTCGCCTGCTTTGGCAGCAGTCACGCGATCATTAGCGACCGGTGCGAGCACGCTCAGTGCGGAAGATCACACTCACAGCGATGTGACCGGCATGCCGCAAACGCGCCGTTACCCGGAGGCGCGGATCGCCCGAGGCGTCAGGTCAAAACCGAGATCGGCGGGGAAGGCGGCGCGCGCTCACTCTGCGGCGGCGAGCTTCTTGACGATCTGGCGCTTGAGCAGGAGCGCCCGCGGCGATAACTCGCCGTCCCCCGCCTTCATCAGGAAGGCGTCGAGGCCGCCGCGATGGTCCACGCTTTTCAGCGCGTTGGCGGATATGCGCAAGCGCACCGCGCGGCCCAGCGCGTCGGAGCGCAGAGTGACATTGACCAAGTTCGGCAGAAACCGCCGCTTGCTCTTGATGTTGGAGTGGCTGACCTTGTGGCCGACGAGCGCCCCTTTTCCGGTCAGTTCGCATCGTCGCGACATGGGAAAAACCTCGATAGGCTTGCCGCCGTCGCGCAACGCGACCAGCGTCGACAGACATGAATGGGAGGCGGACCTATAATAAGCGCCTGCCGGCCCGTCAACCCGCGGCCGCCCGGCCGGCGCGATGCGGGCTGCGCTGCTTCGTTCGCGCCGGCCGGTATTCGAATTCATATTAACGACTTAATCCGCGCGGACATAACGTTAAGGCGCGATCCGCCAGCGCCTCAGCGGGGGAACCGAGCACCGTGACGAGAGCCGCCGCGCGCGCCCTCCTGCTGGCCACAGCTTTCCTGGTCGATCAGGCGGTCATGGCTCCCGCCGCGGCTCAAGGCAAGCTCGACGCGCGCTATTCCGCGTCGCTCGGCGGAATTCCGATCGGGCGCGGCGCCTGGGTCATCGACATCTCGGAGAACCAATACACGGCGGCTGCAAGCGGAATGACCACCGGCCTCGTGCGACTGTTTGCCTCCGGCCAAGGAACAAGCGCATCGCGCGGCCTTGTCCGCAGCGGCACTCTCTATCCGTCGACCTACGCCTCCAATCTCGTCTCCGATCAGAAGCGGGAAGACCTGCGCGTCGTGCTGCAGAACGGCGCGGTCAAGGACGTTTCGATCACTCCGCCGATATTGTTCCATCCCGACCGTATTGCCGTCCCCGATGCCCACCGGCGCGGCGTCGTCGATCCGATGACGGCCGCCTTGATCCGCGTGAATGGAACCGGCGACCCGTTGTCGTCTCACGCCTGCAACCGCACCATTCCGATTTTCGACGGCCGCATGCGCTATGACCTGAAACTGGCGTTCAAGCGCTTTGAAATGGTGCGGGCGAGCCGCGGCTATGACGGGCCGGTCGCCGTCTGCTCCGTCCAGTTCATGCCGCTTTCCGGCTATGTTCCGCAACGGCCGTCGATGATCTACCTGCGAGAGGTGCGCGACGCCGAAATCTGGCTTGCGCCGATCGCCGGCACCCGCGTCCTCGTGCCGTTCAAGTTCATCCTGCCGACGCCCTACGGCGTCGGGGTTCTCGAGGCCAGTCAGTTCGTCTCCGTTCCCAGCGTGCGCGCCGCTCCCACGAGCGTCCGCACGCAGTGATGCGCGAAGGGTCGCGCGTTAAAACCCGTCGGGCGACCGGAATTGTGCGCCGGCGCGCGGGGAGCAGGATTTAGATTTTCGTCAGTCGGGTGGCGCTACATCTAGCGGAGAACGAAACTCAACTCACGCGAGTCAGCGATTCGGGCGCGATTCGTTCGAGACTCGTTCTAGGCCTTAACGAGGAACCGAAGGGCAGCTCTGCCGAACGATTTTCCCCCTGCCGGAAAATGCTCTAGAGTGACGGGACTTCCCCGCAGAGACCGATGCCGATTTCGTTTTCTTCCTCCACCAATCGCGACGCCCGCGCCCGCGGACACGGCGTCACGGCCGTTCTTGGGCCCACCAACACCGGCAAGACGCATCTTGCGATCGAGCGAATGCTCGGCCATTCGTCCGGGATCATCGGCTTGCCGCTGCGATTGCTGGCGCGCGAGGTCTACAACCGGGTCGTCGAGCGTGCTGGCGGCGAAGCGGTCGCGCTGGTCACCGGAGAGGAGAAGATCAAGCCGCCGAACCCGCGCTACTGGGTCGCGACCGTCGAGGCGATGCCGCGCGACCTCGATGTCGCCTTCGTCGCCATCGACGAGGTGCAGCTCGGCGCCGATCTCGAACGGGGGCACGTTTTCACCGATCGGATGCTCAACCGCCGCGGGCGCGAGGAGACCCTTGTGCTGGGCGCCGCGACCATGCGGCCGATCGTCGAAAAGCTTCTCCCCGGCGCCAATACGATCAGCCGGCCGCGCCTCTCGCAGCTCACCTTCGCGGGCGAGAAGAAGATTTCGCGCCAGCCGCGGCGTACGGCCATCGTCGCCTTCTCCGCGGAGGAGGTCTATGCGATCGCCGAGCTGATCCGGCGGCAGCGCGGGGGCGCCGCGGTGGTGCTCGGCGCGCTGTCGCCGCGCACGCGCAATGCGCAGGTCGCGCTGTATCAGTCGGGCGACGTGGACTATCTCGTCGCCACCGATGCAATCGGCATGGGCCTCAATCTCGACGTCGATCACGTCGCCTTTGCCTCCGAGCGTAAATTCGACGGCTACCAATATCGTCGGCTGACGCCGGCCGAATTCGCGCAAATCGCCGGCCGCGCCGGGCGTGCGACGCGTGACGGCACGTTCGGCACGACGGGCCGATGTCCGCCGTTCGAGCCGGACCTGGTGCAGGCGATCGAGAGCCACGCCTTCGAGTCGGTGAAAGTTCTGCAATGGCGCAACACCGAGCTCGACTTCACATCGCTTGGCGCGCTCGCGGCCTCGCTCGCGGCGACGCCGGCCCAACAAGGGCTCACGCGCGCGCCAATCGCCGAAGACATCCTCGTGCTCGAGCATGCGGGGCGGGACGACGAGGTGCGCGAGATGGCCAACTCGCGCGCCGCGATCGAGCGCTTGTGGGATGTCTGCCAGGTTCCCGACTATCGCAAGATCTCGCCGTCCGCGCATGCCGAGCTCGCCGTCACCCTCTATGGTTTTTTGATGCGGGAAGGTAGGATACCGACCGACTGGTTCGCCCGGCAGGTCGCGCTCGCCGACCATGCCGACGGCGACATCGATACGGTTTCGAATCGGATCGCGCATATCAGGACTTGGACGTTCGCGGCGAACCGGCCGGATTGGCTCGACGATCCCGAACATTGGCAAGGTGTCACCCGCGCCGTAGAAGACAAACTATCTGACGCTCTGCATGAACGTCTGGCCGAGCGGTTCATCGACCGCCGCACCAGCGTGTTGATGCGGCGGATGCGAGAGAACGCGATGTTGGAAACGGAAATCACCAAGACCGGCGAGGTGGTCGTCGAAGGGCATGTCATCGGCCGGCTCGATGGGTTCCGCTTCGCCCCAGATGCGACCGCGGGCGGCTCCGACAGCAAGGCGCTCTCCGCCGCTGCGCAACGGGCGCTGGCGGGCGAGATCGAAGCGCGCGCGACCCGTCTGTCGCACGCGCCCGATTCGCAATTCGTGTTGTCATCGAACGGGTTGATCCGTTGGATGGGCGAGCCGGTGGCGAAGATCTTGGCGGGCGAGAACATCCTGCGCCCGCGGGTGCGAATCCTCGCCGACGAGCATCTGGCCGGCGCAGCCCACGAGCACGTGCAGACGCAACTCGATTTGTGGACGCGCACCCACATCGAACGGGTGTTGGGCCCGCTGTTCGTTCTCGGGGCGGCCGACGACGTGACCGGCATTGCGCGCGGCATCGCCTTTCAATTGGTCGAGGCGCTCGGCGTGCTTGAGCGGCATCGGGTCGCCGAAGACGTCAAGGCGCTCGACCAGGCCCAGCGCGCGACCCTGCGCAAGCACGGCGTGCGCTTCGGCGCTTATCACATCTATACCCCGGCTTTGCTGAAGCCCGCCCCTCGCGCGCTGGCGGCGGAACTGTGGGTGCTCAAGCACGGCGAAAACGATGCCGTGGGTCTCGACGATATCCAACGCCTGGCCGCGAGCGGACGCACCTCGTTCCCGGTCGAAAAGACCGTTTTGCGCACGCTTTATCGCACGATCGGCTATCGCGCCTGCGGCGATCGCGCCGTGCGGGTGGACATACTCGAACGGCTGGCGGACCTCATTCGCCCCGCATTGAGTTGGCGACCGGGCTCGCCCGGCAACAAGCCCGCAGGGGCCTTTGACGGAACAGGGTTTACCGTCACCCAGGCGATGACCTCCTTGACCGGCTCGTCGGGCGAGGATTTTGCCTCGATCATGCGTGCCCTCGGGTACCGCATGGAAAAGCGGCCGAAACCGGCCGAGGTCACGGCGCCGTCCGAAGACACACGCGCGTCCGAGGCCCTGGAGGCGTCCGAGAACCCCGTGGCCGCCGAGGAAACAACGGCATCCGAGCCTGCGGCGGCAGCGACACTCGAATCGGCCGGGTCGATCGCTCCCGATGGCGAGGCGGCTTCTCCGGCCTTGGGACCCCTCGCGGAGACGGAGGCGGCTTCGCCAGACGTGTCTGCGGAGCAGGCCGATGAGGGAGATTCGGAGCGCGAACCAGACGCCGGCAGCGCGCCGGAGACCTCGGCTGCATCCCTCGACGAGGTCGGCGCTGTAACGCCGGAGGAGGTGGTCGACCCGGTCGAGGCGATGAGCGGAGAGGATCCCCCATCCGGGTCCATCGATGTCGCCTCGCCGTACGCCGATGCTACGAGCACGGCCGTCACGGAGCCATCGCCGGCTACGACCCCGCCTTTGGCTGCCCCGGACACCGCCGAGGAGCCGCAGTTCATCGAAATCTGGCGCCCAACCCGTTACGATGAGCGTCGCGGACCCAAGCGCCACCAGCGTGCGGGCCGGCGGCCTTCACCCCAAGCTCCGGCACAAGCCGAACCGGCGGAGACGAAACCCGGTTCTCCCGCGCAGGCCGCCACGGATGCCAAGGGCGATCGCCAGCAGCATCGTCACCGCCATCGCCGCGGTGAGGATCAATCGGCGCGCGCCGGCCGGGCAAACAAATCGCAGCCCGAATCGTCCAAGCGGAGCGATCAGCCGCGCCAGCGCTTCCGCGAGCAAAGGCGCGACTGGCAGGACAAGGCCCCTGACCCGAATTCACCCTTCGCCAAGCTTGCCGCCTTGAAGGCGCAGCTGGAGGCCAATGCCAAGGAACGGCGCTGATCCGGAGATCGCTTGGCTCTCGACCGCCAACAAATCGACAAGTGGCTTTGGCACGCACGCATCGCGCGAACCCGCAGCGCGGCCGCCACGCTTGCGGGATCCGGGCGGGTGCGGCTCAACGGCGCGCGGGTCGATGCGGCGAGCCGAATCGTCAAGCCCGGCGATGTGCTCACCATCGCCCTCAACTCCCGCATCAGGGTGGTTAGAGTCCTCGCATTCGCCGTTCGACGCGGCGGGGCGGAGGCTGCGCGCGTCCTCTATGAGGAGCAGCCCTTCACGGCCGCGAACGCAAATGTGGCCTGTGGGCAACAGTCACTGGTTGTGGAAGGGCGCGTGCACGCCTCCCGACCGGGCCGGGGCCGGCAGAAGGCCGATCGGTTCAGCGGCGGCGGCCGTAGAGAGTGAAAAAAGCGGCTTTTGACTGCGGCGCTAGCTTGCTTGCGCGTCGATAAACGATGCGGTAGGCACCGCTGCAGCAATGGGGTCCGGGCCCCCGATCGGAGCGTCTAATGACCTATGTGGTTACGGAAAACTGCATTAAATGCAAGTATATGGATTGCGTCGAGGTGTGTCCCGTCGACTGCTTCTACGAAGGCGAGAACATGCTCGTCATCCACCCCGATGAATGCATCGACTGCGGAGTTTGCGAGCCCGAGTGTCCGGCGGAAGCGATCAAGCCCGATACGGAGCCAGGCCTCGAGGAGTGGTTGAAGCTCAACACCGAATACGCAAAAGCCTGGCCGAATATCACGGTCAAGCGCGAGTCGCCCGCCGACGCGAAGGAGTGGGACGGAAATAAGGACAAGCTTCAATATTTTTCCCCTAAACCGGGTGCCGGCGACTGACGAAACTCGATGGTCTGAGTACAGATTCTCACGAAAAATTAATGTGGTTGAGCGAGCCGGCGGCCGAATTTGCCGCCTCACAAGCCTTGGAATTTTGCTCCCGATATGATACATAAGAGCCACACTAATGAAGCCCGCGCCCCGTGCACGCTCCCTCCCGGGAGCATATTTTTTCGGGGCGTTTCTGAGTAACCGCCAGACATGGAGGCGTGACTTTCCCCGGGAGAGCACGCAAGGACAGTGGCAGCCAAAACGCGTCATAAATCAAAGCCAAAGAAGATTCACACCGCTAAAGCACCTTCAGTCGGCCGTCGGAGAACCAGCAAGACGGCGCGGACACGACGTGGCGCGGTTCTCGGCAAGGCGGGCACCCGCGTGACCAAACCCGCCGTTCGGCGGGCGAAGTCCCCCGATCGTCCGGCCAAGTCTGCGGTGCGGGCTCCCAGGTCGGTGACGAAATCCCCCAGGTCGGCGGCGAAACCCCCAGGTCGGCGGCGAAACCCCCGAAGACGGCGGTCCGTCCCAGGCCGGAAGAGGACGTGCAACGCCCGGCGAGCGAAGGAGCAGCTCAAGGAATGATCAACAAGAAAACGACCCAACGGCAAGGCTTCAAGACCGGCGAGTTCATTGTCTATCCGGCGCACGGCGTCGGACAGATTATGATGATCGAAGAACAGGAGGTCGCGGGGCACAAACTCGAACTGTTCGTCATCAATTTCGTAAAGGATAAGATGACGTTGCGGGTGCCGACGGCGAAGATCGCGGTGGTGGGAATGCGCAAACTCGCCGAGCCCCCGATCGTCAGGCGTGCGCTCGAAACCCTCAAGGGCCGGGCCCGCATCAAGCGGACCATGTGGTCGCGGCGGGCGCAGGAATACGAGGCGAAGATCAATTCGGGCAACATCGTCGCCATTGCCGAAGTCGTGCGCGACCTCTACCGGTCGGAGAACCAGCCGGAGCAATCCTACAGCGAGCGTCAGCTTTACGAGGCTGCGCTTGACCGTTTGGCGCGGGAGATATCCGCGGTGCAGCGGATTACCGACACCGAAGCGGTGAAGGAGATCGAGGCGGCGCTGGCGAAGGGTCCGCGGCGCGGTCTGAAGCCGACCGACGAGGTCGAGGCCGAAGCTGCTTAAGTTCGCAATCGACGGAAGACGCCGCCAAAAAGATGCGAGGCGCCGGGAAAACCGGCGCCTTTTTTTAATCCTCCAGGAGCGTGAACTGCAGCAGCAGGGTGCGCTGCAGGCTCGAAAAATTGTCGTCCGAAACGAGCGTCAGCACCGTCTCACCTTGTGCGGTCCGGTGGACGGCGAGCCCTTCCATATTGTCGATCTGATACCCCAGATCGGCGAAAAAAAGAGCCGGGCCGTCAACCACGGCGCCCGGGGCGATCGAGGCGAGCGGGATGCGGCGCAGGCGGATCGCGACACCGGTCGACCACGAATAGCGCCGTTCCAGCAACAGCACGTCGCCGGACGGCAACACCGCAGAGTCGCTGATGTCGAAGCCATCGGTCCGCCGGACAGTGAATACGCCCGGCGTCGGTCCGCCGATCAAAAAGGCGCGAAGATTGCCGGCGCGGTCGAGGTCTCGTTCGGAAAAGGCGATCAGAGTGCCCGCCATTGGCAGGCCTTTGGGCACGAGAACGAGCCCTTCAATTCCGAGATTGTGGGGCAATGTTTGCAATGCGGGGGGCGTTCCGACGGGTTCGGCTCGCGCCGACACCCCGTAACGGGCAAAGTCAAATCTCACGATGCGGTTGACCCGCTCGATGCCGACGTAGAGCGCGCCCTGCCCGTCGTCCGCGAGCGCCTCGGTGTCATACCAGCCTCGTTTCGCCAGAGGAAAGCCGACCGCGTCGAGCATGGGCGCCATGGTCGCCTCAGCGATGCCTACCGGCTGCGCGCCCTCATAGACGATGCGCCCGGTGAGCCAATTGCCTTTGTCCGTGATCGCCACGAACCGCCGGCCGTCCGCGCGCATCTGCAGCGCGGAGAGCCCTCCGAACCCCCGATAGGACGACGTCAGTTCGAGACCGCCGCGGAATTCGAGATGGCCGAAGCGCCGCAGCTCCGGCTCGTTCGGCTTGAAGGAATCGATGACGCGCGCCTGGACTTCGATGGATGTCGGCCCTGTGGCGCTGCCCCGCTCGAGTCCTGCGGCCGGCCCGTGTGTGAGCGCCGCCAAGAGCGCGACAATCGCAGCGACCCGTCTGGCGCCGGCCCGACCTCGGCTCAAGAGGGAGCTCACGCGTTGAGCCGGCGCCGGATTGGGCGAATCGGTTCGGCCGCTTGTTCATCGAACAGCTCGGCAAGCTTCTCGGTCATGGCCCCTCCCAGCTCCTCCGCGTCGACAATCGTGACCGCGCGCCGGTAATAGCGCGTGACGTCATGACCGATGCCGATGGCGATCAATTCCACCGGCGAACGTTGCTCGATGTCCTCGATGACGAAGCGCAGATGGCGTTCGAGGTAGTTGCCGGAGTTCACCGAGAGCGTCGAATCGTCGACCGGCGCCCCGTCCGAGATCATCATCAGGATTTTGCGCGCCTCGGTCCGCGCCAACAGCCGTTTATGCGCCCAGTCGAGCGCCTCTCCGTCGATATTCTCCTTGAGCAGCCCCTCGCGCATCATCAGTCCGAGGTTCTTGCGCGCACGCCGCCACGGCGCGTCGGCGGCCTTGTAGACGATGTGGCGCAGGTCATTGAGCCGACCCGGATTGGCGGGCTTGCCGGCCGCGAGCCAGGCCTCGCGCGACTGGCCACCTTTCCAGGCCCGCGTGGTGAAGCCGAGAATCTCCACCTTTACGCCGCAGCGTTCGAGAGTGCGCGCGAGGATATCGGCGCAGGTCGCGGCGACGGTGATCGGACGCCCTCGCATCGAACCGGAATTGTCGATCAGGAGCGTGACCACCGTGTCACGGAAGTTGGTGTCCTTCTCCCGCTTGAAGGAGAGGGGATGCAGCGGATCGACCACCACGCGGGCAAGCCGCGCCGGGTCGAGCATTCCTTCTTCGAGGTCGAACTCCCAGGCGCGGTTCTGCTGCGCCATCAGGCGGCGCTGCAGGCGATTGGCGAGCCGCGCCACGATGCCCTGCAGATTGGCGAGCTGCTTATCGAGATAGCCCCGCAAACGCTCGAGCTCTTCCGCCTCGCATAATTCCTCCGCGCCCATGATCTCGTCGAATTTCGCGGTGAACGGCCGGTACTGCGGGCCGCGCGGCTCGTTCTGCCGGTGACGCGGGCGCCAGGGCTCGGACGCCGTCTCGGAGTCGCCGGTTTCCAACTCGTCGGGCATCTCGGCCGACGGCGCGTCGAGCGTCTCCGTCGCGGTTTCGGGAAGCTGATCGGGCGAGGCCTCCGCCTGCTCGACCGTCATGCGCTCCGCATCCTCGGATTCGGCGGACTGCCCGTCCTTGCCCTGCTGCTCGTCGCGCTCCTCGTCGCTGCCGGACTCGCTCTCCTCCTCGTCTTCCGCGCTCGAGCGGTCGTCGCCCATGTCGAGCGCGTCCAACAGGTCGTGCACGACGTCGCCAAAGCGGCGCTGGTCGTCGATCAGCTTGCCGAGCCGGTCGAGATCGCGCCCCGCGCGCTGTTCGATAAAGGGCTGCCAGAGATCCACGATCTTGCGCGCCGCCGCCGGCGGCGGCGCCCCGGTCAACCGCTCCCGCACGATCATGGCAATCGCATCTTCGATCGGCGCGTCGGCGCGGTCGGTGATCTGGTCGTAGCGTCCGCGGTGAAAGCGATCGTCGAGCATCGAGTTGAGATTGCGCGCGACCCCGACCATCCGCCGCGCGCCGATCGCCTCGACGCGGGCCTGTTCGACCGCTTCGAACACTGCGCGCGCCTGCTGGCCGCCGGGCATCAGCTTGCGGTGCACGGCTTTGTCGTGACACGCCATGCGCAGCGCTATCGCGTCCGCATGGCCGCGCACGATCGAGGCGTCGTCTCCGGAAAGCTTGCGCGGCGGCTCGGGGAGCCGCGCCTTGGTTCCGGCAATTCCCGGCCGCTCGGCCGCGAAGCTCACCTCAATCTCAGGCTTGCGAGCGATCGCGCGCAGGCAGCCCGTCACCGCCCGCTTGAACGGCTCGTTCGGGGCTTCCTTCGCGGACGGCTTGGGTTTGAAGTTTGAGGTCATCGTTGTTCTTCCTCTCCTGACCCTGGAGAGGGCAATGGGTGAGGGAGCTGGCGAGCGCAGGTCGTGGCATCAGGCCACGCGCCCGCCAATCAGCTCAGCGCCACATTGACCGTCGATTCCGCGAGCTCCTGGCCGAAGCAGCGTTGATAGAACTCGGCGACCAGCCCGCGCTCCAACTCGTCGCACTTGTTGAGGAAGGTCACGCGGAAGGCAAACCCGATATCCTTGAAAATGTCCGCGTTCTCCGCCCAGGTGATGACCGTGCGGGGGCTCATCACGGTCGACAGGTCGCCGTTCATGAAGGCGTTGCGCGTGAGGTCGGCGAGCCGCACCATCTTGTTGACGATGTCGCGGCCCTGCTCGGTGCGATAGTGCTTCGCCTTGGCGAGGACGATCTCCACCTCGTTGTCGTGCGGCAGGTAATTCAACGTCGTCACGATCGACCAGCGGTCCATCTGGCCCTGGTTGATTTGTTGCGTGCCGTGATAAAGGCCGCTCGTGTCGCCGAGGCCGACCGTATTGGCGGTGGCGAACAGGCGGAAAGCTGGATGCGGCTTGATCACCTTGTTCTGGTCGAGCAGCGTCAGACGGCCCGACACTTCCAGCACCCGCTGGATCACGAACATGACGTCCGGGCGGCCGGCGTCGTACTCGTCGAAGCACAGCGCCACATTGTGCTGCAGCGCCCAGGGCAGGATGCCGTCGCGGAACTCGGTGATCTGCTGGCCCTCGTGGATCACGATCGCGTCCTTGCCGATCAGGTCGATGCGACTGATGTGGCTGTCGAGATTGACGCGCACGCAGGGCCAGTTGAGGCGCGCCGCCACCTGCTCGATATGGGTCGATTTGCCGGTTCCGTGGTAACCGGTCACCATCACGCGGCGGTTCTTGGCGAAGCCGGCCAGAATGGCGAGCGTGGTCGCCCGGTCGAAGCGGTAATCCGCGTCGATCTCGGGAACATGCTCGTCCGGCTCGGGATAGGCCTGCACTTCCATGTTGCTGTCGATTCCGAACAGCTGCCGCACCGACACTTTCATGTCGGGCAGTCCAGCCACGGTTTCACTTGCGGGACTCATCGTACCTCCAGGCCCCCGCGGCATCCGACACAGGACCCTATGGGGCTCCAAGCGATGGGCCTGCCTAAATAGCAGACCGCCCGCGCCGCGGGAAAGCTTCCAGCACTAAAACAGGGAATTCGCCTCCATATAAGGGCGCGCAGGCCTCCGCGCCAGTCGGCCGAAAGCGCTTGTTGGCGAACCCGCGGACGCTTGGCTTGGTTCCCAGGACGCTGGTTCCCAAGACCGCCCGGCAGGCCGCCGCCGACCGCTTTTCAGCACAGCCCTGTCGATTTGAGAAAATTGTACGCCGCGATGATCTCGCGCAATTTGTCTTCCGAGCCGCGGTCGCCGCCATTCGCATCCGGGTGGTGCCGTTTCACCAGCTCCTTGAAACGACCCTTGATTTCGGCGCGCTTCGCGCCCTCCTCGAGACCCATCGTATGCAGCGCCTTGCGCTCGGCGTTGTGGACGGTCCGGCGCTCGGGTTCGCCGCGCCGCGCATCGCTGTAAGCCCGGCCGCCGCCCAATTCCTGTCGGAAGATGAATGGATCGGCCGTCCCGTCCGAGAAGAAGCTTTTCATGTTCAATCGCTTGAAACGCGACCCGAGGGAAAGGCCAAGCTTCCAGGTCGGACGGTGCCCGGTGACCGCGTCCTTTTGATAGCGCTCCACTGCTTCGGCGCTCATCCCTTCAAAAAAGTTGTAGGACTGGTTGTATTCGCGAACGTGGTCGAGACAAAAACGCCAGTATTCCTGCTCGCGCGTCCGTCCTTTCGGCGCGCGGTGAGTCGCAGCTCCCTGGCACCCGGGCCACTCGCAGACAGGCGTATCGCTTCTGCGGCGGTCGCGCTCGGGCTTGACGCGAATGCGATCGAACAGGGGTAAGTCCAGTTTCATCGGCAGCCATTATGTGGATGTCTTGCCATTCGCCGCAAGCTTGACAGGACCGCCATAACGTGATCCGCGGGTCGCGGAAGGCGTTGGGCATATCCGTATCAATACTAGGGACGACATGCGCGTGCGCGACACTATCGCGGAAAAGCTGACGAAGGCTTTCAGCCCGGATCGACTGGCCGTGATCGATGAGTCGCATCGGCACGAGGGCCATGCCGGCTGGCGCGCAGGCGGAGAGACGCATTTTCGCGTCAGCATCGTCGCCGCTGCTTTCGCGGGAAAGAGCCGGCTCGAACGTCACCGCCTGATCAACCAGGCGCTGTCCGACGAACTTGCGGGCGGCGTGCACGCGCTCGCCATCGAGGCGGCGGCGCCCGGAGAGGCGCGCTGAAGTCCACTGCTCCGTCTGGGCGCGGGGCGTATTGGTCGGCCAAGCCGCAAGGAGATCGCACAAGCCGCCGGCGCTCAGCGAGCGCCGTGGTCGTCTTTGCGCTGCTGGCGAAGATTGACGATGACCGCATTGAGTTCCCCGCCGTAGATGAAGATGGTGGCCGTCCAATACAGAAACACGAGCGCGATCATCGCCGAGGCGAGGCCGGCATACATCGTGACATAGGCGCTCGCGAACTGCGCGAGATAGCGGCCGAACAGCACGCCGGTGATCAGCCACATCGCCAGCGTGACGATGATGCCGGGCGCGATGTCCCAGAGCGAGCGCCTGCCCGCCGGCAGCCATTTGTGCACGAGGACGAGTGCAACGACGAGGACGACCGTGGCGACGCCGAAGCGCAGGAAGGTCAGCGTCACCAGGAACGGGCTCAGGCCGGGAAAATAGCGCGTCGCCGTCCACAGGATCAGCGGCCCGAGCACGATGAGGAAAGCGAGCGCGATGAGCGCAAGCGCCGCGACCAGCACATAGGCGATCAATTCGAGGCGCAGCAGCCACCACGGGCGCATCTCGACGACGCCATAGGCGCGGTTGAGGCCGATGCGCAGGCTCTCGATGCCGCTCGAGGAGAAGTACAGCGCAAACCCGCCGCCGATCGTCAGCAGTCCGGAATGCGCAGTGGTCAGCACATTTTCAATTTCCCTCGCGATCGGGCGGGACACCTCCTCCGGCCAGGCCTCGAGCAAAAGAAGCGCGACCTGGTCGGACAGGTTCTGGGCGCCGAGAAATCCGGTCAGCGCGGTGACAAAGATGAGGAACGGAAACAAGGACATGAGCAGTGAAAGCGCAATGTGGCTCGCGATCGCCCAGCCGTCGTCGCGGATAAACGCGACGAATGCGTCATAGGCGATGCGCGGGCAGTTGCGGATCAAGGGCGAGGCTCAGTCCAGGGGGCGATGTTCATCCCTCGCCAATGCTTGCGGTCTTGGCAAGTTCTTCTCCCCGTCACATCGGCTGACCGGGGCCAGGAAACGCCAGTCCGGCCTTGCCTTGCGCGCAGATTGGGAGCATGGAAATCGATCGTTTTTCGGCACCGCGAAACGCGCTGTTTTTCGGAGAATTTCCATGGCTATTGCTGTATTGCGTGCGGAAACCGTTCCCGATCTCGTAAGCGTCGCCCAGGAAGCCACCGCCGCGCTTGAAACGATCCTGGCCGAGGCGATTAATAAGGTGCGCGCCCGCGTCTCCGCGGACGGCGGGATCGCGGCCCCACTGTTCGACCGCGAGCAGCGCGCGACGCACGGCCTCGCCTGGCTTGCGACCTATGTCGAGGCGGTGCGCCAGCTTGGCGCCTACGCCGCCCGCATGAGCGACACGGGCCGCCTCGGTCAGATCGAGGAACTCGTCGTACGGATCGGCCTTGGCGAATATCTCGCTCAGGTGGTCGGCGGCATCCCGATGAGCCAAGGCGAATTCGTGCGGCCTGCCGATCTTGGCCTCGACACGATCGAGGTCGCGAATCGACTGCGGCCGTCGCTCGACGCGCTCGCCGCGACCGGCAATACGCCCGCCAACCGCGCTCTCCTGGCCGAGCTGATCAGCGCGCATCACACGGCGACCCCGGGCGATTGCGGGCTCGACGAGACGTTGGAGCAAATCCGCGACGAGATGCGCAAATTCGCCGACAGCGAAGTCATCCCGTATGCGCACAAATGGCACCTTACGAACAGTTATATCCCGATCGAGACGATCGCCCATGTGGCGGAGCTCGGCGTGTTCGGACTAACGCTTCCTGAAGCGTATGGCGGCATGGGCCTCGGCAAAGAGTCCATGTGCGTCGTCTCCGAAGAGCTGTCGCGCGGCTATATCGGCGTCGGCAGCCTTGGGACCCGTTCGGAGATCGCGGCGGAGCTCATTCTCGGCGCCGGCACGCCGGAGCAGAAGGCGAAGTGGCTGCCGAAGATCGCCTCCGGCGAGGTGCTGCCGACCGCGGTATTCACCGAGCCGAATACCGGTTCGGACCTCGCCTCGCTCAAGGCCCGGGCGGTGCGCGAGGGCGATGTCTACAAGGTCTACGGCAACAAGACCTGGATCACCCATCCGGTCCGCGCCGATCTGATGACCTTGCTCGTGCGCACCAATCCCAAGGATCCGGGCTATCAGGGCCTGTCCATGCTGCTCGCCGAAAAGCCGCGCGGCGACGACAAGAACCCGTTCCCGGCGCCCGGCATGTCGGGCACCGAGATCGAGGTGCTCGGCTATCGCGGGATGAAGGAGTACGAGATCGCCTTCGACGGCTTCGAAGTGAAGGCCGAGAACCTGCTCGGCGGGGTCGAGGGCCAGGGGTTCAAGCAGCTGATGCAGACCTTCGAGGCGGCGCGCATCCAGACCGCGGCGCGCGCGATCGGCGTCGCCGAGGCGGCGATGGAGGAAGGGCTGCGCTATGCCGAGACGCGCATCCAGTTCGGCCAGCCGATCATCAAGTTCCCCCGCGTCTCCGACAAGATCGCGATGATGGCGGCGGAAATCATGACCGCCCGCCAGCTCACTTATCTCGCCGCGCGGGAGAAGGACGAGGGCAAGCGCTGCGACCTCGAAGCGGGCATGGCGAAACTGCTTGCGGCGCGGGTCGCCTGGGCCGCGGCCGACAACACCGTGCAAATCCACGGCGGCAACGGCTTTGCGCTGGAATACAGGGCCTCGCGCCTCCTGTGCGACGCGCGCATCCTCTCGATTTTCGAGGGCGCGGCGGAAATCCAGGCGCAGGTCATCGCTCGCCGGCTGATGGATCGCCGCAACTGAGGGGTGTTTGTGCCGGGCGCCGGCGCCGTGTGGGGCGCCGCCCGGAGCGCGCTGTTCGGCGGCTACACGCACGCGACGTATGCGACGCTCCGCCGTCGGCGCGGGGCGGTGAAGCTCAGCCATTTGTAAAGCCGGCGCTTTGGCAAACGATTGACGGAGATTAATGTTCAGGAGCGCGTCTGGTCGAAAACTATCAATATATAGGGGGCGTCCTGTCGAAGGATAAACCGGAAGCGGAGGAGCCCATGGCAAAGATCAGCATCCCCCACGACGCGTTCGTGTTCGTCGGAGATGGCCGTAAGGCGCTGTTCCTGCGCAACGAGGGGGATGAGAAATACCTCAATCTCAAAACGGAGCAGGTCTTTCGCGATCAGAATCCGCCGACGCGCGAGCAAGGCTCGGATCAGCCCGGCCGCACGTTTTCCAGCGTGGGCGTTCGTCGCAGCGCCGTGGAAGAGGCCGATTGGCACGTCATCGAGGAACAGCGGTTCGCGCACGAGGTCGCGGCGGCGCTGCAGCGCGTCGTCCGCGAACGCAAGGTCAAGGCGCTGGTCGTCGTTGCGCCGCCGCGGACCCTCGCTGAACTGCGCCGCGCCTTTCATGCCGAGGTGAAGAGCCGCATCGTCGCCGAGATTGACAAGGACCTCACCAAGCAGCCGATCTACGAAATCGAAAAACATCTCGCCGCGTGAGCAGTCGCGCGGGATGGACTCTCAAGAGCGGTTGCTCCGGCGGTGTTCTCCGCTCAAGGAGCCCGCGCCTGCATGAGTGCGGCGTCGAGGTCTGCGTAAAGGTCATCCGCGTCTTCCAGGCCGACGGAGAGCCGCAGCAGATCGGGCGGGCAGGGGGAGCCCGGCCCTTCCACCGAAGCGCGATGCTCGATCAGGCTCTCGACGCCGCCGAGCGACGTCGCCCGCTTCCAGAGATCGACCCGCGCCGCCGTGGCGATCGCCGCCGCCTCGCCGCCGCGCACGCGGATCGACAGCATCGCGCCAAAGCCCGTCATCTGCGCTGCGGCGACGGCGTGGCCCGGATGGTCGGACAGTCCCGGATAGAGGACTTGCGCAAGCGCCGGATGGCTCCTGAGCCGGCTCGCGATCAGCCCCGCGCTCTCGGTCTGCGCCCTGACCCGGACATCGAGCGTGCGCATGCCGCGCATCAGCAGGAAGGCTTCGAACGGACCGAGAATCATGCCGTGCTGCGTGCGCAGTCGCGCAATCCGCCCCCACCAGTCATCCTCCGTCGCGACCGTAAGCGCGCCCGCGATCACGTCGGAATGCCCGTTGAGATATTTGGAGGCGGAATGCATCACGAGGTCGGCCCCGAGCGCGAGCGGCCGGCTGAAGACCGGCGTCGCCACCGTGGAATCGACCGCCAGCCGGGCGCCCGCCGCGCGGGCGATCTTGGCGATCCCGGCGATGTCGCTGATGGTCCACAGGGGGTTGCCCGGCGTTTCGATCCAGATCAGCGTGGGCTGCTCCCGTGCGACGGCCGCCCGTACCGCCTCGAGGTCGCTCGTATCGACCAATTCGACGGCGTGTCCGAACCGCGGCGCTTCGCGCATGAGCCAGTCGCGAAAGGCCCAGTACATGACTTGGGAGGCGATGATGCGCCCCGGCGGGAGCGCCATGATTGCGGCCGTCGCCGCGGCCATGCCCGCTCCGAACAAGAGCGCCGCGGTCGCGCCCTCCAGCGCGGCGATGACGCCCTCGGTCTGCCGCACCGTCTCGTTGTCCGGCCGGCCGTAGATGAGCCCGGCGCGATAGGCATTGTCCGGATCGCGGACATAGGTGGTCGACACGTGCAGCGGGGGCACGACCGCCTTGGTCTGCGCGTCGATATGGCCGAGCGCCTGCGCGGCGAGCGTGCGGAGCGTCCAAGAATTTTTATGCATATCAAGCCTGTCGAGGGCGAGGCGTGGGTCGCCGGCCGTGGGAACGGACGATGCGGACGCCCATATAGCGGGATAGGTTCGGAATTGTCGCGGCCCGCAGGCGCGACGCCGCCCCCAGTGGAAATGGTATGGAAGCCACGATGGCCCATGCGTTAAGTGCTTATGTGGTTCCGGCGGCGATCGCAGCGGTTGCCGTGGTGCTTCTGCTCGGTCTTGCCAATATGCTGCGCGGCGGCTCGCCCAGCACGTCGCAGAAGCTCATGCGCTGGCGCGTGGTGCTGCAATTCGTCGCCATTCTCGTGATCATGCTGACAATCTGGGCGATGCGGGGTTAACGTGCGGCCGGCGTCGCCCGCGTCGTCGCCGGATCGCGCTGCGCCCGGCCCGCCGTGCGGACCGCCTCCCATCCTTATCAGCCCACGGGGTTGTCATGGTCGTGCTCAACCGCATCTATACCCGTACCGGGGACGACGGGACGACCGCGCTTGGAACCGGCGAACGGCGCAAGAAATACGATCCGCGGATCGAGGCCTATGGCACCGTCGATGAGACGAACTCCGTCCTCGGGCTCGCGCGCCTGCATACCAAGGACGCCCCCGAGGTCGATGCGATGCTGGCGCGCATCCAGAACGACCTGTTCGACCTCGGCGCCGATCTCTGCATGCCGGACAAGGGGAAGGGCCCCGGGGGCGCGCGGCTTAGCGTGACCGAGGCCCAGGTCAGCCGCCTCGAACAGGAGATCGACCGGCTGAACGCAGAACTCAAGCCGCTGCGCTCCTTTGTTCTCCCGGGCGGATCGGCCGGGGCGGCGGCGCTGCACCTTGCCCGCACGGTCTGCCGCCGCGCCGAGCGGCTGATCGCCGAGCTTGCCGACTCGCCCGACGAAGAGGTCTCGGCGCCCGTCCTCAAATACGTCAATCGGCTGTCCGATTTCCTGTTCGTCGCCGCCCGCTATCTCAACGACAAGGGGACGGCTGACGTGCTGTGGCAGCCCGGCCAGAACCGCTGAAGCTTCGCGGGAACAAGGCCGGACGCCGCCGCGGCTTGATCGACATCAAGGCGCTCCCGTCGTTAATCGGTGCTTTGAAAGGCCTCGCCAGCGTTTCCTGCCCAGGGCCGCGGGACAAGCCGCCATTCCGGCGCCAGCGCGTTGACAGGCAAAGACCCGAGCCATAGTTTGCGCGCCGCCGCGGGAGCAAAAAAGCATGAAAGTCCTCGTCACCGTTAAGCGCGTTGTTGATTACAATGTGAAAATCCGAGTAAAGCCGGACGGAACCGGGGTCGAGCTCGCCAACGTCAAAATGTCCATGAATCCCTTCGACGAAATCGGCGTCGAGGAGGCGATCCGGCTCAAGGAGGCGGGCAAGGCGACCGAGATCGTCGCCGTCTCGATCGGCCCGGCGCAGGCGGCGGAAACGCTGCGCACGGCGCTCGCCATGGGGGCGGATCGCGGCATCCTGGTGAAGGTGGACGGCGTCATCGAGCCGCTCGCCGTCGCCAAGATCCTGAAGGGGGTGGTCGAGGCGGAGGCGCCGGAACTCGTGCTCCTCGGCAAGCAGGCGATCGACGACGATTGCAATCAGACCGGCCAGATGCTCGCGGCCCTGCTGAACTGGCCGCAGGGCACGTTCGCCTCCAAGCTTGTTATCGAGGGCGACGGCGTCCTGGTCACGCGCGAAGTCGACGGCGGCCTGCAGACGGTCAAGCTCAAATCGCCGGCGATCATCACCACCGATCTGCGGCTGAACGAGCCGCGCTACGCCTCGCTCCCCAACATCATGAAGGCCAAGAAGAAGCCGATCGCGGAGAAAACGCCGGCCGATTACGGCGTCGATGTCGCCGCTCGCATCGAGGTGCTCAAGACGGTCGAGCCGCCCACGCGCAAGGCCGGGGTGAAAGTCGGCTCGGTCGCCGAGCTCGTGGGCAAACTCAAGAACGAAGCAGGAGTGCTGTGATGGCGACCCTCCTCCTCGCGGAACATGCCAACACCGCCCTCAAGGACGCGACCAACAAGGCGCTCACCGCTGCGCGGGCGCTCGGCGGGGAGGTCCATATCCTTGTCGCCGGGAAAGGCTGCCGGCCGGCCGCGGAGGCCGCGGCCAAGCTCGATGGCGTCGCCAAGGTTTTGCTCGCCGACGACGCGCGTTACGAACATACGGTGGCGGAGCCGGTTGCCGCGTTGATCATTTCGCTTGCCGGCGGCTACGACGCGATCCTCGCGCCCGCCACCACCACGGGCAAGAATATCATGCCCCGCGTCGCCGCTCTGCTCGACGTGATGCAGGTGTCGGACATCATCAAGGTGATCGCGCCGGATACGTTCGACCGGCTGATCTACGCCGGCAGCGCGGTGCAGACGGTGCGCTCGCGCGACGCCAAGAAGGTGATCACGGTGCGCACGTCCACCTTCCAGGCGACGGGGGAGGGAGGCGCCACGGCGCCGATCGAGCCGATCGCGCCGGCGACCGATCCCGGCCTGTCAAGCTTCGTCGGCGAGGAGCTCTCGCGGTCGGAGCGCCCGGAGCTGACCTCGGCCCGCATCATCATCTCCGGCGGCCGGGCGATGCAGAGCCGGGAGAACTTCACGAAATATATCGAGCCGGTCGCGGACAAGCTCGGCGCCGCCGTAGGCGCCTCGCGCGCGGCGGTCGATGCCGGCTATGCGCCCAACGACTGGCAGGTTGGCCAGACCGGCAAGGTGGTCGCCCCCGAGCTCTATGTCGCGGTCGGCATTTCCGGGGCGATCCAGCATCTTGCCGGCATGAAGGACTCCAAGGTCATCGTCGCCATCAACAAGGACGAGGAAGCGCCCATCTTCCAAGTGGCCGATTACGGCCTCGTCGCCGACCTTTTCAAGGCGTTGCCCGAACTGACCGACGAGCTCGGCAAGCTCGGAAAGTGAGTTGGGAGAAAGGATAAGGCACGCCGCCGTGGCGGCGGCGCACGATAGGCGGTATAAACGCACAACGGCCTTCGCTCTTCTGGCGCCGAAACCCCAGGCGCGCAGAGCGAAGCGGCATCGGACAGGAACTCATGACAAAAACGATCAAGAAGGTCGGCGTCATCGGCGCCGGGCACATGGGCAGCGGCATCGCCCATGTCTGCGCGCTCGCCGGCTTGGACGTCGTGCTCAACGACGTGTCGGCGGATCGCCTCAAGGCGGCGCTGGCGACGATCAATGGGAACATGGCGCGGCAGGTCAAGCGCAAGCGCATCACCGAGGAGCAGCGCAAGGAGAGCCTCAAGCGCATCGTCCCCGCCGAGTCGATCGAGGAGTTCGCGGACTGCGATTTCGTCATCGAGGCCGCCACCGAGAAGGAAGAGATCAAGCGCAAGATTTTCACCGAGCTGTGTCCCGTCCTGCGTTCGGATGCGATGATCGGTTCAAACAGCTCGTCGATCTCGATCACGCGGCTTGCCGCCGCCACCGACCGGCCGGAAAAGTTCATCGGCGTCCACTTCATGAATCCGCCGGCGGTGATGGAGGTGGTGGAGCTGATCCGCGGCATCGCCACCGACGACAACACCTTCGTGACGGCGCGCGAATTCTGCGTCAATGTCGGCAAGACGGTCGCGGTCGCGGAAGACTTTCCGGCCTTCATCGTCAACCGCATTCTGATGCCGATGATCAACGAGGCGATCTATACGCTGTACGAAGGCGTCGGCACCGTCGAGGCGATCGATACGGCGATGCGGCTCGGCGCCCATCATCCGATGGGACCGTTGCAGCTTGCGGATTTCATCGGCCTCGACACCTGTCTGTCGGTCATGCAGATGCTGTACGAGGGCCTTGCCAATTCCAAGTATCGACCTTGCCCGCTGCTCGTGAAATACGTCGAGGCCGGCTGGCTCGGCCGCAAGACGCAGCGCGGCTTTTACGATTATCGCGGCGACAAGCCCGTTCCGACGCGATAACGATCAGGGTTTCCGGGCCCGCGATGACGCCGGCCCGGAGTTCGGGCGCCGAGGCGGCTCGGCCGCATGACGGCCGGTGTGCACGGCCGTTAGCGTCGGCCGCATCGGAACGGACCGCCCCGGCTTCGGGAGCGCATCGATGCGCGTATTGAGTCTGCCCTTTTCGCTTCGACTGCTGCCATACACGATATCGCTTGCAGCGACTGCCATTTTGGTTGCGCTCGCCTTTCGGCTGCCGGGCCTATTCCCCTATCTCGTCGTCTTCATCGCCGCGTTCGCCGGCCTTGCCCTGCTCGGGACCGTCGATCTCCTCCAGACCAGGCACGCCATCCTGCGCAACTATCCGATTCTGGCTCATCTGCGCTTCCTGCTCGAAGAGATCAGGCCGGAAATGCGCCAATATTTCTTCGAGGACGAAAAGCACGGACTGCCGTTCAGCCGCGACAAGCGGGCGGTGGTCTATCAGCGCGCCAAGCGGATGCTCGACAAGCGACCGTTCGGCACCCAATACGACGTCTATGCCGAAGGCTATGAGTGGTTGTGCCATTCGCTGGTGCCGCGACCGCTGGCGGAGACGCCGTTTCGCCTCACGATTGGCGGTCCCGATTGCGCGAAACCCTATTCCGCCTCGGTGTTCAATATCTCCGCGATGAGCTTCGGCGCGCTCAGCGCGAACGCGATCCGCGCGCTCAACGGCGGCGCGAGGCAAGGCGGATTTGCGCACGACACCGGGGAAGGCGGGGTGAGCCGCTATCATCGGGAAAACGGCGGCGACCTGATTTGGGAGATCGGCTCGGGCTATTTCGGCTGCCGCAGGCCGGACGGCTGTTTTTGTCCGGAGCACTTCGCTGAGACCGCGGCGCTCGACCAGATCAAGATGATAGAGGTCAAGCTGAGCCAGGGCGCGAAGCCTGGTCATGGCGGCGTCCTGCCGGCGGCGAAGGTGAGCGAGGAGATCGCCGCGGCGCGCGGCGTGCCGATGGGACAGGACTGCGTTTCCCCCGCCCGGCATTCGAGCTTCTCCACCCCGGTGGAATTCGTTTATTTCCTCGCTGAGCTACGTCGCCTGTCCGGCGGCAAGCCGGTCGGGTTCAAGCTGTGCGTCGGCCATCCATGGGAGTTCCTGGCGATCTGCAAGGCCATGCTGGAGACGGGCATCTGCCCCGACTTCATCGTCGTGGACGGCAAGGAAGGCGGCACCGGCGCCGCGCCGATGGAGTTCCTCGACCATCTCGGCCTGCCGCTGCGGGAGGGCCTGACCTTCGTGCACAATGCGCTGGTCGGGGCAGGGCTGCGCGATCGCATCAGGATCGGCGCCAGCGGAAAAATCGCCTCCGCCTTCGATATTGCGCGCGCGATGGCGCTCGGCGCCGACTGGTGCAACGCCGCCCGCGGCTTCATGTTCGCCCTCGGCTGCATCCAGTCGCAGAGCTGCCACACCGATCGTTGTCCGACCGGCGTTGCGACGCAGAACCTGACGCTGCAGCGCGCGCTCGTCGTGCCGAACAAGATCGAACGCGTGGCGAGTTTCCACGCCCAAACCATGCACGCGCTCATCGAATTGACCGCAGCCGCCGGGCTCGATCATCCCAGCGAATTTAATCCGCATCAATTCTCGCGCCGCGTCTCGGCGAGCGAAGTGATGACCTTCGCTCAGCTGTATCCGCCGCTCGCGCCGGGTGAATTGCTCGAAGGCGCGCGCGATCCCCGGTTCCGCGAGGCCTGGCGAATGGCGAGCGCCACCGATTTTCGGCCGCTGGCTGCGTGATTTTTCGCGTTACTCGAACGGCAGCGCCGCCCTGGCGCATAACAGGCCCGGCGCCAATACCCGCGCCGGGCTCTTTTGGTCGCGAAAGTACAAGCCAGACCGGAAGCGGCTCCGGCGCCGAGCGGCTGCAGCCCCGCTTCTCCGCGGCAACAATACTCTGCGTCAATGTGACCGGCTGGCGGAACGAGTTATGCCTGCGTCGCCTGAATCTCGGTAGCACGCGAAGGAGTATGAGATGAAAAAGGTAACGATTGGAATCGTCGCCGCGGCTACTCTCCTGAGCGCGGCGCCTGGGTTCGCGATCGACGTCGATGTCGATCCCGATGGCAATAGGGCTGACTGCCGGAGGATGATCGTTGAAATGCCAGACGGCTCAACGGTCGTGCTGTACCGCTGCGAACAGCAACCCTGACCATGAATAGAACGATGAACAGCCCCGGGCTGGGTACGCGGCGGGGGTCATTTGTCTTTCAAGGCGTGACGCGCTTGCTCGCGTGACGCCGCGAAGGTAGCGGCGGTCGCGAAGGGGAAACGCGGGAACGATTCGCGGGGCGCAGTATTTCAACTTGAAAGAGGCGCGAGAGCGCGAGCCTCTTTCCGGCGGGCCTTGGGACAGGTCCTCGTAAAAGGCAGCGAGCCCGGGTTTGCCGCCGTCGCCATTTGGCCATGGTACGTCTTTCGGTCCTGTCCCGGAGGTGCGGGCCGAGCAGAGTCCCTTTGCAGCCATTACCAAACCAACAAGCCGCCGGCAATTCGGCTGGGAAGTCCAATGAGGAGGTTGGAGATGGACGAACGTAATGACCAAATTAAGCAAGGCGTCGTGGAAGGGGTTGAGGTGATCCAATCCGGCGCTGCTGCAGGACACGAAGTAATGCAAGTGTTCGCTTCCTCCGTCGCGCGGCGAGTGCCCGATGTAAGAATTGAGGAATTACACAGTATGGTCACCGCGATGCTGGAGGAAGTACAGCGCAACTATGAACGTGCTAATAAAACGAATGAATACTCTATGAAGTTCGCCGAACCAAACAGGTCGAACGAAGCCGTGCGAAAAATACTCGAACGCGGGCGGGCTGTCGCACGCCGGTGGCCGGAAGACTCTGCAGCACGAATGCGAACGCGGCGCGCGGGCTAGATCCGCGAAAGGGGCCCTTCGCAAGATGGTCTCAATGCTGAAAGACAGCACCTTCGCGATGCAGGGCTTTATCGCATCGGTCCAAAAGATCGGACACTAAAAGATCCCGCGTATGGCACCGCCGCGGCACTCACTGGCCAACTTGACGTGCGCGAACATCAGCGAATGTTGCCAGGGCTGACACAAGGAGGCGAGCTTGAACGACGTTCAGACCATGCTGTCCCACAAAGATACCACCGTATTCACCGTCGGGCCGACGGCTTCGATCGAATGTGCGTCCAAGTCTCTGGCCGATCACGACATCGGGACGCTGATCGTGAGCGACGCAGAAGGCCGGACTGTCGGCATCATCTCGGAACGCGACATCGTGCGCGCGCTGAGCGCGAAGGGAGGCGCAGCGCTCGAAGCCCCGGTCGCCGAAGTCATGACGCGCAAGGTCATGGCCTGCAGCCGCCAGGACAAGTTGGCCGACGTGATGGAGAAGATGGCCGAAGGCAGGATACGGCACCTTCCCGTGACCGAAAACGAGCAACTCGTCGGCATCGTCTCGATCCGCGATGTGGTCAGATCGCGCCGCGAGGAAATGAGGCAGGAAGCAAACGCATCGCAGGAATACATCAGGAAATTGGACGATCTCCTGCGTCAAATTCAGCTTATGTGCCTATGAGAAAACCCCTGGATGCGCCCCGCGATTTCTCTTCCTCCTCTGTCGACGGCATTTACCGGCTCGCGCCGACCGTCGACCGTGATGTGATCGCTGCTAGAGCGAATTCCGTTCCAATGGAATCGGACTTCGCTCCAGTTATCCTTTCGTGATCGCATTTTCTGCGGCGAACCGGTTTCCACTTCGCCGGAAAATGCTCTAATGGCTGCATGTATTGCGGCGAACGCTTCGGCGACCCGCGGCGCGATCCCCGGCATGGTACGGCACTCCGCCGCGGGCGACCGCGCAAGCCGGACTTGTCGCGGCGGCGTCACAATATAGTTAGGACTTCTTTTTGCCGTCCGGACCAAATTGCTGGAGGTAACTCCACAAGTCGTCGGCCTCTTTTTCGTTCTTGATGCCGGGAAAGACCATCTTCGTCCCCGGGATCTTCGCCTTGGGGTCCTTGATGTATTCCTTGAACACCGCCTCGCTCCAGACGATCCCCGAATCTTTGTTGGCGGGCGAGTAGTTATACCCCGTGGCTTGACCGGAGTGGCGCCCGTCGATCCCGTTCAGTTCGGGGCCGACCTTGTTCTTGGCGGTCTCGCCGACGTCGTGGCAGGGGGCGCATTTCTTGAACACGGTCTGGCCGGCCGCCACATCGCCGGCGAGCGCGATTCCGCTCGACGCGGCCAGGGAAAGGGCAGAAATCATCAGTTTTTTCAGCATGCTGCAACGTCCTTCTGCTCGCTTATGTAATTTTTAAACTCAGCCGGCCGCGGGGGGCTAACGCAGGGTCGGTGAGGGGTCAATGCGGATGAGCGCGCAACGCCTGTGCCAACGAGCGTCGTGCGTCTCGAATGACGTCAAAACCACGCTTCGAGCCGCCCGGCAAGAGCGATCGTGGTCGCGGATTTCATCAAGCAATCGCTCATGATCGCTCCTGTGCGCGGCGAGCGGTCATAGCCGCGCTCCCGCATGAAGCGTTCTTCCGGCGCGAGATGCGCCGAAGACCCCTTGCACAGGCCGCCGAAGAAGCTTTCCACCGAGCCGCGCGAACCGCCCTGCTCCACTCGTGCGCCGCGACCGGCGCGGATTGGGCGTCACGAACCGCGCTCAGAGCTGCGACGCCAGGTGCTCCAATCCCATCAGATGCGCGATCATGCGCAGCTCATCCTTCTGCTCCTCGCGCAATTTTTTTACGAAGGGGACGAGTGCGCTTATCAGGTTTTCAACTCCTTTCGGATCGAGCGTCGCCGTCTTGTGGTCCAGCTTGTCGCGGCTGCCGCGCCAGGCGACGGTCCGCAACGCCGCCTCCACCGAGGGCCAGAGCTGCTGCTGCTCGGGAGTGAGCTTGAGCCGCTCTTTGATGCTGGCGATTTGCGCATCGTTCAGCAGATTGAGAGTGCGGCTGGGCGCACGCGGACCCGGCATCGCGGCTAAACCGTTGTCCCGTTCGAAGCGGGGCGCCAGCGTTTCGGACGCAGGCAAACTCGCCAAGTCCTGCTGCGCCTGGTCGAAAAGAAGCGCCGACGAGAGCCAGTCGAGCGGGTTCGCTGGGGCGGAAGCTTGGCGCGGGAGCGCGCGCGAGAGAATAAACGCCGCAGCCGACATGGGAGTCCGTGCGACCCACTCGGCGGGAAACCGGAAAGTGACGGCCGCCGCAGGCGAAAGCTCGGCCATGTCCGTTGGGCGGTTGTGCGCGGAGCCGACGCTCCAGACCCATACGAAGCTCAGCGCGGCAGCCGCTGCAACGAACGCAAGCCACGTCAAACGGCGTCTGCTTGTGAGCCCGAAGACGAGCCGCATTCCTTGTCCCCACACGCACGTATCGCACTTATAAGCGTCCGACCGGATGGCGGTCAATTTGTGGCCGACGGCTGTCTCAAGCTGTCGCGGCAAACGACAATCGCTAGAAATAACAGTCTGTTGGCTGACATGTCGGAAGACGTCGGGACCTCCGTTTTCCGAGCGGATTTGCTGCCTCGACAAAGTCTGTTAGGGCCTCGCCTGCGATTTTCATCGAAGGATGTTTGGTGATCCAGCAGTTCGTTTTCGGCGCGCTCGTTGCTGCGGCGGCGGGGTTGCTATCGTCGCCGGCGCACGCCGCTGCAACGCTCGACGGCGCGACGATGGGATGGCCGTGGGCGCTGCCGTTTGTCGGCGTCCTGGTGTCGATCGCCCTTGGCCCGTTGTTGTTTCCAAAGTTCTGGCACCGCCACTACGGAAAAATCTCGGCCGGATGGGCCGCGCTGACGATCGGTTCGATCGCGCTCGCCTTCGGCGCGCCCGCCGCTCTTGCTGCCTTCGTTCACGCGATGCTCGGCGACTACCTGAGCTTCATCTTGCTGCTGTTCGCGCTGTACACGACGGCCGGGGGCATCCTCGTGACCGGCACGGTTCGCGGCGCGCCGCTGACGAATGCGGCCACGCTGGCGCTCGGCGCGCTGATGGCGAGCGTCGTCGGCACCACCGGCGCGGCGATGATTCTGATTCGCCCGCTGCTCCGGGCCAATGCGGACCGGACGCACAACGCTCATGTGGTGGTCTTCTTCATCATTCTGGTTGGCAATGTCGGAGGCGCGCTGAGCCCGCTCGGCGACCCGCCGCTCTTTGCCGGTTTTCTGCGCGGCGTCGATTTCTTCTGGCCGGTGCGGAATCTGTGGGAGCAGACAGCGCTGGTTGCGGTGTTGCTGCTTGGCGCATTCTTCGCGTTTGATTGGTGGCGTTACCGCGAAGACGCCCGGAAGCCGCGGCCGGCGTCTGAACCGATCGGCGTGCACGGGGCGATAAATTTCTTGTTCCTCGCGCTGATCATCGCCAGCATTCTGGTTTCGGCGGAATGGAAGCCGGGCGTTAGCTTCGATGTCTATGGAACGAAGGTTGAGCTGCAGAACCTCGTTCGCGATGCCAGCCTGGCGATCATCGCGGCATTGTCGCTCTGGACGACGCCCGATACGCATCGCCGCGCCAATGATTTCACCTGGGAGCCGATCGTCGAAGTCGCCAAGTTGTTCGCCGGCATCTTCATCGCCATCGTTCCGGTCATGACCATGCTTCAGGCTGGCCGTAACGGCGCGTTCTGGTGGCTTCTGTCCGCCGTCAGCGCGCGCGACGGCTCGCCGCACGAGGTCGCTTATTTCTGGCTCACCGGATTGCTTTCGGCGCTGCTCGACAATGTGCCGACCTATCTTGTGTTCTTCGAGCTTGCAGGGGGGGATGCGAGGGAGCTGACGGGGCCGCTCGCCGGCACGCTCGCGTCGATCTCGATGGGCGCCGTCTACATGGGCGCGTTGACCTATATCGGCAATGCGCCGAACTACATGGTGTATGCGATCGCCCAGCAGCACGGTGTCAGGATGCCGAACTTCTTCGCCTACATGCTTTGGGCGGGAGCCGCTCTCGTGCCGCTGTTTGCGCTGCTGACGCTGCTGCCGATCGCGCCCATTTTGAAGTGGCGATGATCAGCGCTGCGCGCTCGCTTCGTCTTCGATGAAGGGGCGCACGCGATCGCCTTCGCGCAGGAAGGTGCCGGCGCGCTTCACCACGAGATCGCCCTCGTTCAGTCCCTGCCGGATCTCCACATTTCCGCCCGTCAGCAGTCCGATGGGGACGGGCCGCGTCTCGATGCGATTGTCGCGCACGACCTGCACGACCGCCCCGAGCGGGCCAAAAAGCACCGCCGAGAGCGGCACGCTGGCGCCGCAGCTTGTCCCGACCTCCACGGTTGCACGGCCGAACGTTCCCATTTTCAACCGCGGGTCGGTCCCCAGCGATATGCGCGCCTGGCCGGTCTGGTTTGCGATGTTGATTTCCGGGGACACGGCGCGCACGCGGCCGGAAATGACGCCGATCCCGACGACGTCGATGCGGGCGGGCTGGCCAACCGCAATCTTGCCGATGCGGGTGGATGGGATCTCCGCCAAAAGATCGAACTCGCCGCCGACGATGATGAGAAACATCGGCGGGCCGGCCATCGACGCCATGGCCCCGGCCTGGGTCATGATCCGCCCGACGGTGCCGGCAACCGGGGTTTGCACGGCAAGGCTCGAGGCAGGCGCATTCAGTCCCTGCGGACGAGAGAGGCGGGCGAGCACCTGCCCCGCGGTCACGCGGTCGCCGTTGTCGACCAGCACTTGGGCCACCCGGCCGGCCTCGATTTCGGGTCGGACCTGCAGTTCCTGCTTGGGAACGACGGTTCCGGTGACGCGAACCACGTCCGAGAAGCACTGTCGTTTGGCGCGAACGACCGACACCGCCATGCCCGAGGGCGATTGGGCGCTCGTTTCGCTGACCAGCGCGGGCGCCAGCACGAGCAGCGCGAGGGCTGCGCTCGCGGACGGCAGCGCGGAGCGCCGCGCCGCCGGAAATCGCGGACTGCGCGCGCCGGGGCGAGGGGGCCGAAAGCGGATGGCGTTCACTGGACCCATCAATAGCCTCGCGGGCGATGCCCGCCGCCGGGCGTCGCGTCCGCCTTCCTGCACCATAGCGCGACCCTTGATCAAGCGCATGGGCCCGCTCAGAGCGAATTCCGTTCCAATGGAATCGGAATTCGCTCTCGTCGTCCTTTCGTGATCGCATTTTCTGCGGCGAACCGGTTTCCGCTTCGCCGGAAAATGCTCAGAGGCCGATCAGCCGGCGGATCGTCGCAGGGCTCTCTCCGCACGCCCGCAGCGCGCGCAGGGCGGTCGAGCCGGTCGATTTCGCAAGCTTGCGCCCGTCGGAATCGAGGATCAGCCGGTGATGGCGGTAGATCGGGGCGGGAAGGCCGAGCAGCGCCTGCAGTAGGCGATGGACGCTGGTCGCAGCGAAAAGGTCTTGTCCGCGCACGACATGGGTTATGCCCTGAACGGCGTCATCGATGACCACCGACAGGTGGTAACTCGTCGGCGTCTCCTTCCGGCCAAGAATCACATCACCCCACGCCGTCGGATCGGCCGTGATGACCTCGGTCTCCCCGTTCGGCCCGCAGCCTTCCTCCACCCAGGTCAAGGCATCGCCGACCCGCGCAATCGCCGCGGCCATGTCGAGGCGCAGCGCATAGGGCATCCCGTCGGCAATCAGCCGCGCCCGCTCGGCGGCGTCCATTTGCCGGGCGGTGCCCGGGTAGAGCGGCGCGCCGTCGGGGTCATGCGGCCAGGCACCGGCCCGTTCCCGCGCCGCCACGAGCCGCGCGATCTCGCCCCGGCTCTCGAAGCTTGGGTAGACGAGCCCCATGAAAGACAGGCGGCCGAGGGCCTCTCCATAGGCGGCGAGCTGATCCGATTGCCGCCGCACCGGGGCTTCCCATTCCAGGCCGAGCCAGTTGAGGTCTGCGTAGATCGCCGCCTCGAACTCCGGCCGGCAGCGGGTCTGATCGATGTCCTCGATGCGGAGGAGGAAACGGCCGCCGGTCTCCCGCGCGCTATCGAAGTTTAGGCACGCCGACAGCGCATGGCCGAGGTGAAGGTAGCCGTTCGGACTCGGGGCGAAACGATAGGTTGGAACAGGGGTCATAGCGGCTAAGCAGGAACGGCGCGCTCGCCAGCGCTATTCGGTGTCGGCTCGAGCGTCGTTCTGATGAATTTATACGGCGGTCCTGATATGCTTGTCTTCAAACGGCCCCTGCGGCGCGGCCTGAGGACAATTGGATGAATACCTCGTTCTTCGGCGAGCTTTTGCAGACCATCACCGAGCGCGGGCGTGCGCTGATCGAGCGCCGGCGCGAACCGCCGGGCCTCGCCTTTTCGGAGGGCCTTGCCGAATTATGCGAGCAGCTTCTGTCCATCCGGGGCGAGGCGTCCGGGGTGGCGCTCGCCCGGGAAATCCTCACCCGGTATGACGAGTTGAAGACCGGGCCGCGCATCGCCTTTTTCGAGATGCTGCTGTCGCGCTTCGGACCGGACCGCGAGCGGATCGAGGCGGCGCTAGATGCTTGGCAGCGGACCCCCTCCGACGCCACTTCGATCGAGCTGCACGAGGCGACCGAGCCGCGTCGCCAGGAGTTGTTCCGTCGGCTCAACCTCGCCCCGCAGGGTACCGCGGCTCTGGTGCGCATGCGCGAACAGCTGCTCGACGCGATGGTCCGCCGTCCTGAACTCGCGCCGATCGACACCGACTTCCGACACCTGTTCGCCGCCTGGTTCAATCGCGGCTTCCTGGTGCTGCGCCGGATCGATTGGTCTACTCCCGCAGCCATCCTGGAAAAGATTATTGTCTACGAGGCAGTGCATCAGATTCAGGACTGGAACGATCTGCGCGCGCGCATCGACCCGCCGGACCGGCGCTGCTACGCCTTCTTCCACCCGGCCTTGATCGACGATCCGTTGATCTTCGTTGAAGTCGCCCTCACGCGGGAGATTCCGGGGGCGATCGCCCCTATCCTTGCGCCGAGGCGCGTTCCGCTCGATCGGGACCGGGCGACCACGGCCGTGTTCTACTCGATCTCCAACTGCCAGCGCGGCCTTGCCGGCGTGACCTTCGGCAGTTTCCTGATCAAGCAGGTGGTGGCGGAGATCTCGCGCGATTTTCCGCGCCTCTCCACCTTCGTGACGCTTTCGCCTGCGCCCAATTTTGCCGGCTGGCTGAAACGCGAGCGGGCGGCCGCCGAAGCGAGCGCGCTCTCGGAAGGCGACCGGGCTGCGCTCGCGCGGCTCGACCAGGAGGGCTGGTGGAGCGACAAGACGGCGTTTGCGGAGTTGCGCGACCCGATGCTGCGCGCCGCCGCGACCTACTACATGACGGTGCGCGACCGCCGCGGTTTCCCGATCGATCAGGTGGCCCGGTTCCATCTCGGCAACGGGGCGCGGCTGGAGCGGCTGAACTGGCCGGCCGACCTCTCCCCGCGCGGCCGCGACCAGTCGTTCGGGCTGATGGTCAATTACCTTTACGACCTCGGCGACATCGAAAAGAACCACGAGGCTTTCGCGGAAAACCGGTCGGTGATCGCAGCGAGCGCGGTGCGCAAGCTCGCCCGGCCCGGCCGCGCGCTGGTGCCGGCGCCCGCGCCGGCGTGAACCGTATTCAGGGATACGACGCCCGATGTCAGGGAGCTTGTTCGGGCTCATTCGCGGCCGCATCCCGACTGCGGAGCAGACCCTGATCGAGACGGCGGCGGGCAAACGAATCAGCTATGGCGAGATGCTCGCGCGCTCGGGCCGCGTCGCCCATGCGCTGGTGCAGCGCGGCGTCAAGCCGGGCGACCGGGTCGCCGTGCAGGTGGAAAAATCGCCGGAAAACCTGATGCTGTTTCTGGCGACGCTGCGCGCGGGCGCCGTCTATCTTCCGCTCAACACGGCCTACACGATCGCCGAACTGGATTATTTCATCGGCGACGCCGAGCCCAAGCTGGTGGTTTGCGATCCGGCCAAGCGAGACGGCATCGCGGCCATCGCGCACGATCACGGGGCTGCCGTGGACACGCTGGACCCGCTGGGGCGGGGCTCGCTCGTCGACCTCGCCGCACGCTCGTCGCCCGATTTCAACGACATTGCGCGGACGGAAGAAGACCTCGCCGCGATCCTCTACACCTCCGGCACCACCGGCCGCTCCAAGGGGGCGACGCTGACCCACCGCAATCTCTCCTCGAACGCGGACGTGCTCCGGTCCTACTGGCGCTTCACGGCCGCCGACATGCTCCTGCACGCGCTGCCGCTCTATCACGTGCACGGCCTGTTCACCGCGGCGATCACCCTGATGCTCGCCGGGGGCAGCATGCTGTTTCTCCCGCGGTTCGACGCCGAGGAGGCGATCCGCCTGCTGCCAAAGGCGACCGCGATGATGGGGGTGCCGACCTATTACACGCGGCTCCTCCAGCATCCCGCTTTGACTCGCGAGCTGTGCGGCCATATGCGTCTGTTCACCTGCGGCTCCGCGCCGCTGCTGGCGGACACGCACCGCGAATTCTTTACCCGCACCGGGCACGCCATTCTCGAGCGCTACGGCATGACCGAGACGGGCATGAACACCTCGAATCCCTATGATGGCGAGCGCATCCCCGGCACGGTCGGCTTTCCGTTGCCGGGCGTGGAGCTGCGAATCGTCGATCCGGAAACCGGCGCGGCGCTCAAGCAGGAGGAAATCGGCATCATCGAGGTGCGCGGCCCAAACGTCTTTGCCGGCTACTGGCGCCTGCCGGAGAAGACCGCGAGCGAGTTCCGGCCGGACGGCTTCTTCATCACGGGCGATGTCGGCAAGATCGATGACCGCGGCTATGTCCACATCGTCGGCCGCGCCAAGGACCTGATCATTTCCGGCGGGTTCAACGTCTACCCGAAGGAGGTTGAGACCGAGATCGACGCCTTGCCGGGCGTCATCGAGTCGGCGGTGATCGGTTGCCCGCATCCGGATTTCGGCGAAGCGGTCACCGCGGTGGTGGTGACGGAAAACGACGCGGGGCTGAGCGAAGCGGCGGTGATTGCGGCGCTCGAAGGCCGCCTCGCCAAGTTCAAGCTGCCCAAGCGCGTGCTGTTTGCTCCCGATCTGCCGCGCAACACGATGGGCAAGGTGCAGAAGAACGTCCTGCGCGAGGAGAATAGGGACTTGTACGTCTCGCTGCGCGCGCACTCGGGCTGATAAGCGCGCCCACGCTTAGCCGGCCAGCCGCGCTGCGATCAGGCAAAGATACTCCCACGCCATCGTTGCGCCCGCGAGCGCGGTGATCTCGGCGACGTCGTAGGCAGGCGCGACCTCGACCACGTCCATGCCGACGAAGTTCAAGCCGACCAGCCGACGCACGATCGCCTGCGCTTGCCAGCTCGCGAGCCCGCCGATCTCCGGCGTCCCGGTTCCCGGAGCGAAAGCGGGATCGAGCACGTCGATATCGAAGCTCAGATACACCGGCGCATCGCCGACCGCCGCGCGAATGCGGCGGGCGATTTCGTTCGGCCCCGCCGCGTGGACCTCCAGCGCCGGCACGATCGTCACGCCGCGCGCGAGCGTCCAGTCGTAGATCCCGCGCGCCACCGGCGAACGAATGCCGATCTGCACGGTCCGGCGCGGGTCGATCAAGCCCTCCTCGATCGCGTGGTAGAAGACCGAGCCATGCGCGTAGGTCTGGCCGAAGTTATCCGGCCAGGTGTCGACATGGGCGTCGAAATGGATAAGAGCGGGCGGCCCTTGCGTCTTTCGCAGCGCGCGCAGGAGCGGCAGGGTAATGCCGTGCTCGCCGCCGAGCGCGATCAGATGGCCGATGCGCGAGGCCTGCGCCTCGATCAAGGCCAGGCTCTTCGGAATGTCGCCGAGCGCAACGGCGAAGTCGCCGATGTCCGCTGGCGACAGGCGCCGCGGGTCGACCCAGTGGGTGGGATGGTCGCCATCGACCAACATGCGGCTCGCCTGGCGGATCGCCGCCGGGCCGAACCGCGCTCCGCTCCGATTGGTCACGCCGATGTCGAGTGGGATTCCGGCGACGCACACGGGAGCATCAGCGCCGCGCGCGGGAAGGCCCAGAAAGCTCAGCGGAACGGCAAAGGTCGGCGGCTCGTCCATCATTCGCTCGTCAGCGGGGCAAAGCGGAACACCGCGGCGGCGACCACGCAGGTCCAATTGCCGTTGGCGGCGCCCTCGGCGGCGGCCGTGAGAGACATGCTGTCGACGATCAGATCGCTCATTTCGTAGACTCGCTTGCGCTCGTTCCAGCCGGCGTCGGGATCGAACTCGATCCCGAGCGTGGAGGCAAGCATCGTCGCCGCCAGGTCCTCGGCATATTCGCCGGCGTCCTTCTCGGTCATGCCGAACCCATGGTGTTCGGAAATATAGCCATAAAGCGACAGGTCCTTCGGACGCGCCAATCCGATGCTGGCGGCGATGCGGCGTCCCGGCTCGTTCGTCTCCGCGCGAGCCATCACGCAGAAGGTGATCTCGCCCGGACTGAGCGTCGCGATGCCTGCCTCACGGGCGATGAGACGGCAATGGGGCGGCAGGATTGAGGAAACAGACACGAGATTCTGCTGCTCGATATCGGCATCCCGCAGCGCGTACTCGAACGCGGTCAGCGGGTATTTGTGAACGCCGACGCCGCGCGTGATGAACACGCTGGTCGGAAGAGGAAACATATTGTCGCTCCATGCCGGCCGCGAGGGGCGGGCTAACGTCGCCGATATAGTCGGGGGCGCAGTTGTGCGCTACGACGAATCGCGAGCCTCCGACATTGTCATCCGGCGGAAATGCTGGTCCCGCCGTCGCTCGTGGAGAAGCAGGGGACGGTCCGCGCAATGTCTTGTGGCCAAGCCGCAGGTTGACCCGTGTCGGCTTTCGGCTCTACGCTTGTGCAGGAGAGGCTCGTGGCTAAGGCGCGAGCCCAGTCATGGGGCCACCGATAAAATGACCGACTGGATATGAGAACTTAACGCGATTTTTCTGGCGTCCGCAGACTTTGTGGCGCCTCGCAACAGCATCGACGTTGGATATTTGGGAGGCGCGCAATGCCCAATCTGCACGTGATGACCGGCGCAAGCGAAATCCCCGAGGTTCCTGTTGTCCGCAAGATCGGGTTCGCGGATTTGAAAGATGCGCTGGCAAAGGGCGTCAGTGATTTCCTGGCGGCGCCGACGCAGTTGATCTTTCTGGCCATCATCTATCCCATTGTCGGCCTCTTTCTGGCTCGACTGACCTTCGGCTATCATGTGTTGCCGCTGCTGTTCCCGTTGGTGGCGGGCTACGCCTTGATTGGTCCGTTCGCGGCGATCGGCCTCTATGAAATCAGCCGGCGCCGGGAACAAGGTCATGAGGTTTCCTGGACCGACGCATTCGGCGTCCTGCGCTGTCCTTCGCTCGACGCCATCGGCGCGGTCGGATTTGTGCTGATGGTCGTGTTCGTGCTCTGGCTCGTGACCGCGCTCGCGCTTTATGACGGGCTGTTCGGTTCAGAGCCGCCCAATTCCATCTCACAATTCCTGAAGGAAATTTTCACGACCACCAGAGGCTGGGTGCTGATCATTGTCGGCCACGCGCTCGGCGCCTTGTTTGCCGCTGTCGCGCTGACCGTCGGCGTCGTCTCGTTCCCGCTGCTGGTCGATCGCGACGTCGGCGCGGTGGTCGCGCTGCAGACCTCCGTCCGTGCAATTGTCGCCAATCCCGCGACCATGGCGGCGTGGGGCATAATCGTGGGCGCTCTGCTTGCGATCGGCTCGGTGCCGTTCTTTGTCGGCCTTGCGGTGGTGATACCCATTCTCGCCCACGCAACCTGGCATCTCTACCGAAAGCTCGTGGAGCCCGTTGAGAAGACCTCATTGGCGCCTGGCGGCTGAACGGTTGCGAGCGGTAACGACGCGTCGGCGCTTGGATTAACGCCCGGTCGATGGACCGGGCGTTAATTTATCTGCCGAGACGATCGAACAGCCTGGAGGTGGATGTCCTCAATTCGCTACGCGCAGGATGTCGCCGGCGCGGCTCGGCGCGGGGCGTCACCGTCCCTCGCGCGCCCAAGCGGCGGCGAGGCCGCCGATCAACAGCAGCAGTCCGAGCAGGCCGGCGAAGACGGGCAGCACGCCGACGCCGCGCACGATGCTCGCCTGGCGCATCCTCAGGCCGATCCAGCCCTCGCCGCGATAGGTGTCGCTCGATCGCACCGCGACCACGCGCGGCACGTCAGCCCTCTGCGCCCGCGACGCCTTCACACGTTAGCAGGGCGCCAGCTTGTTTCGCACCTGTGTGGGAAAAGAGGGCTACAGTGGCTCTTCGATTTCAACGATAACATTCGCTCCATCGAACGCCAAACGTGCAGTCGCTTCGATTTGTGGGTCCGAAATCGTCCCCGCCAAAAAAGCCGGCACGGTGGTGCCTCCGCTGTTACGAGCAGACGAACTCAGAAATCCGCCCAGCCCTCTATCATGCGCTTCTTTTCCCAGGCCGTTACAGAACGTGTAGTCGTCGCTGACCAAGTCGGGCCAATCCGGAAGCTTTGGCTGAAGGTCCACAACGTCCCCGGAAAACCTGCATCGAACTATAGAATAGTGGACCGCGCGCTGTGCCTTCCTATCGCCTGCAGCCTTCCTTCCGTAATGGTGAGCGCTCTCCCTCTTGGCCGTTGTCCGGCCGATAGCTGCATAGAAAACCGGCCAATCTCCGTTAGAAAAGCGCGATTTTGGCCCGAACTTGTTTCCGAAAAGCTGTTTTCGTTGGAACGGTCCCTCAATCAGCTCCTTAGTCACGTCGCCGCGATCGAAGGCGATAACGTCGATGATCTCATTTATTGTGAGACCCTTCTTGTTCGCGAACACCGCCAAATGGGAAAGGTTCGCGAATCGGTGAACGTCCTTCGTAACGTTTACACGCGGCAGAGCTTCCAACACCGATTATCGTCCAGACAAGTAAGCGACGTAATACTTAACACGTAGCAAATTCTCCATCGATCCTTCGATGAGAAGCGCCCTGGGTGTCGCGCCGTTCAGATCATGTTGCGGTTCGCTCAGCCAGTCCCGGATCGCTGCCACCTCCCTGAAGAGAGCATCCAAGTCTGTTGCTATACGAAGAATCGTCCGTAGCCGGTCATTGGCATCGCGCTGCCGCACAGGCATCACACCAAGATAGATTTCATCGATATCCGATGCAGTCTCGAAGCCGAGCAGGGTTGCCGCTTCTCGGTCTTCAAAACCCCAGTCCTCAATGATTTTCTTAAACAGAACCACCTGCCCTTCGGGCCTGAGCACCTTTGCCCTTTGCTCAGCCTTCGTCTCAGCCGGTGGAAAATAAAAACCTGCACCTTCCCCGCTCTGCACCAAAAACACAGGTTCCGTGGTCGTTTGAAAGACGTTTTGCGGCGATTCCGACTTGCGCTGTTTTGCCTTGCGATAGTCGATGGGTGGCGCGCCAAGTCCAAGGGCGGAACCTAGCATCGCAACGGGGTTCGTGTTTCCGAGCCCTACACGCCGCTGTTCGGGCATGTGCGGCCCATCTCTTCCATTCCCCAGCGGTCGGTTATTTTCAAGCGCGACCAGCGTCATTCTTCTTCGGCTCCAGACCCACGTGCGTCAGCAAGAGTTCAAGCTCTTTTCCTGCGACCTCGAACTGCTCCTTGACCGTCTGCGTCACGGTGGGGCTACCGTATTGGGTGTGGTCAAACTGCACGAACAGGTCTCCTTCACCCATCGAGCGCTGCAAAGCGAGCCCCATCTTCGTGGCCTTTGACGCATCCAAGCCACTAAACTGAACCGTGAATTCCTTTTTCAAAGGTGCATACGGACCTTGTTCAAGCCTCAGCGCCGCATTTCCTTTTTTCTCAAGGAAGGCTTCCACGCCCGACGCGCCACCTTCACAAGCTAGCCACAGATTGGCGCGCAGAAAACGTTCCGAAATTTGCACTTCCTTTAGGATCGCTCGAACCGTGTCCTCACATAGTTGCAGGTGGTTCTTGACCTCCTCGACTTGACCGACGCCTCGACGGACATCTCGCAAATCAACAATCAATGCGCCCGGAGTTATGTCTATCCGACCACTACCGCGGAACGTGTTGATTGTCAGTTGAGGTCTCCGTAGGAGTTTCCCCCGAACGTGAGCAAGTCATTGAGGTTGAGTGGCTGAGACGTCCGAATGGCTTTGTAAAAAGTCTCCATGACGTCGCTTGCCTGCACTCCAAGTCGAAACACAGGCTCGCGAAAAGCGCTTGCCATCGCAATAGTAAGACGCACGACGTCGTAAAGCATGAACTGCTCGTGCTCTCTGTAGGTCGATTAGACAAGGGGCGCTGCTTCCAAAATATAGCCCTGAAACTCGCAGCCGTCACCGCCC
>CAVRVX010000031.1:0-76036 GCA_963724735.1 uncultured Alphaproteobacteria bacterium
CCGCAAGAGGGATTCGAACCCCCGACCCCATCATTACGAATGATGTGCTCTACCAGCTGAGCTATTGCGGCATTTAAGGACTTAGCGGATTTCTGGAAACCGCCAGGCACCTGTGAGGCGCCCAAGGGAGAACAAATTCCCACGACAGATGCCGCGGGTCATATAACGTCATGGGGATGTGCAGGCAAGCCAACACGATGAGCGTGGCTAGCGGTCCAGAGAATCCGCCTTGTCAAGACAGAGAACAGAGAACGCATGCCGGGCACTGTGCGGTTCGACCCGGGCGAGGCACTGACGAGCGAAAACGGATGGGTGCACTGAGGCACCAGAGGAATCGGTGAGATGAGAGATGAGGTCAGGCTTGCGAGGCCTGCCGCGCGGCTTCTTATTGGACGCCGAGAGGCACAGCTAGCTCGGCATCGATTTCGCCCGCCTTGCGATCAGCGATTTTGGCTTTGAGATGCGATACCACCAATCTGAAACAGAGACCAACCGCTCGCGCCGATCTTTTGCCCGGACAACGGGGGCGCCGGTGCGGATCACCGCGTGAACGTGCCGCCGGCAAAGGCGGTGCGGTCGTGGTGCTCATGGGATGAGCTGCACAATGTGTTGAGGCGCGGGAGGGGGGCGGCGCGTGTTATGTATCGGGCCGCCGCACGACCCGCGCAGCGAATAAACAAACGCAGAGTCCGAGGAGGATACGATGGCGACTTACGTAATGCTTGCGCAATTCACCCAGCAGGGCATTGCGAACATCAAGAACACCGCAAAGCGGGCAGAAGATTTCAGGCTGATGGCGAGTGCGCACGGCGTGACCGTGAAGGAGATATTCTGGACGCTCGGTCAGTATGATGTCGTCGTAATCGGCGAAGCGCGGGACGAGATATCGATGGCGGCGTTGTCCATGAGTGCTGGCGCTCTCGGCAATGCGCGCACGCAAACCCTTCGGGCATTTTCGGAAACGGAGATAAAGACCGTCCTCGGCAGGATGGTCTGACTGCCTCGATGAGAGCCAACCAAAGGAGGCAATCACATGGCACTGTATAGAGTCATCCGTTTGATCGGAAGCAGCCAGGATTCTTGGGAAGATGCCGCCAAATCAGCTCTCGAAGAGGCGGCGACACATCTGGAAGACCTTCGGGTTGCGGAAGTGAGCAACTCGATATCAGGATCCAAGAGAACAAAGTTGTCGAATATCGAGCCCGCATTCGAGCATCCTTCCGCTATTATCCGGAGGTAGGCAAGGTCGTTCGGGGCAAGATGGCCTGAGCACCGTCGCGCTGATGATCGCGCGCTTGCATGTATTTCGGTATACGGCGACAAGAGGAACGCGCAGGCTATTCGCCATATAGGACTCCCTGGCTCGCCGGGGAGCGTGCGTTGCGAGTCGCGCTTCTCGATCTCCTTGAGGAGTTCGCGTGCGATCATGAGGGCGACGCTGCGGACGGGCCTTTGATGCCGTTGACCGCTACTGGGAAACCGGACCATGAGCGGGCGCGGGTGGAGTTTACGCAATGTGGGCGAGAGCAAGGGCCCGCCCGGACGCGCTCGTTGCCGACCCGCACCTCGTCAGGCAACGAGTCGTCCGTGAAGAACGGGGTTTTCACGCCGGTTTGGGCTGAGCTTGGGCTGCGAGCGCGGCGAGGGCGAGCAGGGTTCTGAGCAACAAAAAGCTGAGCCAGCGGATCAAGCGGCGGAAGTTGTAGCCGACGGCGGCGAGGATGGCGTTGACGGCGTCGCCGCTTGCATGGGCGAGGTAATTGCGGCGCATGCGGTGGTCGTCCTTGAGATGGCCGATTACCGGCTCGATCGCCGAGCGGCGCCGTAACTCGCGTTTGATCTGCTCTGTCATGCGGCGTTTCTGGCCGGCGACATAGACCTTGAACCTGTGCTCGGGCGGGGCGTTGTGGCCGCGATAGCCGGCGTCGGTGAGGGCGCGGTCGAGCGTAGGATGGCGAGCCCCGCCATCAGCCGCGTCGGCAAGGGCGGATGACCAGGCTTGTCGGTATAGACCGCACCGAACTCACGCTCCAGAAACGACCAGTCGATCGCTCGCGCCAGCCTGGCGAGCGCATGGCCAAGGTCGATGATCTGGTCGAGCCGCGAGCGGAACAGGTCCTGCTCGCCCGTCTCCCGGCGCTCCTTCGGCCGCATCGCAAAACCCTCCGCCGCGTCTCAGGCGAAGGAATCACAGACCTCAATTCGCAGGAATCCCGCCCGCGCATTTTGCAAGAAAACCGACCGCCAATCCCCAAAAAACCGCGAATCCCAATACGCCAAAACCTCCGATTAGCCCCGTGGCCCAAGGCGTTCTGAACTCTTCACGGACGACGCAACGAAAGCCCGCCGAGCGGCCCCGGCAGGCTTGTTGGCGACGTGCTTGCGAAAAAATCACGGGCCCGGCGGGAGCGGGCGCGGGACTCGCAGTTTCAATGCGGCGTCGAGCCGTTCATCTTTCCGACCCATGGCATCCCGGTAAATGGTGATGAGGGCATCGTAATAGCCGCGCTGGAAGTCGGTTCCGGGCGGGTTCGCCAGGAAGCGGTCGATCGCGCGTTCGATATACCTCTCAATCGTTTTGTCGTTTGTGGTCATTGCGGATTCCCTTTCCCGGTTGATTAGCGGGAGCCTACGCCTTGGGCCCGATCGGGCTCAATAGCGTCGATCAGCGGGCACCGACGGCCCGCCGTGACTTTCGGGCCGCGTGCGGGAAAAACTATGACCTGGCGGCAAGGTTAGTTCGGCCGCCGGCCCTACGAACGTCTCAAGGACCAGCCGTGCAGAAAGAACTGTGGCCCGGCGGCAAGGTCAGTGCGGCAGCCGGTGCAGCACTTCCAGGCTCCACCAGACGAAATAGGCGCCGAAAGCGATTCCGATCACGATCTTGAGCAGCTGAATGATCGTTTCGCCCGGGCTCATGGATGCCGAAATGGTCAGGCCTGGCGCTTCGCAAGCGGGCGCAAGAAATGCCCCGGCGCGTCTCGCAGCCGGGGCAGGAGAGGAGGAAGGAGGGCCAATTCGACCCGAATCAGCTGAGTAGAATGTACCAGGAACCCGCGTTTGTCGCCATAGCGGCGCTTGCCCCATCAACAGACGATTGTTGAAAAGGGGGGAGCGGGCGCGCGGAGCGCCGCGTGCGCGAGCGATCGTGTGGGATCGGCGCGCATGCGTGAGCCCTACGCATTTCACCGCGTTTGCGAAGCGCGTTGCGACTAAGTGGCCCGGCGCCGCGACACTAATTGTCGGCTTTGTCGGGTTGCGCACAGTCCGTCAATGATCGGCGCATCGGCTCAGCGGTTCTTCTAAGCCATTGCAGAATTGACCAAACCGTCTGCGCACGGGAGCGCGGAGCGCATTGGCACGCCGGTTGCTCCTCAGGGGTCGGCACGGCGCCGGCGTCATCGTAACGCATGCGGCGCGGATGAAAGGAAGAACCATGGCTTCTCTGCGGCAGATCGCCTTCTACGGAAAAGGTGGCATTGGCAAATCGACCACCTCGCAGAACACGCTCGCCGCGCTGGTCGAGATGGATCAGCGCATTCTCATCGTCGGCTGTGATCCCAAGGCGGACTCGACTCGCCTCATCCTGAACGCGAAGGCGCAGAACACGGTGCTCAGCCTCGCTGCGGAGGCGGGCTCGGTCGAGGACCTCGAACTCGAGGACGTGCTCAAGGTCGGTTACAAGGGCATCAAGTGCGTCGAGTCCGGCGGGCCGGAGCCGGGCGTAGGCTGTGCCGGCCGCGGCGTCATCACCTCGATCAACTTTCTCGAGGAGAACGGCGCTTACGAGGACGTCGACTATGTCTGCTACGACGTGCTCGGCGACGTCGTCTGCGGCGGCTTCGCCATGCCGATCCGCGAAAACAAGGCGCAGGAAATCTACATCGTGATGTCCGGCGAGATGATGGCGCTGTACGCGGCCAACAATATCTCGCGCGGCATTCTCAAATATGCGCAGTCCGGCGGCGTGCGTCTCGGCGGTCTCATCTGCAACGAGCGCCAGACCGACCGCGAGCTCGACCTTTCCGAGGCGCTCGCCAAACGGCTCAACTCGAAGCTCATCCATTTCGTGCCGCGCGACAACATCGTGCAGCACGCCGAGCTGCGCCGCCAGACCGTCCTGCAATATGCGCCGGACAGCAAGCAGGCCGACGAGTATCGCAAGCTCGCCAAGAAGATCCATGCGAACTCGGGCCAAGGCACCGTTCCCACGCCGATCACCATGGACGAGCTCGAGCAGATGCTGCTCGAATTCGGCGTGATGAAGACCGAGGAGCAGATGCTCGCCGAACTGACGGCGAAGGAAGCGGCGGCGAAGCAGGCGGCCGTCGTCCACTGAACAGCGATCGCACGCGAGCGCGGCGGCGCGGGCCGCCGCCGCGCCTGTGCGTCCTCCAACAGGGAACACGCCATGAGCCTCGACTACAAGAATGACGGTGGCTTCCACGAGAAGCTGATTGAGGAGGTCCTGTCCGCATACCCGGACAAGTTCGCCAAGCGCCGGCGCAAGCATCTTTCCGTCGCCAAGCCGGCAAAGGAAGCGGAGGGAGAGGCAGAAGGCGGCGGCGCCCTCACCGAATGCGCCGTCAAGTCGAACATCAAGTCGCTCCCCGGCGTGATGACGATCCGCGGCTGCGCTTATGCCGGCTCCAAGGGCGTGGTGTGGGGACCGGTCAAGGACATGGTCCATATCAGCCATGGCCCGGTCGGCTGTGGCCAGTATTCCTGGTCGCAGCGCCGGAACTACTACACCGGGACCACCGGCATCGACACGTTCGTGACGATGCAGTTCACGTCCGACTTCCAGGAACGCGACATCGTGTTCGGCGGTGACAAGAAGCTCGCCAAGATCATCGACGAGATCGACACGCTGTTCCCGCTGAGCCGCGGCATCACCGTGCAGTCGGAATGCCCGATCGGGCTGATCGGCGACGACATCGAGGCGGTCGCCAAGAAGAAGAGCAAAGAGACCGGCAGGACGATCGTGCCGGTGCGCTGCGAAGGCTTCCGCGGCGTGTCGCAGTCGCTCGGTCACCACATTGCCAATGATACGATCCGCGACTGGGTGCTCGACAAGAAGGAGAGCGACTTCGAGGCGGGTCCCTACGACGTCAACATCATCGGCGACTACAATATCGGCGGCGACGCCTGGGCCTCGCGGCGCCTGCTCGAACAAATCGGCTTGCGGGTGATCGCGAGCTGGTCAGGCGATACGTCTCTCGCCGAGATCGAGCGCGCGCCGAAAGCCAAGCTCAATCTCATCCATTGCTACCGGTCGATGAACTATATCTGCCGGCACATGGAGGAGAAATACGGCGTCGCTTGGATGGAGTACAACTTCTTCGGACCCACGCAGATCGCCGCGTCGCTGCGCAAGATCGCCAAGCAATTCGGCCCGGAGATCGAAGAGAAGGCCGAGCAGGTCATCGCCAGCTACCAGCCCATGGTCGACGCGATCATCGCGAAGTACCGCCCGCGTCTCGAGGGCAGAACCGTGATGCTTTATGTCGGCGGGTTGCGGCCGCGCCACGTCACCACCGCCTACGAAGATCTCGGCATGAAGATCGTGGGCGCGGGCTACGAGTTCGCCCATAACGACGACTACCAGCGCACCTGCCACTACGTGAAGGAAGGGACGCTGATCTACGACGATGCGACGGCGTACGAGCTCGAGAGCTTCGTCGAGCGCATCAGGCCCGACCTGGTCGGCTCCGGGATCAAAGAGAAGTACCCGGTCCAAAAGCTCGGCGTGCCTTTCCGTCAGATGCACAGCTGGGACTATTCCGGCCCCTACCACGGCTATGACGGGTTCGCGATCTTCGCGCGCGACATGGACCTCGCGATCAACAACCCGGTGTGGGGATTGTTCAATCCGCCGTGGAAGAAACAGCCAGTCCCGGTCCTGGAAGCGGCCGAATAAGGCTCAGACGATCCGCGCGGGTTCCCGGCCTCGTGCGGAGAGCCTCTCGCGACGGGAAGACTTTGACCCTTTTCCGTCGCGGGAGGCCTTCCAAGAAGACCCGAGCCGTATCCGCGGCTGAGGTTGTCGAGATCGAACGCGCCGCCGTTTGGTTGGCCGCGCATTCAAAGACAGGAGTTGACCATGCCACAGTCGGCCGAACGCGTTCTCGACCATACCTCCTTGTTCCGCGAGCCGGAATATCAGGAGCTGCTGAAGAACAAACGGGACAATTTCGAATGTCCCGTGCCGCCGGCGGATGTCGAGGCGCAGAACAAGTACACCAAGAGCTGGGAGTATCGGGAGAAAAACCTGGCGCGCGAAGCGCTGGTGATCAACCCGGCGAAGGCGTGCCAGCCGCTCGGCGCGGTATTCGCCGCCGCCGGCTTCGAGGGCACGCTGTCATTCGTGCACGGGTCCCAGGGCTGCGTCGCCTATTACCGCTCTCATCTCGCGCGCCATTTCAAGGAGCCGGCATCGGCCGTGTCGTCGTCGATGACGGAGGACGCCGCTGTGTTCGGCGGCCTCAACAACATGGTGGACGGGCTCGCCAACGCCCATGCGCTGTATGCGCCGAAGATGATCGCTGTCTCGACCACCTGCATGGCGGAGGTGATCGGCGACGACCTCAACGCCTTTATCGGAACCGCCAAGCAGAAGGGGTCGGTCCCGGACAACTTCGATGTGCCGTTCGCGCATACGCCCGCCTTCGTCGGCAGCCATGTCGACGGCTACGACAACATGCTCAAAGGCGTGCTCGAGCACTTCTGGGAAGGCAAGGAGCGGACGCCGAACGGCAAGATCAACATCATTCCCGGCTTCGACGGGTTCTGCGTCGGCAATAACCGCGAGCTCAAGCGCGTGCTGGATTTGATGGGCGTCGAGTACACCATCCTGCAGGATGCGTCCGATCAGTTCGACACGCCGTCGGACGGCGAGTTCCGCATGTATTACGGCGGCACCACGCTCGCCGACACGGCGACGGCGCTCGACGCCAAGGCGACGGTTTCGATCCAGAACTATTGCACGCGCAAGACGCTCGACTACGCCGCCGAGAAAGGACACGAGACGGCAAGCTTCCACTATCCGCTCGGGGTCAGCGCGACGGACGAGCTGCTGCTGAAGATCGCCGAGATCGGCGGCGTCAGCATTCCCGATGCGCTTACGCTCGAGCGCGGCCGCCTCGTCGATGCGCTCGCCGACTCGCAGTCGTATTTGCACGGCAAGCGCTACGCGATCTACGGCGATCCGGATTTCGTGTACGGCATGGCGCGGTTCATCATGGAAACCGGTGGCGAGCCCGTCCCTTGCCTCGCCACCAACGGGACCAAGCCGTGGGTGGAAGAGATGCGGGCGCTGCTCGCCTCGTCGCCGTTCGGCGCGGATGGCAAGGTGTGGGCGGGAAAGGATTTGTGGCACCTTCGCTCGCTTCTGTTCACCGAGCCGGTGGATTTCCTGATCGGCAGCTCCTACGGAAAGTATCTCGAACGCGACACCGGGACCCCGCTGATCCGGCTCGCCTTCCCGATCTTCGATCGGCATCACCACCACCGCTTCCCGCTGTGGGGCTATCAGGGCGGCCTCCGCCTCGTGACCACCATCCTCGACAAGATCTTCGACAAGCTTGACGCCGAATCGAATGTTGCGGGGAAGACGGATGTCTCCTTCGACCTGACGCGGTGAGACGGGCGCCGCCGCATCGTGCGGCGGCGCGCGCTTTTCAGGAGCGTGCAGCGCGATGATTAAGGACAAGGTCCGGCATCTCTTCGAGGAACCCGCCTGCGCCAAGAACCAGGCGAAGCCCGAGGCGGAACGCAGAGCCGGTTGCTCCAAGCCGCTGACGCCGGGAGCCGCGGCCGGCGGCTGCGCCTTCGACGGCGCCAAGATCGCCTTGCAGCCGGTCACCGACGTCGCACATCTCGTCCACGGGCCGCTCGCGTGCGAGGGCAACTCCTGGGACAATCGCGGCTCGGCGTCGTCCGGCCCCACGCTGTGGCGCACGAGCTTTACGACCGACCTTTCCGAACTCGACATCGTGATGGGGCAGGGAGAGCGCAAGCTCTACCGGGCGATCCGCGAAATCGCCACCCGATTTCGCCCGCCTGCGATCTTCGTCTACTCCACTTGCGTCACCGCGTTGGTCGGCGACGACATCGACGCCGTCTGCCGGCACGCCGCGCAGAAATACGGGCTCCCGGTGATTCCGGTCAACGCGCCGGGCTTTGTCGGCTCGAAGAATTTCGGTAACCGGCTCGCCGGCGAAGCCCTGTTCGAGCACGTCATCGGCTCGGTCGAGCCGGACGATGTCGGGCCGCTCGACATCAACGTGCTCGGCGAGTTCAACCTTTCCGGCGAGTTCTGGCAGGTCAAGCCGCTGTTCGAGCGGCTCGGCATCCGCATCCGCGCCTCGGTCCCCGGCGACGCCCGCTATGCCGACATCGCCGCCGCCCACACCGCGCGCGTCAACATGGTGGTGTGCTCGACTGCGCTCGTGACGCTTGCCCGCAAGATGCGTGAGCGGTGGGGCATCCCGTTCTTCGAGGGTTCGTTCTACGGCATCTCCGACACCTCCGAGGCGTTGCGAACCACGGTGTCGCTCCTGGTCGAACGGGGCGCTGCGCCGTCCTTGCTCGATCAGGCGGCGGCGTTGATCGCCGAGCAGGAGGCGCGCGCAGTTGCGCGGCTTGCGCCCTATCGCGAGCGCCTCGCCGGCAAACGGGTCCTGCTCAATACCGGCGGCGTCAAGTCCTGGTCGGTCGTCTCCGCGCTGATGGAGATCGGCATGGAGATCGTCGGCACCTCGGTGAAGAAATCGACCCCCGAGGACAAGGAGCGGATCAAGGCGCTGATGCGCGACGATCCGCACATGTTCGAAGCGATGGCGCCCCGCGACCTCTATCGCATGCTGGCGGCCGGGGAGGCCGACATCATGCTGTCGGGCGGACGCACGCAGTTCATCGCGCTCAAGGCCCGGGTCCCCTGGCTCGACATCAATCAGGAACGCCATCACGCCTATGCCGGCTATGACGGCATGGTCGAGCTCGTACGCCAGATCGACCTTGCGATCCATAATCCAGTCTGGGCGCAGGTGCGCGCGCCTGCGCCGTGGGATGGGGAAGGGCAGCTGATCGCTTCCTCGCCTCCCTCGGCTTGCGGAGAAACCCCGCCAACGCAAGAGGCAGGAGAGGGCGGCGCTACTCCTGCAATAATTAGCCTGCAGCCGGCGCCGCTTCCGACCGAACAATCCGCCGACGGCGAAGATGTCGCCGGCGATCCCGCCTTTGTCGCGCGGCATCGGAAGAAATTCGCCGAGACGCGCGTGGATAATACCGATCCCAATTTCCTTGCCCATCACCGCAAGAAGTTCGCTGGCGCTGCGGGCGATGACATGGGCGAATGCTGAGGTTTGCCATGGCGAAAGTGACGGCGGTGCAAAAAGCGGCTTCGGTCAACCCATTGAAATCGTCGCAGCCGCTCGGCGCTGCTTTTGCCTTTCTCGGCGTTGAAGGCGCGATGCCGTTATTCCACGGCAGCCAAGGCTGCACCTCGTTCGCGCTCGTGCTGTTCGTGCGTCATTTCAAGGAGACGATCCCGCTGCAGACCACGGCGCTCGACGAGGTTGCGACCATTCTCGGCGGCGCGGATCACCTCGAGGAAGCGCTCCTCAATCTGAAGGCGCGGGCAAATCCAAAACTGATCGGCGTCTGCACGACGGCGCTGGTGGAGACTCGCGGCGAGGATTTTGCCGGGGATCTCGCTGCGATCAAGCAACGGCGCGCGAGCGAACTCGCCGGAACCGAAGTCGTGCTCGTGCAAACACCCGATTTCGACGGCGCCATGGAGGAAGGCTGGACCAAAGCGGTCACCGCCATGATCGACAATCTGGTTCCGACCGAAACTTCGCGCGGCACGACGCCTGACCGGATCAATATCCTGCCGGGATGTCATCTGACGGTCGCCGATCTCGAGTTGCTGCGCGAGACGGTTGAGGCTTTCGATCTCGTGCCGACCATTGTCCCCGATATTTCCGGCGCGCTCGATGGCACGGTGCCCGATCGCTGGATTCCGACCACGTATGGCGGGGCGCCGGTCGAATCCATCCGCGACCTCGGCGCCGCGGCGCACACGATCGCGATCGGCGAGCATATGCGGCGGCCGGCCCAGCGGCTCGCGGAAATCGCGGGCGTTCCCTTTACTTTGTTCGAGTCGCTGTCGTCGCTCGCCTCGGCTGATCTTTTTGTCACGCTGCTGGCGCAGCTATCCGGACGGCCGGTGCCTCCGAGGATTCGCCGCCGCCGCCGCCAGCTCGAGGACGCGCTCCTCGACGGCCATTTCTTTTTCAGCGGCAAGCGGATCGCCATCGCGGCGGAGCCCGATCATCTCTATGCGCTCGCCGCGTTCTTCGCGGGGCTCGGCGCGGAAACCGTCGTCGCCGTCACGACGACGGGACAGTCGCCGGCTCTGGCCAAGATTCCTGCGGAAGAGGTGCGGGTCGGCGACCTCGGCGACTTCGAGGACCTCGTCGCGAGCGCCGATTGCGATCTCCTGATCACTCACAGTCACGGGCGGCAGGCGGCGGAGCGGCTCGGCATCCCGTTCGCGCGGATCGGGTTTCCGATCTTCGATCGCCTGGGCAGTCAGCACCGGCGAACCATCCTTTACGAGGGCGCGCGCGACCTGGTCTTCGATGTCGCCAACGTGTTCCAGGCGCACCCGCATGTTCATACGAGCGAAGAGCATAATCCCTTCAGGGGAAAGGGAGACCACTATGACGGCGATACGCAAATTGCGCATCATTGATGCGGACGAGAGCATGTCCGACAAGCCGGCGAACAATGCGATCCGCGTGGCGATCGCGACGGAGGACCTGAAGAACCTCAACGCGCATTTCGGTGCGGCGCATCGTTTTGCCATCTTCGACGTCACGGCGGAAGGCTGGGCGCTCACCGAGACGGTTGCGTTCGACAACGTGTCGGACGCGAACGGCACGCACGCGCCTGAGGGTGATGATCGGATCACGCCAAAGATCGAGGCGCTGAAGGGTTGCCACCTCTTGTTCTGCCTCGCCATCGGCGGGCCGTCGGCGGCGAAGGCCGTCGCCGCGAAGATCCATCCGATCAAGGTTCCCGCGGTCCAGCCGCTCGAGGCCGTGCTCGAGCGCACGCGAGCGATGCTCGCCGGCACGCCGCCGCCCTGGCTGCGCAAGGTGCTCGCCGGCGCCGGCGCAGGACCGAGCAAGCCATCGTTTGTGGACGACGAGTGAGGATATGCCGTGGTAATCAGCTTGAACGAGGAAGGACTGACACCGAAACAACAGGTCCTGGCGCCTGCCGACGAACAGGCGCTCGCGACCCCGTTCGTTCAGGCCTTGGTGCGTCTCGTCCGATCGCAGGACACCTTCGGCGCCTATGCGAAGCGATCCGACGCGCAGATGCTCGCCGGCTACATCGTGACCAAGGAGCAGCGCCGCGCCGCGGCGGCACAATGCCGGGCGGACCCAGAGCTCGTGTGGCGCATCGAGCAATTCTACGGCGCGATCGGACTCATGGTCGAACAGGAAACCGGGCTGGTCGCGAGCCCCATGCTGAAGTTCTACGAAGAAGGCTTCGGCCGCGTGATCCTGATCTCCGGTAAGCTCGTCGTGCTGACGAAGCACTTACGGGACGCACAGCGGTTCGGTTTCGAGAGCTTTGCCGCACTGGCGGCCGAAGGAATGAAACAGATCGCGACCGCGGTCGCCACCATTCAGCAATTCCCCGAAGCGGCACGCGCCTGACGGCGTCGCGCGAGAGAGGAGCGCATCGACATGTTCACCACCCGCGATGGTACGCCCTGGGAGCCGTCCTATCTGACGGAAATCAACGGCGAGCGGTGCATCGGCTGCGGCCGCTGCTACAAGGTTTGTGCGCGCGACGTCATGATCTTGATGGCGGTCAATGAGGATGACGAGCTCGTCGCCTGCAACGACGACGGCGATGATGACGAGGAATTCGAGCGCAAAGTCATGGTCCTCACGAATCCAGGCAACTGCATCGGCTGCGGCGCCTGTTCGCGCGTCTGTCCGAAGGACTGCCAGACCTTTGTCGGAGCGAGCGCGCTCGCGGCCTGACCGATGACGTTTCAGTTCACCCCGCCTGCGTCGGCCTGCATTGATCCGCAGGCCGTCGGCGCGAGCTGCCATCGCGGCTGCGCCAGCGGGGACATCTATTTCGCGCTGACGGGGTGGCATCCCGGCGATGCCGCGGCCGACGATGACGGAGAGTTTGACATCCATGTGTTCGCGTCGTTGATCGCGACCGCCGCGGCCCAGGGCAGCGCCGTACACGGGCATCTCGGGCTGTCCAGCGACGAGTTCCGGGCGATGATCGATCGACTGTTCCCGGGCGCTGGCGACATGTTCTGCGGCTGCTACGCGAGCCAATCCGCGGGAGAGGACGACGAAGTGGCGATGGTGCGCGCGTTGCTGCTCGCGCATCGTTCGACCGAAGGCGAGGAGGGGCGGTGGCTCGCATCGATGATCGCGCGGCGCGCCGTCGAGCCCAACCATCTCTGGGAAGACCTGGGTCTGCGCAATCGCGATGAGCTCTCGCGGCTGCTCGCGCGCCACTACGCGCCGCTTGCGGCGCAGAACACCCGCAACATGCGCTGGAAGCGCTTCTTCTATCGCATGCTGTGCGAGGCGGACGGCATGGTGATGTGCACCACCCCGGTCTGCACGGATTGCACGGATTTCGATCTCTGCTTCGGCGGCGAAACCGGCGAGAGCCGCCTTGCGCGCACGCGCCGCGCCGGTGGAACGCTTCCCGAGGCGTGATCGCATTGGAAGAAGTACGACAATCCGTCGTGTCAGTTATCCGACACGGCCGAAATGTCGGCTTCGTCTCACAGCGCTCCCGGTTGATGCCAGTTGCGCCAAGCCGCGGAGGGCGACGCGCGTGAGTTTTTCCGAGGAGAAGCCCTTTCTGCGGAGGGGAAACGCATAAGGAGACCCGTTCGTTTCGCGAGCGCCTCGATTTATTGGCATGCGGGTTGCTTCGATATGTGCAAGCGCAATTGAGCGGAGCCTTTAAATGGTAACTTTGTCAAGCGAAGCTGCTACTGCGGTGCGAACCGCGATGTCGCGCGCGGGCAAGCCGGAGGCGGGCCTCCGAATTATTATCGAAGGAGGCGGCTGCGCCGGTCCGAAATACTCGATCGGCCTCGAACTTGAGCCGGAGCCGGACGATGCGGTCATCGAGTCTTCGGGCGTGCGCTTATTCATCGACCCGATGTCGCGGCGACTGGCCGCTGGCCTTCAGGTCGACTTCGTCGACCAGCCGGGGCGCACAGGCTTCACCTTTTCCAATCCCACCGCCGCTTCGGGGTGCGCGTGCGGCCGATCGTCCGGCGCGTCATCAGGCGGATGTGGAATCCGGCGCTGACCGCATGCGCGCGCGGCCAGCAAGTCTATCTCCTGCGGAGTCGGATGACGGGCCGCGCCGCCGCGTCGTGCTCAACGACACGACGCTGCGCGACGGCGAGCAGGCGCCCGGCGTCGCCTTCACCGTCGAGGAGAAGGTCGCGATCGCCTGCGCGCTTGCGCAGGCCGGCGTCACCGAGCTTGAGGCGGGAACGCCGGCCATGGGCCGGCAGGAGATCGCCGCCATCCGCGCCATTGTCGCGGCAGGGCTTCCGCTGACCGCGATCGCCTGGTGTCGGATGCGGACCGAGGATGTGGACGCGGCGCTCGATTCCGGCGTCGCAATGGTCAACCTGTCGATTCCGGTGTCCGACATCCAGCTCGCGGCCAAGCTCGGCGGTAGCCGTGCGGCCGCGCTCGACCGGCTTGCGCGCGTGGTGGAATACGCCCGCGACCGGGGCCTCGACGTCGCGGTCGGCGGCGAGGACAGCTCGCGTGCGGACGTCGATTTTCTGATCGAAGCGATCGCCGCCGCTGCGGCCGCCGGCGCCCGCCGTTTCCGCATCGCCGACACGCTCAGCATACTCGATCCGTTCGCAACCTATGCGCTCGTCGCGGCCGTGCGGCGGACGACCAGTCTCGAGCTGGAAATCCACGCCCATGATGATCTCGGGCTCGCAACCGCCAACACGCTCGCAGCGATTCAGGCAGGGGCGACCCATGCGTCGGTGACGGTGACGGGGCTCGGCGAGCGAGCCGGGAATGCACCGCTCGAAGAGATCGCCGTGGCGCTCAAGCAGCTTTATGGCCGCGAGACGGGGTTAGCGCTCGACCAGCTCGCCAAGGTCGCGGCGGTGGTCGCGGCCGCGGCGGCTCGCCCCATCCCGGTCAACAAGGCGATTGTTGGCGACCATGTCTTCACCCACGAGTTCAGGCATTCACGTCGACGGCCTGTTGAAGGACCGCCGCACCTATCAGGCGCTCGATCCCGAATTGCTCGGCCGCGCGCATCGGTTCACCATCGGCAAACATTCGGGGCTCGCCGCGATTTCCGCGTCCCTGTCGGAACTTGGACTGCCGGCCGCGCAGCACGAGTTGCCGGCGATTCTCGCGCGCGTGCGCGAGCGCGCGGTCGCCGACAAGAGCCTGGTGAGCGCCGCGGCGCTGCGCGAGATTTGGTCCGAAGTCCGCCGAGCTTCTTCCGAACCAACCGCGTGAGGTCATAATGTTCGCCGATGTCCCCTTGCGGGACCCAATGGGCTCGGTGGTGCAGGAGAAAGGCGTATCCGTGTCGTCAGAGCGCCCAGATGTCCTTGCGGCCGTCAAAGCAGCGGGTTCGGCGGAAGAAATTTTCGCGCTTCTCGGCGTCGCCTATGACCCCAAGGTTCTGAACGTCACGCGACTGCACATCCTCAAGCGCATGGGCGAATATCTTGAGCAAGAGGATCTCGAGAATACGTCGCCGGACGTCGCCGCGGCGCGCTGCAAGGCCGTGCTCGAGCGGGCCTATGCGGATTTCGTTGCCTCGTCGCCGCTGCAGGAACGAGTTTTCAAGGTTCTGAAAGAGGCCGGCGCGCCGCAACCGCCCGAATCGCCCGAATTCGTTCCGCTCGACCGGCTTCAAGACTGACAAGTGCGGGGCGGCGCGCTGCGACCGCCACGGAAAGAGTACAGGTTCAATCAGCGCCGCGAGACGCTCGCGGCGATTCCGAGCAGCTTCGGCGTCTGCTCACGGATTTCCGCAATGATCCTGCGATCGAGCCGGACGAGCCAGCCGTGCGGGATCGCCGCGACGCCATAGGTCGCACCGGCCAGCATGCCCGCGAGCGCGCCGGTGGTGTCGGCGTCGTCCCCCTGGTTCACCGTCTCGACGACGCAGGCGGCAAGCGATTCACAGTCGAAATAGTAGTGCAGAACCGTCTGCATGGTGTCGACGATGAAGGCCGAGCTCATCCCGCGATAGGGCTCGAAGCGAAATTCGCGGTGCGCCTCGACGAGCGCATCGGCGCAACCGCGCGCGGCCGTCTTGCCTTCGCCCGCAAGTAGGGCATGCACCATGCGCACCAGCGTCAGCGCGGCCGCGTCGGAGAGCACATGGTGATGGGTGATGTGACATTGCGCTTGACACCACTCCTCGGCGATGTCCCGATGGCCGAAGGAGGCGAGGGCGACCGGCAGGACACGCATGGCGGCGCCATTGCCGGCATCCCCTTCGAAATAGGGCCCGGACACGCTTCCTTCGGTCAGGTAGCGCCGGATGCCGCGGCGACAGGTGTTGCCGACATCGACCGGGCCCTTTTTCAGCCAGGCGGCGAATTCCTCGCACACATCGACGAGATCGAGGGCGCGGCGACGGATCAGCGAGCGGCCGAGCGCAAGCGCCATCTGCGTGTCGTCGGTCACCTGTCCCGGCGCGAGCTGAAGCCATCCGCCGCCGATGATCCGGTCGTGCACGCCGTAGCGCGCGGCGATCTCTCCCTTTGTCATGAACTCCACGGTTGCGCCGAGCGCATCGCCCACCGCAAAGCCGAGATAGGCGCCGAGCGCGCGGTCATGCAGCGTCAGCGCAGCCATGGCAGACCTTCTCGTATACCCACACCGCCGAAGAAGGCCGAGCAAATTCGATTCCACTCGCGGGCAGCTCGCCCTAGTCGTATCGTGCCGTAACGCGGTAGTCGCCGCCGATGACCAGGTACTCGCCTTCGGCTTTCAGCGGGTTGGTCGCGAGCAGCGTATTGAAGAAGGCCACTTTGGTCACCGGCACCTCTGCGGTGAGAATGGTGTCGCCGAAGCACCCCGCCAAGGATCGGTCGCCCGTGAAGGACGCGAGATTGTTGAGCCGGACGATCGCATTGCGCTTGTCGATGCGCGCGACGATCTGATGTTCGTCGAAGGAGTTGACTCCACGGTGAAGCGTGAGATGCGCCTTGCCTTCGGCGGCGAAATGGCTCAGCGCCCATTGGCAGAACTCGTAGAGCAGGTCGAGTTGGGCGTAGATGGAATTGTTGTGGAACCGGCTCGACATCTTCTCTTCCACATAGGTCGCCCACGCGGTCCCCGACCGCGCCAGCTTCTCCTTGTGGAAGGTTGGAAATATTCCGAAGCGACTTTCCACCCAGCCTTTGAGGACGGCGCCTTCGCGGCTGTTGCTGTCATAGCCCCAGCCCTTGAGCAGGCGCAGATAGGAGGACCGGTAGCGGCGCGGCCCGTTTGCGCGTGCGGGCGTGGGCTCCTGCTGTTCGGGGTCGATGCCGAACATCGCCATCATGTATTGGGAGAAGGCGATTCCCGCATCCGGCAGGTCGGGCGCTTGGGCGAGCATTTCAAACAGGCTCTTGTTCATCTCGCACGCGCCGGAGACGTGGAGCGGCACGGGATGATCGTTATAGGCGCAGCTCGCAAGGAGGTCGGTTGGCACGCCGACCAAATTCGTGGAGTGTCCTGCCGGGCTGCGCCCTGCCATTTACATAACTCCGACGCCTCGGCCGTGAGCCATTATTCCAGTTCGCCTCTATTCTACGCGAGTAAAGTGCGGCATCAAAATACCGGTGCTCGCTCTCCTCTCGGGACAATCGCATGCCGCGTTTCCCCGCTATTAGGCCGTATTAAACGTTAAACTGGCGAGTCGCTCTCACCTAAATCTTCCCGAGCCTCGCGCGGAGATACTTTCACAGCACATCACATATACTTTCTTTCGATCGGTTCTGAGTTGCAAAGCAAAGAGCAGGCGTGTAACCAACCACACGTCTTGTGTCACGTGGAAGCTTAGATGAATTCAAAAAACGCAAGGGCGATTTCAGCGGCGGATCGGTTGCGGCGCGAGTTTGATCGGCGAAAACAGCTGAACTTGCTTTACAAGAACCGCATAGCACATTTGGTCGAGATCACCCAACCACTGGTGTTGATATCGCAGGTTCAACGTTCCGGCGGAACGCTGCTAAGCCAGCTGTTCGACAGTCATTTCCAATGCCACGTTCACCCGGGCGAATTGCATATTGGAAATCCCAACAAGACGCAATGGCGGCCGGTATTTCCGGGCAAGAGACCGGACCAGATGTTTGACCTTCTTTATGAGACGATCAGCCTTCGGTATCTGAGAATGAAATGGAGTGAGGGATACGTAGAGAAGGAGTTCTTCCGGGGCGACGCGGATCATGGCCTAGGAGACGTCGATGCGCTGCTCATAATCGCGTATGAGCCGCGTTATCGCGTCATCCAGCCGGGTCTGTTCGACGACCCATCGGCACGGCAAGTCCTTGAAGCGGGTTCATGTGTCGGATGCGGCGAACGGATCTCGACGACGAAATCCTTGAATCGCCGCTTATCCATAAGCTTGCGTCAGGTCGTAGACGCTTGTCTGGACGAACAGGTATTTGATCCAGGCGCCAACGCTGCGGATGGTCGTCGAGGATCGTCTGCGCTCCTGCCGAATTGGCGATGTCCGCCGTCGTCAGGTTGACGATGAGAAGCCGTCCATCCGTGTCGACCGCAATGTGGCGCTTGCGTCCGTGGATCTTCTTGCCGGCGTCGTAGCCGCGGGCCTTGGCAGCCGGCGCTTTCACCGATTGGCTGTCGACCACACCGGCGCGTCGAGCTCGCCTCCCGCCCGGCCCGCTCGCGGTCGATCATCAGCGCCACGTCTTGGATCGTCACGAACAGGAAACGGCGCATGAAGCGGCGGAACCACCAATAAACCGTCTGCCAGGGCGGAAAATCCTTCGGCAGCATCCGCCAGCCGCAGCCCGCCCGCGCGATGTAGCTGATCGCGTTCAACACCTCGCGCATGTCCACGCCGGGCTTGCGTCCTTGTCTCGCCGGCTTCGGCAAGAATGGAACGATCCGCTCCCACTCCTCGTCAGTGAGATCGGTGGGATAACGCTTGGTCTTCTTCTCGATTCTGGCCATCCGGCCGCATTTCCGCTCGAGGTCTTGCGCGCTTAAATGCATAATAGGTAATGCGCACTATTGAGCGCAGCGGAAAGAGGTTAGCCGCGGAACATACGACCACGAAGGACGACGGAAGCGAATTTCGATTCCGCCGGAAGGAATTCGCTCAAGGTCGCCATCAACTCCGGCGACCCAATCGCGTCTCACAAGAAATCACGCCGATGCCCGTGTACGCGCACAGCGGAGGCGCATCGCGTCAGTGTCCGCCGGCGGCCGCGTGCGCGCCCGCGCCCCAGACATAGATGCAGGAAAAAAGGAACAGCCACACCACGTCGACGAAATGCCAGTACCATGCTGCGAATTCAAAACCGAGATGCTGCTTGGGCGTGAACTGGCCGGCGAAGGCGCGCGCCAGGCAAACGATGAGGAAGATCGTGCCGATGATCACATGGAAACCGTGGAAGCCGGTCGCCATGAAGAAGGTCGCGCCGTAAATGTTGCCGGAAAAGCCGAAAGCCGCGTGAGAATACTCATAGGCCTGCACCGAAGTGAACATCAGACCGAGCACGACGGTGCAGATGAGGCCCCATTTGAGGCCCTGCCGGTCATCGTGCAAGAGCGCATGATGCGCCCAGGTGACGGTGGTGCCCGAGGTGAGCAGGATAAGCGTGTTGAGAAGCGGCAAATGCCAGGGATCGAAGGTCTCGATCCCCTTGGGCGGCCATACGCCGCCGATGAACTCCGTGCGCATGACCTGCGTGGCGTCGTGCGGGAACAGCGCCGTATTGAAATACGCCCAGAACCAGGCGACGAAGAACATCACCTCGGAGGCGATGAACAAGATCATCCCATAGCGGTGCGAAATCTGCACCACCGCGGTGTGAAATCCGCCGAATTCCGCCTCGCGGATGACGTCGCGCCACCAGCCGATCATCGTATAGATGATGCCCAGCGCGCCGATGCCGAACACGATCGGCGCGGCCGAGAAGTAACTGTGCATCCAGAACACGGCGCCGACCGCCATGGTGAAGGCGGAAAGCGAGCCGATGACGGGCCACGGGCTCGGGTCGACCAGGTGGTAGTCGTGGCGTTTCGCAGTCGCCTCGGCCATTTTGTTCTTCTCCGTCGTATCCAGTTCGGCGCACGAAACGCCGCTGCTTTATTGCGTGTCATCCCCCTGAAGGGACGGCCTTCAACGCTGCACCCGGCGGCACGGCCGCGGGATAAAATGTGTAGGACAAGGTGATCGTGTTGAGGTCATCCTGATCGGAGTCGCGGGCAAGCGCCGGATCGACGTAGAAAACGACCGCCATTTCGCGCCGCTCGCCCGGCTTCAGCACCTGCTCGGTAAAGCAGAAACAATTGATTTTAGCGAAGTAGCCGCCGGTTTGAGACGGCGCGACATTGTAGCTCGCCATGCCTGTCGTCTCGCGCGCGGACTGATTGGTCACGGTGTAGTAGACCGTCACGACTTCGCCCAGCCGGACCTCGATCGAATTGACCTCCGGCTCGAATCGCCAGGGTAGGCCGCGACCGGTATTGGCGTCGAACCGCACCGTGATTTTGCGGTCAAGCACTTCGCCCGGCGCAGCGCTTGCGATTTGCGGGGTGCCGCCGAAGCCGGTCACGCGGCAGAACCAGTTATAAAGCGGCACGGACGCATAGGCCGCGCCAACCATCAGTCCGACAAAAGCCCCACACGCAAGGGCGATGACGAGGTCGCGCCGCCGCACTTGGTCCAACGGCGCCGATCGCTCGCCCTGTCTTCCCTTCGTTTCGGCCAGGGTATTGCGGGAGCTTTGGTCCATGGCGGAGCGGCTCATAACGGTCTATTCAGCACGCCGGGACCCACCTTGACGATGGTGACGGCGTAAAACAGCAGCACGAGTCCGCCGAGGACGAGCGCGATCGCAACGGAACGTGCGCGCCGACGGCGCTTCTGTTCCTCAGTGAGCACGATCCCGTCGCTGCGATCGCCGCGGTCGTCATCGTTTCCGCGTGCGCCCATCGTACGCTCACCCGAGATTGATCAGGGGCCATCGTCCAAGCCAGTGGTCGACCAGAAGCACCGCGAACAAGGCGAACAGATACAACAGCGAGAAAGCGAACAGCCGTTTGGCGGCGACATGGGCGGCGTTGTCGTTTCGCGCCGTCTTCAGCCGCAAAGCCAGCGCCACCATCATCGCGCCCGCGCCGACCGCGACGATCCCGTAGAGCGGGCCGGCATAGCCGAACAGGAACGGCGCGACGCCGGTCGGCGCAAGCAGGAGCGCGTGAGCGAGGATCTGCCGCTTCGTTTCGGTCGCGCCGGCGACCACCGGCAGCATGGGCACGCCCGCGCGCCGATACTCTTCGCAGCGGCGCAGCGACAGCGCCCAGAAGTGCGGCGGCGTCCAGAAAAACACGATCAGGAACAGCAGGACCGGGGCGAGCGCGATATCGTTGGTCACGACAGCCCACCCGATCACCGGCGGCAGCGCGCCGGCCGCGCCGCCGATCACGATGTTCTGCGCGGTCCACCGCTTCAGCCACATCGTGTAGATCGCGACATAAAAGAAGATCGTGAAGGCGAGAAGTGCGGCGGCGAACCATCCGGCGACGAGGCCGAGCACCGCCACCGCGCCGACGCCGAAGGTCAGGCCGAAGGCGAGCGCCTCGCCCGGCTGCACCCGGCCGGCCGGGATCGGGCGCTGCCGCGTGCGTCCCATCACGCCATCGATGTCGGCGTCGTACCACATGTTCAGCGCGCCGGCCGCGCCCGCTCCCATGGCAATGCACAGTAGCGAGGCGACGCCCAGAACCGGATGGATATGGCCGGGCGCGACCATCATTCCGACAAAGGCGGTAAACACAACGAGCGACATGACTCGCGGCTTCATCAGCGCGATGAAGTCCCGCACCTCGGCCAAACTCGGTTCGGCCGCCGCAACGGGAGTGTCGCAGGGGGTAATGTCGTGCCGTCGGTGAGAACGGACATCGCTTGCCTCATAGCCGTGTCACTTGATCCGCGGCAGCACCTCGAACTGATGGAACGGCGGCGGTGATGGCAGCGTCCATTCCAGCGTCGTAGCGCCCGCGCCCCATGGATTGTTGCCGGCCAACCTCTTGGCGGCGAAGGCCTGATAGATGGTGACGAAGAACACCACGAGGCCGGCCACGAAAATATAGGAGCCGATCGAGGAGATGTGGTTCCACCCGGTGAACGCATCGGGATAGTCGGCGATGCGGCGTGGCATGCCCGCGAGGCCGAGGAAGTGCTGCGGGAAGAAGATCATGTTGGCGCCGACGAAGGACAGCCAGAAATGCAGCTTGCCCAGGAACTCCGAGTAGAGATAGCCGGTGATCTTCGGGAACCAGTAGTACCAGGCGGCGAAAATGCCGAAGGTCGCGCCCAGCGACATCGTATAGTGGAAATGGGCGACGACATAATAGGTATCGTGCAGCGACCGGTCGGCCGAGGCGTTGGAGAGCACGACGCCGGTGACGCCGCCGATCACGAACAGGAAGATGAAGCCGAGCGCCCACAGCATCGGCGTCCTGAACTCGATCGAGCCGCCCCACATGGTGGCGATCCAGGAGAAGATCTTGATCCCGGTCGGCACCGCGATGATCATGGTCGCGGCGACGAAATAGGCCTGCGCGGCGGGCGTCAGGCCGACCGTATACATGTGATGGGCCCAAACGATGAAGCCGATGAAGCCGATCGCGATCATCGCGTAGGCCATGCCGAGATAGCCGAAGACCGGCTTGTGGCTGAAGGTGGAGACGACTTGGCTGATCACGCCAAAGGCCGGCACGATCAGGATATACACCTCGGGATGGCCGAAGAACCAGAACAGGTGCTGGAACAACAACGGGTCGCCGCCGCCCGCGGGGGTGAAGAAGGTCGTGCCGAAATTCCGGTCGGTGAGAAGCATCGTGATCGCACCCGCAAGCACCGGTATCGCGAGCAGCAGCAGGAATGCGGTCACTAAGATCGACCAGGCGAACAGCGGCATTTTATGCAGCGTCATACCCGGCGCGCGCATGTTGAGAATCGTGGTGATGAAATTGATCGCGCCGAGAATCGAGGACGCGCCCGCGAGGTGGAGCGATAGAATGGCGAAATCGACCGCCGGCCCAGGATGTCCTGACGTCGATAGCGGCGCATAGACCGTCCAGCCGGCGCCAACCCCGGGCGACCCCGGCTCGCCTTCGACGAACAGCGAGATCACGAGCAGCGAGAGGGACGCCGGCAGCAGCCAGAACGAAATGTTGTTCATGCGCGGGAACGCCATGTCGGGCGCCCCGATCATCAACGGCACGATCCAGTTGCCGAAGCCGCCGATCAGCGCCGGCATGATCATGAAGAACACCATGATCAAGCCGTGTGCGGTGACGAACACGTTGAATGTGTGCGCGCTTGCGAAGATCTGCATCCCCGGGCTTTGCAGCTCGAGGCGCATGGCGATCGACAACACCCCGCCGATCACACCAGCGATGATCGAGAACACAAGGTACATCGTGCCGATGTCCTTGTGATTGGTGGAAAACAGATAACGCCGCCATCCGGTCGGGTGGTCATGCTCATGATGCGTGTCGTGGGCTCTTACCGTCGCATCCATTCTTCTATCCTCGAAGTTTGTCGTTTTCGCCCGGTCGATCCTGGCATTATTCCGCGACCGGCGGCGCCATCGCGGCCACCGTCACCGGCCCATTCCCAGCGCCGGCGAATTTCTTCTTGGCGTCAGCCACCCAGGCTGCGAACGCCTGCTCGCTGACGACCCGCACCGTGATCGGCATGAAGGCATGGTCCCGGCCGCACAGTTCCGAGCACTGACCGTAGTAAACCCCCTCGCGCGTCGCCTTGAACCAGGTCTCGTTCAGCCGACCGGGAATGGCGTCGATCTTGATGCCGAACGAAGGCACCGCGAACGAGTGGATGACGTCCGCCCCGATCGTCTGAACCCGCACGACCTTGTTGACCGGAACGACCATCTCGTTGTCGACGGCGAGGAGCCGCGGTTGGTCGGGCTTACGCTCATTGTCCTGCAGCATCAGCGAGTTGAACTCGAAGTTGCCGTTGTCCGGATAAGCGTAGGTCCAGAACCACTGCTTGCCGGTCGCCTTGACGGTGAGATCGGCGGGCGGCGTGTTCAGCTGGAAGAACATCAGCCGGAACGACGGCAGCGCAATGACGACGAGAATGATGACCGGGACGACCGTCCAGACCAGTTCGATCAAGGTATTGTGCGTCGTGCGCGACGGGACCGGGTTGGCGCGTGCGTTAAACCGCACAATGACGGTGACGAGCAGGGCCAAGACGAGTATAACAATGCCGCTTACTATCCATAAAAGAAGGTTGTGAAACCTGATGATGTCCGTCATGACCGGCGCGCCCAACTCCTGTAAGCCGAGTTGCCAGGGAGACGGCTGGCCGAGACCGGCCCAGGCCAAATCGGCTCCGCACAGAAACACGGCGGCAAGGGTGGCCACTGTAAGCAACCGAAGGATTGACGGCATCGTTGGTTAGGCTCCTTTCGCGACACGGCGGGCGTGATCGGCTTTTCGGCGCCGGTCCATTACCGCGGGGAACGGGCTTCCCGGTGAGGCGCATCGGTCGGTGGCGTTTGGCCTCGGCGGTGTGGCACGGAAACGCAATCTGGGCCTCTCAAACCACAATTCCGCCCCACTCGCAATGTGCCTCATGATCAAGCGCAGAAAGAATCGCATCGCCCCCGACCAACCACGACGAAGCGGCTTTCGCGCTTGGTCGAAGCGCTGCGATGGCAACACGGATGGCATGGTTCAAGCGACATGTATAGCCAGGCGCATGCGTCGGTCTAGGGGGGCGTCAGGGCTCGAAGCGGCGACTTCGGAGAGGGAGCTTGATGATGAGCGCGTTCTCTGGCGTTAGGTTGAAGCGGGGGCTTTTCCTTTCCGCCGCGTTGCCGTTGTCGCTGCTTCTCTCGGCGATCGGCGCGTCGTCCGGAGCCTTTGCCCAGGGCGCGGTGAAGTCCGTGCACGACGATTGGCAAATCCGTTGCGAGACACCGCCGGGAGCGCAGAACGAGCAATGTGCCCTGTTTCAGAGCGTCGTCGCCGAGGACCGCGCCAATGTCGGGCTGACCGTCCTCGTGCTGCGCACGGCAGACCAGAAGACGCGCCTGATGCGGGTGCAAGTGCCTCTCGGCGTTCTGCTCCCGGCCGGGCTCGGGCTGAAAGTCGACCAGGCGGATGTCGGGCGCGCGGGCTTCGTGCGCTGTACCCTGCGCGGCTGTTATGCCGAAGTCGTTATGGACGATAATCTGGTCAAGCAGCTGCGCAACGGCCAGACCGCAACCTTCTTCATTTTCCAGACGCCTGAGGAAGGCATCGGCTTTCCGATGAGCCTCAAGGGATTCGGCGAAGGATACGACAAGCTTCCTTGACGCGATTTGCCACGCACGCCATCGCGTGCGCGCCTCTCGAGTTGACCGTGACGCTGTCCGGCAGCGACGGGTGCCGGGGTGTCGAATGCGAGTGGCACGGCGAGCGCGACCGACTGATTTGCGCGATGGATGCCGCTACGGGGAGGCCGATGATGACTCGACGCATGATTTTCGACCGCGTGATTGCAAGCGCAGCCGCCGTGCTCGTCGCCGCCGTGCTTGTTGCTCCGGCGGTCTCCGCCACGGCGCCCTGCCAAACAAGCGGCACCTTTGAGAGCTGGCTCGAACGCTTCAAGCAGGAAGCCGTGGCCCAGGGCATTTCGCGCAACGCGATCGCCGCCGCCGCGCCCTACCTCGTCTATGACCAGCGCATCGTGAACATCGATCGCGGCCAGCGGTTCTTCGCCCAGAGCTTTCTTCAGTTCTCCGATAAGATGCTCGCGCCCTATCGCCTGACGCAAGGCGCCGCGCTGATCAAGAAACATGCCGATCTGTTCGCGCGCGCCGAGAAGGAATACGGCGTGCCGGCGCCGGTCATTGTCGCCTTCTGGGGACTCGAGAGCGACTTCGGCGCAGGCATGGGCAAAGACCAGGCGATCCGCTCGCTCGCGACGCTTGCCTACGATTGCCGCCGCTCGGACATGTTCCGCGGTCACCTGTTCGACGCGCTGCGGCTGATCGAGCGCGGCGATCTTGCCGCCGCCGAGATGATCGGCTCCTGGGCGGGAGAGCTTGGCCAGACCCAGATGATGCCTTCCGAATACTTGAAATACGCGGTCGATTACGACGGCGACGGCCACCGTAATCTTTTGCGCAGCGTGACCGACGTGGTCGGCTCGACCGCTAATTACCTTGTGAGCCTTGGCTGGCGGCGCGGAGAGCCGTGGCTCGAGGAGGTCCGCGTCCCGGCCAATCTTCCTTGGGATCAGGCCGACCTCGCGATCCAACATCCGCGCTCGCAATGGGCGCGATGGGGTGTGACCCAACGCGACGGCAAGGCGCTGCCGGCTGATAATTTACCTGCCTCGCTCCTGCTGCCCATGGGGCGGCTCGGTCCCGCGTTCCTCGCCTATCCCAATTTCCAGACCTATCTGAAGTGGAACGCCTCGCTCGCCTACTCGACCACGGCCGCCTATTACGCGACCCGTCTCGCCGGTGCGCCGCCGATGAACCGCGGGGCGCCCAATATCCCAACCGTCACGCCGGAAGAGGCGAAGGAGCTGCAGCAGATGCTTGCGCAGGCGGGATACGAGATCGGCACGCCGGACGGCAAGATCGGAATAGCGACCCGCGCCGCCATCAAGCAGGCGCAGCTCAAGCTGGGGCTCCCGGCCGATTCCTATCCGACGCCGGAGCTGATCAACCGGATGCGGGGGATGCGGTAGGCCGCAACGGCGGCCGTCATTCCAAAGCCATCTCAGCCGCAACATCAGCCGCAACCGGCAGGCGACCCCGAGGAACGAACGTCTCCGCCGCTGGTTGATTGTCTGCAGACCCATGCAGATGAGCCCGCGTGCCGAACATTTCACCTATTCTGACGAGCGGCGAACCGCCGCGTAGCCCGGATGCGCCGCGCCAACCGTTGCGCGAGCCGCCGCACGGCCCAAATGAACCCAGCCCGGTGGAAGAGCCGCCGTCCGCAGTCGACGAGTTGGGCAGCATCGATGATCCGCCGCCAGGAGAAGCGCCCAGCAAAATCGACGATCCGGCCCGTCCCTCCGAGCGGCGGATCGGTCTGGCAACGGGGGACGTCTTCGAAACCGATATTCCCGCGCGCCTCGATCGCCTGCCGTGGAGCAATTTCCACCGGCTCGTGATCATGGCCCTGGGTGTAACCTGGATCCTCGACGGGCTGGAAGTGACGTTGGCAGGCACGCTGGCGGGAGCGTTGAAGGAAAGTCCCGTTCTGCGGTTTTCCAACAGCGATGTCGGATTCGCCACGAGCGCCTATCTTGCCGGCGCAGTGCTCGGCGCCATGTTTTTCGGCTGGCTCACTGACCGACTCGGCCGCAAGAAGTTGTTTTTCATCACGCTCGCCGTCTATCTTCTCGCCACCGGGGCGACCGCGCTTTCGTGGGACGTCCATAGCTTCGCGCTGCTTAGGTTTCTGACCGGCGCCGGCATCGGCGGCGAGTACACGGCCATCAACTCCGCCATTCAGGAACTTATCCCCGCGCGAGTCCGAGGGTGGACTGATCTTTTGATCAACGGCAGCTTCTGGCTCGGCGCAGCGGCTGGAGCAATGGGTTCGATCGTGGTCCTGGACCCGGCCGTTCTGCATCCCGAATATGGCTGGCGGCTCGCCTTCCTGATCGGCGCTGTGATCGGCGTCGTCATTTTCTTCATGCGCGTCTGGATTCCGGAGAGTCCGCGCTGGCTGATGACGCATGGCCGCGTAGCGGAAGCCGAGGCCGTGGTCGCCGGGATCGAACGGCGCGTCCATGGAGAGCAGGTTCCAAGCCGTGAAGGCCTGCCGACCGTGCGGCTGAAAACGCGGCGCAGCACGCCGCTTTCCGAAGTCGCCGCCACACTGTTCAGAGTTTACCGTACGCGCTCGCTGGTCGGCCTCTCGCTCATGGCCTCGCAGGCGTTTTTCTACAATGCGGTGTTCTTCACCTATGCGCTGATCCTGATCGATTTCTACGGCGTGTCGGCGGAAGGCGTCGGCTGGTATGTGCTGCCCTTCGCAGCGGGAAATTTTCTCGGTCCGCTGCTGCTCGGTCGGCTGTTCGACACGCTTGGGCGGCGGCCCATGATTACCTTCACCTATGCGGTCTCCGGCCTTCTGCTCGCCGGCTTCGGATACCTCTTCAAGCAGGACATGGTTTCCGCGCAGACGCAGACGCTGGCGTGGACGGTCATCTTCTTCTTTGCCTCCGCCGCCGCAAGCTCCGCCTATCTCACCGTGAGCGAAACCTTTCCGCTCGAAATCCGCGCGCTCACCATCGCTTTTTTCTACGCGATCGGCACCGGGATCGGCGGAGTTGCCGGCCCCTGGCTTTTCGGCGTGCTGATCGACACCGGCTCGCGCGCCATCGTCTATGCCGGATATCTGGCGGGGGCGGGGCTGATGATCGCCGCGGCGACGGTGCAGTGGCGGTACGGGATCGCGGCGGAGCGCAAGCCGCTCGAATTGGTGGCGCGGCCGCTCGCCTCCGCCGATTAGACCGCACGGACGGATCGCATTGACGAATATCATTCCCGAGGAGCGCATCGATCTCGACAGGGTCGCCATCCTGCTCGACATCGACGGGACCATTCTCGACTTTGCGCCCACGCCGCGCGAAGTCTGGGTTCCCCCGACGTTGCGGCAGACCTTGCAGGGCTTGTTCGAGCGGACCGGCGGCGCGCTGGCGCTGGTGAGCGGGCGGTCGCTCAACGACCTCGATCTGCTGCTCGCGCCCCTCCAGCTTCCCGCGATCGGCGGACACGGCGCGGAGCTGCGCCGGTTTCCCGGCGCGGCGAACGATCCCAACCGCGCGCCGTCGCTGGATCCCGAGCTAAAGCGCAGGCTGGCGAGGATCGCCGAGCTCGGGCCGGGCATTCTCATCGAGGACAAGGGCTATTCGCTTGCTCTGCACTACCGGCTTGCTCCGGACAAAGGGGAAGCCGTTCGGCAGGCGGTGGCGGACATCTGCGCCGGCGCGCAGCCTGGTGCGGTCGAAATGCTTCCCGGAAAGGCGGTCGTGGAGGTGAAGCAGAAGGGATTTGACAAAGGGAGCGCGGTGCTCGAGCTGATGGCGGGGCCGCCCTTCGCCGACCGGCGGCCGATCTTCATCGGCGACGATGCGACCGACGAGCCGGTCTTTCCGCTCCTGTCTGCGGTGAACGGAGTCGGGTTTTCGGTTGGGCGGCGCGTCAAGGACACGGCCGGGTGCTTCGCGCGACCGGCCGACGTGCGCGAATGGCTTGACAGTATTCTCGCCCGCCATCCGGCGGCTTCGAACTGAAAAGTCGGACGTGCTGCTCGCACGGATTGAAAAAATCGCGCATGATTCACCGATTCGCTTGCGGAGCGTGCGCGAGATGGCCTTGTCCCGCCAACGTGACCTTTTTTTCGACGACGAGCAGGCCGACCTGTTCGGCGAGGACGCGCCTACGCCGGAATATCGCGCCGATCCCGATGAAGTTCGCGCCGAGCTATACAGGATTCTGGCCGAGGCGCGGGCAGCGCAGAAACTGCCCTGGGAGCCGAAGCGCGTCCGGCTCTATCGCACCATTTTTCCGCAGCTGACGAACTGGCTGCCCCAGGAAGAAGCCGCGCAATTGTGCTTCGAATTCGAAACGGAACTGGCGCGGCTGGAGGCGGCCTAGAGTCAGGCCTGCGATTGTTGAACCGGTCATTCGGCGCTTTCTTCCGCGGCGGCGTCGCCTGTGGGCGACTGTCCCGGACGGCCGATGAACCGGTAAGCGCTGTTGACCAGCGCGACATGCGAGAAGGCTTGCGGGAAATTGCCGACCAGCCGTCGCGAGCGCGGATCATACTCCTCGCTCAAGAGGCCCACGTCGTTGCGAAGATCGAGAAGATGTTCGAGCTGGCGGCGCGCATCGCTCCAGCGCTGCTGCATCATATAGACATCGGCGAGCCAGAAGCTGCAGGCAAGGAAGGCGCCCTCTCCCTCGGGCAGCCCGTCGGTTCTCCCATCGGCGCGGTAGCGCAGCACGAAGCCGTCGGCGATCAGATGATCCTCGATGGCGCGCACGGTGCCGCTGATGCGGGGGTCCTCGATCGGCAAAAAACCGATCTTGGGCAGCAAGAGAAGGCTCGCATCGAGCTGTTTGGAGCCGTAGGCCTGAACGAAGCTGCCGAGCTGCGGATCGAAGCCGGAACGGCATACGTCGTCATGAATCTCGGCGCGCAGACTTCGCCATTGATCGAGCGGGCCGTCGAGGCCGAACGCTTCGGCGCTTCGGATGGCGCGGTCGAACGCGCACCAAGCCATAGCTTTGGAATAGGTGAAATGGCGCGGGCCGCTGCGCATCTCCCAGATGCCTTCGTCCGGCTCTCGCCACACAGTGGCGAGGTGATTGAGCAGAGCCGCTTCCAGCGCCCAGCTGGAGCTCGATGCGGCGAGGCCCCGCTCGCGGCTCTGGTAGAACGTGCCGAGCAGTTCGCCGAACACGTCGAGTTGGAGTTGGACATGGGCGGCGTTGCCGATGCGCACCGGCCGCGAATTCTCATAGCCCGAGAGCCACGGGACTTCCCATTCGGCGAGGCGCCGCTCGCCCGCGATCCCATACATGATCTGAAGCTGATCCGGACTTCCGGCGACAGCGCGCAGCAGCCATTCGCGCCACGCCCGCGCTTCGCTCAAAAAACCGGCATTGATCAGCGCCGACAGGGTGAGGTTGGCGTCGCGCACCCAGCAGAAGCGGTAGTCCCAATTGCGCGGGCCTCCGATCATTTCCGGCAGTGAGGTGGTGGGCGCCGCGACGATTCCGCCGGTCGGCGCATAGATCAGCGCCTTGAGCGTGACCAGCGAGCGTACCACTGCGTCCGACCATTCGCCGGCGGGACGGCAGCTCTGGGCCCAGTCGCGCCAGAAGGACTCGGTGGCTTGGAGCGCAGCCGCTGCATCGAGGGCCGGCGGCGGCGGTCCGTTCGACGGCGCATAGCCGAGCACGAAGGGAATCGTCTCGCCCGCCGTCACGCTGAACTCGGCGACTGTCGTCAGGTCGCGTCCGACGAGATTGACCGGCGTGCGCAATGCGACCATGTCGGGTCCCGCGATCGCGCGCCAAGCGCCGTCGTCTGTGCGAACGACCCATGGAACGATCGCGCCGTAGCCGAAGCGAAGGATCAGCTCCATCGCCATGGCGACCCGGCCGCGCTCGCCGACCACGAGCCGAACAAGGTCGGACCGCTCGTTGCGCGGCGGCATGAAATCGACAAGCGTGACTGCGCCGTCGGCGGTCTCGAAGCGCGTTTCCAGAATGAGCGTATTGTCGCGATAGCGGCGACTGATGCGGGCTTCGTCCTTCGGGGCGATGCGCCAGCGGCCGTGTTTGGACTCGCCCAGCAGCGCGGCGAAACAGGCGTCGGAATCGAAGCGGGGCCAACACAGCCAATCGACCGATCCGGACCGGTCGACCAGCGCGGCCGTCTCGCAATCCCCGATCAGCGCATAATCTTCGATCCGCGACGCCATGCGATGTGCTCTGATACGCCGGCGCCGGCCGCCTGTCCGGTCGGCGTCGCGCGTCAGCGCCGGCGGATGGCGCGCATCAGCGCAATCGGCAGCGCTCCGAACACCGCGCTCACATGCGCCGGTCCCTGCAGGGACGGCGCGCCCAGGCCGAGATAGCTTTCACTGATCACGTAGCCGTCGAGCTTGAGCGAGGCGTCGATATCGCTTGCCTGCAGCCAACGGCGACCGTTCTCGGTCAAAGGGGCGAAATGCCGCGTCGCCGCGACGATCACGGCGTCTCGCCGCAGCGTGCGCGCAAAGGCGATGATGTGACGGGCTTGCGTGCCCTCGACCTCGATCGGCTCATAATTGCCGGTGGTGAATAGTTCGCGCATCGCGTCGCGCATCGCCAGCAGGCGGCGCGTCAGCGCGAGCTTGATAAGGCCGTTCGGATATTGTGCGGCAAGCTCGCTCCAGTCTGGGCTCGCCGCGAGCGCCTGCAGCGCAGTCCGGCGCGCGTCGAAATCGACCGGCCGGCGATTGTCGGGATCGACAAGGGAGAAATCCCAGAATTCGGTGCCCTGGTAGAAGTCGGGCACGCCCGGGATGGTGGCCTTCAGCGTCAGCTGCGTGAGGCTGTTGAGCGCGCCGATGAGGCCCGTCCGTCGGGTGAATTCCTCGAAGTCCTGGAGAAATGCGGCGGAGCCCTCGCGGTCGAGCAGTCGCGCAATGAACGTCGTGGTCGCCGTTTCGTACGCTTCGTTGGGATTATGCCAGCTCGATTCCTGCTTGCCTTCGCGCAGGGCCTTGACCGCATAGCTCTGCATTCGCTCGATGAAGCCGGGGTCGGGCCCGTTTGCCGGCCACGCCCCGATCAGCGCCTGGTAGAGCATGTATTCGTGCTCGACCGTAGGCACGCGGCCTTGGCTGCGGCGAACCAGCGGCTCATTCAAGGCTTGCCACCTCTGCACGGCGGCGGCCCAGTCGTCGGCGAGGTCGGCGATCGCAAGAATGCGCGCACGCGCGTCTTCGCCACGCTTGGTGTCGTGCGTCGCGGTCGCGGTCATTGCCTGCGGAAATGCGGTGCGCGCCCGCATGCGCCGATGAAACTCGCCCGCGGTAATCGCCGGCAGGGCCGGGTCGCCGCCGACTTCGTTCAGGGCGAGAAGCCGGTGATAGCGATAGAAGGCGGTGTCTTCCAGCGCCTTGGCCATGACTGGGCCGGTGAGCTGCTGCACCTTTCCGGTAAAGCGCTTCACCCGCGCGCTGCTGTAGCCGGCGCGGCCTTCTCCGATCAGGTCGAGGGTGAGCACGTCCTGGAGGAAATCGAAGATGTTGACGTCGGGGCCGTACCATCTCGCCCGCGCCTTGGCGATCGTCTGGATGATCGTTTCGCGGTCTTCCGGCGAGAGGGTCCCGCCGCTGATATAGGTCCGGTAGACGGGGAAATTCACGATATAGGCGCGCAAGGCGGCGCGCAGACGTTCAAGGGTGAAATCCCGGCTGCGCCAGTGACCGGCCGCAATGCGCGACAGCAGGCGGCAGAGCACGGTGAATTCGCTCGCCAGCATCGTCTCCAGCACGCGCCCCTTTGCGTCCCGCACGATGTCGTCGAAGCTTTCCCGCCGCCCGGCGATCGCCTCGCTGTAGAACTTGTCGAGCTGCAGCAGGCCGGAATCCTCAAGCAGCACGCGGGTGATGATGTTGAGCACGTCGTAGCCGGTGGTGCCGGCGACCCCCGGCAGGTTCGGCATCGGCTCGCCGTCGGCGAGAATTTTCTCGACGACGACGTAGAACGGGCGTGCTCGCGCTCCCGGCTCGCGCGCCGCGCGGACGAGCCGCGACAATCGGCGCGTATACTGCATAGGATCGGACAGCCCGTCGATATGATCGAGGCGCAGCGCGTGCAGCTGCCCGCTTGCGATCAGGGTCATGACGCGGCGATGCGCCGCCTCGAAGGTCGGCAAGTCCTCGACGCGGATGCCGGCGAGGTCGTTGACGTCGAAGAACCGACGGTAGTTGATTTCGGTGAATGCGACGCGCCAATGCGCCACGCGGTAGTGCTGACGCTCGAGCAGTCGATGCAGCAGAAGGACGCGCGTCGGATCGGTCGCGCTCGGGCGGTAGGCGTCAAGCCCACGCTCGATCACCTCGGCGCTGCCTTCGATCGCGGCAAGTTCGGCCTTGTAGGCGGGCGCCTGCTCGCGGCTCGGCGCGTTCGGATCTGGAAATTTTCCCGCAAAGTCGAGCAGCCGGCGTCCGGCCTCTTCTTCGGCCGCACCTGCCGCCGCGACGACATTCTTCAGGATTTCGCCGTATCGATTGGGACGGATGGGCAGACGGTGCTCGTAATACCAAACTGAAAACGACCCTTCGGCCGGGTCGTATTTCAATGCGAGATCGCCATCCTCGAGCGCATCGCCATAGGATTTTCCCAGGATCGGCAGAAGAATTCCGCCCTGCGGTCGGTAGGGCAGCGTTTCCCACTCGATGTCGAACGAATTGGCGAAAGGCGAGCGCGATCCCCATTCGAGGACGTCCAGCCACCACGCGTTATCGGCGTAGGCCACCCCCATATGGTTCGGCACGAAGTCGAGAATGAGGCCCATATTGGCAGCTGTGAGCGCCTGCGACAGCGTAGCGAAGGCCTCGTCACCGCCGAACTCGGGATTGAGCGCATTGTGATCGACGATGTCGTAGCCATGCGTGCTGCCCGCGCGCGCCTTGAGGAAGGGCGAGGCGTAGAGATGGCTGACGCCGAGCTCGGCCAGATAGGGGACAAGCTCGGCTGCGGCGACAAAACCGAATTTGGCCGAAAGCTGCAGCCGATAGGTGGCGACCGGAACGACGGGCGGCATCAGGCCGGACTCCAAGACCAGTAGACGCCCCAGGGCGGCAGATCAGCCGGCGACGGCCCGCCCCAGAATGGCGTTCCCGCCGGTGCGTGCGGCCGCGGCGCCGATGCGGCCGACAGGTTGGCGACGAGTTCGAGCCTGCCCCCCTCGGCGGGCCATCGAGCGATCAGCACGGGTCCCTTGAAGCTTCCTTCGCCGGGTTTTACGCCGCGTGCGAGACGCGGAACAATCTGGGCGCGGCGCGTGGCGAGAAGCTCAGTCACGAGCGCAAGCCGTTTCTCGTGAGCGGGCCTCTCGCGGGCCGTCCAGTCGAGCACGGCGGAACGGAATGTCTGCTCGGCGAGCGGGTCCGGAATCTCATCGGGATTGCCGGCGATATACTCCTCGGCGAATTCCTTGCGGCGACCGTTGCGCACCGCCTCCGCCAGATCTCCGGCGAAATCGCAGAAGAAGGGAAACGGCTGGTCGGCGCCCCACTCCTCGCCCATGAACATCAACGGCGGCGAAGGAGCGAGCAGCATGATCGCAAGCGCCGCCTCGATTCCTCGCTTATCCTTGGCGAGCTTTTCGAGCCGCTCGCCGCATGCGCGATTGCCGATCTGGTCGTGATTTTGCAGGAAGGATACGAAAGCCGTCGGCGGCAGATGGGTGCTGCATTCGCCTCGCACGATTCCGCCGCGGTGTGGCGAGGGCTCGCCCTGATAGGCGAAGCCATCGACGAGCGTGCGGACGACATGCCGGCGCGGCGCTTCGATGTAATCGCGGTAGTAGCTCTTGCCTTCCGCGGTGAGCAGCACGTGCCAGGCGTGATGGAAATCATCGTTCCACTGCGCCCGATACTTCCCCTGCGCCGCCGGGGCCGCCGGGTCGAGCAGGGATGCGGCGTTGTCATCGTTTTCCAGGACGAGGTGGACCAGGCGACCATTCGCTTCTGCGAATGTCCCGACGGCGCGGCTCAGGTCCTCGAGAATTGACGGAGTGCCCCGCTTGAGGATGGCATGCACGGCATCGAGCCGTAGCCCATCGAAACGGTAGTTCGCGACCCAATGCAGCGCATTCTCGATGGCGAAAGCGCGCACCTGCGGGACGCCATAATCGATGGCCGAGCCCCATGGTGTGTGGATGGCATCGGTGAAGAATTGCGGCGCGTAACGGCCGAGATAATTCCCTTCCGGGCCGAAGTGATTATAGACGACGTCGAGAAACACCATCAGGCCGCGCTGATGGGCGGCATCGATCAGCGCCCTGAGATCATCCGGCCGGCCGTAGGTCGAATCGGGCGCGTAAAGGAAGACGCCGTCATAGCCCCAGTTGCGGCGGCCGTAGAAATCGGCGAGCGGCATCAGCTCGATCGCGGTGAAACCGGCGGCGACGACATCATCGAGGCGCGAGATCGCCGCGCGATAGGTTCCTTCCGGCGTGAAGCTGCCCACATGCAGTTCGAGGATGACGGTCTCGTGCCACGGGCGTCCGCGCCAATCGCGCGCCGTCCAGGCATAGGCGTGGTCGATGACCTCGCTCGCGCCATTCACGTCGTCAGGTTGGAACGCCGAGGCCGGATCGGGAACGTCGATCTCTCCGTCGATGCGGAATTTGTAGCGCGCGCCGGCGCCAATCCCCGGCACGCGCAGATCGAACCACCCGTCGCCATGACGACGCATCGGCTGCGTTTCAGTGGTCACCAGGTCGACCGAGGTCGCCGCCGGCGCCCACAGACGAAATGTGACCCCCTTCGAATCAAGACGAGGTCCGAACAGTCCCGGGCTGAACAGAGGAGAGGCCGTCATGATGTTCCTGCAAAAACGGTGACCGACTGGGCTGGCGCCACATGGCTGGTCCCGATCTTAATCTTGAAATCCCCGGGTTCGCTATTGTCCACGACCGTGCCCAAGACTCGGGCCCAGCTGTTGCAGCTGGGCCATTTTGGCAAGACGACCTCGACCGGCTCGGGCGCCGCATTGAGAACGATAAACAAAGGAACGCCCGAAGGCTCGATCGACGCCAGCACGTAGGAAAGGAAGCGAGCCTCCGTTACTGCCCAGTCCGCTTCAGTCATTTCTGTTCCCAGCGGAGTGATCCATCTTACGTCGTAATGGCCGCCCCCGCGATGGCCAATCAGCCACCGTTGGCCCTGCAACTGTGGAAAAGAGCGCCGCAAGGCGGTGAGCTGCGTCACGAGGTCGGTGAGGTCGTCATTCTTGCGCCCGTCGGCTGGCCAATCGACCCAGCCAATCTCGTTATCTTGGCAATAGGCGTTATTGTTGCCGTTCTGGCTATTGCCGACCTCGTCGCCGGCGAGCATCAGGGGAACGCCATAGGCGAGAAAGAGCGATGCGAGGAGACCGCGCTTGGCGCGGCGGCGCGCCTCGAGGACCTCCTTGTCATTGGTGGGGCCTTCGACGCCCCAATTCGTGCTTTGGTTATCTTCGGATCCGTCGCGATTATCCTCGCCATTGGCGGCATTGTGCTTATGCGCATAGCTGACGAGGTCGGCGAGCGTGAAGCCGTCATGAACGGCGACGTGATTCATGCTCGTCCGCGGCAGCCGCCGGTGATAGCGGAAGCGATCCGCCGATCCGGTCATCCGGGCGGCGAGCTCACATATCTGATTATGGTCGCCGCGCCAGAATGAGCGCAGCGTTCGACGAAACGCGTCGTTCCATTCGGACCAGCCCTGCGGGAAGGCCCCGAGCTGATAGCCGCCCCAGCCGACATCCCATGGCTCGGCGATCAGCTTGACCTGCGCAAGCACCGGGTCCTGGCTGATGGCGCAGAAGAAGCCGGAATTTGGATCGAACCCGTTGGGGCCGCGGCCGAGCGTGGTCGCAAGGTCGAAGCGAAATCCGTCGACATGGCATTTCTCGACCCAGTAGCGCAGTGAATCCATGACCATCTGCAGCACGCGCGGATGGGTGAGTTTGAGCGAATTGCCGCAGCCGGTGAAGTCGTCGTAATAGCGCGGCGCGTCCGGCTTCAGCCAATAGTAGGATGCGTTGTCGATCCCGCGAAACGCGAACGTGGGCCCGAGGTGGTTGCCCTCGCAAGTGTGATTGTAGACCACGTCGAGGATCACCTCGATCCCCGCTTGGTGCAATTGGGCGACCGTCGCCTTGAAATCCTCCAGCGCGGCGTCAGCCGAACCGAAGTGCGGCTCCGGCGCGAAATAGCCGATCGTGCTGTAGCCCCAATAATTCCGCAGCCCCTTCTCGACCAGCATATACTCGTCGATATGCGCATGGATCGGCAGGAGTTCGATCGCGGTGACGCCGAGCCTATGCAGGTGTTCGATCATCTGCGGCGAACCGAGGCCGCGAAAATTTCCGCGCCAGGCGGGCACGATGTCTTTGCGCTGCATCGTCAGCCCGCGCACATGCGCTTCGTAGATGATGGTCTCGTGCCAGGGCGTGCGTGGACTGCGGTCGTCGCCCCAAGTGAAGGCGTCATCGACCACGACGCATTTGTACATGCTTCGTGAATTGTCGCGCTTGTCGAACGACAGGTCGGCGCGGGCGCTGCGGGTGCGGTAACCGAAGTGAGCGTCGCTCCACACGAAGTTGCCGATCAGGCGTTTGGCGTAAGGATCGAGCAGCAGCTTGTGATGATTGAAGCGGTGGCCGCGTTCGGGCTCGTAGGGGCCGTAGACTTGGTAGCCGTAGACTTGGCCCGGAACGACTTCCGGCAAATAGACGTGCCAGACGTCGTCGGTGACTTCGGGCAACACAACACGCTCGAGCTCGCGGCGTCCGGCTCGATCGAACAGGCACAGCGCGATCTTCTCGGCATTCGCCGAGAAGATCGCGAAGTTGGTACCGCGGCCGTCCCAAGTCGCACCGAGCGGAAAGGGCGAGCCTGGCCTGACTTGCATCAGAACTCCGGTACGAGCACGACCCCGGCAAGTGGGGGAAGAATTAGGCTGAGGACGCCACCGGCGCCGGTGTCTTCGGCCTGGATTCGTCCGCCATTGCCCACATTGGAACCGCCGTAAACGGCGGCGTCGCTATTGAACACTTCCCGCCAACCGCCGGCGAAGGGGACTCGAATACGATAATCATAGCGCACGACCGGCGTGAAGCTGACCGCGATCAAACACAACGAGCCGTCACGGGCGCGCCTTAGCCAGGCGAACACGCTATTTTCGACGTCGTCGACGATCAACCACTCGAATCCGCCCGGCTCGGAGTCGAGCTGGTAGAGGGCGGGCGTCGAGCGATACAGGTGATTGAGGTCGCGTATGAGGGTCTGAATGCCCTTGTGCTCGTGATATTCGAGCAGATGCCAGTCGAGACTGTGGTCGTGGTGCCATTCGCGGCTCTGCGCGAACTCGCTGCCCATGAACAGGAGCTTCTTGCCGGGATGGCCGTACATGAAGGTGTAGTAGGCGCGCAGATTGGCGAAACGCTGCCAGTGGTCGCCCGGCATTCGTCCGAAAATCGTGCCTTTGCCGTGCACCACCTCGTCGTGGGACAAGGGCAGGACGAAGTTCTCATACCATGCGTAAAGCATGGCGAACGTGATGTCATTGTGGTGGAATTTGCGGTGGACCGGTTCCTTGGAAATGTACCGCAGCGTGTCGTGCATCCACCCCATGTTCCACTTGTAGCCGAAACCGAGCCCGCCGATGTCGGTCGGGCGCGAGACCAGCGGCCAGGCGGTCGATTCCTCCGCCAAAGTGGTTGCGTTGGGAAAGCGCCCAAACACCTCGGTATTAAACCGGCGCAGGAAATCGATCGCCTCGAGATTCTCGCGTCCGCCGAAGCGATTGGGAATCCAGCCGCCTTCCGGGCGGCTGTAATCGAGATAGAGCATGGAAGCGACCGCGTCGACGCGTAAGCCGTCGATCTGAAAGCGGTCGAGCCAGAACAACGCATTGGCGAGCAGGAAATTTCCAACCTCGCGCCGTCCGTAATTGTAGATCAGCGTGTTCCAGTCGAGATGCCGGCCCTGCATGGCGTTCGCATGCTCATAGACCGCCGTGCCGTCGAATTGGGCAAGCCCGTGATCATCGTCGGGGAAGTGGCCAGGAACCCAGTCGAGAATGACCCCGATCCCCGCACGGTGGAGGCCGTCCACCAAGAGACAGAAATCATGCGGCGAGCCGAACCGGCTGGTCGGCGCAAACAGGCCTGTCGGCTGATAACCCCAGGAGGCATCGAACGGGTGCTCGGCGATGGGCAGCAGTTCGACATGGGTGAAGCCCATCGACGCGACATAGGGCGGCAATTGCTCGGCCAGTTCCCGGTAGGTCAGCCAGCTATTGTTCATATACGGATTGCGCCGCCACGAGCCGAGATGGACCTCGTAGATCGACATCGGCCCGTCGTACCGGTTTAAACCCGCGGGGGCCGGCGCGATGGGCGGGAACGTCGCCGGGTCGACGACGACCGAGGCGGTCAAAGGGCGCACCTCGGCGGAGAAGGCATAGGGGTCCGACTTGATCCGCAGCCGTCCGTCGGAGCCAAGGAGCTCGAATTTGTATTTCTGACCCGCGGTCACGTCGGGCAAGAAGATTTCCCAGAAGCCGTTGCCGCGTACTCGCATGGCATGGCGACGCCCGTCCCAAAAGTTCCAGTCGCCGACCACGCTGACGCGCCGGGCATTAGGCGCAAACACGCCGAAGGCGACGCCGGCGACGCCTTCATGCACCATCGGGTGGGCCCCGAGCTTGTCGTAGATCTGAAGGTGGTTGCCCTCGGCCATCAGATGCAGGTCGAGATCAGACAGCACGGCGGAAAACCGGTAGGGGTCTTCGGACTCGATGAAGTCCGGACCGTGCCAGCGAACCCTCAGCCGGTAATCGCGCGCGCCGGAGGGCACTGGACCGACAAACAGCCCAGCATCGTGAATGCGTTTGAGCTCCGCCTCCTGGTCATCCTTGAAACGCACACGAACTGCGCGCGCTCCCGGCAGGAAAACGCGCACAATATGCGTGCCGTGCTCAAAATGCGAACCGAGATAACGAAAAGGATCGGCGTGATAACCGCCGATAATGGCTAACCCCTCTGGTGATACCTCATGCATGGCTAGACGCTTTCCCCGGGAAATAATGCCCGCCACAGCCCGGAGAGCGGGACGTGGACCCAGTCGGGACGATTGGCAAATTCATACCCCACCTCGTAAACGGCCTTTTCCAAAACAAAGAATCGCAACAGGCGGTCGGCCAAGTCCGCATCCTGCGGCCACAGCCTGCTCGCGCCGGCCGTATTGCGCATGCTCACAAGGAATGCATCCGTTGCTGCATTGCGCCAAGAGTTCAAGGGCCTGCAAGAGCCGTTCGGGGCTGTCGACGGAAGTTTCGAGGATTCTGTGCAGAGCGGCAGTCGCCGCATAGTCGAGTGACCGGATGAAACCGGCGGCGTCGCGGGCCGACGGCGACTTGCGCCGCCGGTCATTGAAGGGACGTTCAGGCTCGCCCTCGAAGTCGACGATATGCACGTCGTCCTTGACGATCAGGATCTGCCCGAGATGGAAATCCCCATGCTGTCGGACCTTGTCGACATCGATGCTTGGCGGCAGCAGGCCGCGCATTTCCTCGACCGCTTCCCATCGTCGCGCCAACAGCTTGCGCGCGATCGGCTTCGCGCGGGGGCCGAGCCGGTCGTAGCGACGGGCAAGTTCCTCGAACATGACTTCCGCGGAGCTAACGAGCCCGGCCGTCCAGTCCGCGATGTCCTCGCCGGTTACCGGCTCGGGCGCAAATGCGGGGTCTGTTCCTGCGCTGGCGAGCGCGAGATGCAGCTCGCCGGTGCGTCGGCCGATTTGTCGAACCCGGTTGAGATAGGTCGCGTGCGTATCAGCGGCGGGGAGGTCGGGCAGGATGCTCGCTTCTTCGAGGAATCGGTCGAGATAGCCGGCGGCGTGCGCCCAGGCATCGCCTTGGTTTTCGACAAACTCGTGCAGCACCGCGACGGCTGAGCGCTCGCCGCGTTCGACCAACTCGATCGTCCCCAATAGCGGCGGCGTGTTCGGATACTCGGCCACCTCGGTCAGGAAACGGCCCATCTCAAGTTCCGGGTTTGTCCCGACCGAGAGGCGCCGGTAGAACTTCAGCACGAAGGAGCTGTCCACGAGGATCGTCGAATTGGACTGCTCCACTCCGCTGGCCCGAACATGGGCGATCGGCGGCAGGTCGCGGGAGGCGAAACGGCGGGTCGGTCGCAGCTCGAGCCGAATGTCGTGCGCGGTGGATATCACGCGCCTCGCCCGAATATCGCTGATGATCGACGAAATGAAATCGCGCTCGGCCGCCGCATCGATCAGCACGCCTTCCCGGTTCGCCTGGCGCACCGGGGTGATCACGGAAGCAGGCGGCGCGCTCGCGCGGTCGATTTCACCCCAGGTCACGGCGAGCGGCAAAACGTAGCGGATCATTCCGCGCGGCGAGGCGTGATCGACCAAAGCGAGCCCGGGCGGCAAGTCGCCCTCGCTGAGCGGAAGCACGGCGGCCACCCGCGGCGCGCCGGTCTGAGAGCCTTTTGCGGCAAACCACCGACGCGTGGCGAGAAAACCGGGCAGGACCTCGCGTTCGAACTGGTGGCCGGTTCGTCCTTCCGACAGCGAGCGCCATCCTCGGTCGAGAACGATAGTGACCCATTCCCGCGCACCGATCGTCTCCGCGCTCGCCATGGCAGCCTCCTCGGTCAGCAGGAACCAGAAAAAACCATAAGGTGCGAGGGTCACCACGAACGGCTTGTCATCGATCCGCCGGAAACGCGAGCGGCCGAGCATCTCGACGGGAACCCGTCCGCGCCACGGCGACAAGTCGATCTCGGTCGACTGGGCCGCGCGCGACAGATTGGCGACGCACAAAATGACCTCTTGTCCGTATTGGCGTAGATAGGCCATGACTGCGCGATTGCTCGGCCGGAGCAAAGTCATCGTGCCGCGTCCGAAGACCTTGCTGGTCTTGCGCACGGCGATCATGCGTTTCATCCAGTTCAGCATTGACGAAATGCTGCGCGACTCCGCCTCGACATTGACGGCCTGATAGCCGTACACGGGGTCCATGATCACCGGCAGATAGAGCTTGGCCGGATCGCAGCGGGAGAAGCCTCCGTTGCGGTCCGAGGTCCACTGCATGGGCGTCCGCACGCCGTTGCGGTCGCCCAGATAGATGTTGTCGCCCATGCCGATTTCGTCGCCGTAATAGAAGATGGGCGTGCCCGGCAGCGACAACATCAGGCTCTTCATCAGCTCGATCTTGCGCCGGTCATTGTCCATCAGCGGCGCGAGGCGGCGGCGAATGCCGAGATTGATACGCGCGCGCGGATCGTCCGCATAAGTCGCCCACAGGTAATCGCGTTCGGCGTCGGTCACCATTTCCAGCGTCAGCTCGTCATGATTGCGCAGAAAGAGCGCCCACTGGCAGTTCGGCGGGATGTCCGGCGTCTGCCGCAGGATGTCCATGATCGGGAAACGGTCTTCCTGGGCGATCGCCATATAGATGCGCGGCATCAGCGGGAAGTGATACGCCATGTGGCATTCGTCACCCTCGCCGAAATAGGCGCGGACGTCCTCCGGCCATTGGTTCGCTTCGGCAAGCAGAAAGGTATTCGGCGAATGGGAGTCGATTTCGGCGCGCAGCCGCTTGATCACGGCATGCGTCTCGGGGAGGTTTTCGTTGCTGGTGCCTTCGCGCTCGCACAGATAGGGAATGGCGTCCAGGCGGAAGCCGTCGACGCCGAAGTCGAGCCAGCGGCGCATCACCTGCACCATCGCCCAGAAGACGCGCGGATTGTCGTAATTGAGGTCGGGCTGGTGGGAAAAGAAGCGGTGCCAGAAATAGGCGCCCGCTTCCGGGTCCCAGGTCCAGTTCGATTTTTCCGTATCCGTGAAGATGATCCGCGTGCCGAGATATTTCTGGTCGGTGTCACTCCACACGTACCAGTCGCGCGCGCCGGACCCCTTCCTGCTGCGGCGCGCGCGCTTGAACCAGGGATGCTGGTCGGACGTGTGATTGATCACGAGTTCGGTGATCACCCGCAATCCGCGACGCTTCGCCTCGCTCATGAAGCGGCGGAAATCCTTCATCGAGCCGAAGTCGGGATTGATGCGGCGGTAGTCGGCGATGTCGTAGCCGTCGTCGCGGCCCGGGCTCGGATAGAAGGGCAGCAGCCACAGCGCCGTGACGCCGAGATCCTGGAGGTAATCGAGCCGCTGCGTCAGGCCGTTAAAGTCGCCAATCCCGTCGTCGTTGCTGTCGTAAAAGGCTTTGACGTGCAACTGATAGATGATCGCGTCCTTATACCAAAGCGGGTCGCTCGGCGTATCCACTGCCGCGGGTGCGGTGATGTCGGAAACAAGGTTCATGGCGGCGACGCTTCGAGGCGAGGATCAGGTGGGTGGGGTGCGGACCCACTGCTATAGGCTAGGCGCCCGGCTTAACATGCATTGACCGCTTGCCGGGAGGTTCCCGGCGGGGTTCACACACCCAAGCTCAAGCGGCAAGTCGCCGCCATGCGGCCCGGATTCATAAAGTCCGCCGCGCTCGAACGCAACCCAAGCCGCCAACCGGGATGGCAAAGGCGTTTCGACGAGAAAAGTGGCCGGAAATCGGTGCGGGCGGGCCGAGACGTGCATCAAAATCCCTCAAACCAGCCGCGATTTATGCGTCAAGGGCAATCCGGCGAATGTTGGGACGGAACGTTGCATGGCTTACGCGGTTCCCGTGACCCAGCAAATATACGAAATACAACCGTCCGTTCGGGCTTTGATCAAATCGGAGCGAGGAGCAGCGGGAGCGCCGGGGGCTGCGATGAAGGTGTTGCACCATTCGTCCGTCCCGCTATGTTTCGCTGGCCTCGAGGGCTCGATTGGTGGTTCCGTTTCTTCCGAGGTTCCCGGCCGGGCGCGCCTCGGTCACCAATAGCAGGTAACGATCCCAACTCATGGCGGACGAAAACCAACTCAGCCTGGAGGCGCAGACCTTCGGCGTCGAGACGACTTATTTCGATGCGCTTGGCACGCAGCGCTCGCCTGGCGAGGGCGCGCTGCGGGAGATCGTGGCGGTCCTTGCGAGCAACGCCAAGGCGGCGGGGGCGGCGGAAATGCCGCCGGTCCAGGTCGTGCGCAAGGGTCGCGGCCACCGCCTCGAGAACGCGTGCAGCGAAGGCGTGGGCTGGCGACTGGTGGACAATGGGCAGGCGGTCGCCCATGGGTCCTGCCACGAGCATGCGGTAAGTCTGCCGCCCAAATTGCGGGTCGGGTCCTATCGGCTTGTGTTCGACGGACAGGATGCACGAGAGGCGGGCCGCCCGGTCATTGTCGCGCCGGCGCAAGCATTCCAGCCGGCGATTTTCAATGACGGCCAACGCGTCTGGGTTCTGGCCGCGCAACTCTATTCGCTGCGCTCGCGTCGCAACTGGGGCATCGGCGACTTCACCGATTTGAAGGAGCTCGTCCGGATTGCCGCAAATTTTGGCGCCTCCGGGATCGGACTTAACCCGCTGCATGCCATCGGCCTCGGCGATCCGGGGATGATCAGCCCCTATTCGCCAATGAGCCGGCTCTTCCTCAATCCGCTTTACATCGATGTGGAAGCGGTGCGCGAGTTTCCTGGCCTCGCCGCCGCCGGGGTTGCCGAGGAGGTCGCGCGGCTGCGCGCGACCGATCTGGTCGATTATGCCGGGGTGATCGCCGTCAAGCTGAAGGCGTTGCGCGTGGCCTATGACGCATTCCGCGAGCGAGCGAACGCCGAACGGCGTGAGGATTTCGCCGCCTTCAAGGCGGAGCGTGCGCCGCTGATCGACGGCTTCGCTGCTTTCGCCACCCTGCAGAAGCGCTTCGGTCCGCCCTGGTGGGAGTGGCCGCAGGAATGGCGGGTCCCCACCCCGGACGCGATCGCGGGGCTGTGGCGCAGCGAAGCGGTGGAGATGGACTTCCACGCCTTTATCCAGTGGAACGCCGATCGACAGCTGCGGTCGTGCTCCAATCTGGCGAAGCGTCAGAAGATGCCGATCGGCCTTTATCTCGACGTGGCTGTCGGCGTGTCCGCGAACGGCGCCGATGTATGGAGCAACCAGGGCGCCTATGTGCGCGAATTGTCGGCTGGGGCCCCGCCCGATCTCTATAATACCGCCGGGCAAGATTGGGGTCTTGCCTCGTTCCATCCGGGCGTGCTTGCGAGAACCGACTTCCGCCTGCTGCGCGAGACGCTGCGTGCAGTCATGCGCTATGCCGGCGCGATTAGGCTTGATCATGTGCTCGGCTTCAACCGGCTTTACATGATCCCCCGCGGCTACAAGCCGAACGAAGGCACCTATGTGCGCTTTCCGCTCGAAGCGATGCTGGCGGTCGTCGCGCAGGAAAGCCACGCGCAGCGCTGTATCGTCGTCGGCGAGGACCTCGGCACGGTGCCTGACGGTTTCCGCGAGACGCTCGCCGATTGGAACGTGTGGTCGTATCGCGTGATGCTGTTCGAGCGGGAGCATGACGGCGCGTTTCGGCCGCCTCCAAGCTACCCGGTCCAGGCGCTGGTGTCGTTCAGCACCCATGACCTGCCGACATTTCCCGGCTGGCTCGGCAGCCACGATCTCGCGGTCAAGCACGGCCTCGGCATCGATCCTGGCGAAACCGAGGCCGAGCGAAAAGCCGCGCACCGCGCCATGACCGAGGCGCTCGCCCGCGAATGCGCGGTGGAGCAGCCGTCGACGCTGGAAATGGTCCGCTTCCTCGCCCGCACGCCGAGCCGGCTGTTGGTCGTTGCGGCGGAGGACATGTTTGACATATCCGATCAGGTCAACGTTCCCGGCACGATCAGCGAGCATCCCAACTGGCGACGGCGTCTTCCCGTTTCCATGGAGGACATTCCATTCGATCCGAGGCTTGCGGCGCTCGCCGAGGTTCTGCGAAAGGAAGGCCGCGCGTTTACGCCTGAGCGGAGCTGAGCTACGCTCGAGCGGTTGCCGCCGGCTGCGCGATTGGCGTTGGTCGGCGTTTTTGTTGCATTCGCGCCTCGACAAACCGGAACGATCCATGTCCGCGCAAATCCATTTGTTTCCGTGCCTGAACGACAATTACGGCGTTCTCGTTCACGATCCGGCGACCGGTGCGACGGCTTCGATCGATGCGCCGGAGGCGCGCGCCGTCGAAACCGCGCTTGCAGAGAGGGGCTGGCGCCTCACCGATATCCTGGTGACGCACCACCACGGCGACCACACGGCGGGCGTCGTCGAACTGAAAGGGCGGCACGGCTGTCGCGTGATCGTTCCGGCCCACGAAAAGGAACCGATCGCCGGGGCCGACGCTAGCGTCAGCGAGGGCGACGTGGTGCGGGTCGGCTCACTCGAGGCGCAGGTGATCGAAACTCCGGGACACACCGCAGGTCACATCGCGTACTGGTTTCCCAAGGAGAAGATTGTCTTTGTCGGCGATACGCTGTTTTCGATCGGCTGCGGCCGGCTGTTCGAAGGCACTCCGGACACGATGTGGGGATCGCTCCTCAAGCTGCGCGCGCTGCCCGACGATACGCGCCTCTATTGCGGGCACGAATATACTCAGTCGAACATCCGCTTCGCTTTCACGGTGGAACCGGACAACAAGGCCCTCCAGCGACGCGATGAAGAGGTCAATCGATTGATTGCAGCCGGCCGGCCTACTTTGCCGGCGATTCTCGGCGACGAAAAACAAGCAAACCCGTTCCTCCGCGCTGACGTACCGGAGGTCGCGGCGGCCGTGCGGCTAATGGGGAGGCCCCCGGCGGAGGTGTTCGGCGAGTTGCGGCAGCGGAAGAACCGATTCTGAACTCCGCATGTGCGCGATCGGCCCGAGCGAGAAGCAGAAAGCCGCGCGGACCTTCGATGCCGAGTTGATGGTCGGCTGCGCCATCCTTGGTCTTGCGCTCGTATTCGGAGTCGCCACCGCGAGCGACTACGGCATCACGATCGACGAGTTCAACACCGAGGATTACGGGCCGAAAGCTCTCGCTTGGTATTCCAGCGGCTTTACGGATCGCTCGCAGTTCGCCTTCGAGGAGATGGCGATGTACGGCCCGTGGGCGCAGATGGTGACGGCTGCCGTACAGTCTCTCGGTCTCGCAAGCCCGCTCACAGTGCGCCACGCGGTCACGTTCGTGGTTGGACTTGCGGGCATTGCCGCGGTGCTTCCGCTTGGCAGGCTGGCGGCAGGGAAATGGGCGGGCCTCACTGCAGTCGTACTCTGCCTGATCACGGGTTACCTGTACGGTCTTCTCTTCTTCGCGCCGATCGATACGCCGTTTCTCGCCGCCATGTCCTGGTCGACGCTTGCGATCGTCATGATGACACGGCGTGGCGTGCCGTCTTGGCGCGCGACCGTCGTGACCGGACTCGCGATGGGACTGGCGCTCGGCACGCGCACGGGCGGCGTCATTACCTTCGCCTATCTGTTCGGTGCGCTCGCCCTGTGCGCGTTGGAGCGCGTGCTTTGGCTGGAGCGGGGCGGCGCCTCGGCGGTGCTGCGGATCGCACTTCGCTTCTCGGCCGCCGTCGCGATCGCATGCGCGGTCGCGTACGCGCTGTGGCCGTGGCTGCATATCGGCAATCCGCTGAGCCAGTTCGCCAAGGCGTATACGCATTTTGCGCGAATTCAGTTGATCATGGAATTTCCGTCATGGGGACGCGCACTGGCAACGACCGCATTGCCCGGATGGTACATTCCCGAACAGCTTCTCGCGCGGCTGCCCGTGTTGTTCCTCGTCTTGCTGGTGGTCGCGGGTGTCGCCGGTCTGACCAATCTCGTGCGCCTCGCAGGCAAAGCCGTATCGCGCTATTTGCGCTTCGGCTTAGCCGGACTGAAAGCGCCCGCTCTGTGGCTCGCGCGTTCGCGCGCAATTTTGGTCGTCCTGGTCGCGGCGGTTGCGCCGGGCGCGATCATCGCGTTGACGTCCATGTCGCACTATGACGGCATTCGCCATGTCCTGTTTACGATCCCCATGCTCGCGATCCTCGCCGGCTGGGGGTTGCAGCGGATGACCCCGCTGATCGTCCGCTTCCCGCGAACCGCGGCGGTCCTGGGCGGGGCGCAAGTCGTGTATTCGATCGTCTTGATGGTGATGCTGCATCCCCTCGAATATGTCGCCACGAATATGGTTACCGGCGGGATTTGGGGGGCTTACGAGCGCTTTGAGCTGGACTTCTGGTCGGCCGCGGGCAGCACAGCAGTACGTCAGTTGGAGCAGCGGCTGAGGACCGACCCGACGCTCGCCGCCGAGATGCCGCGGGTTATCACCTGCATTCCCTGGCGCGAGCAGGAGATGGGTAAAATCTATCCGCAAGGCTGGATCGTCGAGACCGATCCAGCCAAGGCCCAGTTCCTCATCGAGACCGAACGCTACCGCTGTGCACAAGGGCGCGACGCCAAGCTGATTGACGAAGTGAAGCGCCTCGGCCACGCTTTTGCATGGACCTACATCGCCACACCACCCTGAATGCGGCCGACGTCATCCGTCTCCTGCGGCTGCAGCCGCATCCCGAGGGGGGTCATTATCGCCAGACGTTTCGCGATCGCGCGCGAGACGACGGACGCGCCTGCTCGACCGCAATCTATTTCCTGCTCGCACGCGGCGAGCGCTCGCATTGGCACCGCATCGACGCTGCGGAAGTGTGGCACTGGTATGCCGGCGCGCCGCTCGAACTCGCGATCGCCGCGCCGGGGCGCTCAACGACCACGGTGCGGCTCGGTCCTGATCTGGCCGCCGGCGAGGAGCCGCAAGCCGTCGTACCAGCCGGTGCCTGGCAGGCCGCTGAGAGTCTCGGGGAGTGGACGCTCCTCGGCTGCACCGTCGCGCCGGGTTTTGTGTTTGAGTGTTTCGAACTCGCGCCGCCGGGCTGGCGTCCGGGAGGGGGTTGACGCCGGTGCCGAGGCCGCGCGAACCGGGACCCCTCAGGAGGGCGCAGATGGACGCCGATGAACGCTACGAAAAAGGCATGGCGGTGCGCCGCCAGGTGCTCGGCGATGCATGGGTCGACCGCTCGCTCGAGAACCGCAATGCCTTCAATACCGAGTTCCAGGAAATGATCACGCGGATCGTCTGGGGCGAGATCTGGACGCGTCCCGGCCTCGACCGCAAGACCCGCCGTTGCATGGTGCTCGCCAGCATGATTGCACTCGGCCGTTGGGAGGAGTTCAAGCTGCATGTGCGCGCGGCGCTGAACGACGGTCTGTCGATCGACGAGCTCAAGGAGATCATCCTGCAATCCACGTTGTATTGCGGCGTGCCGTCCGGCAATCATGCGATCAACGAAGCGGAGCGCGTGCTGGTCGAACTGGGAATGATGGCAGGGGGCGAACGGCAGAAGGCATGAGGCCTCTTCGTGCCGTTTGTCCTTGAACGTTCGGTGCGTTGGTCAGTCACTCGAAAATCGCCCTTAGCAAAAACGCGTAAGCAATTCTCCGCAACGCACAAAAGAAGGACTTGGGTGGGCGCAAATGCGCTCATAGGACACGTTCAAGCTAAGGATATTCCTTAGGTATATTGCCGGAATTGCCTCCCGACCCGTCGCGTTCGATTGTACGCCAACAAATTAACGACCGACGTCAGGCTGATATGGAATCATCGGAGGAAGGCAATCTGCGTTTGCCGGATTGCGCTTATTGTGGCGCAATGATGCGGTTTGCGCGCCGTCTTCCCAGACTTGGCGGAAATCCGGAACTCGTTTCCTACCAATGCGAGGAATGCGGGCACGTGCTTACCCGGCCCGAGGACGGGGAGTCCTGACGCTGCGCGATAGACCCTGCGCGGCGTTTGCCCGCCTCCGCTAAACCTTACGGCGGACTTGCCCCAGCGCACCACGAATGCGTGAGAGATATCCGACCGGCCTGATTGGCGATTGGCGGTAGGCCCGACCTTCGCTATTAGGAACGACTTTCGAACTCGTCGCCTTCACGCCCAGCGCACCTCCATGGACACAAAGCCTCTTGCCGGCGTTCGCGTTCTCGAATTGGCTCGCGTTCTCGCGGGTCCGTGGGCCGGGCAATTGCTGGCCGACCTCGGCGCCGAGGTCATCAAGGTCGAGCGGCCGGGGACGGGAGACGACACCCGCACGTGGGGACCGCCCTTTGTCCGGGGGCGCAATGGCGAGCAGCTCGACTCCGCCTATTACCATTCGACCAATCGCGGTAAACGATCGGTCTTCGCCGATTTCGAGACCGAGGCGGGTCGGGAGCTCGTGCATAAGCTCGCGCGCGAAGCCGATGTCGTGATCGAGAATTTCAAGCTGGACGGCCTCAAGCCGTTTGCGCTCGATTACGACAGCCTGCGGGCGATCAATCCGCGCCTCATCTATTGCTCGATCACGGGATTCGGGCAGACCGGGCCGTACGCGCCGCGTCCTGGCTACGACTACCTGATCCAGGCGATGGGCGGCATCATGCATCTTACCGGCGAGCCGGATCGCGAGCCGATGAAGATCGGCGTCGCCTTCGCCGATGTCTTTACCGGCATGTATGCGGCGGTCGCCATCGAGGCGGCGCTGATTGAGCGCGAACGCAGCGGGCAGGGGCAGCATATCGACATGTCGCTGCTTGACGTCATGGTCGGCGTCCTCGCCAATCAGGCGCTCAATTATCTCGTGTCGGGAGTCTCTCCCAAACGGATGGGAAATGCACACCCGAACGTCGTGCCGTATCAGGTCTTCCCGACCGCCGACGGACACATCGTGATCGCTGTCGGCAACGATGGGCAATTCCTGCGTCTGTGCGACGTCCTTGGCTTGCCTGAGCTTGCGGCGGACGCGCGGTACCAGTCGAATGCGGGGCGCGTTGCCGCGCGGGCGGAATTGGTTGCGAGCATCGCCGCCCGCACCGTTCGCATGAAGCGAGCGGAACTGCTCGTTGCGTTTGAAAAAGCCGGCGTCCCGACCGGGCCGATTCACGACATCGCCGATGTCTTCGCCGACCCGCAGGTGGTCGCCCGCGGTATGCGGCTCGATCTGCCCGCTCCCGATGCAGACGGCGGCACCGTCCCGGGGGTCCGCACGCCGATCCTTTTTTCGCGCACGTCGCTCACCTATGAGCAGGCCTCGCCGCGGCTCGGCGCTGACACCGACGCGCTTCTTGCCGATCTTGCCCAGGGCAAGCCGGCGTTCCTCAGTTCCCGCGAAAAATAAAATCGGGATGGATCAGCCGACCGATGCGGCGGAGTTCTCTTTTGCCGCCGGCAGCGTCAGCGTGAAAGTCGTCCCGTGCCCCGGACCGGCGCTCTCCGCGTCGATCGCGCCGCCGTGCAGGTCGACGATGCGCTTGACGATCGACAGGCCGAGCCCGATCGAGCTCTCGCCTCCCGTCGGTTTGGCGGACAGACGTTGGAAACGGCCATATAGGCGGGAAATGTCCTGTTGGGACATGCCAGGTCCTTCGTCCTTGACGCGAATATGCGCGCCGTCCGCCTGCAGGTCGAGCGACAACTCGATGCGTCCGCCGATCGGGCTGTATTTGATCGCATTGCTGATCAGATTGTCGATCGCCTCGCGAATCCGGTCGCCGTCGCACTCGATCGGCTTTCCTGCCGGAGCGGACACCTGGATGAGTTGCTGCTTCTTCGCGGCGAGCGGTTGATTTGCCTCCGCAACGTCCTTGACGATGACCGCAAGATCGACCGGCTCGCGCCGGATGGTGATGTTCAGCGCATCAGCCATGGCATCGGTGATCAGGCTTTCAACCATGTCGGTCAGCCGGTCGGCGGCGTTATGAATGTGCCTAATCTGCGCGACCGCGTTCTCCATAGAACGTTTGGGGTCGGCGAGCATGCGCTCGAGCATCTCCGCCCGACCGATGATCACCGAAAGCGGATTGCGCAGGTCATGGGCGACCGTGCCGAGGATTTCTCGCTTGAACGAGTTCGCGCGCTGCAGTCGCGCCCATTGCGCCGCAAGACGGCGGTTCGCCGCGGTCAGCTCGCGCGTGCGCTGATTGACGCGCTCCTCCAGGCGGGTATTCGCCTCCTGAAGCTGCTCGTAGAGAATGACATTGTCGAAGGCGACGGACAGCTTGCTGGCGAAGAGTTCGACCAGCGTCTGATCGGTGTCGGACAGCGGGCGCCTGGCATGCAGCACCACGACCACTTCGCGTTCGCTCGCAGTGCCGATATAGAGCGTCGACCACTGCGCGGCGAATTGATGGCCACGTTGGCGAAAGGCTTGCTCGACCCAATGACGCAATTCCGCATCGAATGCCTTCGCCGTGTCGGCTCCGATGTAGGGCGTGTAGCACCCGGAAGCCGCCAGCACATTGAAAGCGTGATCGGCCGGTCCGCTGTCGTGGCACACGAGGATGCCGTCACAGTCGACATTGATCAACGAAGCGAGCTGCGTGAGCACGCCTTCGGCGAGGCGCTGGATCGACTTGAAGTCGTATAGCGTCGAGGCGGCGTCGACGATGATCTCCAGGCCGTGCCGCGTCTCCATCATACGCTGCAATTGCTGATAGCTTCGCAGCGCAGCGGTCAGCGAGGTGAACAGCTTGTCAGCCGTCAGCTCTGTCTTGGCCTTGTAGTCATTGATGTCGTAATCGACGATGACCCGCCGCTCCGGCGCCTGACCTGGCTGGCCGGTGCGCAGAATGATGCGGACGGTCTCATTCTTGAGCTCGTTGCGGATGTAATTGACGAGGTCGAGGCCGGCATTGTCGGTCTCCATGATCACGTCGAGCAGCGCCACCGCGACATCCGGGTGCTCGCGCATCAAAGCCCGCCCTTCCTCGGCCGAATAGGCGGATAGGATTTCGAGTCCTTGACCGTTCAACGAATAGTCGCTGAGCGCATAGCGGGTTCCGTCATGCACGGCCGGCTCATCGTCGATGATGACTACCTTCCAGCGCGGCCCCGGCTCGCAGGCTCGTTGGCCGTCCGAGTCCTCGATGAGATCGATGATATCGTTGGGGTCAGCCATGGGCTTCGTCCATCGCTTGCAGCGCGGAGGCCGAAGGGGTTTGGTGCGGCGCTGCGCGCGGAAGGACGATACGAATTGTCGTCCCCCTCCCCCGTGCGGAGACGAGAGACAGTCGACCGCCGAGACTCTGCGTCACGAGATTGTGGATAATGTGCAGGCCGAGCCCGGTCCCCCCTTGGCTCCGCCGCGTCGTGAAGAAGGGATCGAACGCGCGCCGTCGAACCTCCTCGCTCATGCCGACGCCGTTATCGGCGATGATGATTTCGACATCGTGTTCGCCGAGCGGACGCACTTTGACCCTGATACTGCCGGTGCGTCCATCCGGGAAGGCATGGTTGACGGCATTGAGGAACACGTTTGTGAGCACTTGGCCATAGGACCCCGGATCGCTGTCCATGACGATGCCGGGCGGGATATCGAGCTCGATCCCGACCTGCGCCTTGCGCAAGACTGGCCGCACGCTGGCGACGATCTGTTCGGTCGCCTCGCCCAGGTCGAACTCGCGCCGCTCGGCATGGCTGCGGTCGACCGCGACCTGCTTGAACGACTGGATCAGGTCGCCGGCGCGGTGGAGGTTGGCGACGAGCTGGCGCGCCGCGTCGCCGACATTGCCGATGAATTGGTCGAGGCGCGACCGGCGAAGCGACCCCTGCTTCGTCTCGGCGGCGAACATGTCGCACCGGCGGACGAGGCTCGAGGCGACGGTAAGGCTGATGCCGACCGGATTATTGACCTCGTGCGCGACGCCGGCGACGAGCCCGCCCAAGGCGGCAAGCTTTTCGGCGTCGATCAGGCTCTTCTGCGTGTCGCGCAGTTCCGTGAGCGCAGTCTCGGCGCGCTCCTTTGAGGCGCGCAGTTCGATCTCCGCCCTGCGTCTGGCCATCGCATTCTCCCGAAACACCTCCACGGCGCGCGCCATGTCGCCGATCTCGTCGCGCGCCTCGGTGTCCTCGATCACCCGGCCGTAACGTCCCGACACGATCGCGTGCATTGCGGTTTGCAGCTCGCGCAGGGGCAGCCGAATGCTGCGTGCGACGATCACCCCGCCGATCACGATCGCCGACAGAAAGCCGGCGGCGACCAGCACGACGGTGTGAAACATATCGGTCATCGTGCGGTCGAAACTCGCCTGCGCGCGCTGCTCGCGCTGCCGCATCTGGGATTGGAGGCCGTCGATGATGGAGATCATCGTGGCCTGATTGCCGTCGATCGCGGTGCGCAGCACCTGGGTGCGGGCGGCAAATTTCGCGGCGAGATTGCTCAGGCCGACGCGCAGCGACCGCGCCCGTTGGCTCAGCGCATTGAGCGAGGCTCGTTGAAGCTCGTCTTCGGCCAGGTCGATCATGACCGGAATGGTCTTCTCAATCGTCTCGGTGTTGCGCTGCGCCTCCTCGACGGCGGTCGAGGCGAGCGAAAGGTAATAGGCGTTGGCCGCGACGACAGAGGCTGTGAAGGCCTCTCGCGACTTGACGAGCGACGGCCGGATCAACGCATCCTGCTGTGCGATCGATCCTTCGAGAATCGAGTAGAGACCGGCCATTTCGCGCGCCGGCCGCAGCACCTCGTCCTCGTAGATATGGGTGATGGTCGCTTGCACGGCGCGCAGTTCGTTGAAGCCGTCGAGGAAACGTTCGGTCACGCCGGCGAGGTCGACCATCGCCGAAGCGAGCATCGGATCGGCGGGGCTGCGCGTGCGCAACGTGCCGAGCACAGCCTCGCGCACCAATAGGATTTCCGCAAAAGTCTCCGGGTTGGGCTCGTTGATGTAGCGATGGATGAGATTTTGGAGGCGACCCGCCTCGCCTTCGAGCAGAACCAGGAGCACGTCGGACTCACGCACCTGCCGCAATTCGTCCCAGGCGCGGGTAAGCGCGATCCCGCCGGTCCAGATCAGGCCGGCCAGGATGGCGACCACGGCCGAGTTGAGCACCGCGATCGACAGGATCCGCCACCCGATCGGCAAGGCGCGGACGAGGCGCTCGAGATCGAAGCTCCAGCCGCCGACTGGCGTGCGGGTAGAGGTCGTCGACGCGGGGGAATGATCTTGTGCGATGACCGCCAAGGACCGTCTCTCACTCAACTTGGCGTATGCGTTCAATCAGCCGGGCGAGCGCTGGATCGCTCTTCGCTTTGGCGTAGATCGGCGCCATGGCCTCCTGGAACGCCTGCCGGGGAAACTCGGTGATGATCAGGTTGCCGGCGGCGAGCGCGCGCAGGCGCGACTGTTCCTCGAGTTCCGTCCACCGCAGGCGCATGAACCGGTTCGACTCGCGCGCCGCTTCGCGAAAGATCGCTTTGTCCTCCTCCGAGAGGCTTTCCCAAGCGCGTTTCGACATGATCAGAACTTCCGGACTCATCGTATGCTCAGTCACGGTGTAATTGCGTGCGATCTTGTAATGGCCGGTGGTCACATAGGACGGCCAGTTGTTCTCAGCCCCGTCGATGAGGCCGGTGGTCAGTCCAGTTTCGACTTGCCCGTACGGAAGCGCAACCGGCACAGCACCGAGCGCCTTCGCCATATCGATCATGAGCTCCGACTGCTGCACCCGGAGGCGCAGGCCTTTGAGATCGTCGAGAGTGTGAACCGCTCGATTGCGGGTGTAGATCGAACGCGCTCCCGAATCGTAGAAGGTCAGCCCAATGAAGCCCTGGGACCCGAAGCTTGCCAGGATCTCATCCCCGATCGGACCATCGAGCACCGCATGCAGATGATCTATAGAACGAAATAGGAACGGCAGGCCGAGCACGGTTGCGAGCGGGACGAAAGAGGCCAGGGGGGCGATGTTGGTCCGGTTGAGATCGATTGCGCCAACGCGCGTCTGCTCAATCGTTTCCTTTTCCTCGCCGAGCTGGCGCGAGTGGAAGACGCGGATGGTGTGTCGCCCCTTGGTTCGCTCTTCGATCAGGCGGCCCATTAGGACCACCGCCTGGACGGTCGGGTAATCAGCGGTTTGGGTGTCCGCAACGCGGAATTCCCGCGCGGCGGCCGCCGACGGCTGCGCCGCCGCCGCAAGGACCACCGCCAGGATGCAAGCGCTCCATGCTGAGGACAAAATTCGGATGCCTTGTCAATCGATTGAACTTCAGTTCGTGCGCGCAAAACTCTACCGAAAGGCCAGTCCGATGGCTACTACGACATCATCCGATCGCGCTTCTGCCCCATGTCTGTGGTGATCGTGCGGCGAGAGGTTCAACGGGACCGTCCCACGGATGGCCGCAAATCGCGCACCCGATGAGCCAGAATTCGCGCGGAGGTTGCCGATGCTGCCGCTGAGGCGAACGCACTTAACTGCGGTTGTGGCGGCCGCGTTCGCCTTGTTTACGGGTGCTGGCCGAGCAGAAGCGGCTATGGATATCCAGCTCTGGCATGCAATGCCGGGCGAACTCGGCCGCCAATTCGAACGCATCGTCTCGGGTTTCAATGCCTCGCAATCGCTTTATCGCATCGTCCCGATGTACAAAGGCAGCTACACCGAGACGGTGACTGCGGCCATCTTCGCCATGCGGACCCGCACCCATCCGGCGGTCGTACAAGTGAACGAAATCGCGACCGCGACAATGATGGCGGCGAAAGGCGCAATCTATCCCGTGTTCGAGTTGATGCAGGATGCTGGAGAGGCCTTCGACACCGCCCAGTTCCTGCCCGCGATTGCCGGTTTCTATACCGATCTAACCGGCAACCTCCTTTCGTATCCCTTCAACGCCTCGACCCCTATCCTCTTTTATAACAAATCCATGTTTCGCGAGGCCGGGCTCAACGACAAGGTCGCGCCTCGGACCTGGCCCGAGGTCGAGCAGGCTGCGCGACGGCTGCGACGCGCCGGTGCATCCTGCGGCTTCAGCAGTCATTGGCCGTCGTGGGTTCATATCGAGAATTTCTCAGCCCTGCACGATTTGCCGCTGGCGACCCAATCGAACGGGCTTGGCGGCCTGAATGCCGAGTTGACCATCAACAATCCGGCGCTGGTCCGACATGTCGCCGCGCTCGCGGCGTGGCAAAAAACGAAGCTGTTCGACTATGGCGGGCGCGGGACCACGGCAGAGCCGAAATTCCAGGCGGGTGAATGCGGAGTGTTTCTCGGCTCCTCGGCGCTCAACGCCGAATTTCGCGCAAAAGCCAATTTCGAGATTGGCTACGGACTGCTTCCTTACTGGCCCGACATTCGCGCCACCGCGCAAAATTCAATGATCGGCGGCGCAAGTTTCTGGGTGTTGCGTGGACGGCCCGATGGGGAATACCGCGGCGTCGCGCGGTTCTTCGCATATCTCTCGCAGCCGGAAGTCCAATCGGACTGGCACCGCAGCACCGGCTATCTTCCGATCACCACGGCAGCCTACGAACTCACGCGCGCAAAGGGGTTTTACGAGTCCAATCCCGGCGCGGCGATCGCGATCAAGCAGGTTACGCTGAATACGCCAACGGCGAACTCCAAGGCCATCAGGCTCGGCTCGTTCATACTCATCCGTGACGTCATCGAGGACGAATTGGAGCAGGCGCTGTCCGGCAAGAAGACCGCTAAGGATGCCCTCGATAGCGCGGTCAAGCGGGGGAACGACCTGCTCCGCCAGTTCGAGCGGGCCAACAAGTGACCTAGCAGGGGACGACTGGTCACAAGCCAGGAGGGGACGATCCCCTCTCCACCCGTTCCGGAAACGCCGCCGCGAGCGCGTCGGCTTGCGGCGCGATTACGCCGCGCTCGGTGATCAGGCCAGTGACCAGACGCGCAGGCGTGACATCGAATCCGTGGTTTGCAACCGCCGCTTCCGGCGGGACGATCCGCACGGTCTCGATTCGCCCGTCGGCGGTCATCCCGGTGATGTGAGTTACTTCCTCAGGCCCGCGCTCTTCGATCGGGATTTCGGTGAGGCCGTCGCGCATCGAAAAGTCGATCGTCGGGGAGGGGAGGGCAATGTAGAAAGGCACGCCGGTGTCGTGCGCGGCGAGCGCCTTGAGATAGGTCCCGATCTTGTTGCACACATCGCCCTGCGCGGTGACCCGGTCAGCGCCGACAAGCGCCAGGTCGACTTGGCCGTGCTGCATCAGGTGACCGCCGGCGTTGTCGGCGATGACCGTACACGGCACGCCGTGCTGCTGAAGCTCCCAAGCGGTGAGCGCGGCGCCTTGATTGCGGGGACGCGTCTCATCGACAAAGACATGCACCGGAATTCCTTTGTCGTGCGCCGTGTAGATCGGCGCCGTCGCGGTTCCGATGTCGACAGTTGCGAGCCAGCCGGCGTTGCAATGGGTGAGCACGTTGACGCGGGCGTCGCTTTTGCGCCGGGCCACGGCTTCGATCAGCGCGACGCCCGTTCGCCCGATCGCCGCGTTGATGGCGACATCCTCGTCGGCGATCGCCTGGGCGCGCGCATAGGCGATCGCGACGCGCTCCCGCGGTGGCTGGTTGCGAACCGCCGCAGCCATCTGGGCGAGCGCCCAGCGGAGATTGACGGCGGTCGGACGGGTCGTCGCGAGGACATCGCAGGCGTGATCGAGCGCCGCGTCGGAAGCGTCGGCGTTGAGCGCGAGGCACACGCCGTAGGCGGCCGCGGCCCCGATCAACGGGGCGCCGCGCACGACCATGCTCTTGATCGCCCAGGCTGCCTCCTCGAGGGTGGTCAGGCGCACGGTGGCAAATCGATGCGGCAGCCGCGTCTGATCGATCACGCCGACCGACCGGCCGTCGGCTTCGAGCCAAATGGTGCGCCAGGGCTTGCCCTCGATCTGCATGATCCTCGTCCGTGCGAATACTTCGAGAGCGGACCATAGCGCATGCGAGGGGCGCGCGTGGGCGCAAAGATTCGACCTCCCGCATGGATGACGACCGCCGCGGCGCTCCCGCTCACCGGCGCAAATGCGCGGGACCGGGCTGTTTGGCGAAAGAGCGTCCGACTGGATGTTTGGCGTGATGACGCGCCAAGATATGGTGCGGGCGCAGGAACGCGCGGACTGGATTCGGCGAAGAAGCGTCTGACCGGCTGGCCTGCGGACTTGCCGCCATTCGCCGAGTTGCCCACCTACCGGTGATCGGATAATTTGCCCGCTCGCGACCAATCGGCACGGTCGGCGCGGCGCCCGTAGCTCAGCTGGATAGAGCGTTGCCCTCCGAAGGCAAAGGTCAGAGGTTCGAATCCCCTCGGGCGCGCCACGATTTCAGTAGCTTAGCCTCAGTAGGCCACACGAGTGTCCCGGAAGTGTCCCGTCTCGGCCCTCGTTGATCGCTTCCGCGCAAGCGGTACCTTTGAAGGCGACCTCTCCGATGTAGAACCGATTGCGAAGCAGATAGGCGAGCGGTCCCCGCGTAAACGGGATGCCCCCTGCTCTCTCCCCCGTCTTCAGGGTGCGAATCTTGGTGACAATCCCCTGCTGGCGCAGATCGGCCATCAGCAGGTTAAGGCTGCCAAGCCGAAGATAACTGGAGAAGATGCTTCGGACCTGTTCCGCCTCAGCTTCATTGACGGATATCTTGCGATCCTTGGTGTCGTAGCCGAGCGGCGCCATGCCGCCGACCCACAGCCCCTTACGCTTGGAGGCGGCAATCTTGTCGCGGATGCGCTCGGAGGTGACCTCCCGTTCGAACTGGGCAAACGACAGCAACACATTCAGGGTCAGTCGCCCCATCGAGGTGGTCGTATTGAACTGCTGGGTGACGGAGACAAACGACACATTGTGGGCATCGAATAGCTCGACGAGCTTGGCAAAGTCGGCCAATGAGCGGGTCAGGCGGTCGACCTTGTAGACGACGATCACGTCGACCTTGCAGGCCCGCACGTCCTCAAGGAGCCGTTGCAGGGCCGGTCGATCGGTGTTGCCGCCCGAGAACCCGCCATCGTCATATTTGGCTCGCAGCAGGGTCCATCCGGCATGCGCCTGGCTCCGGATATAGGCTTGCGAGGCATCATATTGGGCATCGAGGGAGTTGAAGTCCCGCTCAAGCCCTTGGTCGGTGGAGACGCGGGTATAGATCGCGCAGCGAACGCGTTTCGGAGGGGCGGTCTTCATGCTGTGGACCTTTTCGATAACTTATCGCGCAGGCCGAAAAACTTCGGGCCGTTCCAGCGGGTGCCGGTGATCGCCAAGGCGACCTTCGACAAGCTGGGATAGGTCTGGCCGTTCCAGGCGAAGCCATCGGCGAGCACCGCCACCCGATGCATCCGGCCGTTCCATTCACGGCCCAGCACGGTGCCGGGCCTAACCTCGGCAGTGCGCCGGCCCAGGTCCGTGGCACGCCGTCCTGTACTGCGGCCCGGTTTTGAGACACCCGGCTGAGCTCATGTTGCCAGCCGTCGACCTCGGTGGCCGAGTATGGCTGGATGGCAGGTCCTGTAAAGGCGGTCCTGCGGCCCCCGCCTCGGCGGCTGACGGCCTTGACAGGACCTGCCACCCAACCATCGTTTGCCACCAAGAATTCGACGGCCAGGAGCGGCTGAAGTGCACGCAAGCGCCCCTGCTCAGGCGGCCAACTTTAAATCGGCCGTTGTGTTCGGATCAAGCCTGCGTCGACGGCTCGCACCTGGGCTGGGGTACGATAGCCGTGCCGAGCGACGAGCCAAGTTTCGTTGTAGCGAGCCGCGAACTCGACGAGTGCGGCTCGCAGCTCTTCGATGGTGTCGAAGGTTCTCACCCACAGCAGGTTCTCTTTCAAGGTTCGGATGAAGCGCTCTGCGACGCCGTTGCCCTCGGGCTGTCGCACGAAGGAGGGCGAAGCTTCGATCCCCAGGCATTCGATCTCGTCCTGGAAATCGCCGGACATGTAGTTGGAACCATGATCGTGACGCAGCTTCAATCCACACGCCACCCCGGGCGCGATGGCTCCGAAGCAGCGATGCACCCCCTGGCGCACCGGCTCCAAGGCCTCGAAGCGATTGGCCGACCGCGATGCATGAATGCCGACGACTTCCGAGTTGGCGTGTTCCACGGCGACGAAGACATTGGCTCGGCCTTCCCGGATGGTGATCGTCTGCGTCATGTCTGTTCCCCACATTTCATTGACCTTGTCGGTGATGATCGTCCCATCGTGTGGCTTGGTCTCGGTGCGTCCAACGCGGTGCGGCGCAAGCAGGCCGTTCTCGCGCATCACCCGTCGCACACGACGGGGGCTCGCGCGAACGCCAGCAAAGCGCAACCGCGCCCCCATAACTTGCGGTAGCCCTCGCCGTGAAGGCGGGAGGGAGGCGGCTATGTGCTGGCGGATATGCTCTGCCAGTTCCGCGTCCGAGCATGCGCCGACCGGACCAGGGCGACGGGCGATCGTGTTCGGCGGCGTCTCCTTGAGAGAGCGATAGACGCTGGCGCGATCTTTCCACACCCGCGCGACGCGCGCCATGCCATAACAGCGAGCACTGGAGGGCGAGAGTGTCTGGCTAATAGTCTCGACCTCCTGTGGGCCAAAGGGCGTTTTACCCTCCAGCGCCTCGATCTTGGCGTAGAGCACTTCGTTGTCCATGGTGATCTCGCCCACCTTGGATTTCAGCCGGGCGATCTCGTCGTCGCGGTCATCGCGCTCGCGTTCTTTCAGGGCTGTAGCCGCGCCTGCGAGCGCACGCTCGCGCCACTCGCTGAGCCTGGCGATCGAGACAGTCGTCTCCCGCGCCACCAGTTCAGCGGCTCGCCGCGCAACAGTCGCGCGACAATCGCCATCTTGCGCTGAACAGAAAAGCGCTTGGGGCCATTCCCGTCGACCCCCGAACCGCCCACGCCAGCTTTGGGGGAGCGCTCCGGCGCCCCTTCGGGCTTGCGACCGTCATCATTCGTCATGTGTAACACTCCGGTTGAGGTTCAATTTACCTCAGCCGGGTGTCTCAATTATCCGTGCCGCACCCCACGTACTCGTTCGCGCACATTGCTCGGCTCGACGAAGCCGCCGGCCTATTCCTAAGCGGGTACAGCTTCGCGCGCGTCGCGTCGCGTGGGGCGCGACGAAGTACAGTCGTGGGTAGGCGAACGTGTCGCTCGCCGCGACATGGCATCTCCTTCTTGAAGTACCAGGGGGCCTCGGTTGGAAACCAGCTCCCTCTGCCGCGCTCGTGGTTGGCCGGCACTACAACGAAACCTGGCTCCTCGCCCGCCACGGTAATCGTACCCCAGCGCCGGTACGAGCCGCTCAAAGCCAGCTTGATCAGAACGCAATGGCCGATCTAAAGTTGGCTGCCTGAATAAGCCCAGCCGGATGTCTCAAAACCGGGCTGCAGTACACGCATCTATTCCGGAATTTCGAGTTCTCGTTACTGCTATCGATCATGATGCTCTCGATTGCATCGGTGCAGATATAAATTGCAGCATGAATGCTGCAAGGTAGCCGGACCGCCAGCCGGAGCCTGCGCTGAGACTTCTACCGGAAACATTCGCGGGCAGGACGTCGTTATCGCCTGAGCCAAGGCACTGCAGATTTGCTACAGACCCATACATGACCGATCTGCTGTATTCGCTTACGGGCTTCAGCATCGGGCTGCTGGTTGGCATGACTGGCGTGGGCGGCGGATCGCTATTGACGCCTCTGTTAATTTTGCTGTTTAGCATTCATCCGGCGACAGCCGTTGGTACCGACCTGCTGTACTCGGCCGCCACCAAGACTGCCGGTAGCGTGGTACACGGGATCGCGCGCAGCATCGAATGGCAGGTCGCGCGAAGGTTGGCAGCCGGCAGTGCACCGTCAGCCATGGTCACGCTCGCCTTGTTATCGCTCGTGAACCAGAGCCAAGCCGCGCGCAGCCTGATTACCGTAGTCCCATGTGGTTCATTGTTGATGACCGCCGGTGTTTTGATTTTCCGCAGCACTATTGTGCGATTCTATCGGAGCAGATTTCCTACGCTGGATGATCGCAGCACGGCCATCGTGACGGTGATCGTCGGTGTCATTCTCGGGGTTCTCGTAACTATTTCCTCGGTCGGTGCCGGTGCCATCGGTGTCTCCGCCCTAGGGTCTCTGGATTTTGTACCCACAGCTGCCGATGGGCAAAATCGTCGGGTCGGATATTGCGCATGCCGTGCCGCTCACACTCATCGCCGGAGCAGGGCACTGGATGATCGGTACCGTCGATCCGCATATCATCGTTGCGCTGCTTGCCGGTTCGTTGCCCGGCATTATTATCGGCAGTTATTTCGCCGTCCGCGTTGCCGAACCAGCACTGCGGCTATTGCTGGCTGCGACTCTTATCGTTGTTGCCGGGAAGCTCTTATACGATCACTTCGAAAACACATTATCTCTGCTCACCGCTTTTGCTCGACGCTCGCCGCACTAAACCGCAGTATCCCCACGTAAAAGCGTGTAAGAGATCGTGCGCGTTGATGATTGGACGCGACCACAGCCTATCCCATCGCGATTAGGGTTTGCCGCTCGCGGTGCGAGGTGATCTCAATGCGAAGGGTAACAAACGCGAACACCGCCCAGCCACCATGGAAAAGCACCTCCGCAGCAATGACTAAGCCGCCCGAAATCGGGCCAATGGCGGCACGTTCCCAAAGTTCGGCGAGTGTGGTCAGCGGCGTCGGGTGGATGGCGAGCTTGCCGTAATACGCTATGGCTTGGATGACAAAGATCCAGGCGTATGTGCGGCGAAGCCGTCGACCGATCGCGCGGGCAAAGCTTGCCCGTACCTGCACCTGCCGGTGCAGTCCGGAAGCGACGCGGTGCTGCGCCGCATGGGTCGCCGGTACACGCGTCGCTGAGTACCGGTCGAGCTCGGCGGCTCGGCTGCGCCGCGCGCGTCCCGGGTCTCGCGCTCTCGACCGACGTCATCGTCGGGTTCCCGGGGGAGACCGACCGCGACTTCGACCACACGCTCGCCCTGGTGGCGGAGACGGCGGTTCGCTGCCTTGTTCGCGTTCAAGTACTCGCCGCGACCGGGAACGGCAGCGCTGCGTCTCGGTGACTCGAGGTCGACGCGGCGAGCCGCGGATCGCCGCCTCGCAGTCGCTGCTCGCGATGCAGTCAGCGCGATCCAGCGTCGAGCTCAACCGCGAGCTCGAAGGCCGCGAGCTCGAGGTGCTGGTCAGGTCGCGCAGGGAGCGAGCGCAGCAGCGCCGAGTCGTCGGCGCTACCGCGTGGTGAACATCGCCTGGGGAGTCTGCACTTCCCCAGGCGCCATCGAAACGCCGACGATCGAGTGGGGCCGATTCGTGCTCGGACGAGACGCGGGATAGAAGCATCGATCGCGGGAGACTCTGCAATGCCTGACGCACGAGCCTGGTCGCGGCAAGGGCGGCTGATCGCCTAGCACGAGCACGATAGTAGGCGATCGCCGGCTCATTGAGCGCTATCATGGGCATGGCGCCGAAATCCCGCTGACGCATTCTGGAGAGACAGTGGCGGAATTGACCCGCGGAGCGAAGCTGTTCCGAGCTTTATCGAGCAGTTGACCACCTAGAGGGCAAGGGAGATGTTGAGAGTCCGGATGGAGGTCAAGGGATTGATGATCGATCCCTCCTCGAACAATCCGATCGTGATCTTGCGCGATCCCGAGTCCCAGGCCTTCCTGCCGATCTGGATCGGCCTCTTCGAGGCGAGCGCGATCCAGCTCGGCCTCGAGTCGGTGAGCTCGCCCCGACCGCGTACGCACGACCTCCTGGTGTCGATGCTGCGCACGCTCGGCACCGAGGTGACCAAGGTGGTGGTGGCCGATCTGCGCAGGAGCAGACCTTCTACGCCGTGATCCACGTCCGGCGCGGCGGTGAAGAGCTCGAGATCGACGCGCGGCCGAGCGACGCGATCGCGGTCGCCCTCCGCACCGGATCGCCGGTCTTCGTCGCGCGGTCGGTGCTGGAGAAGGCGCAGGTCGGCGGCGGATCGCAGGACGAGCAAGAGCGCAAGAAGCTGCTCGAAGAGATCGATCCTGAAGATCTCGGCGAGTACGAGATGTAGCGCGCCGTCAGCGCGATCCGACTCCCGTTCGACGATTCTCGTTTCAACCCGCTATCGAGATGTAGGTTCGTTGTCGGCCGGCCGACATCGGGCGCCGCTCCGAGGGTCCGCGAGCGCGCGCGTTGACCGTCGCGCGAAGCATCCATCCTGCCAATCGCCTCAGCACCCGATGATCATCGCGATTGCCAATCAGAAGGGCGGCGTCGGCAAGACGACGACCGCGATCAATCTCGCCGCGGCAATCGCCGGTAAGAAGCTGTCGACGCTCCTGGTCGATCTCGACCCCCAGGCCAACAGCACGATGTCGTTCCTCGAGCCCGGGAAGACCCGGCGCTCGATGTACGAGGTCATGTCCGATCCTGCCGTCGCGATCACCGACGTGATGCAGGAAGCGGAGAAGGTCAAGAACCTCTCGATCGCGCCCGGGCACATCTCGCTGGCGCGGCTCGAGGGTGCGCTGCTCGGTCAGTTCGACAGCCACTTCAAGCTCAAGGAAAAGCTCGAGGCGGTCAAGAAGAAGTTCGACTACATCATCCTCGACACGCCGCCGACGCTGGGGCTGATCACGGTGAACGCGCTGGTCGCGGCGAGCCACGTGCTGGTCCCGATCCAGTCGAGCTACTACGCGCTCGAAGGCACCGATGACCTGCTCGAGACCATCGAGCGCATCAAGAAGCGGGCGAACCCGCGGCTGCAGATCCTCGGCGTGCTGATCACGCTCCACGACAGTCGCACGCTGCTCGGCCGCGACATCCGCAAGGAGATCCGGAAGGTCTTCGGCGAGAAGCTGTTCGACACCGTGATCACGAAGAGCGTCCGGCTCGAGGAGAGCCCCGGCGTATCGCGAGTCCATCTTCTCCTTCGCGCCGCGGTCGTCGGGCGCGTACCAGTACTACAAGTTGTCGGAGGAGGTCCTCAGTCGTGTCTAGCGCCCCGAAGAAGGGCCTGCCGACCCAGGTCGCCATGCGGCACGATCGCCACTTCGTCGACGAGCTGGCGTCGCAGGCCGGCCGGCGGTCGGACGGCTGGGCCGCTGGCGTCGATCCAACCTCATCCCCATCAGCCGCGCTCCGTGGTGGGGGATCTCTCCGAGCTGGTCGCCTCGATCCGCGAGAAAGGCGTGCTCGAGCCGATCCTGATCCGCCCCAACGCGTCGCGCGAGAAGGGCGCCGCCGCCTTCGAGATCATCTCGGGCGAGCGCCGCTACCGCGCCGCGCTAGAGGTCGGCCTCTACGAGATCCCGGCGATCGAGATGGACGTCAGCGACGAGGAGGCGCTCGAGATCGCCCTGGTCGAGAACCTCCAACGCGAGGACCTGTCGCCGTTCGAGGAGGCCGACGGCTACCGCGCTTCTGGAAGCACCGCTACACCCACGATCAGATCGCCCAGGCCGTCGGCAAGTCCCGCGTGACGATCACGGAGGCGCTGTCGATCTCGAAGCTCCCCGACCGGGTGCAGGCGGAATGTCGGCGCGCCGACATCGGCTCGCGGTCGTTCCTGCTGGAGTTGGGAAGGCTGAAGGACGAGGACCTCATGCTCGCCGCGATCGGGGCGATGGCGAAAGGCGAGATCCTGAGCCGCGACGTTCTGCGCGAAGCGAGGAAGGACGCACGGCGAGGCACGGGCTCAGAAGCTCGGCGGAATGAAGAAGGGCCCCGCGCTCGTTCGCTCCCGAGGACAAGCGCTACAAGGTGAGCCTCGTCCTCAAAGGCCGAATCCACAGGAAGGACGACATCCTCCAGGCCATTCGCGATCTCGCGCGGCGCATCGAAGCAGGGGAAAACGACCTCGAGACCCAGGGCCACTTCGTTAAGGCCAAGGCGAAAGCGAAGAAATAAGAATGTCTGCTTTCGGCCGCACGACGATTGTATGTCCACGCATACCGAACCGGCCTGCAAATTTCCTTGAAGGGTAATTCAGCCTTCGGTCCCGCGGATGGCGCACGCGGGACGCGACCCGGTGTAACCGGCAGGCGGCGCCAAGCGGCGAGTGCGATTCACCTTCTAGAAAAACCACCGTCGCCCGTAGTCGAAAGAAGACTCGACGCGCGCGGGCAGGGTAGCCGCCTTTGGCTCAGCGCCTTATGATTTATGGCCAGCGAAATTTTAATTTAACATAATAAATACTATCGGACGCTGCATATTGGCGGGACATTCAGGCCCGAAAGAGGAAGACGAATTTCTGAGAGTGCCGGCGGTGTGACCCGTCCGATGCGCCCCAGGGCCGACGGCCTCTCTCCAGAAGGGGCCGCTTCAGAATGGGGTCGCTGCCATCTCTGCGCTACAGCCCCTAGCAGCAATCCCTTCTACGAGAATCCCCTCTCCTCCGGCTACCATCGGAGCCGTGTTGCCCCGGCTGGACCGCTATGTCTTTCGGGAAGTTCTCGCGCCCACCGTCGTGGGGTTCCTCGCCTACACGGGGTTCATGGCCGTCCGGGGGCTCGTGCAGTTCGCAGAGCTCCTCGTGCAGAGCGAGCAGCCCTTCGTCGAAGCCGGGCTCGTCGTCGCCCTTTCGCTCCCGCACATCGTCGTCCTCACGCTGCCGGTCGCCTTCCTCCTCGGCCTCCTCATCGGAATCGGCCGGCTGTCGGCGGACTCCGAGCTGACAGCCCTCCGCGCTTCGGGCGTCGACCTGCTCTCCCTCTATCGGCCGATCGCGCTCCTCGCGGTGGCGATCGGCGCCTCGACGCTCGCGCTGATGCTCGGCGTCGTCCCGCGGACAAATCACATCCTTTACGCAATGAAGCTCCGCCTCTCGAGCTTCGCGTTCGCCCAGAGGATCCAGCCCGGGGTTTCAGTCCGGAGATCGCCGGCCTGAGGGTCTACGCCGAGGGGGCGTCGTCGGACCGCCGCGAGCTCACGGGCCTCATCATCTCGGACCGCTCCAGCGCGGAGGGCGAACGACTGACGCTCGCGAAGCGCGGCTGGCTGGAGCTGGAGGAGGAACAGGGCCGCCTCTGGCTGCGCGTCGAGGACGCCGAGACCCACCACATGGAGGATGGCGGCAGCCGGTAGAACATCACGTCCTTCTCGCGGCACCGGATGGTCCTGCAGGACAACGGCCCGGCGCGCGGCGTCACGGAAAAACAGATCCGCGAGCAGACGCTTCGCGAGCTTCTCGAACGGGCCGCGACCCGCGAGGCGGCGACCCGAGGACCGGAGGCTCGCCCTCACGGAGGTCCACAAGAAGTTCGCGCTCCCGGCGGCCTGCCTCGTATTCGGCCTCATCGGGTTGCCCCTGGGAATCGTCAACCGGCGCGGCGGGCGAGCAGCCGGGTTCGCGGTGTCCGTCGCGATCGTGCTTCTCTACTACGCCTTGATTGCGACCGGCGAGGCTCGTGCGATCGAGGGGCGGATGTCACCCGCACTCGCCATGTGGCTGCCGAATATCCTCCTCCTCGGTTTCGGCATCTTCGCACTTGCACGCGTACGGCGTGACAAGGCGGTCTTCTCCCTTCCCGTGAGGGCCGCCGAACCGCCCGTCACGACCGAGACGAAAGCCTCCGCTCAGAGCCCTGCCGCCGGGAAGGGCCGGAGCCTCCGCGGCCGGCGGGCTCCTTTCCGGGCCTTCTCCTCATCGACCGCTACGTCGCGCGGAGGTTTCTTCGGCGTCTTCGCTCTCGTCGTCACCTCGATCGCCACGCTCTACGTGCTGATCGATTACCTCGAGATCTCCGACGACATCGCGCGGCATCGGACGCCGACGGCCCTCATCCTGCGTTACTACCAGGCCTTCCTCTCCCCGATCATTCTGGACATCGTGCCGTTCGCGTTTCTCGTGGCGGCGCTCGTGACCATCGCGAGCCTCGTGCGCTCCGCCGAGACGACCGCCCTTCTCGCGCACGGAGTTTCGCTTCACCGGACGACGGCTCCCCTCTCCCGTGCTCGCCGTCGCGGCGGGAGCGGGGCTCTTCGTCTTCGCCGAGCGCGTGGTTCCGGCGGCGGCTTCCGAGTCCGACCGGATCCGCTTCCTCCTCAAGGGCCAGAAGCCGCCCCTCAGCGGGGCCGGCGGGGCCTGGTTCAGGGGCGAGGGAGGACGCTTCCTGGCGGCGGACGCATACGATCCGGCCTCCCGGGTCGCGGACGGGCGTCACGGTGCTTCGAAATCGACCCCACGAGCTGGCGGCTCGTCTCGCGCCACGACGCGGCCCGGGCGCGCCTCGTGCCGGGGAAGGGTTTCTCGCGGAAAGCGGCTGGATCCGCACGTTCTCGCCGGGCAACGTGCTGGCTATCCGGCGCGATGATCCCTTCTTCATCGAGGCGCCCGAGGCCGCCGCCGGGTTCGCCGCCGGCCGCGCCGACCCGCGTCAAATGACGTTTCGGGAGCTCTCGCGTTTCATCGACGTGCGCCGCAGGGCCGGAGCCGACACGGCGGCGCTCGCGACCGGTCTCCACCAGAAGACCGCGGCGGCGGCGTCCGCTCTCCTGCTGACGCTCATCGGTCTCCCCTTCGCGTTTACGTACGGAAAGCGCGGAGCCGTCGCGGGAGTCGGCGTCGCCCTTTTTCTCGGCCTGACGTACCTCTTCCTGTCCGCTCTTCTCGTCTCCTTCGGGCAGCAGGGCGCGATCCCGCCCTTCCTGGCCGCCTGGGCGCCAAACGTCTTCTTCGGCCTCGGCGCGGCGTGGGGCCTGCTCGGTGTTCGAACGTAAGAAGAAGAACCGGAGATCTTCTCAGAAGGTGCCCGTGCCGCGTGCGTTGCCGGCGCCAGCAAGCTCCGGCCGTTATCCCCTCTTTTCCTTCTAAGAAAGTCTCTCTCTTCCTCCCCTTCCGGCCGACCGCGTACGAGGTGCCCTCTTCCCAGCCCGCGAGGTATTTCTCCTGCTCCTTCGTGAGCACATCGATGGCGATGCCCATTGAGGCGAGCTTGAGGCGCGCGATCTCGGCGTCGATCGCCGCGGGAATCGGGTGGACCTTGTTTCCGAGCGTCGCGTGGTTCCGGACCATGTACTCGGCGCCGAGGGCCTGATTCGCGAAGGACATGTCCATCACGGACGCCGGGTGGCCTTCGGCGGCCGCGAGGTTGACGAGGCGCCCGTCGCCGAGCAGGAAGATCGTGCGGCCGTCCTCGAGGCGAAACTCCTCGACGAACTCGCGGATCATGCGGCGCGACGAAGCCCGCTTGTCGAGTGACGGGATGTCGATCTCGACGTTGAAATGGCCCGAGTTCGCGATGACCGCGCCGGACTTCATCACGGCGAAGTGCCCGTCGCCAAGGACGCTCTTGTTCCCCGTCACCGTCACGAAGATGTCCCCGATTTTCGCAGCCTCCGACATCGGCATCACGCGGAAGCCGTCCATCGCGGCCTCGATCGCGCGGACCGGGCTGATCTCGGTGACGATCACGTCAGCACCAGGGCCCTTCGCCCGCATCGCGACGCCCTTGCCGCACCATCCGTAGCCCGCCACGACGACGTTCAGGCCGGCGATGAGGAGGTTCGTCGCGCGGATGACGCCGTCGATCGTGGACTGGCCCGTGCCATACCGGTTGTCGAAGAAATGCTTCGTCTCCGCGTCGTTCACGGCAATGACCGGGAACTTCAGGACGCCTTCCTTTTCCATGGCCTTGAGGCGGATGACGCCCGTCGTCGTCTCCTCGGTTCCGCCGATGATCCCTTCGAGCAGCGCCTTCCTTCGGCGGCCGAGAGGCCCCGGGCCCAGGCCGCGAGGGAGGGTTCGAGCTGGCCCTCCTTGCCGAGCGCGATGAACAGCAGCGACGAGACGAGGTCTGCGCCGTCGTCCATCGTCATGTTCGGCCTGTGCTCGAGCGCGGCCTGAATGTGCGCGTAGTACGTCTGGTTGTCCTCGCCCTTGATCGCGTACGTCGAGATTCCGAACTGGGCCACGAGAGCGGCGGCCACGTCGTCCTGCGTGGAGAGCGGGTTCGAGGCGCAGAGCACCAAGCTCGGCACCGCCGGCCTTCAGCGCACGCGCGAGGTTTCCGTCTCGCTCGTGATGTGGAGGCAGGCAGACAGCCGAATGCCGGCGAGCGGCCGTTCCTTCCCGAATCGCTCGCGGATCCGGGCGAGAACGGGCATCGAGCGATCGGCCCATTCCATGCGAAGCCGTCCCTTGCCGGCGAGAGCGAGGTCCTTCACGTCGTGGGCGGGCACGGTCGAAACGGTCATCTGAAACCCCTTTCCAGAATGTCAGGTCCGAAGAGAGACCTTTTTCGAATGGTGAATAGGGCGCGGCCTGCCGCAGCACGGCCGGTTGAAGCCCGGCGAGCCGCCAGACCATCTCTACCTTCTAAGAGAACTTCCGGATCCTCGTCTCTTCCCGGCGTCTCGGACGGCGTCGACGACGTACGTGGCGAGAGCGACCTCCCCGGAGTCCAAGAGATGCCGTAAGGAGCAAAAGCCGAGAAACGCGCGGCCGTAAAGCCTGCACGGCTGAGACCGGCGCGAACGGTCTCGCGCGGAAGGCCGAGGTGATGGGCGCCCGTCACGGCGCGAAGCGCGCGAATGCCGTGAGGCTCGAGCTCGACCAGGACGACGCGGCCGCCCGGTTTCACGGTCGTCCGAGCTCGGCGAGCGCGTCCGCGGGCCGGACAGATGCCGGAGAGGTGAAACGCGAAGATCGCATCGAAGCCGCCGTCGCCGAACGGCAGGTTCTCCGCCCTCGCTCGTCGCACGGTCACGTTCGCGGCGCCTGCGCGCCGGAGCTTCTCCCTCGCGAGGCGCACCATGCGCCCGCTCGAGTCCACGGCCTCCACCGTCTCGGCCACGCCGGCCAGCGCGAGCGTCAGGAGGCCCGTGCCGCAACCGACGTCGGCGACCCTGAGCCCGCGCGGCACGAGCTTGAGGAGGGCCGCCTCGCGGACTCCCGGCGAGTAGAACGGGCCCTGAAACCGGTCCCACTCCCCCGCTACCGCGTCGAAGCTCACCTCGGGAAGGGCCGTGGCGCGCTCTTCGAGGACGTCCTTCAGCCGCTCGTCGTCCGACGGAAACGCGGAGTCCGCGACCGCCGGAGCCAGCGAGGCCCAGAGCTTCCGGCCGTCATCCGTCGCCGCGTAGCGCTCGGCGCCGTTCGTCCGGTGCGTCTCCACGAGCCCGGCGCGCCGGAGCACGGCGAGGTGGTTCGAGACCCGCGATTGAGCGGCTCCGAGGATCCGCTGGATCTCCCGCACCTGCAGCTCCTCCCGGGAGAGCAGGCGAACCGACCGAAGGCGCAGCGGGTCGGCGAGCGCGGACAAAGCAGCGGCGGAGTCCAGCACGCGCGTAACCATATCACATGATCATGCTTACGTGATATGGATCTTGCGGGCAGAAGACTTTCCCGGGGAAAGGGTCAGAGAGCAGAACAGTCAGCTGCTCTCCGAAGCACTCCAGGGGGCTACTGGATCGACGCCGTGAAGTTGTCCGCCTGATACTGGGTCGGCGTCGAGCTCGATCCGATCTGGATCCCGACCTTGCCGGTCGAGAAGGTCGTGTCGTTGACGTTGATCCTGTTGACACCGTTCAAGTCCAGCGAGACCGCCGTGCCGGACACACGCGCCGTGAGCTTGAAGGGCACGTTGACGGCCGGGTTGGCCTGCCCCACCGACGCCAGGACGGTCGTCGTTCCGTTGACGACCCGCGCATCCTCAGCACGGCCGTGCCGCCCACCTGCCTGTAGGCCACGTAGTAGTTCGTCGGGTTCTGGTACCTCAGGATGAGGCCGAAAACCGGACCCTGGTTGTTGTTCGGCGACATGAAGTCCGCGCTACGGACTCGGTGGCGCCGCTGAGGCCCGACACGACCGCCTTGTGAGAGGCGATGCCGAGAGCGTTCTTGAGTGCGTTGCCTTGATGACGAGGTCGCCCGCGACCTCGGTCCACCCCGAGCCGAGGCTCGTGGAATCGGCGCGGTTGAAGTTGTCCGCGAAGGTTCCCCCTCCGCCGGGGCTGGACACGGCGTACGTCGCCGAGAAAGACGTCGAAGCCGACGGGGCGCCCGCGTTCGTTACCGTGCCGTTGACGGTGTACGCGCCGCTCGCGGCCGTTGCCGGTGAGGTGACCTGGAGCGTCGTCGAGGCGCTGGTTCCCGGGCCGATCGAAAGGCTCGTCGGGCCCCACGCCACGGTCCAGCCCGGAGGAGCGCTCGCACCGAAGTTGAACGTGGACGCCGTGCACGGCGAGACGTCCTTGTTCGTCACCGTGACCGTGTAGGTCACCTTCGTCCCGGCGGCCACGCTTCCCGTTACCGAGCTCGTGACACCCACGGCCGGGGCGACGTGCGTGCACGTGGGAGGTGGTGTACATGAGGGAAGCGAGACCGTCGAGAGATATCGCTCGTCGATCGGATCGAGCGGTCTTACTCCGGCGGCGTCCCTCACCTGGCAAGCCGCGACGCGCGGGTCCTGAGTCGTGACGGACGATGCCGGAAAGGGCACGGCCTGCGTGCCCCGGTTGTTCAGGTTTACGCCGTCCGCGCTGAAGTTCCCGCTGACAAAGGCCCGCGCGACGTTCGTCGTGTCGTCATAGCACTGGCTGTCCACCGCGAGTCCCTTGCAGATGATCAGGGCGTCGGACGCATCCCCGCCATCCGAGGCGTAGAAGTTGTCGACGACGTTGGCCTGCCCGCCATACCGGATCCGGCTTCCGTAGCCTCCCCTCCAGTTCCAGACCAGGTTGTTTCGCATGTCCAGAGTCGTATCGGCGTCCTGGGCCCTCTCCGCAGAATCGTCGAACGTGACTTGTGGGCTTCTCTGCGCGGAATCGATGAAGAGGTTGTGATGAAGCGTGATCCGCGTCTGCTTGAAAGCGAGCAGCATGTTCTTCTCTTCTCCGGCCGGCTCGGCGAGGATGCTCCAGCAGACGGTGATGTCGCGGGTTCCAAGCCGCGTGATGTCGAGGTTTCCGTCCCCGGAGTTCTGGATCGAGACGTGATCGATCACGACGTTGTAGGCGGCGTCGGTGACCCAGATACCGTCCTGGAAGGCGTCGCGGATCCGGAGTCCCCGCACGATGATGTCGTGGCCGGCCGTTCCCCGGATGATGAGACCGAAGTTCCTCAGCGTGATGCCGGGGAAGGGAGCGCTGAGCCCGTCCACGGTCACGAAGGCGCTTCTCAGGGTGACCTCGTCGGAGAGCACGATGTCCCCGCCGACATCGAAGACGACGGTCCGATTGCCCTGAGAGAGCGCATCTCGAAGGCTCCCTGAGCCGGAGTTGCTGAGATTCGTGACGTGGTAGACGGGCTTGCCCGATCCGCCCGGTGTCGCGGCGCCGAATCCCTCGTAGGCCGTCGGTGTCTGAGCCGTCATGTCGGCGGCGGGAGCGAGAAGCATCGCCCCGACTCCGGCGACGCCGAGGATGCGGACGAGAGCGGTCCTGAGCATGAAGCCTCCTTCCACCCGGATGGGAGTGTGGCGAGGTCGACGAATCTACTGCACCGACGCCGTGAAGTTGTCGGCCTGGTACTGGGTCACCTTCGAGCTGGAGCCGAGCAGGATCCCGGCCTTGCCCGTCGCGAAGGTCGTGTCGGTGACGTTCAGCTTGTTGACGCCGCCGAAGTCCAGCGACAGGGTCGTGCCCGTCACGCGCCCTGCCAGGCGGAACGGGACGTTCTTCGTAGGGTTCGGGATCCCGGAAGTGCCCAGGATCTTCTCGACGCCATTCACGACGCGGGCGATCCTCAGCACGGACGAACCGCCGACCTGGCGATAGGCCACGTAGTAGTTCATCAGGTTCTGGTATCTCAGGATGAGGCCGAACCGCGGCCCCTGGTTGTTGTCCGGAGAGGTGAAATCGGCGCTGACGGTCTGGGTCCGCGCCGGTTGGGGCCGACACGACCGCCATGTGATTGCCGACCGCGGGCGCGTTCTTGAGCATGTTGCCGCTGATGACGAGGTCGCCGGAGACCTCGGTCCATGCGCTGCCGGGCTCGTGGAGTCGGCGCGGTTGAAGTTGTCCGAGAAGGTTCCTGTCGGACCGCCGCCGCCGCTCGGCGACACGCCGTAGCTCATCGAGAAGGACGTCATGGCCGAGGTGGCACTCGCGTTCGTGGCCGTTCCGTTGACGGTGTACGTGCCGCTCGCCGCCGAGGTCGGGGACGTGACCTGTATCGTCGTCGAGGCGCTCGCGCCCGGCGCGATCGAGAGGCTGCTCGCTCCGAGCGCCACGGTCCAGCCCGAAGGAGCGCTCGCCCCGAGGTTGAAGCTGGAGGCCGTGCAAGGCGAGACGTCCTTGTTCGTCACCGTGACCGTGTACGTGACCCTGGTCCCGGCGGCCACGCTTCCCGTTGCCGAGCTCGTCACACCCACGGACGGGCTGACGTGCGTGCACGTGGGTGGAGGCGGACCGCTCAAGGTGACGGTCACGGACGCGCCGGCGGAGCTGACCGAGTTGGTCGTGATGGACACGCCGGAGTCGGGATCGGTGTATGTCTGCCCGGCGGCCAGTGCCGGATCACCCCACGAGGAGGTCGCGGGGGTCATGTCGAGGAGGTCGCTGCTATCGGCGTAGCTGGGGTTCGCCCAGTGGATCACGACACCGTTCGAGACGTTCGCGCTGCCCGCGAGGCCGGCGTCGAATCCCAGGCCTCGCCTCACCTCGACGTAGAAATAGTAGCCCGGTCGTGCCCCTGGGAATCTTCAGCGCCTTCGGAACTGTTCCGAGCGACTCGTACGGATCGATCGTGTACGTGCCGCTCGACGTGACTGTCTTGATCGGAGGAGAGGAGCCGTAGGCCAACCACCCGAGCCGCTCCTTCTGAAACGCGTTGAAGTGGTACGCGTGCTCCCCCATGATATCCAGGACGTCACCGTACTCGGTCATCGTGCACGTCGGACCGAGGACGACGGCGCCGCAATCCCACGAGTGGGAGTGGTAGAGGCCGAAGTCGTGCCCCATCTCGTGCGCGACGACCGTGAGCGCGAGGCTGCCGTTGATCAGGCACTCGAGAGCGGGGTTCCCGCCGACGGAACCGAGTCCCCACCATGAACAGCCCATGCCCGGGAAGGCGTAGACGTAGTGAGAGTAATTCGACAGGTTGACGCCGGCCGCCGTTGCCGCCGACCTCGCCTGGCTGGCCAGCGTGCTGTAGTCGCAACCGGTCGGGGACAGAGCGATCGTGTACCAGCCGAAGACGTCGCCCGTCAGCCAGGTCTGCTGGTATGAGTTCTCCAGATCCCAGTTGCTCGTGGTCGTGAAGACGGTGTTCCTTGCGGTGGCGGTTGTAAGGGCTGGACGGGGTTGCTGGCGAAGTTCACCAGAAGCACCACGGTCCGCTGGGCCCCGAAGGGGTTCGTGTAGACGCTCTGCAGGGCCTGCCTGCCGGAGGGCCCCTCGACGTCCATCGCACCCGACTCGATTGCGACGGCCTCGCCGATCCTGAGACCGCTCACCTTCACCCGCGTGTCCGAGAGAAGGTCCGGGGGCCGGGAGGCGAAGTGGAGCGAATAGCGTTCACCGGAGTCCGTGTCCAGGAAGTGCAGCAGCCGGCTGGCCGCGTATCCGTCCTCGTAAAGGACCTGGATGGTCCCTTCCAGCTCGACTCTCTCCTCGACGAAGTCGCGGATCGGCGAGGGGAGGGTCGCCCTGAAGTCCGGCGGGACCGCCAGGCGCAGGACTTCGGCAGGGTCCGACTCGATCAGACGCGCGAGGCGCTGGCGGCGTTCGGCGGCGACGTGAGGAGCTCCGCGCCCGCTGCGCCGGATTCTCCGCGCAGGGTCGCCGTCAGCTGCTCTACAGTTGGCTGGG
>CAVRVX010000032.1:0-111756 GCA_963724735.1 uncultured Alphaproteobacteria bacterium
AGGTATCGCTGAAGGGGCCAGCGAACTTCGTTTCCGCCGCAAGATCATCGCGCCCCGAGGAGGTTCTTCAGGCGGAGCTGTACCGCGCGCGTCCCGGCTACGGATTTCTCGGCGAAGAGGGCAGGCTGCAGGCAGGCACCGATGCGACCCATGTGTGGATCGTCGACCCGCTCGACGGCACTACGAATTTCCTGCACGGCATCCCGCAATTCGCGATCTCGATCGCGCCTCGAGTCGCGAGGAGACGATCGTCGCCGGGGTGATCTACAATCCGGCGAACGAGGAGCTGTTCATCGCCGAGCGCGGCAAGGGCGCATTCTGCAACAATCAGCGATTGCGTGTGGCTACGTACAGCGCAGGCTGCCGGATGCGGTGATCGCGTGCGGCCTGCCGCATCTCGGGCGCGGCGACGCGGCCCCTGTATTCCGGCGCGAATTCGCCGTAGTGCAGGAGAAGGTTGCGGGGCTACGCCGCTTCGGCGCGGCCTCTCTCGATCTGGCCTGGGTCGCCGGCGACAACTCGATATCTGGTTGCTGGGAGCGCGACCTTTCGCCCTGGGACATGGCGGCCGGGCTCCTGATGGTGCGCGAGGCGGGCGGCTTCGTCAGCGACTGCGGCGGGGGCGACGCGATCATGACCAAGCGCCAGATCGTCGCCGGCAATGAAATCATGCACAAGGCGCTGCTCACGCTGCTCGGCGAGGCGGCGCGCGGCTGAGCGCATGACCCTCGCCTAAGCGTGCAGAGCCGGGCACCTTGACGCTTGGGCGAGGCCGGTTAATTTTCCCGCGCCTTTCAGCCGCATTCCCCTGGAGCCATCATGACCGACCGCACGCCCGGCTTTGCCACGCTCGCCATCCACGCCGGCGCGCAGCCCGACCCCACCACCGGCGCACGGGCGACGCCGATCTACCAGACGACATCCTATGTGTTCGAGAGCGTCGACCATGCCGCCTCGCTGTTCGGGCTGCAAACCTTCGGCAACATCTATACGCGCATCGGCAATCCGACCAATGCGGTGCTGGAGGAGCGCGTGGCGGCGCTGGAGGGCGGCACCGCCGGGCTCGCGGTCGCCTCGGGGCACGCCGCGCAAGTGCTGGTGATGCACGCGCTGATGACGCCGGGCGACGAGTTCGTCGCCGCGAACAAGCTCTATGGCGGCTCGATCAACCAGTTCAACCACTCCTTCAAGAGCTTTGGCTGGAACGTCGTGTGGGCCGATCCCGATGATATCGGCAGCTTCGAACGCGCGATCTCGCCCAAGACCAAGGCGGTCTTCATCGAGTCGATCGCCAATCCGGGCGGGGTGATCACCGACATCGCGGCGATCGCGGAAATCGCCAGGCGCGCCGGCGTGCCGCTGATCGTCGACAACACGCTGGCGACCCCCTATCTGTGCCGGCCGATCGACTACGGCGCGGACATCGTCGTCCATTCGCTGACCAAGTTTCTCGGCGGGCACGGCAACTCGATCGGCGGGCTGATCGTCGACGCCGGCACCTTCAACTGGTCGCGCGAAAAGCGCTACCCGTTCCTGTGCGAGCCGCGCCCGGAATATCACGGCATCGTGCTGCACGAGACATTTGGCAATTTCGCCTTCGCCATCGCCTGCCGCGTGCTCGGCCTGCGCGACCTCGGGCCCGCGCTGTCGCCGTTCAACGCGTTCCTCATCCTCACCGGCGTCGAGACGCTGCCGCTGCGCATGCAGAAGCATTGCGAGAACACGCAGGCCGTCGCGGAATGGCTGTCGAAGCATCCGCAGGTGTCATGGGTGAGCTATCCGGGGCTGCCGGGCGACAAGTATCATGCGCTTGCCAAGAAATACGTGCCGAAGGGCTGCGGCGCGGTGTTCACTTTCGGGCTGAAGGGCGGCTACGACGCGGGGATCAAGCTCGTCTCCAACGTGAAGCTGTTCTCCCATCTCGCCAACATCGGCGACACGCGCTCGCTGATCATCCATCCTGCCTCGACCACGCATCGCCAGCTCTCCGACGCGCAGAAGATTCAGGCGGGCGCCGGCCCCGATGTGGTGCGTCTCTCCGTCGGCATCGAGGACAAGGACGACATCATCGCCGACCTGGAGCAGGGCTTGGCGGCGTGATGATAGCGCGTAGGATCGATTGAGCATCGCGAAACCCATCCTGTTGCGTATCGGCCGGAGCAAGAGACGAGCGTTCTGCGCGCCCTCGACGCCTCGTGCAAAGTCATCAGCTTGGCTACAAATCGAACTATGCTGGTAACGATTTTGAGTAAAAATCGAATAAGTCGCTACACTTGTGTTGATTATCGATAAAAATATCAGAAGCTGATCTATTCGTCTTAAATAACTCTAGAAGCTTCTCACTAATAACCGAAACATCGTATGGCGAGAGGCCAAATGCCGTTGCAAAAAATTGCTTTCCTGCACCACGTTCAGGCTTTAGTAGCTGTAGGTTCTGATCATGAAACGCAAAACCTAGGAAGACGACTCTTTCCGCCGCCATCACCTTTTCTTGTATAACCTTAATTTCGTCAGGGTCTTTAATCTGCTCCGTGTAGGTCCGGATACGCTTGGAAAGCTCAAGATATGGTGCTGTAAGCCGATCAGGTCCGCCGCCAAAGTCAACTCCGTTGCGGTTGCTGTGGGGTATATTCGCCACTACGCCGTATGGATGGATGATTGAAAGCTTATCCATCAATAATCCAGCGCTCCGTTCGTCGAGAGAATACAATTGTCGAATTGCAAGAAATAGAAAATGCTCGATACACCGATCGTAGTTAAAAACGATAAATGCGACTTTATCAAAAATACTCTCTACTCGGTCAAGCGGTACGCCACGCCCAAGCATTCTGATGAATTTTATGAACCATGTATCTTCAATGACTGACATATCCATTTTGTTGTAGATATTTGATTTGTCGTAAAAAAGCTTGCTGTCTCTTTCAGCTTCCAAAATTGCCTTTACAACTGCTGTTTTTCCCACCTCCTTAACTCGTTGATTTTGGCTATATACGTCGAGAAAATCGTCGATTGAATTTGACAGCCGGACGCCATCACGAATAAGCCAACATGCGGATTGATAGTCATTCAGCTCGTTTGGGTGGAATCGAAGGAACTGAGAAAACAAGTCCGCGTCGCCCGATACGCGCCGTTGTCCAAACTCATCGAACCGTATGTCGAGCATGGTCGCTATAGTGCTAGCCAGCTTAGTTCCGACGGGAAGGCCTACTTCAGCACTCGCGCCAGCGCCAACAACAAATAGTGTACGCCTGTTGAACATACCTCGTAACTTTCCTTTAGAAAGAAGCCAATGTGAGCCGGCGAACAAATTTCAAGATCGGTACCAGCAGTTTAATCAGCCGACATCCGCCACCGCCTGCGGCTCAGCCGCCGCCCGCGCGCGGCGCGGGGTGAGCCGTTCGGCGTGCAGCACGGCAATGGTCAGTACGACGAGCGCGCCGGCCTGATGCAGCAGCGCTAGCCACAGCGGCACGAAGTGGATAAGGGTGAACACCCCGAGCGCGATCTGCCCGACCATCGCGAGCACGAGCGCAAGAGCCCAGCCGAGCGTGCGCGCGCCGCGATCCCTGGTCGCGGCGACGTCGATGAGATGCAGCAGCGCCGCCGCCAGCAGCACATAGCCCGCCATGCGATGGGCGAACTGCACGGTCATCGCGTTTTCCAGGAAGTTGATCCACAGAGGCTCGGCGAAGAACAAGTCGGCGCCGCGCGGGATGAAGCGCTCGTCCATCAGCGGCCAGGTGTTGTAGATGAGGCCCGCGCGTAGCCCGGCCACCAGCGCGCCGAGAAAGAACTGCACGATCGTCAGCGCTGCGAGCACGAACGCGCCGAGACGCAGGCGCAACGGTGGAGCGGCGGGCGCGGGCGCAGGCACAAGCCGCGCCGCCGTCCAGATGATGGCGGCGTAGATGACGCAGGCAAGCGTGAAGTGGAAGGCGAGCCGGTCGTGCGACACATGGATGCGGTCGGACAGGCCTGAGGCGACCATCCACCAGCCGACCCCGCCCTGCAGCGCGCCGAGTCCGAAGATGACGGCAAGCCCCGCCCGCATGCCGGGCGCGATCGCGCCGCGCCACAGGAACCAGAGGAACGGCAGCAGGAAGGCGACCCCGATCACTCGGCCGAGAATCCGGTGCACCCATTCCCACCAGAAGATCACCTTGAAGTCGTCGAGGCTCATGCCCTTGTTCACGAGCTCGTATTGCGGGATCACCTTGTATTTCTCGAACTCGGCCGCCCATTCCGCCTGCGACAGTGGCGGCACCATGCCGGTCACCGGCCGCCATTCGACGATGGACAGGCCCGATTCGGTGAGCCGGGTTGCCCCGCCCACAATGACAGTGGTGAAAACGAGGGCGGCGACGCACCACAGCCACAGGCGAACCGGTCGAGAGGCGTCTGCGGACACGACAAAAACCCTTTTTCTTTGAGGCGCTTGCGAGCGCCGGGGGGACGGTATAGAGCATTTTTTCGGCGATTGACACTCACGCTTCGGCTTCCATCGGCAAAAGACGCGCTGCGCCGGCCGCTTGGCGGTGGGCTGCCTAGCCCATTTCAGGAGACCGTGCCTTGACGATGCGCACCCGCAAGCTGATCGGCGCGATCATCCTGCTCGGGCTGCTCGTGTGCTGGCTGTTTCTCGGGCTCGCGCTAGCGCCGGTCGCGTTCGGTTCGAGCTACCGGGTCGTTCCGATCGCCTTCTATGTCGTCGCAGGATTAGGCTGGCTCGTAATCGCCATGCCGCTGGTGAAATGGATGGGTCGGCCCGACCGGGCGTCGTAGCTCTCCGTTCTGTCCTCGCCGGCGCTGGAAGCCTCGCCGTCCGCCCGAGCCCGGCGCATGCGGATCGATTTTCTGCGCGAGCCTGTTTCGACCGGGCGTCATAACTTGAGCCGGCGATTTTCCGCGCGGGCCGGTTCCCTCGCTTGAGCAAAATGCCTATAGTTCGCAAGGTTCGGAGCGTAGCGCAGCCCGGTTAGCGCACCAGTCTGGGGGACTGGGGGTCCCGAGTTCAAATCTCGGCGCTCCGACCAACTAAAACAAAGACTTAGTGTAATGGCGAGGCCAGAATTTACCGAAAAAAGCTGCTTGGGCACATCATGGGCACATCTCGCTCACCCTTGCCCGCCTCGCAGGAGGACTGCCCAACGCAAAAAGGCGGCGACCCTTCGGCCACCGCCTCACCAATTTAATTGTCAGCCGCTCTAATGATCGGCTTGGTGAGGAACGCCACGTTGATCCGGATGCGGCATTTGATGCTGCCAATTCACGCGAACGAGATTGAACAACTTAATTGAGGTCCCGTGGGGGCGCTAAGGTCAACAAGTGATCTTGCCGGTGCCCTCGATGCGATGGAGCCGCTCCGACTTCGCACGCGCCGGCCTGGTCGCGCTTTGCCAGACTGTTTCTGCTTCGCCTTCGAGAGCGACCGTCACGTTGGATCACAGTAGAGAACGGAAGGTGTGTGCCAGCTCCAAACTCATGCACCGCAGCAAACGTGCCTGCTTAAACTTTAAGACGACCTTCTGGCGCGTCCCAAAATAAACTGGCGGCGCCTGTCGCCCCGCGAGTGAGCCAAGACAAGCGCCGCCGCCGCTTCGCCGGGGATTGAGGGCAGGAAAATTATCACTTCAGTCAAATGACGGGGCGCTGGTCAGACGATTATTAAGAAGTCATGCTGCGTGAGCGTTCCTGTGAAGCCAAAAGTGTCACGGTATCATGCGGTGTGGTGATGACGGTGTCTCCGAAATCATCTGCAGTGATACTGAGGTCGCTGAATTGGTGAACGCCCGTTACATTGCTGAACTCGATTTTGTCCTGACCTGGTTGAAGTCGTAGACAAAATTTTGTGCTCAGACGAAGTCACCTTGAAGCAAAAGTGTCGTTTCCACCTTGGGCCTTTGGCGTTCCTGGAGTGTCGCCCCACATTTGATTTCTGACACTCCCGAAGCCGGTTTGCGTCCCGGCGATCAAGATATAGTCTCCGCGGACGGCGGTGGTACTTGCCCAAATCCAAATCCTGCGTCGCCAAAAAGGTCATTGTTAACGGCGTTAGCAAAGTGCTCCGGGAGTCCGCCGCTGCTGCTCCCACCAGTAAGGGTGTCGTTGCCGCCGCGGGCAGAACCGGTGATCGCGTACGCGTCGCCGCAAAGCGTGTTGAAAATGCCCCCGGTGCCGCTGCTGTTCCACTGATACGAGTTGTGGTTCCGCCTTTGGGCTGGAACCACCATGTGTACGCGTCGCAGTGAAGTGTATTAATGATCGGCTCGGTGCTGCTGCTGCTTCCACCAGTAAGGGTGTCGTTGCCGCCGCGGGCGGAACCATCCATTGTGTATGCGTCGCCGTAAAGCAGGTTAGAAACACAGCCTAACCCCACACGGGGGGGGGGAAAAGACGAGGCCGGCGTTCGCGCCGCCTATTAGAACATCGTTCCCGCCTTGGGCGGAACCATCATGTGTAGGCGTCGCCGTAAAGCTGATTTTCAACTTGGATGAAATATTGGGGGGTGACTGAGCTGGTGTTGTTCACGCCAATCAGGGTATCGTTGCCGCCATGAAGTGAGCGCGACAAATTTTGCGTGTCACCGTACTGTTCATTGAACACCTGCCCCTGCGTCGCCGGACCATTATTTCCGCCGATCAGGAGATCGTTGCCGAACTGAACGGCATCTCAGACGCCGAAACCGCATCAGCCACATAAAATTACGAACGACGTCGGTGCCATCGAGCATTTCACAGTAAGGGTGGCGTCGCGGCCATGCGCGAAATCGCTATCGTGTCGGCGTGATCGTAAAGATAATTCTCTAACAACAGCATCGCCACTGCCGTTCGCGGGTAAGGCATCGTTACCGCCACGCGCGGAATCGGTGATCGTGTAGGCGTCACCAAAGATGAAATTGTCTTGGTTATCTGTGCCGATGAGGACTTGATGTTTACCTATCTCCTCGCCGGAGAGCGTTCCGCTTTCTCCGAAGACATCCCCGTATAGCGTTGACATGGCGACCTCCCAAATTCGTATATTTAACAAAGCGTGCTGGAGGTAAAAAAAAAAAAAAAAAAAAAAAAAAAAAAAAAAAAAAAAAAAAAAAAAAAACCGCAGATTTTTCATTGATGAAGATCAACAACCACGATGGGGGCGGAGGCGCAGAGGCCGAATTGCAGGATTAGGTCAGTCCTTAGCTCTTTGAGCTTCGCCGTTCCGGCCGACCAATTGGCCGGAGATGGGCAGGCCCCGGCACAGAGCCTCATGGATGCGAGGAAAAGCAGGTCGGACCACTCATGGAACAAACGCACCCTGCGGCCTTCCAGGCGCGCCACGAGGCGATAGCCGCCCTACGAAATGTCGGCTCACCGAGGTAAAGCGGGCTGAGCGGCAACGCGGCGTCACCGACGAGTACGACCCAACTAGCGACATAGGCTGCCGTGGTCGATGGGTGATAGTTTGAACTTCGTTCCGATACGGCTGATCGGTCCTTTCAAATTCGATTACCGTGCAGTCGGGTGAACTTCTTTTATCGGTTGAGGGATTATGCCTGCTAATACCTATATGATGCCGCGCTCAACCTGAATGTAAGCACCGCCAGTAATGAAGTCACAGGACGTCCCGCCCCAACGCCATCTGGATAATCCGATAGATGTAACTGACATCTGTTACCAAGTATATGGGGCCTTTAAGCCATTTACTAAAATTGATCTCAATCAATGCAAATTCCAGGACTAAGTTAGCTAGTACTCGTACGCAAGCGACTTTCGCTTTTTTTTTGAAAACGCAGACGGATGCAGTTGGAGTAGTTCACCACGTCGCCGTTGCCGTTGCCGAGGGTGATAATGTTGCAAAACGGTGAGGTCGCCGGTGGTCACAGTATCCCAGGCACAGTAGCAGAGAGTGATAATGTTGCTGTCAATGCTGAGAGTAGGCAGTGGCAATCACCGTATCCCAGGCACAGTCGCAGAGGGTGATAATGTTGCTTGAGGATGCTTCTGTCGAAGTCGATGCTGGCGCGAGGGGGCACGGTTTGCATCTTGTCCGGTCACCGTAGCCTTGAGGGTGATAATGTTGCTGTCGACGTTCGTTTTTCGAAGGCGGGGTGTCAATTATTTATCACCATGTCATTGATTGCCATTCCCGAGGGTGATCGCGCTGCCATAGGCGATCCGAAGGCGTTGACCGTATCGCCGGCGCCGTTGCCGAGGGTGATGGTGTCGTTGGAGGAAATAGAAGGCGTTCACCACGGTCACGACAGTTTTGTATTTCAGCAAACGGCGGCGGGTTCTATTGGCGCGGTCACAATCAAGCACTTCGATCCGAACAAGGACGTCATCACGCTCTCAAACAAGTTCGCCTCCCTCAGCTATCAGGACGATAGCCACGGAAATGCAGTGATAACCGTTCACAGTGCTGGGGACACGATCACGCTGGTGGGCGTGCATTCGTCCGCGCTGCATGCGAGTGACTTTCATTTCGCGTGACCGCAAGTATGAGATGCACACGTAGTCGACGACTGGCCTTACGCTTTCGGAAGATGCGGGAATCTGTTCGCTGCTCGTCGAGCGCGCTCATTCAGTCATCGATCGGCCACGGCGAGTGCTGCGGACAACGCGCGGTGAAATGCGCCGGCGCCGGGCTCGACCGCGTTGAGCCGATCGGCGATCGACTGTAGGAATCGTGGCGGTCGGGGAGCCGAATCTCCGCTGCTGTAGAAAGCACTCGGTGGCGAACTGTTCGTCGCTTGAGATTGATTGGCGGTTGGTCGCATCGCCTCAGGTGCGGAAGATTGTGCGGCCGCTATCAGGGAACGCATCGCGCCGGCCGATCAAGTCGCTTTACCTCATGGATTCCCTAGCGCTCCGAGCGATCGCCGGAGATCGGCGACGGTCGCGCCGGCGCATATTTGTGCCGATGCACGAAATGATCACGACGCGGTCGCGCTAATAAATATCGGGCTCGTTTGATCGGTTAACGGGTCAATGGCGCCGATGGCAATCGACAGGATAACGGCCGGCATAAACCAGATCAGAAATCGGACATCTCGAATTCGTTCAACATCGGAGTCACCAGGCTTCGAAGCGGGCGACGCGGCCGGGGCGATAGCCCTCATCGCTCGGCCGCAGGCCCATGTGTTGCGGCGGACGAGCCGGCGCCGGGCGTTCGGCAACGGGAACGGCGGCAGCATTTCGGCGCCCTGCAGAACGCGTGCCAACGGTTGGTGCATGGCCGACCGACGCCTTCCGCCAGCCCGAGCGAACGGTCGGTACTCCAACTAATATCGCCATGCGCAAGCACCGCGGCCATGAACGGCGCGGCGGTCATCCTCTCATCAGGTTGCGCGCGCGCAGCCAGACGCGAGCGCCGTCAATCCAAAACGACAAGGCCTTCTGCGTGTCGGGCTGCTGCGATGCGGTTGAGCGCGCCAGCGACCGAAACGCGGCGGCGAACTCACGGAGATAGTCATCCTCATCCTGCCGCTGGTGCGGACCGAACGCCGGGTGCCGCGCGCGGACGAACTTCGCCAGCGTTCGCAACTCGTCGCCGCTCGGCATGACGAAATGCGTGCGCGCCGATCTCGACTAATCATGCCGGTCGGGCGCGGGCGACCAGCTCGGACTCAAGCTGGCGGACGCGAAGCTCGAGGCGGGCGACCTCGGCCTCCAGCGCATCACGCGTCAGCGGTTCGATGCGGGTCATGACGGTTGGCTACTTTTGAACAAAGGAATAGACGCCGCTTGGACGCGCTCCAGGGCCTCCGCGACGTGCCGCAAGCGAGCCCCACGACTCGACGGTCGAGCGATACGGCTCACGGCGTTCGGCCAAGACCGCGTTGAGCCTCAGCCTCGCGTTTTCCTGACGCAGAGCCTCGGCGATGTATAGGTCGCTCGCCAACATCCCTCAGATCTCCCCGCGCCGTCTGCGTCCCGCGGCGAGAATCGCGCGGCGACCGGTCGGCCGGCTCGGGCGGCTCGACGAGTCCGCGGCGCTTCTGGCCGGCGACCATCATGCGCCGGACGAACTCGGCGGACGAGGGTCGGCGTCCTTGCGCTTCTCGTCACCATCGTCCTCGTCTTCGTCCTTGTCATCCGACTTGGCCTTCACAACTTGGCCTTGCGGCCGCTTCTTCGCGTCGTCCTCGTCCTCGTCATCGTCGACGATGTCGGTCGCGGACTTGCGCTCTTGATGTCCTGATCGTCCTCGTCGCCTTCCTCGGATTGAGCGTTGAAGCGGGCGGCGCGGACCGCCGCGGCGAGCGCCGAGAAGTTCGACGGCAGGGGACGACTCCGAACTAGAGCTAACGGCGATTACTTCATATCGGTGGCCTCATGTGCGAGCGAAGCGGGAGCGGCGGGACGAGTGGAGGTTTAGTCCCCATCCCGCCGCGAAGGGCGGGGCCGAAGCCCCGCCGTGTGCCGGCGCATTACCTTGACCCCGACACATGACTGTCCGACCACGCCAAACCGCCGGGGAGGTAACTTCCGTTAGCGGCTGGCCGTGCGCAGCCTCGAGGAGATGGCGGACCTGGCGTGGATTTCATTCGTTCGCCCCCGACGCGCTCGCGCTCAGGCTCTGGCAGCGCGGCGGCGAGCAACGCCCTGGCGTATTGGCTACGGGCGGAGCAGCGCCAGCTCGGCCTCGAACGCGAGCGGTTTCGGCCAGCGTCGACGGCAAGTTCAGCATTAGGCGAGTGACGGGTTTCGATTCGCCGTTCATAAGGCAATATCACGATGTGCAACACGAGCGCAACTTTGCTTATAGCCAGCGCTGCGAGTCGCGCACTCATGCCGATGAACCGAAACAATCCGAGCAGTTCGCCGCGCGTCACGGCGTCTCGATGATCACCGTCTCGCAACTGGAAACTCGCCGGTTATGTCGTGAACGCACCCGACGGACACATCGATAGTGAGACGAGCGACGCTAGGCTGGCAGAGCGGCCGGCGACCTATCGCGGCGGTCGGACGCGGGGACCGTGCGGAGCGGCCGGTCCGCAGCGGTCGCTGACGGAGTTGTCCGAGGCGTTGCACCGCGATGCCGAGCGGTGGATGGAGCGGCTCTAGCCGTGGTGTCCCCGGGTTCCCCACTAAATAAATGGGTTTTTGCTAAACCAAAAATTGAGACGGTGCGCTACCCCTGGTTGAAAAACTCAGCAGGAAGGAACCAAAGCAAAATCAATGACTTAGCGCCATCGCGCCGCTCGGCCTTCGGCCTCGCACAACGTCCCGCCGCGCGAGCGCGCCGCGATGGTTCGGCTGATATATCGCTTGTGTCTCGGCTGCCATTGAGTTAGGGCCGCGGCGAGATTTCATTGGTGCGGACCTTCGCGACTAGCGAGCGCAGGTAATCTAAGTAGTCATCGAGTGTGGCAAAGGTGCCGTTCGTCGGCGTTTCAATCTCACCGCTAGGACGCATCAACACATACGCTTGCGAATGCGAGCGCATTACACCCGCGCTCGTGACCGGATAGACCGATGTATGGAAGATCACATTGCCCGCCGCATCCGTCCGTTGACACACCAGGAATACGAGCACTGGGATTTTGTCCACGACTTCGCTTTTACACATGAAAAAGCAGCGTGTAGCCATGTGCCGGCAGCGAAGTTAGGAATATTTCGTCGTCTTTGATCATAAACCTTATAGGATAACAAAAATATCGGGTTGATGCATTGATGCAGAACAAAACGGCGCTGCCCTCAAGTCCTTGTCCGTTCGGAACCTCGCTCGATGTGAGCCACACGCCGACCCAGCAACGCCAGCGATCTAGGTCGGTCGGAACGTCCCCAACGGTCCGAAGAGCGCTCCCACGCGGCCGAGAGCGCCAAGTTCGGATGCACGTGGCGGGCGTTGAGGCCTCGGACGACCGCCACGTCATCGCCGCCGTTCTCGAAGCCCTGCAGGAATCTGGAGCGCGGCGAGCTTGGCCTCGTCGCCGCTCTCACAGTTCTCGACGAGCGCGCCCTCGTCAGTCCATCGCGCTTGACGCGGGCGGCCCATTTGTCGCCGCGGGGGTAGAACGACGATGTTGAATCCGCCGACGTTGAGAAACTCATTGCCGCGCTTCGACCGGCGCCAGTTCTGTAAGAGCCAGGTGTCCCGCGACAGCCACCACTTCGTCGTCGTCGTCATCATCGTCCCTCCCTCTGCTGGTCCACCCGGTCCACCCAGTGGTCCACCCAGGCTAGCCCGCTAAAAAACGTTGATTTCATTGGTCTGGTCCACCCGGTCCAACCGGTCCACCCATATGAGCAAAACCTTTATCTCGTATAGAAGCCGATTCACACCTGAAGGCCTATCTCTCACTCTCACTCCACACGCGCTATATGAAAAGAGGGTGGACCGGTTGGACCGGGTGGACCAATCGCTGTGCCGCAGGCACTTCTGCGAGCAGCCCAGGGTGGACCAAGGGTGGACCACTGGGTGGACCACCTGCCACCCACCTGATCAGCCCCCCGCGGCTTCAGACCCTGGATCATCCGGGCCTGCTTGGCGCCTCGCGCAGCCGGACCTGCCGAACCTCCAACGGGAACGCCGCATAGACGCCTCGAGGAACTGATCCTTGGTGCCGGGCCACACCTTGTTCGCCTCGGACCAGCTGGACCAGCGGACGAACAGATGACCGTCGATGATCATCGCCTCCGCATCGAGCACACACATCTCGCCGACGAACGCGCGCACCGGCGAGGCGAGGTCGGCCATGCGTTCGCTTCCCTCGCGGCTCGCCTCGGTCGCCGGGAAGTGCCCGCGCTCACGCAGCCGGCGCAGGCCGTCGAGCGCCCAGTGCAACACGCAAGCCGCTCCGGCCGAAGCCGGCGCTCGAACAGCGTCCTGGCTCCGACCGAGGAACGACGTGCGCGTCATCAAGACGATGAACCTCGTGGCAATCGTGCCACTGCGGTCGCCTAGCTCGGGCAACTCGTTCGAGGTGATCAAGAGGTTCACAGGCAAAGCGCCGGTCCAGGCGGACTTGTACTTGCGGTCGAGGGTGAAATAGCCGCGGCCGGATATCTTGAGCAGGTTGCCGACAACCTTCGTGTTCGCGCCGCGCTTGGACAGACGCAGGTCGTCGATGATCGCGAGTTGCTTGCCGACGAGCGGGTGGAGGCCGAACCGTTCGCCCGGCGACTTCAGCGAGGGGCCGATCACGAAGTTGGCGCCGAGCAGCTCGCGGAGCACATTGGTGATGGTGCCCTTGCCGCTACGCGGCGGCCCGAGGAAGAGGGTGATCTTCTCCTGCGACGTGTTGTTCGCGGCGAAGTAGCCGACCAGCTCCTGGAGCAGCGCGATCTGGTCGGCCTCGCCGGCGAAATCTGGTCTAGGAACTCCAGCCAACCCGTCGGCTCCGGGGCCTCGGGCTCCCAGGGAAAGCCGAGCCGCGCCATCGACAGGAACATCGGGTCTGGCGGCAACAGCTCGCCCGTGCACAGGTTCAACAAACCGTTCGGAAAGCTGATGAGGCCGCCAGGCGCCGGCTCGGTGCGGCCGTCGAGCATCGCGGCTTGCCGCGCGGCCATCGACATGGGCCACCGCCTGCAGGCCGCGATCGTCTCGGCGACCGTGTCCTTATCCGGCTTGAACCGCCTCAAGACGTTGGGCTCGCCGACCTTGACGAACACGCTATCGAGCCATCGGTACGCGCTAGCTTGCATCTCGTCGGGCTCGACGATCGCGTAGGTGCGGTCCCCATACGTTAGATAATCGCCTCGCCAAAAGCGTAGCTCGGGGTGGAGCGCGCGGCGCAGCTGTGCCGCACGGGCCATGTGATCGGTGGAACTGACGACGATGACCCCGCGCCGACGAATTGGCCTGCGCTAGCGAGGTACCGCTGGCGGAGCCATCGCCGCTGACGACCGTGAAAGGAATTATGACGCAGTTGTTTCGACTGGTTGGATCATACATATTAAGTGCCTCACACAGGTTGTTGTCGGGATGCCAACGACCTTCCCAAATCGGTCGGCGCCCCGAAGGTTAAGGCACGGCGGAGTCGCTCACCAGCTCCTCTCTGAGCGTCTGGTCTGGGCCGCCTGATCTGATGGCCAGCTCGCTCCACTCGGAATGGTTCGGCGCTGCAATGGCAGAGGCGGCTTCAAGCTGGGCAGAAACCGCTCGCGAGGAGACTCCGCCGCACCGGCAACCTGCATCGGGGAATCCAGCCGTATCTGTTGGACACATTAGTCAAACCGACAATCGCTCTGTACCGCGTCTCGGGGTCGTCGTACGGACGGTAGGGCCACACAGGGTCGTCGTCATAGACGGTCATTTCACTTCTCCTCTGATAAGGCGATCGGCTTGGGTGCTGTGTCGGCAAGCTCGCGGTCAAGGCCGATGGTGCGGCTACTAGCTGCGGCCAAGCTCGCGCAGGATACGTTCGACCCGCAGCTCGCTGCGCTCTTGAGCGCGCTGCGCGCTCGCCCGTGGAGCCGATGCCGATAGCATCATCAGCTCGGCCGGCAAGAACGTCAGCGCGCTCGCGTTCGCGATTGCGTGCGCGTGTCGCCCGGGACGGATTTCGCCTGCATTAAGAAACGCGCTTCTTCCCGTTTCAGGCGGCCTCGCCGCCATCCAACATCAAGCAATCGCGCAGCCGAAGGCCGACGCGCCTCGGCGATAACTTGACAAGCTTGCTGCGGAAAGTTCGGCGGATGGTATCCGGGCTCAGGCTCGTGAGCGCCGCTGCATCTTCGAGGCTGACGATGCGGTCGAGTTCGTGATCGTGCCGAAGTGTGATTCGGCGTTTCGTCGGTGCGGGCATGAGATCGTTCTCCGTGAGTCAGACGACGCGGCGGTGCGTCGCTGCGGAGAAAGATGCGCGCGCTCGACGCACAAACCAGACGCACAGTTGTGCGTCGCTGTGCGTGCGCAGAGCCGCGTGGCTCGGTGCAAGCGTGCGGGCATTAGTGTGTGCGTACTTGCGCGCCTAGCGCTAGAGCTTATGGTCGCGGATTCGGTTAACGATCGTCCGAAACGTCCACCGCCTTTGGCATTCGCCGGCTTTCACCGCGTCGAGCATTTTCCGCTCAAGCCGGTGCGCAAAACTCGTGACGTTTTCGCCGTCTCGCCTTTCCTGCTTCACCGCACGCTCGATCCACCTCATCGCCGGCTCGGGCCTCGGAGTGCCGTTGCGGGATTCGAATTCCCCGACGAGGGATTCAGCCTCCCCGACGAACACCTCGATGTTTACGATCGTCTGACCGCCCCACGTCGCCGAATTCCATGGCCAATGAATGTGCGCCAACCGCCAGAACGATTTTGGCAGATCGTCGGCGTGCCAGTAATAATTATCATCCGCCACCGTCCCGTGCTCGCCATTGGCAGCGAGCTGATAGCGGTAATGGACGCGCTTCTGGTCGAGATCGTCGATCCACGTGCGCTTAAGATCGTCGAGTCGCGTGTCGTCGAGTCGCGTGCGATCATTAGCGTAGTATGCGACCAGTTTCCAAAGTGGCAGCCATTCGCCGGCTGGCTTATGATCGGACATTGCCTTTGCGCCTCCATCGCGCTTTGGCAAAAGGACGGCCGCGGCTTGTGCAGGGCTGCGGCCGTCCGCTTTTCAACGCTTCAAGGGAACAATGTTTGTCTCGTGCCCCTCGACGGCGGCCAACACGTACTGGGCCCACGCCTCCAGCGCCCGAGTTTTCTCGTCGAGGTAAGTCGCCCTGTTATAGACGGCCGCCACTCCTGATCGATGCCCGGCGTGACCAAGCACGGCCTCGACAACATGCGGTTGAACACCGAGGCGATCGTGCATCGCCGTGGAGAGCGCGCGCCTAAAATCATGAAGGCGCCAATCGAGAACCGGGGTGCCCCCGGCAGTCATACGCGCGTCGAGATCGCGCTTGCTGCCACTCCAATCTTGCCAGCCACGATCGCCAAAGCCGAAGATGAGGTCGCGCTGATTACCGTTAGCCTCAACCCGCCGCGGCTGCTCCTGCAGGATGGCGAATGCAGGCGGCGCGAGTGGAACTTCGTGCGATCTCCGGTTTTTGGTGCGCGCGCCGTCCAGCCGGATAAGGGCTCGGTCGAGGTCGACTTCCGACCAGCGCAGGCTTGCGATTTCGTCGCGCCGACATCCTGTAAGAATTAACAACTTCACGATCGCGCTATACTGATCATCACACAGGGCGGTCCATATTGCTCGCAATTCATCATCACCAAGCAGTCGCTCGCGCGCGCTGTTTTCGAATGCTTTGTTCGTGTTAAGCACCGGATTGGCTTCGACCAGGCCTTCACGCACAAACCAAGTGAAACATGCGGAGAGGCTGGCCCTTACCCTGTTGGCTGCGGCAGGTCCGCTTGTTTCCGCGATTTCAGCAAGCCTGATTGCGACTGCACGACGATCAATTGCCTGAAGCGGGCGGGAATGAAGCTGCGCGGCGTGGACCAGCAGATGGCGCTCGACCTCCTCGAAGCTGCGAGGCTTGAGCCGGGTGCGTTGATGCTGGAGAAAGCGTGGCAGAAGAGCGCCGAGCGTCTCGGCGGCTTTGATCCGGGTTTCGGCTTTTTCCGCGGCGGGATCGCGGCCGAGCCTCACGGCGGCGAGCAAATCCTTGGCGGTCGCGCGCGCCTTACCGGGGTCAAGAGCGGCGACAGACCCCAAGACGATACGGCGCGTCTTGCCTGCAATTGCATATTGCACTAGCCAGGTTCGTGAACCGCCGCGGCGTAAGCGAACTCCGAACCCCGGCAAATCAGCATCAAAGAACACCTTGTCCACCGCACCGGGTGGAAGGGCGAGCGCTCGAACCGTTGTCGTTGAGAGCCGGATTCGGCGCTCTTCGGTTTGACCATCGGTCTTGCGGGCGGAGGGTCTATTGGCCTTTTCTGGGTACACCATGGGTACATTTGCCATGCGGCATCCTGCTTTATCGTGCCGCCAATAGACTGAGGGTTTATGCGACTTTTCGGCAAGTTGCAACGCTTGTACGAAGTTATGCACTATCCTGCGGTCAAAGAAACCAGTCTGGGGGACTGGGGGTCGCGAGTTCAAATCTCGCCGCTCCGACCATTTCATTCACAAAATCGCACGTCGCTTGGGCGCCAGCCTGGACCATTCGCATCGTCGTCATAGCGCGCCCGCAATAGCCGCCCGTCGTCGCAACTCAAATCGCGAGCGATCAGCTCATGGCGGCAAATTGGTCATCGAGCTCGGCATCGAGCCGGTTACGCAAGTCAACCACGCTCGGCACTTCGATCAGGGTGTGTATAGAAAATCCTAATTTACCCGAGGCCCATGTATAGGCATCGCCGTAGGTATCAAACGGACCGTAGAGCTCGTCACTAGCGATATTTTTCACAACATATCTGTGTCTCATGAGTTCGATTCCACTTGTCTAGACCTGCGGATCTGCGACTTGCGGGCCCTTGGCGTTCGAGATTGTCGATTTATCTCGTTGAAGCCTTCCCCCTGATTATTTTGCCGCATCGCTTCGAGCGCGTGATTGTCCTGGATCAAAATTGGATATGAATCCTGTCCGCAAAATGATGGCTTGGCTATCGCTGGAGAGGAAGGGGCCCGCAACAGCGCGGCTCGGCAGGGTTTTCGACATGACGAAGCGCATCACCATCCGCCGGCCGGACGACTGGCACCTGCATGTCCGCGACGGCGCCATGCTTGCAGCAGTGCTGCCGGTCACCGCGCAGCATTTCGCCCGCGCGATCATCATGCCCAATCTCGCGCCGCCCGTCACAACCACGGCGGAGGCCATCGCCTATTACGCGCGAGTGATTGCGGCGCTACCCAAAGATGTGGCCTTCACGCCGCTGATGACCTGCTATCTCACCGATGCAACCGACGCGGGCGACCTCGAGCGCGGGTTTCGCGAGGGCGTCTTCGCCGGCATGAAGCTCTACCCCGCGCACGCCACCACCAATTCCGCCTCCGGCGTCACCGACATCGCCAAGGTCTATCCCGTGCTCGCGCGCATGGAACAGATCGGCATGCCGCTCCTGATGCATGGCGAGGAGGCAAGCCACGGGGTCGATGTGTTCGACCGCGAGCATGTCTTCATCGAGCGCACGCTGCTGCCGCTGCTGAAGGCGTTTCCCGCACTCCGCATGACCCTGGAGCACCTCTCCACCAAAGAGGCGGTGGCGGTGGTGCGCGAGTTTGCGCCGAGGCTCGCCGGCACCATCACGCCGCATCATCTGATGGAGACGCGCACCGACATGCTGGGGGCCGGGCTCAGGCCCGACCTCTACTGCATGCCGGTGGTCAAGACCGCCGAAGATCGCGCCGCGCTGCGCGCCGCCGCGACCGCCGGCGAAGCCTGTTTCTTTCTCGGCACCGACTCGGCGCCGCATGAGGTCCGGCGCAAATATGCGCATGTCTGCTCGGCTGGCGTGTTCAACGCGCCGACGGCGCTGGCGACCTACGCCCAGGCGTTCGAGGAGGAGGGTGCGCTCGACCGGCTGGAGGCGTTTACGTCGTTGAACGGGCCGAAGCACTACGGGCTCCCTCCCAACGAGGGAACGATCACGCTGGAGCGGACGTCCTGGGCGGCGCCCGAACACATCGATGTCGGTCGGGGCGAGGGGCGGGTGACGGTCTATCGCGGCGGCGAGAGCATCCCTTGGCAAGTGGTGGAGAACTGAGCAGAACGCAACGCGCGGCTTGACCGCCCATTCGGTCTCTCCGCAAAAATGGATTGCGGGGCGCAACCCCGATCATGGCAGACCGACTGGAGACCACATGACGCCTTCCGCCGCGTTCCCCGACAAAGCGACGATGGCCGAGCTCACCGCGAAGATTCTGATCGAGGTGGAAGCGGTCCGCTTCATGACGGACAAGCCTTTCATCTTCACGTCCGGCTGGGCGAGCCCGGTCTACACCGACTGCCGCCGGCTGATCTCGTTTCCGCATGCGCGCAGGACGCTGATCGATTTCGGCGCGGCGACGCTGTTCCGCGCCGCCGGCTTCGAGCAGTTCGATGCGGTCGCGGGCGGAGAGACGGCGGGCATTCCATTCGCCGCCTGGATGGCCGACAGGCTCGCCTTGCCCATGCTCTATGTGCGCAAGAAGGCGAAAGGATTCGGCCGCAACGCGCTGATCGAGGGGGACCTGAAAGAGGGCCAGCGCGTGCTGCTGGTCGAGGACATGACCACCGACGGCCGCAGCAAGGTGCATTTCTGCAAAGGGTTGCGCGAGGCGGGCGCGCGGGTGGAGCACATTTTCGTGGTCTTCTTCTACGATATTTTCCCCGAGAGCCGGCAAATTCTTGGCGATCTCGGCGTGACGCTGCACGCGCTGGCGACCTGGTGGGACGTCATCGCGGTCGCCAAGGCGAGCAACAAGTTCGAACCAAAAATGTTGGCGGAGGCCGAGGCATTCATGCGCGACCCCGCCGGCTGGTCGAAAGCCCATGGCGGCGTCGCCAGGCCCGCTGCGGAGTGACCGCCAGGATCGCCGGCGTGTTCTCACGCAGCTCACGTCTCTCGTCGCCGTCGGGCTTGACCCGGCCGCCCATCTTCCCGTCAAGCTGGATCACCGGGTCTCGGCGCTGCGCGCCAGCCCGGTGATGACGATGCAAGCAGGTGACCTCCCAGTAGTTTCGTTGGGCTGATGCACGACATCCTGTTCCGCCTCGCGCGGCCGGCGCTGTACTTGATCGACCCGGAGCGGGCGCATCGTCTCGCGATCGCCGCGCTGAAGCACGGGCTGGCGCCGCGCGTCAACGAGCCCCATGATCCCGTCCTCGCGACCCGGGTCTGGGGCATCGATTTCGCCAACCCGATCGGTCTTGCCGCCGGCTTCGACAAGCATGCCGAAGCTGTCGATGCTTTGCTCGGGCTTGGTTTCGGCTTTGTCGAGGTGGGCACGGCGACGCCCGAGCCGCAGCCCGGCAATCCCGGCAAACGCCTGTTCCGGCTCGACGAGGACGAGGCGGTGATCAACCGGTTCGGCTTCAACAGCGAGGGGCTTGCGACTTTCGTGCAACGCCTTGCCGCGCGTCGCCAGGCCCCCCGCTCGGGTGGTGTGGTCGGCGCGAATGTCGGCAAGAACCGCGACACGGCGGACGCCGCGGCGGACTACGAGAAGGGCGTCGCCGCGGTGACGCCGTTCGCCGACTACGTCGTGGTGAACGTCTCGTCGCCCAATACGCCGGGGCTGCGTGGCCTGCAGGCGCGTGGGCCGATCGAGGACCTGCTGCGGCGCGCGCTCGCTGCGCGGACGCGCGCGATCGCCACGCCGCTCCGGCCGCCGCCGCTGCTCGCAAAAGTCGGCCCCGATCTCGACGACGAGGCGTTGCACGATATCGCAGAGGCGGCGCTTGCGACCGGAATCGACGGACTCGTGGTCGGCAACACCACGCTGGCGCGCTCGGCGACGTTGAAGAGCCGCGATCGAGACGAGGCGGGCGGATTGTCGGGGCGGCCGCTGATGCGTCCGTCCACCGAGTGCTTGCGCCGCATCTATCGCGTCACGCAAGGGCGAATCCCGATCGTGGGCTGCGGCGGGGTTTTCAGCGGCGCCGACGCTTACGCGAAAATCCGCGCCGGCGCAGCGCTTGTGCAACTCTATACCGCGCTCGTGTTCCACGGACCCGGCCTGGTCGCCGCCATCAAGCGCGACCTCGCCTGTCTCCTCCGCGCCGACGGCTTTGTCCATGTCGCCGACGCGGTTGGCGCCGATTGGCGCTAGCCGAGCGGGGATTGGGTTTCGGCTGGCGGCGCAAACCATCCGGGAGGCCGCAAGGCGAGTCCCCCGTTCGCGATTTTCGACCGACGTTTGATGATTTCGGCTTGGATCGTTCCACTTTCATCCCCAGTGGTCATGCCCCGCGGAGGCGCGCGGAAGCGGGGCATCCAGTAATCACGGAGAGCGTTTGTGTTTACTGGATCGCCCGTTTTTTCGCGGGCGATGACGGTAGGAGAGTCGATTCCACATCAATTCATCCTGCTCTAGGAGGCGATTTTCTGCGGCGAGCCAGTTCCTTCGCCGGAAAATTGCTCTATCGCCTGAACAGGAACGGGAAGAAGCCCGGCTGACTGCGCTGCTGCGGAGCTTGCCGGTATCCCTGTTGCGGCTGCTGCCAGCCGCCCCAGTTCCCGAACCAGCCCGTCTGCTGTCGAGGTGCGCTCGGGCGCTGCGCGGTCTGCGGGCCCGGGGGTGTCCCCGGACGCGCCTGTCCGGGCGCGCCTGGCGCGGGCGCTTGCGGTCCTTCTGGCGCGGGCGTCGCAGCCTTTTGCTCCGACCGCATCGGCGTGAGGGGAAGCGTCGCCATCACAACCGTCGGATCGGCGCCGACGGGCGCGATTTCACGCCGCGGCCAGGCAAAATCGTCGGCGCGACCGGCCGGCGCAGACACCGGTTGGCCTTTGGCCAGCACCTTCGCCGCGACCGCATCAACGGCCGCGGGCGCCTCGCGCGATTTCCCGCCGCCCGCCAGAGCATCGTCGTCCTCGGTCGCTCGGGTCGCGGTCAGCGAAATCACCGGCCCTGAAACCGGACGGGTGGTTCCCGCCGGCGCATCGGGCTTTAGCGGCTGATCCGACTTGGTGGGTTCTTCGACGACCGGCGCCCGCAAAGAGGCCGCAGGCGCTCCTTTTGTGGTCATCCAGCGCTGAAGTTCGCGCTCGAGGAAATGCGCAAGCTTGCGGGCGCCAGGCTGGGTGAAATAAATCCCGTCGGGGGTGCGCAGGCGACGGTTCTGGCCTTCGACATCGGGGCCCTGCAGGGCGAAATTACCCGAAGTCGTCGACGAACCCGTCCCACACATCGACGTAAACGATGCCGGCCTTGTCGGCCCGGCTGCGGAACAGGTCATTCAGGAAGCTGAAATCGGCGGTCGAGCGCGCGCCGCGGACGGGCGGCAGGCCGACCCAGAACACCGGAACGCCTGCGGATTTCAGCGCGGCGATCGTCTCGTCGATGCGCTTGATGTAGAGTTCGACCCACTTGTCCGTGCGGAAGTCGTAACTGCGCGCCTCCACCTCGGCCGCCTGCTCGCCTTGAGGCGGCTGCTGCTGCGCGCCCTCTTGCGGCTTCTTCGGATCGGCCGCCTGATCTTGCGGCTGGCCCTGCCGCGCGATCGGGGGCCGCGGCGGGTGTTGTTCGCGGATCGGCCGGCGGTCGTTGAGGCCGATCATCATGACGACGAAGTCCGGCTTTTCCGTCGCCAGCGTTTCCTGGATCAACTTCGGCCAATCGGGGTGCTCGCCGCGCGGATCGCTGCGCGGTTCCTGCCGGATCAGACCTGAATAGCTGCGGGGCTTGCGATTGACGCCCATCTCGGGCAATTCGGCGAACGACTGCTCAAGCCCATAGGCGAGCCAGTCGGCAAAGGAATCGCCGAGTACGAGCACGGTCGATTGCGGCGGGGTCTCCGCCTTCTTCGGCGTCGGCGCTTTGGAGTAGTCGACCTCGGGCCGGCGCTCCTGACCGCCCCAGAACTGATAGCCCTGGGACGGCCGATGGGTTCTGCGCTGCCGACCCCAGGGGTTCTGGAAGGGGAAGAAGCCGCCGCCGTCGAAGAATTGCGCCTGCGCCGGCGGCGCAAATCCGACCGACAGGGTCAGCAAAACCAGCGCTTCCGCTGCGATGAGCGCTGCAACAGCCAATAACCGCCCCGGGACCGCGCGTCTTGTCAACATCCGATTACCACTGATCAACGCCGCGCCGCCTCGCCAGGATGCGAATAAGGACGGGCTCCAGTTTTTAAAATAGCACATGTCCGCCGTCCGGTCAGCGCCGGACCCTGCTTTTGGTAACCGGGAGCGGTCTCTCGGTCTCTCGGCATCAACGGGACCTCAGGTGGTCGAGGAGGTCGGCGGTTGCAAAGCCGTCCGGCACGAGGCCAACCGAGGACTGGTATCGTTTGATCGCGGCGCGCGACTTGGCGCTGAGGCGTCCGTTCGGCTGGCCGCCGATATCGAAGCCCCGGCGCACCAAGTGCTGCTGTAATTCGTAGCGTTCGGCGCTCGTGAGCACCCGCTCATGACGCGGCCATGCCTGGACGATCGGGCCGTCGCCACGCAGCCGGTCGGCAAGGTGCCCGACGGCGAGCGCATAGGGCTCGGATCCATTGTATTGGATGAGCGGGCGGAAGTTGTTCAGGATCAGGAAGGTGGGACCGCCCGCCCCGGCGGGGATCAGCAGATAGGCCCGATCGTTTGGCCGCGGAAACGGCTTGCCGGAAACGCGCGTGACGCCGAGGCTCGCCCATTCGCCCGTGGTCATGACGTGCGCAGGATCGGCGAACCGGTAATCGAAGCCGGACGGAAGGGCGACCTCATAGCCCCAGGTTTGACCCGGCAGCCAGCCGTCTTTCTTCAGATTGTTGGCGGTGGAGGCGAGCATGTCCGGGACCGAATCAACCACGTCGCGTCGGCCGTCTTGGTCGAAATCGACGGCATAGCGCTTGAACGAGGTCGGCATGAACTGGGTCGGTCCGAAGGCGCCGGCCCAGGACCCGACCAGACGGTCGGCCTTGACGTCGCCGCGGTGAAGTAGTTCGAGCGCCGCGAGGAACTCGTCGCGGAAATAATCCTGGCGGCGGCCGATGCAGGCGAGCGTCGCGGTCGAGCGCAGCACCGACCGTTCGCCGATGGCGGTTCCGTAATTCAACTCGACGCCCCAAAGGGCCGCAAGCGTGTACCGGTCAACCCCATAGGCCTTTTCGACGGCGGCGAAGGCTTCGGGATATCGCGCGAGTATCTCACGCCCGCGGCTGACCCTCTCGTCGCTGACGAGCAGGTCGAGATACTCCCAGATCGCTTTCGTAAATTCCGGCTGGGCATCCATCAAATCCATGATGCGAAGATCAGGCGTGAGCCCGGCGGTGACGCGGTCGAAACTTGCGCGCGGCACGCCGCGGCGCGCCGCCTCGGGTGCCAGTCTGTCCAGGCAGGCGCGGAAGTTGGCGGCCCCCGCGCGAATGGCGTCGGCGGTCATGAGCGGATGGCCGGAACTTCCCAATTCCCCGCTCCATTCGCGTGTCCCCGAGCCAGTCGGCGGGGGGGCCTGAGCGGTCGTCGCTGTGGTCGAAGGCCGCGTGACAGCCGGCCGACCGCTGTTCTGGGCTGCGGCGGGTGCCGGGAGCGCGATAAGCAAGGAGGTGGTCATAGCTCCTATTCCGAGCACACTATTCAAAGCGACCCTGTTCGCCGGCGCCGCCATGCGTCTCTCCGCCCAAGCGCGTCCTTGATGCGGGAGTTCTCACCGGACCTGTTGGCGCAATTGAGGCGGCTCCGGGGCGAGGCGTCGCACGGCCCCCGCACCGGGCGGGAAGCGACGACGCGCCAAGAAGCGACTTTCCGTCAAACGTTTATTCGTGGACTTCCGACGAGGGGCATGGTTTCGTCGCGACTCGCAGAGCTTTTCACTTTTTCAAACCGCTAAACCATGAAAACAATTCGTAAAGCGATCTTGCCCGTCGCTGGCCTCGGCACCCGCTTCCTTCCGGCAACCAAGGCGATCCCCAAAGAGATGCTGCCGGTGGTCGATCGGCCGCTGATCCAGCATGTCGTCGACGAGGCGCGCGAGGCCGGGATCGAGCATTTGATCTTCGTGACGGGCCGCAACAAGGCGGTCATCGAGGATCATTTCGATCGGCAATACGAACTCGAAGTCACCCTCACCGAACGCCGCCGCTTCGCTGATCTCGAGCACCTTGAGCGCGATCTGCCGGTGCCGGGGCAGACGAGCTTCACCCGCCAGCAATCCCCGCTGGGCCTCGGCCACGCGGTCTGGTGCGCGCGCGACATCATCGGCGAAGAGCCGTTTGCGCTGCTCCTGCCAGACGTGCTGGTGCAGGCGGAGCGCGGCTGCCTGGGCCAGATGATGGATGCGTACCGCGAGATCAATCAGTCGGTGAATATGCTCGCGGTGGAGGAAATGGCGCCGGAGCTTGTGCACGAGTACGGCGTGGTCGGCGCCGGGAAGCAGGTCGGCAGCGCCTTCGAGATCACGCAGATGGTCGAGAAACCCGCACGCGGCAAGGCGCCCTCGAACCTGATCATTACCGGCCGTTATATCCTTCAGCCGGAAATCTTTCGGTTGCTGGAGACGCAGAGCTGGGGTGCAGGCGGGGAAATCCAGCTCACTGATGCGATGATTCGCCTCGCCCAGGACCAGCCTTTTTTCGGTTTGAAATTCAAAGGTCGGGCTTTTGACTGCGGATCGAAGACGGGATTTCTCATCGCCAATATCGCCTATGCGTTGGCGCGTCCTGATATCGGGCCGAAATTGCGCTCGAAACTCGCGGATTTGCTGCGCGAATGAGAGCGACACGCAGAACGCGAAGGTTTAGGGGTTGACGGCAAAGCGCAAGCTGTTCACTTGGGGGGTGCTTTGCGTTGAGGGCCGCTCGGTTTCGCGAGCGCCAGCCTGACCATTGGAGCATCGAACATCGCATGGCCGAGCCGAAGCGTGTGAGCGGCGAGCTTTCCGGCGAGCCAGCCAATGAGCTGATCGATTCCGCGCTACGCGCGCTCGACGTGGAGGCGAGCGGAATCGGCGCACTTGCGGCGGCGATGCAGAACGGGCTGCGCTCGGCTTTCGTTGCGGCTGCGCACATGATCCGCAGCGCGCGCGGGCGGGTGGTGATGAGCGGGATGGGCAAGTCCGGCCATGTCGGGCACAGCCTCGCTGCGACGCTGTCCTCAACCGGAACGCCGGCCATGTTTGTGCATCCGGCCGAGGCCGGACATGGCGACCTGGGCATGATCACCGCCGACGACGTGATCATGGCCTTGTCGTGGTCCGGCGAGACGGTCGAATTGAAGAATTTGATCGACTATTCCCGCCGGTTTCGTATCGGCCTGATCGCGGTGACCTCCGACGGCGCGAGCACGCTCGCTCAAGCGGCCGATGTCGCGCTCGTCCTGCCGCAAGCGCGCGAGGCCTGCCCGCACAACCTCGCCCCGACGACCTCGTCCTTGATGCAACTCGCGCTGGGCCATGCGCTGGCGATCGCCTTGCTGGAAAGCCGCGGGTTCACGCCGCTCGACTTCCGCATCCTGCATCCAGGCGGACGGCTTGGCGCGGCGCTCACCTTCACGCGCGACCTGATGCATGTGGACGATACCATGCCGCTCGTGACGCTCGGCCGGCGCATGGCGACCGCAATCATGGAAATGTCGACCAAAGGGTTCGGCTGCGTCGGCGTCGTCGATGCGGACGGGCAATTGGTCGGCATCGTCACCGACGGCGATCTGCGACGTCACATGCGTCCCGATCTGCTCGATCTGCCGGTCGAGAACGTCATGACCGCGCGCCCGATCTGCGCCAAGCCGGACCAGCTCGCGAGCGAGACGTTGCAGTTGCTGAATGCCTCGAAGATCACCGCCGTGTTCGTCATCGAACGCGGCAAGCCGGTCGGCATCATCCACCTGCACGATCTGTTGCGCGCAGGCGTCGCGTAGCGCCGGCTCAGGAACTCGGCTGGCGGGCCTGCTCTCGCAAATCGCGCGTCAGCGACCAGTGGATCGCCTGAGCGCGGCTGGGCAGGCCGAGACGCGCCAGTATTCCCGAGACATGGATCTTGACCGTGTTCGGCGAAATGGCGAGAGCGCGCGCGATCTCGACATTGCTCATGCCCTTGGCCATGAGGTTCAGCACTTCGCGCTGTCGCTTGCTCAGCGCCGGGGTCGACGCACCGCTCGCTGCGCCGTGCGCGGGCGCCGCGGGGAATTTTTCGATGGGGAACCGCGGGAGCGTGTCCTCGATCGCCCTTGAATCATTGAAGAGCGCCGCAAACAGCCCGACGCCGAATCGGTCGGCGAGGATGACGGGCTCCCGCTTCTCTCCGACCGGCATGAAACCGGAAATGTCGATGTGGAGAAGAGCGGTCAACTCGTCCTTCACGCGCGGAAAGCCCAGCAAGAGAAACCAGCGTCGCTGGGTGGGGGTATGGCACGGATAGATGAACGCCAGGAAATCGATCCGGCCGCTGAGCAGGTGAGCGATCCCCTCGACGATTCGCGACGATTCCTGGTCGGCATAGGCGCAGTGGCGCAGATAGTTTTGACCGATTCCAAATTCCGGAAGTTTGAATCCTGCCTCTTGCGCGAAAGCCTTCCAGCCCTGGCTGACACTCACGATCGCGCCGGACCGGTCTAAGAGGACGCCGCTAACCATGCGATCCGCGAACAGGGCGGTCATTTCATCGGCGCCGGGGACGAGGGTGTTGGCTGGAGTTGTGGTCAAATGCATATCCAAACATATCTATTGTGATTGCCAGAGCGTATTTTAACACCATTCCAGACTCAATGAAAAATTATTCTGCGATTATTCCTAATAGTAGGATATTATACTATCAAGTTTTGCGTGTTTCCGAAATCTCATGCTCGGGTCGTTTGTACTCCGACGGATTAATCGTGTCGCACAGCCAATGGTTCACTGGGAACGAGTGGTCGGCGTCTCTTGACGCGTCACAGAGGGGTGGTTCGGCGCCAACGCGGGTATGAGGCGCGCCGCCGCTCGCCGGGCCTTCGGCAATTCTTGCGGTTTAGTCCGGGTCGCGGACCCAACCCGTCAGCTCGCGCCAAACGACTGTTTCGATCACGTCCATTCCGAGTTCGCTGTCGTTCAGACAGGGAATGGCCGCGAAATTCGTCCCACCGTTGCGGTGGAAGATGTCTGCGTTCTCGATCGCGATCTCCTCGAGCGTCTCCAGGCAATCGGCGGCGAAGCCAGGCATGATCACGGCGAGGTTCTTCACGCCCGCCTTGGCGAGCCGCTTGACCGTCGCATCGGTATAGGGCTGCAACCATTCGGCGCGGCCGAATCGCGACTGAAAGGTCATCATGAACTTCGTTTCGTCAAGCTTCAGCCGTTCGCGCAGCAGCCGGAATGTCTTGGCGCATTGGCAATAATAGGGGTCGCCCTTCAGGAAATAGTCCTTGGGAATCCCATGGAACGAGGCAAGGATGACATCGGGCTCGAACGATAGCTTGGCGCGCTCGGTTTCGAGCGAGCGCGCGACCGACTCGATGTAGATCGGATCGTCGTAATAGGGCGGCGCGACCCGCAGGCTCGGCTGCCAGCGCATCCGTAGCAAGGTGCGAAACGCTTCGTCGCAAGCCGTCGCCGTGGTGGCGGCGGCGTATTGCGGATAGAGCGGGACGAGCAAAATGCGGTCGCAACCGCGCGCGAGCAGGGCGCGGAGCTGCGCTCCAATGGACGGATTGCCGTAGCGCATGGCCCAGTCGACGATGATTGGCCTGCCGATCGGCGCGAGCCGTGCGGCAAGTTTCTCGCTTTGCGATCGGGTGATGGTTTTGAGCGGCGATTCGCTCTTGTCGTGATTCCAGATCTTTGCGTAATCGCCGGCCCGGCGGCGAGCGCGCGTCCGCAAAATGTACCCGTTGAGAACGAGTTGCCAGACAAACCCGCTTTCTTCGATCACCCGCGGGTCGCCGAGGAATTCGGTGAGGTAGCGGCGCACCGATTCCGTGTCGGCGCCGTCGGGAGTGCCGAGATTGACGATGAGCACGCCGACATAGCCGCTCTTGATTGCCGGATGGTCCGCAGGCTTCGGCGAGGATGTCGTAAGCCCGTCCGGGGGATGATCCGGCGCGGGCATGTCCGTATGCGCCGGCTCGTCGGGCGAGCGTGTTTCGGCGTCGGCGGCGCGAGCGGGCGAAGGGGGCTTATCGTTCATCAGACTTCGACATCCAGCTTGGTCAGAAGCGGATAGCAGGGGCAAGGCCTGGGAGCCAATACTGTTTATCGGTCTGTTGTCGGTCAACGCCGCCGCAGCACGAAATGCGACGCCTGCGGCCGTCTGCCAGCCCCTATTAGACTCGACCGCGCCGAACCCTCTAACGCCACGCAAAACGTCGTCATTCCGCCGCGCGCAGGAAAACGTCGGGGTCGGCGCGGAACTGCGCCAGCAATGCCGCCTCTTCGGCCTTTGCGGCCGCGAGATGACGCATTTTCACGTGGCCGAATCCGCGAATTTTTTCCGGAATCGCGGCAAGCCCCACCGCCAGCGCATGGTTCTTGGGCGTGAGCTTCGCCATCAACTCTTCGAGCAGCATTTCATAGTCGCGGATGAGCGCCCGCTCGGCCCGCCGCTCCTCGGTGTGCCCGAAAAGGTCGAACAGGGTTCCGCGCAGGAATTTCAGCTTCGCGAGCACGCCGAAGACCGCGAAAATCCATGGGCCGAACGTCATTTTCTTGAGCACGCCGTGCTGGTCTTTGCGCGCAATCAGCGGCGGCGCAAGGTGCACATGCATGCGCAGCCTGTCCCCGCCGACCTCGTTCCTCACCTGGCGCAGAAACGAGCCGTCCGAGTAGAGCCGCGCGACCTCATATTCATCCTTGTAGGCCATCAGCTTGAACAGATAGCGCGCGACCGCCTCCGCGAGGCCGCAGGAGCCCGGCGCCTTTTCGGCCTCGGCGGCGCGCGTGCGCTCGACAAGGCTGCGATAGCGCGCGGCATAGGCTCCGCTCTGATACGCAGTCAGGTACTCGACGCGGCGCGCGACCATCTCATCGAAGGATTGCGAAAGACGCCGCGCGCGATCCTCCGTTTCCGGCGCAGGCGTCAGCGCTTCGGCCGCTGCGAGGTCGATGGCCGCGCGGCGGCCCCAGCGGAATGCGGCCTGGTTCATGGCGACGGCCTCGCCGTTGAGCGCAATCGCCGTTTCGATCGCGTCTGCCGAGAGCGGCACCGCGCCGATCTGGAAGGCGTAGCCGAGCAGGAAAAAGTTTGCGCCGATCGACTGGCCGAGCAAGGCCGTCGCGATGCGGGACGCGTCGACGAAATGCGCGCGCTCAGGCCCCGACGCCGCCGTGATTGTTCGCCGCAGGCGTTCGCTCGGAAGCGAGAAGTCTGCATTGCGCGTGAACTCGCCCGGCAACACCTCGGCGCGGTTCACGACCATTTGCGTCACGCCCGGCTTCACCGCGGCGAGCACCTTCTTGCCGCCGGCGATGACGATGTCGCCGCCCAGGATGAGGTCGGCGCCGCGCGCCGCGACGCGAATCGCGTGAATGTCCTCCGGCCGCGCGGCGATGCGCAGATGGCTGTGCACCGAACCGCCTTTCTGCGCGAGCCCGGCCATGTCGATGACGCCGACGCCCTTCCCTTCGAGATGCGCCGCCATGCCGATGATGGCGCCGATGGTGACGATGCCCGTGCCGCCGATGCCGGTCACGATGATGTTGTAGGTCTGGTCGATCCTGGGGAGGACGGGATCGGGCAACGGCGGCAGGTCGCCGATATCGCCGACGCCCGCGCCATGCTTGAGCTTCGCGCCGATCACCGAGACGAAGGACGGACAGAATCCCTTGATGCAGGAGTAGTCCTTGTTGCAGCTCGACTGGTCGATCGTGCGCTTGCGGCCGAACTCGGTGTCGCGCGGCTGGATCGACACGCAGTTCGACTGCACGCCGCAGTCGCCGCAGCCTTCGCAGACGAGTTCGTTGATGACGACGCGCTTGTCCGGATCGGGAAACAGGCCGCGCTTGCGGCGGCGCCGCTTCTCGGCGGCGCAGGTCTGGTCGTAGATCAGCACCGTGCAGCCCGGCGTGGCGGCGAGGTCGCGCTGCACGTCGTCGAGCGTGTCGCGGTGATGGATGGCGACGCCATCCGGCCACGGCGTCCGGCGCGGATATTTGTAGGGCTCGTCGGTGACGACGGCGGTGCGCTTGACCCCCTCCGCCGCCACAAGCTGGGCGATCCGCAACACGCTGAGGCCGCCGTCGTTCTTCTGCCCGCCGGTCATCGCGACCGCGTCGTTGAACAGGATCTTGAAGGTGACGTTGACGCCCGCCGCGAGCGCCGCGCGGATCGCGAGCGAGCCGGAATGATTAAACGTGCCGTCGCCGATGTTCTGGAACACATGCGCGCGTTTGGAGAACGGCGCTTCGCCGATCCAGTTCGCTCCCTCGCCGCCCATCTGGGTGAAGCCGGAGGTCGCGCGGTCCATCCACTGGACCATGTAATGGCAGCCGATGCCGGCATAGGCGCGGCTTCCTTCCGGCACGACGGTCGAGGAATTGTGCGGGCAGCCGGAGCAGAAATAGGGCGTGCGCACCGCTACGTCCTGCGTTTCGGCGAGTATACGCTGCGCCTCTTTTAGGCGCGCCACCCGCGCCGCGATCTCCTCGCTGGGGGCGAAGCGGAGCAGACGCTCGCCGATGCAGATCGCAATGTCGTTCGCATCGAGCGCGCCCTTCACCGGGAACAGCCAGTTGCCCTGCTCATCCTTCTTGCCGATGCAGACCGGCTGGTGCGCCGTTCCGTACAGCTCCTCGCGGACCTGCACCTCGACCAGCGAGCGCTTTTCCTCGACCACGATGAGGAGGTCGACGCCCTTCGCCGCCTCTAACATGTCGGCGCGGCCGATCGGATACGGGCAGCCGACCTTGTAGAGGCGCAGGCCGAGGTCGTTGCAACGAACCTCGTCAAGGCCAAGCTCGTCGAGCGCCTGGCGCACGTCGAGATAGCTCTTGCCGACCGTGACGATGCCGATGCGCGGTTTGCGTCCGCCGGAAATGATCACGCGGTTGAGCTTGTTTGCCTGCACGAAGGCGAGCATGGCGTCGCGCTTGTAATCCTGCAGGCGCGCTTCCATGCCGAGCACGGTGTCGCCGAGCCGGATATTGAGTCCGCCCGGCGGCATTTTGAACAGGTCATCGCCAGGAATGACGATGTTGACGCGATCAAGCGCGCCGTCGACGACGGCCGTCGAACTCGACCGTGTCGTGCATGCATTTGAGGCCGACCCATGCGCCGGTGTAGCGCGACATGGCCCAGCCATAGAGGCCGTAGTCGATGATCTCCTGCACGCCGGCGGGATTGAGCACCGGGATCACGACGTTGACGAAATTGAATTCGGACTGATGCGCGGTGGTGGAGGACTCCGCGGTGTGGTCGTCGCCCATCAGCGCAAGCACGCCGCCATGCTTGGAGGCGCCGGCGAAATTGGCGTGGCGAAAAACGTCGCCGGAGCGGTCAACGCCCGGCCCCTTGCCGTACCAGATGCCGAACACGCCGTCGAACTTGCCTTCGCCGCGCAGCTCGGCCTGCTGGGCGCCCCACAGCGCGGTCGCCGCAAGGTCCTCGTTCAGCCCGGAATGGAACAGGATGTCGTTCGGCTTGAGCAGGGATTCGGCGCGCTCGAATTGCTGGTCCAGGCCGCCCAGCGGCGAGCCGCGGTAGCCGCTGACATAGCAAGCCGTGTTGAGCCCGGCGCGCCGGTCGCGCTCCTTCTGCATCAGGCAGAGGCGGATGATCGCCTGATAGCCGGTGACGAACACCGGCGACTTCGCGAGATCGTATTTATCGCCGAGCGTGACGGGCCTGAGCGGCATCGCAGTTTTTCCTGCGCAACGAGCGGTTTATCCGCGATATGGGGGGGCCGGCGGCGGCGACAAGGAGACGGCGCTTTTGCCGCGCCGTCAATTTCGTTCTTGCTTCCGGGCGCGGGGAAATGTGTCGCGATGGCCGCTTGCAGTGAAATTTAGTGCAACGCAGCAAGCCGCCTGCGCAAGCATGGCGCAACAAGCATGACGCAGGCTGTGTGTCCGGCCGCCGGAATCCCGCGCGCATGTCGCCCCATCACTCCCACGGCGCATCGGCAAAACGGGCGGCGAGGAAATCGATGAACAATCGCGTCTTGGCCGCAAGGAAGCGGTTGGGCGCATAGAGCGCGTGGATCGGCAGGGGCGGCGGGCTGAACGCTTCCAACACGACGGCGAGCTTGCCCGACTTGATCGCGTCGCCGGCGATCACCGTCGGCAACAGCGCGATGCCGAGCCCCTTGCACGCCGCTTCTCGCAAGACCTCGCCATTGTTCGCACAGAGAGCGGAGGCGACCGCGACCGAAATCGTCTCGCCGTTTCGCGACAGCTTCCAGCGCTGGCGCGACGCCACGTGCCCGTAGACGAGGCAGCGGTGGCGCGCGAGATCTTCGGGCTCGCGCGGAGCGCCATGCTGGGCGAGATAGGACGGCGCGGCGACCAGCAGCCGGCGCGTGAGCGCGAGACGGCGGGCGACCAGGCTCGAGTCTGCGAGTTCGCCGATCCGAACCGTCACGTCGACGCCTTCTTCGAGCGGATCGATGAAGCGGTCGTTGAGCAGCAGCTCGATCCTCAGGTCCGGATAGAAGATCAGAAAGTCGGCGACCGCCCCGGCGAGATAGGCCGTGCCGAACGACATCGGGCCGTTGACTCGCAGCACGCCCTTCGGCGCGTCGTGGAGGCCGGCAATCTGGATTTCGGTCTCCTCGATCGCCGCGAGCACCGCGGCGGAGCGTTCGTAATAGGCAAGCCCGGCCTCGGTCGGACGGACTTTACGGGTCGTGCGATCGAGCAGGCGCACCCCGAGCAGATGCTCGAGCTCCATCACCGCCTTGCTGATTGCCGACCGCGTGCGCCCAAGCTGTCGCGCCGCCTCCGCAAAGCTTCCTGCGGCGACCACCTTGGTGAAGGCCTGCATCGCGTCGAGCTTGTGCATATTGTATCCAAGTAGGAACCAGTCTGATGCAATTGTGCTATATTGCTTCCTGAGGATGGCGACAACAGATTTGGTAGCGAAGAGCGCGCACCTCGCGCGCTTGGAGCGGAGCAGGACAATGCTGAGAATCCGGAAGGCGGAGGAGCGGGGTCGCTCCAATTTCGGCTGGCTCGACAGCCGGCACAGCTTTTCGTTCGGACACTATTACGATCCGGACCACATGGGTTTTGGACCGCTGCGCGTGATCAATGACGACCGCGTGGCGCCGGGCGGCGGTTTTCCCACCCATCCGCACGGCAACATGGAAATCATCTCCTACGTGCTGGACGGCGCGCTTGCGCACAAGGACAGCCTGGGCGCGGGTTCGGTGATCCGGCCGGGCGACGTGCAGCGCATGTCGGCCGGGACCGGCATCAGGCACAGCGAGTTCAACGCCTCGAACAGCGAGCCGGTGCACTTTCTGCAAATCTGGATCGTCCCCGAGACGGCGGGAATCGCGCCGAGCTACGAGCAGAAGACCTACCCGGCGGAGGAAAAGCGCGGAAAGCTGCGCCTGCTCGCGTCATGCGATGGGCGCGACGGGTCGGTGACGATCCATCGTGATGTCGATCTCTATGCCGCCCTGCTGGGTGAGGGCGCGGAAGTGCGACATACGATCAGGCCTGGCCGTCTCGGCTGGCTGCAGGTCGCGCGCGGTGCGGCCGCGCTGAACGGCACGCATCTCTATCCCGGCGATGGCGTCGCGATCGACGAAGCCGCCGAACTCGCCGTCACCGGCTCGGACACAGAAATCCTCCTGTTCGACATGGCGGCGTGACTTCGAGGCCGATGCTGGCCAGGGCCGCATATTGCGCCCTGGCCGGTGCGACGTATTGACGAATTCGCGACACCGGTCGCGCGCGCAATCAACGGCGCAATTTTTTTGCGACGTGGTTAATACACGCCCCGAAGCGAAAGCGACGATCAAAGCACGTGGAAGAACCACAGCAGAATGAGAACCGGGATCGGAATGCTAAGCAGCCGCGGAAATGCGCGACGCATGGGCTTTCTCCTCGCCAATTGGGCTTGCGGGGGCTCCGCAGTCGCCGGGCGAACGCCGCCGCATGAACCGAGTTCCGTTTCGCGTCGAGGGGCGATGCGGCCGGCGAAAGCGAAGGCGGCTGCCGCAACCGCCTTGAACTTTTCTTGCGCAGTCGCGTTATTGTTCCAGTTCATTCTAATTGGAGCACATCAATGAACGCGGCGAACGGACCGGCGGCGGTCGTCGACGACATCCGAAAAGACTTGCAGGCTTTGCGTGAGGACATGGTGCGCCTTGCCGGACAGGTCTCGACGCTCGTCGGCGCAACCGGGGACCAGGCGATGGGCGACCTCAAGCAACGGATGCGTCAGATGGGCGACGCGGCGGCCGATATCGGCGAACGCAGCCGGGACGCAGCAAACGACATGCTCGATCGCGTCGGCGCGACGCTGGAAGAGAATGTGCGCACGCGGCCGTTGGCGACGCTCGCCGTCGCCGTCGGCCTTGGCTTCATCGTCGGAGCGCTGTGGCGGCGGTAGCGCTTGCGCCGCAGGGCCGGGGGCAAGCCGTGTTCGAAAGGATTATCCTGCGCTGGCGCATACGCCTCGAAGCGCTGGTAAAGTCCGGCGTTTGGGGTGCGATCGCGATCATCGGGCTGATTGTCGCGCTCTTGTTTGCCGGCGCGGCGGTGTTCGTGCTGGCGCAAGCCGAATATGGGACGATTCGAACGCTGCTCGGCTTCGCCGGCGCTTTTCTCGCCATCGCGCTCTTTGCCGCGATCGGGCTTGCCGTCACGCGGTGGAGCGCCGAGCGGAAAACGCGCGCGGCGCTCGCGAGCGCGCCCGCCTTGCCGTCGTGGCTGCTCGATCCGCGCTTGCTCGCGGCGGGGCTCGATTTCGGAAAGACGCTGGGCGGACGCCGTACGATTGCGATCGGGCTCGTGGGCGCGTTCCTTGTCGGTCTGTGGTTAAGCCGCAATCTCGATCAGAAGTGACGATTGGATCTAGAGCGAATTCCGTTCCAATGGAATCGGAATTCGCTCTAATTATCCTTTAGTGGTTCGCATTTTCTGTGGCGAACCGGTTCCCACTTCGCCGGAAAATGCTCTAGCCGTCTGCGCTGCGCTTGCGGATGTGGAAGACGAGCAACTCGCCTTCACGCTGGGCCCTTTCCAGCGCATCGCCGGTTTCGCGCACGAGATGCGGAATGTCGATCTCGGCGAGCGGATCGGTGCATTCGACCGTAAGCAGATCGTTGGCGGCGAGGCGCGTGAGCGCCTTGCGCGTCTTGAGCGCCGGAAGCGGGCATTTCAGCCCGCGGAGATCGAGCCGGGTTTCCGCCATTCCGTCCTTTTCGCCGCAGCCTCGCGCCCGGGTCAAGCCGCCCGCGCTTGACCGTCCACGTCGGTTGGCCCCAGATATGCCGAAGTGTGCGAACGGGCTCAACGGACATGCGCGTGATCGGACTCGCTGGTTGGAGCGGCGCCGGCAAGACGACTCTCCTCACCCGCGTCCTTCCGCGCCTCGTCGGCCGCGGCTTCACCGTTTCGACCGTGAAGCATGCGCATCACGGCTTCGATGTCGATCATCCGGGCAAGGATTCATATGCGCATCGCGTCGCCGGGGCGACGGAAGTCCTGGTCTCGTCTTCGGTGCGCTTTGCGCTGATGCACGAACTGCGCGGCGAGCCCGAATTTGAACTCGGCCAGCTGCTCGGCAGGCTCGCACCGGTCGATCTGGTGATCGTCGAAGGATTCAAACGCGAGCCGCATCCCAAGCTCGAAGTCTATCGCGCGGCGGTCGGCAAGCCGTGCCTCTATCATGACGATCCCGACATCGTTGCGGTCGCCTCGGATCGTCCGATGCCGGAGGCGCCGATCCGCTCGCTGCTGCTCGAAGACGTGCAGGCGATCGTCGATGTCCTGCTCGATCGCGCCATTCCGATCGAGGAGGCGGTTGCACGCGCACGGAGCGCGCCATGGCGCAACTGAGCGACGATTGCTTCGCCTTCTCCGGTCCGCTGATGCCGATCGCCGAGATGGAGCGGCTGATCGTCGAACGCGTCGAGCCGGTTGCCGAAATTGAGTCCGTCCGCCTTCGCGAAGCGGCCGGCCGCGTGCTTGCGCAGGATGTCGTCGCCTCGATCGACCTGCCGCCGTTCGACAACTCGGCCGTCGACGGCTATGCGCTGCGCCACGCCGACCTCGAAGGGGCGGCCACCCGCCTTGCCGTGGTCGATCGGCTCGCCGCCGGCCAGGACGCGACGCGCGGCCTCGCGCGCGGCGAGGCGATTCGCATATTCACCGGCGCGCCGATGCCGGAAGGGGCCGACACGGTCGTCATGCAGGAGGATGTGACGCTCGAAGGCGATCGCGTCGTCGTCCCGCCAGGATTGACGCTCGGCGCCAATCGTCGGCTCGCGGGCGAGGACGTGCAGGCCGGCGCGGTGGCGCTTGCGGCAGGACGGCGAATGTCTCCGCAGGACATGGCGCTCGCCGCTGCGCAGGGGCTGACCGAGCTCCCGGTCCGCCGGCGCGTCGCGGTTGCGCTGTTTTCGACCGGCGATGAGGTGATCGAACCGGGTGCGTCGCGCTCGGCCAGCGCGATCTACGACGCCAACCGCTATCTGCTGCTCGCGCTGCTCGAGAAGCTCGGCGCGCGGGTGACCGATCTCGGCATTCTGCGCGACGATCCCGAGACGCTCGCCGCCGCCCTTGCTGCTGCGGCCGACGGCCATGATCTGGTGCTCACCTCGGGCGGCGTGTCGACCGGCGAAGCCGATCATGTGCGCGCGGCGGTCGAGCGCGCCGGACGGCTGGTGTTCTGGCGCATCGCCATCAAGCCGGGGCGGCCGGTGGCGATGGGGGTGCTGCCCGATCGGACCAGGGCCGGCCACGCGGCCTTTGTCGGGCTTCCCGGCAATCCGGCGGCCGTGTTCGTGACCTTCGTGCGCGTCGTGCGGCCGCTGCTCATGCGCCTTGCGGGGGCGACGCCGCGCCCGCTGGTCGGGCTGCCGGTGCGCTCCGCTTTTTCCTATCGCAAGAAAAAGGGCCGGCGCGAGTATGTGCGGGTCTCGCTTCGCCGCGGCGGCGACGGCGTCGTCGAGGCGGAAAAGTTTGCGCAGGACGGGGCCGGCGTCATTACCTCGCTGACCGCGACGGACGGTCTCGTCGAGCTTGGCGAGGACATGATCGCGGTCGCGCCCGGCACGACGGTCTCCTTCTTGTCCTATGCCGACATGACCGATTGAGACGCGAGCGATATGACGGTCGGGCGACCGCGCGCGTCAAATCTGTTCGTCAAATCGTCCCGACGGGTCGGCGAGCGCCTGAAGCCGCAGCGCCGCCGCGCGCGCGAAGGCGAGCATCATGCTGCGCCGGGTTGATGGGTGCAGCCGGTGCTCCGGCGCATCCCGCACCAGCGCGGCGCCGAAGCCGTCGGCCAGGATCAGCCCGGCATCGTCGGGAAAGATCGCGGTGGGCACGTGCGGCGCGGTCGCGAAGAACAGCCGATCGCAGTGGAAACGATAGTCCGGCCACTTCTGGTCGGCGCGAAAGTCTTCGACCGAGGACTTGATCTCGATGATCCAGACCTCGCCGTCGCCGCCGAGCGCGACCAGATCGGCGCGCCGCCCGGATGCAAGCGGCAGCTCGCTCACGCAGGCAAGGCCGAGCGACAGCAAAAGCCGTTGCGCGCCGCGCGACACGGCGAGCGCCGTCGCGGATTGCCGGCCGTCGCAGGGCGTTGCTGGCGCGGTCATGAGCATCGCCGCACCATGCCACGAGATTGCGCGGGAATAAACCGCGCGAGGCGGCGACCGCGTGCGCCGCCGCCTTGTCAGACTCATGTTGCCTTATTGTGCGCAATGGATGACGCCGTTGGGGCACGCAGGAGTCCTGAAATCGCATTCCGCATCACTGCTCCTCCGGCGGTTTCACGTGTCGGAACTGGACGAGCAGGAGCAGATCGTAGGTGATTTTCAGTGCGCCGCAGATAAGGAGCGGCCAGGCGCGAAACGAGGCCGCGAGCAGCGCGCCGGCTAATGCAGGACTGGCCGCCGCGGCCAGGCTGCGCGGCACGGAGGTAAGGCTGGCGGCGGCCGCCCGCTCCGCCTCGGTGACCACCGCCATCACGTAGGATGAGCGCGTCGGCACGTCCATTTGCGACAACGCCGCCCGGATCAGCAGTAGCGCGAGCGCCACGGGTAAGGTCGGCGCGATCGCGGCCAGCATCAAGGCGAGGCTGGACGGAATGTGGGTGAAGACCATGGTGTTGATGAGCCCGACGCGCCGCGACAGCCGGGCCGCGACGGGGAACGAGAACGCAGACAGCACGCCTGACCAGAAGAAAAACACGCTGGCCGTCGCCAGGGACAGATGGAATTCCTCGAACAGCCAGAGGGCCAGCAGCGATTGGACGACGAATCCGCCGGCAAAGGCGTCGAGGCTGAACAGCGCTGCGAGCCGGTAGACGATGAAGCGGGAGGGTCCCAGCGCGGCTTTCGCGCCCGGATTGGGCACCGGGCTGCGTCGCGGAATGAGCCCATAGAGCACGCCGCCGATCAAGCCGAGCAGCGCGTAGAGTCCGAACATTGCCTTGATGGCGACCAACCGATCAAATCCGGTTGACGGCGCAAGATCGGGGACAGCCGCTGCAAGTGCGCCGACGGCGCTTGCGAGCGCGCCAACGAGGCTGTAGCGCGCGAACATCCTGGTGCGCTCGGCGTCCGCGACCTCGCGCGCGAGCGCCGCATGTTCCAGCGGCACGAACACGCTCACGCTGCCGGCCGATGGATTGACCGTGCCCGCGAAAGCGATGACCAGGAGCAGCGCATAATCGTGCACCACGGCAAAGGCGACACCCGTGGCGATCATCAGGCCCGCGGCGGCGAGCAGGAGCTGGCGGCGATCGTATCGCGCGCCGAGGAAGCCGACCGCCAGGGTCAGGAGCGCAGAGCCGAGCAGGGACGCCGTCGCAATGACGCCCACGTGGAGCGCCGAAAACCCGCGCGCCAGCAGATAGGCCGGCAACAGGACCGCGACGAAGCCGTCGCCGAAGTCGCGCAACGCGCGGGCCGCAAAAAGGCAAGTCGCCGGGTGAAGAGACTTCTGCGTGCAAGCGTCCATGACTACTCCCACACGGGCTCGGAAGCCGCGGGTTCGTAGCAGAGCTTGGACGGCTTGCGTCTTGGTAAGCGGGGAGTTTGCTGCGTTCCCCGCTTGCGAAAACTAGCAAAGCCCGTCGCACCCTAAAAGAGAAAACGCAAGAGGACGATTCTTGAAAGCGGCAAGACCGTCGTTGGCGCGGGCGCCGACTTATCGGGATTCCCCGCAATCGGTGCGATCGCAGGCAAGGAGGAGCCGCGGGCACGCCGCAGCCGCAGTCTCAGCAGCCTTGGAGAACGCTGTCCGGGCTGAAGGCGTATTTCGCGTTGCAGAATTCGCAAGTCACGAGGATGCGGCCGTCCTCCACCATGCCGGCGCGATCCTCCGGCGAGAAGCTGCGCAGAATATTTTGCACGCGCTCGCGCGAGCACGAACACTTGGCTTCGACCGCCGCGGAGCGGAACACGCGCACGCCGTGCTCATGGAACAGCCGGTAGAGCAGGCGTTCGCTCGACAGGGCGGGGTCGATCAATTCGATATCGGCGATGGTCGCAACGAGCGCCTGCGCTTCGACCCAGGCGTCGTCTTCCGGAACGATGTGCGGCGCCGTTCCCTCCGGCGCGTCGCCGGGATCGAGGTCGGGGCCGCGCGCACGCTCGGCCTTTTTCGGCAGGAACTGGAGGATGAGGCCGCCGGCCCGCCAGCGCCGGCGCGGACCGTCAGCCCCAGCGCTGAATTCTTCGGCGACCGCGAGCCGCACCCGCGTGGGAATCTGCTCCGAGCGCAGGAAGTACTCGTGCGCGGCCTCTTCGAGCCCATCGCCGGAAAGCGCCACCAGGCCCTGATAGCGGCTCATGTCCGGGCCCTGGTCGATGGTCATGGCGAGATGCCCGCGCCCGAGCAAGGCGCCCGCCGTCGCGTCGCCGGCGGCCTTTACCCGTTTGGCGTCGAATTGCGCGCAGGCGCGCACCTGGCCCGGCCTGCGATAATCGACCACCAGCATGTGCACCGGCCCGTCGCTTTGCGTCTGCAGGATGAATCGCCCCTCGAATTTGAGCGAGGCGCCGAGCAGCACCGCGAGCACGACGGCCTCGCCGAGCAGCTTCGAAACCGGAGCCGGATAATCATGTCGACCGAGAATGTCGTCGAGCGCCGGCCCCAGCCGCACGACGCGCCCGCGCACGTCGAGCGCTGCGACCTCGAACGGCACCACGGCGTCGTCCACCGGGATCTGACGCGGCTCCCGGGTTGGGATGCTGATATCGCTCATCAAGGGCCTTTGCGACTGGCCGGTTAGAACGGCAGGCGACCGATTCCACCGATGGCTCCGATGCGAGCGTCGGATATGGGGGCGCGCGGCCGAAACGTCAAAGCCGCCGCCTCCGCGGTGCGGGTTCGGGCTTCGGCGGCGCGGCTACGGGCTTCGGCGGCACGACTTGCGGCGCGCTTTGCGCCTGCGGCTTGCACTGCGCCGCCGAGACCGCTGCATTTGCCATGCCTTGCAGCGCAGGCTCGGGGATCAGCGCTTTGACGACGATCAGGCCAGCCGGCGTCGGCGATTCGACAATTAGCCGGTCGGCGCGCGTCACGTCTTCCTCGTCCGGCAGCGCCTCCCGTTGCGCGGGCGTCATCAGGTCGAGCTCGACAATGCGACGGCCGGCGGCGCGGTCGTTGATCGCGTAATAGGCGATGCCGCTGCGCGTATAAAAGGTGACCGAGGTGTAGGCTTGGCTCACCGGCGCGGTGAGCTTGATCGATCCGCTGCTGAGGTCATAGCGGCAGACCGCGGTGGCGAAGGCCGGATCCATGAACGGGATGACCGCCTGGTCCGGCTGCGGCGCCGGCAGCAACGTGAAGGCGTTAACGCGCGTGATGGGCGCAAGCCGCGCATAGGCGTCGCGCGTCGCCGTGCGCGGCAGCAAGAGCACGGTGACGAAGTGCACAACGCCGCCGAGGATCAAACCGGCGAGCAGCCAGAGGAGCCAGCGAATCATGTGCAGGCCCCGCGCGTCTGGATGGCCGGCATCGGCGCCTCGCGTTCGGCGCGGGTCGCGATCCCGACCGGGGTGTCGTAGAAACGCATGAGGAGCATGTAGCGCTCGGCGCCGCCGGTGGGCAGCCAGTTGCCCGGCCGCGCGCGGGGGGCGATGACGAGGTCGAACTGCCCGTCCGCCTTGCGCACCAGCTCCTGGCTGGTGAATCCGTGCCGGTTGAGCGAATTCGCGATCAGCCGCCCGTCAGGTCCGTAGAGCGTCAGCGTGAAGAAGCGCGCTTGCGGCGTGGTCCCGCTCACCAGCACGTCGCATCGCCCGTCGAGCGGACGGCCGGCGTCATCGGTCTTGGCGATGAAGGCGACGCCGTCGCCCAGGCCCATGGGCAGCTCGCCGGTGCGCGCGATCGACGCCCGCGCATAGGGATCGATTTCCGCGCTGCCGGACTTCGGATAGGACGTCCACGGTCCGATCTGCATCGCGCCGAAGGCGACATTTCGCGTCAGCGCCAACCAGGTCGATCCGAGGCCGATGGCGGCCGCCGCAAGCAGTGAAATCAACGTGCCGATCAGGAGCCGCACGGTCGCATCCGATTAAAGAAAGATCATCGCGCAATCGGGTAATTGCGCCGCCGCAGGCATGCCGTCAATTCCCAACCCTGGCCTCGCGACCCTGATCGGCGGCGACGATGCCGCGCGGCCCGATGGTTTCCAGCTCGGTTTGCTGACCTTGTGCGCGCGCTGCGGCGGGAGCGGGAACGCGCGCCGCCTCGTCGAACAGACGCTCGATGCGCGAGAGGACCTGAACGCCGCGACTCGTCAGCATCGCCGGGCGCGGAATGTCGTCTTTGCCTTCGGCGGCGGCAATGCGCGGGCCGATCGTGACGGAATTCGGCGGCAATCCGGGTAGATTGCGCAGCTCGACCCCCTGGTGGGCGTATTCCATCACGGTGTGCCACGTCATCGCCGGCAGCGAGCCGCCGGTCATGCGGTTGAGTGGCGTATAATCGTCGTTGCCGAACCAGATGCCGCACACGAAATTGCCCGTGTAGCCGACGAACCACGCATCGCGATACGCGTTGGTGGTGCCGGTCTTGCCCGCCGCCTTGATGCCCTCGAGCATCGCGCGTCGCGCCGTGCCTTGCTCCACCACGCTGTTCATCATCTTGACCATGTCGGTGGCGACTTGCGCCGGCATGACCTGTTTCGGCTTCGGGCCGTCCCGGTCGAACCGCCAGATCGTCTCGCCCATGCCGGTGCGCACTTCGAGGACGGCGTGCGCGCGCACCGCCTTGCCGCTATTGGGGAACGTGGAGTAGGCGACGGTGTGGTCGAGCACCGTCACTTCGTCGGCGCCGATCGGCAGCGACGGCGTGTCCGGGAGCGGCGTGCGCAGGCCCATTGCGCGGGCAAGCTCGACGATCTTGTTGCGCCCGACCCGGGCATTGCCCTTGCCGATCGCGATCGAGAGCTTCACCGCGATAGTGTTGATCGAGCGGGTCAGCGCCTGGGTCAGCGTCATCGAGCCGGAATAACCGCCGGAATAATTCTTCGGGCACCAGTTGCCGACGCAGACCGGACCGTCCACGACCTTCGAATTGATGTTGAACCCGTTCATCAACGCCGTCGCGTAGACATACGGCTTGAACGAGGAGCCCGGCTGGCGCAGCGCGTCGGTCGCGCGGTTGAATTGGCTCTCGCTGTAGTCGACGCCGCCGACGATCGCGCGGACCGCGCCTTCGAGATCGGCCACCACCAACGCCGACTGGCTTGCCCGGTAGTCGCGTCCGTACTGGCGAATGGCGTCGTCGACCGCCTTCTCGGCGGTTTGCTGCAGTCCCGTGTCGAGCGCCGTGCGCACGATAAAAGAGCGTTCGACGACCGACCTCGGCAGCGTGTCGACAAGCTTGCGCATCTCGTCGAACGCCCAATCGAGGTAGTAGTTGGGCGCCGACTCGTCGCGCCGGTCGATCGTCTTGGCCGGGTTGCGCCGCGCGCCAAACACCTGGCCCTCGGTCATAAATCCTGCCTCGACCAGATTGTCGAGCACGACATTGGCGCGCGCGCGGGCGGCCGGCAGGTTGATATGCGGGGCGAACCGCCCCGGCGCCTTGAACAGGCCGGCCAACATCGCCGCTTCGGGCATGCTCACGTCGCGCGCCGACTTGCCGAAATAATACTGCGCCGCCGCGTTCACCCCGAACGTGCCACCGCCCATATAGGCGCGGTCGAGATAAAGCTTGAGGATCTCGTTCTTGGTCAGCCGCGTTTCGAGCCATATGGCGAGGAACGCCTCCTTCACCTTGCGCTCGATCGTGCGTTCGTTCGACAGGAAGAGATTCTTGGCGAGCTGCTGACTGATCGACGAGCCGCCCTGCACCACGCCGCCCGCCTTCGCATTGGTGACGACGGCGCGCAGGGTTCCGGGGACGTCGATGCCGAAATGCTCATAAAACCGTCGGTCTTCGGTGGCGAGCACCGCCTTGATGAGATGATCCGGGAACTCCTCGAGCGGGATCGAGTCGTTCTGCTTGACGCCGCGGCTGCCGACCTCGTTGCCATAGCGGTCGAGGAAAACGACGGCGAGGTCGGACTTTTTCAGCCAGTCCTCGTCGGAGGTCTCGCGGAAGGCAGGAATGGCGAGGGCGAGCATGAGGATCGAGCCGCCGAGCCCGAGGGTCAGCGTCTCCGAAACGGGCTCGACCAGAATCCAGCGGCGCCATCCGCCGACATGAAACCGGTCCATGAAGACGACGAAGCGCTCGAACAGTTCGCGCGCCCAGTACACGACCTGGAACATCGCGAAATCGAGCCGGGAATCGATATCGAGCAGAATGCGCTTGAGCCGCTCTTTGAACAACTCGCGCCCGCCGTCCTGGTCGTAACCTTCGTCCACTGGATTATCCCGCTCGATCGGGGGCCGCGGCCCCGGCTGCAAAATTCATCCTACGCGTTTCCGGGCGGTCGGGTTCACCTGCCGAGGGTTGCCGCCGATGCGTCGCGCCATGCGGCGACCGGCGGCGATTCTTCAACGCCGACTGCGACCTGCACCGCTGGGCGCAAGCCAGATCGGCTCCAAGGTGTACCTGACCTACTCCTTCCCGCCAATGACCTCCCTCACACAAAGCCGCGGAATGGGGAGGAAGGATGACGGCGAGTCGGCTCCTCTCGGCAGGTCCGACCGCCGATTGAAATTATGGTTGTCGAGGCAAGAAGGAAGAAATAAGTAAAGAAGGAAGAAAATGCGGACTCACATGGCCCTCAACATCAAAAATCCGGAGACCGAGCGGCTGGCGAGGGAATTAGCCCGCCGGCGCAAGCAGGGGATCACCGAGGTCCTCACCGAGGTGCTGCGCAAGGAGGTCGAGCGTGAGCGGCGCAAGCCGACCGCTAGGGATTACGAGGCTTTCAAGCGCGGCATCGACGAGATCGTCGCGCACTTCAATAGGCTGCCCGTTCTCGACGATCGCAGCGACGACGAAATCCTCGGCTACAACGAGCAGGGCCTGTTCGACTGATGGTGATCGAACTCGTCGGCCCTGATCGCGATTCTGCGCAGCGAGCCCGAGGCCGCCACGTTCAAAAATGCCATTTTTCGCAATCCGGTTCGCCTCGTTTCAGCGGTGACCAAGCTCGAATCGGGTATGGCGGTGGCAGGGCGGCGTGGAACGGACGGAGCGGCTGATCTTGATCGGCTGTTGGCTTGGATATCGGCAACGATCGTCCCTTTTGACGAGCGGCAGGCCGACATCGCGCGCGACGCCTTCATCCGCTATGGCAAAGGCCGCCACCGGGCTGGGCTGAACTTCGGCGACTGCGCCGCCTACGCGCTCGCGATCGCCGAAGCCGAGCCGCTCCTCTTCAAGGGTACGAACTTCGCCGCGACCGACGTGGAATGCGTGCGACTAGGGGAGGGGGAGTAGGCGAGGGGCTGGGGCGGCTGTGAACCGGAACGACGAGCCGCGCGCCGCCCGAGAGCGCTTTCCGAATCTCGCAACTGTCTGTTAACTCTGGCGCGATGACCCCGCGCGAATTCATCGAGAAATGGAAACGCGTCGCCCTCAATGAGCGGCAGACCGCGCAGGCGCATTTCCTTGATCTGTGCCGTGTGCTCGATCATCCCGACCCGATTTCGGACGATCCGTTGGGCGAGCGGTTATGTTTCGAGAAGGGCGTCACCAAGACCGGTGGCGGCGAAGGCTTTGCCGACGTCTGGAAGCGGGGCTTCTTCGCTTGGGAGTACAAGAAGAAAAAGCGCGACCTAAACGCAGCCCTCGACCAGCTCGTCCGCTATGCCGCGGCGCTCGAAAACCCGCCGCTCCAGGTCGCCTGCGACACCGACCGGTTCCTCATCCGCACCGCCTGGACCAATGCGGTGCCCAAAACCTACGAGCTTTCGCTCGACGACCTCGCCGATCCGCAAGAGCTCGATATTGTCCATGCGGTCTTTTTCGATCCGGAGAAGCTCCGCCCGAAAGAGACGCGCGCCGCCGTCACCAAAGAGGCGGCCGACAAGTTCTCCACCATTGCGCTACGCCTACAGGGGCGCGATACGCCCGAGAACGTCGCCCATTACGTCAACCAGCTTGTTTTCTGTTTCTTCGCCCATAGCGTGAAGCTTCTACCCAACGGCTTCTTTCCCAAGCTCCTCAAGCGCTGCGCGGAGAAACCGGAGAATTCCAAGCGCTACTTCGATGGCCTGTTCGCGGCGATGGAGGACGGCGGCGAATTCGACCTGACCGAGATCGCGCATTTCAACGGCGGGCTGTTCGACGGCCGGCGCGCGCTGCGGCTTGAATCGGGCGACATCGGGCTCTTGCAGGCGGCCGGCAGCCTCGATTGGAGCCAGATCGATCCGACCATTTTCGGAACGCTGTTCGAGCGCTTCCTCGACCCCGACAAGCGCGGGCAGATCGGCGCGCATTACACCGACCCGGAAAAGATCATGATGATTGTCGAACCGGTGATCCTGCGCCCGTTGCGCGAGGAATGGGCGGCGACAAAGAGCGAGATAGAAAAGTTTCTGCACGGCGAGGCGAAGCCGCCGATGCGCGCGAAGTCGAACCGGCGCATGACGCCGAAGGAGGCGGCCGAGGAGGTTCGCTCGCGCTTTCTCGAACGGCTGCGCAAGGTGACGATTCTCGATCCCGCCTGTGGTTCGGGGAACTTCCTTTATCTCGCGCTTCAGGGCGTCAAAGACATCGAGAACCGCGCCAATCTCGAAAGCGAGGCGCTCGGGCTTGCGCCGCAGGCCCCGACCATTGGTCCCGAGATCGTGCACGGCATCGAGATCAACCCGCTCGCGGCCGAGCTCGCGCGCACCACCATCTGGATCGGCGACATCCAGTGGCGGCTGCGCAACGGCATTCATTCCAAGCCGCAGCCGATCCTGCGCAAGCTCGATTCGATCGAGTGCCGCGACGCGTTGATTACGCGGGTGCTGTCACCTGCGCCCGCCGAGAAGCCGCCTTCCTCGCCTCTCCCCGCACGCGGGGAGCCGCCTTCTTCACCTCTCCCCGGCGGGGAGAGGTCGACGCGCGCAGCGCGGCGGGTGAGGGGGAGCGAGCCTATCGATGACCTGGAGACCCCTCACCCGGCGCCGTCGCTGCGCTCCGGCTCCGACCTCTCCCCGCCGGGGGGAGGTGAAAGGATGCAGGACGTCGAGGCCGAATTGCCGGACGCCAAGTTCATCGCCGTTCCTGGGCGGCAAGCTGATGCGCAAGGGACTCGGCGACGACTATGTGGAAACGCTTTTCGACTTGTACGACGGAAGGGTGCCGCCCGAAGCCGACCTCGTGACTTATTGGTTCGAAAAAGCGCGCGCGCAGATCAAGGGTGGGTGCGCAAAGCGCGTCGGTTTGGTTGCGACCAACTCGATCCGCGGCGGCGCGAACCGCCGCGTTCTCGATCGCGTCGTTGAAGAAAGTCGCATCTTCGAGGCCTGGAGCGACGAACCGTGGATCGTCGAAGGCGCGGCGGTACGGGTGTCGCTGGTGTGCTTTGGTTCGGGGCCCGAAGACAACAGGCTGAATGGTGCATCGGTCCTTAAGATTTATACGGACCTGACGTGCGGAGATGTCGACCTTACAAGTGCTCATCGTCTTGCCGAGAATGCCAAAGCCTCGTTCATGGGAGACACGAAAGGAGGCGCATTCGACGTGCCTGGTGAATTGGCGCGCAGGTGGCTGTTAGAACCGCTAAACCCTAACGGCCGGCCGAATGCAGACGTATTGCGTCCCTGGGTAAACGGCCTCGATGTAACGCGACGGCCGCGCGATATGTGGATCATCGATTTCGGTTGGAAGATGAGCGAGGGGGACGCAGCGCTTTACGAAGCGCCATCGGATTATCTTCTCGAACATGTTAGGCCCGACCGGATCAAGAATCGGCGGGCAGCATACGCGAAGTATTGGTGGCGACATGTGGAGGCACGCCGAGCTATGTGGCAACGCATACAGATGTCTGACCGCTTTATTGTCACCCCAACCGTTGCAAAGCACAGATTCTTTGTTTGGTTGGACTGTCGGACTTGTCCCGACCACCAGCTAATCGCCATCGCCCGCGAGGACGATACGACCTTCGGCATTCTGCATTCGCGCTTCCACGAGGCGTGGTCGCTGCGGCTGGGGACATGGCTCGGCGTTGGCAACGATCCGCGCTACACGCCGACCACCACCTTCGAGACCTTTCCCTTCCCGGAAGGTTTGACGCCCAACATTCCGGCGGAAAACTACGCCGACGATCCGGGCGCGATCGCCATCGCGCAGGCGGCGAAGAAGCTCGACGACCTGCGCAATGCCTGGCTCAATCCGCCCGATCTCGTGCGCATCGAGCCCGAAGTTTATCCGACGGCCGAACAGATCGCGGCCGGCGCGAAGCCGATCTATCCCGACCGCATTCTGCCGAAGGACGCGCACGCCGCCGCCATTCTGCGCGAGCGCACGCTGACCAATCTCTATAACCTGCGCCCGCAATGGCTTGTTGACGCCCACCGCGACCTCGACGCCGCGGTCGCTGCTGCCTATGGCTGGCCGGCCGATATTTCCGAGGAAGACGCACTCGCCCGGCTGCTCGAACTCAACCTCGCCCGCGCCGCCGCCCAATCGCCGCCGCCGGACGCAGAGCAAGACAAGGAAAGTGCAACGTAGCGTAATTGATATCGAACCCTTCTCGTCGTCGTCATTGCCGGGCTTGACCTGGCAATCCATTCCCCCTCCCGCTTCGCTCCCTCCCCCGCAAGCGAGGGAGGGGACCCGCCGAATGGCGGTGGAGGGGGCGAGCAGGTACGCGCGCCTGCCGTTTGCACGGGGGAGGAAGATAAAACGGATCGCCGGCGCGCCCTGCCCCGCCCAAACCCCGCCGGCGCAATTGGAAGTGAGCCGGCGTCAAGCCAATTGAAGACCCGTTTCGACGAGCCTTGTCCTTACGCCAGCGCCTCCGCCCCGAAGCACCAGGCCAGAATGCCCTTCTGCGCGTGCAGGCGGTTCTCGGCTTCGTCGAACACCACCGACTGCGGCCCGTCGATCACCGCGTCGGTGACCTCCTCGCCGCGATGCGCCGGCAGGCAGTGCATGAAGATCGCGTCGGGCGAAGCCTTCGCCATCAGTCGGGCGTTCACCTGATAGGGCCGCAGCAGATTGTGGCGCCGGGCGCCGTCCTTGTCGCCCATCGACACCCAGGTGTCGGTGACGACGCAATCGGCGCCTTCGACCGCCTCCTCCGGATCATGGCCGACCCGGATCGCCGCGCCCGAGGCCGCGATCCATTTGAGCAGGGACTTCTTCGGCGCCAGCTCGGTCGGCGTCGCCACCCGCAGCTCGAACTCGAAGCGCTCGGCCGCATGCATCCACGACGCCAGCACATTGTTGGCGTCGCCCGTCCACGCCACCCGCTTGCCGCGGATCGGCCCGCGATGCTCTTCGAAAGTCATCACATCGGCCAGCACCTGACAGGGATGCGAGCGCTTGGTCAGGCCGTTGATCACCGGGATGACGGCGTGCTGCGCGAGCTCCTGCAGGTCGGCCGGGTCGAGCGTGCGGATCACGATCGCATCGACATAGCGCGAAAGCACGCGGGCGGTGTCGGCGATGGTCTCGCCGCGGCCGAGCTGCATGTCGTGGCCGGTGAGCACGATCGTGTCGCCGCCGAGCTGGCGCATGGCGACGTCGAAGGACACACGCGTTCGGGTCGAGGGCTTGTCGAAGATCATCGCCAGCGTCTTGCCGGCGAGCGGACGTGCGACCGGAATTTGCGCAGCGTTGCGCTCCGCCTTCATGGCGCGGCTGGCCGCGATCATCTCGCGCAAAGTCGGCGCCGGAATGTCGATCAGATCGAGGAAATGACGAATGGCGGTCACCCGTCGATCCCTTCCTTCGCCGCTTCGGCCGCGGCTTGCTCGAGCCGCGCGGCGGCCCGGTCGATGCGGGCGGCGGCCTCGGCGATCTCCTCGTCCTTGACGATCAAGGGCGGAAGCAGGCGCACCACATTCTCGCCCGCGCCGACCACAAGCATTTTCTCCTCGCGCAGGGCCGCGACCAGCTTGTCGTTCGGCACGGCGGCGACGAGGCCGATCAGCAGCCCCTCGCCGCGCACTGCGCGGATCACGCGCGGATGCCGGTCGGCGACCGCGGCGAGGCGCTGCTTGAACAGCAGCGCCTTGCGCTGCGTCTCGGTAAGGAAACCGGGCGCCAGGATCACGTCGAGCACGGCGTTGCCGACCGCCATCGCGAGCGGATTGCCGCCGAAGGTCGAGCCGTGCGTGCCCACGGTCATACCCTTGCCGGCCTCCGCCGTCGCCAGCACGGCGCCGACCGGGAAGCCGCCGCCAAGCCCCTTCGCGACGCCCATCACGTCCGGCGCGACGCCGGCGCGCTCGTGGGCGAAGAGCGCTCCGGTGCGGCCCATTCCGGTCTGCACCTCGTCGAAGACGAGCAGCAGCTCGTTCGCGTCGCACAGCTCGCGCAGTTCGCGCAGAAAACCCTGCGGCGGGACGCGAACGCCGCCTTCGCCCTGAATGGGCTCGATCAGGATCGCGGCCGTTTCGGGCGTCAGCGCGCGTTTCACCGCTTCGAGATCGCCGAAGGCCACCTGGTCGAAACCCTCGACCGGGGGACCGAAGCCGTCGAGGTATTTCTTCTGTCCGCCCGCGGCGAGGGTGGCGAGCGTACGTCCGTGGAATGCGCCTTCGAACGTGACGATGCGATAGCGCTCCGGCCGCCCGCTCGCAGCGTGGTATTTGCGCGCGACCTTGATCGCGCCCTCCATCGCCTCGGCTCCCGAATTGCAGAAGAAGACGAGGTCCGCGAAGGTTGCGTCGCACAAACGCGCGGCCAGACGCTCCGCTTCGGGAATCCGGTACAGATTGGAGACGTGCCACAGCCGGCCGGCCTGTTCGGTCAGCGCGGCGACCAGTTGCGGATGCGCGTGGCCGAGCACATTCACCGCGACGCCGCCGGCGAAATCGAGATAACGCGCGCCATCAGTGGCCGTGAGCCACGCGCCGTCGCCCTGCTCGAAGGCAAGATCGACGCGCGCATAGGTCGGCAGGAGATGTGACAAGGCGCAGCCCGCTCACGGAAATGAAATGTGCCGCCCCGCAGGACGGCACTCTGCGCATTCTAGGTGCACGCCATACGCTGTCAACAGAATGCGGCGGCGTCGGCTGCGTGAATCGGACTCGAAAGCGCCATGAATTGTGGATGCAATGATTGGGAGTCTTGCGTGGTGCCTCCGCCATATAGTAGTTTTACTGTCCTGTACCCACGAGATATCGCGCAGCGGCGGGCGGGTCTCGACGTTTCCCCTTGAAGTTTCGCGTAATCCGTTTGGCGGCCAGGCGTTGCCGAGCGGGGGAGGCGGATTCTGTCGAGGCGAGGTCCGGCAAGCGGAGCGGAGAGACGAAAATGTGGACCGACGAGCGAGTGGAGCAACTCAAGAAGCTGTGGAATGACGGGCTTTCCGCCAGCCAGGTCGCGGCGGAGCTTGGCGGCATCACTCGCAATGCGGTGATCGGCAAGGTCCATCGGCTCGGACTGTCGGGCCGCGCCAAGAGTTCGGCCTCGCCGGTCCCCCGGCAGCGCAAGCCGCGCGCTTCGGCCATGCTGCTGCGGGTCGCGCGCCCTGCGCTACGCGGCAATACCGCGCTCGCGCGGCTGCCCGCCTACGAGATCGACTACGAGCCGGATCCGGAGATCACCGCGGAAATCGTTCCGATCGGCCAGCGCTGCACGCTGCTCGAATTGAACGAGAGCAAGTGCCGATGGCCGATCGGCGATCCGGGCGCGCACGATTTTTTCTTCTGCGGCGGCAAGCCGGTCGAAGGCCTGCCCTATTGCGCCCACCACGCGCGCATCGCCTACCAGCCGGTGGGCGAACGGCGGCGGGACCGGCGCGCCGCCCGAACGTGAGCGAAAATCGGGACTTGTCTCGCGCCGATCAGCCGTCGAACCCGTAGCGGTCGTTGAGGGCGTAGCCTGCGCCGCGCACCGTCCGGATTGGATCGGCGCGCTGGCCGCGATTGAGCGCCTTGCGCAGCCGGCCGACATGCACGTCGACGGTGCGTTCATCGATGTAGACGTCGCGCCCCCATACTCGATCGAGCAACTGTTCGCGCGAGAAGACCCGGCCGGGATTCTCCATCAGGAATTCGAGCAGGCGGAACTCGGTCGGTCCGAGCGGAACGTCACGGCCCGCGCGCGACACCCGCTTCTTTTCCCGATTGAGCTCGATGTCGCCGGCATTCAATACGGCGGCGACGCGCTCGGGGCGCGCGCGGCGAAGCAGCGCGCGGATGCGGGCGAGCAGTTCGGGAACCGAGAATGGCTTGACGATATAATCGTCGGCGCCGGTCGCAAGCCCGCGCACGCGCTCGCCTTCCTCGCCGCGCGCGGTGAGCATGATGACGGGCAACTGATGCGTCTCCGCGCGGCCGCGCAGCCGTCGGATCAGTTCGATGCCGGACAGGCCCGGCAACATCCAATCGACGATGGCGAGATCGGGCGGACTTTCCTTCAAGCGCAAGTCGGCATCGTCGCCGCGCGCCGCCGCATCGACCGCGTAGCCTTCCGCTTCGAGATTGTAACGCAACAGAAGCGTCAGCGGCTCTTCATCTTCGACGATTAAAATCCGTGCCGCCATACGAGATCACCCCCTTCGATCCGCTCCCGGGCGCGAACGCGGGAGCGCTGGTCTTTGGTGGCCCGAAACCCTTTTCGCGTCCTTCAGTTTCCATTTGCCTGGTCAGCGATATGAGCAGACGAACTCGGCTCTTCTCCGCCACGCGTTACGCGTCGAACGGAACGATGGTCATGCTGGTCTTGTCGCCCTTCGGCCGCTCGTCCCCGAGCGCCCGCCCTTCGACCATGTAATAGACCGTCTCGGCGATATTGGTGGCATGGTCACCCATGCGCTCGATGTTCTTGGCGCAGAACAGGAGATGGATGCAGATGCTGATATTGCGCGGGTCTTCCATCATGTAGGTGAGAAGCTCGCGGAACAGCGAGTTGTTGACGGCATCGACCTCCTCGTCGCTGCGCCAGACCTCGATCGACTTGGCGGCGTCGCGGCGGGCATAGGCGTCGAGCACGTCCTTGATCTGCGCGAGCACCAGTTCGGCCATATGCTCGACCCCGCGCATCACCTTCTGCGACCGGAACTCGCTGTCGAGGACGAGCACGCGCTTGGCGATGTTCTTGGCGAGATCGCCGATGCGCTCGAGGTCGTTGGAAATGCGCAATGCGCCGACGACCTCGCGCAGGTCGACCGCCATCGGCTGGCGCCGCGCGATGGTCAGGATCACCTTCTCCTCGATCTCGCGCTGGAGGGCGTCGATTTGCGTGTCGCTTCCGATCACCTGCTGGGCCAGCATCGCGTCGCGCCGGTCGAGCGCGTCGATGGCGTCGCTGATTTGTTGCTCGGCGAGACCGCCCATTTCCGCGACCATCCGGGCAAGGTCCTGCAGATCGGCGTCGAACGCCTTCATCGTGTGTTCGGTAACCATCGTTAAGTGCCTCCCATCCGTCCGCCCGCCCCAGCTTATCAGCCGAACCGGCCGGTGACATAGTCCTGGGTCCGGCGGTCTTTCGGCGTTGTGAAAATCTCGCCTGTCACGCCCTGCTCGACAAGGATTCCGAGATGGAAGAACGCGGTGCGCTGCGACACGCGCGCCGCCTGCTGCATCGAATGCGTTACGATGACGATGGTGAAGTTCGAGCGCAGCTCATCTATCAGTTCTTCGATTTTCGCCGTGGCGATCGGATCGAGCGCCGAGCACGGCTCGTCCATCAGAATGATGTCCGGACTGACCGCAATCGCGCGCGCGATGCACAGGCGCTGTTGCTGGCCGCCGGACAGCGCCGTGCCGGACTCGCTGAGACGATCCTTGACTTCTTCGAACAGTCCCGCCCGTTGGAGGCTCGTCAACACGATCTTTTCCAATTCGGCCTTGCTTCGGGCAAGTCCGTGAATGCGCGGGCCGTAGGCGACGTTCTCGAAGATCGATTTCGGAAACGGGTTCGGCTTCTGAAACACCATGCCGACCCGCGCGCGAAGCTGCACCACGTCGATTTCGGGGTCGTACACGTCGCGGCCGTCGATTTCGAGCCGGCCGGTCACGCGGGCGGTCGGAATCGTATCGTTCATCCGATTGATACAGCGCAGGAAGGTCGTCTTGCCGCAGCCCGACGGTCCGATCAGAGCGGTGACCGCATTTGCGGGAACGTCGAAATCGATGCTCTTGAGGGCTTGTTTGTCGCCGTAGAAGACGTTGACGTCGCGCGCCACCACCTTTGGATTCGGTATCATATGCGCCATTGGTTGCGAGTCTTTTTGTGCCAGCCGGACAGCGGTGTTCATCGGAGCTCCGTCACCATCTGCGCTCGAACCGGCGGCGCAGGAAAATGGCTGTTCCGTTCATGATGAAGAGGAAGGCCAAGAGAACCAGAATCGCCGCCGCGGTCTTCGCCTGGAAGGCGATTTCCGGCAGGTCGGACCACAGATAGATCTGCACCGGGAGCACGGTCGCCGCGTCGGTGATGGCGGTCGCCGGTTCGACGATGAAGGCCACCATGCCGATCATCAGGAGCGGCGCCGTTTCGCCGAGCGCATGCGCCATGCCGATAATGGTGCCGGTCATGATGCCGGGCATCGCGAGCGGCAGCACATGGTGAAACACCGCCTGCTGGTGCGATGCGCCCACGCCGAGCGCGGCCTCCTTGATTGAAGGCGGCACCGCCTTCAGCGCGGCGCGCGAGGCGATGATGATGGTCGACAGCACGAGCAAGGCGAGGACGAGGCCGCCCACCAGCGGCGCCGAGCGCGGCAGCCCGAGAAAGTTGAGGAAGATTGCAAGTCCGAGCAGACCGAAGACGATCGACGGCACGGCCGCGAGATTGTTGATGTTGACCTCGATGATCTCGGTGAAACGATTTTTCGGCGCAAACTCCTCGAGGTAGATCGCTGCCGCCACTCCCAAGGGCAGGCAGACGACGAGCGTCACCAGCAAGGTCAAAGCCGAACCGACCAGCGCGCCGCGGATGCCGGCCAGCTCGGGCTCGCGGCTGTCGCCGGAGGTGAAGAAGGCCCAGTTGAGGCTTCGCTCGACCAGGCCGTGATTGCGCAGATATTCGAGCCAGGCGACCTCGCGGTCGCTCACCCGCCGATTGTCTTCCGGCGTCGCATAAGTGACAACGCTCCAGGTCCCCGGCGCCGCGTCGGCAGGGGAAGCGAGCGGCAGGAGGACACGCCCGGTGATGCTGGAATTGCCGAGCTGCGTGACCTTGACCATGCCGCCATTGATGGCCACGAGCACGCTTGGCACTGCTGAGCCGATTAGCTCCTCGGCGGAGGGATTCTCAAAGCGGGTCTGGAGGTCCGCCGCCTCCGCCTCCAAGTCCTTGGCCCGTTGCGATAACGTTGCCGCCTCGGCACGGTAACTAGTGAATTGGCTTGTGAGCGTCCGGATGCGCGCGGCGTCCCCGACCGTCTGCGCTGCAGCCAAGAGACGCTCTGCGTCATCCCTGAGTGCCTCGACCTGGCGAACACTGCGCCGCAGCGATTCAGCCTGTGTACGCAGGTCGTACGCCCGCCTCGAAAGCGTGCGCTTCGCGTCCACCAAGTCAGCGGAAAAATCGTTTGCCGAGGAGGAGATCGTGATCTCGCCCGTCATGCCGCTTGGTGTGGCGATGCCGCGGCCAGGCACCCGGCTGATCGATGTGCCGAGCCCTTTGAAGTAAAGGTCGGCCTCGTCGGAAAACAGCAGCGGCGCCTTAATGGTCTGCCCGATCAACGAGGGATCGGCGGCCACGCGTCTGCGCAGCTGGTCGGCGGCGCCCGACGAGACGAGCCCGTCGAGCAGCCGACGGCCCGCGCGGTCGGTGACCTCGGGAAACATCTGGCGGAGCGCGTTGCGCACGAGGGCGGCGTAATCGCCGGCGCGGATGACCGCGGGATCGCGCGTCCCCTGCGGATCGATCTCGCTTTGATCGATCGTTACATCGAGGACGACGCGATACTGGAAGAACGCCGGTATGCCATGCACGAGAATGTCGAGCAGCACGGCGAGGATGAAAAGCGTGGTGAGTCCGATCGCGATCAGCCCATAGGCCTTGAACCGAAGCTCGGCGCGATAGCGGGCGCGCACGCGCGCACGCGCTATCTCCGTCGTGAAATCGACGCGGCGCAGCCCCGGGATGGCGAGATCAGTCATACTGTTCCCGATAGCGCTTGACGATTTCAAGCGCGATCACGTTGAGCATCAAAGTGAAGAAGAAGAGCACAAAGCCGAGCGCAAAGGCCGACAGCGTCTTTGCGCTATCGAATTCCTGATCGCCGACCAGGATCGTCTTGATCTGCACCGTGAACGTGGTGACCGCTTCGAGCGGATTGAAGGTGAGATTGCCGGCGAGGCCCGCCGCCATGACCACGATCATGGTCTCGCCGACGGCGCGACTGATCGCGAGCATGAAGGCCGAAACGATCCCCGGCAGCGCGGCCGGCAGCACCACCTTCTTGATCGTTTCGGAGGGCGTCGCCCCCATTGCGAGCGAGCCGTCGCGCATCGACTGCGGCACGGCATTGATCACGTCATCGGACAGCGAGGAAACGAACGGGATGATCATCATTCCCATCACGACGCCGGCGGCGAGTGCGCTTTCCGAGGCGACATTAAGCCCAAGCGAAACGCCGGCGGCGCGGATGTTGGGCGCGACCGTGAGGGCCGCGAAGAAACCGAGCACCACGGTCGGGATGCCGGCGAGAATTTCGAGGATCGGCTTGGCGATAGCCCGGAAGCGCGGCGTCGCATATTCGGCCATATAGATCGCAGCAAACAGCCCGATCGGACCGGCGATCATCATGGCGATGAACGTGATCAGCAAGGTCCCGGTTACCAAAGGCACGATGCCGAATGCGCCCGACGACCCCACTTGGTCGGCGCGGATCGCGGTCTGCGGGCTCCACTGCAGCCCGAACAGGAAGTCCGGCACCGGCACGCGATTGAAGAAGCGGATGGTCTCGAACAGGACGGAAAACACGATGCCGATCGTGGTGAGCACCGCGACGCAGGCGCACGCCAACAGCAGGCGCAACACGAAGCGCTCCACGTGATTGCGGGCCCGAAATGTGGCGCTGACGAGCCGCAAGGTCATGACGAGGCCGATCAGCCCAAAGGCGACGCCGGCGATGAAGACGAGGCGCGCGGTCCAGTAGCGATAGGACCTGTAGACCTCCGCCGCCGCCCGCAGCCGCGGCGAAGGGTCGCCGGCGAATTGCCCGGCGGCCACCGCCTCGATGTCGCGCAAGGCGGCGGATCGCTCCAGGTCCTTGTCGGCAAGCTGCGGATCATACGCCGTCACCGCTTGCGCTTCGGTCACCCGGTTCGCGACCGGCACGCCGACCGCATAGAGGAGGACCATCGGCGTGAAAATCCAAACCGCGACAAAGGCGCCGTAATAGGTGGGACGTGAGTGGAGCAGCTGCTTCGTGCCGACAGCGACGGCGCGCGCGCGGCCGAACAAATAACCGAGCAGGACGAGGGCCGCCAATGCGCCGAAATAGAGCCAGGCCACCGTTACTCCTCGACTATTGAGCCGCTGGGATACGCGCCCGCTAAAGGCCGCAAAGCCAAAGGAGACCGCGAAGCGGCCGCAGATATCCGCGGCCGCTTCGATTTAGACGTCACGAGCTAGGAGCTTGCATCGGCACCATGTTGGTGGCGCTCTTACGAAGTCTCGTCAAGCTCCTTCTTCGGCAGCGGCACCAGCCCCTTCTTGGCGAGGTAGCCATCTTCGCCGGCCGCCTTCGGGGAGACGTATTCGGCCACGAATTTATCGAGTCCGGGAATAACGCCCACATGCTGTTTCTTGACGTAGATAAACAGCGGGCGCGAACCCGGATACTTGCCGCTGGCAATATTCTCGTAAGTGGGCTCGACCCCTTCAAACACGACGCCGCGCAGCTTACCAGCGTTCTCCTCGAGGAAAGAATAGCCGAAAATGCCGAAGGCGTTCTTGTTCGCCTCGAGCTTTTGCACGATCAAATTGTCGTTTTCGCCGGCCTCGATGTAGGCGCCATCCTCACGCAGGGACTTCCACACTTTTTCGAAGGCTTTGGGATCGCTCTTCTTGAGTTCGGCGAGGGCGGGGATTTTCTCGGCGCCATTTTCCAGCATCAGCTCATGCAAGGCGTCGCGCGTTCCGGAGGTCGGCGGAGGTCCGAGCACCTCGATTTTGACGTTCGGCAGCGACTTGTCGATGTCCGACCAGGTCTTGTTGGGATTGGGGATCAGCTTGCCGTCGGGGCCCGGCACTTCTTTCACGAGTGCGAGGACGAGCTGGGGAAGGCTCAATTGTATCGGCGCGCCCGCCTTGGACTGCGCCATGCTGATCCCGTCGAAACCGACTTTGAGCTCGACAATGTCCTTGACGCCGTTCTTTTGGCAGTCCTCGAACTCGCTCTTCTTCATAGCGCGCGAGGCGTTGGTCGCGTCGGGATGCGTTTCGCCTATGCCGGCGCAGAACAGCTTCATGCCGCCGCCCGTGCCGGTCGAACTCGACCACCGGCGTTTTCGTCCCGGAGGCTTTGCCGAATTGCTCAGCAACCGCGGTCGTGAAGGGATAAACAGTCGAGGAGCCGACGATGCGGATTTGATCGCGCGCTTGCGCCGCCCCGGTCAGGGCAAGGCCAGTCGCCACGATGGCGCCGGCCGCGATGAGGGAATGGTAGAGCTTCACGGGTTCTCTCCTGTTGGGTCCGAGTTTTTGCGGTAACGCAGACGAGACCTGCGTGCTTCAAAGCGCGGGCTTTTTCGTTGCAATTGGTTGGACGGCGCCCGCGACAGTGAGTGGTCGAGGACCAGTCATAAACTTCGGTCCGTTGCGCTGGTCCCAGACAGCGAGATTAGTCCTACGCGGAGCCTGTCACCGTTCTATGTGGCTGAGATGACAGTGAGATGACAGTACAAAGTACTGAATACACAAATGAATTTTATCATGTCCGGTTCGTTGTCATGATCGGCAGGCGGACTGTGAAAGTGGCGCCGCTGCCGAGCGTGCTCTCGATGCTGAGCCGGCCGCGATGGCGCTGCAGGATGTGCTTGACCAGTGCGAGGCCGAGGCCGGTCCCGCCTTGGGCGCGGCTCTCGGCCACGTCAACTCGGTAGAAGCGCTCGGTCAGCCGCGGCAGGTGCTCCGGCGCGATCCCCGGCCCATAATCTTTGATCGACACGACCGCTTCGGCGTTTTCGGCCGTTTCCTCCCGCGCCAGCGTCAAATCGATGCGCTTGCCGCTCGCCCCGTATTTGAGGGCGTTCTCGATCAGGTTTTCGAACACCCGGATCAGCTCGTCGCGATCACCCAGCACCGTGAGCACGTCGTTCGGCATATCGACCTCGATCGCGACGCCACGGTCGCGCGCGAGCAATTGCAGCGCGTCGGTGACCTGCCGCAGGATGGCGACGAGGTCGAGCGGGTTTTCGGGGCGGATATGCGCCTTGAGTTCGATGCGCGATAGCGACAGGAGGTCGTCGATCAGCCGCGCCATGCGATCAGCCTGATCCTTCATGATGCCGAGGAAGCGTTCGCGCGCTTCCGGGTCAGCGCGCGCCGGGCCAAGCAGCGTATCGATGAAGCCGGAGAGAGAGGCGAGCGGCGTGCGCAGCTCATGGCTTGCATTGGCGACGAAGTCGGCGCGCATCTCCTCGATCTGGCGCAGCGGGGTCAGATCGTGAAACACCATCAGCAGCAGATTGCGGCCGCCCGCGGCGGCGTCGGTCACAACCGGCGCGATCACCGCTTCCGACCAGCGGTCCGCCGGAACGCGCTGGAAAAATTCGACCCGCAGGCCCGCATCCGCTGTGGCGGCGCGGCGCAAGGCTTCGAGCACCGCCGGGTTGCGCAGCGCGAAGGACAGGGGCTGGCCGCGGAGCAGGGCCGGTGCGATCTCCAACGCCTTCGTGTTGAATGCCCGCACGATCCCGTCGCGTTCGAGCACGATCACCGGATCGGGCAGGCCGGAAATGACCGCATCGATGATGAGGTCGCCGGGAAGACTGCCGGCGTCCTCGCGCGAACGCGCGGCGAGATCGTCGCCGCGTTCTGCGCTGGCCTCGATCAGCGCCGCGGCGGAAATCACCCCGAAACCGACCAGAGCCTGCAAGGGCGAAAGCTCACCGAGATAACCCACGAGCAGAAAAAAAACCGCCGCCACCGGCACGACGAGGCGGACTCGCGAGAGCCGGCGACTCCAGGAAGCGGCCTCTTTGAGAGCGCCGCGCCGCTCGTCGGAGATGACCATTGTGAGTCGCACTCAAAGTCGTTCAAGTCTACTGCGCTTTGCTCCGGAATAGTATCGCCGCCGCCGCCATCCTCGCTCCGCGACGCACAGACGAAGAAGCAAGAGACCTAAGCCGGATCGCATTCGTTGCCGCGAAGCCGGCGACTGCCGGGCTTTACCGCGAGCGCTTTGTCGGAGCCGTCGGAGCGGACCCGCCGGGCGCTCAGCCATAGCTCGCGCGCGCCGAGCATTGCGAGAGCGATGACGAACGGACAGAAGTAATACAGGAGCCGGAACAGCAGCAGGCCGGCCAGCAGGTCCTCCTTTTCGTACTGCCACAGGGCGACCAGCATGGCCGCGTCGAACACGCCGAGACCGCCCGGCGAATGGCTGGCGAAGCCGAGCAGCGTCGCCGACACGAAGATCGTCGCAACCGTCACAAAGCCGATATAGGGGTCATCCGGCACCAGCATGTACATGGCGGCGGCGGAGCAGCTGAGGTCGACGATGCCGATGCCGATCTGGAGAAGCGTCAGCGGGCCGTCCGGCAGTGTCAGCTCCCAGTTGCTGCGGCCGATCACGCGCGGCGCACGCCACACCCAGCCGACATAGGTCGCGAGCGCAGCGACGATCAGGAAGGCAGCCGTACGATTGAGCCAAGGCGGAAGCTGATCGATTGCGGAAGCCGCCTCCGGCCGGTAGGCGACGCCGAGGCCGAGCACGGTGGCATTGCCGAGCCAGAAGGTGAAGCCGGCGACGAAGCAGATTTTCGCTACCTCGATGGCCGAGAGCCCGTAATGCGAGTAGATGCGGTAACGCACGGCCCCGCCGGTGAAGGCGCTCGCGCCGACATTGTGTCCCACCGAGTAGCTCGTGAAACCGGCGACGAAGGCCACGCCGTACGGCACGTCGCGCCGGCCGATCGTATGGAGCGCGAATACATCATAAAAAGTCAGCGTTAGATAGCCCAGGGTGACGAAAACCGCGGCGATCAATACGTCGCGCAGCTCGAACGCGCGGAGCGCCGCCACCACCTCCTTGATCTCGATGTCGTGCATCATCCGATAAAGCACGATCACCGCGATGATGATGACGGCGATGCTCAACAGGAAGCCGAATCGGTGCCAGCCGATTCGGCGGTCGAAGGCCTCCGCGGCCGCGCGCAGCCATTCATTCATGGGTACTACCGGCGGCCTCGATCTTCGGCAGGAGACAATCCTGCGCCGACAGGTGCTCGCTCGCCTCTAACAGAACCGCGCGGCGAAGGCGAGGTCGGCGACGCGGCGGAAGCGAAAAAAGTGTGGCGGAACCGGTGTTTGTCATGGGATCGTCATCGCACGTCATGGGACCGTCACAAGGTGCGCCGCAACAAGGGGACGGCGCGGCGATGCCCAAAAATAAGTCGCGCCGCTTCATTGCGAAGGTCTGCGCCGCGTTCGTTCGGCTCGCCGGACACGTGAGCCTAATGCGGGCGCCAAGCGCGGACGAGCGGACCACGATGGACAATCATCGCCGCATCGCGGATGGTCGAGCGCGCGCGCTTTGCCGGGTGAGGCGACTCTGGTCGAAGACGGCGTGTTTCCTCGCGGCCGGTCGGCTTGCGAGGGGCGCGCAGTGGATATCGGGTCAGGCAGACTGATCACGAGCGAACAGGAACGGCGACGATGACGCAAACCGACAAGGTGCTGGCGCGCAAGGATCAGGGCATCGGCCATCTCATCTTCAATAATCCGGAGCGGCACAACGCCTTGTCTCTCGAGATGTGGGAGGCGGCTGGCTCGGTGCTCGAGGATTTCATCGGCGACGGCAGCGTTCGCGTGATCGTGCTCAGCGGAGCGGGCGGCCGGGCCTTCGTGTCGGGCGCCGACATTTCGCGCTTCGACGACGAGCGGGCCAACGTGGCGGCGATCGACGCCTACAATGCGGTGGTCGATCGCACCACGACCACCCTTTATGAATTGCCCAAGCCCACCATCGCGCAGATCGAAGGCTTTTGCCTCGGCGGCGGAGTGGCGCTCGCGATCTGCTGCGACCTGCGCATCTGTTCCGCCAATTCGCGCTTCGCGGTGCCGGCCGCGAGGCTCGGGCTCGGCTATGTCTATCCCGGCCTGAAAAAACTTGTCGACCTGATCGGCCCGGCTTTTGCGAAGGAGGTTTTTTTCACCGCCCGCCAGTTCACCGCCGAGGAGGCCCTGATGATGGGTCTCGTCAACCGCATGCTGCCGGCGGGCGATCTTGAAACCTATGTGCGCGACTATGCCGGGATGATCGCCGCCAACGCGCCGCTCACCGTCAAGGCGGCGAAATTCGCCATCAACCAGGCGATCAAGGACGAATCCCAGCGCGATCTCGCCCGCTGCGACGAACTCGTGCGCGCGTGCTTCGTCAGCAACGACTATGTCGAAGGCCGCCGCGCCTTCATGGAAAAGCGCAAGCCGGAATTCACGGGCACCTGAACGCGCTGTATGGAGCGGCTTCGTCAACCCGCTTCCCCGGCGGAACGGGAACTCGCAAACGAAGCGCGGCACGCGGCCCACACCTTTTCCGGCGTCGCCGGCATGTCGAGCTGCGCGCCCGCAGCGCCCGGAATGGCGTCGGCGATCGCGTTCATGACCGCAGCAAGCGCGGCCGTGGTGCCCGCTTCGGCGACGCCTTTCACGCCGAGCGGATTGGTGGTCGCCGGGACGCAGTGATCCGCAGCCACGATCGGCGGCATGTCGGCGGCGCGCGGCAGACCGTAATCCATGAACGAGCCGGTCACCAGTTGGCCGCTGTCCGCATCGTAGACCGCCTGTTCGAGCAAGGCCTGGCCGAGGCCTTGCGCGACGCCGCCGTGAATCTGTCCCTCGACCAGCACGGGATCGAGCGCACGGCCGCAGTCATCGACCGCGGTATAAGCGATCACCTCGACGGCGCCGGTTTCCGGATCGATCTCGACCTCAGCGACGTGGCAGCCGTTCGGATAGGTGTGCGGCGTCTCCGTGGTGACCTTGGTGTCGAGGTCTTCGGCAATTTCGCCGCTCGTCTTGCGCGTCTTTGCCAGCGCGGCGAGTTCGAACAGAGAAACTTGCCGGTCGGTGCCCGTGACGACAAACGCGCCATCCTGAAAGACGATGTCCGCTTCCGCGCCTTCGAGGGCGTCGGCCGCAAGGGTGCGGCCTTTTTCGATCAGCACATCGACGGCGCGCATGATCGCCGCGCCGGCCGTCATCGTCGTCCGCGAGCCCACGCTCGATGAACTCGCGACGTCGAGGTCGCTGTCGCCTTGCACGAGGCGAACCGCCTGCGGATCGAGACCAAGCCGCTCGGCGGCAAGCCGTGGAAAGACCGAGGCGTGCCCCTGTCCCGTTCCCTGTGCCCCGAGCGCGACGACCAGCTCCTCGCCGCCGCGAAACAGCAGAGCCGCGCCCTCGGTCGGCATTCCGCCTGCATGTTCGAGCAGGCAGGACAGGCCGATGCCGCGCAGCCTGCCGCGCTTTTTCGCCTCGCGCCGGCGCTTGCCGAAGCCCGCGAAGTCGGCCAGCGCGAGCGCCTTGTCGAACACGGCGGGGAAGTCGCCGCTGTCGTAGACGGTGCCGATGGCTGTCTTGTACGGAATGGCGGAGGGCGGGATGAGATTACGCCGCCTGATCCGATCGGGCGGCATCCCGGTCACGCGCGCGGCGGCTTCGGCCAGGCGTTCGAGCAGGTAATTCGCCTCCGGACGGCCCGCGCCGCGATAGGGCGCGGTCGGCACCGTATTGGTGAAGACGCAACGCACCGAGACATCGATCAGCGGGATATGGTACATGCCCGGCAGGCAGCGCGCGAAATTGTTCGTGGCGAGATGCGCGCCGACGGGTCCCAGAAAAGCGCCGAGATCGACCAGCGAGCGAATGCGCAAGGCGAGGAACCGGCCTTTTTCGTCGAGGGCAAGCTCGCCTTCGAGAAGGGAGTCGCGCGCCTGATTGTCGCTGACGAAGGCCTCCGCACGGGACGACATCCAGTGCACCTGCCGCCCGATCATGCGCGCGGCGACGAGCAGCGCCGGATATTCCGGGTAGGGCGAGCTCTTCATGCCGAAGGCGCCGCCGACATCCTCGGTGAGGACGTGCAGCCGGCTTCGTTCCACTCTCATGATGCGCGCCATGCTGTCGCGCAAGCCGGCGACGCCTTGCGAGCAGACGAGCAACGCGTAGCGCTCGCGCGCAGGATCGTATGAGGCCGTCGCGCCGCGCGGCTCGATGCTGGCGACGACGATCCGCTGGTTTATGCAGGTCACGCGCGCCACATGCGTCGCACCGGCGATCGCCCGGTCGATCGCATCGGCATTCGTGTTGTCATGTCCAGACGGGAACGCCCAGTCGAGCGCGACATTGCCGGGGGCCTCCGGCCACAGGCGCGGCGCATCGGGCGCGACGGCGCGGGCGACGCCGATGACCGGCTCGAGCGGTTCGTAGTCGACGGCGACGGACTCGGCGGCGTCTTGCGCCACGCTCGCCGAGCTCGCGACGACGAGCGCCACCGGCTGGCCGACATGTAAGACCCGGTCGGTTGCAAGCGCCGGCCGCAGCGGCTCGACGACGTTCGCCCCGCCGCGACCTTTGATCGGCGGGTGCCACGACACGCCGCCGATCCCGGCCGCCTGCATGTCGGCTGCGGTGAGAACAGCGAGAACCCCAGGCGCGCGGCGCGCGGTCTCGACGTCGATCGAAACGATGCGCGCATGCGCACGCGGCGAGCGCACGAAAGAGCCATACGCCTGGCCTTCCGAAACCGCATCGGCGATGAAGCGACCACGGCCGCGCAGAAGCGCGTCGTCTTCGATCCGGAACCGGCGCGCGCTCATCCGATCAAGGCGAGGCCGATCAGCCCGAGCGTGCCGACGATCACGCGCCACCACACGAACAGGCCGAACCCGTGCCGCGCCACGTAGCCGAGAAAGGTCTTCACCACGATCCAGCCGAAGACGAACGACACGACGAAGCCGACCGCGACAAGAACGATATTGTTTGCGGTCATCTGGCCGCCTTCCTTGTGCAGGTCGTAGGCGAAGGCGCCCACCATGGTCGGCATCGCAAGCCAGAACGAGAATTCCGCCGCCGAGCGCCGGTCGGCCCCGAGCAGCATCGCCCCGACGATGGTCGCGCCCGCGCGCGACACGCCGGGAATCATCGAAACGCACTGGATCAGTCCGATCCCGGCGCACAGGGGCAGCGAGAACTCGGTCGCCTCGGTGTAGCGCGGCTTAAGATTGAGGTTGTCCACGAACAACAATATGGCGCCGCCGGCGATCAGCGAGAAGCATACAATCCAGGGATTGAACAGGACGCTCTTGATGAAGCCGTGCGCGAGCGCGCCGACGATGGCCGCCGGGAGGAAAGCGATCAACACGCCAAAGACGAAGCGGCGTGCGTAGTAGTCGGTGAACATGTGCGTGGCGAGAAGCCACAGCTTGTTGAAATAGATCGACAACAGCGCCAGGATCGCGCCGAGCTGGATCAGCACCGCGAAGGTCTTCCCGAACGCGTCGTCGTCAAACCCGAAAAAATGTTCGATCAGCAGAAGATGCCCGGTCGACGAAACTGGAAGGTACTCGGTTAGCCCCTCGACGAAGCCGAGAAAGGCGGCCTTGAACAGATCGAGCAGCATGGACGGCTCCGCGAATGGCAGGTTTTGCGCGTAAGGCGCAAGGGCGACAGGGACGAGGCATGCGCTTTTCGCCCGAACCGCAGCCGCGGGGCAAGTGGCAAATCCCGTGCACAGCCGGCGGATTGCCTGGATTTCACCGCATTATGGTCTTGTATGACATTGCCGCACTATGTCTTGTGTGGCGTTCCCGCGATTCGTCATTCCGGAAACCGAGAGACGATGCTTACGCTGTATCACCAGAGCCTCTGCCCGCATTCACGATTCGTGCGGATCGCGCTCGGCGAATACGGATTGAGCCCGCGCCTGGTCGATGAGCGGCCGTGGGAGCGCCGCCACGAATTCCTGGCGCTCAATCCGGCCGGGACCACGCCGGTGCTGGTCGAGGAGGGGCGGCCTCCGCTCACCCATGTCGGGATCATTGCGGAGCATCTCGACGAGACGCGGGGAGCCGAGCTTGGGGACCATCGCTTGCTGCCGCGCGACATCAATGCGCGGATCGAGGTGAGGCGCCTGTCGGTCTGGTTCAACGACAAGTTTTTCACCGAGGTCAGCGGGCCGCTGGTTTTGGAACGGGTGTTCAAGCGCCATATGACGGTCAGTCAGGGCGGCGGGTCGCCCGACATCGAAGCGATCCGCGCCGCGCTTGCGAATATCCGCTATCATCTCGCCTATATCGGCTGGCTGGTGCGCACGCGCGACTGGCTGGCGGGGACGCGGTTGAGCTATGCGGATCTGGCCGCGGCGGCGCATCTCTCCTGCGTCGATTATCTGGGCGACGTGCCGTGGAACGAAGACAAATCAGCGAAGCACTGGTACGCGCGGGTCAAGTCGCGCCCCTCGTTCCGTCCCCTGCTGATGGAGTTGCATGCGGGGATCGCGCCGTCGAAGACCTACGCCGATCTCGATTTTTGAACGAGCCCGCTGCGCTCAAGGCTGGCTTGCGCGCGGCCGCGCAGGCGCATGGATTCGACGCCATCGCGATTGCCCGTCCCGACGCCGCCTCCTCCCAAGCGGGCGCACGCCTCGTCGAGTTCCTTGCGGAAGGCCGCCACGGCGACATGCAGTGGCTTGCCGCGACCGCTGCGCGGCGGCGCGATCCCCGCATGCTGTGGTCGGAGGCGCGGTCCGTCGTGATGCTCGGCGTCAATTACGGACCGAGCGGCGACCCGCTCACGGTGATCGCGCAGCGCGACAAGGGCGCAATCTCCGTCTATGCGCAGGGCGACGACTATCACGACGTGATCAAGCGTCGGCTGAAGGAGCTGGCGCGTTGGCTGGTGGCCACCGCAGGAGGCGACGTGAATGTCTTCGTCGACACCGCCGCGGTGATGGAAAAGCCGCTCGCCGCCGCCGCCGGAATCGGATGGCAAGGCAAGCACACAAACCTCGTGTCGCGCCGCTTCGGGTCCTGGCTGTTTCTCGGCGCGATCTTCACGACCCTCGACTTTCCGCCGGACGAGCCGGAAACCGACCATTGCGGCAGCTGCCGCGCCTGCCTCGACATATGCCCGACCGCGGCGTTCCCTGCTCCCTACCAGCTCGATGCGCGCCGCTGTATTTCTTACCTGACGATCGAGCACAAGGGCCCAATTCCGCGCGACCTGCGCCCGGCGATGGGCAACCGCATCTATGGATGTGACGATTGCCTCGCCGCATGCCCGTGGAACAAGTTCGCGCAGGCCGGGCGCGACGCGAAGCTTGCGGCGCGCGGCGAGCTCAAGTCGCCTGCGCTCGCCGACCTTGCCGATCTTGATGACGCGGGCTTCCGCGCGCTGTTCGCCAAGACTGCGATCAAGCGCACCGGGCGGGATCGCTTCCTGCGCAATGTGATGATCGCGATCGGCAACAGCGGCGATGCGCGGCTCGCCGGCAAGGCGCAGGTGCGTCTCGATGATTGCTCGCCCTTGGTGCGCGGCGCTGCGGTCTGGGCGCTCGCGCACCTGCTGACGAACGACGCATTCGCGGCGCTTGCCGCCGAACATTCCGTGCGCGAGCCTGATTCCTCCGTACAGGAGGAATGGGCCGCCGCCTTAAGACCGACGGCGCCCGCATGAGTACGCTTCTCTGTTTCGGCTTCGGCTATTGCGCGCAGCATTACGTCGCCGAGTTCGGCGCGCGCTTTGCGCGCATCGTCGGCACGGCGCGCACCGCGGAACGTGCGGCCGATATAGGCGGCCGATGGATCGGCGATCGCTCCGTCGAGATGGTGGCGTTCGACGGCCATACGGCCTCCGGCGCAATCGTTGACGCCGTGCTGGCGGCCGATGCGTTGCTCGTCTCGACGCCGCCAGCGGACGGCGTGGACCCGGTCCTTGTTCTGCTCGCGAACGAGATTGCGCGCGCTCCCAAGCTATCGTCGGCCGTGCTGCTCTCCACGCTCGGCGTGTACGGGGACCAGGGCGGCGCATGGGTGCGCGAAACCACACCGCCCGGTCCGCTGAAGCTGCGTGGTCGCGAACGCCTCGAGCAGGAACGCGCCTGGCAGGCGCTCGGGCGCAGGCGAAATCTTCCCGTCGCCATTCTGAGGCTTGCCGGCATTTACGGGCCCGACCGCAACGCGCTTATCACCGTTGCGGAAGGTACGGCGCGGCGCGTGGACAAACCGGGCCAGGTGTTCAATCGCATTCACGTGGCCGATATCGCGCAGGCGATCGAGGCGGCCTTTTCCCGCCGCGCGGCGGGCATCTTCAACGTCGCCGACGACGAGCCGTCGTCGCCCGGCGATCCGATCGCCTTCGCCGCTTCGCTGCTTGGCGTGGCGCCGCCGCCGCTCGTGCCCTTCGCCGAAGCGGCAAAGACCATGTCGCCGATGGCGCTGAGTTTCTATCAGGACAATCGCCGGGCTGAGAACGCCCGAATGAAGCGCGAGCTTGGAGTCACGCTGCGCCACCCGACTTATCGCGATGGATTGCGTGCCCTCCATGCGGAGTTGCGTGCGGCGCATCGCGCGACTGGCTGACGGCTACTCCGACTATTTTGAAACGTGCGTCATGCCGACAGGGCGACGGGCGAATTCCGCGTCGCGTGGACGCCGAATTCGCCCGTCCCGCAATGGACGCGCGGCTACAGGCCCATCTGCGGAATGTCGTAATAGTCGTGGATCGCCTTGTTTCGATCCGGGCTCGACCAGTCCCAGATCTCGTGCTGCATGAAGTGCGGCGCGCCCTTGAGTTGTTCGTCGCTGACGTTGACCTCGTAGCCATCCAGGCGCGGATTGTAAGTGAGCGCCGACCACGGCAGCGGGTAGTAATTCTCGCCGATCCCCATGAAACCGCCAAAGCTCATGACGGCATAACCCACCTTGCCGCTGACTTTGTCGATCATCACGCGTTGGATCCGTCCGATCTTGGTGCCGTCAGCACGATAGACCGCGATCCCCTCGACCTTATCGCTGCCGATCAGCGACTCGGTTTCGCGCCGATTCAAAGCTTGCCGGCTTGCCGCTCGCGATTCCGTCGCCATTTACTCCTCCTGGTTATTGCGTGGGGCTACGCAGGGTGAACGCGACGGCGTAGGCGCAGTTCCGTCGCGTTTTGCCGGAATGAATTACCGCTGCAGGAGGAGATCTTCGTCATCTCGTGATCACAATGCGGGTCCGGCCGGCGCCTTCGCTGCGCACGATCGAATAAAGGGTCGCCGCATTCGATGGATGCAGGCGCACGCAGCCATGCGAGGCGCGGCGGCCTAACCGCGAGACGTGGGTCGTGCCGTGGATGGCGTAGCCGCCGTGGAAGAAGATCGAGTGGGGCATCGGCGCCCAGCCGAATGTGCGTGAGTGCCACGAGCGCTCGAACCGCTGCGGATGATAGACGCCGGACGGCGGTCCGCCGCCGGTGCCGGTGGAGACGGACCAGTTGTATCGCGGCACGCCGTTGACGCTGACCGACATTCGTTGCGACGACTTATCGATCGTGACGACGACGTCGGCGAGGCCGGGAGTAGCGGCGGTCAGCGATGCAAGAGATAGGGCGCTTGTGGTCATGAGCGCGCGGGTGAGACGATGCATGACGATAGCCTCTCGCGCCCCCCTTAACGTGAAGGATACGAAGCGGGTTTCCCATTGCAAGCGCGCGCCGGGCGGATTCCAATTCTTCGGTTAATAGGATAGAGAAGGGTGATGACCACGATTCGCCGATGGCCCTCGGCGGCCCTTGTTTTTCTCCTCGCTTGCGGCGGCGCGGCGGCGCAGGATCGCGGAACGCTCGATCCGCAGCCCTTGCCGCCGCTCGCCCACCCCAACGATCCGTCAACGCCGGCGAAGGAATTGTTCGGCCGCAAGACGACGCCGACCACGATGCAATCGCGCACCATCGGATTCTATTCCCGCGGCTGCCTCGCCGGCGGGATCGCGCTGCCGGTCAACGGGCCGGCCTGGCAGGTGATGCGGCTTTCGCGCAATCGCAACTGGGGACATCCCGAGCTGATCCGCACGCTCGAGGCGCTGGCGAACAAAGCGCGCGCGCAAGCGGGCTGGCCGGGCCTTCTCGTCGGCGATATGTCGCAGCCGCGCGGCGGACCGATGTTGACCGGCCATGCGAGCCATCAGGTCGGGCTTGACGCGGACATCTGGCTCACGCCGATGCCCGACCGCGAGTTGACCCGCGCGGAGCGTGAGGACGTGTCGGCGACGAACGTGGTCGCCGCCGACCGGCGCGATGTCGACCCGGCTCTCTGGACCCCCGCTCACGTGGGTGTCATCAAGACCGCTGCGAGGATGCCGCAGGTCGAGCGCATCTTCGTCAACGCGGCGATCAAGAAGGCGCTGTGTCGCGACAACGACCCCGACCGCGCCTGGCACCATAAGGTGCGCCCCTATTGGGGGCACGACTACCATTTCCACATTCGCATCCGCTGTCCGAAAGACAGCCCCGACTGCAAGCCGCAGCCGCCGGTCCCGCCCGGCGACGGGTGCGGCAATGATCTCAATTGGTGGTTCCAGGAATCCGTGCTGCATCCGCCGCCGCCGAAGACGCCGCCGAAGCCGAATCCGGGACCGACGATGGCGGCGCTCCCCCCTGCCTGCCGCATAGTGCTCGACGCGCCGTAAAGCGTCGCAACTCTCCCCCAAGCGCGCGGTGCAGATCAGACCCGCGCGCCCTGCGTCAGCTGTCTTCTCTGGTTGACTCGGTCGGACGGCTAACCTATCCCCGCCGGCGGGCCACCCCTCCCCAACGAGGGGCAGCTATCTGGAAGGATAGGTCATGCCGAACGTAAAGCCCGCCTTGCGGCCGCAAGCGCCGCTATTCTCCTCTGGTCCTTGCTCGAAACGTCCCGGCTGGAGTTTTAGCGCGCTCGCCGATGCAGCCCTTGGACGGTCGCATCGGGCGAAGCTCGGCAAGGCGAAACTGAAGCGGGCAATCGATCTGACCCGGGAGGTGCTGCAGCTCCCCGCCAGCTATCGGATCGGCATCGTTCCTGCGTCCGACACCGGCGCAGTCGAGATGGCGATGTGGTCGATGCTCGGCGCCCGTCCGGTCACCATGCTCGCCTGGGAATCCTTCGGCGAGGGCTGGGTCACCGACGTCACCAAGCAGCTAAAACTCGCGAAGGTGACGGTCCTCACCGCGGAATACGGCGCGCTGCCCGATCTCGCCAAGGTCGATTGGAGCAATGATGTCGTGTTCACCTGGAACGGCACGACCTCCGGCGTGCGCGTGCCGAATGCGGATTGGATCGCTGCCGATCGCGCTGGGCTGTCGATCTGCGATGCGACGTCCGCCGCCTTCGCCCAGCCGATCGATTGGGCCAAGCTCGATGTCGCGACCTTTTCCTGGCAGAAGGCGCTGGGCGGCGAGGCCGCGCACGGCATGCTGAGCCTGTCGCCGCGCGCCGTCGAGCGCCTGGAGACCTACAAACCGGCTTGGCCGCTGCCGAAGATTTTCCGCCTGACCAAGGGCGGCAAGCTGATCGAAGGCATTTTCGAGGGCGAAACGATCAACACGCCTTCGATGCTGTGCGTCGAGGACTATCTCGACGCGCTTGCCTGGGCGAAATCGATCGGCGGGCTTGAAGGATTGATCGCGCGCGCCGATGCGAACGCGCAGGCGATCGCCACCTGGGCGCAACGCACGCCTTGGGTCGAGTTCCTTGCCAAGGATCCAGCGACGCGCTCGAACACCTCCGTGTGCCTCAAGGTTGTCGATCCCGACATCACGAGCCGCTCCGGCGAAGCACAGGCCGCCTTCGCCAAGTCGATCGTCGCGGCGGTCGAGAAGGAGGGCGCCGGCTACGATATCGGAGCCTATCGCGACGCACCGCCGGGCTTGCGCATCTGGTGCGGCGCAACCGTCGAGACGCGCGACGTCGAGGCGCTGACCCACTGGCTCGATTGGGCCTATGCCGAGGCGAAGGCGGCGCTTCCGAAAGCGGCGTAGCCCCTCCGGCTCAAAGGAGCGGCCGATCGCAGCTCTCGCGGTCGACGGGCGAAGGTCGCAAAAAAAACTTCCCGGAATGTGAGGACACCATGGAGATGAGGGTGACGACGACTCCGGCCCCGCTGCGAAAGTCATTCTTTTCGCATCTTTATGTTCAGGTGCTGACCGCGATATTCATCGGCGTCCTGCTCGGCTACTTCTATCCGAGCCTGGCCGAGCAGATGAAGCCGCTCGGCGACGCCTTCATCAAGATGATCAAGATGCTGATTGCTCCGATCATCTTCTGCACGGTCGTGCACGGCATCGCCAATATGCGCGATCTCAAGCGGGTCGGACGCGTCGGCCTCAAGGCGTTGATCTATTTCGAGGTGCTGACGACGCTCGCGCTCATCGTCGGGCTCATCATCGTCAACCTTTGGAAGCCCGGCGCCGGCGTCAATGCCGACCTCTCCACCATCGACACCAAGGCGATCCAGGTCTACACGACCAAGGCAGCGCACCAGGGAGCCTTCGACTTTCTGCTCAACATCATCCCCACGACGGTGGTCGGCGCCTTCGCCGAAGGCGAGATCCTGCAGGTTCTGTTCTTCGCCATCCTGTTCGCGTTCGCTTTGTCGTTTCTCGGCGAGCGCGGCCAGCCGGTGACGAACTTCATCGACATCGTCTCGCACGTTCTGTTCGGCATCGTCGGCGTGATCATGAAGGTGGCGCCGATCGGCGCGTTCGGCGCGATGGCGTTCACCATCGGCAAATACGGGATCGGCACGCTGCTGTCGCTCGGCAAGCTGATGGCGGCGTTCTACGCAACCTGCCTCATCTTCATCTTCGGCGTGCTCGGCACCATCGCCTATTTCGCCGGGTTCAACATTTTCAAGTTCGTCCGCTACATCAAGGAGGAGCTGTTGATCGTGCTCGGCACGTCCTCGTCGGAATCCGTGCTGCCGCGCATGATGAACAAGCTGGAAAATCTCGGGTGCAATGAATCGGTGGTCGGACTCGTCATTCCGACCGGCTATTCATTCAATCTCGATGGCACCTGCATCTATCTGACGATGGCGGCGATCTTTCTCGCCCAGGCGACGAACACCGAGCTGACGCTGTGGCAACAGCTCGGAATCATCGGGATACTCCTGCTCACCTCCAAGGGTGCGGCCGGCGTGACCGGTAGCGGCTTCATCGTGCTCGCCGCCACGCTTGCCTCGGTCGGCACCATACCCGTGGCGAGCATTGCGCTCATTCTCGGCGTCGACCGCTTCATGTCGGAGGCGCGCGCGCTCACCAACCTCATCGGCAATGGCGTGGCGACGGTCGTCGTCGCCAAGTGGGAAAAAGCGCTCGATACGGATCGCCTGCGCCGGCACCTGAATCAGGAAACCGATCTGGAGGCCGATTCTCCGGAAAAGGTTCTTCCTGCGCCGTCGCCGCTCGTTCCTTAGTGGTGCCGCTGTGCGAGTTCGATGCCTCGCAGCCTCGATCGAGGATCGCATTTGAGGGCGATATGAGAACCTTTTCGATTCGTCTTGCGGCCGCGCTGGCGGGGTTGCTCGGTTTGCTCGCGGCGGCCATCGCCGCCGAGCCGAACTGGCCGGATCACATCACGATCGGCACCGCGTCGCCTGGGGGCACGTACTACGTCTACGGCGAGGCGCTTGCGAAGATACTGACGCGCGCCCTCGATATTCCGGTGGCGCGCCAGGCGACGGAGGGGCCGGTGCAAAATATCGAGTTCCTGGAGGCCGGCGACGTCCAGCTTGCCTTCGTCACCACCGGCGTCGCATTGCAGGCCTGGAACGCGACCGGGGCGTGGGCGGGCCGAGCCCCGGCTCACTCGCTCCGCGCGCTTTTCCCGATGTACGACACGCCGTTCGTTTTCCTGGTCTTGCAGGAGTCCGGAATCACATCGATTGCGGGAATTTCCGGCAGGCGCGTCGGCGTCGGTCCGCATGGCGGCACGTCCGCGACTTATGCGCTAGAGTTCCTCGGCACGCTGAACGTCGAAGCGGAGCTCGTGTACGGCGACTATGCCGATCTCGCCGCCGCGCTCCGGGAGGGGAAGATCGACGCTTTCTTTGCCGCCGCCGGCGCCCCATTTCCCGCGTTCGTCGAACTTGAGGCCAAGACGAAAGTCCGTTACCTGCCGCTTGCGCCGGAGCAAGTAAAGAAGCTTCGCCTCGCGATGCCGGAGCTGGCGCCCACGCGCGTGCCCGCGGGAACCTATCCTTCGCTTCTGAAGCACTATGAAACCGTCGGCCTGTATAATTTCGCGGTGGCGAGGGCCGACCTCAGCACGGATCTTGCCTACCAGATCGTGAAGGCGACGTTCGAAAATCATCAAGCGCTTATGGATGGGCATCCTGCGGCGGCGGCGACCATTCCGGCCAATATCGAACACAATTCGTTTCTGCCGCTGCATCCCGGCGCGATCGGCTACTACCAGCGGGTCGGCAAAGCGGGGCTGTCGGATTAGGCCGCTACGCAACGCGGCCGACTAATAATATGGAGCGCCTCATGACCCCGAAGGTTCTTATCTCGGATGCTTTGTCCGACGCGGCGATTCAAGTTTTCAAGGATCGAGGCGTCGAGGTCGATTTCCAGCCGAACCTGGGCAAAGACAAGGACAAGCTCGCGGCCGTGATCGGCGACTATGACGGGCTCGCCATCCGGTCGGCGACCAAGGTCACGCCGAAGATCATCGAGCGCGCGGCGAAGCTGCGGGTGATCGGGCGCGCCGGCATCGGGGTCGACAATGTCGACATTCCGGCGGCGACGGCCAAGGGCATCATCGTGATGAACACGCCGTTAGGGAACTCGATCACGACGGCTGAGCACGCGATCACGCTGATGCTGGCGCTCGCGCGGCAAATCCCCCAGGCCGACGCCTCGACCCAGGCCGGCAAGTGGGAGAAGAACCGCTTCATGGGCGTCGAGATCACCGGCAAGACGCTCGGCATCATCGGCTGCGGCAATATCGGTGCGATCGTCACCGATCGCGCGCACGGGCTGCGGATGAAGGTGATCGCCAACGATCCCTTCCTGTCGCCCGAGCGGGCGCGCGATCTCGGCGTCGAGCGCGTCGACCTCGCCGAGCTTTTCCGCCGCTCCGATTTCATCACCCTGCACACCCCGCTCACCGAACGGACCCGCAACATCATCGGCGCCGAGGCGATCGCCGCCATGAAGCCGAGCGTGCGGATCATCAACTGCGCGCGCGGCGGATTGGTGGACGAGGTCGCGCTGCGCGCGGCCCTCGACGAGGGGCGTGTCGCGGGCGCCGCTTTCGACGTGTTCACCGAGGAGCCGGCGAAGATCAACCCGCTGTTCGGCCATCCCAACGTCGTGTGCACGCCGCATCTCGGCGCCTCCACCACCGAGGCGCAGGAAAACGTTGCTTTGCAGGTGGCCGAGCAGATGTCGGACTATCTTTTGACCGGCGCCATCTCCAACGCCGTCAATTTCCCCTCCATCACCGCGGAGGAGGCGCCTCGCCTCAAGCCCTTCATCGTGCTCGCGGAAAAGCTCGGCTCCTTTGCCGGCCAGCTGACCGAGACCGGGCTCAAGAAAGTGCAGATCGCCTATGACGGGCACGTCGCGCAGATGAACACGCGCGCGCTGACCTCGGCGGTGGTGGCCGGGCTGCTGCGGCCGATGCTCGCCGACGTAAACTTCGTCTCCGCCCCGGTCACGGCCAAGGAGCGCGGAATCATGGTCGAGGAGGTCACCCGCGACGCGGCGGGCGATTACGAAAGCCTGATCACGGTGACCGTGGTGACGGAACGCAGAACGCGCAGCGTCTCCGGCACCGTGTTCGCGGATGCGCGGCCGCGCATCGTGAACATCAAGGGCATCCGCATGGACGCCGAGTTCGGACCGTCGATGCTGTATGTCACCAATGCCGACAAGCCGGGCTTCATCGGCCGCTTCGCCTCGCTGCTCGGCGACGCCCAGATCAATATCGCCACCTTCAATCTCGGACGCGACGCCGAAGGGGGCAACGCGATCGCGCTGGTGGAGATCGACGGCGAGATCCCGCCCGACATCCTCGACAAGGTCCGCGCCCTGCCGCACGTGCAGCAGGCCAAGCCGCTGCATTTCTGACCTGCCTTGCTTCGTGCGGATTCTTCCACTATCCGAGCGGGATAGCCGATCATCGGCCGTAGCGCGGCGCGCGTTCTGCCGGCATGGCCCCGGCGCAGAAGGAATTCCATGGCGAACGTCGTAGTCGTCGGTTCCCAATGGGGCGACGAAGGCAAAGGCAAAATCGTCGACTGGCTCTCGGCGCAGGCCGACATCGTGGTGCGCTTCCAGGGCGGCCACAACGCCGGCCATACGCTCGTCATCGACGGCACGACCTACAAGATGTCGCTTCTGCCTTCCGGGATCCTGCGAGGAAAGCTCTCGGTGATCGGCAACGGCGTCGTGCTCGACCTCAAGGCGCTGTTCGAGGAGATCGATCGGCTTGCCGACCAGGGCGTGTCGGTCCACCCCGATGTCCTGCGCATCGCCGAGAATGCGGTGCTGATCCTGCCGCTGCATCAGGAACTCGACGCGATGCGTGAAGCGGCCAGTTCGACCACCCGGATCGGCACCACCAAGCGGGGCATTGGCCCCGCTTACGAGGACAAAGTCGGCCGGCGCGCGATCCGACTGATGGACCTCGCGGACCTCGCCTCGCTGAAGCCGAAGGTCGAGCGGCTGCTCGTGCATCACAATGCTCTGCGCCGCGGCCTCGGCCTGCCGGAGTTCGATGCTCGTGTACTTTGTGACGAGCTTGCCGCGCTCGCGCCGCGCGTGCTCCCCTTTATGGACTCGGTCTGGGCCCTGCTCGACCGCAAGCGGCGCGAAGGCAAGCGCATCCTGTTTGAAGGCGCCCAGGGCGCATTGCTCGATATCGACCATGGAACCTACCCGTTCGTCACCTCCTCGAATACCGTGGCAGCCCAGGCCGCCACAGGCTCCGGGCTCGGCCCCGGGTCGATTGGCTATGTGCTCGGCATCTGCAAGGCCTATACGACGCGGGTGGGCGCCGGGCCGTTCCCGACCGAGCAGGACAATGAGATCGGCCACTTGATCGGCGACCGCGGCCGGGAAATCGGAACCGTCACCGGTCGGCGCCGCCGCTGTGGCTGGTTCGACGCCGTACTGGTGCGCCAGACCGTGCGCACCAGCGGCATCGACGGTCTCGCCCTCACCAAGCTCGACATCTTCGACGGTTTCGACGAAATAATGGTCTGCGTCGGTTATCAACTCGACGGCCGCCTCATCGACTATCTGCCGGCGAGCGAGCATGCCCAGTCACAGGTCGTGCCGTGCTATGAATCGATAGCGGGTTGGCACGAGCCGAGTGCGGGCGCGCGATCGTGGGCGGACCTGCCCGCCCAGGCGATCAAATATGTCCGCTGGATCGAGGAACTGGTGGGCTGCCCGGTCGCGTTGCTATCGACCAGTCCGGAGCGCGACGACACGATACTCGTGCATAACCCGTTCGAGAGCTAGTAGGGGGCGGCGAGTTGCGAGACAATAGGTTGTAATGGCCAATTACTATCCGCTGATCGCCAAGGCCGTCGTCGGCCTTGAAAAGAACACCGGAGAAGCGCGCCGCATGCTTTACGAGCGCGCCCGCAATGCTCTTGTGACTCAGCTCCGGTCGGTAACCCCCGCCCTCAGCGAATCGGACATCACCCGGGAACGGCTTGCGCTCGAGGAAGCCATCCGCAAGGTGGAGGCTGAGGCGGCGCGGCGCGCGCGCGGCGGAACTCCGCCGGCACGGCCTCCCAGGGTTCCCGACGAGGCGCCCCCGGCCAAGCCGGCGGATACGGCGCGGGCAACGCCGGCCGGTCCTGCGGAGCGGGGCGAAGCGCCTTCGGCCACCGAGGCAAAGCCTGCCGAAGCGCCACGGGAACCGCCGGGCGAAGCCCCACCCGCCGAAGCTAAGCCCGAGCCGGAGGAACCGCGGCCGCCGCCACGGCCTCCGCTCCGATCGTGGCTTCTAGGGCGGGAGGCGCAGCCACCGTCATCCCGCGAGGGCGCCCCCCCTCCGCCGCCGGCTTCTCGTTTCACCCAGCGGGGCGAACCGCCGCTGATTCGGGAGACGGCCAAGGCCGAGTCGCCGCCGAACCGCCCGCTATGGCCTTTTCGACCGAGCGGGCCGGTCGAGACCGAGCGGGGACCCGAACCTGAAACGGCGGATGACAAGCCCGACGCGCTCGCTTTCTTGCGCAGGAGGGGCGAACCTCCGGTGGAGGAGGGACGCGACGAGGAGGCAGTTCAGCCACCGTCGTTTCCGACTGCGGACGAGGGATCCTCTGAACGGGGATGGGCCGCGGCCCTGGGCGCCATCCGCTCTCTCCTCTCCTCCAGTGGCTTTCCGGCGGTGGTGGCCGCGGTCGTGATCGTGCTCGGATTATCCGGTCTTGTTTACTGGCAGTGGCCGACCATTTCCGGCCTTATCGCGAGCCGCACGGCTACGACACCCACGACGTCGCCGACCGCGCCGTCTTCGCGCACCAAAATTACCGATCGGATCGGCGCGCCAACGGCACCGAGCAGCCGCCCGCAGGAGACCCCGAGCGCTGCGCAGCGCGTCGTCCTCTACGAGGAGGATCCCTCCAACCCATCAGGTAAACGCTTCGTCGGAAACGCGATCTGGCGCACGGAAGCGGTTGCAGCGGGACCCGGCCAGGCGAACGACCCTGCCGTGCGCGCCGACATCGAGATTCCGGAGGCCAAGCTCACGGTAAAATTCTCGCTCCGCCGCAATATGGACAAGGCGCTGCCGGCGAGCCACACGATCGAGGTCGCCTTCACGCTGCCGCCGGACTTCCCCAATGGCGGCATCTCCAATATTCCCGGCATCCTGATGAAGCAGGCCGAGCAGACGCGCGGCGTGCCGCTTGCCGGGCTCTCGGTGAAGGTCACAACCGGCTTTTTCCTGATCGGGCTTTCGAACGCGGAGGCCGATCTCCAGCGCAATATCCAGCTCCTCAAGGAGCGGTCCTGGTTCGATGTGCCGGTGGTCTATACCAATGGCCGGCGCGCGATTCTGGCGATTGAGAAGGGCCCGCCGGGCGAGCGCGCCTTTAATGACGCTTTCGCCGCCTGGGGAGAGTAAGCGGGGAAGCGGGCGGGGATGCGCCTCAATAGGCGCGCCCGATCGAGAATTCGACGGCCTCTTCGAGCGCGAGCTTCATCGGCGAGGCAGGGAACAGCGCGAGCGCGTCCTTGGCGATGGCGCCGTAATGGCGGGCGCGCATGAACGTGTCGTCGAGCGCGCGGTGCTTCGTCATCAGGCCGATCGCATGATCCAGGTCGCTATCGCTCGCCTCTCCCTGTTCCAGCGTACGGCGCCAGAAGTCGCGCTCGGGGGCCGACCCGCGGCGGAACGCGAGCACCACGGGCAGCGTGATTTTGCCTTCACGGAAGTCATCGCCGACATTCTTGCCGAGCTTCGCGGCCTTCCCGCCGTAGTCGAGCGCGTCGTCGACGAGCTGGAAGGCGATGCCGAGATTCATCCCGAACGAGCGGCAGGCGGCCTGTTCGGCCTTGGGGCGGCTGGCGATGACGGGGCCGACCTCGCAGGCGGCGGCGAACAATTCGGCGGTCTTTGCGCGGATCACCGCGAGATACTCGTCTTCGGTGGTCGACGTGTTCTTGGCGGTTCCGAGTTGGCGCACTTCGCCCTCGGCGATGACGGCCGCCGCCGAGGAGAGAATTTCCAGCGCGCGCAGCGACCCCACCTCGACCATCAGCTTGAACGCCTGACCGAGCAGGAAATCGCCCACGAGCACGCTTGCTTCATTGCCCCACAGCATCCGCGCGGCGAGCTTGCCCCGCCGCATGCTGCTTTCATCAACGACATCGTCATGCAAGAGCGTCGCGGTATGCATGAATTCGACCGCGGCCGCGAGCTTGACGTGTCCGTCCCCGGCATATCCGGACAACTGCGCCATCGCCAGCGTGAGCATTGGCCGCAACCGCTTGCCGCCCGAGGTGATCAGGTGGTTCGCGACCTCAGGAATCATCGTCACTTCGGAGCCGGTGCAGCTGATAATCGCCGCGTTGACACGCACCATATCGGGGGTGACGAGCTCGACGAGCCGGTCAAGGGAGGCGCCCGAGGGTGTTTCAAAAGGGATGACGACGGCCAAGCTGTGCTCCGAAGCCGCGACAAGGCAGGGAGCTTGCAAGATAGAAATGGCAGGGTTGCGAGACAAGTGCCTGTTTGCCGCTGACGGTTCATGCCGCGGCCGCGCGGGACGACGATCGTGGCGCCGCTTGCGGCGCAGACCCACAATCAGCCGGAAGCAGGCCGCCTGCGTGTCGCAGTGCTCGTGCCCTGCTACAATGAGGAGGCTGTGATTGAAAGCTGCTCGCCTATCTCGCGCAAGCCACGCCGGGTGAACCGTCGATCAAGGTCGCCAATCGGGTCCGGTAGGGTCGTGAAAGAAATCGTCCGCACCAATGACCCAGTGGTCGTTTCCGCAGTCGTTACGCTGCTCGAAGCGGCGAGCATTCCCCATTGGGTGATGGATCAGAACATGAGCGTGCTCGAGGGATCGATCGGCATTCTGCCGCGTCGGGTTCTGGTCCTCGAGGAGAACGTGGACGCGGCGTGCGCTCTGCTGCGCGAGGCCGGCCTTGGGCACGAGCTGCGGCCCGATGTCGCTTGAAGGACTCGACCATGGCGCCTGGAGCGACGACTTGGTGCTGGACGGCCGGTTGCGGCTGCTCCAGCCGCGTCGGGGTCACCGTTTCGGTCACGATGCCATTCTGCTCGCCGCCGCCACTGGTGGGCGGGCGGGCGAACATGCGGTGGAACTCGGCGCAGGCGTCGGCGCGGCCGGGCTCGCGCTCGCGTGGCGGGTCCCGGAACTCCGGCTCAGCCTGATCGAGATCGACCCGCAGCTCGCCGCGGCGGCGCGGATCAACGCGGATCGCAATGGCCTCGGCGACCGGGTTGCGACGATGGCGCTCGACGTCCTGGCGCCTCCGGCCGTCTTCGCCGCGAACGAACTTGGTCACGGCATTGCGCATCGCGTGCTGATGAATCCGCCCTTCCACGATCCGGCCACGCGACCGGCCTCTCCCGATCCGCTGCGCCAGCGCGCCCACGCGGCGGAGCGGGACACCGTGGGGCAATGGGTAAAGACGGCGTCGCGGCTGCTTCGCCCCGAAGGAGTGCTGACCTTGATCCACCCGGCCGATCGGCTGCCGGACGTGCTGGCCGCGCTCGGCGAGGACTTTGGCGCGGTCGCCATCCTGCCCGTTTTCGGCAAACCGGACACGCCTGCGATCCGCATTCTCGTACGCGCGGTGAAAGGAAGCCGCGGCCCGCTCGCAGTTCTGCCGCCGCTCACCCTCAGCGACGCGAACGGCAAACCCCGCGCGGAAGCAGAGGCGGTGCTGCGAGCAGGCGGCCCGCTCCCTCTCGCGGCGGACTAACCGTCGCTCGCACGCAACGCGTCAGCGCATTGGCAGGACGACTCGGTCGCCCTGGGGATGGCGTTATTCGGCGTCGCTGGTGTTGGCTGCGCGCCGGTTTGCCACGTGGTAGATCGCGGCGATCATGCTGAACAGAGTGGTGAGCATGAGGACCTTGATGTCCATCCAGATACCCCTTGACGCCTCGGCTGGCGCTTGCCGAATCGCTTAACCGGCAGCCTTTAACGTGCCACGGTCCAAAACGTTCGCAACTGGCCTTGTGCTCACGTCGAGTTGAGCGGACGTCAATTGGTTGACCGGGACCTGCCCGAGGTTCACTAAGCGAAGACGGGTAAACGAAGGGTAACTTGAGCCGGAGAAGCGCGCGTCCTATCAACCCATGGACCCGTTCGGGGCGCTAAGACCGAACGCGGTTTTCGTTGGTTTTTCCTCGGATGCGGCGAAGGGCCGCGCGACACGGGGGCGTCTGCCGATGTCCGACGCGAACAGGACCAAGAGTCAAGCGAGCAAACCCGAACCGCTGCGCGAGCTGCTGGGAGGGCTTCAACGTCTGCTCGGTCCGATCCTACCGCGCCGGTGGCGCGCCGACGCGGTGATCGTTCCGGTGATCCGCATGACCGGCGTGATCGGCTTCGCCACGCCGCTGCGACCGGGCATCACGCTCGCGGGCTTCGCGCGCACGCTCGACCGCGCCTTCGGGCTCGGCCGAATCAAGGCGGTGGCGCTCGCCATCAACTCGCCCGGCGGATCCGCGGCGCAGTCGCACCTCATCTTCCGGCGCATCCGTCAGCTTGCCGAGGAAAAGGACGTGCCGGTCATCGCCGCGGTCGAGGACGTCGCGGCCTCCGGCGGCTACATGATCGCCTGCGCGGCCGACGAGATCGTCTGCGATCCCACCTCGATCGTCGGGTCGATCGGCGTCATCGGAGCCTCGTTCGGCCTGCATGAGGCGATCCGCAAGCTCGGGATCGAGCGGCGCATCTACACGGCGGGCGAGCACAAATCGATGCTCGATCCGTTTCTTCCGGAAAAGCCGGACGAGGTGGAGCGCATCAAAGCCATACAGCAGGAAATTCACCAGATTTTCATCGATCTGGTGCGCCGGCGCCGCGGCGGGCGTCTCACCGGCCCGGAAAATACCGTGTTCTCCGGAGAGTATTGGACAGCGCCGACCGCGCTCGGTCTTGGGCTGGTCGACCGGATCGGCGACCTGCGCTCTTATTTGCGCGAGCGGTTCGGCGCACAGGTGGTGACGCCGCTGATCGCTCCCGAACGCGGCCTGTTCGGCAGGCGGGCGCCCGGCGTCTGGGGCGAAACAAGCGTCCCGTTCGACCGTATGATCGTCGACGAGGTCATTTCGGCAGTCGAAGCGCGGGCGATCTGGGCGCGCTACGGACTCTGACGACAACCCCAGCTTGGGGAGAAAACGATGCTGCCATTCATGATTCCGCCCGTGATCACCGCGGCGCTCGGAGCGCTGGCGGGCGCGGTGCTTGCCCGCACGCTCGTCAGGGAATGGCGCCGGATCAATGCGGAACTCGACCAAGTTTCGTCCGCCGCCGCCGAGCGGGTTGAGCGCGAGCGGCTGCCCAAGCTTCGCCGCGATCCGCGCACCGGCGTCTACCGGCCGGAGTGAGGCAGGGGATCTAGGAACCGCGCGCGATCCCGCCGCGCCGCCGCTTGCCTTGACCCCCGCCAAGCCGGTCGATACCGTCCGCGGTCGAAAAATTTGGGCGGAGGCGGGCGCATGACCCGGCTCGCCCTCCTTCCTCCCACAATCCGTCTGCCGCCAGCCTTCCGCCATGTCGCCCCTGCCGCCGCATATGCGCCCGGAACGTTCCTTTCAGGGCCTGATCCTCGCCCTGCAGCGCTACTGGGCCGACTATGGCTGCGTGATCCTGCAGCCCTACGATATGGAGGTCGGAGCGGGCACGTTTCATCCCGCCACGACCTTGCGCGCGCTCGGCCCGCGGCCGTGGAACGCCGCCTATGTGCAGCCTTCGCGCCGGCCGAAGGACGGGCGCTACGGCGAAAATCCCAACCGGCTCCAACACTATTACCAGTACCAGGTGATCCTGAAGCCGTCGCCGCCGGACATCCAGGACCTCTATCTGCAATCGCTCGCCGCGATCGGCATCGATTCCGCCATCCATGACATCCGGTTCGTCGAGGACGACTGGGAAAGTCCGACGCTGGGCGCCTGGGGGCTCGGCTGGGAGTGCTGGTGCGACGGGATGGAGGTCTCGCAGTTCACCTATTTTCAGCAGGTCGCGGGCTTCGAGTGCGCGCCCGTGTCGGGCGAGCTCACCTATGGGCTTGAGCGGCTCGCGATGTATGTGCAGGGGGTTGACCGCGTGTTCGACCTCAACTTCAACGGCCGCGACGACGAAAAACGCGTCACCTATGGCGATGTGTTCCTGCAGGCGGAGCAGGAGTTCTCGCGCCACAATTTCGAGCAGGCCGATACCGACATGCTGTTCGATCAGTTCCGCATGGCCGAGAGCGCCTGCAAAAAATATCTCGGCGCCGGCTGGGCGGACGGGAACAAGGGCCGGCATCTGATGGCGCTGCCGGCCTATGACCAGTGCATCAAGGCGAGCCATGTGTTCAATCTGCTCGACGCGCGCGGCGTGATCTCGGTGACCGAGCGGCAAAGCTACATTCTGCGCGTGCGCGAGCTTGCGAAGGCCTGCGGCGAGGCGTGGCTTGCGACCGCGGGCGGGGGCGTGGCGTGAAGGCGCTTCGGTTGGATCACGAATGTCCGGTCCGCATCGCGTTGCGAAGGCGGGCGGGCTTTGCAGGGCGAAGAAATGCCTTAATGGGGAGAGGATCGCGCAATGGCGACGCCTGAAATCGGCGGCCGCGTGCCGATTTTGGTCGAAGTGACCGCGGGCGAGTCCTACTGGTGGTGCGCGTGCGGACGCTCGCAGACGCAGCCCTTTTGCGACGGCTCGCACGAGGGCACCTCGTTTGAGCCGATCGAGTGGATTGCGCCGGCTTCGAAAAAGGTCCTGTTCTGCGCCTGCAAGCGGTCGGCGAAACGGCCGCTGTGCGACGGCACGCACAAAACGCTGTGAGCGGGTGTGCGAGGCGTGCGCTCAACATTATTTTTCCCCTCCCCCCGCTTGCGGCGGGGAGGGGTTGGGGGTGGGGGGACCGTACAATCATGTCGTCGCGAGGACGAGTAGAAGTTCGGCAGCGAGATATGCGTGTTCCGCGCGCCAGAGCATTGCGAAGCGCTGTTACGGACGCCGAACGAAAACTTTGGTGGCACCTGCGGCGTCTGCCAAAATCTGGATCGCACTGGCGGCGCCAAGCCACGATCGGACCCTACTTTGCGGATTTCGCAGAGCACAACCTGCGCATCATCATTGAGCTCGATGGCAGCCAGCATGCCGAATTCGAGACAGGCCGTGCGCGACTTGACGCGAACGACCTATCTTCACGGACAAGGGTATCGTGTGCTTCGTTTCTGGAACAATGACGTGCTGAACGATGTAGAAGCTGTGTTGACCGCGATCCATGCAGCGATCAAGGAGAAGCAAGTTTCGCATGCCCCCCACCCCTAGCCCCTCCCCACCGCAAGCGGGGGGAGGGGAATAGGATTGCCGTGCCCGACCTTCTGCTTGAGCTGTTTTCCGAGGAAATTCCGGCGCGCATGCAGGCGCGGGCGGCGGAGGATTTGCGCAGGCTCGTGACCGAGCGCCTCGTCGAGGCCGGGCTCGTCTATGAGGGGGCCAAGGCGTTCGCGACGCCGCGGCGGCTTGCCCTAACGGTGCAGGGGATTCCGGCGCGCCAGCCGGACCTGCGCGAGGAGCGCAAGGGGCCGCGCGTCGGCGCGCCGGAGGCGGCGGTGCAGGGTTTTCTGAAAAGCGCCGGCCTGTCCTCGCTCGCCGAGGCACACGTCCAGCGCGATCCGAAAAAGGGCGACTTTTACGTTGCGCTGGTCGAGAAGCCGGGTCGGGCGGCGCTCGACGTGCTCGCCGAAATGCTGCCCGTCATCGTGCGCACCTTTCCGTGGCCGAAATCGATGCGCTGGGGCGACGGCCGGCTTGCCTGGGTGCGCCCGCTGCATTCGATCGTCGCGACCTTCGGGCCGGAGACCGAGGACCCGGACATCGTGCCGTTTTCGGTCGACGGCATCGCCGCCGGCGATGTGACGCGCGGTCACCGCTTCCTTGCGCCGAAGGCGCTCCATGTGAAACACTTCGATGATTATGTGCGCAAACTTGAGAAGGCCAAGGTCGTACTCGACCCGGCGCGGCGCAAGGACCTGATCCTGCACGAGGCGCGTGAGCTTGCCTTCGTGCAGGGGCTCGAACTCGTCGAAGACGCAGGCCTGCTCGACGAAGTCGCAGGCCTCGTCGAATGGCCGGTCGCGCTGATGGGTTCGTTCGATCCCGCCTTCCTCGCGATCCCTGCCGAAGTGATCCGCTCGACCATCCGCAACAATCAGAAATGCTTCGTGGTGCGACAGGCAGGCGCGCCCTTCGAGACGCGGCCTGCGGCCGCTCATCAGGGCGAGGGATCAATTGATAGGCCTCCTCGGGGCGAGGGACCAATTGATAGGCCTCATCCTGAGGAGGCGCGAAGCGCCGTCTCGAAGGATGAGCGCGGCAAGCTCGCGCCGAAATTCATCCTCGTGTCGAATATCGAGGCCAAAGACGGCGGCGCCGCGATCATCGCCGGCAATGAGCGCGTGATCCGCGCGCGCCTGTCCGACGCAAAATTCTTCTACCAGACGGACCTCAAGACGAAACTCGATGCTCGTCTGCCGAAGTTCAAGAATATCGTATTCCACGAGAAGCTCGGCACGCAGTGGGAGCGCATCGAGCGCATCGGACGGCTCGCGGCCGAGCTTGCGCCGCTGGTCGGCGCCGATGTCGAAAAAGCGAAACGCGCGGCGCGTCTCGCCAAGGCCGATCTGTTGACCGAAGTGGTGGGCGAGTTTCCCGAGTTGCAGGGTTTGATGGGACGCTACTACGCGCTGGCGCAGGGCGAGGACGCTTCGGTCGCCGCCGCCTGCGAGGAGCACTACAAGCCGCTCGGCCCGAGCGACCGCGTGCCGACCGATCCGGTGTCCGTCGCCATAGCGCTCGCCGACAAGATCGACACCTTGGTTGGCTTTTGGTTCGAAGATGAGAAACCAACCGGCTCGAAAGACCCGTTCGCGCTGCGGCGTGCGGCACTGGGCGTGATCCGCCTGATATTGTTGAACGAACTCAAGCTACCACTACTCATTCAGCTGGACTTCAGTTGGCATGAACACGCCCACCGAGGTACTGGTGCAACGTCTCAGAAACAGGCCTTGATTGCCGACCTCCTCGCCTTCTTCGCCGATCGCCTGAAGGTGCAGCTGCGCGAGCAGGGTGCCCGGCATGATCTCGTCGATGCGGTGTTTGCGCTCGCAGGCCAGGACGATCTCCTGCTCATTGTGCGGCGTGTCGAAGCGCTGGGAGAATTTCTCGACACTGAGGATGGAAAGAACCTGCTCGCGGGCTATAAGCGCGCGACCAACATCATCCGCATCGAAGAAAAGCGCGACAAGACGAGCTATGATGGCGCGCCCGATCCCGAACTGTATCGCCAGGCGGAGGAGTGGGAGCTCGCGCACGCAATCGATGACGCAAAGAACGAGGCGAGCGCCGCCGTTGCGCGCGAAGATTTCGCCGCTGCGATGCGCGCGATGGCGAAGTTGCGTCCGCATGTCGACGCCTTCTTTGACAAGGTCACCGTGAATGTCGAAGGCGGCGAGGAGGAAAAGAAGTTGCGCGCAAATCGCCTCAAGCTGCTCAACGAAATTCGCGCGGCTACCCTCGCAGTCGCCGATTTCTCCAAAATCGAGGGATGATGTGCACACCGTTTCGCGCCGCGTGAGCGCGGCCGAGCCAACCGCGATGCCCGAGTTCGCAGGCATCGCATGTCACCAGTCGTCCAAGCATCCATCGCGAAAGGTCGTTGTCATGAGCCTCTCGATTGCGCATCTGCAGCCGCTCGTCGCATTGGGCGCCGGCATTCTCATCTTGATCATGCCGCGCCTGCTCAACTACATCGTCGCCATCTACTTGATCGTGGTCGGCATTACCGGCCTCGGCCTGTTCAAGTGATGTAAGAGTCAAGCGCACTTTTGCAGTGCGAGCGCTTGCGGTCCGCCGACCGAGCATCAAGTGCGGGCTTGCGCGTTCGCCTTAGAGGTGCTTTGCATGCCGCCGAGTCGCAAATGGAGCGAGACGCTATGGCTAAATCAACGAAGACTGTAAGCCGCCGATCGATGACGAGCGCCAAAGCCGGACGGTCCGCCGCCAGGCCAGCGACCAAACCCAAAGCCACCCTCAAAGTCGTCAGCACGAAGCCGAAGCGAGCCGAAAAGCCGGCCCCGGCCAAGAAGATGAAAGCGCCCGCGCCGAAGCGCGCCGCCGCCGCCGTCTCGGCCAAGGCGCCGGCCAGGACCGCCGCCGAGCACGGCGCGATCAAGGGGAAGTGGGTCTATACGTTCGGCGGCGGCAAGGCCGAAGGCGCCGCCAAGATGAAGAATCTGCTCGGCGGCAAGGGCGCCAATCTCGCCGAGATGGCCAATCTCGGGCTCCCGGTTCCGCCCGGCTTCAGCATCACCACCGAAGTCTGCACGTTCTTCTACAAGAACAACGAGACCTATCCGAAGGACCTCAAGCAGCAAGTCGACAAGGCGCTCGACTATGTCGGCAAGGTCATGGGCAAGAAGTTCGGCGATCCGAATGATCCGCTGCTCATGTCGGTGCGCTCCGGCGCGCGCGCCTCGATGCCCGGTATGATGGACACCGTCCTCAATCTCGGCCTCAACGACGAGACCGTCGAGGCGCTGGCGCGGATATCGGGCGACCGGCGCTTCGCCTTCGATTCCTATCGCCGCTTCATCAACATGTATTCCAACGTCGTGCTCGGCATCGGGCACCACAATTTCGAGGAAATCCTCGACGCCTACAAAGAGAGCCGCGGCTACAAGCTCGACACCGACCTCGACGCAAAGGATTGGGAGAAGATCGTCGAGCTATACAAGAAGCGGGTGGAGCGCGAGCACGAGAAATCGTTCCCGCAGGATCCGCATGAGCAGCTCTGGGGTTCGATCGGCGCCGTGTTCGGTTCGTGGATGAACCAGCGCGCCATCACCTATCGCAAACTGCATCAGCTCCCGGACGATTGGGGCACCGCCGTCAATGTGCAGGCGATGGTGTTCGGCAATCTCGGCGAGACCTCGGCGACCGGCGTCGCCTTCAGCCGCAATCCCTCGACCGGCGACCACCGGCTGTATGGCGAGTTCCTCATCAACGCGCAGGGCGAGGACGTGGTCGCCGGCATCCGCACGCCGCAGGAGATCACCGAGGTCGCGCGTAAGGAAGCCGGGTCCGACAAGCCGTCGATGGAAAAGGCGATGGCGGGACCCTACAGCGACCTCGTGAAATACTACACCAAGCTGGAAAAGCACTACCGTGACATGCAGGACATGGAGTTCACGGTCCAGCAGGGCAAGCTATGGATGCTGCAGACGCGAACCGGCAAGCGCACGGCCAAGGCCGCGCTGAAGATTGCCGTCGATCTGGCCAATGAAGGCACCATCACCAAGGACGAGGCCGTCACCCGTGTCGAGCCGGCCTCGCTCGACCAGCTCCTGCATCCGACCATCGATCCCAAAGCCGACCGCACGGTGATCGGCACCGGATTGCCCGCGTCGCCCGGGGCCGCCTGCGGCGAGATCGTGTTCGACGCCGACGAGGCCGAGCAGCTCAAGGGCCAGGGCCACAATGTCGTGCTGGTGCGCGTCGAGACGAGCCCCGAGGACATTCATGGCATGCACGCCGCTGAGGGCATTCTGACGACGCGCGGCGGCATGACCTCGCATGCCGCGGTTGTCGCGCGCGGCATGGGCAAGCCCTGCGTCGCGGGCTGCGGCGGCATCCGCGTCGACTATGCGACCGGGACGCTCACGGCGAGCGGGATGACGCTGAAGAAGGGCGACATCATCACCATCGACGGCTCGACCGGCCAAGTGCTTGCTGGCCGCGTCAAGATGCAGGAGCCGTCGCTCTCGGAAGACTTCGCCACCCTGATGGCCTGGGCCGACAAGGCGCGCAAGCTGAAGGTGCGCGCCAATGCCGAAACGCCGGAAGATGCCCGCGTCGCCATCAAGTTCGGCGCCGAAGGCATCGGCCTGTGCCGCACCGAGCATATGTTCTTCCAGGCCGACCGCATCCGCGCCGTGCGCGAGATGATTCTGGCGGACGACGAGAAGCAGCGGCGCGCGGCGCTCGCGAAAATCCTGCCGATGCAGCGGGAGGACTTCGTCGAGCTGTTCGAGATCATGAAGGGCAAGCCCGTCACGATCCGCCTGCTCGATCCGCCGCTGCACGAGTTCCTGCCGCACACCGATGCGGAGATCGAGGAAGTTGCCAAGGGCATGGGCGCCGACCCGCAGAAGCTGCGCGATCGTGCGCGTGAGCTGCACGAGTTCAACCCGATGCTCGGCTTCCGCGGCTGCCGCCTTGCGGTCGCCTATCCGGAGATCGCCGAAATGCAGGCGCGGGCGATCTTCGAGGCAGCGATCGTGGCGGGAAAGAAGACCGGCGCGCCGGTGGTGCCCGAGGTGATGATTCCGCTGGTCGCCACCAAGGCGGAGTTCGATCTCGTCAAGTCGTATATCGACCTCGCCGCCAAGCAGGTCCAGGACGAGACCAAGGCGAAGCTCGACTACCAGGTCGGCACCATGATCGAGTTGCCGCGCGCCGCGCTGCAGGCGGGTGTGATCGCCGAGGGTGCGGAGTTCTTCTCCTTCGGCACCAACGACCTGACGCAGACGACCTTCGGCATCAGTCGCGACGACGCCGCGACCTTCCTCGGTTTCTACACCGACAAGAAGATTTTCGCGGTCGATCCGTTCGTGTCGCTCGACCAGGACGGCGTCGGCGAACTGGTCAAGATCGCCGCCGAGCGCGGCCGCAAGACCCGCAAGGATCTCAAGCTCGGCATCTGCGGCGAGCACGGCGGCGACCCCGCCTCGGTGGTGTTCTGCCACAATGCGGGCCTCAACTATGTCTCGTGCTCGCCGTTCCGCGTGCCGATCGCGCGGCTCGCCGCGGCGCAAGCGGCCCTCGGCGGCGGCGGCTCGGGCACGGCCTGATCCGGCCGCTGCAGGTCTGAACCGACTTGAAGCCGGGCGCGGGTCCTCTCGCGCCCGGCTTCTTGCTTGCACAAATCGAAGCCCTGCATGACACTCGGAACGAGTTCCGCGTGAACGGAATTCGTCAATTTTTTTGGGGGCTGCGGAGAACCGGGTGCTATTCGCGATTGAATTTTCGGACAGGCTTTTCGCGGCAAGATGTTTGCGTTGTTCAAAGTGAAGAATGCAAAGGGTGTGAGATGGCTGAGGAGCGCGCTGGAGGCGCCGAGCCTGCGCTGACGGGCGCCGCCGAGGGGATTTCCGAGGAGCAGCTTCGCAAGGCAGAAGAATTCATCGAACAGGAGGAGGGCGCCACCAATCGCCTTGCCGGCTGGGCGGGCGTGACCGTTACCACGATCGCTGTCGCCTCATCCCTGTTTCATCTCTACGCGGCCTACGCGATCGTCCCCACCCAGCCGTTGCGCTATATCCATGTCGCCTTCGTGATGGCGCTGGCGTTTCTGCTGTTTCCGCTGGCGCGCCGGTTTCGCGACCGCGTGCGCTGGTGGGACGTCGCGGCCGCAATCGCCTCGGTTGCGATCCTTGGCTATGCGCTGTGGGGCGGCGAGGACTTCACCGATCGCGCCGCCGTTCCCGACCGCCTCGACGTCGTCTTTGGCGTCGTCTTCATCGTGTTGCTGCTCGAGGCGACGCGGCGCACCACCGGCTGGATCATGCCGGTGGTCGCTGTGTGCTTCATCATTTATGCGATGGCGGGGCCCTATCTGCCGCCGCCGTGGACGCACCGCGGCTATACCGTATCGCGGCTTGTCGGCCATCTCTTCATCACGCTGGAAGGGATCTTCGGCGTCGCCGTCGACGTGTCATCGACCCTCATCATCATGTTCACGATCTACGGCGCGTTCCTGCAGCATTCGGGCGCCGGCAAATTCTTCATCGATTTTTCGCTCGCCCTGATGGGAGGCAAGCCGAACAGCGCCGGCCGCACGGTCGTGCTTTCCTCTTTCCTGCTTGGCGGCCCATCCGGATCGGGGGTCGCCACGACGGTGACGATCGGCGCGGTCGCCTGGCCGATGATGAAACGCGCGGGTTTCGAGCGGAACGCGGCGGGCGGGCTCCTCGCCGCCGGCGGCCTCGGCGCTATCCTGTCGCCGCCGGTGCTCGGCGCCGCCGCCTTCCTCATCGCCGAGTTTCTCAAGATCAGCTATCTCGACGTGATCTGGATGGCGACCATCCCGACCTGCCTCTACTATCTGTCGCTCCTGTTCATGGTCGAGATTGACGCCCGGCGTTTCGGCGCGGGAGTCGTGCCCTACGACCAGACGCTCACGCCGTGGGGCATGTTCAAGCGCTACGGCTTTCACTTCACCTCGCTGGTCGCGGTGATCGGCTTCATGGTCGTCGGCTATTCGCCGATGCTGTCGGTGTTCTGGTCGACCCTGTTGTGCTTCGGCCTGAGCTTCCTGCGGCCGGACACGGCGCTCTATCCGCGCAGACTCGTTTCCGCGCTCGCGGACGGCTCGATTGGCGTGCTCAATGCGGCGACGACCTGCGCCTCCGCCGGCATCATTGTCGGCATCGTCACGCTCACCGGGCTGGGGCTGAAGTTCTCCTCGATCGTGCTGGCCTATGCCGGCAACAGCCTCCTGCTGACGGCGATCTACACGGCGCTGATCGTGTGGGTGGTCGGCTCACAAACGCCGCCGCCCGCGTCGATCGAGGCCTTCGCGAGATACCATAAAGGATCGCGTCTCCATCCATGAACGGCCCAAAAATATCGACGCCAGAACCGAGGCTGGTCATTGGGAGGGCGACCTCATCATCTGCAAGCGCACACGGCCCGTGCTCGTTCTCTATGAGCGCAAATCCCGCGTGACGCTCGCAGCGAGGCTCGTCGGAAAAACCGCCGCCGAAACCATTTCGGTCATGCTGGCGGTGTTCGCCCGCATCGAACCCACGCTGCGCAAGTCCATTACTCTTGACAATGATACCGCCTTCGCCCAGCACGCTCTCCTTAAGACCATGTGCGCCATGACCACTTGGTTCTGTGACGCCTACGCGTCGTGGCAGAAGGGCGGAGTTGAAAACGCCAACGGCCGATTACGACGCTGGTTGCCGCGTCAGATCGACATTGACAAAGTGTCCGACGAAGAAATCCAGGATATCATCCTCACCAGCCAATCTCACGCCGAGAAAATGCCTCGGTTTCAAGACGCCATTCCAGGCAATCCTCAAAGAGCTTGGCAAAGACGTCCAAATACAGTTTTCATAAACCCGTTGCACCTCGCTCCAGAATCCACGCTCGCCGTTCCCGTGACGGCGTCCTACATCATCTGCGCGGTGATCGCGGCGCCAGCGATGATCAAGCTCGGCGTCCCGGCTTACGCGGCGCACATGTTCATCTTCTACTATGCGGTGCTGTCGGAGGTGTCGCCGCCGACCGCGCTGTCGCCCTTCGCCGCCGCCGCGATCACCGGCGGCGATCCCTACCGCACCACTTTGCAGGCTTGGAAATACACCCTGCCTGCGTTCCTCGTGCCGTTCGTGTTCGTGCTCGACCCGCTCGGCGTCGGCCTGCTGATGACGGTCCCGAAGGGCGGGTCTGTCTTCGACATCATTCTCATCACGGCGAAGACGGCGGCCGGGCTGCTCGCGCTCGCCGTCGCGGCGCAGGACTGGGGCCTGCGCCGCAATACCAAGGTCGAGCAGGTCCTGTGGGTCGTCGGGGGCTTGCTGCTCGTATTCCCGAGCCTCCTCGAGGCGCTTGCGGAATGGCTGACCGGCTACGACGTGCCGCATCCGGCCTGGTTTGGCGTGGCCATCATCGCTCTGCTACTGTTGAAGCAATGGAAATCGCCAGCCGCTACGGCCAAGGCGTGAGACCCAAGGAGAGTGTGTGATGAAGAGTCGGATAGCCCCGATTGGTCTCGCCGTTATTGCTGGCGTGGTGCTCCATGTTCGGCGCCGCGTCCGCCCAGCAGAAGACCATCTCCATCGGCACCGGAGGGACCGGCGGGGTCTATTACCCGATGGGCGGCGCGATCGCCAATGTCTTGTCGAAACACCTGCCGGGCGTCCAGGCGACCGCCGAAGTGACCGGCGCCTCGGTCGACAATCTCAAGCTGATCGGGTCAGGGCAATCGGAGGTCGGCTTCACCATGGCCGACACCGCCCTCGAAGCGCTCAAGGGCGAGGAGAAATTCAAGGGCAACAAGGTCGATGCGCGGACGCTCTTGGTGCTCTATCCGAACCGGATGCACGTCGTCACGACGGAGGGCTCCGGCATCGAGAAAATGGCCGACTTCAAGGGCAAGCGGGTCTCGACCGGTTCGCCCGGCAGCGGGACCGAGGTTACCGCATTCCGCTTGATCGAAGCGGCGGGGCTCGACCGCGACAAGGACATGAAACGCGAACGGCTCAGCGTCGCGGAGTCGGTGAACGCCATCAAGGATGGCAAGATCGACGCGTTCTTCTGGGTCGGCGGCCTGCCGACCGCGGCCGTCACCGATCTCGGCGCGACCCCGGGCGTAAAGATCAAGATGATCGACCAGGCCGATCTGGTGGACAAAATGAACGCCAAGCATGGCCAACTCTACGGGACCGACGTCATCCCCGCCGGCACCTATCCCGGCCAGACCAGCGACAACCAAATCGCAGTCGTGTGGAATCTGCTCGTGGTTCCGGCCGATCTGCCGGAGAAGCTCGCCTACGACATCATCAAGACCATCTTCGATTACAAGGCCGACTTGGTCGCGGTGCATCAGGAGGCGAAAAGCATCGATCTCAAGAACCAGACAAGGGCGAACTCCTCCATCCCGTATCACCCGGGCGCGGTGAAATACCTCTCCGAAAAGGGCGTGCAGATGTAGGGCTGGGCTCGGAGCCCGCCCGCTCGGCTCGCCCACATAGCGATTGTGGCCTCGCGTGAATTATGATTCACTCTTACGGGTGGATCACGAACCATGGCCTATCGACGGACAGCGCGCATCCTCGACCGGTTGGCGGGCCGGCGCGCGGATATTCTCCGGGCTGCGCGGGACACCGCGGCCGAGCAGGGCCTTGCGGCTGTGCAGATCGTGCCGGTGGCTGAACGGGCCGGGATCGCGGCCGGTACCGTCTATCGCTACTTTCCGACCAAGGCCGACCTTATGGACGCGCTGCTCGCGGCGACGGGCGAGCAGGATATCGCCGCCGTCCGCAGCGCGGCGGGCGAGGCGCCGGGGCCTCTGTCCGCGCTTGCCGCCGCGATCCTCGCCTTTGCGGCGGGCGCAGCGCGGCGGCCGCGGCTCGTCGCCGCCATGCTGAGCGAGCGCTGGGAACGGACCGCGGCCGGAAGTTTTGCCTATCGGACTGAAGTCATTGTAGAATTTGAAAAGGCTATCCGCGCCGCGGTCGATGCGGGGCATCTGCCCCTCCAAGACCCGCGCATGGCCGCCGCCGCCATCTTGGGCGCGCTCGTCGAATGCGGAGCCGGCCCGCTTTCCCAACTCGGCAAGCCCGGACAAGGCGCTCTCAGATTGGCGGCGCAGTCGGCGGCGCTTCTCGCCTTGCGCGCGCTCGGCATTCCCGATTCACGCGCCCGCGGCCTGATCGTCCAGGCCCGGTGGCCGGCTGGCGAAGGATGACCGCGGTTTGCCGCAGATCAAGTTCTTAGTTGTTTCAAATCAAGGACGGTGTGCGCGGAGTAGAAATAATAACAATATCTTGGGCAAAGGCTGGTGGTCGCACGCCGGAGATGAGCATGCGCGATTTCGACAGGTTCGATCGATTTTCCGCAAACATCGGCGAGATGATGGAGCGGATGGGAATCGAGTTCGACGATGAGATCGAGGAGTATTTCGGACCGACCCTGAACGCAGTGATCCGCACCTGCCAGTTGTGCCGATCGGGCAATCTGTGCAGCGACTGGCTCGCCCGTGCGCCGGTCACAGTGCCGCGGGCGCCGGCCTTCTGTCCGTATGCCGACCGGCTCGATTGTCTTGCACTCGATCAGGAGGCCATCCCGGCCCGCAAGCACACTATCCACTAAGGGGTTCGGGCAGTCCGATTTCGGCGACATCGGTACGGCGCGCTTGCGACATTCCGTGAGGGCGCGGTTGGTCGCATCTCGCCATCGGCCGAATTTTTCGCGTTTTTTTGCCGCTCCGATGCGACCCAAGGCCTATTTTGCCGTATTGGCTGAGGCTCCAATTTCGGAAGGCATGAACGATGCTGCCGAAACGCCTCTGGGCGGACATGACCTGGGCGGACTTCGCCGCGCCCGACAGCAAACAGTGGATCGCGGTCCTCCCGGTCGCCGCCATCGAGCAGCATGGCCCGCATTTGCCGCTCGGGACGGATAGTTTCATCGCCGAGGCTTATCTCGCAAGAGCGCTCCCCCTTATCCCGGCGCACCTGCCGGTGACGATACTCCCGGTTCAGACGATCGGGGTTTCCACCGAACACCTTGCCTTTCCTGGGACGCTTTCCCTCTCGGCGGCGACCATGATTCGGGCCTTGACCGAGATCGGCGAATGCGTACGCCGCGCCGGCGTGCGCAAGCTCCTGATCATTACGAGCCACGGAGGAAATGTGGAGGCGATCGACATGGTCGCCCGCGACTTACGCGCTCGCTGCGCAATGCTGGCGGTGACCTGCGCCTGGCGCCGCTTCGGCTATGCGCCCGAACTGTTCGACGCCGCGGAGGAGAAACACGGTATCCACGGCGGTGACATCGAGACCTCGCTGATGCTCGCTGCCCGGCCGGCAACGGTCCGGATGGATGAGGCAATCAATGCAATCTCTGCGAGTATCGCTATGGAAGCGGAGTTTTCCTGGCTCGGGGCGCATGGGCCGGCCGCTCTTGCCTGGATGACTTCAGGATCTTCATGGCTCGGGCGCGGTGGGCGATGCGCGCGGAGCGACTGCTGACAAGGGAGAGACGGCGCTCGTCCATGGCGCACGCGCCTTCGTCGCCCTCTTGGAGGAGATCGCCCGGTTTGACCTCGACCGGCTGGCGGACGGACCGCTCGACGTCAGCGCAAAGACATGATTTTCTGGCCGCGCCGGGGTAGGGCGCGCGCCGTCTCGCAACTTTGGGCCGCGTCATCGGGCCGTCAAACTGCACGCCATAACGTCGCCCCCTTCATCGCGGCCCGTCGGGAGTTGAGCCGGGCAGCCGAATCATATGCAAGATCGGGTCGTTGAGAGGTCGCCCATGTCGAATAGTCCGCCCCTGAGTTCCCGGCGCGCCATGGTCCTTGCGGCGGGTCTCGGCACGCGGATGCGCTCCCTGACGCAAGCGCGGCCGAAGCCGCTTGTCGCCGTGGGCGGCAAGCCGCTCATCGACCATGTGCTCGACAAGCTGGCGGAGGCCGGCGTCGAGACGGCCGTCGTCAATGTCCATCACTTTGCCGACCAGATCGAGCAACACCTGACCGGTCGCTCGACGCCGCAAATTGTCGTTTCGGACGAGCGAAGCCGTCTGCTCGGCACCGGCGGCGGCGTTGCCAAAGCCTTGCCGAAGCTTGGCGATGCCCCGTTCTTCCACGTCAATTCCGATACCCTCTGGATCGACGGCGTGTCGTCCAATCTGCAACGCCTCGCCGGCGCCTTCCAGCCGGAGGCGATGGATGCGCTGCTTCTGCTCGCGCCGACCGCGACGAGCGTGGGCTATTCCGGGTCGGGAGATTACGCCATGGCGGCGGACGGACGGCTGCGCCGTCGCCCCGAGCGCGAAGTCGTGCCCTTCGTCTATGCCGGCGTCGCTATCCTCGGGAGCGCGCTCTTTGCGGACGCGCCGTCCGGCGAATTCCCCCTCACGTTGCTATTCAAGCGCGCAGAGGAGGCCGGCCGGCTTTATGGCCTCCGGCTCGAAGGCGTGTGGATGCATGTCGGCACGCCTGAGGCGGTCGAGGCGGCCGAGGCCGCCATCCTCGCCAGCGCCGCCTGAACGGCGATCTCAGACCGCCAATGCTTCTGCGCGGCTGTCTTCCTCAGGGGCGGAGCGGGATCGGCGGCGCGGAGCGCAAGCCGGAACGAACCGGCACAGATTGTCGAGCATGCCCGCCCACCACTCACCGCGCGAGAGGGCGCGGTCGAGCCGCGCCATGGTGCGCGCATGGCCCGGATCGTCGTCATCGATGAAAGTCGCGAGCACTTGCCCGTAAAGGAGCGCGAGCCCCTGCGCGCGGATCATCCCGACCGGGCCGCCGCTCGGAAGATTGGCCGCCGCCAGCATCCATCGCTGCGAACGAAGCGCGAGGCTGTTGAGCGCACAGGCGAGCCCGGGATTGCTGCGAGCCGAGCGCAGCAGCGACCGGATCGCATCCTTGTACGGCTCCAGCGCCTCGAAGCGGCGCATCAGCACGTCGAACAGCCGCTCGCGCGGGGGCTCATCGCCCAGATCCGTGCGATCGGCGGAGAGAACCTCGCGATCGATGTTCTTGACGTGCGCGGCGAGGATCGCGAGCTTGGAGCCGAACTCGCCCCGCATATCGGCCATCGACACGCCTGATCGTGCCGCAATGTCGGGCAGACCGATCTGTTCGATCGACTGCTCGCCGAGCAGGCCCATGAACGCCTCGATGATCTTTTCACGGTTGGTCTCGGGGCCTGTTCGGCTTGGGCCGGCCGCCGGCACGCCATTCGTGCCGCCGCCGTTGTCGCTACCGGTTTTTCGAGATTGTTCGCGAGGCCTGCGCGCCATGGGCACCGCTCCTGTCGAGAGGGGACTTGGCAATATCTAAGCGGTCGCGCTCGGCTGCACCAGCCCGCCCTTATTATTGCCGCTGGCAGGTGGAAGCGCGCTTTCCTGCGCCATCACTCCGCGAGTTCGCGCGAGCGCCGCGTTGCGGCGGCGACCGCCCGCTTCATGAGATCGTCGAGCCCGTTCGCGCTCATCAACACTTCGAGCGCTGCGGCAGTCGTGCCGGCGGGCGACGTGACCCGCTCGCGCAGGGTGCGCGGATCGGCCGGCGAACGGTGCAGCAATTCAGCCGATCCCGCGACTGTTTCGCGGGCGAGCTTGGCGGCGAGGTCCGCCGGCAACCCCGCCTCCACGCCGGCGCGTGCGAGGCTCTCAGCCAGCAGAAAGACATAAGCCGGTCCCGACCCCGACACCGCCGTCACCGCATCGAGCAGGCCCTCGTCCCGCACCCATTCGACGGAGCCCGTCGCCGCAAGCAGACGGTGGGCGAGTTCGCGCTGGGCGGCCGAGACTTTCGCATTGGCGACCGCAACGGTGATCCCGCGGCCGATTGACGCGGGCGTGTTGGGCATTGCGCGCACGGCGGCGGTTTCCGCGCCCAGCGACCGCTCGAGAAAGCCGAGGGTGCGGCCCGCCATGATCGAGATCACGACGGCGCGCTCGGCGAGCGGAGCGAGGCCGGGGACGATCTCGGGCGCAACCTGCGGCTTGATCGCAAGCACGATCGCAGCCGCTTGCACCGTTGCAGGATTGGGATTGAGGCGCAGCCCGCCGATTGCCTGGGCAGCGATGCCAGGCGAAGGCTGCGGTTCGAATACCGCGATCCGGCTCGGGTCAAGCCCAAGGGCGAGCCAGCCGTCGAGCAGGGCGCCGCCCATCTTACCGGCTCCGACAAGGAGGATCTGGCCGGCAATGTCGCGCAGACCGGGGCCGGCTTCGACGATGGGTTTCGCCATGGCGTATCGCTATTCCTTCGGCACGCGGCAGGGGGACATTGATCGAATCACGTTGACCGGCGGTCAAGCCGTCGTTCACAAGCTCGTCCGCATGTTGGGCATGCGCCGTCCAACTCCTCGCGGAAAAGATTGGGGCAAGTATGGCTAAATCGGTTTTGGGAATTATCGGCGGCTCGGGCATCTACGAACTGCCCGGTCTGGAAAAGGTGACCGAAACGCGGATTGCAAGCCCGTGGGGCGAGCCATCGGCCGCGTTGCTTTCCGGTGAAATCGATGGACTCCCGATCGTGTTCCTGCCGCGCCATGACGCCGGCCATCGGCTGTCGCCGTCGGACATCAACTATCGCGCCAATATCGATGTGCTCAAGCGCGCGGGCGTGACCGATCTCATCTCGCTCTCCGCCTGCGGCTCGTTCAAGGACGAAATGCCGCCCGGCACCTTCGTGCTGGTCGATCAGTTCGTCGACCGCACCCACAAGCGCGAAAGCTCGTTCTTCGGCACCGGATGCGTCGCGCATGTCTCGATGGCGCATCCGGTGTCGCCGCGGCTGCGCATCCATCTCGCCGAAGCGGCCATGGCCGAGGACATCCCCGTCGCGCGCGAGGGCACCTATGTGTGCATCGAGGGGCCGCAGTTTTCGACCTATGCGGAGAGCATGACCTACAAGCAGCTCGGCTACTCGGTCATCGGCATGACCAACATGCCGGAGGCGAAGCTCGCCCGCGAGGCGGAGATTTGTTACGCGACCGTCGCCATGGTGACCGATTTCGACTGCTGGCATCCCGACCACGACGCCGTCACCGTGAGCGACATCATCCGGATGGTGCGCGCGAATGCCGAGAAGGCGGCGCGCCTCGTCGCGCGGTTTGCGCGCGATTTTCCGCACGAGCACGAGCCTTGCCCGATCGGCTCCGACCACGCGCTCGACAATGCGCTAATCACGGCGCACAGGGCGCGCGACCCGGAGCTTCTGAAGAAGCTCGACGCGGTGGCGGGCCGGGTGCTGACGCGGTGATCAACCTCGAACGGTCGGCGTCGACGACATCGACCGGCTGGGCGGGCGTGTCCATGGGCAAAGGTCTCCGTTGCAGTCGGGCCCATGCTTTGCCACAGTGCCGCGTCCTGCAAGCTCGCAAATCACCTGAATCAACAGCGCCTTGAGATGATGACCAGCCCACCTTTCGATTACGATTTGAAGCGCGCCATTCGCTGCATCCCGGACTATCCCAAGCCGGGAGTCATGTTTCGCGATATCACCACGCTGCTCGGCGATGCGCGCGCGTTTCGCCGCGCGGTCGACGAACTCGTCCAGCCCTGGGCCGGCATGAAGATCGACAAGGTCGCCGGGATCGAGGCGCGCGGTTTCATTCTCGGGGGCGCGGTGGCGCACCAGGTGTCGGCCGGCTTCGTGCCGATCCGCAAGAAAGGCAAGCTGCCGCACAAGCGGGTGAGCATCGCCTATTCGCTCGAATACGGCCTCGACGAAATGGAGGTGCACGAAGACGCGGTGAGCGCGCATGAGCGCGTCATCCTGGTCGATGACCTGATCGCCACCGGCGGCACCGCCGAGGGTGCGGTCAAGCTGTTGCGTCAACTCGGGGCCGAGGTGCTCGCCGCCTGCTTCATCGTCGATCTGCCGGAGCTTGGCGGCGCCGACAGGCTGCGCAAACTCGATGTGCCGGTGCGCACCTTGATTTCATTCGAGGGGCACTGAGCGGGCGGTCGTCACGGCTCGGTCGCGAAGCGCAATCGGCCGGCGGGCCGCAAGGTCTGCGCGTCGAAGCTGCGGATTTCGACGCCGCCGCCGGGTATTTCGATCGTGACGACGACGTGGCCATTACCCACGAGGGTCTGCGCGATGCGGCTGCCGGCGGGCAGGCGGACGATGGTTTCGGTCGGCGCGGCGCTTCCCCCGCTGCGAAAAACGCGATAGCCGACGACCCCGAGCACGACGGCGATGCCGAGCATCGTGGCGACGCCGGACAGCGCCATCATCCGCCGGACGCGCGCCATGAACCGCGCCTGTTCGGGATCGAGCGGCTTCTCGTCAACGGTTTGCGGATGGGTCATGAGCGAAGGAGGTCGCCGAATTGAGACGGTCGTCGTAGCCGATTCCGAGGCCGGCGCACGCCTCGATCGCATGCTCGCCGTCCACCTGACCGAACTGTCGCGTTCGCGGCTGAAATCATTGATTCTCGCAGGCAATGTTGCGATCGGGGGACGCACGATCTGCGATCCGAGCCATCGCGTCAATGCGGGGGACACGATCGCCGTCGCGGTGCCGCCGCCCGAGCCGGCTGCGCCGCATGCGGAAGATTTTCCGCTAGCCATCGTTTACGAGGATTCCGACATCATCGTTATCGACAAGCCCAAAGGGCTGGTCGTTCATCCGGCGGCGGGGCACGCGGCGGGGACGCTTGTCAACGCGCTCATCGCCCATTGTGGTGAGAGCCTGTCGGGCATCGGCGGGGTCAAGCGCCCGGGGATCGTGCATCGCCTGGACAAGGACACGACCGGACTTATGGTTGTGGCGAAGAACGACTTCGCACACCGGGCGCTCGCCGCCCAATTCGCCGATCACGGCCGGAGCGGACCACTCGAACGCGGCTATCTCGCATTCGTCTGGGGCGTGCCCGACCGGCCGCGCGGAACCATCGATAAGCCGATCGGACGCCACCCGCATGCCCGCGACAAGATGTCCGTGAGGCCGGACGGACGCGAGGCCGTGACGCACTGGGAGCGGATCGAGCATTACTCCAGCGTGTCTAGCCAGCAGGTTGCAAGCATGCTAGCGTGCACGCTGGAGACGGGGCGAACCCACCAGATCAGAGTTCATCTTGCCGCGATCGGACATCCGATCATCGGCGATTCCGTATATGGGCCAGGGTTCAAGACGAAGGCCGCCCTGCTTCCCCCCGAGGCGCAAATTTCCCTGGCGGCCCTTGGCAGGCAGGCTCTGCATGCCTACCTGCTTGGGTTAGATCACCCGAGGACCGGAGCGCATCTCGTCTTTCGGTCAGCCTTGCCTACCGACCTTGCGTCCCTACATAAGGCGCTGGGTGGGGGAACAATCGATTTTGGCCGACGTTAGAGGGTGCCGGTTTGGCCGGACGAACGTCGTTTGCGTCTCTACGGGGGCGCAGATGGGTCACTCGGCTGTTACGATGAAGTGACGGCCGGAGTGTTTTTTCGCTAGACGAACCGTGTATGCTGCAGTGCGCGACAGGTCGTGGTCGCGTAACGGGTGGCGTCGTCAGGCTCATCGAGCTGACATGCGCCATCGCCCGCCGCATATCGGGGGCTTGAACAGGAGGCCGCAATGGCCCACACCGCCAGTTTGCCGCTCATCACCGCCGAGTTCGGGGTTGACCCGCTATCTCGAAGAGATTCGGCGTTTTCCGATGCTGCAGCCGCAAGAGGAATATATGCTTGCGAAGTGCTGGCGGGAGCATGGCGACCGCGACGCGGCCCATAAGCTCGTCACCAGCCATCTGCGCCTCGTCGCCAAGATCGCGATGGGCTATCGCGGCTATGGTCTGCCGATTTCGGAAGTCATTTCCGAGGGTAATGTCGGCCTGATGCAGGCGGTGAAGCGCTTCGAGCCGGAGAAGGGATTCCGCCTCGCCACCTACGCGATGTGGTGGATCAAGGCCGCGATTCAGGAATATATTCTGCGATCCTGGTCACTGGTGAAGATGGGCACCACGGCCAACCAGAAGAAGCTCTTCTTCAATCTTCGCAAGGCGAAGAGCCGAATCTCCGCACTGGAGGAGGGCGACATGCGCCCCGACCAGGTCAAGATCATTGCCAAGCGTCTCGGCGTCACCGAGCAGGACGTGATCGACATGAACCGCCGTCTCGGCGGCGACGCCTCTCTGAATGCGCCGATCCGCGAGGAAGGCGATTCCGGCGAGTGGCAGGACTGGCTCGTCGACGACCATGAGAGCCAGGAAAAGGTGCTGGCCGAGAGCGAGGAGTTCGACACGCGGCGCAAGGCGCTGTCCGAAGCCTTGTCGGTGCTCAACGATCGCGAGCGGCGCATCTTCGAGGCGCGACGACTCGCCGACGAACCGGTCACGCTCGAAGAGCTGGCGGAAGAGTTCGGCGTCTCGCGCGAGCGCGTCCGCCAGATCGAGGTGCGCGCCTTCGAGAAAGTGCAGAAGGCGGTGCGCAATCGCGTGGCCGATCTGGAGACGCCGCCCGCCCGCGCGCAAGCGCCGGCGATGTCCATGCCGTAGGGCGATGGCGCCATGAAAGTTCGAACGGGGGCCGCGGAAACGTTGGCTCCCGTTTTCGTTTGCCCGTGCGGGCGATGGCGCGCGGGTGATGCCGTCCAACCGTGATTGCCCGGCGCCGCGATCGGCCAGAACAGCACACTTCAATGTCGTCCGGGTGACCGCCCACGGCGTGTGCAGTCACGCCGTTCTGGCGTAGCGGGCTCGTCCTTGACGCACGCTGAGGAACCCACTAGACCGCCCTCGCACACCAAAAGCGCGGAAAACTTAGGCAGAAAGCAGGGGCGTCGCATGGCCAAATTGACGGGAAAAGTCCTGATTGCACAAGGAGGCGGCCCCACCGCCGTGATCAACCAGTCGCTCGCCGGCGCCGTCCTCGAGGCGCGCAAATACGCCGAGGTGACGAAGGTCTACGGCGCCCTCAATGGCGTGCGCGGCATCATCAATGAGGAGCTCGTCGACCTCACCCAGGAGACGACATACAATCTCAAGCAGGTCGCCGACACGCCTTCGAGCGCGCTGTTCTCGACCCGCGACAAGCCCGACGCCGCCTATTGCAAGGAGATCTTCAAGGTCTGCCAGGCGCATGACGTGCGTTATTTCTTCTATATCGGCGGCAACGATTCGTCCGACACGGTGCATATCGTCAACGAGTCCTCGAAGGCCGCGGGCTACGAGATGCACTGCATCCACATTCCGAAGACGGTCGACAACGACCTCGTCATCAACGATCACACCCCGGGCTGGCCGTCGGCGGCGAAATACGTCGCGCAGGCTTTCGCCGGCTACAATCTCGACAATCGCGCGCTCCCCGGCGTCTTTATCGGCGTGGTGATGGGCCGCCATGCCGGCTTCCTCACCGCGGCGGCGGCGCTCGGCCGTCAATTCGCGGACGACGGGCCGCACTATGTCTACATGCCCGAGACCACGTTTACCGAGGAGCAGTTCCTGAACGACGTGAAGTCGGCGATGGACAAGTATGGCCGCTGCATCGTCGCGGTCAGCGAGGGCATTCACGACCAGGATGGCAATCCCATCATGGTGAAGCTTTCCGGCCGCGCCGAAAAGGACGCGCATGGCAATGTGCAGCTCTCGGGCTCCGGTGCGCTCGGCGACATGCTCGCCGATCTCGTCACCACGAAGCTCCAGCTCAAGCGCGTGCGCGCCGACACCCTCGGCTACGCCCAGCGCTCCTTCCTCGGCGTCGTCTCCGACGTCGATGCGACCGAGGCGTGGGAGGTGGGCGAGAAGGCGGCGCAATTTGCGATCGGCCACGACCAGACCGGATCGATCACCATCAACCGCGTCGGCAATTATGCGGTCGATTACCGGCTGGTCGCCCTCAAGGAGATCGCCGCCAAGACCAAGCACATGCCGAAGGAGTTCATCGCTCCCGAGGGCAATAACGTCACGCCGGAATTCCGCCACTATGCGACGCCGCTGCTCGGGTCCGACTTCCCCGGCATGCACCGGCTGCGCGCGCCCAAGGTGGATAAGATCCTCAAGAAGTAAGCGCTGAGGCCCGTTCCCGCGGGCCTCGAATTCGCGCGACGCGTCAACAACGATTGCATGGTCTCCGGCGGGCGGATCATCCGCTTCGCCGGAGACCGTGCTTTGGGCGGGAGAGGCTTCGGCGCCTCCAGAACCAAGTGCCCGACCCTTCGTGGCTGTGGGCCATTTTCACGATTATCGCGGCCGCGGCGCAGACCGTGCGGAACGCAACGCAGCGGCGTCTCACCTCTGCGCTCGGCACCGCCGGGGCCACGCACGTCCGCTTCCTTTTCGGGCTGCCCTTCGCTCTCGTCTTCCTTGCAGCGATTATCGCCGCGACAGGCGGAGTTCCGCCGCGCCCGCAGACGGCGTTTTTCGGGTGGGTCTTCGTCGGTGCGGTCACCCAGATCGTCGCGACGGCCATGATGCTCGCCGCGATGAGCGAGCGTTCCTTCGCGGTGACAATCGCCTACACCAAGACCGAGCCGGTGCAGGTCGCCCTGTTCGGGCTGGTCTTCCTCGGCGACCGGCTGACCGTTCCGATGGCGGTCGCGATTTTGATCGCGACCGCCGGCGTGATGGCGATGTCGGTGCAGCCGCGCGGGATGGGAAGCCTTCGGCCAGTGCTGCTCGGGCTGACGGCAGGCGCCTTCTTCGCGCTCGCCGCGGTTGGTTTTCGCGGCGCGATCGTCACGCTCGCCGATGCGGATTTCCTGATGGCGGCCACGTTCACTCTGTGCGTCGGGCTGACGCTGCAGGCGGCGCTGCTCTCGCTTTATCTTTTCATCCGCGAGCGCGCGGTGCTGGTCGCAATTCTGCGCGCCTGGCGGCCGTCGCTGCTCGCCGGGTTCATGGGCGCGCTCGCCTCGCAGTTCTGGTTCCTCGGTTTTGCCCTCACGAGCGCGGCGAATGTGCGCACGCTGGCGCTCATCGAGGTGCTGTTCGCCCAGGCCGTTGCCCGCTTCGCCTTCCGGCAGAAGGCGACGCCGCGCGAGGCGATCGGCATGGTCCTGATCGTCGGCGGCGTAGCGCTGCTGCTGGCCGCGCAATGACGGCGCCGCCCTCGCGACAGGAGTTTATCGGGCTGGTGTTCTACTCACGCTCTTCGACGCCGAAACCGGCGGCGGCCCAAGCTCTCGACAAACAAAGCGGGGAGGCCGGTTGACTCTCCTATGATCGAGAGATAACCGGATCGCCATGGATTTGATGGAACCCTCGCTTGCAACCAGCTGGAAGCGGTTCAGGCGCCGCTATCTGCGCCCGTGGCGGACGGTCCGCTATGGCGACATTCGCGTGCACTACAAGAAGCACCTGGACGGCGGCGGCTCGTGGTTCGGCCAGAACTATATCCCGATCCTCAAAACCCTCGGGATGCCCAAGCAGCAGCGTATCTATGAATGGTGCTCCGGGCCCGCCTTCATCGGATTCTCTTTGCTCGCGCACGGAATGTGCGAGTTGCTGTGCCTCGCCGATATCAATGATCAGGCCGTCGAGGCTTGCCGCAGAACGATCCGCGCGAATGGGCTTTCCGACCGGGTATCGGTGTACGAATCCGATAACCTCAAAAGCATCCCTGCTTCAGAGCAATGGGACCTCGTCGTCGGCAATCCGCCGTTCTATCCAAGCTCGCACCAGTGGGAGATTTGCTCCTACGATAAGGATTGGCACATTCATCGCGGCTTTTTCGCCAACGTCGGACGCTTCCTGAAACCGGGCGGAGTGATCTTCCTCCAGGAGGCAAATGATGCGTCAACGCCTGAGACCTTCCGCGGCATGATCGAGGATAGCGGGCTGACCATCGTTCGGCACCACAACGGCAGGCCGGGCGAATTCAGCCACTTCTATCTCGGCGTGATGCGCCGGGGCGAGACGCCGCCTGCCTGGCTGACCAATCCCTTGTGAGACGAACACCGCAAGAGCCTCCGCTCGCGCTTTCCGCGGACGGAGCGGAATGCGGGCTGGCTTTGATCAACGACGCGGTTGAAACTCAGTTCTGCTCGTCGGGCAGCACGGGGAGGGGATGGAACTCGATGCCCTCCTCGATCAGTGAACGCGCTTCTTCGGCAGAGGCTTCGCCGTAAATCGAGCGGTGCTCGGTTTCGCCATAATGCATCTTGCGCGCTTCCTCGGGAAAGCGCGGCCCGACATGCTCGGCGCTCTTCGTGAGCTGGTCGCGCAGTTCCTTGAGCTTGGTCCGCAGCTCGCGCTCCTGCGGCGACATGATCGCGACCGGCGCTTTGGAGCCGGGCGCAGCCGCCGGATCAGGTGCGGGATCGGCCGCCGATTGCTGCTTCGATGTGGTCGCCGATCGCGACAGGCTCGGCGTCATCAAGGCTTTTTCCACCTCGGACGATCCGCAGGCGGGACATACGATCAGTCCGCGCGCCACTTGCGCGTCGTAAGCGCTCGAGTTCTGGAACCAGCTTTCGAACTCGTGTCCACTCCGACACGCGAGCGTATAGCGGATCATGTCACGCTTTCGACGACGTGGAGGTGCGCTGGCGTTGTTTTCGGTTCGACGACCTCAAAGCGGCGGCCGTGCTGGAGCGACGGAATGCGGCTCCGCACAGCCGCGACCGCGGCGGGGTCGACTTCCGCCATGACCAGCCCTGGCTCGGTGCCGTCTTCGGCCAGTACCGCCCCCCATGGGTCGACGATGAGCGAGTGCCCGAACGTCTCCCGCCCGTTTTCGTGCATGCCCCCCTGGGCGGCCGCAAACACGAAGCAGCCGTTCTCGATCGCGCGGGTACGCGCCAGCACGTGCCAGTGCGCCTCGCCGGTCTGACGCGTGAACGCGGAAGGCGCCGCGAGGAACGAGCTGCCTGCTTCCGCGAGCGCCCGGTAAAGTGCGGGGAAGCGCAGATCGTAGCAGATCGACAGGCCCAGCCGGCCCCACGGCAGGTCGGCGACGATCGCGAGGTCGCCCGGATGGAAGTTGCGCGACTCGCGATAGCTCTCGCCGTCCGGCAGATCGACGTCGAACATGTGGATCTTGTCGTAGCGCGCGACGATTTCGCCGGCCGGATCGATCAGGAACGACCGGTTGGCCGCGCGCTCGGGCGACACTTTGATCGCGAGCGAGCCGATATGGAGCCAAAGATTATGGGTGCGGGCGAGCTCACGCAATTCCGCTAGCGCGGGGTCCGACTCCTCCGGCGAGATTGCGGCAAACAGCACGTCGCGGTCCGTCTCCATGATGTTGGTCATCTCGGGAGTCAGGATATAGTGAGCGCCGCGATCCTTGGCTTCGCGGATCAGCTTCGCTGCCGAAGCGATATTGACGGCGGGCTGGCGTCCAGACTGCATCTGGATCAGCGCAACACAGAATCGTAGAGGGTCTCTCGTGTGCATGGTCATGGGAGCTCCTCGTTAGGTGTTCAGTAGCCGGTCGAGCTCGCCCTTTTCTTCAAGGGCGTAGAGGTCGTCGCAACCGCCGACATGCGTGTCGCCGACGAAGACTTGCGGCACTGTCGTCCGCCCGTTTGCGCGCGCAATCATCTCGGCGCGGCGTTGAGGCTCGTCGTCGACATTGATCTCATGAAATTCGACGCCCTTGCGGCGAAGCAGTTCCTTCGCCGACCGGCAATACGGGCATACGGGCGTCGTGTAGACCTCAATTTCCGGCATCCAACCAACCTAGGTTTAATTTTTGCTGGGGCTGAATATAAGGACAGTGCGTTGCAGCAACAACAGGACTGAGACGTAATTACATCACGTCGTTGCATCAACGACACAGGCGAATACGACGACATCGACATTGAGCGCCCCTCCGCGCAGCAGTGCGCGGGCGCACGCATCGACGGTCGCTCCGGAAGTCAACACGTCGTCAACCAGCACGATACGCTTGCCGCGGATTATCGCCTTGCTTTCTTCCGGGACGCGGAATGCGGCCTGCACATTTCCCGCGCGCTCGGTCTTGGAAAGTCCGACTTGTTGCGACGTCGCGCGGACGCGCCGCAGTGCAGCATGCCAGACGGGCCGTCCGCACGACCGGGAGATCGCCTCGGCGAGTAGCGCCGCCTGATTGAATTGCCTGGTCCAAAGGCGACGCCAATGCAGCGGCACCGGAACGATTGCATCGGCGTCGGCTAGCAGTTCGTTGCCCGCTTGCGCCATCCACCGACCCATCGTCGGCGCAAGCTCAAGCCGGTCGCCGTATTTGAGCGCATGCACGAGCGCGCGGGCGATCTCGTCGTAGCGGACCGCGGCGCGGGCGCGGCCGTAGGCCGGCGGGTCGGCGATTGCCCGAACCGACAAGACGCCCGCGCCCATGTCGTGAGTGAACGGAGTGCCGAGACGTTCGCAATAGGGCCGTGCAATGAACGACAATTTCGCCCAGCAATGCGCACACAATCCACCCGCGCCGGCGACCGGCTCGCGGCAGACCGGGCAGACTGGCGGCAGCAAGAGATCGCGGGCAACCACCAATGCATAGCGGAGTTGTCCTTGAAACGCGCTTTGGTAACCGGGGCAGGCTGAACAACGTCTGTCATTGCGTTGAGCGCGCGCGGCCTCCACAACTTTTCCATCAAATTCATATCGTGCAAACTCCGGGCCAAATCTGTGCGCCGTGGATTTGAACATCAAGGCGGACCGCCTTGGACTTTAGCCCTAACCTGAATGTCTTAGGGCCGCACATCCAGGCCGGCTCTCCACGACCAGCCAGGTGCAGCCGCTCGGCTGGTCCACTATCTTCCTTTCGGAAATCCACATGGGCCGGGCAAAATGCCAGCTCCCCGCGTATTCGACCGCCTGCTCGTGCGACAGCGTCAACAACGCGCTCGCGCGCTCGGCCCGTCGACCTTTCTGCTCGATCGGGTCGCCGAGGAGGCTGCCGACCGGCTCGCCGCCATTCTGCGCCGCTTCGATCTTGCCATTGATCTCGGATCGCCAGGCGACGCGTTGCGCCGCGCTCTGGCGGGCAACGCGCAGGTGGGAACGCTTGTTGCGATCGGCCATGCCGCACTCGCATCGGCGCGCGGGCTTGCCGTGGTCGCCGACGAGGAGATGCCGCCGCTGCGGGAGGCCTCCGTCGATCTCGTGGTGTCCGCGCTGAGTCTCCAGACGGTGAACGACCTCCCCGGCGCATTCGTGCAGATCAGGCGGGCGCTCAAGCCGGACGGCCTGTTCCTTGCGGCGCTGCTGGGCGGCGAGACGCTCACCGAATTGCGCCAGAGCTTTGCGGCAGCCGAGGTTGAGCTGGAAGGCGGGGTGTCGCCGCGCGTTGCGCCCTTCGCCGATATCCGCGAGCTCGGCGCCTTGCTCCAACGCGCAGGCTTCGCTCTTCCGGTAACGGATATCGACCGGCTGACGGTGCGCTATGCGTCGGCTTTCGCGCTCATGCACGATCTACGGCGCATGGGCGGCGGCAATCCGCTGTTCGAACGGCGGCGCTCGCCGCTGCGGCGCGCGACGCTGATGCGGATGGCGCAGATCTATGGCGAGCGCTTCGCCGATGCGGACGGGCGCATCCGTGCGACGTTCGAGATCGTCTGGCTGTCGGGCTGGGCGCCGCATGAAAGCCAGCAGCAGCCCCTGCGGCCGGGAAGCGCCACAGCGCGCCTTGCCGACGCGCTTGGCGCCGTCGAAATCCCTGCCGGCGAAAAGGCGCGGCCGAAATAGCCGCGGCTACTCTCACGCCAGCAGTAGTCCGGTCAGGTGCGGAATGAGCGGCAGGTCGGCGGGCGGCATGGGATAGTCCTTGAGCCTGTTCGGCCGCACCCACGCGAGTTGCTGCTTCTTTCGCAACGACAGTTCCTTCCCAACGGCGGCAGACATAAAGCGGCATCAACAGGTGGAAGTCCGCATAGGCGTGGCTCGCGAACGTGAGCGGCGCGAGACAGGCTTCGCGGGCGACCATGCCGAGCTCCTCATGCAGCTCGCGGATAAGCGTCTGTTCGGGCGCTTCGCCTGCTTCGACCTTGCCGCCAGGAAATTCCCACAAGCCTTCCATCGGCCGGCCAAGCGGCCGCTGCGCGATCAGCACGCGTCCATCTGCGTCGATCAGCGCACAGGCGGCGACGAGAACGAGCCGCATTCGTTACGACCGGTAGTCGCCGTTGATCGCGACATAGTCCTTGGTGAGGTCGCAGGTGAGCACGCGGTCGCGGCCCTTGCCGAGTCCGAGATTGACCCGGATTTCGATCTCCGGCCGCTTCATCACCTGCGAGGTTGCGGCCTCGTCATAGGTCGGATCGCGCTCGCCCTTGTGGGCGACGCGGATGCCGCCGAACCAGATCGACAGCTTGTCGCGGTCGGCGCGCTCGCCCGCCTTGCCGACCGCCATCACGACGCGGCCCCAGTTGGCGTCCTCGCCGGCGATCGCGGTCTTGACCAGCGGGGAATTGGCGATCGATAGCGCGACGCGGCGCGCGCTCCGCTTGGACGTCGCCCCTTCGACGATGACTTCGACGAGCTTGCGGGCGCCCTCGCCATCGCGCGCGACCTGCTCGGCAAGGTTCGCGAGCACCGCCTCGAATGATTTCCGGAACGCAGCCGCCTTCGGGTCGCCGGCGCGCGT
>CAVRVX010000033.1:0-29399 GCA_963724735.1 uncultured Alphaproteobacteria bacterium
TCCTCCGCTACCACGCGTCCCTGGTCCATTCCGAAGACATGGGTGACAGATTATTCCGGAGACATGGGTGACAACTTCGGGCCGAAGGGATTGTTGATCGGTTCGAGCCTGCATGTCTCGTCGTCGAGCGACTTACAGCCGCACCCGGCGCAGCCGCAACGAATTGCCGACGACGCTGACGGAAGAAAGCGCCATCGCCGCCGCGGCGATGATCGGGGATAGGAGGATGCCAAAAGCTGGGTACAGCGCGCCTGCCGCGATCGGCACGCCGGCGGCATTGTAGACGAAGGCAAAAAACAGATTCTGGCGGATATTGCGCATGGTCGCCTCGGACAGGCGGCGCGCCCGCACAATGCCGGTGAGGTCGCCCTTGAGCAGCGTCACGCCGGCGCTCTCGATCGCGACATCGGTGCCGGTTCCCATGGCGATGCCGACCTCGGCGGCCGCAAGCGCTGGCGCGTCGTTGACGCCGTCGCCCGCCATCGCGACCACCCGGCCCTCCTTGCGCAGCTTCTCCACCACGGCGCTCTTCTGGTCAGGCAGCACCTCGGCTTCGACCTCGGCGATGCCGAGGCGCTTGGCCACCGCCTGCGCCGTCGTCTTGTTGTCGCCGGTGAGCATCACCACGCGCACGCGCTCCTTCGCGAGCGCCGAGAGCGCGTCGGGTGTGGTGCTCTTCACCGGATCGGCGATGGCGATCACCGCCGCCGGCTTGCCGTCGACCGCAAGGAAAATGGCGGTCGCGCCCTCCTGCCGCAGCCGCTCGGATTCATTCTCCAGGGGCGCCGTGTCGATCCCGAGTTCGCGCAGGAAGCGGGCATTGCCGAGCGCGACCCGCCGGCCTTCGACCACGCCGACCACGCCCCTGCCGGTCGGCGAGTCGAATTCCGACACGTCAGACAGCGGCAGGTTTCGCTCTTGCGCGGCCGACACGATCGCAAGAGCGAGCGGATGCTCGCTCGCCCGCTCGACGCTCGCGGCGCGCCGCAACGCTTCATTTTCATCAAGCCCGGCGATCGGAACAATTGCGGTGACCTTCGGCTTGCCTTCGGTCAAGGTGCCGGTCTTGTCGACCACGAGGGTGTCGATGCGCTCCATGCGTTCGAGCGCTTCGGCGTTCTTGATCAGCACGCCCGCCTGCGCGCCGCGCCCGACCCCGACCATGATCGACATGGGCGTGGCGAGCCCGAGCGCGCAGGGGCAGGCGATGATGAGCACGCTGACCGCCGCCACGAGCCCAAACGCGTAGCGCGGCTCAGGACCGAACATCGCCCAGGCGAAGAAGGCCGCGATCGCGACTGCGATCACCGCCGGCACGAACCATCCGGACACTTGGTCGGCGAGCCGCTGAATGGGCGCGCGCGAGCGCTGAGCGGCGGCGACCATCTGGACGATCTGCGCCAGCATGGTGTCGCGCCCCACCTTTTCCGCGCGCATGACGAAGCCGCCGGTGGTGTTGAGCGTCCCGCCGATCACCTTCGCGCCGGGCTCTTTCGTGATCGGCATGGATTCTCCGGTGACCATCAACTCGTCGAGCGAAGACCGACCTTCGATGACTTCGCCGTCTACCGGAACCTTTTCGCCGGGCCGCACGCGCAAGCGGTCGCCGACCGCGATCACATCGAGCGAGACCTCCTCGTCCGTTCCGTCGGCCTTCACGCGGCGCGCGGTCTTGGGCGCAAGGTTGAGCAGGGCGCGGATCGCGCCTGACGTCTGCTCGCGCGCGCGCAGCTCGAGCACCTGGCCGAGCAGCACCAGCACGGTGATCACCGCCGCGGCTTCGAAGTACACCGCGACCGCGCCCTCCGCCCCGCGAAACGCGGCCGGAAAGATGCCTGGCGCCAGCACGGCCACGACGCTGTAAAGCCAGGCCACGCCCACGCCCATCGCGATCAGGGTGAACATGTTCAGGTTGCGCGTGACGAGCGACCGCCAGCCGCGGACGAAGAACGGCCAGCCGGCCCACAGCACGACCGGGGTCGCGAGCGCGAACTGCAGCCAGTTGGATGCGGTCTGGCCGATCAGCATGTGCAGGTTGGTCAGGTGGCCGCCCATTTCGAGGGCGAGCACGGGAAGCGTCAGCACAAGCCCGGTCCAGAAACGCCGGCTCATGTCGGCGAGCTCGGGGTTCGGCTCGGCTTCGGCCGACACCAGCTCGGGCTCGAGCGCCATGCCGCAGATCGGGCACGATCCCGGTCCGACCTGCCGGATCTGCGGATGCATCGGGCAGGTGTAGATCGTGCCCTCCGGCACGGCCTGCGGCGGCTTCGCGTCCGCCTTGGTCAGGTATTTCTCCGGATCGGCGGCGAACTTCGCCGCGCATCCCGCCGAGCAGAAGTAATAGGGCTGGCCCGCATGCTGCCCGCGGTGCGGCGTCGTGTGCGGGTCGACCGTCATGCCGCAGACCGGGTCGCACACTCCGTCCACGGCTGCACTCGGCCCGTGCGCCAGGGATTCGGACTTGGTGAGATATCTTTCGGGATCGGCGACAAATTTCTCTGCGCATCCGGCGCAGCAGAAATAGTATGGCTGTCCGGCATGTTCTGCGCGGTGGGGCGTCGTGGCCGGGTCGACCATCATGCCGCAGACGGGATCGCGCGCGCTCTTCTTGGCCGCGGGCGTCCGCGCCTCGTGCATGCCGGCGTGTCGAGCGCCCGCATGCGCATGGGACTGAGCCTGGGCGTGCGAGAGTTGGTGCAATTCCGGATGGGTGCGCTGAGCGCTTCCGCTGACGAGCGTTGAACCCGTTTCTCCGTGCGGCGCGCCGCAGCAGCAGGAGCGCTCAGGTTCTTCGGATTGAGCCATAACGATCTCCCGCCGCAAAGGTTGACCTATATACCCTGGCGGGGTATATAACGCATATGCGAAGCGACATCAAGGCGGCTTGCGCTAAGCGACTGAACCGGATCGAGGGCCAGGTGCGCGGTATCTCGCGCATGATCGAGGAAGATCGTTATTGCATCGATATCGTGACGCAGATAGCGGCGGTGCGCGCGGCGCTGCGGCGGCTGGAGGAAGAAATCCTTCAGGATCATGTTAGCCACTGCGTGGAGCGGGCGATCGCCTCGGGCAACAAGGCCGAGCAGCGCCGGAAAGTCGAGGAGCTGATGAGCGTGGTGCGGCGGGCCAATCGTTAACCAAGAGGAAGGGCCCATGTCGAGAGCGTGGCAAGGGAATGTGCTCGAGGTCTATCCGAGAGATCCCTCGGGCGAGGCGGCCAGCACGAAATTCGTTTTGATGAGGGAGACCACCATGCAAACAAAGCTTAAGCTCTTGGCCGCCGCAGCCGTCATCGCGTTTTCGAGCCCCACAGTCGCGCAGAGCCCGCAGGAACACGAGCAACATCATCCCGGCGGCGTCCCAACGCAGGCGCAGCCCGCGCAACCGTCGCAGCCCGCCCCGAGCGGGCAACCAGCGCAATCCGCGCCGCCAACGCCAGACCAGCCCACGCAGCAGTCCTCTCCGCCGACTGCCGGGCAACCGCCGGGGCGTATGCCAACGGGCCAGATGATGCAGGGAATGCCCGAGCAGTGCCGGACGATGATGCAGAGCATGCCGCAGAACTGCATGAGCATGATGCAAGAGATGATGCGGGGTGAGATGCGTCAGGGCGGGAAGATGGGGGGAATGATGGGTGGAGGAATGCATGGCGGCATGATGGGACGCGGCATGCAAGCGCCGGCATCCGCCTCCGATGCGACCAAGGGCTACATGGAAGCCGCCAACAAAATGTACGGGCCAATGATGGACGGTCTGCAGGCTGACGATCCCGACGTGGCGTTCGTGCGCGCGATCATCGCCCAACGCCAGGGCGCGATCGAGCTGGCGAAAGTCCGCGTGCAGTTCGGCAAGGACGAGCAGACGCGCAAATGGGCGGACGACATCATCCGCACCGAGCAGGCCGCGATCAACGACATGGAGGCCTGGCTGAAACAACGAAGCAAGTGACCCGCGCTCTCATAGCTCGGCGGCCAGATCTGGTGGCAGTGCCCAGTGCTCGTGAAATCCTCAGGGCGCCCGCGCCGCGATGGGCGCCCCGACAAAGACTGGTACGGCCGTGGCGCGCCCTCATCGCCGATACGACCTCGGCGCTAAATCATCGCCAACAGCAATGGGGCGATCACCAGATCGTGGCCAGCGAGCGCGGTTAACGAATTGATTTGCTCTTTGCACAAACATGATGCAGGGCGGCTAACATTTGGACTGCTGAGCTTTGCCGGGCTGTAACGTGTGAATTAAGTATCTGCCTCCTTCGGCCTTTCTGACTGGCATGTAACCTGCTTCCGATGATCGCCTAAGAGAGTGAATGTTCGCAGAGGCGATCACAAGGCTTGCCGACATCGGAGCAGCCAAAGCGCGGCTGCTGACGGAGAAGCCGCTTTCAGATCTCTCTGGGTAGGCGTTTTTTTATACACGGACACGGAAGAGAGGGATGCGGCTAACCGCTTGGGTTCTCGGCGCAGCATTTGCGCTTGTCTCCGCGGCGCCTGCCATGAGCGTGGTCATCACGTCGGATGAAGGCGGCAAGATCGGCACCTATGTCGCCCGCTATAGCAAGATGCGGCAGAGCGGCGAGCGGGTGGTCATCGACGGCGCTTGCCTGTCGGCCTGTACGATCGTGGTGGGGATGATCCCGTCCGAGCGTCTATGCGCGACGCGCAACGCCGTGCTCGGATTCCATGCGGCTTGGCTTCCCGACGGCGAGGGCAGGACGCGACTGAGCCGCGAGGGGACCGAAGTTCTGATGAAATTCTATCCGCCGAGCCTCCGTCAGTGGATCGCGCGGCGGGGCGGATTGAACTCGCGGCTCACGCTGCTGCGGGGGCGCGAACTCGCGGCAATCGTTCCGCCCTGCACGGCCTCTGCGGGTCCAGCGCGCACGGGACGCGATGCTCGGACCGCTCAAGCGCGACCGAGCCGGAGTGCACCGGCAAAGATCCTCCCGCCGGCCAGCGCCGAAGCCGCCCTTTCGAGATAGACGAGAAGCGAACATTCCGACGGCGGCGAAAGCGTTTCCACCGCGGACACAACCGTCACTGGTGGGGTTATTCGGCACCCGCAATATGTCGGCTTCTTCTTGGTCATGCTCGGTTTCCTCGTGCAACTCATCGCGCCAGTACTAGCGCCCCTGAATCCGGGACGCTATACGGTCAATTGGCATGTCGTATCCGCGGATACTCATCGTATTCAGGGTCAGTACTCGTTCAGGATTGGACGTTGATGCTTGAAGCGGGAAATCGTGCTTTCTCGTTTCCTGCACTATGCGGCGGTACTGATCCTTTTCGGCATATCCCTGTTCCCTTTTTATACCTATCCTGGGCGTGCAAGCAATCCACCTGCGCGGATGAATCGCTGGCTGCGACTAATAATACCGACGGCAGCGTTTGCCGCCATGCTGAGCGGCTGTTTGTGGTTCACGTGTGTTGTGGCCAACATGACAGGAACGCTGAGTGGCGCACTCGATTGGGACACGCTTTGGTCCGTACTGAGCGAAACCAATTTTGGCAAAGTGTCGATCGCGCGGCTATTGCTAGTGACGATCATTCTCGGGCTGGTTACCGTTCGAGCGACGCTGCCGAAGCAATATGCGGACCAGCTAACGGTTGCGCTCTCTGCGGCACTGCTGGCAAGTTTGGCTGGCGTGGGTCATACCCAGCTTCATGATGGAATCACTCGGATTATTCATTTGAGCGCGGATGGTTTGCATCTGCTCGCAGCCGGCGCGTGGCTTGGAGGCCTCGTGCCGCTGTTTTATGTCGTCGCAACGGCCGTCCGAACATCCTCACCTGCTGACGACGCCGAAGCCAGCAACGCCGCTTTACGTTTCTCCAGCATGGGCTATGTGGCGGTCGCCACCATACTTGTTTCCGGCTTGGTCAATGCCTGGCTTTTGGTTGGCTCTTTTGCCAACTTGGTCGCCACACCATATGGCCAACTCCTTATCGTCAAGCTGTGCTTGTTTGGAGGTATGCTGGCCCTCGCCGCTTTGAACCGCTTCTGGCTCGTGCCGTCATTGATCAGAGAGGACGCGCTGCGCGGACCTGCTGCCGGGCTGTCTAAGTTTCGCGGTCACATTCTCGGTGAGCAAGCGTTTGGCTTCTTGATTATTTTGCTCGTTAGCGCGATCGGAATCATAGAGCCGGCTATTAATAATAACTCAACAGTGAGTGCGCACTCATTCAACAGTTACCGCGATCTTCAACCGAGCCACCCCTCGGCGACGATAAGCGATTGAAATAGCTGTAAATATTCCCCAACAGGCGACCGTCTCGCGCGCCAGCGCGTGGCGTGTAACCCGTCGGCCACTTGGTGCGAATTAATCATCATAGCGCGGGATCCGGCTCCGGAGGGGAGAACGAGATGCATTGGAACGCTCTGCTTGCTGTCGCGACTGCGGCGACCGTGAGCCTCGCCGCCCCAGCGGCCTTCGCCGGCGCCGACGACTATGTGTTCGAGCCTGTCCAGGCCGAACTGACCAAAGGCGACGACGTCACCGTCGCGGTTCGCCTCGTTCACAAGCCGACGGGGAAACCGATCAGCGACGCCGTAATTTTCCGCACGCGCATCGACATGGGGCCGGACGGCATGGCCGATATGGTCTCGCCCGTTACGCCGCTGCCGGCCAAGGACCCGGGAACCTACGCCTTCAAGACCGACCTGCCGATGGCGGGCCAGTACCTGTTCAGCCTGGCCGCAAAGGTGCAAGGCGAACCGGAAACGGTGGTGGGCAAGGTCATGCTGAAAGCGAAAAAATGAACGCCGCCAGAGCGTGGAGCATCCCATGACAGCAACCGACAACGGGCGGCCGCGTGCTGAATCAATTGCGCGGCATGGATCACGGTCGTGAGGATGATCAAAGTCATCATTTTCCTTGCCCTCGGCGTGGGAAGCACCCTCGCTGCGGCCGCGGTGTATCGTTATGGCTTGCCGGTCGAGGGGCTCCTCTACGCTCAGTCTCATTCGGACGCGCACGGGCCGGCGACGGCCGAAGCACGAGCCATCCTTTACTATCGCAATCCTAGCGGCGCGCCCCTGTGGTCGGCCTCCCCCAAAAAGGACGAGCGCGGCCGCGACTATCTCCCCGTCTACGACGACGGCGAGGAGGTCTCGTTTGAACCGCCGAAGAAGCCTGCGCCTGCTGCCTCCGGCTCGCGCAAGATCCTCTACTACCGCAACCCAATGGGGCTGCCGGACGTCTCGCCGGTGCCGAAGAAAGACTCTATGGGGATGGACTACATCCCCGTCTACGAAGGCGAGGATGCCGATGACGGCAAGACGGTAAAAGTGAGCCTGGGCAAGGTTCAGCGCAGCGGGGTGCGCAGTGAAGTTGTAGAAGCGCGCGTGCTGGTGAAGCCCGTCCGCGGCGTTGGCACGGTGAAATACGATGAGCGGCGCCTCACCGTGGTCACCGTGCGCTCAGAAGGCTATGTCGAGGACCTGTTCGTCAACACGACCGGGCAATTCGTCAAGGCGGGACAGCCGCTGTTCCGGATGTACAGCAAGGAGATCCAGCTCGCGCAGATCGATCTGAACATCGCGACTGGCGCGCAAAGCCGCGTCGGCGGCGGGCTGGGCGCACAGACGGTTGAAGGCGCCGTCCAGCGTCTGCGCAACCTTGCGGCGCCTGAAGTCGCGCATCGAGGAGGTTCGCGCCAAGGGCGTGAACCCGCGCACGATCGATTGGATGGCGCCGGCGACCGGGACGGTGATCGACAAGAAAATCGTCAACGGCCAGCGGGTCATGCCGGGCGAAGAGCTCTATCGCATCGCCGACCTGTCGCACATGTGGGCGATCGCGGAAGTTTCGGAGCTCGACCTCGCGGCGATCAAGGTCGGCATGCATGCCGAGGTCACCTTACGCGCCTATGCGAGCCAGCCGGTCTCAGGCGTCGTCACCTTCATCTATCCCGATTTGCGTCCCGAGACGCGCACCGCGCGGGTGCGGATCGAGCTGCCCAATGCCGACGGGCGGCTGAAGGTCGACATGTATGCGGACGTGGTGTTCCGGACGGGCGCCGACCGCGAGCCGGTCGTTGCGGTTCCGGCCAGCGCCGTGATCGACAGCGGGACCCAGCAGGTTGTGCTCGTCGACAAGGGGGAAGGCCGCTTCGAGCCGCGTGAGGTCAAGCTCGGCGTCCATGGCAAGGATTATGTGGAAGTGCTGCAGGGCGTCAAAGAAGGCGAGTCGGTGGTGACGAGCGCAACCTTCCTGATCGACGCGGAGAGCAATTTGCGCGCTGCGTTGAAGAGCTTCACCCATCACGGGGACGCGCCGAAATGATCGCCGCGATCATCCGCTGGTCGGCGCGCAACATCTTCTTGGTCGGACTTGCGACCGTGTTCGTGACGCTTGCCGGCCTTCACGCGGTCTATCGGGTGCCGCTTGACGCGATTCCTGACCTGTCCGACGTGCAAGTGATCATCTACACCGAGTACCCCGGCCAAGCGCCGCAGGTGGTCGAAGACCAGGTCACCTACCCGCTCACCACCTCCATGCTGAGCGTGCCGAAGTCGAAGAACGTGCGCGGCTTCTCCTTCTTCGGTGCGTCGTTCGTCTATGTGATCTTCGAGGACGGCACCGACCTGTATTGGGCGCGCTCGCGCGTGCTGGAGTATCTCAACTCGGCGGCGCGCCGCTTGCCGTCCGGCGTTGCGCCGACTCTCGGGCCGGACGCGACCGGCGTCGGCTGGGTCTATCAGTGGGTCGTACGCGGCGCGCAGATGAGCCTTGCGGAATTGCGCACATTGCAGGACTGGTATATCCGCTATGGCGTAGCGAAGGCGGAAGGCGTTGCGGAAGTAGCGAGCGTCGGCGGCTTCGTTAAGCAGTACAGCGTCGTGATTGATCCGCGCCGCCTGCAGGCGCTGAACATACCGATCGAAAAGGTCAGCCGAGCGATCCGCAACAGCAACCGCGACGTGGGCGGGCGCACCGTCGAGCTGTCCGAGATCGAGTTCGCGATCCGCGGCCGCGGCTATGTGAAGGGCTTGTCCGACCTCCAGCAGATCGTGGTGAAAAGCGATCGGGGCGTGCCCGTCTTCCTGGGCGACGTGGCGCGCGTCGAGCTCACGCCCGACGAGCGGCGCGGCATCACCGAGGTCAACGGGGAAGGCGAAGCCGTGACCGGCATCGCCTTGCAGCGCGCCGGCGAGAACGCGCTGACCGTCATCGGCAATGTCAAGAAGCGGCTGGCGGAGATCGCCTCCAGCCTGCCTGCCGGCGTTTCGATCGAAGCGGTCTACGACCGCTCGGATCTGATCTACCGCGCGATCGACACGCTGAAAGGCACGCTGATCGAGGAGAGCCTGATCGTCGCGGCCGTCTGCGTGATCTTTCTCTTGCACGTACGCAGCGCCTTTGTCGCCATCATCACCCTGCCGCTCGGCGTGCTGATCGCCTATCTCCTCATGCACATGCTGGGGCTCAGCTCGAATATCATGAGTCTCGGCGGCATCGCGATCGCGATCGGCGCGATGGTCGACGCCGCCATTGTGATGATCGAGAATGCGCACAAACGCCTCGAGCGCGCGCCGCCGGACAAGCCGCGCAGCGAGGTGATCATCGAGGCGGCGATTGAGGTCGGCCCGGCGCTGTTCTTCAGCCTGCTGATCATCACCGTCTCGTTTCTGCCGATCTTCGCGCTCGAGGCGCAGGAGGGGCGTCTCTTCAAGCCGCTCGCCTACACCAAGACCTTTGCGATGGCGGCGGCCGCGCTGCTCTCGATCACGCTCGTGCCGGCGCTGATGCTCTTGTTCGTGCGCGGCCGCATCATGCCGGAGCACAAGAACCCGGTGAACCGGTTCCTGATCTGGGCTTATCGGCCGTTCATCCGCTTCGCCCTGCGCTTCAAGGGGATGACCATCCTCGCCGCCGTGCTCGTCCTTGCGGCAAGCGTGTGGCCGGCGTTGAAGCTCGGCTCCGAGTTCATGCCCACGCTGAACGAGGGCACGTTGTTCTTCATGCCGACCACGTTCCCCGGCCTGTCGGTCACCAAGGCGGCGGAGCTCGTGCAGACGCAGAACAAGATCATCAAGAGCTTCCCGGAGGTCGAGTTGGTCTGGGGTAAGGCGGGCCGCGCCTCCACCGCGACCGATCCCGCGCCCACGGAGATGTTCGAAACGATCATCAATCTCAAACCGGAGAAGGACTGGCGGCCGGGCATGACGACGGACAAGCTGATCGCCGAGATGGACCGCTCGCTGCAGTTCCCCGGCGTATCCAACGCCTGGACCATGCCGATCAAGGCCCGCATCGACATGCTCTCCACCGGCATCCGCACGCCGGTCGGCATCAAGGTCTACGGCAAGGACCTCGCCGAGATCGAAAAGCTCGCGCGCCAGATCGAGGCAGTGGTGCGCACGGTGCCGGGCACGACCAGCGCCTTCGCCGAACGCGTGATTGGCGGCTATTACCTCAACATCGACCCCGATCGCGCCCAGCTCGCGCGCTACGGGCTTACCGTCGAGGACATGCAGAATATGGTCGCCATGGCGCTTGGCGCCGACACGGTGACCACGACGGTGGAAGGACGCGAACGCTACGCGGTCAGCATGCGCTATCCGCGCGACCTGCGCAGCGATCCGCAGGCGATTGCGACGCAGGTCCTGGTCCCGCTGATGGACGGCGGAACCGTCCCGCTCGGCGAGATCGCCAAGGTCAACCTGGCGCGCGGCCCCGCCACCATCCGCACCGAAAACGCACAGCTGACCGTCTATATCTATGTCGATCTGCGTGATCGCGACATCGGCGGCTATGTCGCCGACGCGCAGAAAGCGGTGGCGGAGCAGATCAAGTTTCCGCCCGGCTATTATGTGAGCTGGAGCGGGCAATTCGAGTACATGGAGCGCGCCAAGGCGCGCCTGCAGGTCGTCGTCCCTATCACCGTCCTCATCATTTTCCTGCTGCTGTACCTCAACTTCCGGCGCGTCACTGAAAGCCTCATCGTCATGCTCTCGGTGCCGTTCGCACTCGTCGGCGGCCTCTGGCTGATGTCGTGGTTGAATTTCAACCTCTCCGTCGCCGTCGCGGTCGGCTTCATCGCGCTCGCCGGCGTCGCCGCCGAGACCGGCGTCGTGATGCTGATCTATCTCGATCACGCGCTGAAGGAGTTGCAGGCGCAGCGCGCCGCCGAAGGTAAACCGTTCACCCGCGAAGATCTTTATGCCGCCATCATGACCGGCGCCGTCGAACGCGTGCGCCCCAAGATGATGACCGTCGCCGCGATCATGGCCGGGCTCCTGCCGATCATGTGGAACCATGGGACTGGCGCCGAGGTGATGCAGCGCATCGCCGTGCCGATGATCGGGGGCATGGTCTCTTCGACCGTGCTGACCTTGATCGTCATCCCGTCGATCTATGCGGTGGTCAAGAGCCGCAGCGTCGTCTCAAAGCCCATTGCGGCGGCGGCGGGCCCGACTCCGGCGTAAGCGCATAGGGATCGTCTCCGCGTCACCTGGCAGCACAAAGTATTAATGTAACCAAAAGCCCTTTGCTGCCGTAATCATTTGTGAGGGGAGGATGACGGCGAGCGAGCCTGAGCTCAAGGGCCTGATGACGGCCAGTCTCGCCGGAGACGCGGCCGCACATCGGACATTGTTGACCGAGCTCGGCGGTCGGCTGCGGGCCTACTACAAGAAAAGGCTCGCACGGATTGGAAGGAGCGCCACAGAAGCCGAGGATCTGGTCCAGGAGGCGTTGATTGCGATCCATACCGGACGGCATACCTATGACCCTGCCGAACCGTTTACCCCCTGGGTGCACGCGATCGCGCGCTACAAGCTGGTCGACCATTTGCGCCGGACGCGCGCCTCGCTTGCCGATACGCCGATCGACGATGCGGCGGAGGTCATGGCCAAGGACGACCACGCCGGGGTCGAAAGCGCCTACGATCTGGGGCGCCTGCTCGCGCGCCTCCCGGACAAGATGCGGCGCACGATCGAGTGCGTGAAGGTTCAGGGGATGAGCGTGGCGGAGACTGCGGTGTTGTGCGGGGTGTCGGAGTCGGCGGTGAAGGTGAACGTGCATCGCGGACTGAAGGCGCTCGCCGCTTTGATCGCGCGAGAGAAGAAGAGATGAGAACGGACGATCTGATTGCAATGCTCTCGACCAATGTCGAACCGGTGGACCGGCGCAAACTTGCGCGCACCTTCGGCGCGGCGCTCACCATCGGCGGAATCGCCGCGATCGGCGCGGTGCTGCTCGGCTTTGGACTCCGCACCGACTTGACCGACACAGGCGTGTTCGTTTCGATTGCTTTGAAAATTGTCTTCACCGTCGGTCTCGTCGCGCTCGCGTCGATCTATCTCGTGAAATATGCTCGGCCGGGAGGCGAACGGCGAGCGCCGCTCACGCTGCTCGCTCTTCCGCTCATCGGCGTCATGGCGCTTGCCGTCATCAGCCTCGCCTCCGCGCCGCGTCCGCACTGGCAAGGCATGGTCTTGGGCGACCAGTGGCTCGAGTGCCTGTTGTCGATCCCGGTGATTGCGATCGCGCCGTTCGCAATCATCGTGTGGGCGGTTCGCCAGGCGATGCCGACCGACTTGCGGCGCGCCGGAGCGCTTGCCGGCCTGGTCGCCGGCGCGCTGAGCGCGACCGGCTACGCCCTGCATTGCGCCGACGATTCCGTGCCTTTCGTCGCCCTCTGGTATGGCGGCACGATCGCGGTGTGCACCCTCGCCGGCTGGGCGCTCGGTCCCCGGCTGTTGCGCTGGTAGGGAGCTAAGCTTGGCGCCCGCGCAAAATCTGACCTTGGGGCTCCTGTCCTCCGTCGCGACAACGAGGGGACGGCGGTGTAACCGGCAAGCCCCCGTTTTGCGGCGATCGGAGCCGGTTGGGGCGTTCATAATGCCGCAAAAATCGCGATCAAGATGTGGTCGAGCGCCTCTTGCGCGAACGTCGCAAAGCGATAGGCATAGCTATTCTCGGGATGCCGCTCGGCTCGCCGGGAATGGAGAACCCTTTCCACGAAACTTATAAGGTTATCCTATTCGGCGACAACGGACAGAGCGTGTTCGCACGCTGCCGCGGCGCAGAAGAAATCTAGCGTAGCGTCTTTGTCCCTACTTCGAGTTGTATCTCATTCATTCCGCCGCTGGCCCGCGCACTTAACGCATGCATGCCAGCGCCAAAGTCTTCGTATGTGATCCCACGGACCCCGTTCCTCGTTCTCCATGCCTCCGCCTGACGCGCGTGGCTTTCGGCGTCCCTTGAGCGAAAGCGCGGCGGCGCTTGTTTCGCGATTGGCCGCGTGCGGCGGATACGTACTTTCCGTGTAACCGGCGCGGGTCCTTCCGCGAAGTCATAAGTGAGAGCGAAGGAATCCCCTGGGTCGATTTGTAAAGCGACCCAAACGTTGGAAGTAAACAGGAGGACCCGATGTTCGACTCGAAAATGTACGCCCTTCTCGCCCTTGCATTGGGAGTCGCGTTGGCTGCGCCGGCCCAAGCCGGGTGGAATGCGTGGAACGCGCCGCCCACCACCGGAACGGCTCGGGAGCAGCCGACTGTTGCGCCCGCGCAAGCGCCTGAATCCGGCTATGAAGCCTACGCATCTGCCCGGAAGCGGGCCCGACGCCTCCCGAGTACAATCGTCAGCACGCCGGGCCACCATCCTGGTATGACTGGCCATACATTCCATCATCCAGGGCACTGAGTCCAATTTCGCCAGCTGAAGTCTTTCTTCACTGGCGAAATATAATAGGATTCCTTTGTGCGCCTGCGGGCACGAGAATATCGCAACTTTGACCCCACACGGGGTCACCTGCAGCGTAGCTCGTACGCGCTAGCGCCGCATCGGGCTCGCTGCGTATCCGCTTTGATGAAGCCCGCGAGTTACCCATTGATGGTCGATGCGTTCCAGCGTGTTCCCGGCGGCGGCGCAACTCTCTCTCGATTGAGGTCACCTGCTTGCCTCAAGACGCCGAGAAGACGGTCGGCAGCGACCGAGAAAGGATGCTGTGTCGCATTGGCGCGCGCCTCCGCGGCCAACCGGCTGCGCGTCTCGTCGTCTTTCAACAACTCCCGTATCGCGGCCCAGAAGCGCTGCGCTTCGCCCGGCCCCGGCTCGATCAGCCGTCCGCCCCCGCCCGCGAGCACGCATTCCGTCCCGAATGTCCGGCGCGCCACTACGGGCGTGCCATAAGCCATCGCCTCGATGACGCTCAGGCCGTAACTCTCATAAAGAGATGGCGCTACGAATAGATCGGCACGTGCAAAATGAGCTGCTTTTTCGGCTCCGCCTACATGACCAACGAACCGGACGGTGCAGCGGCGCAAGCGCGCGGCTCGTCGCTTCAATCGGGCCGCATAGGCGGGCCCCCTCATAAAGGCTGGCTCTCCGCAAATCACAATTTCGAGTCCGGGCGGGATTTCGTCGCGTTTCTCTCCTTCCTCGATCGCGTCAAAAAGCAACTCGTGGCCCTTCTCCGGGGATAAACGCGAGAGCACAAGGATAACCGGCGCGTGGTTTGTCTTGCGTGGCGCCGGCACAACGTTCGGCGCTCCCCATGGGATAACGTCGATTTGCGAAACGAATTGGTAACAAGCGCTGATCTCATCAACCATTCCCGGAGAAGGCAGCACTATGCGTGAGCTGAACCGGACTGCGGCATCCTGCTTATCGAATACAAGCCGTAAGACGTCGGGCCAGGGAAGCGCTCGCAAGCAGCGCCAAGCTTTGTTGGCCAACGTCGGCGAGAGGCCGAACAGATAGAACCGGCAGAAGAAGCTCACAACGTCGACATGGAAGATGGTAACGCATGGGATGCCGGCACGGGCCAATTGCTCGAAATCCGGGCCTTCCGAAACGTCATGGCATAACACGACGTCAGGTCGTTGATCGAGCGCCAACTTGGTCGACAGTCGTTCGAAGTCTCGGCAAAAGCGTGCATACGCGAACTCACCAAGCGAACTCGGAATTATGTCGCCCAGATGAGTGCCGTCGACGATCGTTAGCGATACGTCGGAGCGCCCCGCCCACTCGCGAGCGAGTCGCTCGCAAACCGCAGCGCCGCCGCCGATGGGTTTTTGCTCGGGATCGTAGCCGCCGTGCGACGCCGTCATCATGATGCGCATTCAGCTCGTCACCCCTGTGCAATGACTGCTTAATAATAGCATCGTCGGTACTCCATAAACGGCTTAATACGTCACACAAGGTGTCGTGCCTTTTAAGATGCACCTTCCGCTCGGCAAGGGCGTGCGCCCTATGGTTGTGAAGCTCAGCGACAATAAATGTCGTCCGATTGGCCCGATAGGTAAGCTGAGCCGCTTCCCTACGTAGCGTCGGCTCCCGCGTCTCTGCGTGCCCCAAACTTCATCTCGATCGGCGAGCGGCAGTCCAACCGGGGCGCAAGGCGACGCCGACATCGGCGAGGAGAAGTACGCGCGACACTCGCGGCGTTTTCCGCGGATCGGACGAGCTCGCCAGCTTCTTCCAGCCCTCTGGTCCAGCGAGCGGCGGGAAATGACGGAGGCTCCGGCAGGTTAGCGAATGAGTGATTCCAGGGTTGGGAGGACTGTCCTGCTCCATTCGTTCGCGCCACGACCGCGGCCGACGATCACACCATCGACGATCACCAGCCAGAGCGGAACGCCGGCGCCGGGCCCGAGCTGCGTCTGCAATGGGCGCAAGTCGTCCGGCCAATAATCATTCTTCATTACATCGAGGAGACGTGGCGCTTTTACCTCTCGGTAGGTAAGGCCAGCGAAGGACGGCGATCGGAGCGTTCGCGCATGATCGCGCTGCCAAACCCGGCATGGGGCGCAGTCGTCGGCTCCGACATAGACCAGCACCACCCGTTCCGGTTTTTTCGCTGGCAGGTTCGTCAGGGGGGAAACGCCTAGACCAGCAACGAACGCAAAGCACCCTGCCGCGGCGAGCGCGACGACGATCGCCAGAATAATCGCGCCCGATCGTCGCGACACCGCTCCTCCTCGCGCGCCTGATTAGCCCAAGCTTTTGCAATCGATTTTTCCCGCTAAGGCCCTGCCAGCCTTGACTTTGGTTAAGTGGGACAAGGCCGGAGCCGCATTAATACTTGACCATCCGATCAGAGAGGTCATTGCCATGGCGACGACAGAAGACGCCTCCGCGCCCGCGCGGCATGCCGAACGCATCCCGTTCATGCAGCGGCTGCTCGACAATCCGTTCCTTCTCCTTTTCCTCGGCGTTGTGTTGCCGGCGGTGCTCTACACGCTGTGGGGGGTGATGGAACTCGCCTCGGTTCCATTGGCGAAATGACGACAACAGAAGGGCTCTCCCATGGCCATTTCACCGCCTGAACAACGAATCTGGTGGAACGAACCGATCGCCCGGGGCGAGCTGATCTGGATCGTGATCGCCTTTCTCTGGGGCGTCTTCATGTTCGGATTCATGATCGCCTGGCACTTCATCGGCCAGCAGAATCTGAACAAGGAGGCTTATCGCATCGCGCCGTCGAGCTACGAGACGAAGGTCGAGCAGTTCGCCGACAAATACAAAGTGCGCGACGAAAAGGGCATCCCGGTCGTAAAGCCGCCGACGGGCGTCGACGTCTACCTGCTCGGCCGGCTGTGGCAATGGTGGCCGATCCTCGAATTGGAGAAGGGGCAGAGCTACCGCATCCACCTCTCGTCGCTCGATTGGCAGCACGGATTCTCGCTGCAGCCGACCAACATCAACATCCAGGTCCATCCCGGCTACGAGCACGTGATCACGCTCACGCCCACCAGCGCGGGCGAGTTCGGGATCATCTGCAACGAGTTCTGCGGGATCGGCCATCACACGATGACCGGGAAAATCTACGTCACCGACAAGCAGGCCGAATCGGGGCCGCGCCCGACGCAAGGGAGATAAGTCATGACTGCTGAAACCGTCACTGGCGTCGGCGTGGCCGGTCGCGCGGCGCCCTACCGCGTCTGCCCCTATACCGGGCTCAAAGTGGACGCCGCCGCGCAGGCCCTGATCAAGGCAAACGCGGTCGCGGCGGTGATTTTCCTCGCGCTCGGCGGTCTGATGGGTCTCCTGGTCGCGCTCACGCGGTGGCCGGCGGTGCACCTGTTGCCGGCCGACTGGTTCTACCTGATCCTCACCGGCCACGGCGCCAATGTGCTCTTGTTCTGGATCATCTTCTTCGAGATCGCAGTGCTCTATTTCGCCTCGGCGATCCTGCTCAGCTGCCGGCTCGCGGCGCCCAAGCTTGCGTGGCTCGGCTTCGTGCTGATGGCGGTGGGCGCCGGGCTCGCCAATGTCGCGGTGCTACAGGGCGATTCGAGCGTGATGTTCACCTCTTATGTGCCGATGAAGGCGGCGCCGCACTTCTATCTTGCGCTGATTCTGTTCGCGGTCGGTGCGCTGATCGGGGTGTGCGTCTTCTTCGGGACCCTGGTGATCGCCAAGGACGAGCAGACTTACGAAGGCTCGATCCCGCTCGTCACCTTCGGCGCGCTGACGGCGGCGATCATCGCGGTTTACACCATCGCCTCGGGCGCGATCATCCTCATTCCGACCTTCCTGTGGTCGATCGGCGTGATACCCGACCTCGATCCCCTGCTCTACAAGCTGGTGTGGTGGGGCATGGGCCATTCGTCCCAGCAGGTCAATGTCTCCGCGCATGTCGCCATCTGGTACATGATCGCCGCGCTCCTGGTCGGAGCAAAGCCGCTGTCCGAGAAAGTCAGCCGCACCGCCTTCCTGATGTACATCCTGTTCCTGCAACTCGCCTCGGCGCATCACCTCCTCGCCGAGCCTGGCCTGTCGTCGAGCTGGAAGATCGTCAACACGAGCTACATGATGTATCTCGCGGTGATGGGCTCGATGATCCACGGGCTCACCGTGCCGGGATCGATCGAGGCCGCGCAGCGCCGCAACGGCTACAACAAAGGTCTGTTCGAGTGGCTGCGCAAGGCGCCCTGGGGACATCCGGCGTTCGCCGGCATGTTCCTGTCGCTCGTCTTCTTCGGCTTCGTCGGCGGCATTTCCGGCGTCGTGCTCGGCACCGAGCAGCTCAACTTGCTGATGCACAACACGCTGTATGTGCCAGGGCACTTCCACGGGACCGTCGTCGCCGGCACCACTCTCGCCTTCATGGCGGCGACCTACATCGTGCTGCCGCTCATCTTCCAGCGCGACATCATCTGGCCCAAGCTTGCCCAGTGGCAGCCCTATCTGTTCGGCATCGGCGCCGTCGGCATTTCCCTCTTCATGATGGGCGCCGGCACGCTCGGCGTGTCGCGCCGGCACTGGGACATAACCTTCACTGATGCCGAACTCGGGTTCGCCCATTCGGCCGGCGCGTTCCTGATGCTCGGCCTAAACGGCATGTTTGCCGTTCTCGCGGCGATCGGCGGCATCATTTACGTGCTGGTGGTGGTGGGGACCGTGCTGTTCGGCGAGAAGGTGACGAGCGGACATAAGCTGAAGTTCCCGCTGTTCTCCCGCGGCGGCGCGGTGGTGTCGCACTACGGCAGCGAGGGCACGCTCAAGCTGCCGGGCACGGCGGTCCTGGTGTCGATCTTCTTCGCTTGCTTCGTGCTCTACTACTTCATCAACTGGAAATATCTGTCCGAGCTGTGGCTGTTCCGCTGAGCCAAGCAATCGTTGATGGAGACATGACCATGCTCGCCGCCATCCGCATGACCTGCTCGCTCCTGAAGCTCAGGATCGGCGTTGCGATTGCGGCGAGCGCGCTGGCCGGCATCGCCGTCGCGAACGGCCCCGCCCCCGCGCCTTGGCAGGTGGCGGGCCTGGCGCTCGCCGTGCTCGGAGCCTCCGGCGCGGCGGGCGCCTTCAATCAGTACTACGAACGCGACCTCGACCGGCTGATGCGCCGCACGCGCGGACGTCAGTTCGCCCGCGGCGCATTCAGCGAAAGCGTCTGGTGGCCGGCGAGCTTTCTCGTTCTGCTCGCCGCCGCCCTCGCGCTCGCCTGCGCCGCCGCCGGGACAATGGCGACGGTGTTTGTCTTCCTCGGCGCCTTCACCTACGGCATCGTCTATACCGTCTGGCTGAAGCGGCGCAGCGCCTGGAATATCGTGATCGGCGGCCTAGCCGGAAGTTTCGCGGTGCTTGCCGGCGCGGCCGCGGTCGATCCTTCGCCACAGATCGCGCCGGTCATGCTCGCGCTCGTCCTGTTCCTGTGGACGCCGCCGCATTTCTGGAGTCTCGCGGCGGCCAAGGGCGACGACTATGCGCGCGCCGGCGTGCCGATGCTGCCGGTCATCGTTCCGGCCTATGCGTGGACGCGCGCGATCCTCTTCCACACGATCGCGCTCGTCGGCCTCTCGCTCGTCCCGCTGTTGTTCGGCAAGGGCCTGTTCTACGGGCTCGGGGCTGCGACGGGCGGCGCGTATTTCATCGCCATGAGCATCGCTCTCTATCGGACGCCGACCAAGGACGCGGCGATGAGGAATTTCTTCGCCTCGCTCCTGCAGCTCACGCTGCTGGTTACCGGCGCGCTGCTCGACGCTGCGGCAGGAAGCGTTGCATGAACGCAAGCGCGCGCACGAGGGCCGTTCTTGTTGCGCTGTGCGCGCTGGCGGGCTCGCTTGCGTTCGCATCGCCGAGCAGCGCCGAGCGGCTTGATGCGAGCAAGGCCCTCGCGCGCAGCGAAGCGGCGCTCGGGCGCACGCTCGGCGCCTATACGCTCACGGACTCGAGCGGCGCGCCGCTTGCGCTCCGCATCTTTCGCGGCAAGCCGCTGGTGATCAGCCTCGTCTACACCGCGTGCAGTTCGGTCTGCCCGACCGCCACCCAGCACCTGATCAATGCGGTGAGCGACGCGCGCCGGGTGATCGGAGCCGATCGGTTCAATGTGCTGACCGTGGGCTTCGATGCGCGCAACGACACGCCGGCCCGGCTCGCCCAGTTCGCGTCGACGCAGGGCATAACCGGTCCGGAATGGCGGCTTGCAAGCGGGGACGCCGGCACGCTCGAGGCGCTCCTGCGTGATCTCGGCTTCAGCTACGCGACCATCGCCGGCGGCTTCGACCACGTCACCCAGACCACGATCGTCGACGCCGAGGGCAGGATCTATCGGCACGTTTATGGCGACGACTTTCCCCTCACGATGTTCGTCGAGCCGCTCAAGGACGTCGTTTACGGTACGACGGCCTCGTTCACCTTCAAGGGCGTCATTGATCGCATCAAGTTCATCTGCACGACCTTCGATCCCGGCGCCGGGCGCTATCGCATCGACTACGGGCTGATGTTCGGAAGCGTCATCGCCGCCTTCTCGTTGATCGCGTTCGGCGGCCTTCTGCTGCGCGAGTGGCGGCGCGCCGGCCGCGGTCGGCGAAATTCAAGTTACACCTCTCCCCGGCGGGGAGAGGTCGGATTCCGAGCGCACGCGAGGAATCCGGGTGAGGGGAGAAAGACTGATCAAGAATCCCCCTCACCCGTCTCGCATCTCGCTCCGCTCGATGCTCGCCGACCTCTCCCCGCCGGGGAGAGGTGATTGCAAGCCGCTGCGCGTTGGTGTTCATCGGACAAGGTCTCGATACTTGAAGGAAAGCAGCGGTGATTGGCGTGGTGCGTATAGCGCTTCGATACGGCTTCGAGCTGATCGAGCGACCGTTCGAGCGGCTGTTCGGCGCGGCGCTGAATCCGCTTTCCCAACTCGGCGCGCTCGGCTTCTTCTTTTATTGGGTCGTCGCGGCCAGCGGCATCTACCTGTTCATCTTCTTCGATACCGGCATCGAGCGCGCTTACGAGTTGGTCGAGTATCTGACTAACGATCACTGGTACCATGCCGGCGTGATGCGCAGCCTGCATCGCTACGCCTCCGACCTGATGGTCGTGATGCTGATCGTCCATCTGCTGCGCGAATTCGCCTATGACCATTATCGCGGCGTGCGTTGGTATTCGTGGTTCACCGGCCTGCCGATCATCTGGCTGCTCTATTCCTCCGGCATCACCGGATACTGGCTCGTGTGGGACAGGCTCGCCCAGTATGTGGCGCTGACGACCTCGGAGCTGCTCGACTATCTGCCGATCTTCGGCGAGCCGATCGCACGCAATTTCGTTTCGACGGGCACGCTCACCAGCCGCTTCTTCACGCTGATGGTGTTCATGCACATCGCGCTGCCGCTGTTCCTCTTGTTCATCATGTGGGTGCACATCCTGCGCATCTCGCGGCCGAGAGTGAACCCGCCGCGCCGGCTCGCCATTCTGATGCTGGTCGCGCTGTTCGCGGTCTCGCTGTGGAGGCCGGCGCTGTCGCAGGGACCGGTCGATCTCGCCAAGGCGCCGGCCGCGGTCGGGCTCGATTGGTTCTATTTGCCGCTTTATCCGCTCACCGACCTCTGGGGGAGAGGCGGCGTTTGGGCGTTCCTCGGCGTCTTTTCGCTGATCATCGGTCTGATGCCGTGGCTGCCACCATTCCGCCGCGCCAAGGCCGCGGAGGTCGATCTCGCCCATTGCAACGGTTGCGCGCGCTGCGCTGAGGACTGCCCTTACGAGGCGATCCGCCTCGTGCCGCGCACGGACGGGGAGCCGTTCCCGACCCAGGCGCAGGTCAACCCGTCGCTTTGCGTGTCATGCGGAATTTGCGTCGGTTCGTGCCCGTCCTCGACGCCGTTCCGGCGCACCGAGGACCTCAAGACCGGGATCGACCTCCCCGATTACCGCCTCAAGGAGCTGCGCGAGCGTGTGGTTGAGGTCGGCCAGGGCCTACAGCGCCCCGGCCGTATCCTGATCCTTGCCTGCGACCATGGCGGTGCGGCGCGGCATGTCGGCGGCCGCGTATCTCTGCCCTGCGTCGCCATGACCCCGCCCTCGCTGATCGATTATGTGCTGAGTAAGGACTTGGCCGACGGGGTCGTCATCGCCGGCTGCGCCGAGAGCGCGTGCTACCACCGGCTCGGGGTCGCCTGGACCAAGGCGCGGGTCGCGGGACAACGAGACCCGTATCTGCGCGCGCGCGTGCCGCGCGAGCGCGTCCGGATGATCTGGACGTCGACGCTGGAGTTGCGCCGGTTCGAGGCGGAGCTTGCGGCATTCGCGGCGGAGGTCGCGCAGCTTGGGCCGGCGCGGCTGCGCTCGCCGCTCGCGCCCTCGATCGGCCCGGTCAAGGTGGCCAAACAGGCGATGGCCGTCGGCGGGAGGAAATCATGAACTTTCTGCGCCTCGCCGGGCAGTTCGCGGTGATCCTCCTGTTGTTCGCAGGAGTGGCGGCGCTCGCCGATTGGCCGGTCTATCGTCAGATCCCGCCGGGATATGGCGTCGTCACGATGACCTTCGTGCATGGCGCCGAGCGCGTCACGGAGTGTCGCCGCCTGACCGCGCAGGAGATCGCCAAGCTCCCGCCCAATATGCGCCGGGTGCAGGATTGTCCGCGTGGCCGCCGCCCGGTCGATGTCGAGCTCGACATCGACGGCCGCACCGCTTACCGCGCGAGCCTGCCGCCGACTGGGATCGCCGGCGACGGCCCCTCGCGCGTCTATCAGCGATTCGTGTTGCCTGCAGGCGACTATGACCTCGCCGTTCGCATGCGGGACTCCGGGCGCAGCGAGGGATTCGACCACAAGAGCACCAAACATGTCGCGCTCGCCCCAGCGCAGATGCTCGTGATCGATTTTCGCCCGGAAGCCGGCGAGTTCGTATTTCGTTGACGCACCCTTGGTTCAGCACGGACGGATGAAGCCATGGCGCTCTTGCAATGGAAGGACCGTTACAGCGTCGGCATTGCGGCGGTGGATCACGAGCACAAGGAGCTGATCGGCCTAATCAATCGGTTGTACGACGAATGGGTCCAGGGGGGATCTGGCGGGTCGGTAGAAGGTTTCTTTGGCGACCTCTACAAAGGTATTTCCGCACATTTTGCACTGGAAGAGCGCTTCATGCGGGAGCGACAGTATGACCAGCTCGCCGCGCACAAGCGCGATCACGAGCGGTTGCTCGACGAGATTCGCGACATCATGGACGATTTCGCGGACGAGAAGCAAACCGCCAGCTCTCTCGCCGGCCAACTCGAAGCGTGGTTTTCCCGTCATTTCGAAACCCACGACGCCCGTCTGCACAAGGCGTTGGGCGCTCACCCGCATTGACCCTTCCACCCAGCCTCCGCTTGCCGCTTCCGCGGCCTTTGCAAGAAAACGCACGTAACCAATAGATGGATTGCTGCATGCTCAAGAAACTAATGATATCGGCTCTTTCCTTAGCGGCCTCCAGTGTGGTCGCCGTCGCCGGCGATGTCGCGGCGGGGCAGACCGCGTTCAAGAAGTGCGCCCCGTGCCACGACATCGGCGAGACCGCCAAGAACAAGGTCGGTCCGCTGCTGAACGGGCTCGAGGGACGCAACTCGGGCACCATTCCTGGCTATAATTATTCTGATGCCAATAAGAACTCGGGGATTGTGTGGACCGAAATGACCTTCAAGGAATACATCAAGGACCCCAAGGCGAAGATCCCGGGGACGAAGATGGTCTTTCCCGGCATCAAGAACGAAAAAGAGGCCGACGACTTGTGGGGTTACCTCCAGCAATTTGGCCCGGACGGCAAAAAGAAGTCGTAACTCGAGGGTGGCCGAAAAACTTCTGTATGAAATCAGGTCGCGCTGCGCCGCGCGCCAAACCGCGTCGCCGCGTGCCGTCGTAAATCGACGCCGATCGACTACGCCTCGCCAAGCCGAGCCCGGCCCGATGACGCGGTCCCCGCTTTCGGCAAAGGTCCCGGCTTTATTCGCTTGCAAAGGAAACGACAGGAATCAGAAGGCGCGAAGCATGCTGTCCGCCGGTGTGGATACGGCATCGCCCAACTCTAATGTTATCCCATTCCCGGGTCTCTCCGCCCTCCCACTGGCCGCGAACCGACCACGATTGAATCACAAGCCGCAGCGTGTCGCCGGCCTTGAACGTCGTGCCGGATGGCATGATCGCGATATTGGTCTCGACGATCTCACCGGGCGAAAGCGGTTTTGGTTCAGTCATCGCCAAGACCGGGCGGAACTCCGTCGCGCGCGCCGCATTCAGCTCCCGCCATGAGGCGCGCAGCCATCCCCGCGCCACTGGGCCGTTCGCGTTGCCTCCCGAGGCGCTGAAGAAATAGACCTCGTTGCCATCATGATCGAGCTTCTCGACGCCGACGAAAAGGTCGACGTCGTCGGTCTCTTCGCCTTCAACAAATAGCTTGAGCGCCATGTGCCCGACCAAGTCGGTGTCCTTGTCGAACTTGAAATCGAAGATCGCGCGATTGGACGGGTCGGCCACCGGCGACGGCGCAATTGTCGTGCTGGCCTGCGTTGCCGGCGCCGTGCGCCGCAAGCTGCCTGAGGCGGCGTCAAGATAAAGAAACTTGTATTGCGTCTCCTCGACTGGCCAATTGTTCGCGTGGACGACCTTGTACTTGAAGCGGCTCGCGTTGATCTCCAGGCGCACGCGCGGTACGCCGTCCATGGCGCGCTCGTCGCCCTTGCAGAAGCGGTCGAGAAACCGCTTCTGCAACGCCATCTCCTCTTTGCCATAATAAGCCGCCCACTTTTGCCGGCGATGGTTGTAGAGCCATTTGTGGCGGCTGTTTATTTCAGTGAAGGCGCCGAACGTATCCCAGGTGTGCAGCTCTTGGTCGGAGAAGCTCGCGCAGACAAGAGCTGGCACGCTGATGGAGGCGATGTCGAACGTCCAACCGCGGATGTAAGGCTCGGGAGCGACCGCGTCGCGATTGAGAAAGGGGACCATCATGTCCGACTCGAGCCACCGCGAAAACGCCAGTTCGGGAATGCCGCCATAGCCGCCGCCCGGCCCCGTCTCGTTGATGCCTTCCCACGGGATGATCGCCTTGAGCTGAGGCGGGGAGTCGCCCTTGGCCGCAATCCATTGGGTCGCGGCCAGCGCGGAGACGCCGCTCATCGCCACCTTACCCGTGCACCACGCCTGCTGCTCGAACCAGGCCATCGCATCTTGCCACCGCGCTTCAGGCCCAGGCGTGTTCGACGGGTTGGACTCCGATTTGCCGCGGCCCGGCTGATCAATCAGTGCGACGGCGTAACCATTGGGCACCCAGAAGCCGGGGTCGGGCGATTCGAACGCCGTGCGATCCGAGATTTCGATATGTCCGAGGTAGAAACCTCCCCCGCCCGGAACCGTGCCCTCGGGCGCATCCCGGAACAGATTCCATAGGTCGTATTGATCCTTGCCGTATGGCGTCATCGAAGTAATGACGGGCGCCGGCGGTCCATCCTTGGGGCGGAAGATCGTAGCCGCCAAGCCGATGCCGTCGCGCATCGGAACTCCTGGCTTCCTCGACCACGACGTCTTGGGGCAGCGGATACTTGATGAGATCAAAGGGATGGTCATCGAGATAGTCTCGATCGCCCTCGGGAGGCAGCGGCGGGCGCTCGAGCGTTTTGCCGGAAGCCACGGTCTTGGAATGTGCAGTGTCAGTCACAGTCCTGCTCCCACGTCAGGAAGGGAAAACGAACACGCGCCGCCGACTCAAACAAACGAGAGATCGAAAGACTCTCACCCTGAAATGCGTACTCCGTCGCACACAGCCCGTTTGATTGGAGCAGGCGCCTAACCCAAAGCGGGCCGGCCCAGCCACGACACGAAAACGCCGTCTGGGTCGTAAACGGAGCGGATCTGATCGAGGCGGCGGAGGTTATTGTCGGTGACAAACCGTCGTGGCCGGTTGATGAGGTTCTCGTCGGCCAACTGGATGCCCGTGGACAAAGGTTCCATGGCGCGCAGTCGCTCGGTCACGAAAGTTCTGTATCGCTCGTCGTCGGCGGCGTGGCCCCATGCGCCGTAGAGCGCGATATACAGTTCGTCCTCGACCGAATACGCCATCGACGGGCGCTCGGGCGCAAGCGTCCACGGAAACCACACCATATGCGAGGGAGCGGGCGGCAGGCCTGCCTGGATAGCTTTCAAGCCGGGCAACAACTCCTCGAAGGAGGCATGTGTCCACATGTTGTCCGCGATGAAACGCTTGTCGGCCGGGTAATGCATGGCGGTTCCGTAAGTTGTCAGTTCGCCGAGCGTGGTCGGCTGTCCGACATCGGCAATGACCGCGCGATTGCGCGCCGGGCAGGCTTCGAACACAGACAGGACGTCACGCGCGTGACGTTCGTCGTCCGAGTAGGCCGTCGCCAGCACCGACACCGCAGGAGCATCCGCGCTAATGGAGGGGTCACGATAGAGGAGATTGGTAAGCTCGACTTCGGGCGGAAGCTCGCCCTCGATCGCTCGCGACCAGCCGAAGAACTGCTCCCAAACATCGGGCGGATAAATGTTAGAAGTTTTTCAGCGTAATTTTATGCCGCTTGTATAACTTGACGTAAAAGCGCGTCACGACCGCAAAAAATCCCGGGCCTGCCCCGCGCGCCGCCCAAAATAAATCGGCGTTCTGCCTCTCCTCGGCATGGACCAACCGGCCGTCCGCCGTCACGGCGTCGATGCCCGTCACGCTCATGCAGGACGGCCCGAACTCGCGGCCGCGCCAGGCAAAACCGCCTTGCAGCAGATATCCGCCGATACAGACATTCTTGCAATGGCCGATCGGAAAGAAGAGGTCTTGCTCGATGAGCGCCGCGTCCAGCTCCGAGCCCTTAAGACCGGGTTGCGCCGTCGCCGTCATCTGTTCGGCGTCGACGGAGACTTCCCTGAGCTGGGACAGGTCAAGCAGCACTGTTCCATCGCGCAAGTGCGAACCGGCCCAACTGTGCCCACCTGAGCGCACCGCGATTTTCCTGCCCTCTTCCCGGGCAAGCCGCACGGCGGCAATCACGTCGTTCTCGTCTAGCAGGCCGCTGAAAAACTCTGCATCGCGCCGTGACATGGTTCGGCGAATTTGATTCGTGATTTGCCGAGTGATGCGGGCGGAGGAAACGATGCGCGGTTCGGACGAGCGGACGGGCGAGCTGTTCTCTTATATCGATATTGAAGAGCGCGTGCCGGAGAACCATCCGCTGCGGCTGATCCGCCTGATCGTCAACGAGGTGCTTGCCGCGCTGGATGGCAAGTTCGCCAGGCTCTACGCCGAGGACGGGCGTCCCTCGATTGCGCCGGAGCGTCTGTTGCGGGCGCTGCTGCTGCAGGCGTTCTACACGATCCGCTCCGAGCGGCAACTGATGGAGCAACTGCAGTACAATATGCTTTATCGGTGGTTTGTCGGTCTGGGCGTGGACGACCCGGTATGGGTGCCGACGGTGTTCAGCAAGAACCGCGACCGGCTGCTCGAAGCCGAGGTGGCGCGCAAGTTTTTATCCGAGCTGCTGAGCCACAAGGAAGTGCGCGCGCTCTTATCGGACGAGCACTTTTCGGTCGACGGCACGCAGGTTCAGGCGTGGGCCTCGATGAAGAGCTTCGTGGCGAAGGACGGTTCAGGCGAACCGCCGTCCTTCGGCCGCAACGGCGAGCGCGATTTCCATGGCGAGAAGCGCAGCAATGACACGCACGCCTCGACGACGGAGCCCGAGGCCAAGCTGTACAAGAAGGGCAAAGGCAAGGAGGCGAAGCTTTCCTATATTGGCAATGTGCTGACGGAGAACCGCAACGGCTTCGTCGTCGAGGCGGAGCTACGACCGGTGTCGGGCACGGTCGAACGCGAGGCGGCGAAGGCCATGATCGTGCGTTTTTCGCCGGGTGCTCAGCGCATTACTGTCGGTGCCGACAAAGGCTTCGATACGGCCGACTTCGCCGCCGACATGCGCGCGTTCAATGTGACGCCGCACATCGCTCAAAACACGACGGCTCGCCGCTCCGCCATCGACGGCCGCACCACCCGCCATTCCGGGTACGAGATCAGTCAGCAAAAGCGCAAGCGGGTTGAAGAGCCGTTCGGCTGGGGCAAGACGATTGGCGGACTGGCTCGGCCCATGCTGCGCGGCGTGAAGAAGCTCGACTTCAAATTCATATGGACCATGGTCGCCTACGATCTCATCAAGCTGCCAAGATTGATCGGAGCCGCCGCTTGAATAAGCCGCAGACTATGAAGCCGCTCAACTCGGCAAGCTCGGATATCGAAACCAGCGCCTCCTCCCCGTGGATTCCGGAGCGAGGTGCAATGGGTCTATGAAAACCGGATCTGCACGTCTTTGCCAAGCTCTTTGAGGATCGCCTGGAATGGCGTCTTGAAACCGAGGCATTTTCTCGGCGTGAGATTAGCGGTGAGGATGATGTCCTGGATTTCTTCGTCGGACACTTTGTCGATGTCGATCTGACGCGGCAACCAGCGTCGCAATCGGCCATTGGCGTTTTCAACTCCGCCTTTCTGCCACGACGCGTAGGCGTCACAGAACCAAGTGGTCATGGCGCACATTGTCTTAAGGCGAGCGTGCTGGGCGAAGGCGGTATCATTGTCGAAAGTAATGGACTTGCGCAGCGTGGGTTCGATGCGGGCAAAGACCGCCAGCATGACCGAAATGGTTTCGGCGGCGGTTTTTCCGACGAGCCTCGCTGCGAGCGTCATGCGGGATTTGCGCTCATGGAGTACGAGCACGGGCCGTGTGCGCTTGCAGATGATGAGGTCGCCCTCCCAATGACCAGCCTCGGTTCTGGCGTCGATATTTTCGGGCCGTTCATGGATAGAGACACGATCCTTTATGGTATCTCGCGAAGGCCTCGATCGGCGCGGGCGACGGCGTTTGTGACGTCGCGTGAGATAACGCCACAGCTGCTCGGCCTTTTGGGCGGCGCGGTAGATGAAGGCGTAGATCGTCTCGCAGCCCACGGCCCGCAGACGGCGTTCGTTTCCGGCTTTCAGCCAGCCCGCGATTTGCTCGGGCGTCCACCCTTCTGCGAGGCGGTCGAGAACAAAGCTCCGCAAGGCCCGGTCTTTCTCGATCAACGCTTCACGCCGCCTGCGCAATTGATAAGCTCCGGCGGCGTGAAGCGGCGAGTAGCGCCCGCTCGGCAGCCTATTGCGGGACAGTTCGCGTGAGATCGTCGACTTTGGACGGCGGAGCGCCCGAGCGATGGCGCCGATCGAATAGCCCAGGACCTTCAACAAACCAATCTGTTCTCTCTCGTCATCTGACAAATGCGAATAGCCGCGCATGGCAACACTCCCTGAGGTCTCGATCCTGCCGATACCAAATCGGCTGGGGGGTGTGTTGCACCTCGCGTCAGAACTCAGGCCCACCGGAGAACACGCTTTCCAGGGTCACATTTTCAGCGGCCTGCTAGCGCCTGGACGATCAGCTCCGGAAAGCGGGCAGGGGCGCCCGCATGCCAAACCGCCTTCCTGCGCGCTTCCTCGTAGCTTGTTTCCCCGCGGCGGTGGACCTGCCCTCTAATCCCGAACCTTTTGTCGGCTCCGCGATCCGCAGCCAACGCTCCCTCCCGCTTTATGGGGTCAATTTTGAATGGAATGCCTCGGACCAGGGCACAGGTTCAGGTTGGCAGCCGCGCCGGTTCTCTTTATTTATTGCGCTTAAATGACTTTATCACGCAGCGCTGAAAGCTGCCTGCGATTGACGCGCTTGTGA